>CAWGAW010000014.1:0-113724 GCA_963820675.1 Candidatus Bathyarchaeota archaeon | reverse complement strand
CTCAACGCTGGCACCCATGCCAGTCTCTACAAACTGAGACGCTCAATCGCTCTACGACTGTAGGCTCTGAATCCGCTCTGAGCGTCGCTTACGCCCGTTTTTCGAGGAACCGTTGACCATTTTTGTAATCAACTTAGCACCAAGCCGTCTGTACAGAGGCATCTCAGCAGTCCCATGTACGTCGATAAACCGACTGGCAATCACAACGTCAGCCGGCCATCAGTGATTGGCTTCAACGACATTTGGAATCTCAGCGGGATAATGCTGGCCATCACCATCCAAAGTGACCAAAACATCAGCATCGAACTCGCGAGCACGCTCAAACAAGCTCTTTATGGCAGCGCCATAGCCCAAGTTCTGCTCGTGACGAACCACATCAGCTCCCAAACGCTCAGCAATCTCGCACGTCAAATCAGATGACCCATCATCACAGACAACCACCGCATCAGCATATTTCTGAGCCTCCAACACAACACGCGCAATCGAATTTTCTTCATTAAACGCGGGAATCCCAACAACCACAAACGGCTTGGCTCTTTCAACGCCTTCCCTTTTGCAACCCGCCAATATTCAAAACTATTTCGGGATGTTCAACTTCCACCAACATTTACACCTCGTAAGCGTAAACGGATATGCGCCCAAAATCCTGCACATCGACAAAACTATTCGGAACAGAAACACCATACCAGCCGAGAGGCACATTCCACCAAACAAAATACACTCGACTGAACCCACGGTCAACAGCCATGCTCACAGCAGAGCTGACACTGTTCTCAAAACTAACAATTGTATGAGAATTGTCGAGATAGAGTCGCCCCAAGTCAACAAAAGTACTCTGCAAAACCACACTCGACGTCGAAACCATATTGCTATTAAGCCAACCCATGGCTTGAACAACTCCATCTACATCCTCGTAGGGAACGTTGGGAGCAGTTGAAAAGTAACGATAAGTGCCCGAAAGAGTCGGCAAACTCGTACCTGCATAAGTCATCACGACAGGCGTCGCAAGATAAGCAGCGCCCAACCCGAACGTCAACAAAAGCATGACCACCGAAATCTTGCTGGAAAGCAACCCAGAAATGCCAATTCGTTTCTCACGAAACTTGCTCCGCAACCTCGCCAGCCCGCTGACCGCATAAAATGTGAAGGGATAGACAAGCATGAACATCCAGCGATGCCAGTACTGCAGGGCTGAAAACGGCACAACTAAAGCGCCGAAAGACCCAACCAGCAGCAAACCCGTCCAAATGTTGAGGACACCGTTTCTGAAGAAGCCCTTAACAACGAGAATAATGTAGGGCACGAACAACACCGTGAACAGAAGTCCAATGTTCAGCGCAAGGTTCCAATAGCTTGCATACGAATCCACCGAATTCTGGACCTGAAGATAGTTAACCAAGAAGAACAAACCTCCGACCTTACCGCTAACAGCGTCACCCGCCGAGATGACATTCGATTGAGCCACCGCAAATCGTATCGGGTTAAACCGAAAATACATGCCGACTGCGACAACCGAGAGCGCGGGGAGCACACCCAACGCCAACCGCATAGGGTCCAAGCTCAGCTGCCGCTTGAACAGATTCCAAACAAGCAAGCCAATGACTATGAACAGCAAAGCCACCGCCGCATACTCGTGCGCAAACACACACAACAACGAAAGCCCAGTGAACAAGCGCGAAACCACGCTTAGAACCCACTTCCTTCACGTACGCCAACGCAAACAACAACACTCCCAAACCCAACGTGTTCCGAAGCAAATCCCAACTAATCCGCAAAGAAGCCAACTGCAACGCAAAAAACACGCCAGCCACCAAACCCATTCGAAAACTCCACCCTAACGCCTTCCTGCTAAACCAGTAAACCCCAGCAACATTCAACCCAAACAACAATGGCGCAACCACCTTCAACAGCAAAAACGGATCACCCTGCAACACACCGTAAGCCGGCACAATCAAAGCGTACAACAGCCAGGTCGAAGTGAAAAACTGGCTCCAATTCGCCAAAACCACGCCACTCTTCATCACAACCGCATAATACACCGTGTCACTGCCGATCGGAAGCGGAAACGCCAGAAGCTCAGGCACCAACCGAATGAAGAAACCAATCCCCAAACACGCCAGCAACAACCGCGAATCCGTCAGCCTAAAACTTCTCAACGACTGCAACGGACTAAACCGCAGACCCTGCATTAAGCAAGCGGAACCTTTCTCAATCAAAACTCGCAACCCATCCCGCAAACCAGTCTTCGCCCTAAACCCAAGAACCCTCTCAGCCTCCGAAACATCCGCATAACTACTCTTAATATCGCCAACCCTCGGCTTATCATAAACAACACCCCTGCCCGAAGGCACCAACTCCAACACAGTCTTCGCCAACTCATCAACCGAAGTCGCCCTGCCAGTGCCAACGTTAAAAACCTCACCAACCGCCGCCTTCCTCTCAAGACAAAGCATGATAGCATCAACCACGTCCCCGACGTAAACGAAATCCCGAGTAGCCGAACCATCACCATAAACAGTCAACGCTGAACCACGCCGAGCCAAATCAACAAACCGCGTAATCACACCACTATAATCGTTCATACACTGCCGCGGACCATACACGTTGAAAAACCGCAACGCCACACAATCCAAAAGCCGCTTCTCACAAAAACCCATACTAAACCGCTCAGCCGCAAGCTTAGACTCAGCATAAGGCGAAATCGGACGACAAGGCTGCGCCTCATCAACAGGCAGATGCTCCGGCTCACCATAAACCGCACACGTCGAAGCAAACACAAACCGCGAAACCTTCGCCTTGGCACACGCAACCAACACGTTCAGAGTCCCAGTAACATTAGTATCATAAGTCAAATCCGGATTCGCAACTGAAAACGGCACACTCACCACAGCCGCCAAATGCACAACAAAACCCACGCCGCCAACACACTTACCAACAACCTCGGGGTCCTTGACGTCACCCTTAACAAACCCAACTCTGCCGCCGTCAACGTGACCACGAATATTATCCAAGCAACCCGAAGACAAATCATCCAAAACCTTCACGCCGAAGCCCTCAGCCACCAACCGGTCAACAAGATGACTACCAATGAAACCCGCACCCCCAGTGACTAAAACGCTCTTGGATTCGTTTACCAAACTAGTTGACCCGACGCCAGTGGAAAAAAATCGGCGTGCCTCATTTACTCGCACGCTGGGATCCACTAGTTTTCTTCAAGTAGTCTCGCACAAAACTCAGAAAATACTTTGTACCGCATAAAGGGTCGTCTGGAATAGCACTTTCTTTCACGTTATCTTCATTACCATCATGAAAATGTTTCGGAAAAGTCCTGATACCCTTCCATCGCCCATGAGGCGCATTATCGTATCGGTGTATGAGACCACCTATGTGCCTATGTTCCCAATGGTAAGAATACTTGCCAGACGCCGACAACCAAACGTCGGCAAAACTTCCATCTCTCAAGAAAAGGCGAAGCCTTTCGACAACTCCCGAAGACGTGAACCGCAGCTGAACATCAACCACGATGTCGAAAAACTCGCTTTGAACAAGATCAACAATTTCCCTAAACAGGGCTTCCAAATCTAAGCGTTTCGCCAAGACTTAAGAGCCTTTAACTCTTTGCGAATTTTCTTCGCCCGCTCTTCAAGGTTCTCCAGCACTATCAAATCCTCCCACGCCGGATGCTCCATGACGACACACTCACGAATCTTCCGCATCAATTCATCAGCGCTCTTTACGCCATAACGCATCTCTAAATCATAAATCTCAGCAAGACAAATCCTCAACTGTGCTCCAAGAAACTCCTCTATCCCTTTTCTCACCAGCTCATCTGGCGGAACACCTAAAGCCTTAGAAAGCCTTTCAACTATTGCTGCGTTTTCAACCATTTGAACAGACCTTCGTCAATGCTCAAACTGCTTTTCCACTTGGGAAAAGGGGAAGAGGTCACTTGCATTAACTCTGACAATTGTAACTATCGGAGCCTCAACTCTGGAGGGCTTTTCGACATCCTCATCTTCTAAGAAAAGCTCAAGCGCTTCCTTAAGGTTACTCAAAGCCTCTTCAACACTCTTGCCCTGGCTCGCAACATCAAACTCGGGGCACAAAGCCACATAGAGTCTGCCCTCTCTCCGAACAACCGCCGAAAGCTCCAGAGTATCAGCAAACTGCATGAGTGTCTCCGCTCACAATACAACAAGGCACATTGAAATAAACCTTCTCGAAATACGGAACTTGTCCGCTCGTCCAATGCAGTAGTGGAATTGGCCATTCTAAATATGGATGAGACATTATTGAGGTAGCCAACTGCAGCATCACTGGATATCGTCGAGGAGTTTCTTACGCATGTACTCTCTAGCCATACGCTTAGGCTCATCAATTGGCTTCTCAACCTTGACAGCACCGTACAAAGCATCGGTCGGCTTCTCATATTCCCGAGAGGAAGCCCTGAAGTGCTTTCTTGGAATCCGATGCAACCCATCGACTACGCCAATCTTCAAAACCTTTTCCCAGTCGACAACTTCTACAGCGGTTATCTCATTGGTAGTTTTGTCGGTAAACAAGTGCACGCCATGACGAAGAGGCTCCCCAAACTCCGCTTTGCTAGGTTTCTTGAATCTAATACAGAGCAGCTTCAATCTAGGCTCCAAACTCACTTCGATAACATCCTTTGGAAACTCTACTTCAATAACCTTCTCTAGCTCTCTCAGAATGCGCTCGACGTCAAGCTCTAGCAGAGACGTTGTGACCATCTCCTTCGCCTCGTTCTAAAATGGGTTTTCGAAGTTATTAAGTGAGCCATTCTCACAGTCCCTTCAACGATGGCGTGTTTACGCATAAACTTGCTCCACTTCCAAAGCAAATACCAAGTGGTTAGTCTTGCCTGTTTTTTCCCAGAACATCGTAATATCTGCGCCGCCAATAACCAAAACAACGCCTTTATCAGCCAAGATCAGAAGACATCTCCGCAGCAAACTCAGGACTCGCCACAGCCCCAGACTTCTCAGTCTTAACCCACCTACGCGGCCGACGCAAAACAATCAACAACGCAGCATACAACGCCAAAAACGAATCAAGACACCAATAACCAAACACAAACGGAAGCCACAACAAACTCCGAACCCGCCTAGGCTTAGTCACGTAAATCAACGCCAGCCCACACAAAACAATCAACAAACTAGTGCAAACGGTCGAGAAAACACTAAACACCCTCAACACCAAATCAAACGGCGCCGCAGCAAACACAGCCCAAGACGCCACCCAGAAAGAAAACATAGAAGCAATAGCCACCAAAGGCAAAAATAACGTAAACTCAGCGTCCACAGTCCGCTTATTCACATTATTCAGCAAGCGCCCATAACGAAAAGCAACCTCAAGATGCCCCCTAAACCACCGGGTCCGCTGCTTCAAGAACCCCCTCAAATGCGCAGGACTCTCCTGCCACGCCCACACGTCAGGAGCATACTTAATCCTGTAACCGTCACTTGTCATCCGAGCAGAGAGCTCAATATCCTCCGCCAAGGTCCTCTCATCGAAACCGCCCATCTTCTCCAGAACCTCGCGCCGAACAAACTCGCAACAACCCCGCAAATGAACAAACAAACCCAACACTTCCTTACCACGCAAGTAAGCCTCACTCCAAACGGCATCCTCGTACGCAATAAACTGCGTCAACATGTTCTCATGAGAATTAATCGAATGAATCCTGCCCTGAACCGCAGAAACCCGCGCATCATCAAAATACTTAACCACATTAACCAAAGCATCCTTAGAAACAACGTTGTCAGCGTCAAACACACCCACAATATCGCCACGACAAAACCTCAACCCATAATTCAAAGCATTAGCCTTACCATTCGAAACCTGACGCTGCAAAAACCGCACGTTCCCAGCCGCTCTCAGCAAACCGCCTACAAATCTCAGCAGTCCCATCCACAGACCCATCATCCACGACAACAACCTCAAACCGGTCAACGGGATAACTCAAACGCGAAAAGGTCTCAAGAAGCCTGCCAACCACACTCTCCTCATTCTTCACGGGCAATATCAACGAGAAAAACGGCAAACGTTCCCGCGCACGATCCGACTGTTTCGAAGTGCGCCTGCTCTTGCGGAGGCCCATAACACCCGCAGCCAAAACAGGCAGATTGTAAAATAACCCAACATAGAAGAACAAGAAAACAAACAGTAACGCTACTTCAACAAACACAAGCATAAGCGGTAATAATCAACCAAAACACGGATGCCCGTTGAGTTTCATGACCGCCCAATAACGAGCAAAACCCGGATCTTTCGCCCAATCCTGAGCAGCCTTATTGCCCCATCTCATGGCAAACACACAAAGCTTACTTGCTATGGCAAGACCGAACTCTCGAATAGCACGCCCCAGCTTACTCTCCAAGGCGTTCTCCAACTTCCCCGTGACGGCGAGAATGCATCGGGCCAAATGCGGACTGCGGATGCTATCAGCCACCTGTATCGTTAAATCAACAAGCACTCTGTCAATCCTTGGCAAGGCTCTGAACCACACGCCTGCGCGCATGGCTTTCAATCTGAGTTTCACCAGTGTCGCTCTATCAAGGAAGTTGCTGCAATTCTGCTGGACGGTCTTGACCACTTTTTTGCCTCTATTAAATCTTAACTCTTGACTCGTAATTCACTTACGCAATCAGCATTTAGCGCTTGTGAAGGTAAAAGCCTTATGTAGAATTCATATTACGAATACAGGTCAAAAACAGAAAACAAGCCGTTTTCGGGCTCTAAAAACCCATCTTTGACACATTAAACATATTAGCCACGTATATATGACCAAAAATATACACGTTTGTGATAGAAACCAATGGTCCATTCCCACAAATGGGAGCCAAACCGTCAAAAACGTCTAAGGCGAACGCATAAAACTTATAAACTCACCGAGACTCCTCGGCTGCAACACATAATTATACTTCCTCTCCTCCCCAATCGTCGAAAACGGCTTAGAACCATAATCATGCCCCGGATAAACCGCAACCGCGTCATCCAGCTTCAACAGTTTGCCGAAAAAGCTATCATACAAAGCTCTCGGGTCTCCCCCTGGCAAGTCAGTTCTGCCACACTCGCCCACAAAGAGCGTGTCACCCGTGAGCAAGACCGTGTCATTCACGAGGAGACATATGCCGTCTGGCGTGTGCCCAGGAGTATAAATCACCCTCAATCGAACGGCGCCAACAGAAAGGACGTCACCATCATCCACCTGCACATCGTGCTCCGCTCGCGACAGCCTATGGGCAACGATTTTTGCTCCAAACGTCGAGCGCAACTCGTCATTGCCATCCGTGTGGTCAGGATGCCCATGAGTGTTGATGATGTATTTCAGCCGAAAATTCTCAGCTTTCACAATTCGCGTAATTTCATCGGCGTTGTAGCTTGAATCCACGACGGCTGCTTCACGGCTGGCTTCGTCTGCCACGATGTAGGAGAAGTTGTCGCTAAACTGCTTAACCTGCTTGAAAAACATGGGGCTCAACCATTCAACTTTGGATTTGTTAATTTGGGAAGCGGGATAAATGCTTTCTGATGGCGCCGCAGACTACAACCTCATTTTTGTTGAACCCCACTCTCGATACACCTATTCTGTGAATATGTCCATTTTGGGAATGTTTCGTTGCGCGGAGCAGAGATTATTATATATTGCGATACAATACATTTGAGGTTGAGCAAAACGAACGACCAAAATGAACCCGTAATTCCCGTCTCATTTGAACAAGACCCCGAAAAAAACCGAGAACAACCACTCCAAGAAACCACCCGCGATTGCACATCTCAACCGCCAAACACGCCTCTCGGCTCATGGCCTGAAAACGACCTCGAGCAACTGATGCAAGACAAGGCTGACCTAGAAAAACAACCTACTCCGCCTGGAAGAACAGGAAAGAAAGCTAGATCAACGTGCAAGAATCCTCTGCGAGAAAATAACCCAAGAGATCAAAAGAAGGAACAGCGAGACACAACGAGCCATCAGCCAACTGCAAAACACGAACGCAAAAATGGAAAATCTAATAGGGGCCGAAAACTCAATCGAAGAGGAAAAGGAAGAGAACATCCAGAAACAGGAAGATATCGACCACCTTAGAGAAAAAATCAAGGCATTAGAGACTGAATTCGTAGACCTAACAAAAGAACCCGCCCTTCCGGCCCCGGTGCTAGCTGACCCGAAAGAAAAACAAAAACAACCATCAGGCGACGCTTCCTGCTCCAAAAGAGACGATGAGGAAACTGACGGCACACAGCTCGATGTATTTCCAGTTTAGAGCTTGCAACAATATCCACTTACTCTAGTTCCCACGCTCTGGGTGTGCTCCACAAACGGATTCGCACAGATGCCAGGATGAAAAGCATAAGCCGAAAACACAGTTCCGCCGTCAGCGTCAAACTGCAAGCAAACGGCGTCAACAGGCTAAATCAGGTGAGAAAGAATCGAATATCTTTATACCTCTATATGCTGTTATTAGATTTGAAGGAATAGAATTGACCGAAATGATTCCTGTGCCTCGACCTCTGCTTGAGGAATTATACGAACATTTCGACAGGATAGAGGAGATTTTAGCTACTCTAGAGGAGCTCGCAAACAAGAAAGGCATGAAAAGAATTGAAAAGGGCCTGGAGGAATACAGGAAAAAGGAGTGCCTCGCTGTGAGCAGCCCTGACAAGATTAAGGAAGCCTTGTTGAAGGATTAGTTGTGCCTTACAGGGCTGTTTTTGCAAAAAGCGTCAAGAGGATATCCTGCACAGCTGTGAAAACCGCGACGTAAGCATCCTTAAACCCAGTCAACCACGTCAACTTCTGTTTCTTTCAATCATGCCGACTCCAAAATGAAAAATGGACTTAACCCAGTGAAATCGAACAAAAAAAAGAGAGAAGTAGAATTCGTGCTTCCAGCTAGATGGCTATCCGATGACGGTTAGGTTACGGAGTTGCTCGTTGTTGTTGTTCCGTCTTTGTCGGTGACCCTGCAGTAGAAGCTGTACACGCCTGGCGTGGTCTTCGAGATGGGCAGTACCATAGACGTCTGACCCTGTATCGGATTCAGCCCTTCGTACCATTGGTACGCATAAGGTGCGTTGCCGCCTAGGTTCTGTGCGAAGAACCACCACGTCCAGCCAGGCAAGACTCTCACGCTCTGGAAGGCTGACACGTCAAGCGTCGACAAGTGACCCAGCATCCAATCGTAAGGCAGACTGACTGACGTCTCTTGCAGAATAAGTTCCCAAGTAAACATCCATGTGACCGTAGGTTGGCAGCAATGACTCCCGTGAAGTCGGTGCTGTTGATGCCGTTCACGAAGCGGAATGCACCAGTCGATTCGAAAATAATCAGCTGCTTAAGACGACAACTGGCACGCCGATCTCATTGTAGTGGTCGTTGTAGTCGTACGTTAAATACTGGGCAGTTAACCCAGTTGGTCATTGCGTTGCTTTCTATAGTGTATCCTCGTTGGCAGTAACTCTCTGTTAGCAATGAAGTATTCGACTTGACTGACATCTCCAGAGGCACCCATCACGCCGAACTGAGCGCATGATATATGCAAAGTATTCTGTTATGTTGGTCTATGTCTTGTTGGTCAATGGATTAATCGTAGGCGTAAGAGGTGTTCCAATCGGATTCTGTGCGGGTGCTCCTGGGTTCTGAAGAGCATAAGCAGCTAATGCGGGTCTAAGTGTCAGCGTGGGGATCGTAAGCTCCAGTTCCTGACGTGTTCATGGTGTTTATCGTTGCGCGTCAGGTTGTATGTGTTGGTTTCGTTTCCTTCTTCCCTACGATCGGATAGTCCGCGGTGAAGAAGTTTGCGTCGAGTAATATTATGCCTTTCAAGTCGGTCTTTCCAGTATTTTGTGGCGTAGTTTAGGGCTGCCATCTCCGCCCGTGCACTCGCCCGAGATGAAGAACTTGCTGCTGCCAGACACTTGCTTTGACTTTTTCTGCCGCCTCTTTTATGTCGCTGACCCACACGTCCAAGCCCCAGTCCGCCATGAACGACATCTGGCTCGAGTTCAGAGTCTCTCGGAACGAAGTGTGTCCTGTAATCTATGGCGTAAACGTCGAAGCCTCGGTTTGCCCAGTAGATAGCTTGACTGTAGTTTTCGTATTTGGTCCAGTTGTCGCTTGATGGGTTCGAGATGCGCAGTTCGCCTGTGCCCCACGAAGGACAGTTCGTGAGGAACACGACGCCTTTCGGTGTGATCCCTGTTTTGACTAGCCTATGCAAGCCTATTTTGTCGTATTGTCCGTTCGGCGCCATCGTAGCGTTCTTCTGCCAGATGGACTCTTTCAGGTCTGGATATGCCTTCATAGGTCTTGCGTCGGTTACTAGAGCCCAGTCACTAGTTAGGCTGGCGTCAAAGCTAAACTGGTTCAAGGCGTTCGTTAACCAAGTTTTATTGTCTATACAATAGGTTGAGGCGTACACTTTCTTGTTTGTCAGATTAAAAGTGTAGATTCTAGTTGCCGCTGCTCCTGTCATGTTGTTCTCCTCTTGGAAGTCAAACAGGATTTCCGGGCGGTTTCCCGATTTAGTCATGTTCCAGCCGTGATTGTGGCCGCATATTGCGAGGAAAACGCTTGGGTAGCTATCCAACATTGCTTTGAAGCTTCTCGTCCAAACGCCAACTGCAGCGCTTGAAGAATCATAGTTTGCGTTAATATCCAAGTAGCCGTGTGTCGCAACGATTGTGTTGACGCCGTAGTTTTTGTCAAGCAAACCCTTCATCCAAGCAACAGTCGAACTGTTAGCCAAGTATTCAACGTCTATGATCATGAACGTGAAGTTGTTGTAAGTGAATTTCACGGCGGTGTTTTTTGCGTCGTAGGTGTCGCCAACCCAGTAGCTTTTTGAGCGCATGTCTGTTACGTTGAAGGCTGCATAGTTGCTGGCCATGGATGTGCCGTTGGAGTTTGCAAATGGTGTTTGGTCATGGTTTCCTGCGGTCCAGCAGTATGGGATCCCTGCGTTTAGGAGTTTGCTCATGGCGGCGTTGGCAACATTCCATTCTTGAGCCTTCTGAGAGTCGTTGTAAGCAACAATTGGGGATCCTCCGAAAGCGTCAACGAAATCGCCTGTGTGCACCACCATCTGCAAGTTGTAAGCGGCTGAGTTGTTGACGATCCAAGATGTCGTATCGTTGTACAATGCCGGGCTCAGAAACGCAAGATGCTGTGTATCGCTTATCTGCATGATGCTGAAACTGTCGCTAGCTGTAGCCGCGTTAGATCCTGAAATAATAATAGGGACAGCCGAAACAAGCAAAACTGCAATCAACAGTATTGTTGCCGTTGAAACTTTGGTCTTATGCATTTTTCATTCTCCTTAAGTTGGGTACTTCTTGTCACTGCGCCCCTACGCTCTCGGCGCTCCTCGAGAAGAAACAGCACGGAAACGCGTGAGATAATCGCCCCTCAAGCGTCCTCTGCCACTCCCTCTCCCAAACTCGACACTCAAATCGAGTAAAACCGATTATCTATGGGAGCGGTATATAACATTTTGCGCATTAAATTATGTCAAGACAGAAACAACCGTATTCATGATTCAATTTTCAAAAAACAAAGAAAACGAACTCCAAATCAAGGTGAGCCCGGACCTTTCCAAATTCCGAACAGCTATGTGCCGTAAATTCGTGGTCAGATGTTGAGGGCAATGAAGATCCAGAGACCCACCGCGAAAGCAATGAGCCAGCTTATCTCAGTGACAAGCGCCGGAATCCTGCTCTTGGTCATGAAATCTGTTTTCTTAAACCACAAAACAACCGTCAACGCCGCAGCGCCAAATGAGAGCAGCGCCAGGAAGAGATGCGTGCCAAAAACTGCCGTTAGAGCAGGTGAAGCCATAGTTGTCTGAGGATGAGTGGTGAACATTGGGTCGTTGGGGAATGCAAACACCACTGAGAAAAAGGATACTACCCACACCAGAAGTATGGCAATCATGCTGACTCCGAACGCTTTAATCTTCCCCATCAACCTTAACCGCAAACTGACCAAAACACAGAACAGAAAAGCGAATTGAATGAAGATGTTTAACTCTGCAAGCGTCATCTGAATCGTCTCCCCAAAGTGTGCGTCTATCTCTTGCCCTCTGCTTAAGAAACTTTCGCAACAGCCCCAGATGCCTTTCGAAAGAATGTTAAGTTGTTGAAGCAAAATCAAGCGTTTTCCCAGCAGCTTGGAAAATTGTTCTCTGGACAACCCTGTATCCTTGATAATCTTGTTGAGCGGCCTGTGCCTATTTCTTCGCCAGAATGGACAGAAACAACAGTCAGCCTTCCATCATGTGCACTTCAAGACGCATTTCTGCTTAGCTCATGGTAGCGCGTGAAAAGCTGCTTCCCTGAAATGAGCGTCGAAGGTGAATGCCTCAGAAACTGAAAGGTCTCGCATCAGAGCGAAACTCGTGCAGTCTGTGAAGCTCCACGATTTACGGTCAGACTTTCGGAAAACATCGAGTGCTTTTTCGAACAGGCTTTCATCTATCCAGAATACTCGGACGCTCTTACTTCCTCTGATTTTATCAATGAAACAAGAAGCCGAACCCAAATCTCTTCTTGACCGCAACAACGTAAGGGTTTCATCCAATACGTAATCCGTGGTTATGGAAACGCCGTATTTTCCAGAAGCTATCTCAGCGAGAAACTTGCATGCTGCTTCATGGTTTACGTCGTCTTCCACTTCAACAGCGTACCATGCGCTGGTATCAACGAAAATCAAGTGTTCTCCCCGTAAAGGTACTTATCGTGGTCTTCTGACCCACGGTCTTTCTTTCCAGTTCTCTTGGAGCTTGGGGGACACGTGAAAATCGGGTCGTTTGGGTTAACGTTGCCCTCTACTGTTGCTCTAACGGCTTGGCGAAGAACCTCTTTGATGCTCATCGAGTTCCTCTTGGCGTATTCTTCCAGGAGTTTATGCTCAGCCTCGGTTAGGGTTGTTTGGACAACTTTCATCTCACATGCCACATCCTAAATGAAACATACGCCATGAACAGATTTAAAGTTATCCAGCAACGCAGGAAAAAATCCAAAACACTAACTTCGAAGAAACCCATGGAAAAGGGCCGCGAATTAGCAAAATGCATGGCGGGCGGGGAGGAATTTGAACCCTCACCCCTACTTAGGAGGCTTGCGCTCTCCTACTTAGCATCTTGTCTCAGGTGACATTTTTCGGATAGCCCAATCCTGCACAATGGGTCTGCATGCGCTGCACAATGAATCTGCATCGTTGTACAATGGTGTACAATGAGCTAAAAGCTCAGTTCAACCAAAGCAATTCTTAAACCAGCCTAAAACAAAAACAACAGTCATTGTCACACAATGGAAAAAACCATTGTGCAAACCCAAAAATTGACTCTAAACCACTCAAGCGCGGAACACAACATGCAGGAAAAGAAGTTCAATCGCTAAATTCTTCTGATGACCCTCTCCGCAAACACCTCTAAGCCTTCAATTCGCGGGAAATCCCCAAAGAACAACATGAAATGCGTAACACCCAACTCAGTGTATTCCCGCACCCTTTGCATCATCTCATCGGGAGTACCCACGAAATTCAAAAACCTGAAACTATCCAACGACACATCTCGAGGCTTCCACTCCTCCAATTTCATGTCTAATTCTTTTCGGTCTTCTGCAAGGAAAATCTGTCCACCCAACCAAGCAGACTTCTGATTCTCCCCGAAATCTCTACCAACAGCCATCACAGTAGCTCCGCAAAACCCGCAGCTTATGCTCATAATCCTGGATGGTAGGCAAATAACCCCAATCAACCCTGTCAGCGACCTCAGCCTGCACCCTCAAAGTTAATTTCTCACCGCTCCCACCTACGGTGATGGGAGGATGAGGCTTCTGAACCGGTTTAGGTTCACACACAGCATCAACTATCCTGAAATGTTTTCCGACGTAGGTAGCTTTCTCCTCCATCCACATCCTCTTCAAAATCACCACGGTTTCCTTCAACCGCTCGATGCGCTCCGCAGCTTTTGGGAACGTGAAGCCATAAGCCACATGCTCACTCTCCTGGACACCCGCGCCAACGCCCAAGTCTAACCTGCCATTGGAGATGACGTCGAAGGTCGCAGCCATCTTAGCGAGCAAAGCAGGGTTTCTGAACGAAGAACACAACACAGTCGTACCCAACCTTATCCGCGACGTGACAGCCGCCAACGCAGAGAGCTTCGTCCAACACTCCAGAATGGGCGCTTTCCCATACATGAGGTGGTCGTCAAAATGCACCGACGCGTAGCCTAACCGCTCGCACTCCAGAACCACATCGCGAACCAAACCGAATGACGCATCAAACGTGTGGAAGGGAAGAAAAACACCGAACGTTACCCCCGCCAAACAGCACACTCTCCCTCAATCGTCTAACGCTGTGGCAATAAAAAATCTTCACATCCGCAAAACCAACCCTTCAACCGTTGCCTCACAACAGGGCAGAAAAGCTTCAAACTCCAACAAGGAATTGTGACCGAATTGTCCCTGCAACAATTTTTCTGCATGGGTGAACAATTCTGAACAATCATCAGCAAAGCCCGTCCAGCAAAAGCAACCGCTGAAGCAGCCTGAAACAGGAACGGCAGGTTTTGTTCAACAAAGAGAACCGGCCAGCGAACAAAAATATCGCCGAAAAACACCACAAATTGGCCATCAGAAGCCAACACATCAACCGTTGCAATTTTGCACAAACCTGCACAAAATTCAACAATTCCCCACAATTCCTGAACAATTGGAGAAAAGCCCAGTTCAGCGAAAGCAACCGCAGCAACCCTCTGAACACTAGCTCACGTCACCTGCACAAAAACTACGTCAACCCAGCAAACCCAAAAATTGCCTCTCAGAAGCCTCTTCAACGCCTCCGTCCGCAACATTCTCGCACAATGGACAGCACAATGACGCACAATGCACCCAACATGTCCGCACAATGGTTCAACATGACAGCACAATCGTGCGCAATGAGCTAAAAGCTCCATTCAACCAAAGCAACAGCAGAAACAGCCTGAAACAGAAACGGTTGTCATTGTGTCACAATGAAAAAAACCATTGAGCAAACCCAAAAATTGGCCCCCTCTGCTCGTTCATAGCCCTTTTCCTGTTCGGCAGAGCAAACCAGCCCAAGGATGGCTATATTCCTATTCAGTAAAGGAATCCGAGAGTGTGGAAAGGAGTTTGCTTTTCGTAATCTTGTCCCCCATTTCCGATATCCCTCACCTTTGATGTAAGATTTTGCGAAAAGACTCTGACGAGCTCTCTGAAAATTGTCCGATGTGACAATCATCGCACAATGCTTCATTGCAGAATGGCACTAGACGCACAATAGCTTTGTAACTCAGAATGTTGTTTCAGCACCAAAATAACAATAGCACCCATGCAAAACGGCGCCAAACAGCATAATTGCGTGTCAATGCGGGGAACCATTGAGCAAACCCGAAAATTGCCTTTCAGAAGCCAGCCTTTCCAAACGATAACCGCACAATCGTCTGCATACTTCACAATGCCGCACACAATAAATCTGCATACGCTACACAATGCATTGCAATCCACAATAAGCCCCGTTCAATCAAAGCAACAACAAAACCAAACTGCCCTCCGACACCGTGACACATGTTCATCTTCTACCAGAAAGAAACAAATCAATCTAGCAAGGTCCCCAACACGTTTTTTAATTTGTTAAGGCATAATGAAAGCCCAGAGGAGGCGGTATTCTTCACAAAAGTTGTTCAAGTTAGAGTTCCAGACTTCTTGTCTGACAGAGATGTTAAAGTAGCCGCTGCAATCGAAGCTCTTGTTAAGGGTTCAATAAGTGTTGGCAAAGCTGCGGAAATAGCTGAAATATCACCCCAAGAATTTCTCGTGGAACTCAAAAAGAGAGGCATCAAGGCTTACCCTTACACCGACAAGGAAGCTCTCAAGGAGCTTGAACTTTGAGAAAGGCGGTCTTGAACTCATCGGTCATCATAGCTCTAAGCACATTAGGATATCTAAACAAACTTAGACCTCTCTTCAAAGAAATATTGATAGCCAAAGCCGTATTTGACGAAATCTGTTCAGCAGGTCAGGGATTAATAGGTGAACGTGAACTTCGAGACGCGGTAAAAACCAATTTAATAGAAATCAGAGAAGTCAAGAACCGATTACTCGTCAATGCTATACTTGATCCGTTGGCAATGGGCGAAGCAGAAACAATAACCTTGGCATCAGAAGAAAACGTAGATTATATCGTGCAGATGACAAGCTTGCCCGAAGAAGAGCTAAAGCTATGAAGTTAAACGTCGTCGGAACACTACGAATCCTTAGATTGATGTACGATGCCAAACTTATTGATAAATCAGAAATCATAAAAGCCCTAGAAAAATTAAAGAAAACAGGCTTTAGAATAAGCGACAACGTCGTAAACAAGGCCGTAAAAGAACTCTAGTGAGATATCGCCAGCAAAGGCGGTCGGAGATAGGCTTGCTGATTCATTCCAGTGTGGTTTCATAAACCAGCCTACACCACGAGCACCCATCCACCACGCACAGACATCGTATCAGCCTGGTGTCCTCTGTTCGACCAATATTGTTCCAATCCTAGCAGCCGTTAAGGGGAAAAAAACATCAGTCCGCTAAATACTAGCATTACCCATAACAACCTTCAACTCCATTAAGGGTCGAACCAGCTACAAAAACAATTTTGGATCTAAATGTGATAGCCTTAAACTATATCTAAAGGTTCGATCATGATAAACAAGAGCGACTGTACAGTTATGGTCATTGCTTACGAAAAACTCCTAGCGCATCTCAAAGAAAGGTTAGTTACGGAGCTTGGGACTGCCATAGAATCTATAGTCCTCTACGGTTCTGTCGCAAGAAATGAAGCCCACAGAGACAGCGACATAGACATTCTCATGATATCACGCGTGACAATGACAGAAAACTTCAGGACAGAATCTCCAAAATCAGAACACAAATAGACATCGACAACAATACACTCACCACATTGGTTCAGATGAACAAATCCGAATTCAAGCAACACATAAAGCTCAGCTCCCCGTTCATAGAAAACGTGCTAAAAGAAGGTATAATACTCTATGACAGAGGATTCTTCGAGAAGATTTGCGAAAGCCTCGCTTCTGAAGGCTACGAAAACATTAAAGTCAGCTAAACTGCTTTTAGAGCACGGAAACCTCGAGGATGCAGTTTCGAGAGCATACTACGCAATGTTCTACGCTGCAAAAGGCAATCTTATTCACCAAGAATATTAAAGCCAAGACTCATTACAGGAACCATATCAATGTTCAGTGAACACTTAGTCAAACCAGGGGTTCTCGACGAGGAATATGCGGATATGCTAAGAAAGCTTTTTACTTAAGTCAGATAACGATTACAACATCTACACAGAATTAGATGAGGAAACTAGTAAAATAAACCGTCAATAACGCCGAGAAATTCGTTGAAAAAATCAAACAATTGCTAAGAACGACCTGATTATCTCACATGACCGTTACCACAAACCCCGATAAAGTGGCCTCCTCGTCGCACGCCAGCAAACAAATAAACTAACTAAGCTTTTTCAAGAGGCTCTCCACTTTCTTTCGAGCGTCAACAATCCGTTTTCCAACTTCAACAGTCAAAGTGAATACTCCTTTCAGCGAATCAACCAGTTTATCATCATTCAACATTGCCACAATGTTCTCAATCTGTTCCCTCAACACATCCATCTCCCCTCTTCGGAGATGAGTTAGAACCTTGTCTAACTCCACTTTCTCCATCAACATCACTATGTCCCGAACATCTGTTCTCCTCGCGGAATGAACCTTAAAAGCGATCATCAGTTCTTTTTCAGGAACCCTGCATTTCACCTCAACTTCCATTCCTCCAATGACACTCTCAACAGAATGTTTCTTGACATACTCGAAACTCCAAGCCGCACCCGTAGTTCTACACACTAAACATCCAACAAGAAGATCAAAAGCAACTGGGAGCCCACCCACTCTCTTCGCATACCTAACGAACTCTCCACCATACGTTTCGTCAAACCCCTTTCTCTCAATACCCCTCACATAACCGCATCTTCTCAAAACTGCCTCAGTCTTATTCAGTTCCGACCTCGAAGTAATAACATCGCAATCCACGGAAAACCTATGCTTCCCCAACCCACTAACCGCGTAGCCACCAACCACAACAAAATCCACCTTTGCTTCCACGAGTGCATTGAGCGTTCGCAATATCTCGTTTCCTCTGTTGACAAACTCCATGCTGCCTCACTACACGTTGGTCTTTGCTTCCATTACTTCACGTCCAAACCTAAACTATACATATCATCCAGCATCTCCAGCGCCGGCTCATAAGAGTAGATGTTTCTTTGACAAAACTCAACGGTCTCCCTCAAAGGTGAAACACAATAACCATTCACCTCTCTAACTTCAAAATCAACTTCAGGATACAACACGTAGAACACACCGAACAAAGTCTGTCGCTAACCCTGTCCTAACGTGACACCTCTGTTTTCTCAACCCGAAGAACTTCTTCCACCTAATCAGATCTCTATTCTCGACTTTCAAATGGATGGGATAAAAACCAAAAAACCTGCCAACCTGATAGCCGCCCTTGGTCCAGAATAAACGGCATCCGGTCCGGTCAACGCATAGCGCATCTGAGCTCGCTTCAACAAACCGTATGAACCAGATACGTCCGTTTTCCTTGCCAAATATTCATCTGGAGAATTGACCTTCAAGCTTCCCTACCCCAACTCTCTCCAGTAATCCTTTTTGCGCCATGTCGTGCATACCTTATTAGCGTCCGGACTAACGAAAGTTCAAGCAAACTCATTTGTGGTGAACTCTTTCTTCCACCTCCAAAGCACAGCCCACAACTCGTAATATGACATAAAATATTACTATAACAGTAATAAATTAATACTTTACGCCGCCTAAACGAAACTTTCCATACCAAGACCCAAGCTAATGCCCGTTCAGACAAACCCTAGGCAGTGAAATCGACGCGGACACCTCACACAAGTCTTAAAAAGACGTTGCATTTTTCAAAAAGTCTGACGTCTACTTCCCAACTGCCTCAACACCAACTACCCTCTCCGCCTCAGCAGTCGATAACCGACCAGGCTCAAGTCATCAAACTTGCGACAACAATCAAATAATACGGAAAACCAACAGCCCCAGAGAAAGCAGCAACATACTTCCAAACGCCAGACTAGCAAACAGCAAACAATTAGGCAAAACTTATAAGTTCCCACAGTGGGACTATTATTAGTGGGAAAATGACCACCGAAGAAGTAACCGTGGACAACAAAGGAAGAGTCCTAATCCCGAAAGAAGTGCGCGACAAGGTTGGGCTAGCAGTTGGAGGAAAAGCTCGACTAAAAGTAGAAAAGGAAACCATAATCATTATGCCGCCAATTTCACCCGAAGAATTCATTAAAGAAATGGAAGGCTGCATCAAGGAAGGCGCTCCCACAATCGATCCCTTAACTCTCAAAAAAATATGGGAACCCGCAGAAAAACAAGTGACAAAAAAATGATCTTCGTAGACTCCAACATATGGTGCTACTATTTCGACCAACGCGTCCTCGAACACAGAAGCGTACTCGAACCAATGCGGGAAATTATAAAACACGAGGAGATCGCCTGCAACACAATCATAATAATGGAAGTAGCTCATTACATCGTTAGACACTTCAACGAAAATAGCGCCCGCAAGAAAATTGAATTCTTGGTCAATCTAAGAAACATCCAAATTTCAGACTTCAACAGGCAAATGATGCAAGAAAGCCTCGAAAGCCTCTTGGAATTTTCCAACACAGATGGCTTAGGCGGAAGAGACGCGACAATAATAGCAACGCTAAAGTCCCAAAACATAAAAAGAATATTCACACACGACACCGTTTTCAAGCGCTTAGCAGCGAAGCTTGCACTGGAAGTTGTCGATCCAATTAGCAGCAGCTAAATTCAGACGCGAAAACAATTAAGCAACACGGAAAACCAATGGTCTCCGAGAAAGCATGACGATCGAAGTTGAACTTAAAAGAGATAAAGCACTTACTTTCAACACTAAACGAGAAAATTTATGTATTGCTCGAAGACAGAGACAACTTACCACGTAGGGCTTTAGCGGAGAAATCGCTCAAAAACTTCCTCGAAATCAACATCCACACCAGCCCGAACTCATCGTCGGCTTAAACTCACGACCCAACGCAACCTGCTCGGATCCAGGAGACAAAAAACCCGACGACGCAGCCGCTGGCAAGCCCAAAACAAAAACACAAGAAATTGTCACACAGCAAACCGCGTAACACAACACAAAAATTGGATTTTCAAAGTCACCGCACATTCTGCACATTCGCATAGACACCGCCACACCACTGACAAGAAATCAAAGGAATTGGCTTTCAGAAGCCACTGCACAAACCGTTGCAATTTTACACGATCCTTCACAATTTTGAGCTATTCCTTGCAATTCCTGAACAATCCCAGAAAAGCCCAGTTCAATGAAAGCAACTTGCGTAACCTTCTGAACACAGACTCACGTGAGCTGCACAAAAACTACGTCAAACTCAGCAAACCCAAAAATTGCCTTCCGACCTCTCTATCCTTCACCATTTTTCTGTACAATGGAAAAACATGTCACAATGGTTCAACACTGACAGCACAATCGTGAACAATGCGCTAAAAGCCCCATTCAACCAAAACAACAGCAGAAACAGCCTAAAACAAAAACGGTTGTCATTGTGTCACAATGAAAAAAACCATTGAACAAACCCAAAATTGGCCCCCTCTGCTCGTTCATAGCCCTTTTCCTGTTCGGCAGAGCAAACCAGCCCAAAAAATGCGATTCGGCCGTCCAACCATAACCGCAAAACCAAAGAACTGTCCCATTTTGCTTGTCTTGTTTTGACCTAATCTGCCTTTTCTCACTGCGGAAAACAAGCGCTTTGATTTTCGAGGGACGTGTCTCAAAACAACCCTAAAACACGCCTCCCAAGAAACATTGCCTATAACAGGCTTACAGAATTTAACTTCAAAACTGCTCCTATGAAAGACCATGTAGCAACAGAGGCCAAACCGGATTCTGCAAGAACTCTTAAACCCTTGCCAGTTTAAGTCTCAGCAAAACTTCAATACAGGCACATTAAGCCTTTTCAGCCCCATTCTGAAGATTTCCAACTAAACTGCAGGCCGAGTAAAAACCGTATAAGACGACCTCAACTCACATAATATTTTGCAATAAAGAAGGAGAAAAAGGCTTTGAAATCTAAAGTAATGGCAATTATAACTGTTTTGTTTGCTGCAATGCTAATCTCGCCAGTCTTCGCAGACATCTTCATACCGCCAGGCCCACCGAACAACATGAGCGAATACATAACACCCACGCTGACCGTCATTAACACGTCGACAAAAGCACCCATCGGATGGCAATACACCGACGGACCCACATACGACTTCAGCAGACACCTTGTTGGCGCTGCAATAGACAAAGAAGACCCCCTCGTTTCAAGCGGATACGCACTCGACATTCCCTGGGGAACCAAAGTGACGATTGTTGGCTTCTTCCCAGGAGTCAAGGTCTCAGCCGACCAGGTTCCACCGTCAGTGGAGCTGGATCTAACGTGGAACGGCATCGACAACCTCATCACCCTGAGTCTGCCAACCAGCCAAGTAGTCGGATTACAGTACCCGCCAGTCTTCTACCCAGACATCAACACGCCCTACCAATTCGCGTACCCAGCTGCACCGCCAAGCAAGAACGCCTCCTACAACATATGGGTAGGCGACTACGCATACATCCTCCAGAAACTCTTTGGCGTTACGGTGCCTCCGATATGGTTTGAAACCATGTACGGTCAGCGCGCCGGCCTCTGGTTCTGGTACACGTTCACTCCGAACGTTGGAGACTGGATCGCATACGACTCCACCGGCCAGACGAAGTTCCCGCCAACCTACGACGTAAGCGCACTGCTCGAATACGGCACCAGCCAGGTATGGACTAACCACGTGTGTTGGGATGTTAGCCTGCTCGAATTCCACAAAGACGTGAACTACTGCACGACCCAGGTAATCGACGACGGGATCACCCCCGACCAGGCATTCGATGACCATCTCGCCACCGACCAGCTAATCAACGACATGATCACCATCACCAACGTCGGCATACTGCCCGCAACCGGCCTGCAAGTCACACAGACGTTCCCATGGAATGACAAAACCTACCTCAACCCAGAATACGCCAAAGCCTGCGCAGCCATAAAAGGCGGACGAGTCGTAGGACCAACGCCTCTGGTCAACTTCCAGGGCGTAGCTAACCCAAGCGTCTACACGCTCCCGGCACCGTTCAACGTCATCAACCCAGGCGAAACCATAATGATAACGATGCAGATTGACCTCTACAACCTCGACAACGAGAACGTCACGATCGTGTTCGACTCGATGGTGTACGCCAACGAGATTCCACCGTGGAAAGCGCCCATAGGCTTAGCCAGCATCGTAGTTGGAATTCCCACAGGCGCACTGACACCGCTCTGGAACGGATGGAAGCTAGGGGCATCGACACTCTGGGGAGAACCTGCAGGTCACACGGACTTTGACACTCTGCCGCTTTGGTTTGTTCAAACACCGATCCTCAGGACGCGCTCTAAATCATCCTAACCCAACTATGACTCTTGACCCTGAACCAGTCCCGCTCATCGCAGGCGAAACCGCAGTCACCGCAGCAGACGTAGCCATCGTGCAAACAGCAGTCGTCGGCCTAGCGCCGTACGACATCCGAATGGACTGCAACGGCAACGGACGCATCGACCTCGAAGACCTCAAACTCTACGAGCTAGCAGTAGGCTAAACCAAAAAAACAAAACAGCATAATCCTCCCTTTTTTTGCTAAACAAATATAGTAGCTTTTGTTGCGCGAGTTTGCGTCATACGATGCGTGTATGTTCTTCTCGTTTTTTGCTGAGAGTTAGTAGGGTAGCTGAAGTTAGAGGAAGAGAGAGTTCGTTCGTTAGTTAGTCGTCTTGTATGTGTAGGAACCAAAATTTAGTGAACACACACATTCAACGTAGTGCTCCGAGGCTTGGACACCCTTCGGCTGGGGCTTTAGACACACGCTTTGGGAACACCTACTTCTCGAAAATCTCCCTTATTTTTTTCATACCTCTCTCGTTGCTCTCATCGATGTCTTTGCCCACCCACAATTTGTCGATTATCTTACCAAGAATCGAGTAGGGCATATTATAGTCCATTTCAAACGTCAGTTTAGTTCCGTCTTTGATGGGACTGAAAGTCATTGAACTGGTCATTGTCACTTGCCCACCGGTAGAGTGCCAAGCAATCTTTTCATTTTCTTTCCACTCTGAGACCACGGTACTCCATTCGGCGTTTATGCCCCCCGCCTTAGCGACTACATGGGCGGCTGCACCTAATCCATCCTTAATTTCAGAAGTATGCTCGACCCTCTTAATTATGTCAAACCATTCTGGAACTCTATCCCAAGAGACTATCTCCCATATTTTCTCAGGTTGAGCCTTGATTTCAATTGACCTCTCTATTCTCCCCATAAGAAGTCATCTACCTTCCATCAACTCTAGTTATCTCTTATTTTGGCATTTAATGCTTGCGCGCGTTGTGTGAGCACTAAAACTTAGTCCCAAACCAAAACCGGAAAAGTTGTTGGATTAGTGATTATGGAAGCCTCAAAATTCACCATAATACGCTCTTCCTGGCAACTGTGTTTATTGAAGGCGAGAAACTAAAGACATATATATTCATTTAATGAATTATTCAATAGGTGAATACTTTGAAGTTCATCGACCGTGAAACCGAACTCAACGAGTTAAAAAACCTCGAACAACTGTCGCACAAGAAGCTCTTCGTCATCGCAGTGTACGGTCTCCGCAGAGTAGGTAAGACGCGACTCCTGCTGGAGTTCCTAAAAGAGCATGGCTTATACTTCTTCGTCAACCGAAACAAGACATCAGGCGACTTACTCTCAGAATTTCAAGAAATACTGAAAGCAAAAAAAGTGCTTGGAGAGTTGGAGAATCTGCCCTCATGGGACAAATTCTTTGAAATATGCACCACCAGAAAACTGCCTCCCATCGTATTCGACGAGTTCCAAAACTTCCTCGAGGTTGAACCAACCATCTTGGGCACACTGCAGAAAAACATAGACTTACACGAGAACAATCCTGGCTTGATAATCTTAGCTGGATCACTAATAGGTTTGATGAAAAAAATGTTCCAGAGATCAAAGGAACCCCTCTACGGAAGAATAAAACGCAGTGAGAAGATAGCCCCTCTCAGCCTATCGTCATGCTTTGATCTCGGAGAGGAATTGAACTTACAGAAGTCCGAACTGCTCAATTTATACATCATTTTCGGCGGCTACCCGAAGTACTACGTCGCAATCGAAGACTTCAACCTTATCGGAAAAACCGCACTGGAAATTTTAGAGGCACTGTTCTTTAGCAAGAATGCACCTCTCGAGGAAGAAATCAACACAATATTGTCTCAGGAATTCGGAAGAAGAAGCGGAATCTACTATTCAATTCTCGAAGCCATAGCCACGGGCAACAACAGACTATCTTCAATCGCCGGCTACCTGAACGTTCCAGCGACTTCCATAACCAGACAAATAGACGAACTCAAGAACAACTTCGAATTAATAGAAACCGAAATGCCGTACCAAGGCAAAAGAGGCATCTACATAATAAAACACCCACTACTGCAGTTCTGGTTTTCTCAAATCTACAAAAACTTCTCCGATTACACATCCAGAAACCCCACGTTCATCAGCAAGATCAAAGAAAACCTCAACTCCTACTACGGAAGAGCATTTCGAAAGGGTCGCAACCGAGTTTCTGATAGAAAAGTTGGGACTAGAAAAAGCTCAAAAACAATGGGGCAAAATACCCACAGCAACGAGAGGGGCAGACACTTACGAAATCGATCTCATGGGAAGCAGCGCGAAAACCTTCTATGCCTTCGAATTCAAGTATCAAGAGCTCGAATACGACGAAACACTGAGAGTCTTGGAACAACTAACCGTAAAAGCCAAATTTATCCAGAAATTACCCGAGAACATGCAATACGGCATTGTAGCCAAGAAGATTGAACAAAAAGAAAAACTGAGAGCAGCACGCTACCTTGCCTACGACTTAGATGATTTCTGAAATTGTTTCAAACCCCTCTCGCTTTGCTGCGATGTGCTCATCTAATTCCCGCATGTTAACGTCATATCCCAATACCTAAGTGGGAACGCAGAATGGGCACCCGAGTTACGCTTGAAACAATCTACGAAGAAGTCGGAAAAGTGAACGAGCGCTTGACGCTTATAGAAGAAGCTCGTTGAAGAAGTAAGTAATCACAAAGGGGCTCCCAGAAGTCAAAATCCAAAAAAAGAAGATGGGCGAAATAAAACAATCAGTCCAAGAGATGAAGCGCGGAAACTGCGTACCACTCGAGGAACTCAAGAGTGAACAATTCTGAACAATCTTCTGCAATCCCGTTCAACAAACGCAACCTGCAAACTAGCCTGAAACAAAAACGGTTGGTCTTGTTCACTCAATGCGAAAACCCTTGTCCCAACCAAAAATTGGCTTCAAAAGCCACCTCATCGTTTTTTAACTTATATCTCCGTTTCCCGTCTCTGCTCAATTTCCGCTCAATGGCGCTCAATGAATCTGTATGCGTTTGTGCAATGGCGCTCAATTGCCTCGAAGACCCGTTCCAAAAAAGCAACTAAACAGCCTAAAACAATGAAACAGCAGGACTAACATCTTGCAGTCAAAACGCACTGAGCAACTTCAAAAATTGACTTTCAGAAGCACAACTTCAGCCTCTCAATCGGATGCAGGTTATCCAATGCGCACTCTCGCACAATCGTTATACACATATGAACAATGGTTTGCAGCGTTTAAATGGGTACAATTTGAAATGGCCGTAACCAGAGCAGCTGTAGAAAACAGCCTGAAACAAAAACAACAGTCTTGTCACACAATGGAAAATACATTCCAGCAGAAATGATGGCTCTCTTCCTGTTCAGCAAAGGAATCATAGAAGGCATGAACCTCTCCGACTGGTTCTACTGGGGCTTCTTCATCTTCGTAGTAGCATTCTCACCCATATACTTCATGATCGCAGCAAAGATGGAAAAAAAAGACTACGACAAAGCACAAGTAATTTTCTCCGTACCCGCAGTCATCATCTGGGTAGCCTCGATCGGCGGACCCTTCGCCAAAATCGCCGGCTACAACGAAGGCTATGCCCTACTGATCCTCGGTCTCTTCACGACTATACTTCCGCTACTCGACTACGCCGTTAGCGCATACTGGCCCAAAAACACGTTGTTTGCCGCACACAGACAGACGCCTTTGAAGGGTCAAACAAGTCAACAGAGCAGCACAACCACATAGCAAATCGCGAGTAGATGGCCTAATCAGAAAAAAAGCTCCAACAAATCCAAACGCTCGTCCATTGGAGGACTTGAGATATCGACGTTCTAAGCTCTCAAGATAGGGCTCAATAACTATCACGTTTTGGCGCTTACAAAACCCTTTAGCACGCGCTATGAAAGGAAAACATATTTGAACGCAGCGGAGTACCTTAATGTATAGTGACCGAGAGAAACGGGCATGCGAAATGAAAATTGCTAAGCATAGTTTTAGGAACATAATGATAGCAACTGCGGTCCTCGTTTTGTCAATTGCCCTCGTTGTTTCGACGGTAAGCTACGCCATGGCTGTGAGCAGCAAGGATTCACAAATACACAGCCTGCAAACGTCGTCGGAACAACAGCAAGCAGAGATTGATGCTTTGAAACAGCAAATCAACGATATCCAAAACTCAACCTCAACCAACCTAACAACGCAAATAGCTGAGAAAGACACCCAAATAGCCAACCTGACAACTCAAATAACTGCAAAAGACATCCAAATAGCCAACTTAACACCACAAATAACCGAGCAAGACACACAAATAGAAAACCTGACCAGCCAAAACGAAGCACTCATCACCCAGTTGAACAGCCTTCAAGCACAGCTCAACAAAAGCCTTTCAACCCAAGAAAAAATACGCGACTCAGTCATGGACTACATCAAATTCAACCATCCTGAAACCGCACAATTCATGAACAACTTAACGTGGACAGGAGGAAGGATCACTCCAAATCTCATAGGCGCAGAAACCTACGTTTACAATTCCAACGGTTGGAACCTCACAATCAAATACCCCGTGGTTCTAAACCCAATCTACAAGATATCCGCCGACTATTCTGCTCCTTTCACAGCTATACCTTACCGAATAATCTGGAATGGCACATGGCAAAATTGGAGCATCAATGAAACCAGCTACGTTTTCGCACAATAACCAACTTCTTCCTCAACAACACCGCGCAGTTGGATTAGATTCTAGCCCGCGCTATCGGAACGCCATCAATGAAAGAAAGTTTTTCGAAAGAACGTTAAGAAAATGGACTCAAAGCGATTCGCGGAGAGCTCTTTGTCTATTATCCCCGTGTTTCCTTTCTTGAACTATAACAATCATCAAGCGTAGCTACAATGAATAAGGGCAAAGCAAAGGCTGGCGTAAATTCTGGGATTGCTGTAGAGACAGTAACCGTCGCGGTGTTTGACTTTACCCTATCTCCAACGCTGTCAGTAACGTTAAGGTAAACTGAGTATGATCCCGCAGAAGACGGCACGAACGCCCATGTGGAACCTGTTGCGCCAGAAACGGAACTCCCATTCAAGCACCACTGATAAGTGAATGGAGATGTACCGTTAGAGACCTCGGAAGTAAACAACTGCAGTTGACCAACATTCAACCCAGATGAAACAGGCAAAACAGTAACTAAAGGCGCTGGATTTACCGCGATGGCCATTACGTTGGATTTTGCCGTGACACCCGTGCTGTCAGTAACGTTAAGGTAAACTGAGTATGATCCCGCAGAAGACGGCACGAACGCCCATGTGGAACCTGTTGCGCCGGAAACAGCGGTATCGTTCAAATACCATTGATAAGAGAAAGGAGACGTGCCATTAGAAACAGTGGAAGTAAACAACTGCGTTTGACCAGCATCCGCAATAGCTGAGCTTGGTGAAACACTAACGGAAGGAACAGAATTGACTGCGATCACTACCACGTTCGACTTCACCCTAAAACCGGCGCTGTCGGTGACATTCAGGTAAACTGAATATGACCCTGATGAAGACGAGACGAACGTCCAGGAGGAGCCCGTAGCGCCGGAAACAGCGGTATCGTTCAAATACCATTGATAAGAGAAAGGAGACGTGCCATTAGCGACAGACGAAAAGAACAACTGCAGCTGACCAACATCCAGTCCAACTGAACTCGGCGAAATACTAACAGAAGGCACTATCGTTGGCGCAACATTGCCCATCTGGACAGAGGGCATTATCCCATTTGGTGGAAGAGCGCTTACAACAACCCAACGAACATATTGGTAGGAACTGAACCCGCTGTCTCTGGCACTTATGATAAAGGCTGAGTTGCTAAAAGGCCTAGGAACAGTGCCGCTTTTAGCCCCAGCGACAGGGGTCCAACCAAAACCTGCAATGTTTACATTAGTTGGTGCATAGCCGTAGGAAGCCCAAGTACCATTAATTGTCAAAAAAGATACCTCGCTGAAACTTCCAACGGTACTAAACGAAGAAGCACCTACCTGAGCGTTCGTTATTGTTTCCCCAAGAGCTGATGTAGACGTCCAGTAATCGAAAAAAGCACACACAGAATTGCTTAGCACTGGGGCACCAGTGTTTGCAACAGGATCGATAATTACTGTCGATGTCGTCCCATAAGGCGAGCTCCCAAAAGCCGATATCGCATGCGAATCAGCATAGCCGTTATAATCCCAGCCTTCCTCAATTAAAACAGGTATCGCCGGTAACGTTACAGGTGAAACCACGTAGGTTGACTCCGGCGCGCCATTATCGAGTAATTCGATGCCTTTAGATGTCGAAGTTGGAACAAAATTTCCAGATAGATTGAACGGTTGCCAACCGTTCAATCCTCGGAGAAAGTCTGCGTAAACGATGAAAACGTTTGCGCCATTATCATATTGTCCTCTTGAAGGAGACAGTTCGGGCGCTTCTCCGGTAGTTTGACTGTTCAAGACATTGCTTGTGGTTGGAAAGAAATTCATGTAAACTGTTGTGCTTGAGCCCGCTGAAATACTATCCAATTTCACCCAGTATATAGTGTTCGTGGAGATGTTGCTGTTGCCAGATGCCAGCCACGATGGAGCAATGGTTCCGTTGTTGTAAGAGAACGCCACGTTGCTAAGGTCTGAGGCTTCATATTTTGCATACAGCGCACTGTTAACAACAATCATTTGTTGGAAAGGATTCGGCGTCGCTACATCTTGAGTGTTAGCTATCGTAATAGGAACATATGCAACGGGCTGAATGGTGTTTTGGGCAAATACATTTGGAGAATTCAAAAAACAAGTAACAAAGATACTTGAGACCAAAACTACGGAAAACATTAACCTTCGAAATTTACTAAACATATTAGCTCGTCAACTTCCCAGCCAATTTGTAGTTTTTAAATGGCTATGCATCGTGTATTTAAGATTTATGAAATTAGATTCAGTTATCTCTGAATCGGATTTCTAATTTTGGGTTTTGGGGGACTAAAATCTATTCTTTCTCTCTATGGATAAATGGTTCTCCCAGACTTCTTCAAAGACGCCATTAGCGAAGTGACAACAAAAGCGAGGAGAAGAATTGCCCCTCCTGGGAACTCCGGAATCACCGGTGAAGTGTACACGTTGAGATCTATCGTAGTGCCCGTGCGCAACTGCCAAACGGGTTGGGTTGTGTTCTTAAACGCAAACTTCACTTGCAAATAGATAAATGTACCCTGAGCCGTTTTCTCAGTTGGGACATATGCACCTTGACCGTACACATTCTGGATTCCGCCTGCAGGATCGCTGAAACGTATCAACGACACTCCAGTTGCATCCACATTAACCGGCAACAAGCATCTGCAAACAATTGTCGAGGGAGAAAGCGCCGCAGAAAACTGATACCACTCCACTAAGTCCGAATACACATACACTCCGCCGATAACCTCGGGAAACGAGACGTTGCGGTTAACTCTAAGCTGGACGTTTATGCTGTTCGGGTAAACTGTGGAGTTAGCGGTAACTATCGGACCAGACAAAGGCTTCGGTACCGGAACGTATTTTGGATCACCATACAAGGCGTACCCAAAAAAGTATTCACTCTGCAACGTCATGTTAGCCGGCAATCCAAAGTTCACCAGTCCAAAATTTAGCGCTTGCTTAAGCGCTTCACCTTGGGATAATCCGAGAAACGCCATCCCGTAAAGGACCGGTTCGAGCGCATTCCAATTCGCCCCAGACATTCTCAAGTGTCCAACATACCCCACAGCTCCTCTATTCAGAAATGAAAGCGAGAAACTCTCGTTAGGATCAATTGTGGTATTCGTAAGAGAACCCTCCTCAAAGAAACGGTATGTAACACTGGTATAACAGGAGCTTGCAACGACCACCGTCGGAAACAAGTACTGTTGAGGCCCGCTTCTCACTTCCGCTGATGACAACCACTCGACGCTCGTCGGTGAGCCATGCATATCAATCGTGGTCAAAGAAGAATTACCCATTCTCTGATACATGTCCACCGGCTTATGATAAGTATCAACCCGCGATGTTGCCCAACCCGACTCAGAAAAAAACCTCGAATAGACCTGAGACCTGTTAACTGCTGCCCCTTCCCCACCAAACGTTGTGTTAGAATTAATGATGGCACTGTACTTTCCCGGTCTCGTCATATTCTCAGCGCTTATCGTGTTGCTAACCAACAGATTCATGTCAGAAGCCGAAGCCCCCGTAACAAAACCAACCGAACAATCAAGAAACTGGTCATCGTCCAACTGCGAGAGAACCAGATACGTCTGAGCCACAAAAGCAACATCAATCGTTTGAGGCTTAACAGCCACAGCAACATACTCAGGCATAAGCGCCCTAAGACTCCCAAGAGACTCGCTAACGTCATTCACAAACCTAACGGTCGAAGCGGATCTGTAACTCCCCAACAACGAGACCGCAGAATAAAACGGATCACCCTCAGGTATGTTAGTCAAAATCACGTAGCCACCGTATTGGCTAGATCCTGCAGAAGCAACAAAAATGGCTGGTATGATAAGAAGAATCAATGGCAAAAGAACAAGGGATCTGGAAAGGATTTTCATCTACAATTCCACATGCGCTCTGTTGTTCTTTCCCATATATAGCTTATTCATAACGCGCGAATTACTTGTAAGATGAGTACGGGATCCCTGACCGTGGATTTACGGGGGCGAGGACCATCCCAAACGCGACTCAGGCCTGCCTGAATTCAGAGATTAAACACGAAAAGGCTCAGATTATTCTTAGCATAAGCTTTCTGAAGAAACGGATTTCACCGAATCGATTTCCGATATATTCAGCATTCAAAAATCTTGTTTATATTCTCAAGCATTTTCCTTCAAATAGAAGACAAACAAACCCCGCAGATGAAAGGTCATGAAAATCTACTACTGTGAATCCTGCGAGCACACGCTGTTTCGGAAGCGGCTGGTCGTTCGCCACAAACTCTTTCACGTTACTCACAGAATCCGACAGGCAGAATACAACGGAACATAGACTAACACAGACAGGAATATTACAGCAGCGGGAATAACCTGTTTATCAACACAACTTCTGCTCACATTATAGGAAACTGCTGGGTGACAAGTCGTGACTTGCAGCAATCATAAGCAGTGTCCCAGCTTCGCGTTGGGCAAATACGAGTGTGACCACACGGGAGAGGGCTGTTACTTTTCAGGCCGCGGATGTCTGATTAAAGCAGAGGTAAGATGAAGCACACCAATCCAGTTCACAGCGCCACAGGTATCTTATTCTAACTGCCATCCGTCGTCGTATGGTTTGTTGCAGGATTAAAATCCAGTTTCATTCCTTCCTTCGACGAACCAGGAGAGAATAAGAATCCAAAGAAATTAGTGTCTCATTCTGGTCTGCTTTCGTAGATTAGCAGTGAATCACCTTTGGTCTTCATCAGTAGGTCGTGTCCTTCCACTATTTTCCTCAGACAACCCATGCTTTCCTGACTGATGTTTGCCTTGATGCTTATGTGGTATCCTTGGAAAAGCGGGTAAATGGCTTTCTGTGGCGTCAGGGTGATGGTGCTTCCGTCCAAGCCTGGGCATCTGTCTACAATTTCCCTGAGCAGGACGGCAATTTCCGCAAATTTCATACCTAATTTTACTATTTCTTCGTTATTATAGTTTCCATAGCCTTTTGAAGGATTTCACCTTCGAGACCGAATTCGAAGAGGGAAGGAATTGAAATCTAATCCAACAACAAACCCAAACCCAAAAAACACTAACATTTAGCCGATTTCTCAATATAGCATGGCTTAAACATTCTCTTTCCAGTTCCACCTCAATCAATGGTAAAGGGACTGTAATTCATAATCAATATGGGACATAATATAATCGGAATCGAGTAAACTTGATTAGCTAATGTCTCACCGTGAGTTGTTCCTGCTGGCAAACAAGAATTGTGTGTTGAAATCGGTCAATGTGTTTCTTCGTGCGCGCCCTGAGGACGTGTGTAGGCATCGCTGGATTTGGCGCCAAAGCTCCAAGAAATAGAGGCCTTTCACAGTGGTGAGGTACCTTTCCGGGTTTTCTTGCACTTCGAGCATTCTTAACAATTGAAGTTGCGCTAGGAATCGGTTAAGTTGCGCGTAGGACAGTCTTGACTCATACATTATGCGCGTCTTAGCTTTTGGCTTTCTGCAACAGAGAACTATTTCTGCGATGATCTCCAAATGGTCTCTTTTCAGAGTAAGCGGCAACTAATATGAGGTCTCCTTTAGCCCAAATCCTCCCCCAGAAGAAGGGCTTTCCATTAAATCTCTGTACCGTTTATATACGTTGCCGTACCTCCGCTCATTTCAGGATTTTAATCCCCAGAAGGAGACTCATGATGTGCCAGAGAAGGATATTTCGTGGAAATATGAAACTAAAACTTAGTCCCCACACACACGGCTAGCCAAACTTAAGTGTTAGCAATTATCCACCCTATTATCCAAAGCAGGAAGAGCACAGGTATCAGGAGAAATCTCACGTAGCGGTTTCTTTTTTTCACACTTTGTCTTCCTATTTGCCAACTTTTTCAATCCTAAGCTGCTGAAGAAGAAAGCGCTGTAATTGGAAATATAAAACCTTCGAAATCTATGTGCAAATGAGAAAAGAATGCTGACGAGTAGATAATCATGTTCCTGAACACGCTCAGCGCGCGCAAGCACGCGCATTATTGTAAGATTGTATCAACTATTGGAATAGTTTTGTTGTAGAATATGGCTTATTATTTTTTGAAACACAATACACGTTAGGGTATAAGTATGGTGCCCAACAAGAAAGAAAACTCAGGTCGACGTCAGGAAAAACAACGCAGTCAATACATTCATTCCATTTCTAAGAATGCTCGGTAAGCGCGCGCTTTTGATATGTTAGGTTTTTGGAAATATGGCTTATCTGCAATTCCACGATTTGCCTTGTTTGTATAGGAGAAGGAAAAGCTTCGATACCACTCTGAAGGGAAAAGGAAGGGTGCAAATTAGACAGGCAGAGATTTGAACTGAAATGATCCAAAAAACTACAGATGAAATTCGAACGCTTCTAAGCAATGCTAAACTAGATTTTGAGTTGGTAGTGAACAAGGCATTGAACGCTTATCTCCCAAGAATATTTCACAGTTGCCCATTCTCAGAAGACATATGCACAAGAAAACAATGCACAGAATGTGCTGTCTTCAAAAAAGACGCAAAGAAACAAAGCTAGAGCGTGCGTCAATTGTTTGTAGCATTGCAGTTAGGGCAGTTTGTGAGTGTTTTAGAATAAACCGCTCCGCAAAACTCCCAAACCCGTTCACCAATTCGCGGTTACTCTCTAACTCAAACGCACACGCTTATTCTCCTACTTGCATACATACACTCCTTCAGCACATGCGCATAGTCACTTTTTTTGGTTAAATAGGGAAGCGCGCAAGTGTGCGCTCGGACCATGTGGAAAGAGCTTCTGTTCGCTGTTCTAGAATTATCTTTCATAAGCGCTTTTAAGTGGGCTTGTTCACAAAGCAAACGCAATCATACCAACAATCATAAATTTGCATCGCTAAGCCGTTAGACTGCATAAGAGTGAGGGCTTCAGTTACCAAATGATCATGGGTGCACATCAACCGAATTATTTGCCTTGGTTGGGCTTCTTTGACAAAATGCTTCAGTGCGACGTCTTTGTGATCTCGGACTCTCTTCAGTTTGAGAGACATGACTTCCAGAATCGGAACCGAATAAAAACGCCACACGGCGTTAGATGGCTTACAGTGCCGGTGAAGCACGATGGCAACGGCAATCTCATGCCTATAAATGAAATAGAAATAGCAAATCACCATAACCTGCCAGGACTTAAGCGCCACTGGGAGACTCTAAGGGCAAGTTACGCACGCTCTCCCTACTGGAAGGAGCACAAAGACTTCTTTGAAAGCACGTACCAAAAGGAATGGACCAAGCTGGTCGACCTCAACATGCACCTGATAGAAGGGCTCAGGAAGTTCTTGGGAATTGACACTCCTTTGGTGAAAGCCTCATCACTTCGTGCAACGGGACAAAAGAATGAGTTGATAATTGCCCAGTGCAAAGAGTTGGGGGCAGACGTGTATCTTTCTGGATTGGGCGCAAAGAGTTACTTGGATGTTGCCCGCTTCCGAGAAGAAGGAATCGAAGTTAGATTTCAAGATTTTCAGTATCCCGTCTATCGTCAACCGCACGGAGAGTTCGTGCCTAACCTCTCAGTGGTCGATTATCTTTTCTGCACGGGAGGAAAAAGATGGCGAAATCTAGATTCTCAAGAGACGAAAGTCATTATCAAAAATTGACAGTACACATAATCCATCCACTAAATCGGCGCTCATAAAAATCGGAATCTCAAAACTAAGCATTATTCCCGGAGGAGCATTCATACTGTTTTCAATCTTTTTTCCTGAAGAAAACCGAGCGTCCCATCAGGACGAGTGCAGATGCTAATGGAAAGAACGCAAGAAACATCGTTGCAGACGGAAATTCAGGGATTTGTACGCTGCGGCTTTTGCCTAAGTCCAACGTGTAGTAGGTGTAACCGTTCTTGGAGTACACGCCTAAGCCTGCATCACTAAAGTCCCCCATCATGTTCGCGTAATGACCGCTGGAGTTCTTCCACATACCATAAACTCCTGATGCATCTGATGAACCGTAGGCATACGCAATGTTCTCTCCCAACGAAGAGTAATTACTGTAGCCTGCGGCAACTATCCTCTGGTCGAATGTTCTTCCATCCAACGACGTATGCGAGAAGTAACCCTGTTCAGCCATGTCCTTTGAATGCAAATAGGCAGCCGTCGACAAACAGGAATTAATCGTTAAAGGAGTCTTTCCCAGCGTCGCCCTCTCCGCATTCAACATTGCCATGAAATCACTTTCAATCGAGGCCTGCGCTGACACCTGCGACAGCGGAAGCAGCTGTACAACGATGCATAACGCCAAAAGCGAAAGCACCAAAGCTCCAAACGGTTTACCGTTAAGCGTCCGCTTCTTGGTTGGCATGCCCTTACAGAATTCTTCGCAGCTATTTATCAGCTATTGTAGAATTGTCGAACGCAACTACACATGGGCGACATGAAAAAGGAAGCGCTATCTGCCCTCCACATGCATTGCGCTTCAAATTGATCCAGCTAATCCACCTTCATCTTTGGTCCATTCTGTTTCGGTTGCAGCTTAGGTTTCTCTATCACCTAAATTGTGTCGTCGTTCACTCTTCCAGACTATAGCTTTGACGGTGTTACCAATAATTTCCCCATTTTGGCTGTATGCCGTTCACTTAGCACGCGCAAGACTTTTCTAGTTAGATTTCTTATTTGCAAGATGGAGGCGATGTTATGCCAATATGGGAATACACAGTTGTCGGCTTAATCTCAGGAATGAGAGATGCAGGCGTTTCAACACAAAAAGAACTACTGGATAGATACGGTCTAGATGGTTGGGAACTTGTTACGGTGTCTACTCTGTCAACTAAACAAGGCACTGATCTGATTGCGTACATGAAACGAGAAAAACAACAATCCATCCACCGCATTGCGTAATAATCGACGTCATAAGATTTGTCAAAGTCGTCATTTGGCAGGGATTTGAACCAAGGAAAAGCGGAGACGTCGCCGCAACTTCCCCTTGTCATTCAGCGCCCGCTCACAAGCATTTGGTTTTGGCATATTTCGGTTTTGGAAATCTGGTTTATGTCTTGTCTCGTAATACCTTTAATTTGGCGTGCTCTCTCCCGTTGAAAACAGATTTCCTCAAAGCGGCTACTGGGTTACTGACGAAGAAAACTGAAGAGGAACGAGAAGAATGGTCATCAGAAACTTGAAAAAATCAACTATTGCCATGGTCACCGTAGTCTCAATTTTCCTGTACTTATTTTCGATCTCAGTCAACTTGGTCTTTGCAGGCGGAGGATCAATTGCTATGTCGAATACATATCCGCAAGACGGAGGGACATACGGAGTCGTCGATCATTTCTCATATCAAATTACGGCAGTTAACAGCAACACGACTGTTTCAATACGCATCGATGATGGGCCGCTCATTCTTATGCAGTATCGAGGCATAGTAAACGAAGTGGGCACGGGTGATAACGTAGCTCGTGACTGGTACACGTGGCAGGTAACAATCCCAACTCTAACGGCTCCAGGCAAACACGCATTCCAGTTTTTCAGCCATTACTACGTTTGGCAGGACGCAGACCATTATTGGGCTGAATTCAACTCCTATTCCAACGTTCAGTCATTCACAATCGCTGGTTCCACTTCAACCCCCTCAAAGTCACAGCCTCCAACGACGACAAACCCAATAAATGTCATCGTAGCATTAGCAACCCTGCCATTAGCTGTTGTCTTGCTCTTGGTCCTATTTCTTCTCCGAAAAGAGCGCGCTCGATTCTCAGAAAACGCCTGTGTCGAACCTCGGAATATAGTGAAGAAAAGAAGGAGTTAGCATCGTCTGCTCTTGTTTGGTGTTCACCAAAACCAACCGCACAAACGCTTTGTTTGTGGAAAGAAAGTAGGTTAGTGAATCTTCATTGTCGTTTTCAGACGGCTAAGTGAATTATGCTCCAACCTGTGCGAATGTGTTGAAGCGTTCTACAATATGCTATATTGAGACTTAACATATCATATTTAAATATCTGGCGGTTATTTGGCAACTACATAGATTAACAGATTACAAGGAGGCGCGAGAGAATAATGAGAAAGAAAACAGTGTATGTATTTCTCAGCGTGCTCGTTCTAACCGCTTTTGCTAGCTCACTTGTATTAACCAGTGCCAAGGCAGACGATTCAGACGACCCACCGCTGGCAGCTTCAGCTTTCTGCGACGTCACAGTCCTTACGGGAGACAATTGGTATCTCGTTGGAATGGCATCAGGCGGAGTCGGAAACTACGCCTACCAGTGGTACCAGGGAACAACAATGCTTGCCGGTCAGACCTCAATGCTTCTACTAACTGCCAACAATGTGCCCGGAACCTACACCTACACCTTAGTAGTTACGGATGACACTGGGTCCAGAGCCACGAGCAACGTTGTAACCATAACAGTCATCGACCCATAAACCGTCAGACAACCCACATCAACAAATATCCCTCCTTCCTTTCTTTGTAAACCACCAAGAACGACTATATTGTTTCAACTGAGGATATCCAGTCAACTCAGTTTGGTAGTATTTTGCATGTGCATGAGTTTCAACGACGCACTATCTCGAATACGTGAACTGCTAACCAGCACAAATTCCCCTTTTTTCCCATAAATCGTTGACTCGGACAAGGCTTAAAAGCTGACTGGAATACATACCTTATTTTTGCGAAGCTCTTTCCGAGCTTCGATAAACTAAAGGAGAAAAGAAAAATGCATTTGCAAAGAAAAACGTCAACTGCAATTATTTTAGTGCTTTTAATGGCTTCTGTAACACTATTTGCGTTGCCAGTTCAAGCACAATCTCCAACTTCGAGCATAACGGCAAACTATACAGGCGGACCACTACCGGCTGGAGTTACCCCTGACTTATCGCTCGATACGATTCCTTACCTCAGTATCAGCCCGAACCCGATTGGTGTTGGCGAACAATTACTCGTTAACCTCTGGGTTCAACCAGCATTACAGGTAAACCGAGCACACACAGGATACACAGTCACATTCACAAAGCCAGACGGAACAACCACAACGGTCGGTCCAATGAATTCCTATTGTGGAGACACAACGGCGTGGTTCGAATACGTAGTTGACCAAGTCGGAACGTGGAAAGTCAAGTTCAACTTTGCAGGAGACTACTACCCAGCGGGATACTACTACAACGGTAGGTACCCAAGCCTGGCAGCAATAGGTCCCTACACAGTAAGCGCATTCGGAGGCCCAATACTCCTCGGATCAGCCTACTACAAGCCCTCGTCAACCGCAGACGTAGACACTCACAGTGCAATCAGAACAAGTGATGTCTTGGCCCCCATCTGCGCTCCCAACAGACTACTGGACACGCCCAGTATCCGCAATGAACAGACAGTGGGCTTCAATCGCAGGAGACTACCCGTATACCGGCCACATGAAGAACTCACCCCCAGAAACCAACTCTTACGCCAGCAACTACAAGTTCACCCCCTATGTTCAAGCGCCGAACAGTGCACACATAGTATGGCAAACGACAAGGGCCATAGCAGGCATCATGGGAGGAGACTTGGGAGCAAAGTTCTATGGTCGGGAGAGGGCGGCTACGCTGGTACTCCAAGCATAATCTTTGAGGGAAGATGCTACCAGACCGTTACAAAATCAGTACAAACTCTAATCAACGGCACCTACTATGATCAGCCGACGAGCGTGTGGGAATGCTACGACTTGCGAACCGGACAAGTGTACTGGGAACAGACAGGCATAGCGCCGCACCCACAGCCATTACATACGTCAAAGCGGAGAAGTCGTGCCAGGCGCAAGCCAATCACAGGTAGGCACGGGCGCGAGCCTTGTGGCGATAAGCGGCGGAAGACTGATAAAGTACAACCCATACACCGGAGCCGTAACCTAAACATCTCAATCGCTCCAATAACCTCAGGCACCATCTACAGCGACCCCTACGTGTTAAGCGTACAGACACTCGGCTCAGGCGCAAGCACTAATATCGTCTGATTAACTGGACAATGGCAGGAAGCGCACCAATTTCACTACAGAATAATGAGCAACATATCTTATCCGTTCAGCAGCTTGGGCACCTGCGATTTCGAAGCTGGCATAGCAGTGAGCACACTTTCGTACTCACCACCCGCCACAGGAGTAGCTACAGAAGTATACATTCGAGCGGCAAGCCTTACAACAGGACAACTTCTATGGAACGTTTCATCCGGCGTCGGCTACCCGCTCTTCAGCGGAAGCACGGCTTGCGCTGACCACGGAAAATTCGCTGTACGCTTTGACAACGGATACTGGTACTGCTGGGATCTATCCTCAGGCAAACAACTGTGGAAGAGTGAACAGGAAGCCATGCCCTGGGGAACATTCGGAGCATACACTGCTGCTTCAGCCTACGGCTTGATGTACGACTTCACATACGCGGGCCTATACGCAATTGACTGGGACACGGGCAAGATAGCTTGGCATTTCAGTATCGCCATGCGTTCCGTTCGAATCTCCATGGTACCCAGAAATGGCCTTCTTCGGAGCCAACCCACAAATCGCTGATGGAAAACTCTACGTAGCAAACGGCGAGCACTCACCCACCTCACCCCTCGCAAGAGGATGGACATTCTACTGCGTCAACGCTACAACCGGCGAAGGAATATGGAACATATCAAGCCGCGGAAACGCAGGCGCCGTAGCTGACGGCTACCTAACATTCGACAGCGTGTACATGGGCTACATGTACGTTTTCGGCAAAGGCCAAACCGCCACAACCGTCACAGCACCCGACAACCATCGCCAACGGAACACAAGTCCTCATAGAAGGCACAGTATTGGACCAATCGCCAGCCCAACCCGAACACACCATGCGTCTCCAAAGACTCAATGACCACACAGATGGAGTACCTACACATGCAATATCCCATCGACGGAACTAGCATAACATTACGATGACAGGCGTTCCAGTGACACTGACCGCCATCGACTCCAACGGAGCTAATACCAACATCGGCACTGCCACCACAAGCGCATATTATGGCACATACGAAATACTTGGACGCCACCGGCAGAAGGCACGTACAAAATCGTCGCCTCATTCGCAGGCGACGACTCCTATGGCAGTTCAGGTGCAGCAACAGCAATAGCAGTCGGACCAGCACCAACGCAGATAACCCTTCCACACAATCAACTCCACCAGACTACACAATGACAATCATCGGCGGAGTAATCGCGGTAATCATAGCAGTTGCCATAGTCGGAGTATTGCTTTACAGGAAAAAACCTTAGCGCCTTCAAACAAAAACAACCAACTCCCCTTTTTCTCTTGTCAATCTGCAACCTGCATCGCACTCCAGGGTGAAAAAAAAGAATTCTTTTTTCACTAGAAACATGCTGGCGTCGTTACAACGATATCAACGTAGCTGCCGCTCGAATCAATCGCCGAAAACGAGAAAGGAACAACTCTCTCCTAGTTCTTGCTCTGACGCTGTGTTGCTACATTCTTTCGAACATTTTAAAAGGAATAGATGAACAGTAATCAACCTATGACTAGACCTGTTTTTGAGAAATCTTTGCGGTATTTCATGATCCTCACGATGCTGGCAACGGTTTTCTTGTGTACCTCAACGGTCTACCCTACAGCAATCGCCCAGCCAACCATGCAAGCAAACCATACGACTTACTCATGGCCAATGTTCCACCACGATGCCAGCTTCACCGGCTACACCGATAGCCCAGCTCCCAACACCCCTAATTTACTATGGAACTACACCCTCTCGGGCGGCGTCATGTGCGCCTCTCCCGCTGTCGCAGACGACAGACTAATCATTCAATCGGAGGACAACTATGTTTACTGCCTAAACGCAACCACAGGGACATTCATATGGAAATTCAAAGGCGAGGCTCCCATGGTATACACGCAGGGGCAATATCACCCGAACAGAGCATCACCCGCAATCTCCGGCGGAAAAGTCTACATCGGATCAATAGACGACTACATCTACTGCCTCAATGAAACATCGGGAGCGGTCATATGGAGATACCAGACCGACGACGACCTATATTCTTTCGTCGCAGTCACTGAAGGCAAGGTGTTCACAGGATCAGCCGACTTCAGCCTCTACTGCATTAACGCAGACACTGGAGAGTTAATTTGGAAATACAACACCAGTAACTGGCCATTTAACCCAGCAGTCGCCTACGGCAAAGTCTTCGCCGGAAGCCATGACCTATTCTTTGCCCTCGACGCAAACACAGGAACAATGCTATGGAATTACACAGCATCCAGCGTAATCAGCGATTCTCCAGCCGTCGCAGACGGAAAAGTCTACTTCGCAGACGGAGGGTCACCACAAGGATGGGCGGGGTCACAGATCCATTGCTTAGACGCGAACACAGGAACAATAATCTGGAGTTGCGACGCTCCACCAGCAGTGTTCTCTTCTCCAGCCGTTGCTTACGGCAGAGTCTTCATAGGCGGATGGAACAAAAACGTCTTCTGCTTAAACCCAGCCGACGGCGCGGTGATTTGGAGTTACCCAACTGCAGGCCCCGTGGCGTCTTCCCCAGCTATTGCGGACGGCAAACTGTACATTGGCTCAAACGACGGATACGTCTACTGCATAAACGCGACTTTAGGAACACCGCTTTGGAACTACAAAATCGGCTCAGAAGTCAAGTCTTCCCCAGCCATAGCCAACGGCAAACTTTACGTTGTGTCAAGAGAGGGCACCGTTTACTGCTTCGGCGAATCATCAGCCCAATTATCTGGCCCGCTATTTTCACCATCTTCCTACGAGCTTTACACACTGATAGCAGTTCTTATCATCGCCATAGTCTTCGTTAGCGCATACGTATACGTCAGAATTAGAAAAACAAAAAGCACATAGCTCGCATCAAAAGAACTGAGACAACAATAGGAGAAATCTATTCTACTTCTGCCTATTTCCCATCACCGAAAACGGCAAAAGCATGGGAACACTCCGTCTGTATTCGCGATATTTTTCTCCAAACTTGCTCTCAACATCCCGCTCCTCCTTTCTTGCCAATCGATAATAGATGATGGCAAGGACAGGCCAGAGCATTAGTGAAATCGGAGAAAACCTGTAGATTATCAGGCTGAGAGTGGCGAGCAGAATTCCCAAGTATTGGGGATGCCGAACATACTTGTAAATACCGTCTGTTACAAGGTTGCCCTTGTTGTTGAATATCTTTGACCAACCGAGCATGACAAGCAAGCCTCCTATGAAAAACATAGCTATTCCCGTTATCTCAAGAAACAGATTGTTAGGCAGAATCCATCCGTTTGGGTCGGCTCCGAACACCCAGAGGATTGAATAAATACTAACAGGGATCCCCTGCATCGCGATGTAAAATGAGATTATAAACGACAATGCGCTAGCCAAGCGCTGAGAGAAACCAAATGATTCAGCAACCATAATGGACACCGAGGCGCCCCATACGCGACGTAGTCCTTTGTTCCTGAACTCCAGAGATCCTATTAGGGCGAAGAGGAAAAACAGTGCCAAGTTCAAGATGATTAGGTCATAATCTATCAATGTGGTTCGCCCCACTTATTACTACGATAGATGGCAAAATAAGAGTTTCTAATAAAGTGCGAAACAACTAACAATAGCCATTTCAAGCAGACTTTAACAAAGATCTTGGTTAATTTCTCTGGCATCAACATTCTGGCTGGTGAGAAATTATTAAAAATAACTGGCCTAAATTAATCTATTCTAATTCCAGCAGTCACCATGGCATTTGCCATTTTGGCTTAGGACATAGAAAAGTTATAAATACAACGTGAAAACAAAAACGAAACTCGCAAGTCTGATTACAAACTTGCATATACCTAAAGGAGAAAAGAAAACGTGCAATTGACAATAAACAAGACAAAGCTACTTGCTACGATCGCTATAGTTCTTTTCATCGCTTCTATTTTACTAGTGGAAATGCCAGTTCAGCCAGTTCAAGCTCAGCTTGCTGCTAAACAACCATATATTGGACCAATGAAAGCTGGTGATACTGCTGCCGTAACTGCTGTGACTAGAGCCTTCCTTAGCTTTGTACCCAATCCCATAGGCGTCGGCCAGACGTTGTTGGTCAACTTTTGGATTAACCCCGCACTTCCTTCAAATGACGTAATCATTCCTGAGGGAGGTTATGTAATCACAATCACGAAGCCAGACGGAACCAAAGACGTCAGAACGATGAGGTCTGAACCCGCCACTGCTGCAAATTGGTTTCAATACGTACCCGACCAGATTGGCCAATATTCGTTAAAGTTCGAATTTCTCGGAACGTATTTTCCAACAGGACAATACTTCAACGGCGTGATTGTAACGAACTCGTCGTCGACAGGCGCTGGTTTGCCTTTGACCGGACCTAATACGATATCAACCTACTTTAAACCCAGTTCCACTGCAGAACAAAACCTCACCGTACAGCAAAACCTGGTGTGGTCGTGGCCTTTGGCACTACCAACCGACTACTGGACCCGACCTGCATCAATCAATAACAGAGGATGGTGGCCGATTCTAGGAGCCTATCCAGCTACTGGCTATGTCGGCTATGGCTACTCCAATTGGGACACACTCTATCCTAACACAAATCCACAGTACATGTCGCTCAATGATTTCACGCCATGGGTTCAAGCACCAAACACTGCGCACGTACTATGGAAACGACTGGGCGCAATAGCGGGTCTCATCGGAGGACCAGCAGGACAATACGGCACGACCAGCAGCCCCGGCACTCCAAGCGTAATCTACGCTGGACGATGCTACCAAACCATGACCGTGCCAATAAATGGTGTACCAACAAGCTGTGCAGTCTCCTACGACCTACGCACCGGAGAACAATACTACGCGATACCGACAGCCTCACCTTCCAATGGTATCACCCCAAGCTACGTTGCATATGTTAACCCAGTGCCAGATACATCAACACTCTTTGGCGAGGAGATAGCGTCTTCATCGTGGTCAGCAGAGCTCATATCGATAAGCGGCTCATATCTGAGGAAGATCAATCCGTACACGGGGGCTTTAACGTTAAACGTCTCTATTGCTCCGTTGTCAGGAGGTAACTTCCACAATCAGATTGGAGGGTACGTCTTGAACATACAGGATCTTGGAGCCGCTGCAGGTTCTCAACGCTATCGCTTGATCAACTGGACCACACGCGGAACCAGCACGAACTTCGCAACGAGGATAATAAGCAACACAACTTACCTGAGAAGCAGTCTACCTTCCATGATGGATTTCGATGCGGGTTTGGGTGGCGAAGTTACAGATACATACAGTACATTTAACCTTACTGGCCAGCCCTTTGGTCAAAAACGTTGGTGGGTATCAATACAGTTTTATAATCTGGCAACAGGCGCACTGCAATATAACATAACGACAGACACATATCCAGACATTCTGTACCACAACGGCCCCTCAATAATGGACCACGGAAAAATCGCCGCGTGGACACAGGGCGGATACTGGGTAATTGCTGATGGACGTACAGGGAAATGGATTAGAAGTGAGGGAACGGACTATCCTTGGTCATCGGTGGCTTCGGAGCTTACGCTGCCTCGTCAGCGTTACGGCCTGCTTGATCAGGTATGCCTACAACTACGTCTACGCCTTCAACTGGACCGACGGCAAACTAGTCTGGAAGTACGAAGCACCCACATACGCACCCTTCGAAACTCCCTACACGGATGCGAATGGCACCGAGGTTTATTCCTTCAACGGAGATGGCAATATTGCTGACGGAAAACTGTACACAGCCAATACTGAGCACACACCCACTTGGCCATTGACCAGAGGCTGGGGTCTCCACTGCATCAACATGACAGACGGCTCGCTCGTCTGGAAAATAGATAATCCTATGACTTATGGCGGTGTCGCTGACGGCTATCTGGTAGCAGCCAACTCTTGGGACGGATACATGTACGTCATCGGCAAGGGCCAGAGCTCCACGACTGTCACGGCACCAGATGTTGCTGTACAACTAAGAACAGGAGTCATGATAAAAGGCACAGTGCTCGACATGTCCCCCGCTCAGAAGGGCACGCCATGCGTATCAAAAGATTCAATGTCAATGCAGATGGAATACTTGCATCTAGGGCAACCACACGGCGGACTCTGGAATAACCAAACAATAACCGGAGTCCCAGTGCTACTGACAGCTATAGGTTCAGACGGCACCGTAATCAACTTGGGCACAACCACAACCAACGGCTACTCGGGCGAATTCGACTTCGCATGGACCCCGCCAAAACAAGACACCTACCAGATCATTGCTTCATTCGCAGGAGACGACTCCTACGGCAGTTCAATCTCCACAACCGCTCTTTACAGTGGGTCCAGCTGCAGAAAAAGTAACCATTCCAGAACAACCAGTACCAGCTGATTACACGATGACGATAATTGGCGTAGGAATTGCAGTGATAATCGCGGTTTTCATCGCAGTTGCCGCTGCGGTGTTGATACTTAGGAAACGCTAAGTCGACCCAGAATCTGACAAACTCATCTCCTCTTTTTTCTTTAGAATCTCTGAAGACCAAGTCGTTCTTGGAGCAAACCATCATCCAGAGAGATCTACAAAATCTCAATCTGTCTACTATAATCGCAGAAGTTTTGGGTTATTTCCAAATCTAAATTGTTATTAGTTAATACAGAATTATAAGACATGCGTATGAAGAAAGCGTTCATCACAGGAATCACTGGCCAAGACGGCTCCTATTTAGCCGAATTTCTTCTCTCCAAAGGCTACGAGGTTCATGGCATAATCCGCAGGGCGAGCACCTTCAACACGGGCAGGATTGACCACATATACGTCGACCCCCACGAACCCAACGCGCGCTTCTTCCTCCACTACGGCGACCTCTCCGACTCCGAACAGATCTCTAACATCCTGTACAATGTTAAACCCGACGAAGTCTACCATCTTGGTGCTCAGAGCCACGTGAAGGTGAGCTTCAGCATGCCCGAGTACACCGGAAACGTCACCGCTCTCGGAACGGTCAGGATGCTGGAGGCGATTAGGCGCAGCGGGAACCACCCGAGGTTCTATCAGGCTTCGAGCAGCGAGATGTTCGGAAGATGCCCCTCGCCCCAGAATGAGGAGTCACCGTTCAACCCGACGAGCCCCTACGCAGTTGCCAAGGTCTACGCCTACTGGGTTACAAAGAATTACCGGTTGGGATACGGGATGTTTGCGTGCAACGGCATACTTTTCAATCACGAGTCACCCCGCAGAGGTGAAATATTCGTGACTAGAAAAATAACGATGGCCATTGCGAGCATTCTCGCCAAGAAACAACAGTTATTGTATCTTGGCAATCTGGAGCCGAAACGAGACTGGGGCTACGCTCCCGAATACGTCCAAGCCATGTGGCAAATTCTCCAGCAAGACGAAGCAGACGATTACGTGGTGGGCACGGGCGAGCAGCATTCAGTAAGGGACTTTGTCCAAGAAGCCTTCTCATACGCAGGTTTAGACTGGAACGAACACGTGCGAATAGACCAGAAATATTTCAGACCGACCGAAACAGAGGATTTGGCTGCCGACTCAAGCAAGATCAGAAGAATCATCGGTTGGAAGCCCGAGGTTCGTTTCAAAGATTTAGCTAAAATAATGGTCGATGCGGATATGCGCAGAATGGGCTTGAAGCCAATAGGCGAAGGCGACGCTGTTTTGCAGCAGAAGTTTCCGAAGCGATGGTGGAAAATCGACTGATGAACTTCTGGGCAGACAAGAAGATCCTGATAACTGGTGGCAACGGCTTTTTAGGCTCGCACCTGATTGAAAACCTGAATACAAAACGAGGCGTCTCAAGAAATCAAATTGTCACAGTGCGAAGCAGAGATTCTGACCTGAGAAAATGGGACAATTGCGTGAAAGCGGTGCAGGACTCTGATGTGGTTGTTCATCTTGCGGCGCGGGTGGGCGGCATAGGGTTTAACCAGAAAAACCCTGCGACCCTCTTCTACGACAACATTATCATGGGCGTCCAAATGATGGAGGCGGCGAGGCTCAAGGGAGTCGAGAAGTTTGTTCAGGTTGGAACGGTGTGTTCCTACCCAAAGTTTACTCCTGTCCCGTTCAAGGAGGCGGACTTCTGGAATGGTTACCCCGAGGAGACTAACGCTCCCTATGGAATAGCCAAGAAGGCTCTCCTGGTTATGGCGCAGGCGTACCGAAAACAGTATGGCATGAACGTCATCTATCTGGTTCCCGTAAACCTTTACGGTCCGAGGGACAACTTTGACCTGGAATCTTCACACGTGATTCCAGGATTGATAAGGAAATTTGTGGATGCAGTGCAAAACGGAAAGCCTGAGGTGGTTGTGTGGGGAACAGGCTCAGCATCCCGAGAATTTCTATACGTTGAAGACGCTGCTGAGGCAATTGCGTCTGCGACGGAGAAATATGATAAACCCGAACCTGTTAACCTTGGCACAGGAAAAGAAATCACAATTAAAAACTTAGTTAAACTCATATCCCAGCTGACGAAGTTCAAGGGAAGAATTGTTTGGGATTCGTCGAAACCTGATGGGCAGCCACGAAGGGTTCTTGACACGAGCAGAGCAAAGATAGAGTTTGGCTTTGAAGCGAAAACTGAATTGACGATAGGATTGCAGAAGACGATCGACTGGTATATGAAAAACTTAGACAAATACGCTTGATTTCTGGTTTATCGGTCATTGAACCTGGAAGACTTCCGTTTAATTGTTTGAGAATCACGTATGGCTTCCAGGAGGTGTTGATGCAAGCCAGTGGGGATGGTTTTGAAGAAGCAGTATTCGGAGTGCTCGTCGTCAAGCTTCACGTTGCCTTTTTTGCATTTGCACAAGTAGACTATGGTTATGTCGTGGCGTTCTGGGAAGACCCTTGAGTACACGTTGACAAGTTTGTAGGAAGTTACTTTCAGCCCCGTCTCTTCTTTGACTTCTCGGCGCAGTGCACGTTCGAGGGATTCTCCTTTTCGTATTCTGCCGCCGGGTAGCCACCATTCTCCCTTTGCAGGCGGGTTTTCTCTCCTTAAGAATAGCAGTCCCTCATCTCTTGTTATCACAGCTTCGACTGACGCTATGGGCATATGCTTAGTTATTTGGTCATAAAGGTCCTGAGGGATGAAGCGGCTTTCTGTGCTGGGGCGCATTGTCAAATTCCTATCTCACTTCAGCATCCAGCGTGTTGACTTATAAAAACCCTGCCGTGATTAAAACCCAGCATTTTGATCAATAATGAGGAAAGTGTCAGGCTCCCACAGTGATGTAGGTTGAGTAGCTAAGCAACGTTTTGGCGTCGTTTACCCATGCTTGGACCGTCCTGACTGGAGGGATCCGTCTCACCAGTCTCTTCTCACCGTTGACAATCTTTAGTGTCTGGTGTAGCAAGCTTGGGTTTCTCGTGGAAAGATCTGCCACCGAGTTGACCCCTGCTGACTCAAGAAGACCAGAGTACTGCGTGCCCACACCCTTTACTCGAAGCAAATCTCCCCTGCAAATCCACTTGAGCAAAACCTCTTGACTCACGCCGACCTCCTTAGCCAATTGAAGTTGTGCACGATTCGTGACACTAACTTGCAGCAAGTCATCCACGGTTCTAACGCCCAAGTTTCTAAGCAGCGAACCCCGAATGGGACCTATGCCCTCAATCATTTCTATGTTGTATTCTGCTCGAGGTTCTCTTTTTCCAACTTTCCTCACGGTGAGTGCTGGTGGAATCCTGCTTATGCGATCATCAACGCGGATCGCTTGAGGTGGCGGCGTTCTTAGGGCAGGCGCATCGAGCATCGGCGGCAGTGTGTCTCTCTTAGAAGCAAGACTGAAAAAGCCGTAGACTATTGCGCCGACGGCAAGCCAGAAGAATCCATTGATGAAGCCATCGAGGAGAACAGCCACGGGGATTTCCCATATCAAAGCAGTGTTCTTAGGTAGTCCAAAAAAAGAGTCGAGAAACTGCGCAGGGGGAAAGAAAGGCACCACTAAAGTAACAACCACGACAAGCAAGAAACCCGCGGCGCAGGCGGCACCTACTTTTTGGTTCGACATGTCTAAGGACGAGTACACAGTTCCCTTTTTGACCTTTGTGAATCCAGCATCTTAATCAAGAACATTTTTGCCGCGTAAACCCTAACAATCTCTAGGGCACAACAACAACGCCAGAGCTGCAGAATAAGACAGACTGTCTCCCCTGATGCAACAATTTCGACAGGTAAAAAAACCCAAAAGCAATTGCAGATATGTTCTACACTTCCAGCGAAAAAAATATGAACTCGAAACAGAAATAAGCAAAATGATGAAGCTTCCTAAAAGAGCCGTTCAGCTGCTCATAGTTCTCTGCTTAATGGTTGTTGCAGTCAGGACCGCGCAGGCAAGCACTTTAAGCATTAGCATAAAGCCAGGCAAGAGCTTCGTCCAAACTCTGCAACTCGCATACGGTGACCAAGTCTCACTTTCCTTTAGAGTCCTAGGCTCACCTCCAACCATGCTTCACCTCTCTGTACTCCTGCCTAACGAAACAACAATCGACTACGGAACAAAAAGCCAAGGCTCTGTCAGCTTCTTCACAGACGTTGAAGGCGAATGCCAGCTCGACTTTGAAAACAACAGCACGTCAGACACCCAACTCCTAACGTTAGACTACGATGTTGAGCACTACATCCTAGGGATGCCGATGCTGCTCTTCGTTTTACTAGCAATAGCGGTGCTCCTGGTTTTTGTGGTTGCAGGCTACATAATCATGGGCAAATATGGCGCCTAAATTACCAAACACATTAGTCAAGGACAACGCATTTCTTTGAATTCTGCTTTCTTCCCGTCGTGAGGCCCCACCTGACGCAAGATTGAGTTGCTTTTTTCTATCCCTTTTTGTTCCACTACGCGATTGGTTAATATCATCGTGACCCGCATTTGGTGCTTGCAGGTGACGATTTAGGGTGCTTTCTTCTACGAAGCAAATCGCGAAACAGCGCGTTCAAGTCCTATTTGAAAGAGCTCATGCCGCAAGCAAGACAAACCCCGAATTGTCCACGCATTACCTGGTTACTGCGCGGAAAATTGCCATGGCAGCTAAAATCCGCCTCCCAACAGAGTTTAGGCGCAGTGTCTGTAAGAACTGCAACTCGTTCCTTGTTCATGGCGTAAACTGTCGGGTGAGGGTAAGGCAGAAAAGGGAGCCTCACGTCGTCATAACCTGTTTGAAGTGCGGCTGGCAAACCCGCATTCTCTTGAGGAAAGGCAAGGAGAAAATGGAAGTTGAGCAAAATAACCACGAAGATGAAGCGCCACGTTAGACACGTATTGAAGGACGAGAAACCCACAATTCACGTTGGCAAGGAAGGCTTCACGCCGCAGTCGGCGGCGGAGCTTGACAAGCAGCTGGAGCGGAACAGGCAGGTGAAGGTCAAAATTCTCAAAAGCGCGCTGCAGGCGGACACGGCGAAAGCTATCGCATGTCGAGCGGCGGAGCAGACCGGCGCAGCTCTTGTTGAGGTTAGAGGACACGTATTCATTCTTTTCAGAAAACGGAAAAAAACGACAGCAACACCCGCTGCATAGTGCTCTGAATCTCACCGACCAAAGCACGCACCAGAGGCGTAGAGTTGCAGAGCTAGACGAATAGCTCCAGAAATAACATGATGACTTATGAGAGGATTGGCTCGCAGCGAAGCCCGGTTTAGCCGACGAGTTTTAGGAGTATGGCTTTGGCTGCGTAAAGCCTGTTCTCTGCTTGCTCGTAGATCACCGATTTCTTGCTATCGATGGCTTCGGCGTTGATTTCGTAGCCTCTGTGAATGGGCATGTCGTGCATGACGTAAGCGTTGCTGCCTTCGAGTAGCTCAGAGTTGATTTGGTAAGGCATCATGAGCTTCAGTCTACGTTCTTTTTCCTCGGCGAATTTCGGGTCAGTGAAGAACTCCATGTCAATCCACGTGTCCGTGTACACGAAGTCAGCGTCCTTAACAGCTTCTTTTGCGTCCAGCGTCGTCGTCCATAACCCCGTTTTCTTAGCCGCAGCCATGAGTTCCTCGTCTCTCGCCGCCTCATTGATTATGGGCGTAACAGTCGTCAGTTTGACTCCCGTCTTCGTGCACGCTTCGATTAGAGAGTTGCAAACGTTGTTGAGGACGCCAACGTAAACGAGCTTTGACCCTTTCAATCTGCCATGCTTCTCCTTAACCGTTATCAAATCAGCAATCGCTTGACTGGGATGATACATATCATCACAACCATTTATGACTGGAACACGTGATGCAGAAACCATCCGACGCAAATCCGCGTTCTTCAGCAACCTTGCCATGATGACATCAACGTTCCGAGATAAGTACCGCGTTTCGTCGGCGATGTCTGACAACGTGAAATTCGTCGTCCTCCAATCAATGTACAAAGCGTGTCCGCCCAGCTGCGTCATCGCAACCTCGAAAGCCACACGAGTCCGCGTGCTGGTCTTCTGGAAAATCAACGCCGCAGATTTGCCGTACAACTCCTCACGGTACTTCTCCGGGTTAAGTTTCGCATTGATTCCCAAATCAACGAGCGTTTCAATTTGGTGACCTGAAAGCTCCTTGAAGTTGATCAGGTGCATTCTCTCTCTTTGCCTTCTGGAAGAGTTCACCGTCCTTAGTGGATTAAAGCGTTGTGGAAACCTTTTTCACCTAAACATCCATCTTCAGTCACCAAGGGAACAACGATGATTCTGGTCGCATACTCCAGCATAGACCCAGCAGGAACAAACATAGCAAAACTACGTTCTCAGCGATTGCGAATTCAGGAAAACTGGCGAAAACTTCCAAGAAGCCCCAGTTTACACCGCAGAAATCAACGGAAAACATGTCAGTCTCATCACACTCAAAGACCAAACCATTTATGCCCAAGATCTCCCCGAACACTTCAACAACATCGAACTGCTGGTTTGCCTTTCAAAACACAGCAGCCAAAGCGGCAAACCGACCCTATCCGTTCACACGACGGGCAACTTCGGCAGGGCAGACCTCGGAGGATTACCCCGAACACTGTCCGTTTGCCCAGCCACAGCCATGCAGACCGCCCTCAAAGCGCTAGCAAGTCTAAAAGCCGAACTCGGTCTCAGCTACGAAGTGTCCTACGAATGCACCCATCATGGTCCTTCGCTGAACGTGCCAACGATGTTCGTGGAGCTCGGCAGCTCACCACAACAATGGAGCGACATAAGAGCAGCCAAGGCTGTTGCACGAGCAGCCATCGAAGCTGTCACCAACTTCCAACCCGCCGAGCAACCTGCCGTCATCGGCATTGGTGGACCACACTACAACCAACGCTTCACAAACATGGCGCTCAACGGCGAAGCCGCATTTGGACACATGATCCCAAAGTACGCTCTGCCTGCAGTTGATGTTGAAATGTTGCAGCAATGCGTGCAACGAACGCTTGAAAAAGTCTCGCATGCCGTCCTCGATTGGAAAGGCATACCAAGCGAGCACAAGACCACAATAGTTACCTTATTGGATGAAATCGATATTCCCTACGTCAAAACTTGACCAGCAAATCAGCGAAAATACACTCAAAGTCGGATGTAGGGAAGCCTAACAGGAAGGCCAGAGGGAAGAGACTCTTCGGATTCCACAGTAATGTTTATTATGGCTTGGCGGGATGTTTTGTGCGGATAGTTATGGGCGTACGCGATTGGTTAACTCAAGCCGCTAGGACGCTGAGACTTGCGACGAAACCCGGCAGGGACGAGCTTTGGCTCTCCATAAAGATCAGTCTGCTCGGCATTGGCGTCGTTGGTTTGCTCGGCTTCCTCATAAGAATCATAAGCACAACCATCAACCCAGGCGTAACATCGACCAGCTAAGAAGGCACAGCGTGTTGGAGAAGAAGGAAGACCAGTTCCAGACCAAGATTTTTGTTGTCAAAACCACGACTGGTCAGGAACGCAATGTGGCGAGGCTCATCGCCGCCAAGGTTGAAATGACCAAAATCCCCATCAAAGCTCTTCTTGTACCCGATGTTCTCAAAGGTTACGTGTTCATCGAGGCTGACGGACCACACCTGGTGGAGGAAGCCATCGCTGGCGTGCGGCACGTGCGCTCGCGAATCCCAGGTTTGGTCAGCTTCGCCGAGATTGAACGGTATATCGTTCGTAAGCCTGTCATAGAAGATTTGTATGAGGATGACGTCGTGGAGATAACGGGTGGACCGTTCAAGGGTATGCGTGCGAAGATCACGCGGATTGATAAGCCGAAAGGTGAAGTGACGTTAGAGCTGTTGGAGGCCACGTTTACGCTGCCCATCACGGTTCATTCCGATTACGTGAAGCTCGTTGAAAAAGGAAAAGGAAGAGAGTAGCTATGGCAGAGAAAAAAACTGTTGAATTGCTCGTCAGCGGTGGTCAGGCGAACGCCGGTCCACCTTTAGGTCCAGCTTTAGGTCCGCTAGGCGTCAACGTCATGCTCGTGGTGAACAAGATTAACGAGTTGACAAAGGACTACGCGGGCATGAAAGTTCCCGTTAAAGTGGCCGTGGACCAAGAAGACAAAACGTTCGAGGTCACCGTTGGTGTTCCGACTGCTGCGGCTCTGGTGATTTCGGAGCTGCATGCTGAGAAAGGTTCTGGAACACCCAATTCTGCAAAGGTTGGCGACTTGAAGATGGAGCAGGTTGCTCGCATTGCGAGAATCAAGGCTCCACAGTTGCTGGCTTCGAACTTGAAGAGCGCGGCGAAAGAGGTTTTGGGCACCTGCGTGAGCATGGGCGTGACGGTTGAGGGCAAAGACCCACGCGAAGTTCAGAAAGAGCTTGACGACGGCAAGTATACGGATGTACTTACTTCTTAAGCGAATATTTTTATAATCGGGAAGCAATCCCTCATTGGCACGAGGCTTAAGTGATGCCTTTAGACAAGAAAACCATCGTTGATGCTGTGAAAGAGGCGAAAGGCAAGTCTGGTGGAAAGAAGTTTAACCAGACGGTAGATTTGATTCTGAACATTCAGGAGATTGACATGAAGGCTCCTGAGGGCAAGATTCAGGAAGTTGTTGAGCTGCCTCATGCGACTGGGAAACCGAACAAGATTGTAGTTGTAGCTTCGGGCGAGTTGGCGATGAAGGCTAGGCACGCGAATGCGGATAAGGTTATTGAGCGTGGCGATTTGGATGCTTTGGCAGGCAAGAAGAAGGACCTGCGCAAACTCGCGAGTGATTATGATGTTTTCATTTCTGAGGCTCCGATGATGGCGATGGTAGGCAAGACGCTTGGTCCTGTTTTGGGTCCTCGTGGGAAGATGCCAATTCCTGTTCCGCCATCGGCTGATGTTGTGCCTTTGTTGGAGAAGCATCGGAAAACGGTTGTGGTTCGTATGCGCTCTCAGCCGATTATTCAGGTATCTGTGGGTTCGGAGAGCATGAGCGAAGATGAGTTATTCGATAACATTAACGCTGTTCTTCGTGTTTTGGATGGGAAGCTTAAGCGTGGGTTAAAGAACGTGAAGAACGTTTACATCAAGACGGCGATGGGCGTGCCCGTGAAGATTAAGCCATAAATGGTGCGTGTGATGCCGAGTCAAGCTGTTTTGGAGGAGAAGTCGGGCGAAGTCGAGGAAATCAAGGGTATTTTGCAGGGTTACAAGTCTATCGGGATTTGCAGTTTGCAGAAGGTTCGTGCTTCGCAGCTTCAGGGGATGAAGAAGAACTTCGCTGGTAAAGTGTACATGCGCGTGTTGAAGAACACTTTAGTGAAGCTTGCACTTGACGGCATGGGGAAAGAGGACCTGAAGAGGCTTGAAGCCTATTTGGAAGGTTCGAACGTTTATTTGTTCACGAATGAGAACCCGTTCAAACTGGCGTTGATGCTGGAGCGCGGCAAAATTCAGACAACCGCAAAATCGGGTGACACTGCGGCGATGGATGTGGTTATTCCTGCGGGAAACACTGGGCAAACACCTGGGCCAGTGATAAGCCAGTTGAACGCTGTTGGTCTGCCAACACGAATCGAATCTGGAAGCGTCTGGATAAGCAAGGATACGCTTGTCGTGCGGAAGGGGGAGTCAATTAACGAGCGGCTTGCTGGTGTACTATCGAAGCTTGGCATTAAGGCGGTTGAGTTGGGCATTAGCATGCGAGCCGTTTACGACGAAGGCTTGATGATTGACGGCGCGCAACTCCACATCGATGTCGACGGTACAAGGAAGAGTTTAGAACAAGGCAACAGCGAAGCATTTACACTCAGCATAGTCATCGGCTACCCGACTCGGGAAAACATCGCTACGCTTCTGCAGACGGCACAGCAAAAGGCAATAGCACTGTCAGTTGCTGCGGCAATTCCATCGAAAGACACAATCGGAGATCTGCTCAGAAAAGCAGACGCGCAAATGACGGCGCTCAACACAGCCATAGAGAGAACGACACCCAAAGCATAACGTGCGTCTTCTAAGCTCTTTCGCTGCTTGTAGCTCTTGCCAACGTAGCCTCAAGCCCATCAATCCGTTTCTCAATCTTATCCCACTTCTCGTAGTTCGCCAACAATGGTGCATAATCCTTCGCGGCTTGGAAGATGATTCGGAAGCGTTCCAATTCAAGCTTGCGAATTTTGCTGGTTGAACAAACCTGCTCAAATGCTGAGCTGAAAAGCTTAACCACTTTCTCAATGGTCAAAGAGTCGCTTGCCGGTTCAATTCTTTCAACAAACGAAACATTCGTTCCCCCGCCATAAGATGGATCAATTCTTCGCATTTGGTTGCATATGGCAACAGGAGTTCTATCCGGGAATTTCCCTGAATTAAGAATGTCTTCAAGCTTGAAGTCTTCGGTAACCATATCCAGTAGAAGCTTGTTTTCTTCATCTGTCCACGGTTTTCCTCTACCCATTTCGCTTCACCTCCTATAGTTTCGTTCAATTTTTTTGTCAATTCTTGTCAATTTTTTCCAAGCTCCATTCCAAAAAATCAGACTGAAAAACAGCCTAAAACAAGAACAGAGGAAATTGACAATCAAAGCGAAAACGAATTGACAAAACCCAAAAATTGGCCTCAGAAGCCCTCTTCACCGCCGTTCGGCAAGCTTCCCAGTTCACGCGAATCCATCAGCACCTCACCTTCTCAATGTTTGGTACGAGATCAACCTCAAGTCCGCCGAACACCGTCAAAATATCTGAACACGATAATTTGGAAACAACTTCGCACCAATTCCTGTCACTAAAGCTGTTGAAGAATGATACAACGAGCTTTTCCAGCCTCTAATTTTCTATATCTTCTTTTATGCCTAATATCCCCTTCACGCCACTCAAAGGCGGCAAACAAGCAACAAACTCTCAAAGACTGATTTCTCGCCCTACTTCATCCTCAAAAGCAAGGCTCCAACAGCATCCTTGACAAACTCAGCTCTCGATAAGTAGCCCAATTTTCCTTGCTCCAGAACATCGTCTATCTGCTGCACAAGGTCCCTAGGAAGTTTCACCGTTGAGTAGCTTGCCATCGATGCAACACCTCAACTCGTACATGCTTCAAAAATATATAGACGTTTCCGACAACAAAAACTCAAACGCTCCCTCAGCAACTTTCCACTTATGCATAAGTAAGATTAAATCCACATGATTCACCCATGAACCATGAATATTTCCAATGCCCACAAAAGCCGTTTATTTCAAACCAACAAAATCTGGTGCGACAACAACCAATCAAACAACTGCGACACACCAGATTCACACTTGAACTCCCAAAAGCACAGAAACCCTTAACCCAAAAAGCTTAAACAAAAAAAGCACAAAACCACCCACCGAGAAACGAATGCCCCAAAAAAAGAAAGCCAAACCAACAACTACGAAAGGTTCTTAAGGGTTCAATCTCTCTCATAGACGCCAACATGTAGGTTTAAGTATCAGCTTATCCCCTTTATGGGAACGGCTATTGCTACCTACAAACGAAGAACGTCGTATTGAGAGGTGAAAAATAGAATGGGAATGGAAAACGTTTACGCCGCCATGCTCCTCCACAAGGCAGGAAAACCAATCAACGAGGAAAGCTTAACCGCTGTTCTTTCAGCGGCAGGAGTGACCGCAGACCCAGTCCAGATAAAAGCCCTCGTGGCTTCCCTCAGCGAAGTCAACATCGACGAAGCACTCAAAGCCGCGCCAACGATGATGTCCGCAGCCCCAGTTGCAGCAGCGGGCGCACCAGCAGAAACGAAGCCAGCAGCCGCACCGCCAGAGGACAAGAAGAAGAAAGAAGAGGAAGAGAAGAAGAAAGAGGAAGCAGCGCTCGAAGGATTAGGCGCACTATTCGGGTAAACCTACCCAACCTTATTTTCCAAACTTTCACTCTGAACCACAATGTTACTTTTTGTTTTTCCCCGCTCGGAAACCAGCTTCCAACCTACCACAGGCAACCAACCCACGATAATCATCAACGTGCCCGGGAAACGCCCCGAAATCCGTGCTCAACAACGCCGCCTCAAATGCTCCGAAGCTCAAAGTCATCGTCACAGCCGAAACCAACGCAACATTCCGTCCCATACTTCTTATAAGTCTGCGTTGCCAACGTGCCAGCGAAGAAAAAGTCGCCTAGCCCGAGCGACAGGAAACGGATTCCCACAGTCGACGTAATTAGCGGAAGAGTGGGCAATGTTATTAGGACAGGCAAGCCGATTCCAGCCACATGTTCTGCCGCCGTCACCATGAACCCCGTCACCAACACCAGGATGATGTCCATCACCGTGAGCAACGCGGCGAAGATGAACGTGACTTTCCACGTGAACAACGAAGCCAGATAAAGCGTGATTAGCACAGCGAAAATCGCCCCAGTTACATCCAACAAAACCAACGCAAGATACGAGTTCTTCCCATACATGAACAGGAAGAAGACAAGCAGGAAAAGCACGGGCGCCGAGACCGCCAGATGCCACCGCATCTTCACCTCAGACTTAAACTGCTCATACACCGCAGCCGCCAAAGCAAACGCAGCGAAACCCAACGAAGCATACCCCAAATAATACCTAAATGGACCACTGCCGATGAGCAACGCCGTGACCCCCGCAGCAAAGCCCGCCAGCCCGACGCCGACGAAGAAACCCTGCGCCCTGTGTTTCGACATATTCGAAAACAGTAGGGAAAACGTGAACAGCAACGCGGAGTACGAGAACAGAAAAACCGCCAAGCAGGGCGTAGCTAGGCACGAAAACCACGATCGAAACCGCCACCGTGATGAGAACAACAAACAAGACGGCGTCACGGGCCTTGAATTCGCGCTCCTCAAACGTCGTCTTCAACTTCTGCTCCGTCCGCCCGCTCAAAAGCAACGACGCAACCGTCACACCGAAAAGTACAAGTGGCATCGAAATGTCGAACGTCAACATGGCAACAACCATAACCTCCACATGGATTTAAACGTTGAAGCCAAATTCCACGTTCAACACCGCAAGCGAAGCCAGAACAGCCTCCTCAGTCCTAACTGTCTCCGTGCCCTGATGGGGAACGGTGTTCACCACGAAATCCAGCAGCTTCTCCAAGCGTAAACCCTCGTCTTTGGCAATCTCGTACAAGCCTCTCGAGGGCGAGCCGAATACTACGAGGATGCTAATCGCTGATTTCCATCTCCGCCCCAAATCTCTGGCGATATGAGCTACATCCCTTCCTTTTCGGGAAGTTCCAATCGCTAAATCCGCATTCACGTTCTCGACTGCATTCTTGAGCGAAACTCGCTCCAGCGTCACGGTGTACCCCCAGTAGTCAGGAACGTCCGAGCGATTCGCAATTTGAACCTCAACCCATCCCGTAGCCTTCACGATTTGCAGTGTCAATCGTTCACCTGCAGCATGGTTCTTCTCTCTAAGCAGAGCGGGATGCTCCACACCCACGTCAACGAGCAATCCCTCTTTAGCGGCGGAGAGGACTACGCCCTCGCGGTAATCGCCAACATGTAAATCATCAGTTTTTCCGCTTGCAGGATGATGAGGCGTCCGCAGCGGCGGCAGAACCCCGGCATATTCCAGACGTGGTTCAAGCTTGAAAAGGCGCTTTCGTAAGTACTGCGGCGTCTCCATGTACGAGAGCAATGTGGCGATGAGCTCCAAATCTTCCTTCTGATCCTGTTGTGGGTCGTCACGGTATACCACGATTTCGTCGACCCTGAAAATGGCGGCAGTCCTCCCAACCAAGCCAACTTTTGCGGTTTTCTCTCGGAGATGCGGCGTGTCCGAGATGACCGATGCGGGGACCGCTATGACCAGCCTCTTCTTCTCCAACTTTGTTCCATCCTCGTAGTAAGCCTATGGGCGTCTGCGTTCAACTTAAAAGAGGAACCCAATATAAGACTGCTTGTGACCTACGTGAAACCCAAAACCCCAAAATCACGCTTAGATGACCTCAACGAAATCCACTGCGTAGACAAGAGCGGCATGCTCGCGTTCAGTGTCGAAGCGCCGAGGCATTACCGCGAAGCAGCACGCATAGCCCAGAAAATCAACGTGAACCTCCCCAAACCCGACAGCGTTATTATCGCGGGCATGGGCGGCTCAGGAATCGGCGGCGAACTCCTCAAAGACTACGCGCGTAGCCAAGCACCCGTCCCTATCGAGGTCAGCAGAGACTACACGTTGCCAGCATACACGGACAAACGAAGCCTCGTAGTAGTCGTTAGCTATTCGGGAGATACGGAGGAATCCCTCAGCGCTTTCCTCGGCGCTTTGAAGAGGAACTGCATGATTTACTGCATCACGTCGGGCGGAGCCTTGCTCGAACACGCCGAGAAACTCAACGTGCCATGCCTGCGGGTTCCTTCGGGGATGCCGCCGCGTGCAGCTTCGCCCTACCTGCTTGTGCCGCAACTGATGCTGCTGGAGAAATTGGGTCTTGCAACTGGCGTTTCTGAAGGCTTGGACGAAGCATTCCGAATCTTGGAGAAAGTTAGCAAAGAGAACGAACCTGGAAACCCCGCGGAAAAGAACCCGGCGAAATTACTCGCTCTCGGGCTCAACGGCACTATACCCGTCGTCTATGGTTTTGGCATTTATCGTGCAGTAGCGCAACGTTGGAAGCAACAGTTCAATGAGAACGCCAAAATCCCCGCCAAATGGGATACGTTCCCCGAACTTGATCACAACGAAATCGTTGGCTGGGAGAACGCTGGAAGCCTTGCCGAATGCCTCTCCACCGTATTTTTAAGAGATAGGGTCGAGCCGTTGGAGGTTCGTAGCCGCATCGAAATCACCAAATCCCTCATGCCGAAAGAATCGAAGAAATTCGAAGTCTACGCTCAGGGCGATGGCGAGCTGGCTAAGATGCTCTCTGTCATACTCGTGGGAGATTTCACGAGCGTCTACCTTGCGGTCCTGCACAAAACCGACCCAACTCCAGTCAAGACCATAAACACTCTAAAACAGAAGCTTGGAGAAATAGGAACAAAAGAGAGGATAATTCGGGAACTCGAAAAGGTCAAGCAGTCGACTCTGTGAATTTCTTGAACTCATCTTCTGAAATTTCAAGCGGCAACATCTGCGGCGGATGCTTGAACCCGTAGGCGCAAATTGGTTCCAACGCGCCCATCTGCTTTCTCTCTAGTGCGAGTTTCATGGCTCGGACGACGTCGAAGAGGACGCTACCAGCGTTCGGCGCATCCACCGTGCTAGAACTTCAAGTCAATCTGCAAGGGAGCGTTGCCGAAGTACACGCCGCTAATCCAGAAGTAACTGTCACGCTTGTTCTGCAGGAAATCCACGTAGTCAGTGGAGCCCGCCACAACGTCAGCCTTGTAGGGCAGGGACGATTCCACAGATTCGGTTTTGATGGCGCGCTTCGCATCGCGCGTCCTGTCCAATGTGTCGAGGGATTCAGTGCCTCCGCCAACGTCGAGCTGGTAGGTCTCTTTGATTTTCACGCCGCTCGCAGTCAGCAATTGTAGCAAGGTTTTGTGAAGTGTCGTTGAGCCTATTTGGTCCACGAGGTCGTCGCCTACAAGAGGTAAGCCAGCGTCGGTGAATCGTTTCGCCCATGCTGGGTCGCTGGCGATGAAGTTTGGAGTCGCGTTGACGAAGCCGCATCCTGCCTTCAACGCCTGCTCAGCGTACCATCGTGAGGCTTGGGCTGCGCCGCTCGGCAGAAGGTTCAGGACGATTTCTGCTCCGCTTGCCTTCAGAATCTTCACGACGTCTGAGTCGGGTTTTTCGCTGACTTGGACGACGGTCTTGGTTGATTCGCCGACGCCGTCCAGTAGCAGACCTTTGTTGACGGTGACGCCGGTTTTTGCGACGGAGGTGATTTTTGGTGCGTTGTTTGGCTTCGCGAAAATTGCTTCTGCCAAGTCCTTGCCGACTTTTCTGTCGTCAATGTCGAAGGCTGCGACAACTTGGATGTCTTTGGCGGAAAGACCTGCAATTTTGGGGTTGCGAAGACCGGTGCAATCTGTTTCAGCTTTGCCATAATATGTAATGCCTTGGAGGAAAGCTGACGCGCAGTTCCCCACGCCGATGAGTGCGACTTTGACGTTGGGCAATCGTGTCACCTGTTTCGGCTTTCTTATCTGCATTTGCCCTATAAAAGGCTACGTTGCTCCCAGTATTCGTTGGGTTGGTGCTTGTTTTGGAGTGTGGGTTCTTTTGCCACATCCTTTCGTAAAAAACTACAGTCACGGTAAACACGATCATGAGCACCATGGATATGAGTGCAGTGCTGTCTCCGAAGATTGTGCCTGCAGAGTTGTAACTTGCATGAAGGAGCACACAGGCGAAGATGTTGCCTCCTGATCTGTTGTAGAGCCAACTGAAAAGCACACCTAGTGGCACGTTGTAGACGAAGCGGAAGGGAAACCCAGCGATGCCGCCTCCGAAGGTGGAGGTTGCGTGTAGGGGAAAATGCCACGTCGACCAAATCACTCCGATGATTATTCCTGCTACGAGCGGACTGTATTTGTGTTGGAGGTGTGGGACGGCAAATCCTCGCCAGCCAGGTTCCTCGTTTAGTCCGCCGCCGAAAAACACGATAAAGGGATAGTAAGCTACCCGCGATGCGAGAGCGGTTGGTGTGAGGCTGAAAAATTCGTTTCCTCCCAAACTCAGGTCGACAGCGGCGCCTAAGAACTGCCAGGCAAAAGGTAGTAATAGGGCAGTCCACAGCCAGACGCTCCGAGCCGAAATCGGTTTTAACGTCGCTAAGAGGTTGGTGGCTCCTTGCTTGGGATGGTATACGCTGGAAACTATGTAAGCCGCAATTAGGGCGCCGAGGGCAGCGAAGATGATTGTTTGATAGCCGACTTGGCCGCCAACTGTGACTGTTGCGGCTACTTGGATGAGAATTGCCAGAGTGAAGATTATGGCAAATGTGCTGCGTCGTTTTGGGTTGGAGGCTTTGGAGGGTTCTGGGTTTAGGACGATGGAGACAAGGATTGCGGAGAGGGCTGGGCTGAAGCTGCCGACTTGGTCGATGAAGCTGGAAAGGTGTTCACTGAGGGGCGTTGCTATCGGGGTAGGAACCATGCGGTCCATGAGATTAAGAACGTTAAGAAGAAGAATGATATGATGGGATGACGCCTAATTGTTTCGGTAGGTCTGGAGATTTTTTCCGACATAAATTGCGTCACCTTCAAACAATCTTTGACGGGTACAAAAGTAGGAGTTGGGCATGAATATATCCCTGTGCCAACGCACGGTCGCTTCATATTGAGTCAGCTTCTGTCTCTTCGAGTTCTTGGTGGTGAGGTGGCGGTTTATGTTGTGGTTTAATGATCAAATCTTCGGGTATGGGCAATGGTTTTTCCATTGTGTGACATACCAACTGTTTTTGTTTCAGGCAGTTTTGCAGGTTGTAATGGTTGAACGGGGTTTTTTGCAAATTGCAATGTATTGAGCAACGATGCAGAGTCATTGTGCTGCGTTGTGCGGGCGTTGTGGAAAATTGCAATATAACAAGCCATAAATATCCCACTTAGGAAACCTTTACAACCGAACGAACTTTTGCAGGAACTCCATGGTGAAAGGAGAATGAATAAACCTCTTTCAACAGCCCTCCTAGCAATTTTGTGCTTCTCAACACTCTCAGCAACTGCCATCGTTGTTCAGGCGCAGTCTGCCGACTCATGGCCGATGTTCCACTACGACTTAGCCCACACTGGGACTACAACGTCCGCTGGACCTTCATCGAATCAGACCTTGTGGAAGTTCACGGCAGGCAATAACGTCTGGTCCTCGCCCGCCATCGCCGACGGCATAGTCTACATCGCTTCTTTCGACCACAACGTGTACGCTCTTGACGCTCTTACTGGCGCGAAAACCTGGAACTTCTCAACTGGCAAACAAATCTATTCCTCACCGGCAGTTGCAGACGGAGTAGTCTACATCGGGTCAAACGACAAGAACGTTTACGCTCTAGACGCAAAAAACGGAGCGCTCAAATGGAACTATACGACGGGCGACGAGGTACAAGCATCTCCTACGGTGTACAACGACGTTGTGTACGTAGGCTCTAACGACAACAACCTCTACGCGCTCCGAGCTGCCGACGGCACACTCGTCTGGAAGTTTCCAACAGGCAACGACGTTATTTCCTCGGCGGCAATTGTCAACGGATCGTCTACTTTGGTTCATATGACAAGAGGATCTACGCCGTTGATGCTGCCTCGGGGACGCAGAAGTGGAGCTATACCGCAGGAAGCGTGGTAGAATCGTCTCCAGTAATCGTTAATGGCAAGCTTTACGTTGGCTGTTATGACAACAAAACCTACGCCGTCGACGCCACAACTGGCGCATCCCTCTGGAACTCCACCGTTGGCTATGATCTGTGCGTGCAATCCTCTCCAGCTTACGCTAACGGGAAAATCTTCACTGGCGGCGCATTCGACAACGTCGCATACACCCTTGACGCCGCCACAGGCGCTCAGGTTTGGTCCTTCCCCGCTGGAAACGGACCAGATATCGGCTTCGTTTCAGCACCAGCCTTGAGTGGAAATATGCTCTACATAGGCTCCCGCGATAACAAACTATACACGCTGGACGCAACAAGCGGTGCGCTTCAATGGACTTATCAAACCAACGGTCGCGTGTACTCCTCCCCGGCAATCGTCAACGGCGTCATCTACTTTGCCTCCTACACTGGCATCGTCTACGCTGTTGGGCAACCCACAAACTTCAACTTCTACTACATCGTGGCAGCCGCCACTGTGGCTGTCGTGATTATACTCGTAGTAATCGTGGTCTTGATTAGGCGACGACTCTGAGCCAACACGGATTCTTTTTCTCTGAACTTTCCCTAACTCTAGCTTGGCGTCTTCCAGCATGTATAACGTGCAATTCTTCATGGCAACATTTTAATTCCGTAACGGCACTAACCCTAAACGGGTTCAAAATTTGACCGAACAAGCAAAATGCGACAAGACACCTTGCGACAAATTCACGGCTGTCAACGAACTAGCCCGCCGACGCGGATTCTACTGGCAATCCTTCGAGATTTACGGCGGCGTCAGCGGCTTCGTCACCTACGGCCCGCTGGGCGCACGACTGAAGCAGAACATCGAGAACAAGCTAAGGGAACTCTTCGTCAACCGAATGGGCATACTCGAGATGGAGTCCTCCATCATTTCGCCCGGAAAAGTATTCGAGGCTTCAGGGCACGTCGACCACTTCAAGGAGCCCATGGTTGAGTGCTCAAACTGCCACAGACGCTTCCGCGCTGACCACCTCCTCGAGGAGATGGCAAAGACGAGCTGCGTCGAAACAGAGAAGATGACGCTTACAGAGATCAAGGACGCCCTTGAAAAGAACAACGTGGCATGCCCCGAATGCGGCGGTAAGTTTAACGCGCCTCAGCAGTACTTGACGATGTTCGAAACCACCATTGGACCCTATGCCGGCGCCACAGGTTATGGACGTCCCGAGGCAGCGCAGGGGATTTTCGTCGAGTTCAACCGGCTCTACGCCGCGGCGAGGGAAAAGCTTCCGTTCGGAGTGATTCAGATTGGTCATGCTTTGCGCAACGAGATTTCGCCTCGGCAAGGCTTGATTAGGCTGCGGGAGTTCACGATTGCGGATTTGGAGTTCTTCTTCGACCCCGAGGAACCAAAATGCACTTTGCTCCCTGAGGTTGAGAACGAAACGCTGCGCCTGCTTCTCGCGGAGCCTCGACAGAGAGGCTCTGAGGAAGCGGTCGAGATGACGGTGAAGGACGCTTTGGAAAAGAAAATCATCCTGGCGGAGTGGCAGGCGTTCTTCATGGCGATGGCGAAAAAACTGCTCACCCAAATCGGAGTTCCACCTGACAAGCAGCGCTTCATCGAGAAATGCCCCTGGGAAAAGGCCCACTACTCAAGCCAGAGCTTTGACCAAGAAGTCTACGTTGACCGCTGGGGCTGGATTGAAGTTTCAGGGCACGCCTTCCGAACTGACTTCGACTTAGGCTGCCACCAGAGAGCAAGCGGCGCCGACCTACGAGTCTACAAGGAATACGAAACCCCGGTGGAGTCGGAACAACTCGTTGTGAAACCCGTCATGGCGAAGCTCGGACCAACTTTCAAGAACGAAGCAGCCAAAGTCGCAGCGCTACTCGAGAAAGCTAACCCTGAAGCAGTCTCGGCTTCGATGAAGAAAGACAGATTCTACATGGTTGAAGACTACAAAATCCTCCCCGAACATGTAAACGTAATCACGCAGAAAACCGTCTCCCGCGGAAAACACTTCATTCCGTACGTCGTAGAACCCAGTTTTGGCTCCGACAGGCTCTTCTACGTAGCGCTCGAATATGCCTACAACCTGAAGGACGACCGTGTGGTCATGAGTTTTCCCCGAACGATCGCGCCCACCCAGCTTGGCATCTACCCGCTCGTGAGCAAGGATGGGTTAGTTGAGAAAGCCGAAGAAACCCGCAAGCTCCTCACGGCAGAAGGTTTTATGGTGGAGTTTGACGAGGCAGGCTCAATCGGCAGACGGTATGCACGGGCTGACGAGGCAGGCATCCCGCTGGGCATAACTGTCGACTATGAAACACTCAAGGATGGCACCGTTACGATTCGGGACCGGGATTCATGGAGGCAGGTTCGTACACCAATCAGCGAACTGTCAACGCTCTTGCACGGCTATTTCCAAGGAAAATTGAACGTTGAAGACCTTGGGAGAATGTTGGAAAATTAGGTAGCTAACCTTTTAAACTCTCATCCAAATACTACCTCTAAGCATAGTACAACGTGATTACGGCGGGAACTCGTATGGTTCTTCCAGCAGAGACCGAAGAGCGCGTCAAGCGCAGAGCCTTGAACGCTTGCCAAGATAACCTACGTAAGGTGGTAGATCTAGAGCGTAAAATGCCTCAGATGGCTGAGTTTTTCGCCACCGGCAAGAAGGACAGCGCCCGCCAGCTCCTAAGCGAAATCAGACTCGGCGAGGAAGAAGTCGTCAAAGCCCGCCGAATGGTTTCTCAGGAGCTAGCGGAAATTGGCGCCATCCTAACCAGCCGCGAAGACTTCCTGCGGTTCACAAACTTGACGAGCGAGATTGCCGATTTCTCCGAGGGGATCGCCTTCTACCTCGTTGAGATTATGGAGCACAATTGGGGTGTACCCAGCGAGATAAGGCGGGATTTGGTGAAACTCTCCGAAGCCGTCCTCGACTCTGTACTCAAGCTCAGGGAAACCATGATGACCCTAACTTATGGTCCGACGAAGACTCTTGAGAAAGCCAAGGATGTTGAAACCGCGGAAAGAGTGGTTGATGACGTCTACCGTGCGCTCGCCATAAAAGTCTTGAGCAGCAAGCTCGAGGTGCCCGCTATGCTCCTGCTCAGAGACGTTCTTCAGCTCCTAGAGGACTCGGCTGACAAGGCTGAGGATGCGGCGGATGCTGCTCGCATGTTGTCTTTTGTCTTGTGAGAACTGAGTGATCATGGCTAAGAAAATACGTGTAGAACTAATCGAAAATTTCCTCGTCGTCTGGAACCACAAAGACGGCACCGAATTATACAAGAATGGCTTTTACGGCAAACCACTCGGGATTTCCAAGCCCAAAATTCCAGAGTTCAAAGTCCCCCTGATTTTGGACCTGATGGAAGGCGTCTACCTCGCAGAGAAAGGCTTAATCAGTGTTCACGAAGCAAAAGGCAAAGGAAGCGTGGGCGTAAAGAAGCTACAGTTGAAGGCGAAACAGCTCTACAACGAATTCGACGACAAATACGGCGTCTACAAGGACCTACGCGAGAGTGGCCTAATCGTCACGCCTGGCATTAAGTTTGGCTGCGACTTCGCTGTCTACAAGTACGGACCAGGAGTGGAGCACGCACCATATATGGTTTCAGTGAAGGATGCAGGCTCGGACATTTCTGCGACGGAAATCGTAAAAGCGGGGCGGCTTGCGACAACGGTCAGGAAGCGTTTCATAATCGCCGTGCCAGATTTGTCGGCGGATAAAACGCGGTACCTGATTTTTAAGTGGTTTAAGGCTTAAGCTGATTTGTCATCAACACTTGGTTCTGGAATTCTCCCCTGACTTCTTGGTGAGGGTAAATTTTTGTCGCGCTGATGTTACAGCCCTCCTCTACGATGACATCATCGGCGATGACTGAAACACCACAGATTCTCGTGCGCTGCTCAGCCGAGGATTGGACTGTGACGTGTCTGCCGATAATGCTGTCTATTACTTCAGCTTTTTCGCCGATGATTACTCGATCCATGACTGCGGAGTTCTCGATTATTGCGCCATTGGCAATGCGGGTGAAGTTGTCAATGCAGGAGTTGACGATGCGGACGCCGTCGTCGATTTGGCAGTGTCTCCCGATGAGGACGGCACCTTTGATCTCGATTTTCTGTTGTTTTATTTTCTTGATAATCTCCAGTCGGCGCATCTCGGCGTCGTTGCTTTCGCCCTGTACCCAGACGGGTTTGTTCTCGCTGATTCTGCCGCCGAAGTCGGTGAGCATGCTGAAGCCGCCGTTGAGCAGGTTCTTCATGGCTTCCAAGTAGTTCTTAGGCGTGCCAACGTCGAACCAGTTACCCTTCAGCTTGTAGCCGTAGACTAGGCGTCCTGTCTGAGTGAGGTAGGGGATGAAGTCGTAGCCGAAGTCTAGGCGATGCTTTGCCTCGGTATTTTCTTTTAGGGCTTTTTCCTTGAAGATTTTTTTCGCCTCGGGAGAAATCACGTAAAGACCTGTGTTGGCGAGATTGCTGGGTGCGTCCTTGGGCTTGGGTTTCTCGACGAAACATCGGATGCGGCTATTTCTATCGATGTCGGCGATGCCGAAGCCCTCGACGTTCTCGACTTCTCTGAGGACGATGGTCATGCAGGCGCCTTTTTGTTTGTGGAATCGGATTAGGTCTTTGACGTTTATGTCAAAAATGTTGTCGCCTTGGACGGCGAAGACGGGGCTTGTTATTTCGTAGTAATCCATGTTAATGCGTGCGGAGTCGGCGCTGCCCAGGTCTTCGACGTTGGGCTGATACTTTATGTGGATGCGGGGTTTGATGCCGTACCTGGTGCTGAAGCCGTAGCCAGATTCGAAGTAGTCATACAGGTCACGGTAGTTGGTGTAACCTTTCACGCCAAAGATGAAGTGACGAATGCCCTGATTTGCGAGCTGGAGTAACGTGAATTCGACGAGGGGTCTGTTGAGGAGGCGGATGCACGCTTTGCTGGTTTCCGCCGTAAGCGGCAATAGTCGGGTGGCTTTTCCGCCTACTGGGATGATGACGCGAATTTTCTCTGGGTCGTAACTGTCGCCAACGAGAGGTGCGTATTTGTTTTCGCCCAACAGACTTTCACCAGTAAATTCAGGGTTAGATTGGCAATTGGGAGTTTTAAACTTTTCAAGGCTAAAACACGACCACCCATCTCTCCGGTTCGTGCATAGAGTTTCATCTTAGAAATGGGTTTGTTCAGCCGACGAAGTTAAAAGACAAAACCTGTTACTCTTGCATGATACGGAAATGAGAACGATAGAGCAAATCAAAGACACCTTGGCAAACCACAAGAAGGATCTTGAAGAACGGTTCAAGGTTGCAGAAATTGGGATTTTCGGCTCCTACGTCAGGGAACAACAGAAAAGAAAGAGCGACGTCGACATCTTAGTCACCTTCTCCGAGACCATAGACCTGTTCACGTTTGTTGAGCTTGAAAACTACCCAAGCGAAGTTTTAGGAGTCAAAGTTGACCTAGTCACGAAAGATGCGTTAAAGCCTCGGCTGAAAGAGAGAATACTAAGCGAAGCGATTTACTTATGAGAGATTGACAAATCCTCAAAAGTGAAGCAACAAAACACGTTCCAGAAAGAATTAGGAAAGAATACCCGAAAGTTCTTAGATAGAACATTTTTCATTCCAGAATGCGCATTTTATCTGCAAATATGCCAAGTTTTCTCAGCAGACCCTAGGGATAAATCCATCAAAGCCTGCATCGAAGCTTAGTATCATCTTAATCCCGAACTTCTCGGTTAGCGCCAATGATGTGCAGTTTGTGAAACTCATTGTTTTGTCTTTGAGCGACTTGAATTTCTCCCATGCTTCCCTGAAACAGTTGTCTTCAACTCTCAATTTTATGATTCTCGGAGAGTCGATTATGTACTTTCCCAAATCTACAGCAAAATCGTGTCTCTTAGTCCTCACAAGAGCAGTTGTTACCGCCTCGTCTATCACGTAGTCCGAAGTGTAAATTCTACCGAATTCACTCTTCAACCGCGCGCTTCATCAACTCCTTGCTCCGCTCATGAAACTCGTCGTCAGCATTTCGCAGAGCCACAAAAATGCCCGTGTCGACAAAAACAGCCATCCGCTCTAACATCCATAAAGGCTTTCGTCGATCCTTCGCGAGGAATCTTTGACGCCCCAGTGTATAGGCTTTTCAAGCAGTTTCCACGCTGGATCATCCTCGAGCTTGGGCAATTCTCGGAGCTTTCGAACTATCTCTTCCTCATTCTCAAGAGCATAATCAATCATCAAACCCACGGCTTCTTGTAGTGTTATCTTCACGCCTTCTTGAAGCATCAGAGAAGCCAAGAACCGGTCCACCCGTTCCTTCTTAGCATCTTCGATTTTTATGGTAACCGTCACGTTGAACACCTTTAGGTATAGAACAGTGGAGTATTTACACTTAAATACTTTTACACTTTTACACTTGTGTAAAAAACTTAACGGTTTGCTGTTGACTTATCGCCAGTCAAAGCTTAAACATACCTATCTTAGTATCATGTTGACGAATTTTTCAGGGTTGAACAGCTCCAAATCCTTGTACGTCTGCCCTACCCCGATGAACAGGATGGGCTTCTGCGTTACGTAGGTCACGCTTAGCGAGGCGCCGCCTTTCACGTCTGCGTCCACTTTCGTTAAAATCGTTCCGTCGATTCCGATGCATTTGTTGAACTCCTCCGCCTGTGTCACTGCGTCGTTGCCGATGAGGGAATCCACCGTGAAAATCGTTAAGTCAGGACAAATCACACGTTTTACCTTCTGAAGTTCCTGCATTAGGTTCTGGTTTGTCTGCATCCTTCCCGCTGTGTCGATGAGGACCACGTTGATGCCGTGTGCCTTGGCATGGTTAACTGCGTCGTAGGCCACGGATGCCGCGTCGCCGCCGTATACGCCCTTGATGACTCGTAATCCTAGTCGCTTTGCGTGTTCGTCCAGCTGTTCGATGGAACCCGCGCGGTACGTGTCGCTTGCTGCGAGGACTACGCTGTATTTGTTTTCCTTGAAGAACTGTCCTACCTTTGCGACGGTTGTTGTTTTGCCTGTGCCGTTTATGCCGACGAAAAGCAGAACCAGGGGTTCCTTTTTGGCGCGTTTTGCTTCGGCGCACTTTAGTAAATCGATGCTGTTGTCTGTGACCATGACTTCTAAGAGGACTTTGCGCAGGTTGTCTTCGACCACTTTTCTGCGGTCTTCCAAACGTTTGACTTGTACGCCGGTTAGGCGTTTCTCGAGTTCGTCGCAGACGTGGTCTGCCACTGGAAAAGCGACGTCGTTCTCGATTAGGCTCATCTTAAAATCCGATAGAAGAGGGCGAAGGTTTTCGGGTTTAAGCTCGGCTGTGGTGACTTTGTTGACGATTTCTTTGAAGCCTTTTTTGAGCCGTTCAAACATTGCTCGCTGCTTTCTCCTCGCGCGCCGTTGAAAGCAGTGTCTGAAGCCTGGTTCTGCCTGTGTTTATGCGCTCGGCTATCTGTGCGAATTGTTGTTGTGCCGCGTCTGATGATTTTTCCAGCTCGTCTAGACGCTCTTTCAGCATTGTTTTTGCTTCTGGCAAGGTCTTTTCCAAGGAGACGCCTGAGCCGATGCCGAGGATGACTTTGTCGGTGCTGGCGAGTTTCATCTTGACGTATGAGCTTCCGCCTATGGGGACGAGCATGTCTGCGTTTTCCTTCTCTTTCTCTAGGCCTTCTATGGTTATATTGGCGTAGCTCAGGTCCGTGATGGCGGCGTTCAGCATTGACAGTCTTTGTTGGAGAGTGTCCGCTGCCTGTTCCAGGTATTGCATCTCAACCGAGAGTCTTCGAAGTTCATCTTCGTCTTTGCCTAGCTTTGCAGACAACGTTACTCACCCGTGACCATTTTTTTCAGAATCGGGTTCACGATGTCCTCGGGCGAAACCTCGTCCACGGCGAGAATCTTCATGTAAAACCGTTTAACTCGATGCCGACTGCCGATCTCAGCGTAAGCCCTCTCGACCGCGTGCTCCGGCTTATCCGCCAAGACTTCTTTGGCGAACGGAGTCTTCAAGTTCGGCTTTCGAATCTCGCCCGTAACCCTGTAAACTTTCATCTAAACCTCATCCTGCACAACATCCATCGCGTTCCCAATAATAAACATCTCGGGTCCAGTCGTCATAGACCCAGCGACCGCAGCATGCGAATTCGCAATGAGTCCAGTGCCCACATAGGGGATGCCGCAGTTGACGGTGCCGACATCCACGGGAACCTTGAAGACGCTTTCGAGGACTTTGCGTTCGGAGTCTTTGAGCAAGGGATGCGCTAGGACACCTTTGTTCGTTGCTTCGGCAAGTGAGCCGACGTAGGGTAACCCCGCAATCTCGGTTCGTACCGCTTCGACGCCAAGAGTGTCGCTGATCTGTTTTATCGTTGGGTTTTTCAAGCGTGGGTCAACTACCGCTCCGAAATCGTTCGCTAATACGAGGTTTCCGTAGGCTGTCTTCTTGGTCTCCAGGATCGTTATGTTTCCGTCAAAACATGCCTTGAAAGCGGATAATTCTTCTTCGCAAATCGACAATGGAAGCAAGACTCCGTTGGAGTTTGCGCAGACGAAAGCGCCTGCGAGAATGGATCCAGCGATTGAGGTGTGAATGAGTTTCACTTGTAGCCATTCGGCGAGGCGTTCGGCGATTTTGTGAGGGACTGCGTTCGGGATGACCACGAATTTCTCAGTGGCCATTGAGTAGACGCCTATGCTTGCGCTTCCGACGATGCTGGATAGGTAGACGGCCAAATCGTGTTTGTGCTCCTTAATGTTGTGTCTTTGGTGAAGTGTGTTGGAGGATTAGATTTAAAGCTCTCGGATGAAAATACGGTGAGTGTGCTTGCTTTGTTTTCGTTTCTGGTTCTTTGTGAAGAGTTAGCTGTTTGTGTTTTGTGAGTGTGGTTCAAATTTTTGGGTTTGCACAATGGTTTTTGGCATTGAGTGTCAATGTCAACCGTTTTTGTTTTGGGCTGTTTTTCTTTTTGCTTTTTTGGAACGGGGCTGGCCAAAAATTGAGCACGATTGACAAAATTTGACAATTTTTGAGCACGGATTGATTTTCAGGTTGCGTTGGTTGAACGGTGCTTTGAGCCGATTGAGCAGCTTGAGCGGAGTGTACAGAACAATGGGTTGGAACGCGGCGAAGGATTGCATCTGGAGTCAATTTTTGTGTTTGTGCAGTGGTTTTTTCCATTGTGTCACAATTACAACCGTTTTTGTTTCGGGCTGGTTCTGCAGCTTCTTTGGCTGAACGGAGCTTTTAGCTCATTGCGCACCATTGTGCGACGTATGCAGATTCATTGTGCAGCATTGTGCAATGCATGCAGAACCATTGTGCACCATTGTGCAACGATTGTGCAGAAAGACAGGGCAGCTTTTCAGACAGTTATCTCCACCAGCTCTCTCTTCCGCTTAAGCTGGTCAAGTTCTTCAGGGAACGCTTCCAAATACCCTTCGATGGCTTCCCTTATGTTGGCAAGTGCCTCTTTTCGAGTGCCCCCTTGACTTATAGCACCTGGAAGCTCAACACACTGCGCTGAGTAACCGCCCTCAGCTTCTTCCCTCAGCACGACCGTGAACTTCCTGCCTTTAATTTCAACCACAGTTTCACGACACCCATGAAAGTGCACCGAAACGATATAAACGTTGGCGGCACAACGTACGGCGACAACTCGAGACAAAAGCCCGCACTCACATAACTCAAACTGAACAGAGGAGGAGCAGGCCACATTATTTGCACAGGTTCGTTTGCTGCACAAAGCGGTATGATTGTTTGAAGGGCTAGGTTTCGAGAAAATCCAGTGAGAGACCGCCCTTCAGAATTTCCTTTAAGCCTGTAAACTGGAATATCGGGTACCCAACGATTATTTGGAACCAGAACGTCAGTAGCCTCGTCAGCGTAGTCGCAGCTCCAGCAACGACTAGCGGCACACCAAGTGCAGAGTAGAGACTGATCATTGTGATTTCGACGGCGCCCACGGGGAACCCCGCGGTTAACGTCTCCACAGTTGACGAAACGCAGTAGACCATTGCCAAATCGAGAAATGTTATCGCATTGAAATTCAACGAGTAGAACACCATCATATAGACTAGCAACGTAAAAACCCAGCCTATAATGGCGAAAATCATGGGTTTAACCAGAAGCCTAGGTCTTTTCTTGTAAGTTTGGAAAGCTTCGCTGAAAGAATACAGCGAAACACGCAGACTTTCTCGCCTCGCTTCCAATTTCTCCCTACTCTTCGTGATTACCTTCAACAATACCGTAAAAACCTTAACCATTTCCTCTACCGCGCCCTCCTTTAAAGCAAGATAAAGAATGGCGCCAATTACTCCGGCAGTGCCAACTGAAACCAAGAGCAGTGTGCCGAAAAGAAAGGGAGGCATCTTAGCTGTGGCGACTAGAACCAACGAGCCCACAAGTAACCCGCCCGTGTAGACAAAAGTGCTCAGCATTCTGGAAGTAATCACAGGCGCGGCGGATATGCCAACGTTCCCGCTGGTTTCCTTTTGCGCCAAGTAAATTCGGGTCACTTCTCCACAAACCGTCTCACAGGGTATGACCATCTCCACGAAGTTGCCAATCCAGTTGTACAGCAGCACCTTTCGAAACTTCATCTTCACTTTCAACCCCTGAAGCAGGCTATGCCATATCAGGGAGTCGAAGAAGACGCTTAGGAAGAGTGCACAGATTGCAATCGAGTAATAGAGCGAATACTGCTGAAGATTCAACTTGCTGATGAGGTCAAAGAGGGAGCCGATGCCCACAAAAAAGGCGAGGTAAACTATGAAAAGGACTAACCCGAGCGCCATGAATATTGAATTCTTGTGCTTGCGCAGAACTTTGGCTGTGGGCAACAGTTGGTTCTCCTCGATCAATAGACCAATATAACTATAGTAATTGCATGACTTGAATTTAGACCTAACGGCAACCCAAACAACAAATCAACATTAACTACCTCAAAATCCTCCAACATCCAACCCCAAATCATTATTGGCTCTTCTACTGGGTTTCGCCAGTTCATAAACGTCTGTGGTTGTCTAATGCCTACACGAAAAAAAGAAAGATACGTGACTGCACACTACGACAAACAAGCGTACACTTTTGCCTTAAACCCTGACAAAAATGAATCGAAAAGGCGTTTGAATTCTTGGAGTTATTCGCTTTCGGCTAAGTATACCGTAACGTTGCCATCCGAATCTTTGGCAGCGCGAACACGGATTTTCCTTGGCGGTTTCTCGATGCCTCTGCCCCAGATTCTCTCGTTCAGTTCCTCGCTGATTATGAGTCTGGGAAGTTCGCCCTCTTCCTCTTCTTCCTCAACTTTCATCGTGATTTTCATGTGCTTCGTTACGTATTCGCGGATTAGTTGGATAGCTCGTGGAGCACGTCTTTTAGGTGGTCGAACAGTGGCCTTGCCAAGTGGGATAGTGTAGACTTTTTCTTCGACGATTTCTTCTTCTTTTTCCTTTTTCTTCTTCTCTTTGGGCTTTTCTTCCTCTTTTGCCTCTTCGGGTTTCTCTTCTGCGACTTCTTCCGGTTCAGCTGGTGCTTCTTCGGTTTCTGTTGTTTCAGTTTCCTCTGCTAGCGCTTCGTCGAGTTCGGGTTCCTCGAGGCTCTCGGTTTCTGGCACGGGTGTTTCTGTTTTTTCTTTTTCGGTCATCGTTGTCTCGCTCCTAGGCTTTTATCTTTCTTTTTCTCCAGTTGCGTTGTCGTTTAGGGTTTGTTCTGACTTTGCCGTCGGTCTTGACGATGACCCAGGTTGGCACTGGGCTTTTCTGTTTGCCTGCTTTAGCGAGTCTGAGTTTTTTCGCTGGAGGTTTGACTCGTGCCATGATTACACTCTTCTTATCGTTATTTCTCGTTTCCTTCCTTGAAGTTGAACGAGGATTTGTTTAAGCTGCTGATCCGACAGTGGAATTGGAAGCTTGCCTGCTTGGGCAAGTTGGATGATCTGGAGCTCGAGTTGTTCAGTGAACTCAGGCTTAATCATTTTCAAGTTAGTCAAGCGTTGCCGCGCTTCAGGTGACAGCAACTGCCTGAGGAGTTCCTGTTTCTGCTGTTCGATCTGGTCTTCTTGAGTCTGCTTCTGTTCCTCAGAGCCTTTTTGTTGGAGTTGCTGGAGCTTTTTTCGGCGGATGGCTGCGAGTTCTGCGTCAGACATTTCTTATTCGCTTCGGTACTTGCTCAGTTCAGGAGTGGTCTTGATTAACTCCTTATGCAGGTCGTCTGCGACCTCCTGAAGGAGTTTTCTGCCTTTCGGCGTCATGCGCCTGCCTTGCGGCGAAGCGGTTTGAATTAACTCGGCGGTTTGAGTTGCTGAAGGATTTTTCGGATGTTGCTTCCGCCTCCTTTTGAGGCGTGGTTCGGTCTGACGCGGAAGCCCTTTCGTCCACCGTAATCAGAGCGAAGTTTTTCAACTCCGATGGGTCCATCAGAGTATATTTTGCGGAGAATACTGGCTGCACGTGTGTACCACCAATCAGGGTTCTGAGGCTGCTTCTCCACATGGCTGCCTGTTTTGGCGAACTGCGCCCATGCGGGCGGTTGAACCTGGTCGGTGTTCTCCTTCAGGTACTTGGCTAGTTTGTCGATGAATTTCTGCGGCGGAACATCGTGGGGGCTCGTCAAGTTTTCGGGTTCCTTTTCAAGGTTTCCTTGCAGTAAAACAGGGACGCCAAATATAAAGGCTTTCACCTGCAACGTCACTGTTATCTGGTTTCTAACCTATCCATCACACCAAAACCGCGAACAACATCAGACGTGTTAAGAGACCTTTCTTAGTGCATTCTCAAGGTCTTCAAACCGCTTTACGATGGCGTCGGAGTGAACGACTATCCACGGGCTGAGGCACGGCATCTCGAGACAACGATGATTTTTTTGCCCTTCCTTTTTGCGTAGAATAGTTCCATGCAAGCGCCCGCTGAGAGTTTAGGCAGGTATACAACCATGATGTCGCATCGGTCGGCATCATCCAGGTCTCGCTGCACAAAATCCATGGGCACGCACTTCAGTCCACCAGCACGTCTCGTCGCCTTTGTAGAGGATTTTTTCGCGTTTCCATGGGTCGATGACGTCAAAGCCGAGCTTATGGCAGATGCTGGCTATGGTTTTCCTGTAGCCCTGCTCTGTTTCCATGCCGAGGATAGGACCTGAGATAAACACCCTTTTCGTCATGCCTGAACCCGTCGATTAAACTGCTGAACCTTAATATTCTTTCCCAACAATGCCTAAGATTTCTGCCCGAGCAGCTCCAGCATCTTCATCGGGTCGTTCGTCGGAGGCATGCACATCTGGTTTCGACACACGTACGCCGTCGCTTTCCCGTCTAATGCTTCGTAGCCGAACCCTGCCTTTTCAGGCGTTCTAACTGACACGACCAAATTCGGCACGTAGTGCTTCCACAGCAAGTTAAGCATGTTTAATGTGCTATCCCAACCGGATTCGCCGACGACGATGACGCTGTAGGATGGTCCAAGAGCGAAATCCAGCCCGAGCAGGAAGAACGTGTGTGCCGCAGGCGAAGCCTTCAAGTCCCCGGCAAAAACCCGACGTTAAACGAGCCGCTTTCTCTTCGTAAGCAGGATTATCGCTTAACCGCGCCAGACGCAGCAGGTTCATCAACGCCACGGAATTGCCCGACGGCATAGGCACCATCGTAAACTTCCTTCCGCCTAACCAACACGTCAGCTGCGTCCTTCGAAGTGAAGTAGAAGCCGCCGTTCTGCTCATCCCAGAACCTCGCCAACATTGCCTCAGTCAACTGCAAGGCGGCTTTGAGGTATTTTTCGTCGAAATCCGCCTCGTAAACCTCGATTAACCCCCAAGCTAGAAAGGCGTAGTCGTCGAGGAATCCTTCGATGGCTCTTTCACCCTTCACGTAACGGTGGAACAGCAAGTCGCCCTCGTGCATTTTCGTCAGGAGGAACTCCGCCGCCTTAACCGCAGCCTTAAGGTAGCTGTCCTCACGGAGAACTTGGCTGGCTTTGGCAAACGCCGCAATCATCAGCCCGTTCCAGTCGGTGAGGATTTTGTCGTCTTTTGCCGGATGAATCCGTTTCTGTCTCGTCTTCAAACAGATTCCGTCGAATTTCTCCGATTCGTGAAAGCAAGCCATCAATCGTCACATTCAGCTCAGTAGCCAACTCTTCCATCGGTTTCACCAAGTGCAAGATGTTCTTGCCGTTTCGACCTCGCTCCGCAGCGTCATAAAAATTACCAGCAGCAAAGACGCCGAAGACCTTCACAGCCAAATCCGCATCCTGCCGCGGCAGCACGTCTCGGATTTCTCTTTCGGTCCAAAGGTAGAATTTGCCCTCCTCACCCTCTGTGTCGGCGTCCTCGGCGCTGAAAAACCCGCCCTCGGGAGAGGTCAAATCGTTCAGGACATACTGCATAACCTCTTTCGCGGTTTCCGCAAACTCTTTCTTGCCCGTCGCCTGAAAAGCCTCCAAATAAGCCAAAGTCAGCAGAGCTTGGTCGTAGAGCATCTTCTCAAAATGTGGCACCAGCCACTCAGCGTCTGTGGAGTAACGATGGAATCCCAAGCCGACCTGGTCGAAAATGCCGCCCATCCGCATAGAGCGCAGCGTCTTCTCCACCATAGTTAAGCGCGTTCTTCTCGTCCATTCGCTTCCAGTATCTGAGCAGAAAAAGCAGGTTATGCGGAGTGGGGAACTTAGGTGCGTCGCCGAACCCTCCATGCGCCGAGTCGAAGTCAACGCGAGTCTCTCGTACGCTTCGTGCAAAACCTCCTTCCCAACAGTCTCGCCTAGCGCTCGTTTCTCGGTGGCTGCAATTCGCAGCTTGACGTCGACGCCCACGGCTTCCAACTCAGCCCTACGTGTCCGCCATAAGCCGGTAATCTGCGGAATGAGGTCCACCATGCCCACCATGTCAAACCTGCTCTGCTTAGGGATGTAGCTGGCGACGAAGAATGGGTTCTTGTTGGGCGTCATAATCACGTTGAGTGGCCAACCGCAGCTTCGCCCCATCGTTTGGCAGACCATCATGTAGGCGTCGTCGAGGTCGGGACGCTCCTCTCGATCCACTTTAATGGACACGAACGCTTCATTCATTAACTGTGCGATTTGGTCGTCGTCGAAGCACTCCTGCTCCATGACGTGGCACCAGTGACAGGTGGAGTAGCCGATGGAGACGAAAACGGGTTTTTCCTCCGCCTTCGCTTTGGCGAATGCTTCGTCGCCCCATGGAAACCAATCCACAGGGTTGTAGGCGTGCTGGAGCAGGTAAGGGCTTTTCTCGCGAATCAGCCTGTTCGGTTTGCGGCTGGGATTAGGCTGCAAGAAAACAACTCTCCACACGGTTAACTCATATTGCGCCTTTTATTAATCGTCCGCACGAGATCCTAATACTCGATGCTTAGGTACAGTAGCACCGACAACGCAGCAGTTTCCAGCAGAGGCTCAATCAACGCGAACGGTCCCAACCCTGAAACATTGAAGCGGAACACACCCGTCACGAACGGACTTGTCGTAATCTCTTTCATCAGGAACACCAGCGCGAACAGGAGCAGCCCAATCGTGAATTGGGAACGCGTCTTGTAGTAAAGTGCCGCGTACGTTTCCGTAAGGATTATCAGGAGAGCGATGTTCACCGTGGAAAACGCGGTTCGCGCAATGTAGTAGAACTCTAGGTCCGCAGGGTTTACAGGTTGAATCTGTCTCGGAATAAACGGGTTAAACGGCTGAGAGGTTATGATTTCAAAGTTGTAGAAAGCCCATACCCCAGCCAGAACGCCCGCTATCACGACGAGCCCAATTATCGCGAACCAGATTCTTGATCTTCGGCTGCTCATTTGAGTGTTCATCGTTAATTCGCTCCTTTTTCTACTTTTTCCATAATCCTTTCACAATCTCCTCAAACAACGCGTAATTCTCCTCCATCATTTGGGACAGGAAATACGTCATTCCGTAGCCCTCACCCACCGAAGTGATGATTTTGTTCTTCTGCAGCACATTCAAATGATGCCTTATCGTTCGGTAGTCCATTCCAAGAAGCGTCGCAAGCTGATTTGCGTTCTGCGGGTTCTCCTTCAACGTGGCGATTATCCGAGCACGCGTAGGTCCACCTCGAGTTCCCGCGATTAGCCATCCGAGCAGGTATTTGAGTTGGCGCGTGTTCGTCGACATCGATGTAGCTCCAAAGAGTGAGGAGATATGTAGGACAGTAATTGAACAAGCAGGTAATATGTTCTTCCAAACCGCTATGTTGCCGCGGCGAGATTTGGGTGAGATTTGGGTAGTATTCTGAAAAATCACTTAATAACCGATTGCACACGGGAGTTTTCAGGCAAAAGCAAGGGAGGTGAACGGCCATAGACAGAAAAAGTATGGGTTTAGCTCTTCTGTTAGTAATATCCGTAGCTGCACTCGTAAGCGGCATATTCTTGACGGCTCAAGCACTCAACACGACAGTATCACCCTCCAGCGATGAAACAGCCACCGTAACAGCTGCAACGACGACGAGCAACGACACGACAACGCCGCCTGCCATCATGAACTTCACTGGCCCGCCATTTGGAATGGGATGGGGCTTTGGCATGATGGGAGAACGTGGACGAGGACCTTGTGGATTCGGATTCGGCGGAAACAACGTCGAAGTTAGCTCTGACTTCGTCGCGAACGTCACAGCCATCGCGAAAGCGGATACGGATGTCCAAGCATTGCTCAACAGCGGATACAACATCACCCGAGTGATGCCCCAAATCAAGATGACCATCGACGGTAGCGGAAACGTCGCCTTGAAAGCAACCAACGCTACACTGCTCCTTACAAACGGCACAACAGGCCACGCCCTCGTGTCCGTTGACCTCGTGAACAGCAAAGTCACGCAGATAGTAACCCTCACGAAGACAGTGATAACCAAATAGTCATGGACAAAGCATCAAATGGGGAAACACCTCCCATTTTTTCCTTTTTTTCGGAAACTTCAATTACGAATTTTTTCATCCAGTCTTGCAGAAAATAACCATTACCCGGCGGTGGCCTTGGATTTTTTGATTCGGAATAGATTTGGGTATAATTCTGAAAAACCATTTAATAACCAAAAGCCTTCAGCCAAAGAAAGACGACGAAAGAGTGAGGTAAGAAAAAGTGAAAACAGAATCTGCAAGGTTGCCGCGAACAGAATCCGTCCCCAAGCAAACCCCCTCTCACTACGCCTCACTCTTTCCCTCGTCTTCTCTCAAGACTTCGGAAGCGAACTAAATGGGCATAGTCACAAGAGCTGTTAGGAATATTTCAAGAAGGAAAATCCGCTCATTACTCGTCATTATCGCGCTAGGTTTCTCCCTTTCGATAATGATCTCCATACCCGCAGGCGTCACGGCGAACCAAGCGTCCACGCTCAGTTTGTCACAGAACCTCTCCAACACGATTACCCAGACCGAGGCGAACATTAATCAGACGCTCACAGAGATAGATTGCAGTTTAGCCTCGGGCTTTGAAGGCTTCGGTTTTCAGACATCGGGCGGGGGCACATTCACTCCCGGACAGTTTGGCGGCAACGGCAACTACAGCTTCACTCCAGGTCAATTCGGGGGTGGAATGAACATACCGGGTCAGTTCGGTGGCGGAGCTTTCGGTGGAGGCGGGTCCACTCCTATGAATGAATCGCTCTATGACGACATTGCGAACATCTCGAACGTTGCCGCAGGCGTGCCAGAACTCCAAGTTACAGAGGGAACCAACTCTACAGTTGAAAGGTTCGGGCGAACCTTTACGCGCATGATTCCAGATTACATCATCGTTGGGCTATCCTTAGATTCGAGCGCTCTTTCGACTTATCCGATTTTGCCGACGAACATAACGGGCGGAAGAAACCTGCAAAGTGGTGAAACGGGAGTTGTCCTTTTGAGCGAGAACAATTCGGCTTTCTTCAACGTTGGAGTCGGCGGTACAATCACAATTCTCGACCACAGTTTCACCGTGGTCGGCGTTCATGGGACATCGGGAATGGAGGACAGGCAAACGCTTTACATGAGCTTGTCAGATGCGCAGTCAATCACAAACAACACTGGCTACGTCACAAGCCTCAGGGTGTTCGCAACCGACAGTGCAAGCGTATCATCAGTGTCCTCTGAAATAAGTGCGCTTCATCCTGAACTTCAAGTCACGACGTCTCAGCAGCGGTTGTCTCAGCTTGAAGCCATGCAGACTAACTACCAAACTGCCCTTTCGAACTCCGAGGCAACTGTCGCGCAGACACAGAGCGTCGCATTCGAGGAGATCGGCGTCGCCACAGCAGCCACAAGCCTCATTGTGCTCTTCCTCATGCTGTACACGGTACGAGAGAGAACCAAAGAAATCGGAACTCTCAAAGCCATAGGCTTCAGCAACGGCAACGTGATGAGCCAATTCATACTCGAAGGCGCTCTGCTGAGCCTCCTAGCAGGCATCGTCGGCATCGCCATAAGCGCCGTAGCTGCACCAACATTGTCGGGGCTCCTGCTTCCAGCGGCAAATCAGGTTGGCATCACTGGTTTAGCTGGAGGCACTTTTACGGTGACGGATCCCGCAACGACTGCCGCAATAGCGTTAAGTCCCGAACTCGTACTAATCGCTCTCGGAGCAGCCGTGCTTCTGGGTGTCTTAGGCAGCCTATATCCAGCTTGGAGAGCCTCAAGGACGAGACCCGCGGAGGCGATGAAATACGAGTGAAACAGTGCTTAAACTAGAAAACTTATCAAAAACCTACGAACTCGGCAAACGCAAAGTGCCCGCCCTGCAAAACGTGAACTTGCAAGTGAACAGAGGCGAATTCGTCGCCATCATGGGACCGTCGGGCTCGGGGAAGACGACGATGCTGAACGTGCTGGGCTGCCTCGACAAGCCGACCGAGGGCAAAGTCATGCTCGACAACGTCGACGTAACCCAGCTGCCCGAAAAGGAACTGTACAAGATTCGTAGGAGCAAAATCGGCTTTATCTTCCAAACCTTCAACCTACTGCCTTACCTAAACGCAAGGGAGAACGTGGAGTTACCCATGGAGTGCATTGGAACGCCCAAGAACGAGAGAAGCAAGAAAGCGAAAGAGCTGCTCCAGATGGTTAACCTGTCGGGCAGAGAGGAACACCGACCTCAGAAACTCAGCGCAGGCGAACAGCAGAGAGTGGCGATTGCACGTGCCTTAGCCAACGACCCAGCCATAATCCTCGCAGATGAACCGACAGGAAACTTGGATGCAAAAAACAAACAGGAAATCGTGAAACTTCTGGGAAACCTCAACATAACCCGAGGAACAACCATCATCATGGTCACCCACGACATCCATGTGGCATCCCACACCGAGCGAATGATGTTGCTCAGCGACGGGAAAATCACGAAGGAGAAGCAGGGGCTGCACTCGATTAAGAAGAAAACCATGTGCCCCAATTGCCACAACGCAATTCAGCCCAGTGACAAGGTTTGCCCCCACTGTCAAAAAGAACTTCAAACAAAGGAAGTGTAAAAAATAGAAACTCCAACTTGGCAACCACAACCAGTCCAGCCCAAACCGAAACGTCACTTCACAACCACCGCAATAGTCGTTGTAATAATCGCAAGCCTCCTCGGCGGGGGAATCATCGGTTATGCAGTGACCATGCTCGTCAACCCAGAAAACGATGGAAATCTGCAGAGCCAAATCACGTCGCTTCAGCAGCAAGTCATCGGTCTCCAATCCTCCCTGAACGCGGCGGGCACAAACGCCACGGTCACGTATGACGGCAACTCTTCGCTAGCGCAGATTTACGCTGAGGTTAAGGACTCCGTCGTCGTGGTCCAAGGCTACACCGTTCAGTATGACTTCTTCGGTCGCGCTTTCTACTCAGGAGTGCAGGGCTCAGGCTTCGTCTACAACTACAACGGCAAAATGATCGTCGTCACAAACAACCACGTCATCTCAGGAACTGTCAACGACACCGTGACCTTCGCCAACGGCGACTCCTACCCCGCCACGGTGCTGGGCTCCGACCCGTACGCAGACCTCGCTGCACTCGCCACTCAAGCCCCCTCGGTGGAGTACAAGCCGCTGCAAATCGCTAGCTCCTCATCGCTCAGCGTGGGCGACCCGCTCATCGCGGTCGGCGGACCCTACGGATTGGCAGGCTCGATGACAACGGGCATCGTGAGCGCACTCGGCAGAACCATAACGTCGGACACCTCCACCAGCTATCCCATCGCGGACGTCATCCAGACGAGCACACCCATCAACCCAGGCAACTCAGGCGGACCCCTCCTCAACTATGAGGGACAAGTCGTCGGCATAACCACCGCCATCGTCAGCAACTCTCAGGGCTTAGGCTTCGCCATCCCCTCCGCAACGATCCTCCGAGAAATCGGCTCCCTAGCCACAAGCGGCTCGTACAGCCAGCATCCTTGGCTGGGCGCTTCGGGAACCGACATGACCCTCGACATCGCCAACGCACTCAAAGTCAACGCAACCTACGGCTGGCTAGTCACGGGAGTCACGAGCGGCGGACCAGCAGACAAAGCAGGAATCCAAGGCGGCTCAAAGCAGATAACAGTCGCAGGCAACGCAGCTCACGGTAGGAGGCGACATCATCATCGCGTTCAACGGAGTCAGAATCAGAAACACCGACGACATGTCGACGTACTTGGAAGAGAACACGCTGCCCAACCAGACGATAACTGTGACCATAATAAGGAACGGTACAACGAGGGACGTTTCGGTAACGCTGGGAGCTCGACCCAGCTCGACCTAAACTCTCCCCTTCAACCCATCCTTACCTGTTTTCTGAAAGGCACTTGTTCTAGTGGGCGGAACTTCTAGATAGATTTTCTTTAACCCTAAACCTAACTATTTCCTTCACCAAGTCGTAAGGAATGGGCTCCTTCAGAGGAAATCTAACCGTTCCTTTGCTCACTTTGTAAGCGGTCAGTTTTTCTTTGAATGCCTCGAGGGCAGACACCTTTGGGTAGAATCCGATATGATTTTTGAAGGCGGCAAACCAAACTAAGATGCCGTTTTGTTTGAAAGCAGGCATGTTATAGCTTATCGTCTCCTCAGCTTCGGGCGCAGAGTCTCTAATAGTTTGTCTCATTTCTTCTAGAACATGTCTGCACCTCTCTTGGAAAAGTTGCAATGTACTCATCGATGGTTTTGAAAGCTTTCATAGGAGCCAAAACAATTTCCTCCAACCTATGCTTTGCCAAATATGTATTGTGTCGCTATTCTTATAAGCAGAATGCTCGATGTAACTGCCCATGCATGCAGAGATAGGAATAATCGGCGGCACCGGCGTCTACGACCCAAAACTTGTCAAGAACCTTAAAGAAATCACCGTCGAAACACCCTACGGCGCGCCATCTGACAGCATCGTAGTGGGCGAACTCGAAGGCAGAGGCGTGGCGTTCCTGCCCCGACACGGAAAGAAGCACACCATTAGACCTACCGATGTCAATTCGCGAGCGAACATCTTTGCTCTAAGGAAGCTTGGCGTCCAGCGAATTCTGGCATCGTCCACCGTGGGCTCTCTGCGAGAGGAGTACAAGCCAGGCGACATCGTGTTCGTTGACCAGTTCATCGACAGGACAACCCGACGGGAGGAATCCTTCTACACCGAGAACAAGGTGTGCCACATATCGGTCGCTGAGCCCATGTGCCCCGAACTCAGGAAAAACCTCATCGCGATCGCCAAAAAAGACAAGATAAGCCACCACGAGACGGGCACTTACGTGTGCATCGAAGGACCCCGCTTCTCCACGAAAGCCGAGTCCAAGATGTACCGTGGCTGGGGCGCCGACATCGTTGGCATGACCCTCGTCCCTGAATGCGTCCTCGCTCGTGAAGCGGAAATCTGCTACGCCAACATCGCCATGGTCACGGACTACGACGTGTGGAAAGACCACCCCGTCTGCGTCGACGACATCGTGAGGACAATGAAGGCGAACATCGAGAACGTGAAACGCATTATCACGGAAACTATCGCCAAGCTGCCCCAAGAAAGAATGTGCGAATGTAAGAACGCGCTGAGCAGCGCGCTGGTGTAGGATAACAAGGAGGTATACACGATGAGCAAAACCCAAAAATTAGACGTCAAGAAGAAATTGCGCCGAATCCCCGAATTCAAGGGCGTAGTCTTCTGGGACATAACCCCCATCATCAAAGACAAAGCCCTATTCCAAGAAGTCATCAAACGCTTAGCCGATCACTTCAGGGGCAAAAAAATCGATGTTGTGGTGTCAAACGAAGCGAGAGGCTTCATCATCGGCGCCCCACTTGCTTACGAGCTGGGCATAGGCTTTGTTCCCATTAGGAAGGAGGGCAAATTGCCGTCGACATGCGTCAGCCTCACCTACAAAAAAGAGTATGGATGCGACACCATCGAAATCCATGAAGACGCTATACAAAGAGGGCAGAGAGTGCTCCTCATTGACGATTTGCTGGCGACAGGCGGGACCGTTAAAGCCAACATTGAACTCATCGAGAAGTTGGGCGGAGAAATCGTCGGCATAGGCTTCCTAGTCGAGTTAGGCTACCTTGGCGGAAGAAAAGCGTTGGGGAACAAGTATGACGTGTTCTCGCTCGTCAATTGCGAGACAACCGATGGCTAGTCCCGTTTCGTGAGTGTCATGCCGTCCTTCTCTAACGCTGCGACGGCCTTGTTCACATCTTCTTCTTTCACGAACAAGTGGTCCGTGGAGTATGCGGAGTAGACTAGAATTGGGATGTTCTCGTTCGCCAAGAGCGTAGACACGTGCGCCGCAAACCCAATCAAATCATAGGGCAACGCAACATCGAATGTTATGCGCTTGAAGAAGCCCTCAACGGAAATTGGCTGCGACACGAACCCTTCCTTCGCCACAACCGTCACCTCGTTCTGGTCTTTGATGATCGCGAAAACCTTGTCCGACAAGATGGGGACGGCGACTAGTTTGGCTATGATATACTTGCTTGGGTCCACGCTAAACTTCACGTTCGTGTTCTGCCGGTAGTCACTGAATTTCAAATGTACCACAATAGATGTCCGATGGGTTTGCTTAAAAGATTTGTTTATTAAAAGTCAGTCTCGGCTGAAGATACTGAAGAAAATGAAGAAATCATCGAGCAGTCAGCGGTGGAAGCACGGTTCTTCGTGGAATTGCGCCCGACTCCAGTGCGACTCTTTCGGTGTTGTTTGTTCCGATTTTTTGGCAGAGCATGTTCAATGAGTCTTCGGTGAAGTTCAGCATCGCTTGACCGTCGTGAGTGAGGCTGTAGATTTTTCGTGGTCGTTCAGAATCCATGTTCCACTGGCTCTTAATGTAACCTTTCTTCTCAAGCTGCGACATAAAGGGGTAAATGGTGCTTGGTCCGAAATAGACGCCGAAAGACTTCCTTATCTTCGTGATAACTTGGTAGCCGTGCATGGGCTGCTGTTTGAGGTACTGGAGGATGATGAGGTCGAGTAGGCCTTTGGCGAGTTTTGTTTGAACTTCTTTTTGTGGGTTTACCATGATTTTTTCCCTCTTCGAGGCTTGCTTTATCGAATCTTGTTATATAATAAACCCAGATATAAGGAATGTTACATACACCAAACATACCAAACATCCAAGAACCCGCCGCGTAGAACACCAAAGCATCATGAAGGATGATGAAAAAGGCGAAAACACGACTAAAAACAGCTAAGAAAGAACCTGTACAACAGTTGTACTGAAAACAGAAACGCACAGGAGAGAGCTAGAAGTTAGCCGAATTCATTCATGAAGCTCCTAAGGCTTTGCACGTAATTCTTGAAGATCAAATCCTCTCCCGCGGGGAAATACGCGAATCCCTTCGTTCTTGCATAGAGTGTGAGCAGAATCTTCATTTCAATCAGTCGTGCACCAAATCCAAAGATTTCCTCCACCGTTGAGACGAACTCATCAATCTTGCTGGGGATGTCTTGCTTCCTTACGTGATAGCTTTTCTCAAGTTGATGGTAGACGACTTGTTTAACGGAATCTCCAAACGACGCCAGGCTCTCGTCAATGGCTTCTAAAATGGTTATGTCTAACTGCTCTCCTGTTTGTTTTCTTTTGACTTCGCAAGTTATTATGATTGGTTGCATGAGGGTTGTTTGGGTCATGTTTTTGGTCCTTTTGTATGTTTGTTGTACAGTTGTTTTGTTTTACTTAGCGACATATTGAGTCGTAACTCTTAATATATAGGTTCGTTTTAACCCTGACATATTCCGAAAATCGATATATCTACAGGAAACACAAAACGCCAAAACAGACAAAATCAACAAAGCAGACATTTTCCGCCATTGCATCGACCGAGATCGAAAAAACCCTATTAACTAGCACAGCTACCCTATGGAAATCAACAAGCGCAGAGTTGAAAACAATTGCTCGACCAGCTGCTCCAAACCATTATCCTCGGGCTAATCCAAGGCGTATCCGAGTGGCTACCCATCTCAAGCACAGCACACCTGAAAATCACCGAGTACTTCTTCGGCTTATCGGTGACGCCCCTGTTCAACCTCGTCCTTCACATAGGAACTTTGGTCGTCGTGATTTTCTTTTTCCGCAAAGACGTGAAAAACATTCTCGTATCTCTGGCACATTTGGATTTTAAGTCCGAAACCGGCATGCTGATTCCCCGGATTGTCGTCGCTACCATACCTACGGCCTGCATTGGTTTAGTTTACGACTTGTTCCTACAGAACTCGGCCGAAACAATCCCAATAATCGGAGGAACATTTCTCATCGGCGCAACCATCGTCTACTCCACAAAATTTGCAAAAGAGAACGTGGAAGGCATATCCTACAAAACAGTGCTATTGATGGGTGCAGCGCAGGGTTTCGCCGTGTTTCCAGGACTTTCACGAAGCGGCGTCACCATAAGCATGGCTCTGCTCCTTGGACTGAAACGAAACAAGGCGTTTAAGTTTTCCTTTCTACTCTCGATTCCAGCCATTCTCGGAGACCTGTCGGTGGAAGCGTACACCCAGCGAGGGCAGTTGTCAACAGGCGGCGTCGGCTCTTTAGAAGTTGTGGCAGGAATTGTCGCTGCTATGGTAGCAGGATACTTCGCGTTAAAACTAGTTTCCAGAGTTGTCCAGGGCAGGAAGTTTCATTACTTCGCGTTCTACACCTGGGCGCTTGGAATTGCCTTGATAATCCTCACTTTGGGACTTCATTACTAGATTCCCTGCGTTGGCATGCTTTAATAAAGTCTCTTCAAACTCCTCTAAGCGACAATCAGGAACCCCAAAATGACAACTCCCCTGAGAGCTAGTGTTCGTACTGCTTGGTTCTTTCGGGTTTAACCTTATCCCCTTCGCTGGGCCATCCAACCTGTTCATAGCCTTGAACATAGCCCTAGTGCTGGGCAACCCCGACCCAACTATCCTAGTGACGGTGGGAATACTCGTTGCGTTGGGTGCCGCTTTAGCCAAGAGCATTCACTACCTCATCACTTTCTTCGTTAGCAAACATTTAAGCGAGAAGCAACGGAAGCGTCTGGATGCGGATGCTTTGAAGGTCAAGAAGTGGGCGGCTCTTCTTCTCTTTGCGGCTGCAGCAACGCCCATTCCTGATGAACCCGTGGTTATACCTTTGGGGCTGATGAGGTACAACCCAGTGAAGTTCTTCTCCGTGTACTTCTTGGGCAAACTCTCCATCACCGTGGTCGGCGCATTCCTTGGCGCTTGGACGGGAAGCAGGTTTGCGGAGTGGCTCACCCCAGGAGAAATGATTGCGCTCTCCATAATTCTGACCGTCGTGATAACAGTCATTATGCTGAAGGTGGATTTTGGCAAACTTGCAGAAAGATTTCTAAAGAGGAAGGCGGGTACGCAAAATCAGCAACCGACTTATACGACAGCAACTCAAGGCTGAGAAAATTACTGAAAAATCAGGTATCCACCATGAGTACGTTGCTATAATCCGAGCTATCAACGTTGGCGGTCACTCAACAATCAGGATGACCGATTTAAAAGGAATCTTCGAATCATTTGGTCTGCAAAATGTTTCCACATATGTGCAGTCGGGGAACATCCTGTTCCACAGAAACAACTCAAGCCCTGACGCTCTGTCAAAGGAACTTTCGAGAAAACTCCGCCAAGCCCTCGAACACCAGAGTGACGTGTTCGTGATGTCGAGGAAGACACTCGAAGAAGCAATTGCCAATAACCCTTTCAAAGAGGCTGCTACCGACAAGAAAATGCGAGTCCATCTGACGTTCCTATCAGCGAAGCCATCTGCCGATGCCGTGAAGAAGCTTATGGCGATGCAGGGCGAGGAATACCATTTCTTCCTTCACGATAAAGTCCTTTATTACATGTACTCAAGGGAATACGATGGTAGACGACGAAACATAGGTTTCGAGAAGATACTCGGAGTGGTCGGGACATCGAGAACTTGGAAAGTGGTGAGTAATCTCATCGAACTACTTGAGAAAGCTGAGCTACGGGTGTAAATTAAATGGGAAGCAAAGTGAATTCTTATGTTGAGAAACTGAATAACCTAAAGGATTGGGACAGTTATCTTCTGAAAGAGTCGGGGTTGCCGGGACCAAGGGGAAATCTTGAATTAGCTCAAGCTTTTGCGGACGTTGCTGGAGAAGCGTTGATTAAAAAATACATTTCCATGAAACCGAGTGATGCTCCTGAGAATTCTCCTCAGTTGTTTTTGACGTTTTGTGGTGTAGTCGGACTTGGGACTCTGGTGAACAAGGGCAAGTTAGACTATTTGAAACAACTTAGGCAATTTGCTTCGGATCATCGCTGGAGAATTAGAGAAGCTGTGGCAATAGCACTCCAAAGAATTGGCGATGCAAACATCGATTTTCTTCTTCAGGAAATGAAAGGATGGAGTAAGGGTAATCTTTTTGAAAAAAGAGCGGCAATAGCTGCGCTATGCGAACCTCGGCTGCTAGGCTTCAGAAAATGTGTCGAGTTCCGTTCTGGATATCATTAATGATGTAACTTCATCGATCGCGGACAGAAAAGACACGAAAACTGAGGCTTTTGAGGTGCTAAGGAAGGGACTGGCTTACTGTTGGAGTGTTGCAGTTGCAGCTTGTCCTGAAAAAGGCAAGAAACTGTTCGAGAAATGGGTAGGAAACGGAGACAAAGACGTGATCTGGATTGTGAAGGAGAACCTCAAGAAAAACAGATTACTGAAAATGGATAAGGAATGGGTTTCAAATCAAGTTGCAAAATTGAAATTACCACAATAGGGAGTGCCTTTTCTGTCTATAAGCCTTCAGAAATAGGTTTTATGTGCCGAGGGCAGGGTTTGAACCTGCGACGACTCGGTCTTCAGCTTCGCCCCCAGCCACGAAAGTAACTAGGTCGAGCGCTCTCCCAGGCTGAGCTACCTCGGCACCGTGCTGGGAGTGAGACTTCAAGAATGAAGTGAAACGCTTTAAAGGTTTCTGAACATGACTTTGTTCTGTCACAAGTTGGTCACTAAAAGTTGCCGATGGTTGTTGACGAAAAAAGGGAAGAGAGAGTGGATTATTTTCTTAGCCGTTTACTGTTTCTTGCGTAGAAGAATTAAGGCGACGAGGGCGATGGCGATGATGATTGCGACTACGGCTGCGATGATGTACGTTGAGAGTGGACCGATGATGTCATTCGTGTTTATTCGACGTCGCCCCTGATGGGGTTGTGAAATACCTCGAAACTTCAACTGAGATTCTTCGCTGGCTGAAGGAAGAAGCAGTGCCCGCGCCGTGGGTGAAAGAAGTCATACCGGTTGACGTGCGGGATGCTTAGGCGCCCAGTAATGCGACATGGTTCATCAGCACGTAGCCGATGAGCGATGTTGCGAGGAAGCATACGAAGAGGAGGAGCCGGTCGTGTTCATGGGGCGGTTCGTGTTCTTTGCGTTTCCTTCGAAGCCTCATTCTCGAAACCTTCAGCAATGTGTCGCCTTCCCTCAGGAAAGGTTTTATGAAGGCGGAGTCTGTATTCTGAATCCAAGCGTCAAAAAAGGGCCGTTAGTCTAGCTGGCTAGGACGTCGCCCTCACGCGGCGAAGATCACCGGTTCGAATCCGGTACGGCCCACCACGTTGCATTTTTTGGGGGTTTTGGCGTTTTTTTGTTGTACGGGTCCCTGCAAAGGTTTATTAAATGTCAAGATTTGAGATAGAGCTGTAAGCCACCTAGAAGGTCCAAAAGTGGAAAAAAATCCAGACCAAACAGAACCCGAAGAAACATCCATCTGCGCAAATTGCGGAGAAGAATTCCAGCAACCCCTCCTCGCGGAACTACACTCGGGAAGCATCATCGAAGAGTACTACGCCTGCCCCCGATGCCTCACGAAAGTCGGCGAAGTTGACCATGAGAGAAGAACCGCGGCTGAGGAAACCGAGGAGGAAGAAATACCCGTCGAAGCCCCTGACGCTGCGGAAGTGAAGGTTGAAGAAGTACAGCAAGGCTGCGCCTACTACTTGGGCTACTTGAAGAAACGCGAGAAAGGCTCACCCATCCCCGAAGGCTGCTTTACGTGCCCCAAGATGATCGAATGCGCTTAGCGGCACGGATTCCAGCCTGAACTCTCCGCCCTTTTCTGTAGAGAAATTGCCCCCTTAACGGATTTACGTGGGTTTCTATTAGGGGTCTGTCCGTTTCTCAATTCGTCATCTTTCCCAATCAGACTGGGACGGCGACATCATCCCCCGTACATACAGAAGCGTCCCAGTCTATTAATATTGTCAACATCATGCTCTGGATGAAGAAGAACGCCTATGAAGATTCAACAATCAAGAAAACAGCAAAGATTCTAAGACACCTAGTTAGGAACTGCAACACTGCCGACCCCGAAGAAGTCAAACTATACGTCGCCAACAGGAAATGCTCAAATGCGCAAAAGAAAACCTAATCGAAGCATACGACAAACACATCAAAACAAACGGACTTCAATGGAACAAACCATTTTATCAAAGATACGACAAGAAACGCAAAGCACCAAGAGAGGCGCTCGTAAATTTCCTAATTGACCACGCAAGATTAGAAATGAGCGTCAAGCTCGCAATGAGCAAAGACCTCGGTCAAAGACCGATAGAATTGACATGGCTAACAATCAAAGACATTGACTTAACAACAGGCATCGTTTCACTAACAGGTGCAAAACACACAATCGGAAGAGAAGGGAAGCTAGACCTAAATCGATTGACCTATTGAAAATCTTCATTACAACAAAGAAACTCGCCGCCAACAGCCATATCTACAACGGAAGTTCAGACAACCTCTCAACAAATTACCGACACTATCGAAACCGAGTAGCCAATGAATTCAACATGCCCGAACTGAAACAAATCTGTCTTTATGACTTCCGCAGATTCAAAGCTTCAGACGTTTATCACAGAACAAAAAGCGTACTTCGAGTTAAGGAAATCTTAGGTCATAGCGACCCAACGCTAAAAACGACTCTCAAATACATCAGCCTATTCGACGAAGACACGAGCACATGGGAACCAATCGTATGCGAAACCGATGAGGAAATTAAGCAAGCTATCCGAGAAGATTGCATCCTCGTATGCCAAGCTAACGGGAAAACATACTTCAAAAAACCAGCATAAGAACGGAGTACTTTGGCTCTAAGATAGAAGATTTTTAAATCAAGTCCTCATAGATAAAACTGGGATGACTCTTGCTCGTGGAAACTATTGACATAAAAGAATTTAGAGGCATACTGCGATGCAGTTCGCCTTTGTCCTTATCTAAGTTTACAGTATTGGTGGGTAGGAATAATTCTGGAAAATCCTCTGTCTTGGAAGCGCTCTCACTTTTCCCCAGTTATAATACTCCCAAGCTCTACCTTGGAGACACCATTCTTAATGCTCTATCTCAGTTACATGGAGGGTTTAATTCTCTGATTTACGGCTATTCAGGAAAGGCAGAATTAACATGCAACATCGATGAGAGCATTCTTACTATAGAGATCTCAGATAATAATCAAGTCGTTCTTAAAGCCTTGACCCGTACATAGAAAAAGAAATAGAAGACAAGAATAGACTGCACACAGAAGCACTAAAAACGCCAGAACAGCTTTAGAGAAGCAAAAAATTAGTATTCAATTTGCAGCCCAACCTCGTCTTTCATTACAGGAGATGGTGCTAAGAAAAATTGCTTCTTCGATTGAAAAGCATACAGAATCTAAAGACTATCATCAAGAACTTAATAATGCAACCTTTTTCATACCAAACGACACAGCTTTCATGGATAGACTTCAAGCTAAAATTAACGAGGAAGGTATTTGGAACTTAGTGACAAAATCTGGTGCAAACTCAAAAGTAATCAAGTTGATAAACAAATGCGTGGATGACAAATATACGGAAGTCCTGAAAACACCTGCGCTAAGTGCGAGAAAAGAGAGAGGAAAAGAGCGGCAACCCCTGTATGTCAAAGTCAAGGATTTGGGGGATGGTATTCAGAAGGTTGTTACTACGGCTCTTTGGTTGGAAGCACTTAGCCCTAGTCTTCTGTTGTGGGATGATTTCGAGGGTTCTGCGCATCCTTCTCTAATCAAAGAACTTTTAGATTGGATAGCAAAAAAACCATGGCAAGTAGTAATGTCAACTCATAGTTTTGATGTATTGAATAGTCTTCTAGATGTTAGACCTAAGGAAACAACGGTTATTCAACTTAAGAAGACAGATGAAGATGTACTAATTCAAAAAAGCTTGTCCTTGGAGGAATTAGAAAACATCATAGACACTAGTCAAGACCCTCGCAAATTGGTTGATTTATTAGAACTCTAAATGGATGGTATGCAGTGAAGGCAACTGACGAGCTACGAAGTGGGGATTACGTAAGTCAAATGTCTTTGGCATTAACTGGAGATGGACCGAAAGAAAGAAAGATTTTGAAAGCGATGGCTGGCAGATATCCACAACCTAACACGAAAATCTTATGGATTCCTGAAGTTGTCTCAGTTTTTGGGAGAGGGAATAGTAGGACGGGGAGATACGCTGGATTCTCAGTTTTTGAACCAGCAAAAACCTATATTGGAAAATATAGAATCTGCAGCTATCTTATCCTCGTTGATTATGAATATGTTAACCAAGGCAAAGATTTGCACGCTCAAATCGAAAGAGAAATAAGAAAAGCTGGGTTTTGTCCAGTGGAAATTCACCAGCTGAGTAACCAATCTTTTCTATTAAAATGTAGAGATAGCGCGCATGAAGTTTCCATGCGTGTGGTGATTTTGGGAAATAAGAAGTGCGTCGAAGAAAATGAAGCAGCACTTATTAATTTACAGTACCAAACCGATATTGTGCCTGAAAAGGATGTTATTGCTAATTTCTACAAACGAAATAATATGTCCTTGGCGAATCTGATTGAAAATGCGTCGGCGAAGAATCTGACCATAGCATTTGCAGATTTGTCTGCTGCCCTAGATAGCATAGAAAATAGCCGTTAAATTCTAAAATGCACAAAACCCAATAGCTTCACCGCCCGTTCCAACGCTCGGCGTCGCTTTCGCTCCGTCTCGCACGTTCCAGACGAACCAACACGATGCAAACGAAAACGTAAGTTCAACGAGAGCCAGAAAGAGCTGATTTTTTCTGGGTTAGATTTTAATATTTTTTTTAGGCGGTTTATTGAGTGGTTTGTTTGGTTAGAGGCGGGATTGATTTGATTGGACTATAACGGGTGGATTTATGTTGTTTGGGCAAGACGTAATTCCAAACTTTTCTTTTATCCCCATTTTTGGCCATGATTGCATGTGTTGATATGTCTTTTCTCAACTTCTGAACTTGTTTGCATTTAGTAAATTTAGTATATATTTTTTTCGCATTATTCGCAGTCATAAGTAACATAACAGCTGCGCATGAACTATCCAAAACACCATTGTATTTTTAGATTTGATGTAAAATGCTTTCTCCATAATTAAGGAAATCTATTTGAATAATGCAATTTTGAAAGCTGTCTCATCGTTGTTACTCAGTAAAGCGCGCGCTACGGAATGGCAAGAAAAAAGAGGGCAAAAAGTTGACTTTACCAGCCAGCTTTGACTTATTGCTTTGGTGTTTGAGTTACCATTGGAAGGACTTGGCTAACTTGAACTACAACGGTTCCTGCGATTCGATCAGTGTATTTCTGTCGTTTGTCACCAGGCGTGAAGATGCCAACCAGCCAATCCAGCAGAACCAATGGCGGAATAATCTTGCTGATGTTTCGCACAAACAACTGGTTTATCGTGGGTTTGCCGCCACTAACAGTTTGCACTTTTAAGCCGAGAATTCTCTTGCCAAGCGTTGCGTTCCAAGCTGACTCCAAGACAATAGAGTAAACCACCCAGATTATGCCCCATCCGAATAAGAACACGAAATAGTATAGAAAGCCAACGGCGAGAAAAAGCAGACCACCAGTGAGAACTATGGCAACGAACAGGAAAGTCCAGAGAATCCACGAAATGACACCAATGATAACGCCGTCTATGATGCTGGCAATCAACCTCAGAACCCAATGACCAAAGTCTATCTGCATACTCTGTCCAGTACTCGTCATCTTACTCAACTCCAAAAAACTACACGAATTGTGCACATACGAATACTTAACTGTTTTCCACGCGCCTCTTCACGCAAGTCTCGGCGTCGTTTCGCTCCGTCTCATAAGTTTCAGCAGACGCGATGAATGCTTATCTGGTATCAGTAGATGCTAGGCAGCGCGCGTTAGCTAAAGTGAGAATACTTAAATCTATATTATTCCAACGACAAACTAATTAACTTTAGAAACTGAGGATGTCCGAACAATGACAGAAGGAAGCACAGGCTCCCCAGGGAAGCCTCGCATACAAACCCTTTCTGACCTAATCTTCGGCTTAGCCCTTTCCATAGGCGCTTTGACGTTAATAGGTCAAAAGCCGAGCGATTTTCAGGGATTAGTCCTGTCCATTCTGTTCTTCGGTTTCAGTTTCCTAATACTAATCAACATTTGGCGATCCTACACGCAAACCATGTCTTTGTTGCCTGTTGAAACGGCTAAGCTGATAAATCTTAACATTCTGCTGCTCTTCTTGGTTTCCATCGAACCTTACCTTTTCAACCAGCTTCTCTCGTCCAGCTTGGTAATGGTTCAGAATGTTTCAATACTTTACGCTTTCGACCTGGGAGGATTAACCACGATTCAGACCTTCTTCACTACTTCTCTCATAAGCGAGAAAAAGAAAAACACTCCCGAACAACTGCTTCGCGCATACAAACTTCGAAGGAATCTCCAACTGATAATCGCAGTAATCTTCTTTGTCTCAGCCATACCTATCTTCTGGTCTTGGATGGTAGAATTAGACAACATTACAACCATACCTCTAAGGTTAATCTTTTGGTTCATCGCCTTTTTCTTGTCATTACTCGGATACCGGTGGATAGAACCAAAAATTGGAAAACGAATTAGCGACCCAACATGACGCGCGCTTGCTTTTGTTTCTCTCAGAGGGAGTAAATAACAGTAATACCCTTTTCTTCCTTCATTCCAAGGTTGTGCTTAGCCAGTATTGGTGCTATACAGTCTACTTCATCTTCGCCCATTGTTCGTTCAAAACAATACCGCTGTCAGATTTTCTTAGAGTACAAGTTCATAAACCAAACTGATTGTATCTCGGCAATAACACAAACTTGCACTTTACCACTTGCAACGCTCGCCCAGCGCCCTTGCCTGCCGTCGGCTGTCATAAACCCGAGTTTCGGGGAGGAATTTTGTTGCGGGAACCCAATACCCCTGCAGGACCCCAGAGAGCCCTTCGGGCATGGAACATGAAGGAGTCTCACCACACTAAAAGCACATAAGTTAGTCTCGACGTTGATCGCACTCCGACTCGCAAATTCCACACCGAGATAGCGCTTTCACGGGGAGTAAATGGTCAGATAATTCTTGCTCTCCACCGCTCGAAGCCCCGTTTTCCCTATGAAATCTCGGATACATTGAACGCAAAACTTCTTGGTTGAATTCTTTCTGACTTCAAGACTGTAGCCTTCACTCAGGTAATCAGCCACGCTTATCATGGTCGATATGCCTGAGCATTTGAAGCGACCGATCGAAAAACCTCTGTACAAAGCCATTATCTCAACGAAGTTCGAGACTCTCGCACCACAAGCATACAAACGTGTGTTTGCTTTTATACAATTGTGGTTGTCATCAATCAATCACATTATGTCGCACGTTTCTGAAGAAACTGCCCAAGCCAACGAAACCTTGTGGTAAACAACAAATACATAAACGATGTGTGTTAAGCATCAGAAAACAATATACGTAACCTCGGAATCCACCATTCTGCAGAGGTTTTTGTTGTATGGTCGATCAAATTATTGTTGGAACCCTCACATGGTTTCATATAGTCTCTGTAATAGGATGGTCAGGAGCAGCTCTCACCTTTTTGGTTGCAATCAGACCTTCGGTTGCGAAATTTACTCCTCAAGCAAACAGTGAATTTCTACTCAAAGTCTTCCCGAGGTTTGTAAAAACGGTTCAAGTGTTTACCGTTCTCACCATTGTGTTTGGACCACTTGTGGCTTACACAATGTCTGACGGCCCGCCAAACGCCTTTGACCTTAGGTCACCTTGGTCTATATTCGTAACCATCGGAGCGTCTTTTGGAATTGCTGCATTTTTTGTCGTTTTCCTGCTTCTCACTCCAACTGCAAAGAAACTAGGGCGGATAGTACTTCAAATGCAGCAAACCCCCCAGCAGCCTCCACCCGCAGGTTTGCGTGCACTGCAGAAACGCCTCGCAATTATCCCACCCTTAGGCGTGTCACTCTTACTTTTGGCAGAGGTATTCATGGTAGCAGCTGCGCAATTCTAGCGCGTGCTTTTACATGTCTGTACATGTCTGCGTCTAGCGAGCGTTTCAAAAAGCAGAACGTAAGTCTTTCAGGTTACCGCGTCCAAAATTGAATTCAAGGTCGACCTTATAGCTTGAACTAGTCGAGAATGGAGCTTCTCATCGCGGATTCTTTTTGATGTGACCCCGTCAAACTCCACCGACTTTTCCTCGTAAGAGTACGCGTTAACGTAAGTAAGCTTGAATCTCGGGGCGTAAATTACAACTCTCTCGCTAACTTCAAAAATCTCACTAACGATGCGGCTCAGATTTTCAGGTCGGTGAACCAGTCTTTTCCTAACAAATTCAACATCGGCGCTCGAATTGATTTCCTTAATTCCGTACTTCTTTATCGTCTCTTCAGGGTTCTTCTCCGAAGGCGCTGAAGGCAACGTTTCCAGACTTGCTTCTTGCCCATTCTTATCCAACATGAAGACGGCTTTCTTCTCAACCACTAACCGTTCTTCACCCTCAAGCTTTATGCTTGCAATCGAATTCTCGCGTTTGGGATAGAATTTTTGTTTCATGAGAATGACTTCGGTCACGTCACTCTCAACTAGTATGGAATAATCACTCATGCGGTAATAATCGAGAAAATACCTACCACTACATACTATAAAGGGTTCATAATACTTTTCCATTGACCGTAACTCGATGGGCGCAGATTTGGGCTTCAAAATTCCATACTTAGCGAATAACTGCCGTTTAATCCTCTCCCCAGATAGCTTTATGACAGCTGGGTCGACTAGAGTTTCATAAACCACGGTTTTTCTCGGGACTATTTGGTCGGTGCAAGCTAGGAGCGTATGCTCTTGCGCTATCATCGCATAGTCTACAACCGTTTGTTGAGCCATAGTTTCTTTGGTCATATCGAACCCTAAATTTGGAGATTCTCTGATGAAATGTGAAAATGAAGTTTAATAATCATTATGAATCCAAAAGATTAATTACACCTTCTAAGCGCCCTCTAACATGTTTTTCAAGAGGGACAAAGAAACCAGACCCAGAGGGTGGGCGTTCTTACCCTACGAACCAGTTCCTACAGACTTCCTGAGAAACTTTATCAGCTGAGATGCGTTTGCCCTGTGGTAGAGGTGAATTGTTTTGGGTGAAAACCACAGGGTCGTGAAGAAGTTTTTTGACACCGAGATTTGGGTGGACGGCAAAAAGCTGCCCTTGAACAACATGATGCAGGAGACTCTCGCCAACGTCGTATTGGGCTTTTCGAAGACGCTCAAAGGAACCGACGCGATGCCTGAGTCGGTTGAAGTAAAGGTTAAGAAACTCACGAAACCCGCAAGCGTGGACGCGCATACATATCCGTAGCCAAGTGTCAGCCTTGAACGGTGTTTACGTCCTCATTATCCACCTCAGCATCGACTCAGATGTGTCCGTGGGCAAACTCGGCACCATCAATTTCTCAAGAGGAATCTACGCGTACGTAGGTTCAGCCCAAACCGCGCTCGAAAAACGAATCGCACGGCACCTCAGAAAGGAAAAAAATATGTTCTGGCACATCGACCACCTGCTGCAGGATCCCAACGTGAAAATCCTAAAAGTCTTCACGAAAGCAGATGACAAACAAGAGGAATGCAAAATAGCTAAGAAAATCGCAGCAAAAGGCGAAACTGTCGAAGGTTTTGGCTGCTCCGACTGCAGCTGCACAAGCCACCTTGTCCGCATAAACAACTACAGCTTCTTACACAAACTCATGCAAGAGTACGCGTTGCCTAAGGCTTCAGCGTCTTCTTAAACTCCGTCAGCGTTCTCGTGTTCACGATGTCGTTTGGCGTTGCCCAGCCGCGTCTCGCTTGAGCCACACCCAACTCCAGGTAGTGCATGTGTGCCGTGCTGTGCGAATCGCTGCTTATGCCAAGTTTCGCGCCGACCTCAACCGCCTTTCTCACGTGTTCATCTTTCAGGTCGAGCCTGTCAGGGTAGGAGTCCACGTCGAGAATTGTTCCATTGTCTTTTGCGGCTTGGATTACTTTCTCAATATCCAGTTGAATGGGTTCGCGTTTCTGGATTTGTCTTCCCGTGGGATGCACGAGGATGTCGACGTTCGGGTTCTCGATTGCTTTCAAAACTCTTTGCGTCATCTCTTCTCTGGGCATATCGAAGTGTGAGTGGACTCCAGCGCTGGCAACGTCGAGTTTCTTTAACGCTTCGTCTGAAACGTCCAAGTTGCCGTCCTTGAGTATGTTCAGTTCTACACCTTGCAGGACGGTTATGCCTTCGACTTGCTTGTTGACGTCTTCGATTTCCTTCGCTTGCTTCGCCAGTCCCTTCTCGTCCAAGCCGCCGGTCATGGCAAGGTACTTCGAGTGGTCGGAAATCACAATGTATTCCAACCCGTTTTTCTTCGCTTGCTCTGCCATCTCAGGAATCGAGTTCTGCCCGTCCGTCCAGTTCGTATGAACCTGCAAATCGCCCTTCATGTCCTTGTATTCTACGATTTTGGGGAGCTGGTTTTTCTTAGCAAGCTCGATTTCGCCCGTGTTCTCCCGCATCTCTGGCGGAATCCACTGCAACCCTAGTTTTGCGTAGACCTCTTCCTCGGTTCTCCCTGCGATTTGTCTGTTCTTCTGGAAGATGCCGTACTCGTTCAGCTTCCACTTCTTCTCGATGGCGATTTTGCGGAGTTCGATGTTGTGGGGTTTGCTGCCCGTGAAGTACTGCAATGCCGCGCCGAAACTCTCCTCTGGCAGGATTCGGATATCTGCGTTCATACCAGTTTTCAGCTTAACCGCTGACTTCGTCTTGCCTTTCTCAATGATTTGGATGACCTCAGGCATGGAGACGAAAAAGTCTGCCACCGTTCCCGGGTCGTCGGAGAGAACGAGGAAGTCGACGTCGCCTATGGTTTCCCGCATGCGCCTCACGGAGCCCGCTGCCACGGCTTTCTTCACTTCGGGGCAAGTCTTCAACCTCGATTCTACATCACGAATGAGCGGCAATGTAAAGCCGAGGATGAATCGCCCACCGCTTTTTCTGGCGAAGTCAATGCCCTTGAGGATATTGTCTTCGGTCTTCTTCTTAAAGCGAGGCAGTTGGGAAATTTGGTGTGAGTTTGCAGCTTTTTCGAGTTCGTCGATGTTGGTTACCTTGAGTTTTTGATACAGGGTCTTGATGGTTTTCGGTCCCAGCCCCTCGATCCGTGTGAGGCTTTCTATGTCGACGGGCGTTTTCTTATGGAGTTCCTCGTAGTATTCGAGCTTGCCCGTTTTGATGAGTTCCTCAATTTTTTCGGCGATGCTCTCGCCCACGTCTGGAATCTCTTTCAGCGCTTTGATGCCGCCTTCAGCGTAGATTTTATCAACGTCCTCTTCCAACGCCTCGATGGTGACCGCTGCTTTCTCGTAGGCGCGGGGCTTGAATGGGACATCGTCCATGTCGAGGAGTATGGAGATGTTACGGAGGATTCTGGCGACTTCCGAGTTCTTCATTCACAGTAACTTCCTAGAAGTAAGGCGCAGAATAATCTCGGCTGACAATCTCTCTTAACGTTTTCGCTTCTCACGCGTGGGGTTTTAGCTGACGACCTTCCTGAACTGAAATAGCGTAGCTCCTAGGGTTTACACTTTAGGATGCTAGTTTAGCTATGTCCTCGTAGTTCTGCAGAAACTTATCTTGATATACCATTCCGGGAGGAATTGTTAAGCCGGGGTTGACTTTTGTATTTACTAACCTACAGCCTTCCCTGATGTGAACGGCATTGCCTACAACCGAAGTTGATTCAATGCTTGTTACGTTTTCGTCGGTTGACTCAACAACCACTTTCCTTCCCAGAATACTGTCAGATATATTGGCGTAGTTCCCAATCTTTGCAGCATCCATAATTGCTGAGCTTTCAATGTTTGTATGTTCCCCGATGATACAGAAATTGTCGATGTTCGAATCAGAAATCCTACAGTAATCGCCTATACTGGTGTGTCTGCCAATCAAAGCGGCGCCCTCTAGCGCCAACTTATTATCTTTATATTTTCTGACTGTTTCTTTCCGTCGTCTTATCGATTCCTCACTGTATCCCTGAATCCAAATGTTTCTGTTAGGCAGAATTTTCTCCTCCATTATTCCTATGTTCAATTTTCCGTGCAGCAGTTCGTGCATCGCTTTCAGATAGCATTCCGGGTTTCCTATGTCATACCACTCGGATATTTCATAGCCGTAAACTGAATATCCTTTTTGACAAGATATGGGATCAGATCGAAGCCGAAATCAAGTCTTCCATTGTCCTGAGTCATCTTCCTTATGTCATCGCTTTGAACTATCTCTCTAACTTCAGGCGACAAAAGATAGATGCCGGCATTAGCTAGATTGCTCGGTGCATTTTCTGCTAAAGGTTTTTCAACAAAACGCTTGATTCTCTGTTTTTCGCCTAACTCGGCTATTCCATATTGTTCGACCTTCTCCACCCTAATCAACGCGATAGTCATCAGCGCGTCCCGTTCCTTGTGTTTCTTGATAAGATCTTTCAGATCAATGTCGAATAGGTTGTCTCCCTGAACAACAAGGACGGGGTCGCGTACATCATAATAGTTTACGTTTAGCCTGTATGAATCAGCACTTCCTAAGTCATCCAGGTTAGGTTGATGTTTGATGTGTACTCTTGGCTCAATTCTGTATTTTGCAGAGAAGCCAACGCCTTCTCCATACTGGTCAAAAAGGTTCGCGTAATTAGTATAGCCATACTCTCCGAAAATGAAGTTCTTTATGCCTTGCACAGCCAGCGTCGCAAGCGAGAACTCGATCAGGGGTCTATTCAAAAATCTAATACAGGGTTTGGATGTGTCGTTAGTAAGAGGTCTTAACCTTTTGGCTTGGCCACCTACAGGAATAAAACACCGAATTCTCCCCGGATCCATGTTTAAATATGCATTGATTAAGAATTTAAATCTGGCTGCTTTGTAGATCATATACGCGAAGCAGATTCAAAGATTAAACCCTAACTCCGAGCCATTCGAGAAGCGTAATTAAAGCAATTTTGGATAGACACCAGCTGGGAATGAAGGAAGAGAATGGGTTTGTACATACCTATTCCAAGCTATGAAAATAGGGCTCCGAACATCCGTTTTTAAGTACACCAATGACGTTCATCCTGCATGTGTAAGCAATCCGCTGAGTTCGCTTGAACCCCTATCTAAGTGGAGATGTCTCCTTGAATTCCCTTTATGACCAAAATTTTAGCCAGCGGATGCTTTCGTGGGTCCGGCAATCTGGAAAATGCAGTCAAAAACCTTTTGATCGAAAGGCTGTGTTCCTGTTATCTCGGCATGGGCTATCTCAATCGGGATAATTACTAGTTGCAGGAAAGTAGCATTCTCAGAAGTGACCACAGTTTTCACAAACAATTCCGAAACATAGCCTGCTTCTCTCAATCGACCTATCCTTTGATAATAATGCGAAACGACACGGCGAGCTAAGTCCAGGTCACGACCCATTCCGTATTGTTCCTTGTACGCCTTCCCAACATCAGGATGTACTTTCTTAAAATTACTAAGGATTCTAACATGTTCCCCCATGTCTTGCGTAGAATACTCCTTGAATAGGTCATAGAGAAATTGGGCTTCGAGAGATTTCTGATTAGACTTAACTGTCTTGTATGCATAGAATACCGCGACGACGGTGGCAATTGCTAGAATCAAGTTTATTGCAACTGAAATTAAATCCGTTTCAATGCTCATCTCTTTGTAATGTTGTTTTTCTTTTTCCGAGCCTAAAAGTTTTTCGGGATTTGAAACCACATTCAGGTGGAGACGTCACCCGCAATCCTTCAGGTCTCACAATTGCCTAGTGTGCGATTTACGGCGTCTATCCATCGAACCAAACCATAATAGAGACCATGCGAAAATCCAAGTGACGACGATAAACGGCCAAAGTAAGAGCCTGAGTATTTTATTTCGTGCGGACATTTTCCTCGCCTTTGACCAAGCTACAAGGTGTGATAAGATAAGACTTTTTGAAAACTGCACTTCACCCCTTGGTTAATTCCTCTTCGCAGAAGTCTAGCCAACATGATACGGGGACTACCAGTTCATGATTCTTCTTAGGAAATGATTTGGACTTCACAATTTTCAGGCGCGTGGCAGTCAGAAGAAAATGCTCGAACTCGCTAAGAACATAATCAAAATATGCGAACAAGAAAAATGAGATTTGAACTCGTGACAAGTGGAGATGTCACCCGCAAAACCTGCTTTTTCCATTTCATATCTGAAAATGTATTCCAGAGAAAGTGTTTGACAGAAGTTAAATTGTCCTTAGAGAATTTTCGAAAATGTAGCTTTTTTTGTCTTCCTGTTCAACTTGCCTTGGAGAGGAGAGTGGAAATCTCGGGAAAAAAGGTTATGTTATGATAGTTAGCTTGAAATCAAAAAAACCTGAGCAAACGGTCTTGGTCAACTTAGACAAAAAGTTCGTGATTGGATAGACCAACAGGTTCAATCAGGAATACACAGTGACAGAAGTAAAGCAATTCTAAGCATTATCAAGAAAAAATCGCAGCGTAAACCCTTGCAGGTTAAAATCTCACAAAAGCTCCAGAATAGGGCAGAATGGCCTTTCCAGCCCGTTTTCGAGGGTTTCCAAATAAACTCGCCTCAGAGTAAAAACCCTATAACAGCCAGAAATAATGATTCTCCGCTTTCATTAATAACTCGGGAGAAAAGAGGATAAGGAAATACGCAAACGTTGTTGTGATTCTCGCGCGTGTTACGGTTCTTGGAATGTTGTTTCGCTGGGAACGTGGTTTATACCTTGTTTAGCAATCACGACTTGGCTAACAACAGAACAGGTTAGGTGAAGGATTTGACGATTTCAGTTCAAGCATTGGACCCCCGCTATTCAGCCCAGGTTGTCATTGCAGCGCTAGATGAAGCACCAGGAATTGGGCTTACAATCGCTGAGATGAAGGACACTCTGGGTTCGGTTTCGGTTCTCGTGGTTGACGGCAGAAGCAGCGACCGCACCGTTGAGATAGCTAGGAATATGGGTGCAAAGGTTGTTTGCCAAGACGGGGTTGGCAAAGGCGACGCCTTGGCCAAAGCTCTCGAACATGTCGACTTAAACGTGGACTATGTCGTTCTTACCGACGCCGACTACACTTATCCTGCCAAGTACGTTCCTGCTATGATAAGAATACTTGAAGAAAACCCTCTTGTCGGCATGGTATGCGGTAACAGGCTCAACGGGCACGTTGACGAGGAAGCTTTGCACAGCGTATTCCAAACTGGAAACAGACTGTTAGCTTTGACGCATAACATGCTTAACGGTATAACTCTTCAGGACCCGTTGACTGGATTGCGAGTAATTCGCACTGAGGTTCTGCGAGGTTGGCCTATAAAATCCAAGGGGTTCGATATTGAAGTCGAGCTGAACCTCTTGGTTGAGCGGAGAGGTTTCAGAATTCGGGAAATTCCAATTCGCTATAGAACGCGGTTAGGTGAGAAGAAACTGAAGGTAAGTCACGGTATCACCATCCTGAGGCGGATGTTGCTGGAGACGATTTTTCAGAACGCACACGCGTCGGTTACTACTATCGAATAGACCAATCAAAAGTTCTTGGCTTCATTACCCCATTCTTGAATCAGCAAAAAATGCTTGAATCCTATCAACCCCTTTCTTCTTTGTTTATCATTCATGAATAGTCTACGTAGAGAAGGGCGCGTCATGTGTTGGGTGCGGTATTTCTGGGCTCGTAATAATCGTTATAAAGCGCAGGCTTGTAGAAAGCAATGACCTAAACATGATTGTGGCTGCGCACCAACCGAATTTCCTGCCGTGGCTGGGCTTTTTCGATAAGATGCAGGGGTTCAAGCATGCCATTTCATGAGAAAAAACTGTGCGTAATTGCTTTAACCATAACCTGCCTGCTACTTCCCAGCGTATCGGCTGCTCCCATTTCTATAGAACAAACTATGAGCCTTAGATATTCAGTAAGCAGCTGGACGACCGCAAACATCCCGCAACAGCAACTTCTTGAAGTGCTGCGAGGTGCATACGGGTACTGGCAAAGTCATAGAAGTAGCCCACAGATTGGAAGCGATTATTCTCTTGTACTTTACCCCGTTAACGCCACAGCCACCTACCGTTACATCCCTGAACAGAACACACTGGTCATCCAAGCCCTCACTGTAACCAAGGCAACCATCGCCGCTCACATCACGCAGAGCTACGTTGCGACCGCAAACACGATTATAATTGTCGTTTGGAACCAGACGAGGATGAACAACCCATATTACGCTTCGGCGGAGGCAGGTCTTCTGGTGCAGAACGCAGCCCTGTCCGCCATAACCCTCAACCTCGGGACACACTGTGTGGCGCTGATAGATTCGAACGGTTTGCGTGGCGACCTGGGCTTGGCAAGCAGCATGACTCCGTTGCTGGTGCTTCCTTTAGGCTATGACGCATCTCCCTATGCTTCAGCTTCTCCTGACAACACGCGAATGACTGGCAACCTTCCGCTCGTGCAAAATAGCCAACTGTCTTTTGCAGATTCGCTGAATAGCCTGCTTTACGCCCGAGCCTGGTCTGGTCAAGCCTTGTCCACGCAGGAGCTCTCTCAACTCCTCTGGGCTGGCTATGGCTACAGCACAACGGGTCACCGGACAGTGCCAAGCGCTAATGGAATTTACCCACTCAAAATCTACGTTTCAAACGCCACGGGCATCTACGGGTACACGCCTGAGTCGCACTCCATGACTACAACCGTGCAAGGCGACAAAAGGTTTGAAATAGCTAACGCCTGTGGAGGCGAGACATGGGCGGCAAACGCCCCCACAATTTTCATAGTTGCATACGACTCATCTTTAGACGGTGACGGCGGAATAGTTCCCCACGAATGGATTGAAGTAGACGCTGGGTGCGTCGTTCAGCAAATCCTGTTAGAAGCTTCAGCAAGGAACTTAAGCGGAAACATAGTGAGCAAAGGCTTAGAAACCTGGAACGGCGCAGGGGCAGGAACAATACGTACAATCCTCAGCCTACCATCATCGCTCATCCCACTCTACGTTGTTCCTGTTGGACATGACGGCGTAATCCCCGAATTCTCGCCTTTTCTAATACTGCCTGCGTTCATGATATTGACCTTGATAGCAGTCACGCTTTACAAAATGCAACCGTGGACAACGGCTAAGCGAAGAGAATTCTAAGTCCTGAGTCTCGAGGCATTTGTACAGAAGCATTACCTTTGGAATGGCGCGCATGGTTGTTCCGATATTGGTGAAAAATGGTCAAAATTCCATTTTTGCTCTTTCCCAGATGTGCTATGCCAATTCGCAGTTCATGCTTTGAAACGTGACCCGAAATGAGAATGCAGGTTTAAAACCATTTTTAACCATTTTAGGAACACGCAGGCGCGCTTAGCTGATAAACTGACGTGGGAAAGGTTGGTTCACGCCTATCTTAGCACGCCCATGGAAGCATGGACCCTGCGTTTGCAGAGGGTCTAGTCTCGGCGTAGAAAGCAAGTAAGGAAAAGAAAGGCTTAGATTGGGGAGAGAAATCTTAAAGCAGAAGAGCTGAAGGCATGAAAACAGCTGGAATACCCGATGAATATTGGCGTTTCGAGGACTTGAACCCCAGCAAGGTGGATCAATGATGGCGTTAGCCCCTTCAGAAAACTTAAATAAAATCGCCAATGTTGGTACACACTACCGAAACCACGTACGCGCGGTTGTAGTCTAGCCTGGTTTAGGACATCAGCCTGCCACGTTGACGACCCGGGTTCAAATCCCGGCAACCGCACCAAAATTCCAGTTCGGTTCCTCACTCCACTATTTATCTATTAGGTGGAAAAACGACAAAGCGAACAGGAACCTACGGCTACGACAAGATTTTTGAACAGGCAATGAGGCGCCTTCAATCATCGAACATATCCTCTGAAGACAAAGCAGCCATCGCGGAACTGGTCGAGCATTTGCTGGTGAAAGGCATCAGCAAGCAGAGGTCAGTGAAGTACATCAACCATCGTATATGATTGTCACTCTTTCTCTCTTCTCCAAACGTTGTAAGGGCATTGATTCCAACAATAGCTGTTGCCCTTGTAAATGCAGTCCCTACACTCAGGATTGCTAAAAACCCTACGCGTACTCACAAAAACTCGCCAACTATCTAATATACACGATCAACATTTCAGTTTTTCCTACGCAACAAAGAATCGTCACAAACATTCTAAGTAGTCCATATGGTTTTTATGGCAGCGGTTAGTTACCTAAGAAACTCGCTATTCCAAGCATTAACTAGGTGGTGAATGTATGAAAAATATTGCTCTTGTAGCGCATGACAACAAGAAGAAAGATTTGATTGAATGGTGCGATTTCAATAAAGGAACCTTATCCGGGTATAACCTGTATGCAACTGGTGGTACAGGAAAGAAGATTATTGAAAAAACGTGTTTGGAGATTAAGCTGCTTAAGGATGGTGCACATGGAGGAGACATGGAGATTGGAGCTATGATTGCTAACAAGAAACTGGACTATCTGATATTTTTCTGGGACCCGTTAGAATCTCTGCCTCATGATGTTGATGTTAAAGCTCTTCTAAGAATGGCTGTCCTATACAACATACCAACGGCTTGCAACAGAGCAACAGCGGACTTGATAATTTCCAGTCCCATGTTCAACACACAATCCTAAAGAGTTTCCAAGATTGAAAACTAAATTCTCTCTTTCTCTTCACAAACATTCCAGCATTTTCCCGTAACTGTTGTTTTCACTGATATTCGGATAATGGAGTATAATCTATTGGGCACACGAAGTTTCTTAGACCATAATTATATCTTGCCTTAGAACCTCCGCATTTAGGACATCTATATGTTTTACCCATATTCTCACCTCTTTCTCCACTACACTCGAAGCTTTCTCATTCACGACCACCGAACTTTTTCTTCACACATTCTTGACAGAATTTCTGCTTAGACCTCTCACTCGCTCAGGCTGAAACAATTTCCTGCAAGCGATACATTCAATTTAACTAGTGGGTTTAGCTTCAAGCAGCTTCAACCTTCTTGAAATCTCAGCTTTGACCTCAGAATCACTCTCGGTCTCCAAAGCCCCAGTCAACAATGCCCTAGCCTGTTCCACGCTCTTGTCTCCAAATATCTGCAGAAAAACACTTTGCGACTTACCACCCGCGTCTATTTTCGTCGGCAACGTGCAAACAAAATTCAAAGGATAATTCTTGCATTCATCCAAATCCACAACGGCAAAGCGAAACCGCCTGGCAACAGAATAATCCTCCGAATCATCATACCTACATAAGAGCAAACCAACTCTCATTCCAATCATCGCAACACACACTAACACGCCCAACTAATAGGCATAGCCCCACCCGAGAATCGCCCTCTCCAACTTGCACACAATGACGACGGAAGCTGCGTACTGAGTGGGAAAAAATGTCACAAGTCATAAACACTCTATTGACGAAGTTGTATGACGACAAGGAACAGCTTCACGAAAAGGAAATGGTCATTTCTTTTATGAGAAGGAGAGAGTGGGATAAGGAAGAAAGGAGAAACAGGAGAACGAGATAGGGGAAAACCTCAGCCTCGAAAAAAGAAAAATAGAGACGAGGCCCGTAAGAAGAAAAAACTCGCCAGAGATGAAAGACAACAGTCAAGACAAGCTTAGATAGATATATCATAGTAGGCAAAAGCACGTTTCCAATACCTTATTTCTCGGCAGCAGCGCGTGCGGAATAAGTAACCCGCGGCTTTTTATCGTGTTGCAACCCCACATCCCGCGATTTTTCCATTTCAAGCTCCTTGTAAACCTACTTTCGAAGATGGGTTTGTGGCGCCTCAGAATGCAGTTTAAAGTCTAATCATCTTGGGAAAAAGAACCGAACTTAAATCCCTTCATACTAACGTGATATCATCATAGGCGCCATGATTATTTCGACTCTCACCAGCTAAGTCTTATGATAAACCGTTGAGTTAAAGCTCACTACCCAAGGTCGGACTGCTTTATGCTGCTATAGACAGTATTGCTATTTCTTTCAGAAAGAACGTTGAATCTTCCATAAGCAGACTGGACGCTATTAGGGCGTACAGACAAGACCCAGTCTGGGAGTTTCAGGTTCCAGGCTTTTCCACTATTCCAAATCGATTGTTAAGCAATAGTTTTATTCATGGTTCTAGTTCTCAATCTACTATCACATTCATGGAGGCGAACTTATGGCAAAATGTCCCCAATGTGGAAAAGAAGTAGCGCCCAAAAAGACTTGGAAGATGGCTGGCAGGCCTGACAAAGCAGGAAAGAGGACAGAACTCACAATCGGCCTGTGCGAGTGCTGCGGCAAAACCTTCAGGACAACAGTCAACAAGAAGAAAATCTGATTTGCTGAAGAATCAAACACCCCTTTTCTTTCTTGATGAAATTCTTGCACGCACGCGAAAGCCATCTTCAGCGACCAGGTCCACCATCTAACACCGTGGGTTCAAAACGTGGGTTAAAACCTAAGCGGCCCCACGCGTTCTGGTTTTTGGTTAACCACATGTGGAGTTGGATCTTCACGTCAAACAAGATTGTAATTCCCGAAGTCTAAAAAACATTTTTCTATTTTGTTACAATTTTCCCAAAAGTCTTTCGTGATAGTCTCTCCAATTAGTCTTAACGTATGGCCCGAGACTCTCCAAATCAGAGACACCTACAAAATTCCTTTTAACCAAAATTGAATTATTCAGGGAATCGATACTAGAATTAAGGAGTAGCGCACAACCATGTTCCATTATTCCTTTTTGAGTGTAAATGAGTTGGGTTTCGCCTTCCGGACGGGGTTCTCGTATCCTGGGACAAATCATGGTTCATGCCATAGTCCGCGGATGAAGCTAAGCCAGAAGCAAAAGCCGCCTCAAAAACGAATTTAAGATCAAGCATGCGTGCTAGAATCTTAACAAAAGTCTTTTAAGAAAGCATCAAAAGATTAAGTGAGAGCGGTGGTGATTGACATGCCTTTTGGGCGAAAGAAGAAGCCAGAGAAGAAAGAGGAAAAGAAACCTGAAGAGAAGAAGCCAGAGGAAAAGAAGTAATTCTTTTGTTGAATTGTTGAGCCATTAATGATTAGCGCACGCGAAAACGGCTTTTTGCGAAGCGCAATATGGCACTATCGGGTGTTTGGATTTCCACGACTGATTGTTTGCGTAGATCTTTGGGTGAAATTAAGCCGAATGATATTTCGTCAACTACTTTGTGGATTAGTTCCTCAGTCAGTCTAAGCCCTCTCTTTAAGCCGTAGCTTAAGTGTAATGCATAAGCTCTGAAGCTCCTGCAACAAAAGCTTAAACGCATACGAAACTATTACCGGTGCTACCTTGGCTTTCTCGTCGCATATTTTACAGACGTACTTGCGTTGCTTCATATCGTAGTAAGCAATCTGGCCGCAGTTCTCGCAAATGTAAAGCGTGTATTTGTCGGATTCTTCGAGAAGCCTATCTCTTAGAAGCATAGCTGCGCCGTGTCCAATCAGGCAGTCTCGTTCCATTTCCCCGAATCTGAGACCACCACCGCGAGCCCTACCTTCAGTTGGCTGCCTTGTGAGCATTTGAACTTGTCCACGAGCCCTAGCATGGATTTTGTCGGCGACCATGTGGTGCAGTTTCTGGTAGTAAACGATGCCTACGAAGATGTCGGCGACGAATTTCTCGCCTGTTGTGCCGCTGTAGAAGACTTCGCCGCCTGTGTGGCTGAATCCGAGCTTCACGAGGTTCTTTCGTGATTTCGTCTGGTCCTTCGTTGGTGAATGGTGTGCCATCCGACTGGTTTGCCTCTTGCAGCCGCGCATTTCCCTGCGAGTGACTCGATGAACTGGCCGATGGTCATTCTTGAGGGGATTGCATGCGGGTTAATTATTAAGTCTGGAACCATGCCGTCTTCTGTGAAGGGCAAATCTTCTTGAGGAACGATTAAGCCTATGACTCCTTTCTGTCCATGTCGAGAAGCAAATTTGTCGCCTAATTCTGGAATGCGTTGGTCACGGACGCTGAACTTTGACGAGTTTGCTTCCTTCGCCAGATTCCGTGATGAATATCGCGTCAACGACGCCGTTTTCTGAGGGACGCATGTCTGCTGAAGTGTCTCGCATTGAGGGTCCCTTGACTTCGAATTCTTTGTATTCTTCGAGGAATCTTGGCGGGCTGACTCGACCTATTAAGACGTCTCCGCCGGCAACTGTGGATTCCAAGCCAATAATGCCGTCTGGCTCCAGAAGCCGATAATATTGTTCTCCTCGATATCCGCGTGTCCCAGGTTCTGGAACGATGAATTTGTCTTTGAGTCCTCCCAAGTACTGGCGGCATTCAGCTTCATATATCCTGTAAAAGGTGGAACGCCCTAGGCCTCTTTCTATCGATGCTTTGTTGAAGATGATGGCATCTTCCATGTTATAGCCTTCAAAGCTGAGCACAGCGACAACACAGTTTTGCCCTGTTGGGCGTTGCTTGTAGCCCATTACTTCCATTGGTTCCGTTTCTACGAGGGGTGCTTGCGGATAATGCAGGATATGTGAACGTGAGTCTACCCGATTTTGAAAGTTTGTTCCGTAAACGCCGAGTGCTTGCTTAGCCATTGCAGATTGATAAGAGTTGCGTGGAGACTGGTTGTGTTCGGGGTAAGGTATAGTTGAAGCACAGATTCCCAGTATAGTGAAAGTGGCTATTTCTGAGTGTGAGTGCTCTGAACCGACCTTGCCCATGGATATTGCGATGTATGCGTTTTCTTCTTCTGAAGCGTCCAAGTACTCGATTAAACCGTTCTTGACTAGGTCTTCCCAAGTCCATTCACCCAACGCTATCTTTTCAAGATGTTTAGGTTGAAGTCTTGGTACGCCATTTTCGACGATTATTAGGGGCCTTCGGACTCTTCCTTCATCGCAGTTGGCGTGGAGCTCTTCCGCTTCAGCCTGCAGTTTCGAGAAGTAGGTTATGTTGACTTCGGTCGAGATTTCTCCGGCTCTTCTTTTTTCTCTGCAGATTTTCGCAAGCTCATTAGCCGAGTTGCAGTAGCCTATGATAGTTCCGTCGACGAAGACTTTGGCTCCCGAAACCTTTAAGGTCTGATTAGCCTCGTATGCTGGAACA
>CAWGAW010000013.1:0-199828 GCA_963820675.1 Candidatus Bathyarchaeota archaeon | reverse complement strand
GAAAGAAGCTAATATTGGGAGTTTACATTCAGAATAGACTTTATGTCTCCACGTTGTGTGTTCTTTTATATTTACAGAATCTCGGAAGCTGAACTATTGCACGAAATATGAAAGAATTGGCAAAAACAACCTAATGTACTAGATAGCGTACACCAATGAAATTGTGTGTGCGCCAAAATGTTTATTTTCCATTCCAAAAGTATGGTCTTTGATTGTCATGGATATTCTTGAAGTCAAAGATTTGACTGTGAAGGTTGAAGGAAAGCCTATCCTCAAAGAGGTAACTTTCAGCCTCAAGAAGCGGCGAGAACTACGTTCTGTTTCGGGCCGAATGGTTCCGGCAAAACAACGCTCATAAGTACAATTATGGGTCTTCCCCACATACGAACCAGCTTCAGGAACAATCGTGTTCAATGGAATGGACATTACGACCAAAACTGTTGAGGAAAGGGCAAAGCTCGGCATCGCTACAGCTTCCAAAATCCTCCTGAAATCACCGGCGTGAAGCTCATAGACCTATTGAAACTTTGTCTGGGCAAAAAAACTGATGAGGCAGTTCAGCACTGAAGAACAACAACTTGTTGAAGCCTTTAGATTAACTGACTTCTTAAACAGGGATATCAACGTCGGCTTCTCTGGAGGGGAAAAAAAACGCTCCGAGATTCTTCAGTTGCTTTTCCTTAAACCCAAACTTCTGCTTCTGGATGAACCTGACTCAGGTGTGGACGTAGAAAGCCTAAAGTTGATAGCTACTGAAATTGAACGCTACGTGGAAAGCAGCGGAGCTTCAGCTTTGGTGATAACTCACAAAGGAGACATAATGGAGTACATCAAAGCAAAATACGGATTTATTCTTCTCGACGGAAAATTTCACTGCTACACTCATCCCATGAACATCTACGAGGACATTAAGAAGGTAGGTTACGAGGAATGCGTGGCCTGCAGAAGGAGAGTGGTTGGAGGCTGGAAAGATGAGTGCAGAAAGTGAACTAACAAAAGTTCCTCATGAAATTCTTGAGGAAGCACAGAGGGCAGGCATCGAATCAACCGACAAAAACCGTTCAGGCACCTATTTTCACTTGGATCAAACCACTGTCCAAGCAACGGTAAACCGCGTTTTCGAAGACAAAATCGAACTTTTGGACATAAAGACAGCGCTGAAAAAATATGCTTGGCTCGAAGATTACATGTGGAAACTCGTCGACAAAAATAAAGACGAATACACCAAAAAAGTAGCTGAAGACTACAGCGGAGGATACTTTATTAGGATTCTTCCAGGCGCCAAAGTAGATTTTCCCCTTCAATCATGCATGATGATAAGCCACAAGAACATTGAGCAACGTGTGCATAACATCATAATCGCCGAGGAAGGCTCAAACTCACACATAATCACCAGTTGCCTGCAACACTCAACAGTTGGAAAACGCATCACACATGGGAATTTCCGAAATCTACGTCAAAAAAGGAGCTATGCTCAACTTCACGATGATTCATCAATGGAGCGAGAACCACCATTGTTCGACCGAGAAGCGCAACCGAAATTGCCGACAAAGCAACATTTGTCTCGAACTACGTTTGCATACGCCCCGTAAGGGATATACAAATGTATCCTGTAGCCTACTGCAAAGGAGAAGACTCAAGAGTCAAGCTTCAACAGCATCCTTTACGGCCACAGAAACTCGCAGTTAGACATTGGAACGAAGGCTGTTTTGACTGGAAAAGGAAGTAAAGCGGAAATGGTCAGCCGAGCCATTTCTCGTGAGGGCTCAAAAATGATTATCCGAGGAATGATAGAAGGGTGACAGCGACGACTGTAAAGGACATTTAGAATGCCGTGGTTTACTGATGGATGATGAATCGTTTATGCAGTCTATTCCTGAGCTTATTGCTAAAGAAGAAAGGCGTTGAGATAACCCATGAGGCGGCGGTGGGGAAAATCTCGGAAAAAGAAATCACTTATCTTATGACACGAAAACTATCGCGTGACCAAGCAGTTTCGGTAATCATACGCGGCTTCATGGATGTCGGGATACTTGGACTACCAGACACTCTGAACGCAGAGATCAAGAAAATAGTGGAAGCTTCAACAGAAACCAAGTAACCGCTGTCGTAAAAACGCGCAACTAACGCACGTCATACGCGGCAATTTCACTGTGATATCGACAATATGAGCAGAAATTAGCCTTAGATTGACGCGGGATTGTTAAAAGCGGGCGGGGAGGGATTTGAACCCGCTACCATATGGAGATGTCACCCGCAATTCCCCTTTTTCCAACAGATAAGATGCGTGCAAGAAGCAGCCGAAAGCATCAAAAAGCACTTAGGGAAAAACAAGCAAATCAGGATACATGTAGGTTGATGAAGGGGCTATGAGTAAAGAGAAACAAGAAATTGGGGAAGAGAAGCCAAAAAGCAAGATAAATCTGAATCCACTCAGCAGACTGTTTGAGAACCCTCAAAGGAGCATCGAACCCTACGTCAACGAAGGTCAGGTGGTTGCTGATCTTGGTTGTAATACAGGTTACTATACATTCGCTTTAGCTGAATGCGTTGGTCCTGAAGGAAGGGTCTACGCGGTCGATTTGAAAGAAGATTACATTAGAGGTATAGAGAAAAGGGCAGAAGAACTTGGTTACCGCAACATCGAATTCCACGCTACATCTGCCTCCGACCTGAGTTTCATAAAAGACAGGTCGATAGACTTCGTTCTTGCCAATGGACTGTTGTGTGTGATGGCTGGCAATAGACAGTCAGCTGTGAACGAAATAAAACGCATCATGAAGCCGAGTGGAAAAGCGTATCTCAGCTTAGGTTCACCGCCGCCTCTTGGTCATGTGAATCGGGCGGAGTGGGAGAAAATACTTGAAGGGTTCAGAGTCGAGCGAAGGGGCGGTTTTCTCCAAAAGTGGGCTCTGGTGTCAGCAAAACAACAGTAAACCTGTGTTTGTTGGGGAAGTTCTATCCCCAACCCTTCTATTTCTTGCTTTCAGCTTCTATGCCAAGCAGATGCTTAGCCACTACGAGATGTATAGCTGGAACTATAGCGTGTAGACTAGCAAAGACTGCCAGCAGTAGCCAAATCAATGGTTGTAGGACAAGAGTGGTGTTCAAAGCGTCACCAATGATTCCTAATACAGCGAACAAAAAGCTAAGGTACGTAAAAACGGTACTAGCCCACGCACATCTGCTAATCTCAGCTTTTATGTGCTCACGGTTCTTGAAAGGTTGATTTTGTAAGTCGCTTGCCATAATGGATGCCACCCCCTTTGCAATTTTTCAGTATCGAGTGAAGTAATGTCTTTTCGGTTCGGCTATAACTTTTCCGCAAAACCAAAAACTGGCTTAGAAGGACAAAGGGAAGAATGCTCTATTTCTTCGTGCTTTCTTGAGTGGCTCTATTCCTTATTCTATGGGCGGGCATTTTCCTACAGGTTGAAGGGCACTTTCCCTCCGAACCTTGCCTTGTTGCCGCCCATTTAAGGATAGGCACAACCGCTTCTCTTAACCCTCGTCCATCTTCTGTCAATGAGTATTCAACACGAGGGGGAATTTCAGCGAATGACTCTCTTTTGAGCAACTGTTCATTTTGAAGCTGTTTCAGCGTGTCTGCAAGAGTCTTAGGGCTTATACCGTTCAGTTCTTCCATGAGTCTGTTGAATCTAAGGCTGCCGTAATTCCCGATTGCATTTATGATAAGAAGTGCCCATTTCTTGCTGATCACGTCTATGATTCCTTCAAGCGGACAATAACAAACCACTTCATTTTTGCCTTGCATATCCGTCACTTTCGATGTCAATAGCAACTATCACACTATAAACTTGATAGTTTAAATACTTTACTTTCTATAGTTAAACGAAAAAGAGGTGAAACAAGACATGAATGATGAATGTGGTTGTGGTATGCATCATGCGAGACATGATGATTATTGTGGGTGCGGTATGCATGGACACGAGCAAGATTACAGAAGACGCTTCTTTACCAAGACTGAGAAGACTGAGAAGCTAAAGAACTACGCAGAAGAACTGAAGAAAGAGCTTACGGCAGTCGAAGAGAAAATCAAAGAAATGCAAAGCTAACTATCCATAAGAGTAATTGGTGTGGGAAAGGATATGTCTAAACAGAACAATCTCCATGTTTTTTAACTATAAATTGATAGGTGGCCGCAGTAGTAGAACTAAAACTGGAGTGAGCGTTTATGGGTCCAGGATGGAAAGAGTGGAATCGAAGTGACATAATCTATGGAATTATTGTGCCTCTTGTCGTGGTTTTGGCTATAGTGGGTCTTTCTTTGGTCAATTCATCTTTGATGAGAAGCGGTGGGTTCAGCGGTTCTTCGGGGATTGTCATTGGCATAATAAGCGAAATAGAGGAACTTGTCATCACTGTCGCGGTTCCATTGTTGCTTGGGTTGGTTTGGAACCGATGGGCAGGTGGGGTCTCAGGTTTTCTAATGGGAAGCGTCTGGTCAATATGGTATGCGGTCAAGTACGGTCTGTACACGGGGTCTTTCCGCGGCGGTGGAGGTATTAATCTTGGTCCAACTCTGTTGGGCTGGGTTCTTAGCGCCATGCTGATAGGATACATGGCTGGAGCGTTGAACAGGCACTCTGAGAACTTGCGGAGAATGCTTATTGTTGGAATGGTCACCACGGCTGTGGGCGGGTTCTTCCTGCTTGGGATGTTTCAACTTTCACCTTCAAATGTTGTACCTTTCGATTTTTCTGGATTTGCGCTTAATGTAGCGACTCGTATAGCTGCAGGAGCAATAGTTGCAGTCATAGCCAAAGTTTTTATGTGGTACGGAGTGACCTTCCACAAGACAGGAACCGCTTGAATATAGGATATACAACCTCGAATGTTGGGGGTAGCCAATGGATTACTCGTCTTGCGGTCGAAAAACGTGTGTGCATTGGAAGGAAGGCAGATGTTCTCTCAGGAATCCTGAGAAAACTGGCGAGTCTTGTCTGGACTTTGAGGATGAAATGGACTTTCTAAGGTTGAAAGCAGATGCAATAAAGGGAACGCTTAGCTAACTACGGAAAACCTGGTATCTATTAGACTGTCCAGAAAGAGAAAACGCTAATCTTGTCTTTTTCAAACTGTTTTTTCAAGATAGCCTTTACTTCGTCTTCGTCCAAGTTGGGGATTCCATTCTTGTCTTTGTGGAGTGGGATTTTTGTTTCTCGGAGGGCTTCGCCTTTGGGAAAGTCCAAGAAAATGTAGTATCGTCTGTCATGGAGCATTATTAGCCTAAGGGTCGTTAGCTCTTTGTTTGGTGAAAAGCCATTTTGTTCAAGGATGAACACTATCGAGCCAGGTTTCTTTTCGCCAATTAAACGTTTGAATTCTTCCCAGCTTCTAACCCTCACCTGACCCTCATTCATGAGTTTTGCCCTTCAGTTCTCCGTGATAAGCTTCAGGACTAGTCGCTCGATTTCGTCTCTGATTTCTCGTACTTTTTCAACGGTTTTTCCTTTGGGGTCTTCAAGTTTCCAGTCGATGGTTGGCTTAAAGAATGGGCCAGGACAGATTCCTTGGTCGTTGCAGCCCATGGTAACAATCAAGTTTGCGTCTTGAACCATTTGGTAAGTTAGCAGTTTTGGTTTGCTCATTGAAAGGTCAAAGCCTTTCTCTTTCATGGCTTCTACAACGACAGAGTCAATCTTGTCAGCGGGTTTGTTGCCGGCACTGGAGACAATGAATTTTCCTTCTGCATATTTTTTGGAGAAAGCCTCAGCTATCTGACTTCTGCCCGCATTCTCGACACAAACAAAAAGCACTTTTTTCATCCTTTAATACCCACCTATTCTCGTTTCTCTTTTTGAGAGTGCAGGTCATTGGCTTTTCGCAAGTTTCCAATTTTTTCGCGTTTTTCTTTGTCCAAGTCGTGGACCTTTCGCAAGTTTCGAATTATTTCACTTGTTTTTCTTTTGGAGGGATGCGTAATAGCACCGACAGGGCATATTGCATCGCAGCCTGTGCAGAGAACCACGCAATTGTTCGGGTTCTTTACGACTGTTCTTTTCTTTCCATCTTCCTCTTCAAATGCAAACGTACCTAGAGTGCAGTATTCTACGCATTTTCCACAGGTAATGCACTTGTCATAGTCTATCGTTGGATACCAAGGTATTTTGCTTCTGGGAATTCCGTGCCACGTCTCTTTAGGCATTTTTTAGCCTCCTATGTTCAGACTTATTCTCCATACATTCCATAGCAACTTTTAAATATTGTTACATATACTAAGCCAAACCATGAACACAAAACCGGAAAACCAGTATCGATTCAAATCAACTGTTTTCCATGCACTCTCCGACCCAATCAGACTCGAGATAGTAACCTACTTGCGGGATGGAGAAAAATGCGTCTGCGAAATAGTTCCCCACTTAAACCTCATTCAACCGCTTGTCTCTCGCCACTTGAAAATTCTCAAAGACGCGGGAATAGTCAGATGCCGAAAAGACAGCACAAAAAGAATGTATTCAATTGTTGATAACAAGATATTCAATGTTGTGGATAGCTTAACTCCTGAACTTGTCAGCACTTTGACACGAGAAGTCCTTGACAACATGACATGCCGTTAATCTGGTAACACAAAACACAAAAGGTGAAGAAACATGACTTTGGAAAAAATAGTTTTAAAAGCGGAAAAAACAGACTGCACTGGGTGCCGTGTATGCGCATCCAGCATCGAAGCAGACAATCTGAGACATGCGATAGCAAGGTTGAGCGGAGTCTCAAAGGTCAAAGTTGATGAAATAACCGGGAAAGTCACAATAGAATGCGACCCGCAAAAAATGGGTCTTTCCAAAATTACGGAACGAATTGAAAAACTCGGCTACAAAGTTGAAATATTATCAAGGGAGCAAATCTAATGAGAGAACTGGTTTCAGGTGTAATTCTAATAATTTTACTTGGGCTATTCACTTTAGCAGGCTTCCTAGTATCTGGAATTCAAATTACTTATGCACATGAAATTAGCATCGTTTTGACTTTGATTGCTGTTGCTTTGGGCTATCGAATCTATTTTCATGGAATTCGGTCCTTTTATCATGGGAACGTTACTGCCCAATTGTTCGCAACCATTGCCATCTTCATTTCAGTAGTAGCCGGTCTCACATTGCCCTCAGCATCAGCCACTGGGACAGCAGAAGCAGTCGGTTACCTCACAGCAGCAGCAATCGTGGCTTTCATCATTCTCTCGGGTATGACGCTTGAAGGATACATTATTCACAGAACGAGAGGCGCACTTGAGAAGCTCATAAAGATGAGTCCCACTACTGCTCGCATACGTCGAGATGGGGCGGAAGTTGAAATACCAATTGACGAGGTTAAGTCGGGCGAAATCGTCTTGGTCAAACCGGGCGACAAAATACCTGTTGACGGAATAATAATTTCTGGACATAGTACTGTTAATCAAGCAACCATAACTGGCGAATCAATTCCGGTAGAAAAAACGGTAGGCGACCGCACATTTGCTGGGACGCTCAATGAAAATGGAGCCTTAGAGATTAAGGTTGAGAAAATCGCTGAGGACACTACACTTGCTCACCTCATCCAACTAGTGGAGGAAGCCCAAGAGAAGAAAGCACCCATTCAGAATGTAGCTGATAGATTTACCACTTACTTCTTGCCAATCATGGCTGTTTTGTCATCTTCTGTCTTTGTAGCCAGTTATTTCACGCTTGGTTTTCAAGTGGCGCTCGCCAGAACCGTCACTGTTCTCTTGGTTGCATGTCCTTGTGCGCTTTCAATAGCTGTTCCCGTCGCTGTAGCCGCTACAATTGGCAACGCCAGCATGAACGGCATAATAATCAAGGGTGGAACCCACATCGAAAAGCTAAAAGACGTTAAGCTGGTTGCATTCGACAAAACTGGCACACTTACCTTTGGCGAACCCAAGGTTATTGAAATAAAAAGCTTCGGTAACTACTCCGAAACGGACACAATAAAGTATGCGGCGATTGCTGAGAAATTCTCAGAACATCCCCTATCGAAAGCTATCCTCACTAAAGCTACAGAGATGAACCTGAAAATTCCTGACCCCACAGACTTCAAAACCGTTCCGGGACAAGGCGTTGAAGCCCATTACGGAAACACGCATATCCTAATTGGCAGAAAGATGATTGAACCGGAGCTTTCGCACGAAGCGAACCAATTGATGAACGGAGTTGAAAGCGAGGGGAAAACAGCAATACCCGTAGCACTTGACAAAAATGTTATTGGCGTCATCGTTGTGGCTGACACTGTTAGGGATAATTCTTTGGAAGCTATAAAGTTGCTCAAACGTCTAGGAGTCAAAACTGTCATGTTAACTGGTGACAATATTCGGACTGCCAAATCTATTGCTGACCAGATCGGCGTTGATGAATACCACGCTGAGCTTTTACCAGAACAGAAAGTTTCTGCTATCGGAGAAATGAAAAAGGGCAATGTTGTTGCGATGGTTGGTGATGGTGTGAATGATGCTCCTGCTTTGGCAGCTTCGGATGTTGGGTTTGCGATGGGTGCGGCTGGCAGCGACGTAGCGATTGAGACTGCTGATGTTGCTTTGCTTGGAGACGACTTAACAAAGGTTGAATATGCTATTAGCCTGAGTCGGAGGGCGTTTGCCAAAATGAAGGGGAACATAGTTTACGCGTTTATCTGGAACATAGTCGCGTTGAGTTTAGCCGCTTTTGGCATCTTAAATCCAGTCTTAGCTGTTGTTCTGGCCGAAGCTGGATGCATATCAGTCGTAATCAATTCTGCTTTATTGCTGCTGAACAGGCCCAAACCTCTATCCGAGATCAAAGCCTGAGCATAGTATATAGTGGAGTCTTGGTTAGCGCGCTAATTCCAGTTTGCGCTACTTCTCTCCCTTTATTATCCCACTAAAAACCTCGGCGCTCTTCCTACTTTCCCGCGACTTCGTCTCCAAATCAACGGAAAATAACCCAAACTTCTGACCGAAGCCTTTAGCCCATTCATAATTGTCTGTCAAAGCCCAATGGAAGTATCCGCGAACATCAATTTTCTCTTCATTTATGGCTTTTTCCAAAATCTTCAGGTGTTCGATTATATAACTGGGTCTAAGCGCGTCTTTTTCATCTGCGATACCGTTTTCTGTCACATAGAGTGGCTTCCCATACGTTTTCATTGCCCTCAAAGCCTCAAGCATTCCTTCTGGATATATTTCCCATCCACCGTCTGAAGTTAGCAATCCATCGGCTGATTTGGAATTAGGTTGGCAAGCGATGCCGTAGTCAGTAACAATTTCTGGAAGTGTGGAGATTCCTGCAAAAATCTTGGCCAATATGGATGGTTTTCCTTTTACCACAAGTCTAGTATAGTAGTTTACGCCTAGCCAGTCGAGGCGTTGTCCAAGATAGTTTTTTGTTTCTTCTTTCTCTCTTACTCCGTTAAGGTTTTCATCCAACCAACCATCACAAATGGACTGGATAAAGAACTGATTATGCATGGTATTCATGAACTCTGCGGCTTTCACATCGGATTTTCTTTCTGACGAAAAGGGTCTTCCTGGGATAACACTATCTATCAAACCAATATTGGCAGCGCTGCCACTTTTCTCATCGGCTTTGATAGTGTCGAACTTCTTTATGACATCATAAGCACGGGCATGCGCAACGACTATGTGCCGAGCAACTTTCCTTGAGACTTTAAAGTTGTTTAGCCCTGGGGGAAACCCAGACTCAAGCATCATATAACCCGTTTCAGGTATCACCGAAGGCTCGTTAAAGGTCGCCCAATTGTCAACTATATCCCCTAATTTCCAAGCCATATATGCTGCATATTTTGTGAACTCAACTATGGTATTTTCATCAACCCAACCCTTAGGACCCGCACGCAGTCGCGTTTTGCGAACGGTGATTGGATCATGAATCCATAAGGGTAAGGTGAAATGGTTCAGACACACAAATACTTCAAAGTTGTTAGCCCGCAAATCCTCTATCACATCTCGATAGTGTTTTAGAGCGTTCTTGTTGGCGATTTTCTCAAGGTTTTCGAGAGCAGACTCGTCAACGTCTATCTTGGCGATGTTTCCATCGGATGCTTTTTCCGCTCCAACTTCAATCTGGGATGTGCTTGTGGGAAAGATTCTGCTCCATTCAATCCCGATCCTGAAAGCGTTTAAGCCAAGCTTTTTGGCAATGGTGTGGTCTTGCTTGTAAAGACTCCAGTAGTCTATGCCCTGTTCTGGCAGGTCGCCGCTGACGATGCCCTTCTGTATGTTAGAGGGGTCATGTACCCAGGCGTACCAGTCCGTGTTTGGATCGATGTTTTCTCCTGATGAACTGCCCATCTCAAATTGGAATCCACTGTTTGAAACTCCCCATAGAAAATTCGCTGGAAAGGTCATAATCTTACCCAGTCGATACTCGTTGTATGCCATTATTAAATTTATTCGCACGCGCCCGAAAGGAGCTTCCTTTGTCCCAAACTCTCCCAAAAGTGCTAAGCAGGCAATAACTTGGCTGAATCGTTCTCTGAAACGTAGACCCGCCTGTTTGCCTGTGGGGGAAAAGACAATGCATTTCAGTTCGGGTCTTCTGAGGATGGTTTCGCTGATTTGTCTCCTGTTCAAGAAGCTAGTAATTTCCTCTCTCGTTACGCAAGCCGCAGTTCTTAGAAGCGAACATGTAGGTTACAAATCGAAAATTAGCTTCAATGCAAGGCTGAATTGCCAAAATATGCCTAAAGCGGGCGGGGAGGGATTTGAACCCTCGACCCCCAACTTAGGAGGCTGGTGCTCTATCCGTACTGAGCGTCGAGGAAACGCCGGTATGCGTTCTTACTCGCCCAAAGTCCCGTCCAAGCAACCCCCTAAGCTTGTCGCATGTTATAACCCTAACGTTTGGAAAGTCAAGCAGCTCAGAATATTCTCCAACTCAGGTTCACTCTGCCGTTCGGTCTGTCAAACGTCTGCGTTTCTTCACATAGACCACGGCAGCCACAGCAACCACCGCCACAGAAACAGCAACAACCAGTAGCCACTGAAAAGGTTCGGACTCTGGCTGATTGGTAACAACCTCTTCTGTTTCTTGCTCAACAACGAAAAAAACTGTCTCCGAGCTTCCTCTACGTCCAACCGTATCGTTAGCATAGACCTTTAGGCTATGAGGTCCTTCGGACAATCCCACTAACGTCGTGTTCCCAGCAACAGTCACAAGCGCATGCTCGTCTAAGCTATAGCCAATCCAGGCAGCCTCTTCTGACAAGACAAAATTCAATGGTACAACATCGGTCTTGTAGGTTTGATTTTGCTGGATGATAACAGCAACAGTGGGAACTGCAACATCGTAGAGAAACTGGATTGAGTCAGAGCCATAAACTTCACCATTAATTGAACCCATTCCTCCCTCAGTGGGGTTGTAGGGGCTCGTGCCAGTGGCAGCCACTGTCAATGTGTGCCAACCATCCGCCAGTCCAGATAAGTTCAACGTTGCTGAGTAGTTGAGGAAGTCGAAGAAGCCGACAAATCGTTCCCCCTCTTTTGCTGTGACCACACCGTTCACGTTGCCTTTGGTTTGTCCATCCAACATGTATGTTATGCTGTTAGCTCCTCCCAAGGTTGGGTTCTGCAAACTAAACGCTATGGACATGGAGTTTTGGAGACAGCGTGAACCATTGTTAGGACTGAGGAACGTTACAACAAGGGGTTCAGGTTCTGTTGGAAACATGCCTATAGGGTTTGACCATGCCAAGTCAACGAGCAAATTAGATGCTATCAAAGAAAACAACAGCATAGTGACGAATGTTAGTGCTACAGCTGCTCTGCTCGTAGCTATCCCCTGCCTAAAGTGGGTGGGCTGGGCGATTAAAGGGTTCTTGTCAACGTTTCTTGACCACGGTTAAGTCAAGGTTTCTTGACAAACGAAAACTTTGTTTTCCAGCCATGCTAATTCGCTTTCGTTTAAGCCTCAGGCGCAAGGAAAGCACTCGTAGAGCAGACATCAAGACCACATTCGGCGTCGCTTGCGCTCCGCCTCGAACGTTCCAAACGAACCGCAAGCGATTATGAAAATGTTTTATGAAGTATGAGGTAGCAGCAGCACAGAATTACTGCTATGTCAATTGCGATTAAGGGGAGAACTGTCCCTTCTCGGGTTACGACATAGGCATATCCGCCAACAAATGCGCCCACCAAGGGGATAACCACTCCTAGATAACTGAAAAGTCGTTTGCCGAGGAAGAGACCGACTGCTATAACCACGTAGAGAACTCCAAATATCGCCATTATTGCCATCTGCGTTCCGGTAGTGACGGCAATCGCAGCCAAATGAATGATACCGCCAAGCATGATAAGAGAAGCAGCCAAAAGTCTGACGCCTTTAGTAGTGTCCATTTCGGTTCACCCACAAAGCTCCTATTGAGAGTCTTTGTATAAATAACATTGCACAGACCCCCTTCAGTTGGCGCGCGTGCCTATTCTTGAAAAGGCTTGCGCTCCGCCTCTCACACTTCAGAACGCTGCCAAAGGTTAACCCAAAAGGTATATACTTGAAAAAATCTCTGATAGACCGAGAAAGGTGGGAGGCATAAGCATGCGAGAAACCTTTAGAACGTTCTTGCAGGAATTAGACGAGCCGTTTTCAGGTAAGGACCTTCTTGAAGCAGAAGTCCTACGGATCATGCGGAAGGAAGGCTTTTCAGACGCGCAAGTGTATGAGATGCCTCTGGAAAAACTCTTAGACCTTTTTTACGACGCCTACCTTTGGAAAGCCAGCAGAATCCTTTCTAGAGCCACGATAGAAGGTTTTCTGAAAAAACTGCAGCACATTTTATCTTAGGCACGCTACATGAAGGCTCGGCGTCGCTTTGCTCCGCCTCCCACGTTCCAGACGATAAACCCAAGCCAATTGCAATACAATGGGTCATTGTCTTTCGCCCGTTGAAAGGGCTTAAATAAACAAGATGCCACTCGTCAAGGGGGAACGCATGAACAGACAAGAGGCTACAGGTGTCCTTCGCGAGGTTATGAACGCTTGCAGAGATTTTGTGGCGATGGACTTCGTCTCCATCACCGATTCAAACGCTCAAACCCGAATGAAGTCAACTGGTTATGAAATCTACATGAAATGTGCCCTCAGCAAAGGCTTGAAGCAGTGCTTGACGCCTATCCTTGACAAACACCAGTTGAAAATGGCGGAGCTAAAGGAAGCAATAATCATCTACAAGCCTAAAACGCCTTGACACAGCTATCTCAAAAGGAGTAAATGGTCAGATAGTTTTCGTTCTCATTCACTTGAAATCTCTTTTCCTTGAGGAAGTTCTTGATGCAGAGAACGCAGCATCTTTTGGCTGTGTCTTTCTTAAGCATGAGAATGTAGCCTTCGTTCGGGTATTCAGCCACAGTAATCATAGGTGATGAGTATGAGCATTTGAAGCGACCGAACGAGAAAGACCTCTGTAAAGCCATTGCTTCGACGAAATTCAGGGTACAGCACCGTCAAGGACAAATAACATCGCACTTGCTCATAAGAGGTTGTGACTGTAGCCAAGCAATCACACTCTGAATCCCACTCAAGGGCTGCGCTTCCGCTTGCGCGCCGAACGACCCGCAGAAACCGAACGAAACGTAGGCAACAAGCTAATGCAATTTCTCTCCGCACATTGGGCATTTTTCGAGGTACTATTTAGTAAATTTCATTATAACATAGGAGCGGTGGAGCTTCCACTTCGATTCCCTCACCCCTCTATTGTGCGCTATTATGAAGATGTTTTATGAAGTATGAGGTAGCAGCAGCACAGAATTACTATTATGTCAATTGCGATTAAGGGGAGAACTGTCCCTTCTCGGGTTACGACGTAGGCATATCCGCCAACAAATGTGCCCGCCAAGGGGACAACCACCCCTAGATAGCTGAAAGGTCGTTTGCCGAGGAAGAGACCGACTGCTATAACCACGTAGAGAACTCCAAATATCGTCATTATTGCCATCTGCGTTCCGGTGGTGACGGCAATCGCAGCCAAATGAATGATACCGCCAAGCATGATGAGAGAAGCAGCCAAAAGTCTGATGCCTTTAGTAGTGTCCATTTCGGTTCACCAACGAAGCTCCTATTGAATATCTTGGTATAAAAAACATTTCACAAATCTACTTCAGAAGTCTCGGCGTCGCTTGCGCTCCGCCTCGCACGTTCCAGACGAACCGCGCAAGCCAAACGCAACGCAAGAAAATATTTTTACCTACTGAAAATCCCCACTCTGAGGCTGAATCTACAGTTTTGTCTTTCCCGTGAAAGGCGAAAAAAAGAAAATGCGTTTTCTAGGCTTCCAGCCGCTCAAACGCTTATGTACTGCTGGAACAGCGAATCAGCCAGCGTAGGATTTATGACAACGTTGTAGATTCTGATAGTAGTATTGGTTGATGAACCAGCATAAGTGCAGTCTCCCGTGCCGCTCCAATCCGTCGTTAGATGGTTCAAGTTGTTTGTCCACTGCTTGCCCGTTCCCACCCAATTGCCCCACTGATTTGTGAAATCGCTAGAAAGGTCAGTCCAAATGCTGTTATTTAACCACCAAGCCGTCTGGGCTCCCTGGTCCATGACGTAGGTGTAATTACCCGATGCACCGCCCATAAGGTCGATCCGCAACACCATGTTTGTAGCGCCCACATTCTTCGCTGTCCAAGTGAAAACTACTGGTGTCGCGCCCTGATATGACACATCAGCGTTGTACTGCAAACTCTTCGCGTCAGCTACCTTAGGAGTGTTTCCGCCGCCATTCATAAGCACGTAAGCACCAGCAACTGCCACCACAACGATAATTACGATCACAGCAGCTAAAGCGTACATCATCTTTCTATCCAAGTCTTTCCACCTCCCCTCTCTCCGCAGCTCCCGAAAAGAGCACGAAAATTCTATTCTCTTGCAGTTTACTTATACGGTTTGTGGCGTGCGCCCGCGTAACCATAGCGCGCGCGTAAAATTGAGCAAGAACAGTTAGGTCATAAGCCAACACACAGTTTTTTTGTGATTGCGCAAGGGGCACACTCAAATAGCTATGACTCGCATAATACCGACATTGGAAAGGATAAGCAACTTGCACAGAAACAAATTGAAAAGCAAAGGGAGAAAGCATTACACAAGCTCTAATGGTAGCGTATATAGAGTACCACCCAGTCATAGACTTGCTCGCTTGGTTAAGCAAAGAAAGACTGCGAGAAAACTCCAGGCACAACTTAGCACTTAAATTTTTCAGCAAAATAGCCGTACAGTTTTGCCAGTATCTATTGAGCAAAGAGAGTCTGACGATTATTCAGATTTTTCTCAAGAAATGACAGTATATCTCGAACGCACGCAATTCTTAGCCCAAACCTAAGTCTTACACTGTAATAAAGCCCATGAAACATAAAGACTTCTATAAAGGGTATTTAAGCGTCCGCTACACTATAAGAATTGGTTTTTTGATGCCGAAGACTGAAGCCACAATAGAAATTCAGAATGTTGTGGCAACAGCCAATTTAAACCAGAAAGTTGATTTAAACGCCGTTGTTAGGGCTTATCCAGGCGTAAGTTATCGCCCGGAAGTGTTTCCGGGATTAGTTTTCAGGCTTAAGAGACCGAAGACGGCTACGTTGATTTTTAGCACTGGTAAAATGGTTTGTACTGGAGCAAAAGCGGAAAAGGACTCCCGCAGTGCAATAACTAAAGTTGTTAATGAACTGAAAAAAGGCGGAATAGTCATCCTTAGCAAGCCGAGCGTTAAGGTTGAGAACATTGTTGCTTCCGCAAGTCTAGGCGGAAAGGTAGACCAGGAGAAGACATCCATTACGCTGAGGAAAACGATGTATGAGCCTGACCAGTTTCCAGGCTTAATCTACAGGATGGATGAGCCTAAGGTGGTTATACTGGTATTCGCAAGCGGGAGCCTTGTTGTCACCGGAGCGAAGAAAGAACAGGAGGTTTATGACGCAGTTCGTAAGCTGCACGAAACCTTAGAGGAACAAAACCTCATATTCTACGAATAAAACTTCATACGTTGATAAAAAACCAACAGACTACCCTGTGAAAAAATCAGTTGCACGTACTAAACTTAGCCACGGGTTTTATTTCAAGCAGCTTAAGTCTTCGTTCAATCTCAACTTTGACCTCTAAATCAGTTTCCTCCTTCAGAGCGTCGGTCAGAAGTGCCTTAGCCACCTCAGAACTTCTTTTTCCGAAAAACTGCAAGAAAGGATATTCAGCGGTTCTCTTTAACAGGGTTTCGTTTAGCGCGGGTAGCCCGCAAACAAAATTCTGTGGATAATTGTCGGATTTATCTAAGTCGACAACAGCAAAGCGGATTCTCCACCTTGAAGGGAATTCGCGCTTGCAAGCGCGCAGTTTAAGATGCATTCCAACCCAGCACAAGAACAAAGAGAAAACAAGTCTTAAAAGCCATTCCTGCCAGAGAAACGAAACAATTTTGGAGCGTATGGAAAACAATTTTGAAATGCGTAGTCAAAACACAGTAGCAACAAAGAAGGAATAGAAGATTAACCTTATATTGTGATTGAGTAGATAGAGGCTTGGTGATAAAAGATGGTAGGAGTATCTTGGCAATCATTCAAAGAAATAGACCCTTCAAAGACTTATCTCGCCTACGGTGGGTATCTCGAAAGAAAAACAGCCTGGTCATATTTCGGATTCCTTATGAGTTTTCGCAAGGTTCAAAAACAATTAAACACTACAAAGGGTCTTGTAGGGTATGCTGCAAGCTGTGAGTTTTTAAGTAAGAAGGCTACCCAGGTAGCTGTTTTTGAAGACGAATCTGCCCTCAAAGACTTTGCACATTCAGGTCAACATGCCCTTTGCCAGGAGCAAGCCAAAGCAAGCATGAATTGGCTCAAGAATACAACATGGAGTGTGTTGGGGTCGGAGCTACCACCAAAACTGGAAGATGCTATCAGCAGAGTCCAAAGCCAGAAGTAACCACTTTTACTAGCATGGTACAAAATTTGGAACTCTTAGACTCGATCACCAGAGATCAAACCACAGTAGCAACAAAAAAAGAAGAGAAATTAGCTGAGCACTTTCAGCCCAACTAATCGTGAATTAAAGTCGCTACATGTGTTTGTCTACAAGAGCTTTATCGCTTCTTCTCTCGGAATGGCAACCATTGTTTCGGTTGCTGCATAGTCCCCAACCTGCTGAAGTATCTTCATTACTGTGTTCTCATTAGGTGCCTTGAGGATCAATATTGAGTCATACCTTCCAAGGGTCCAATAGAATGCTAGAACTTTAACCTTGGGCTCACTGGCAAGAACCTTGTTCGTCCTTTCAATATTTTCTTTAGTTGCCTTGCCCCTAAACTTATTCAAACTGACAAAGATCATTTCCCACTCACCTCCTTCAAATTAAGACGCAAAAACTCTATTCTCTTATTCTTAGCTTAAATCACTTGCGTCACTGATTAGCGCGCACTCCAAACGCAACCCAGATAAGTCCTTCGATGGCACCTAAGCATATCTGAAAGAAAAGCATCTTCGACGACAACTGCTCGAATTATGGCAGTGCGCCAAACCTAAATACGTGAACAAACCTTACTTGTTTGGGGAATAATGTTGGAAGTACAGCGCTTGTGCTTCAATGAGTTCCCTGAAAAATGCTCTGGATGCCCAGAATACAGAGAATACCGTGAAGACCCGACAAATCGACTCATTCTTCAAGCTGGGATGGGTTTCATCTACCCGTTGCCTTATGTAACAGTGGTTAAGGAATGCAAGCTGTATCACAAGCGCGCAGTCGAGTACAACCGATGACAAATACTATCGACAGCCTACAAAGAAAGAAATCGTTTCCGAGACGAGACGGGCACAGCATAAACTGACGTCAGGGAATAAGCTCGATGTCTATCTTACCCCTTATACCAGGAATACCAAAAGTGTAAGGCAATTTTTCTCTCTAAATTCTGGAAGAGACGCAGAGATTGCTAACCGTTACAGGAATGTTTGTGAAATGAAAAAGACTAGATGTCGCCTTCGTAATACAGACTATCTCTTACGTCAGGCTGTTTTTTCTCAGGTTTCTTCTTTTTCAAGTCCTTTTTCTTCATAATGTTTCCATCCAATTGTTGCAGGCTTGGAGAAAAAAGCTTTGCGAAGTTTGGATTAATAAGGATAGTTAAGATGATTGGCAACAACTGAAGTGGTCAAGAAACCTTGACTAACTCCTTATGGAACCCGCAAGAAGATGCTACAAGAAGGGCGCGCCTCCTTTATGCCCTTTCTTTTACAATGTTAACTTGCCGTACCTGGCGGTTCTGCAATTCGGAGAAACGTTTCCTTCGAAAAAAGGCGAGGATTCATTTCAAGTTTCTTGCCCAGACCCAGCCAATCAAGTGGCACTTGAACTCAAGAGAGTTAAAGTATAGACTCCAGTTCATAAAGTTGGAAGTTGCGCGTGATTTAGTTTGGGTTTGGGATTAAGTTTTAATCCACCACCACAAACTGTTCGGAAACCGAGAATCAGCCTTGCTTCAAGAAAAGCGAGCGCTAATAGGTTTTGAACAAAAATATAGTTAACTAGCAAAGAATTCAGTGGCTTATGAACGTGCACTAGAACTTTTTTGCCGCTATCACATATATTCTGTCAAATTGGTCCTGTCTAAAATAGCCCATCGTGATGCTTCTATCTCTCGAGACACGTATTTGGAACCCACCGAGCTTATACATGAACACCAAAAGGTCTACTGTTAGCTCTTCTTCGCGGTCCTGTTTATCCTTCGATAGATGCGGCGGTTCTTCAGTTGATTGAAAATGTAGAAACCCAAAATTCTCCAAATACACTAAGTGGGCTAATTCATGCGCCAATATGGCTGTAACAGCAAATGGATTGTGTACGAATGTTCCATCGATCGATATTTTGTATCTACTGTAACCGCCACTGCAAAAGTATTCGCATTTGCCTGGTTTAAATATAGAATCGGATACTTCAAGCGTTATATTCCTATTTGAGAGCTGAAAATGATTTATTAAGTAACTAAAAACCCCCGTCAGACCACTTTCGTTGAATGTGTCAGCAATTGTATCGGCTATGACAGGTTGAACGCTAAGAATTGATTGGCCCATTCTTGAGACTATTTCATCTATTTTTAAATAGACCCAGCCTTCAAGAGCCATATCATCTGTGTCAAGCGAGTCAAATGGCCTACATTTCAGATAAATGTAATCAAGGTATGTCCTCAGTGTCACAAAAAGATCGCCCCTTTTTCTATTAGAATAGGAGATACTCTCTGGGAATTCTGCTTCTTTTCCCTGACCTTCTATAGTAATGATTGACCCATCAGAACTACCTTTAGGAACTACAACTTGAATCATTCCTCGCATGAAAGATAACTTCTTAGTAGCTCCATTCCTTGCAGATGATTCTGAGAGCCAAAGAATGGCATTAGCATCTTCGCCTTCATTGACCCATACACGTACTAGAAGATTGCCTGTTTGGTTTCCTTTTGTCTTTCCGAGTCCCTTAAGACGAACAGTTATTTTTCTGTCTACCTCCGGGGGAACTCTAAATGTGATTTCCCTTCCTTCATGGATTATTGTTTTATAATTGCCCCGCTCTTCTTCCTCAACCACAATTGAACAGTGATAGTCCAAATTCGACGGATTCGGTTTTATTATGATACCGACAGCGTGCGCGCACTTTGCCTTTAGCAAACTGAAGAAGTCAAGTGGTTTCATCTCTATGAGCCTCTTTTCTCACGCTCAAAGTTTATCTAAACCCTGTGCTTTGCTGCTGCTGTCCGAAGCGCGCGCAGAAGCCCCTTGGTTCTTTTCCGCATCTTGCACAGTCATTCACGCATAGTCATCTTTAACAACTGGAATGATGGTGCAATGAAAAATACGATTTATGAATCAGGGATCCACTTATCACGTATATAGAAAAAGACGCCTCTTTGTCCTGAGTCGTATGCTCGATTCCGACTACACCTTTATGCGTGCCCTATAGTGACCTGATTTACAGCGCGCTGGAAGGCTGTGAAGAGACTTTTCCAAAAAATTCTTTTACACGGGGTCTCGTTAAGCAATAGGCTACTACTGCGTCGGCTACGATGGAAACAATCCCTATAGGTAGCAAGATAATTCCGAGAGCGATTCCTACGCTCGCAAAGACAAAGCATAGAATCCAAGCCCAGCCGCTGCCCTTCAAAAGACCATAAGCAATGAAGAAATCTGCAACTCCAGCAAGGTACAAAATGGCTCCGATCAGGCCTCCTGCGACGGCAAAAAAACCGCCTAATATTCCAAATCCGCTCGCCACGCGTCCAGTCACCCCTTCATTCACCCCACTCATTGTAGCAAAAATTGACATAACAATATTCGCAGCAGCCAAGGCGCTAATGCCTCCAAGCACCTCCAGAATCGCCACAACTGTTACGATAGCTGGCCTCTTTTTTCTTGACTTTCTATCTTTGGGAGGCTTCAAGATATTCATGTATCTGTTTATAATTGGGCTTAAAAAGTTTCCAATTCTTTCTCTACACTCTAACAAAACTATCTAACAACGCATGCTAGGCAAATCTGAATGTTGCAGGGGTAATTTGAGCACAAGCCGTTTACTCGATTCCGACTATGCTCTTAACCTATATTGATTCTGAAGATCTCCTACCCTGCTTTCTTCTGGTTTATGAGAATGGTATATGCCCTGAATCGTGTATACTGCCCTGATAGAGGGCTTTTTCCTGCTTTATGCCCGTAAATTTGGTTGGTTGGTTTGACTAAATTTTAATCTTTTTTTAGAGCGCTTGCGATAGACTCAGCTTATTCTTGTTTGACGAGTTCTCTTGCCCATTTTCTTGCTGCACTTAGGTCGTCGGCGTCTGGGTGACCGCGGGCATCATGTCCTATGAGGAGACCCATTCCACTCCAGAGCGCTGTTCGTCCTTCACCCATGCATTTGAAGTAATCGTCCAGCATCACCTGTCCTTTAGCTGCGACTGCCGCCTTCACCTTGTCATATACATCCCTATCGCTTTTTCCACGACCGAACCGCGTCATAAACAGGGCAAATCGCCTACTGCCAGTTAGGTTCATTTCTTTCAAGTAGCTAAGCAGAGGAGCATGCGGATTACCCCAGATGTTCCCAGTCCCCACAAATACGAGGTCGAAATCGTTCAGGTTCAAGGTGTGCGAATCAAACCCTTCAGCTATTTTTACAGATTGACAGTTTAGCTCAGCGGCGATTTCTTTTGCTACTTTCTCAGTATTGCCGCCAATGGTAGAGTACAGAACTGTGGGTTTCAAGACATAACCTCACTATGTTCTTCCAATTGTTCCGCTTAAAAAATTGGTGGTTGGTTGTTGTTGGATTAAAACTTAATACCAACCAATCAGGGCGTCAGTTGGGCACATGCTTTCTCAAAAAGCCAATCCTTCCTGACAACATAGGTAAAATTTTCTCGACTACAAGGAACGCCGTTGTGGCGTAAGCAATTCCTGCCAAAACATCAACGACATAATGCTCGCCAAGGTAGATTGCGCTAAACCACGTTCCGACAGGAAGAGCCAACACTGGAAGTGCCTTCCCTCTCCAGATCTTGAATGCAAAAAGAAAGATCAAAAACGGCAGAGCTGAGTGCATGCTGGGAAAAGCAGCGTACAGGTTTGGGTTTAGAAAGTCAAAAAGCCATCTGTAAACAGGAAAACCAAGTTTACCATCAACCGATGTAACTAAGATTTGCGAAACGTTTGGTACTGCAATCCACGGAGGCGCCACAGGATAGAAAAGAAAAGTCATCAGTGCACCATACGTGCATACTCCAAATGCAACAGTGTATTTCCACCAGTTCTTGGGGCTTTTCTTCCAGAGAACGAAGGCAAAGATTGTGGGTGCAAAAAAATATGCAGAGTAGAAAAATGCTCCCATGTAGTCTAAAGCAGGCATTCTCACGGTTTGCTGAAGAACCAGGCTTGGAATTTGACCAAACAACTGCATCTCCAAATTGTAGGGTCCTGAATGAAGATTGTACTGGGCGATAGTGCCAACTAAACTGTACATGATTTCATAAGAAGCAAAGACGGTGATGAAAGGAAGCCAATCTTTCAGGTAATTCCATGTTTTCTTGTTATAAGCTCCGTAGACCAAGAAGGCTAAAACAAGAAATTCAGGTCCAGGAATAATTTTGTATTCGAAACAGAAGAAAGCAATGGCAACCGAATAGGCTGCAGGGAAAAGGATAGCGAAGAAACGCGTAGAGTGATAGTCAAAGTTTAAATCAAGCTTGAATTTGCTGTCTTCTTTTTTCTTTACCATAACGTAGTCGTAACCAGCCGCATAAGTTGTACGCACAGATATAAATAAATTTCAAAATTATGGAGGAATTGAAAAAATGCCCTATAAGGTTTACTGGGGTTGAGAATCTCCTCAGCTTTCTAATACTGGAGAAAATCCCTGCCTCCCACATAAGCGCGCTACGGACAATCCGATTTTGTTTTTTCCTTGGATGATTGAGTGACTGACAGATAGTGACAGAAACAGACAGGCTAGGAGACATTATTCACGCGTGCACGTGCGTACGCGAGCGCAAGCGTCGTCGTATTCGTTCACGCAACACATGAGCGAGAGAAAAAGATTAAATTTAGTCCTACAGCGCGTGCGTTCGTGGGGGAATTGATCGTGGAAACGGGAAGCGCACGCTAAGCTGAACGCAACATAGGGCTCAAATAGTAGTCGCTCTTCAATAATAGTCCGCGCCGCATCCGAAAAAAAACGGAGAAGGAGAAAGAGAATGAAAAAGTTAGCCTATGGAGTAAAGGCTGTTACTATCGCTCTCGTTTTTGCTCTAACTACTGCTGCGTTCGTAGCCCGTTTCCCGCTTGCCGATGCTTTGGATATCCAGACCTATGCTTACATTAGTGTTAGCCCTAACCCTATAGGCGTTAACCAGACCCTGTTAGTAAATGTGTGGCTTGTGCCGTCCATTCCCGCTAACGCATCTTACCACAATTACACAGTAAAATTCACAAAGCCCGATGGAACCGTCGACACCATCGGACCGTTCGATTCCGGAATTGGGGGAAATGGAGCGAATTCGTTTACCTACGTACCGGATCAGATCGGCAAATGGGATTACCAGTTGAGCTATGGTGGAGGAGATACAATAGCCGCCAACACATACTTAGCCAGCAACTCCCCAACATCGCCCCTCATTGTACAGAAGGAACCTATACCTGAATGGCCACCCGCTCCGCTTGCGACAGGAGGAGATTTTTCTGGCTGGGGGCGCCCCATAAACGCATGGAATAAAGATTGGTCCATGATTGCGGGAGATTGGCCGCAAACTGGATACAATGCCTCCATGACCTATTTCAATCCATATAGCACAATGACAAACTCTTCGCACATTTTATGGACACAACAAACAAGTGTGGGAGGTCTAATTGGAGGAGAAAACGGCAACGCCAGCTACTTAGGCAGCAGCAGCGGCGCAATTATGGCTATAGGAGGATTAGCTTATTACATGGCGTCCGACGGAATGCATTGCATAGATGTGCATACCGGGAAAGAACTATGGGTTAAGCCGAGTATTAGTCCATCAGTCGGCGTGCCTATTCAACAATATTCAAACATTACTGGATCGTCGTGGGGGGCAAAGCTCTTGCAAGTGGGCAATAATTTCGTCGAGTACGATCCATTAACTGGAGTAGCAACCTTAACCGTGCCTGGTGCACTCTCCGGAACCTATGTTGAGCCCTACTTCTACAGCTACACCGGTGGACGTTTGATTACTTGGAAAACAAACTTCAATACATCTTCGGAAGTCCCAAACAGCTTTAAAGACTTGATAATTTCAAATGTAAGCTGCAATTACGGCTTCAGCTACGTCTGGAAAGATACTGGCGTCAGCATAAATCCTTGGCCTAACCAATCTGCAGCAATTGACCTAACAACTGGAAAGACACTTTGGAACATGACACTTCCGCATAGCTGAGAACCCACTAGGCGCCGTATGCGTTGCAGACGGAAAAATATTTGTCGCTGGTGAGGGCATGGTATTCCGAGCCTACGATATTTACAGCGGACGCAAACTGTGGACTAGTGAACCTGCGGAGTATCCTTGGGGTGCTTTTTGGGCCAACTATTCAGCTTATGCTTATGGCAACCTGTACGGGCTAAGCTACGACGGACACATATACTGCTTTGATGCTACCAATGGGAGAATTAAGTGGTCGTTATACTCCGGAAACTCAAGTGGCGAAACTCCGTCCAATACATGGGCTTTTTCAACCAACCCCGTGATTTCTGACGGAAAAATCTACGCTAGTACGGGTGCATACACTTCAAATGGGTCTTTACCCAGGGGGAATAAGCTTTACTGCATCAACGCTACCACAGGAAAGGAAATATGGGACATATATTTCGCCGGTGGTTCAAAGATCGTCGCGGACAGCGAGCTCTTAGCAACTAATGAGTATGATGGGCTCTTGTACTGCTTCGGCGAGGGCCCAACCTCCGTACAAGTTTCAGTATCGCCGACGAGTACGGTGAATGGATCCAGTATCCTCATAGAGGGTTATGTCTTAGATCAATCCCCTGGTCAGCCAGGCACGCCATGCATATCCGATGAAAACATGACCGCGTATATGCAATTCTTGCACATGCAGCAACCATGCCCTTCTACCATAATAGGGGTTCCAGTGGAGTTGCGCGCCATCACTTCGAGCGGCAGCATAATTGAAATAGTAAAAAGCTCACCCCCAACAGACCTCTATGGTCACTTCAGTTACATGTGGACACCGCCAGCCCCAGGCCAATATACAATCGTAGCCAGGTTCCTCGGAGACGACTCCTACTTCGCCTCATACAAGGCAACAGGCTTATCAGTTGGCACCGCACCGTCAACACCGACCCCATCACCTGTCCCTGACTACACGCCAATGTTTGCAGGCATAATTGTAGCCGTTGTGGTGTCCATAATCATAGGGGTATACAGTATCTACGATCATAGAAAGCTACGCAAATAGACAACTTGCAAAACTTGTCTTCTCTTCCTTTACAACCTAGCCTTTCAGAGTTGCGGTCTAAAAACCAATCTAAGAAAATGAAGAGATTACCACAGCAAATCCCCAATAAACAATTCCCGAAAATTTGTTTCCAGACAGACTGCAAATAATTGGCAGATCCTCAAATCGTCACAGGCAACAAGCTTATTGACCTCTTTTTCCAAGCACGGAAGATAGCGCACTTCACTCAAATTTCCGTGTTTGCCATCTTTCTTTTAGGTCTCTTACTTCGAACTGACAAAAACAGAACTGCAACAATAATTACAGAAATTAAGACTGCAGAGACGACTAAGATTGGTGTGTTTAAGGATTCTGAACCTGCGGAAACAAGTTTGTATGGACGCATCATCTCGTTGTCTTCATGATCCAGAATGTGGCAGTGCCAAACATAGCCTGGGCCTTGAGTTGCATCAAACTGGAAAGGTGAGCCATCCTGTTGCGCAAAGCGAACTCTGATTACAGTGACTGAGAAGGGGTTTGTCAGTACTGTATCCTTCCAACCCTGCTCGTTGGGCGGCGCAGGCGTTGGCTTTCCTAGGCAAGTAGGGGTCGATCGGCAACTCTTTTGGTACGAAGTTCAGCGGCCATGGAGGCGCGGCAGTCTCGTTTCCTAAGGCCTGTCTTTGCAGGTTTATCCAGTCAGTGGCATACTGTGTGGCGTTGATATCCTGACGACTGACAATTTGAAACTGAATTAAATGCAGGTGGATAGGATGTGCAGCCACCCTTGTTAGGTCCACGATGATCCAATCTTCTGTTGTTCCAACTTGGGGGAGCTCTGAGATCTCTCCATCCCACATTTGCCCATTTAGGAGAAACTGTTCCATACCATTAGGTCCGTTGACAAGAAACATTGGCAGGATTCTTTGCTTCGTAGGGGATGGCAAGTTTGGAAAAGTGGGGCCAGCAAGTGTTGGGTTAAGTAATGTTGGCAGTGTCTTTGGTTTGAATCCTTCACTTGTTGAGACCGTGAATTGCATGATTTGACCAACAGTCTGTACTTCCGTCGTCGGATCTGTCAACGCAGTGTTCTTGAGCAGAATCTTGGTTCCAGGAGCCAAACTTGAAAAGTCGACGAGGATATCAGCTCTCTCCGCAGGCGCAATTAACAGTTTTGTCATATTTGCAGGTGCTTTGAGATAGCCTCCGTCGGATCCAATTTGGATAAATGGAAGCGTGGTATTCGTTTGCGCGTCAACAAAGCTAAACTGGTATATTCGGGAATTTGAGGCGTCCAAGAGCCTGAATCGATATTGACCCTGATTCACGTTCATGTTGGGCCAGGTCTTGCCATTGACTAAGATAGTATTGCCCAAGAAACTGCCTTGCCAGTATGGATGGATATCAGGGTTGGCGCCAACAGTCGGGAACCAAAGTGAGCCGTCGCTGTAAAATGTTCTGTCTTGAATCATAAGTGGCATCTCATAATTTCCAGTTGGCAGTAGTGACGCAACATAATCGCTCGAGCTATTCTGGTCTCTTAATAAATAGAAGCCAGCAAGCCCCGACATCACATTGATGCGGGTAAGGCCTAAGGCGTGATCATGGTACCAAAGCGTTGCGGATGGCTGTTCGTTCGGGTAGTAGTAGACTGCGGCGTTGGGGTCTGTATTCTCATATGTGCTATACTCCGGACCGTGGGTTCCGTTTGCGGTGAACCACTCGTTTGGGGTTCCATCGTAGTAAGACTGGGTTTCACTTCCATGAAGATGCGGTACAAGCGGAACAACATTTTGAGCCTGGGGATATCCTGGCGGATAGGGCGAAAACGGAGGCGTAGGTGTAGCGTAATTACTTGGGTTAGCCCAGTGAATGGTAGGATCGACCGCAAACATGTACGGAGACGTAATATTGTTCACCCACTTCACTTTGATGGGTGTGCCTCTGGCTGCTTCAAAACTGGGTCCAGGGGAACTCTGGACGTAACCCAGCGATGCTCCAGTTACCGCGTCTTTGGCAGTTCCACCGTAGCCCCACACGTTTGTGAGTAGACTCATCGAGGGGGGCAGGATTTGTTCCTTGAAACTTGACATGGTGACTGTGTAGTCATATCGAATCACTTTTCCATTAGAATCGGTTATGTTTGTTGGGTCATAAACCGGAGGTGGGCCAGTCAACTGGTTTTCATACTTTGGAATAGTCAACGGGTCCAGAAGAGCAGGTGAAGGCGATGCGAACACTAACGAAGGGCCCAACGAAACGCTTGGAAGAAAAATAATCAGGACGAAGAAAACGATGCCCAACGTCCGAATTATCTCACGTTCCATTTCCCCTCAAAACTCTCCTAGCCTACTCTCAATTTCCACAACCTAAACGTTCTAACGGTCTATTTTTTCTTTCTGTACAGGTAGGTCGCCACGGCTGCGACTGCGATTACGATTACTACGACGCCTGCGTACAAATATACCGAGGTGCCGCCCCCTGAGGAATTTGTTACTGTAAACGCTTCAGCGAAGCTTGTTGCACCCAAATAGTCAACGTTTCCTGGCCAACTCGCTGCGACGCTCCAACTGCCAGCCGCGTCAGGCATGTAGATATCGTTGAACGAGCCATCAGTCCCTGACGTGACGGTTGAATTTAACGTCGTTGCGTCTGGCTTCGTATAGGTCAGTGTCACTGCGACGCCAGAAACGGGTGGAAACCCAGATACGGATGGCGTGATAGAGCCGCTAACCGTCAAGTTGTTACCTAATGTTACAGCATTAGTAGATAATGATAATGTTATGGCTGTCGGGGTTGATGGCGGAGCGTCTGCTACTGTAGGTGCAACGGCAAAAGTTAGCCACAAAACAATTACGATCATAGCAAACATTCCAATGTGCGTGGAGATTTTCATCTTTCTTCCCCATTTTTATAAGAGAAAACTTCGCCTTTATGGCACTATTTAATCAATCGTTTTCTTGTATAAGACTTTTGCGCAAGAGTCAGTAGTGAAAAACCCTATAGCGCTCGCTTAACGTTGATAAATACATAGTGATCGAAGATAAAGGAATGATTGCGTAACAAGATGGTTCAGGTTTTCCGTTCGACGCGACCACGGGTCCAAGATATTTCTGCTTGCAATTATTGCTCTAAGAACATATCAATCACGTTCCAAGAGAAAGCGCGTCTGGGCGAAGTTAAACGGCTACCGACCGATAGTAACCTTTGTCGACCTTAACGAATATCAAAGGACCCGTATTTTGAGCTATCTCACGCGCCCTACGTAACGCGGCATTCAGTAGCCCTAACGTTTGCTCTATGCTGTTCACTTGACCTGTATTCTTCCCTAACTCCATCTTCAGAATATTCTCCGCAAGAATTTCGGTTCCACACAATTCCCCATTCTTCACAAGCGAGGACGCGACCAACTCCACAATTCCTTGTCTAGCTTTTAGCCGTGCCCATAGATGCTCCACATTGGATGGCGTCGAGAATGTTCGTGGTTTGTTTTCGTTTGAAAATACTTCCTCACCCAGAAGAAGTTTGACTCTTTGCGACCACTTCCTTAGCCACATGCCCATCCAAACAGAGAGAAACGCTTCAAACTCAGCGGGCTCCTCCCTGAGGTACCGGTCTATCTTGCTTACAAGTTCGAAATTGCTCGTTTCTTTGCCAACCATGTTCCAGTGGTGTCTTAGGTAGTTGATTAGGTCTTGATGAGCGACTCTTAGGACTTTCTCATCAGCGCCCAATGCATCAAAGCATTTGTCTGATTCATTCATTTTCCCTGCAAGCACTGTTTCCAACCTGCTCATTTTTCTCATTCCGCCTCTGAAACAAGCCATCTCCTGTTGTACAGGAAGCTCGCTTTCACTCAGTTCATCCATGGAGGCATATAACTGGATTGAGCCCAACTATGCAATATTGCGATTTAAGACATGTAGGCGTCAGAAACAAACACATGGCGTACATACCCAATGAACTTTGAAAAAATCACCAAAAGCTGCACATCGCAACTAGGCAGCATTGCAAAACATCTCTGAAACCCAACCCGAGGCAAACCGAAATCGTCAATGCACATCCAAATCCCAAAAAATTACGAGGCATGATACTTAAAAGGCTACTGCGCTAGGTTCCAAACTTAGAGCTTAGAAGATGTACTGCGGATGTTTGCCCTGTTTCTCGCTGAACTCCTTAAGCGACTGATACTGCGCTTCTAACAGGATCTTCAACGAGTCGATGTTCTTCTTGATGCCTTCGATCTCTGCGTGCTTCTCCTGTATCCCCGATTTTGCCAGCTGCTCGTCGATTTTGTCCACCTCAACTTCTAGAACTTTGACTTTGAAAGCAAAGATTTGCAGCATGTAAAGCAGGGTCAACTGGTCAGAAAGCCTCTCCAGACGGTCAAGCTCGAACGCTTTCCCGAAGAGCGCCTTGACCTTTTGCACCTCCGAGGCCTCCGGCGACACCAAAGTCTGCTCGTAGACGGCTGTCTGCTTCGCCGCAACCTCCTTGTTCTCCTCCAAGGTTTGCTGTATTCGCTTCGTGGTTCGATCCAACATCTCCAAGACTTCGTCCAAGTCAACTTCCCTCAGGCTTCGCGTATACAACGTGAAGTTACTCCTCATTGTCCACAAGCCATTTTAAACTTTTTCTCCCGAATACCCAGACGGTTGCAAAAAACTTAAACACGACAAACCTTGAAGATTAGTGGCTGGTGCCGGGGACCGTATCATAGAAACAGGGGCACCCGCCCTTTTCAAAACACTGCAGCAACATAGCCAACATAAAGAACTTCATCCAGAATCTTGAAAAACTTGGACGCGCAACCGAAACAACAAAAACAGCATCTAAAAGACTAACCCAACTCAACGAACTATGCAGCATATCAAACCCCGAAGAAGTCAAACTAATCGTAGCGAAGGGAACTTGGGGACAAAACACAAAGAGGAACTTCATGGCGACCTACAGCCAATACCTAAAATTTCTCAAAATGGAATGGGAGAAACCAACCTACCACAAACAGAGAAAAATCCCGTTCGCACCGACAGATGCAGAGATTGACACACTCGACGATTGCTATGGTTTTGAACTTTGGTTAAGATTTCTCCAAATCTACACTTCACAGATGCGTATTTGTGCCGTTGAACCTTGGGGTTTTCTTCCAAACGGGCTTCTCGGCAACCATTTTTATTGCCGCTATGGAAATGCATGGAATCCAATGGAAAGTGTAGACAGTGCCGATCAAAGTCAAAGGCAGTATCTGCCAGACAGGATAGTCACCTCTCTCCTTCCACAAACCGATGAAATACAGTGGCAGAAAGGAGAAACCGTTAGCCACGGTGAAAAGCCATGGGAACGCATTGGATATCCTAATGACCCCGAACAGAGCTAATCCTGACAACACCCAACACAGAATAACAAGAAACGGTACAATGATGTTCACCAAGTACACCGAGGCATCCAGCTTCTTTCTCAGGCTTATGTCCGCTCTCCAGACTCTCTGACTCAGTATATAATCGCGGAGCGCCTGAAGCGCCCCCCACGCCCACCTAGTCCTCTGATGGATCAGACTAGATAAGTTTTCCACGCCCTCCTGATACACCACCGAAGATTCGATGTAACGGTTTTCCCACTTATTCGTCATCAAACGCATGCCGATATCCAAGTCCTCAGTCATCGAATCAGGCTTCCAATACTCCTCAAATTTCGTCACGGCGGTAGCCTCAAGAGCGGTAGCCCTAATGAACTGCCCGTTGCCACCAAGGGCGACTGAGCCACCGAAAACCGTGCGTGAAAACTGCAGAAGCCGCGAAAACGCCAAGAACTCCATATCCTGCAACTTGGCCAAGAAAGACCTCTTGCGATTGCTGATTCGAACAAGCGTTTGCACGCCTCCGACACGTGGATCTCTGAACTCGTTGGAAACCTTTTTCAGCATGTTCGAGTCGGGCACTGCATCGGCGTCAAAAACTCCAATAAGCCAATGATGCTTCGGTTCTATCTCAAGCCCCCTCCAAGTTAAAAGAAAATCCCCGAAAGCAACGTTAAGGGCAGAACCCTTTCCACTGCCTCCGTTCATGGGAAGAACGTTAATCAACTTCAAGTTTGGATGACTTTTCTGCGCCTCCTTAACCAGGCTTTCTGTCTTGTCCGTCGACCCATCGTTAATCACTACGACCTCGAGTAACTCCGAAAGATAATCCAATGCAAATACATGCTTCAGGGTTTCCTCAATGACCGATTCTTCGTTGTGAGCAGGAATGATAATACTGAAAAAATGGGCAACATCGTCACCGTGCTTTAGTTTGCCTAGACTAAAAACGCCCAAGATCAAAGCGTTATAGAGCGTACATGCGACCAAGAAATAAACCGTCAGAAGAGTCGTATCGATAACGAAATCTGGAACAACGACCCCGATCCCTACGGCGGCCGCCGCGAAAACTACGGGAGCAAGAAGACTGAAACCTACAGTTACCGAAACAGAAGCTAGAGAAGCCAGCGCTCCTCTAAGAAGGAAATCAGACAATTGGTGCCCAGCTTACGTCTTAAAAATGCCCTTCGCAGCGTAGATATCGCGAAGAACCTGAGCTAGCCTGCTGACTTTAACTGACGATTTGGAGCTGAGGTTCTGTTTAATGATCACGTTGTCGCCGATCTCAACATCCCCGTCAGACTCGATCGAGCCCTCCACAACACAGTTCGAACCCACAGTCACTTTTCCACCCGACACCACGTTGCCCTCAACCGTGTTGTCTACGCCTATGTCAACGTCCTTCAAAGCTTTCACATTCTTCAACAACCTGCAGGACTCATTTGACCTGAAGTTGCCCTTGACAACGAGAGTTTCATCCACCGTCGTTCCAGGAGGAATCTCCACGTCCCCCACGATCGACGTGACGCCGTCACCCACGTAGAAAGCCTCGCCAACAACCTTCATCGGAAAACCCACGTGCTTGCCAACCGGTTCTTCCACGGCAACATCCTGCGCAGTTTCTTCGGCAACCCGAGGCGGAGCCACTTCCTCCACCCTCTCAGGTGAAGGATTTTCAGCGACAGTATTGGGCGAAACCCCCTCCACAGCCTGGGTCGAGGAGGCTGCAGCATTATTCTCCTGGGCTTCTGACTCCATGTCCACGATTACGGTAACTTCTTCTTGAACGCCAGAGTTGACCATGGCGCTCGATTCCTGCACCACAAGCTCCGAGCTTTGCGGAACAGGTGCCTTCGACATCTGGAGATTTTCACCGAGAATCTTATTGAAAACATCCACGAACTCCCGAAACTCCTGAACTGCCAACTTCTCCCTGTATAGCGCACCGATGTTTTGGTCTATCATTTGAATGCTACCAGCCAATTTCGCGTCTAACCTGCGAAGCTCCTCATTTGCGGTCTGCAAGTTACCCTCAAACTTCGCGTCTAACTTGTCGATTTTCTCGCTCGCAAGCTGCATGCCATAATCTAAATCTGCATCTAACTTGTGAATTTCCCCATGTATCGTCTGCATGCTGCCATCTAATTTCAAGTCCAGCTTGGTGATCTTCTCGTTTGCATCTTGAACACCAGAATCGATCCTGACCCCTAATTTTCGGACCTCTTCATCTACTGTCTGCATGCTGCTATCTAATTTCGCGTCCAACCTGTCAATTCGCGCGTTCAGCTCCATCAAATGTTTCTTCAATAGTTCAGCGGGATGAGACATTTTACCACAAGCAAGCCTGATTCGTATTCCGAGCATAATATAACTTGTTAATCCAGAGTTGTGATGACCAATTCTTTTTTCAAATATACAAAAACACAAAACTCCGAATATTTTTGTGCTCTGGTACATCAAAGTGCGCGCCCCAGTAGCGTGTGCTGCTAAACACATTGATGTAAGAGAAGCCGAACCCTGACGCCAAGCCCATCCGGTCTTCATTTGAGAAATCGTGCTATGGTGTTGTCATCTGCCGCCAATTTAGGTTGGACTCTGAATTAGGGTTGTAGCTTCGGGAGTCCGACAGTACCATCCAGTTCTAGACGTGCCCGCTTGGTTAGGCAAAGAAAGACTGAGAAAACTCGAGGCACAACTTAGCACTTAAATTTTTCAGCAAAATAGCTTTACAGTCTTGCCAGTTACTATTGAGCGAAGGGAGCCTGGCGATTACTCAGATTTTTCTCAAGAAAGAACAGTATATCTCAAGCGAAGTCTCGGCGTCGCTTGGGCTCCGCCTCGCACGTTCCAGACGAAACCACATAGGGGAAGTGAGCTGCTGGTACCTACCGCAAGGAAAGTACTCGTTCAGAGGCAACATAGACCTCGAAGGCGAGAAGCTCGTTGTCTGGATAGAACACCGACACAAACGGTGGAGAAGCCAGCTACAAGCAAGCAACGCGCACGAACCAGAAACGCACACGCGAGCATAGCCCTGCCCGAAGGAGCTTTTATTAGCCAAAATAAACCCATCTCACTAGAGGAACACACCCCAAAAAGGCAATCAAACTGAAGTGTAAAAAATGAATGAACCACAAACAGAAAGTAATAAAGCCCATGAATTACTTAGCCCTAAGGCTGGTGCCGGGGTACCCGAGCCAGGTCTAAATAGGCGGCCAGACAATCGATTGCCTAAGATATGGGGGAGGACTTAAGATCCTCTGGCGAAGGCCTTCGTGGGTTCAAGTCCCACCCCCGGCACCATTATAAGCAAATTGCAGTGGGGTGGTAAAACTCGTTTTCACGGGGTTGCCGTAGCGTCAGAGTATCACTTTCACTTCGCTTTTCCCATGTTGCATCGTCGAAGGCTGAGACTAATTTATGCACCGAACTGCGAACAGTGTTGCGAAGAATATTAAGGTTTTGTGAATATGGGTCTTATTGAGCTCTTACAGTATGGGTTTCAAAGGAGAAAAATTAGTCTTTGAGATGCCCTCTGTGCTCTAAAGAACTCGATGTTAACTCTAAGATGAAACTAGCTTGTTGTGCCATATGTGGTTGGATTAAGGTCCATAACTCAACACAGACTATGTCAGGAAAAGCAACTCGCCTGGAAGGATTTGTTTACACACCAATGTACGGAATGCATCTTTAGAAACAAGCGCGCTTTAGTACGTCGAACCAATTTTAAGACGCAAACTCAAGAAACACTCAGTGTACTGAAAAGTGCCAAACGTGCCCGTCTGTTCAAACAAACTGACAATTATTCTGTTCAACAAATTCCGCAACTTCCTCCAAGGTATCTGCTCGATTTTCAGCCTCATACTCGTTAGTTAAACGCACGAGTTTAAACGGACCCAGAAGCAAACGCAAAGTTGGCATCCCGAGCTTCTTGGCACCGCAAAAATCAGTGTAAGGGTTATCGCCAACACAAAGAGCCCTTTCCGCATTCACCCCTAACTTCTTCAAAACTATCCGGTATACCTCAGGATTTGGTTTCTCAATAGTGACGCATTCTCGTGCATAAACAATTATATCAAAAAGCTTCTCAACCCCTAGTAACCGAACCTTATGACGCTGAGTCTGAACCATCCCATTAGTGACCAACGCAATCTTCATCCCCATACGCTTCAGCTTCAACAGAACAGCCTCAGCCCCAGGAAAAAGCACAAGAGGCACATCAACGGACCCATACAAATCAAGAATCTCCTCAATCAACGTTTGTTCAAGACCCAAATCTGCAACTACATCGTTGAAAAGTCTCGGGTACATGCTGCCCTTGTCAACAAAAACGCGGTTTATTTTTTCAAGTATGGTTTTCTCAGAGAAATGGCTTCTAGTAGAAAGAAAACGAGCAGTGCTTCTAAAAGCAGCGTCTACATAAACTCCCTCATCGAAAAGGCAATAGTCAAGGTCAAAAATGACAGCTTCGATGGGAGGCATTCCTAACCTCCTACGACGCTACTAACGCATTCAGGCAGTATTCCACCATATCCTCTATCCCATTATCAGCAATTAAAAACTGTTGGCGTTTTCTGGATGCGTGACAAAGAAAAAAGGAGAGTTGCGGGTGGCATCTCCACCTAACTGGGTTCAAATCCCACCGCCGGCACCAATCCATTTTTCTGTTGCTTTCCAAAAAACAATTGTAAGTGAAGGTTTCATAACGTTAGCGGCTGCCAGCGTTCGCGAACTATTTTTTTATGAGCGAGCTTAGGAGGGCTATCTTAGCGGTATCTTCAACTAAAGAAGCCGTATGGTAAGCGCTTTCAAGGTTTTCACCGATTGTCACTATCCCGTGTTCTCTCAGAAGGACAGCTCTCACTTTCGGATCTTTGAAGCCATCTCTGACCCTCGTTGCCAGTTCTAAAGAGCCTGGCGGTGCAGATGGAAGAAGCGGGACATAAACCAGAATTATTTTAGCTGCCTCAGTTACCATGGGCAGCTTAATTCCTGCAACGGCGTAGGCAGTGGCAAAAGGAGGATGAACATGAAATACTGCTCTCGCATCTTTCCTGACCTTGTATATGCCAAGATGAAAGTTCGTCTCTATGGATGGTTTCCCCTCACCTTTGAGAACATTTCCATCAAGGTCCAGCACAAGAACATCCTCAAGCCTAAGTCTACTCAAATCAGCTCCCGACCTCTTTATGTAAACTCTCTCGGGTTCTGGATCTAGGAGACTGATGTTTCCGAGTGTTCCAGGACACCAACCTTGCGCTCCACATCTATGAGATATGTCAACAACGTCTTTTTTCACACAATTCTCATCCGGGACTCCCACTGATTACCCTCCAAACCGTAATCTGCTCCCTAGATTCGAAACCTATGGATCATCAAGGAATAGCTAAGCTTCGTTCCTATTTTATGCTTTGCAGCTTGCGCTTTCTACTCCCATTCTTAAACAAGCACCCTAACGCGCTTCTAAGTTTTAGATGCCTCTGTTCAGTCTCTGGCGCGGTCCAAAAACAGTTAGAACAGCTTCGGCAAGCGTGTAGTCATGCGTTGGGTTTGGCGTTTGCCAAGTGTGAGTTCCACAAATTCTCTAAGTGTTAAGGCAGCAAACTCCCATCGTGGGTTTCCGTATTTAAGCCCAGAACACAATGAATCCGCATAAACAAACAGTCTCAAATCGCCGTAGCTGTATGAAGCGTGGTTCGCGTCACCAAACTTGGGTTCAAACAAAACCTTGAAGGGCCATTGCTTACAAGCACCAGGTTTCATATTCTGGAGTCCGCACAGGCAATTGTGGGCAATACTGTAGGCGAATGGGCAAGACCCGTCGATGCCTCTCTTGATGTAAAACTTGTCCAAACCTGTAACGGTCTTTTCCACCCCGAAGTTTTTGACGATTTGAAGCCATTCTGGAAAGTCAATAACTACACTGTAGAGTCTGCAGCAGTCGCCGCACATGTCGCATTTCCAGTCTGAGATGTATTGCCAAGGAACGAACTTCATCTTCGGCGCACATCTGAATTCAAAGCTCTACAAGACTAAAAAGGCTGTTCGAAGAAAAAATCGACCTTGAGATAGAGAAAGAAGGGCATTAGCGGGTCACATCTCCACTCAGGGCAAAGTCAAATCCGATGCCGCAGACGTCAAATCTTCATGCATTAAGCAATAGCCCTGTGAACGCCCTCCAGGCTTTTCAGACTTTCTAAAACGTCCCGGCCTACTTTCTGATGCACGATATAGACAGCTATCGCACATCCATCGCCAATCTGTCTCGATGGAGTTTCTCTAATGTTTATCCCATAGTCAGCAAGTACCTTGTCTATTTTCGCAAACATCCCCGGTTTGTCATCGTGAAAAACAAAAAGCGGATAGAAGGCTCTGCTCTCAAGCTCTATTCTCTCACCCACGTTCACAGCGTCTGAAAAATCTCCTCTCCTTAGATAGTTCGCAACGGCTTGAGCTATTTCTACCGACGTCTTCAATTGAGCTTCCTTTGTTGACGCACCCAAGTGAGGACTCAAGACAACATTGTTCATTTTCCTCATCCTGCTTCTGAATTCGCCTCCCTCATCCTTAGGTTCATCCTCATAAACATCAAGACCGGCACCAGCGATTTTTCTCTGCTCAAGAGCATTGAACAGAACGCGTTCATCCACGTTGCTTCCCCTTGACGTATTGATTAAATAAGCGGTAGGCTTCATCAACGAAATCTCTCTTTCTCCTATAATCACCTCTCCTCCACTGGCGTGAACACTCACGTAATCAGACCTTTTCAAAACTTCCTCCTTTGACAAAAACTTAATCCTAGAACTAACATTGACAACAGGATCATAACCTATAACATCCATATTAAATCCTAAAACGAGTTCGCTTAACCGTTGTCCAATTCTCCCGCAGCCAATTATGCCCAAAGTCTTCCCGCTTAATTCCGAACCTTCAAACGATTTTTTTCTCCAAACGGCATGCTTCAGAGAATAATGCGCTTGAGGAAGGCTTCTAGACACATTAAGCATCAAGGCAAGAGCCAACTCTGCAGCCGCATTGATGTTGCTCCATGGAGCATTCTTAACGATTATACCCTGTTGAGACGCAGCGACTGTATCTATGTTGTCAAAGCCGATGCCCGCCCTTCCCACAGCCTTCAGATTCCCTCTGGCTCCTGCTTCGATAACTTCTCTCGTTACTTTAGTGGCGCTTCTGACAACGAGAGCGTCAAATTCTCCAATTTGTTCAACAAGGGCTTTTTCGTCTCTATTCTTCTTGTCGGTTGCTATACCCGCCGACTCGAAAATTCTTATCCCGTCACTGTGTAGACCATCATTAAGTAGCACTTTCACGCTTTGCACCCATTTACTCTCTGAGTGTTCAATCTATAGAGGTTTTCCGCTTTTTTTCCTTTTCCAGCAGATTAACCTGAATCACAGGATTCTTCAGTGCAGAAGGGGAAATTGTGCATGGAACTTCCAACTGTTTGTGGGTTCAGTTCGCAACATTTTTGCACGACAAGACGATGCTTAGGATTCTGGCATACGCTCAGAGTAGACCGATTAAACTGCGTTTTCCTGGTTTAGTTCCTCATCCATTTCCCTTGCCAAACGTTTCCAGGTCTCTGCGTCCATTTTCCTCAGTTCTTCGCTGCGTGTTCCAGCGGCCTCGCTGTTAAGTATTTGATAGTCGAGAGATGATGCGGTGAATTTAAGTTGGGATCTCCCTGCCTTCAGTGGTGTGATTTCGTAGAGGAACTGTGAATGCTTGTTTGGACCCGTGAGATGTGTGCTCGTCCACATGAGACGGGCAGGGTAGAGGCAGACGAGTTTCTGTTTTTCAACGCTTTTTCCCTCCCGGTTGAATGTGTCGAGGAGAATGACGACATCGTCGGCGATGCGTTGGACTTTTCGTTTAGCGTTTTCCTCGTGCATGAGCGCCATGTCCTCAGGTTGATAGTCGGTGCACCAAGCAAACGCATTCTGCGCTGGGACGTTGAATTCTTGGATGAACTCGTAATAAATGGCATAGGGCCTCAAGTTGACCGCCGCTCCACTCTATCTTTTCTCGGTATAATATGGTTATGCATCCGCATCGCTATTTTTTTGGTCTTATGAAAAAAGGGGAAAGTTGGTTGAGTCTTAGACTTGTATTAGCTCGTCGTACATGGCGGGCTTCTTCGGCTCGATTATCATCATGGATAGTATCGTTTGGACCTGGTTTAGGCGTTTTATTCGTCTGTTGACGATGTTGACGAGGTCCTCAAAATTGTCCCCTTTGACTCTTGCGATAATATCGTAGACGCCTTGAACTTTGAAGATTTCCTTGATTTCTGGGCAGGCTCTGAGCTCCCTATAAACATCTTCCGTCGAATTGAGGCTGGTATTAACGCACACAAGGGCTTCAGGCATTCAACCACCCTCGCATCAATATAGTACGCAGAGGTATTTCTGTTTATTGCTTGAGAAAAAAACGGACCATTCGATGATGCTATTCCTCATGTATGCCTAAGTTTCTAAACGGGTTATACCCTGCAAGAATTTGGTATAATTTGGGTAAGAATTGGAAAAATCGTTTAATAAACGCTCAGCTTAGAGGAAACCAAAAAAGGAGGCAAAAATATGAAGCAAACACATGCGTACAAGAGTGGATTTGACCAAGATTGACGGCGGCGGAGAATTCGCCTGCCCCAGATGCGGGGCTGTCATGTCCCCAGACGATGACAGCGAAGGAACATACTCAATCCTGGGCTCGAAAGCAGACGACGATGGCTTGGAGGAAATGGTTATTCAATGCAACAAATGCTCCAGCCAAATTCATCTGACAGGGTTTTCTCTCCTACAAGAGTTATCCAACGATGGCGTGGAGAAAGCCCGTGAAAAGAAGGTAGAGCCTGTATACTACATAGCTCACGTGTAGCTGGTTACATGCTGAATTAGTTGTGGGTTCCAACGCCCTGCGGCAAATTTTGGTTTAGCTTAGGACCTGTTTAGAAGTAACTTCATGGCAGAACAAAGAAAAAATGGAAGATATTTGGTTTTTGTGTCTTCTCGCTTTTTATGCTTTCTTCCTGAATAGCAATACGCCGACGATGGCGACTGCGAGGATGATTGCTATGCCCATGCCTACAATTGCCAGCGTATAGTCTGGGATTACCTGTTGTGGTTGTTGTGCTGGTGGTTGCGGTGCTTCCGTCACAGTCAGGTAGGTTGTCGATGTTGCTCCGTAGTAACTCCTTGACCCTTTGAAGGTGCCTATGATTTGGTACGTGCTTGCGGTTGTTGGTTTCCAGCTGAAGCCGTAGTTGCCGTACGAGTCGCTCGTTGTCGACCCGATGGTGATTGTGTTGTTGTTTGAGTCGATTGCTGTGAGATCTACTTGGACTCCTGTGGCGTTTGTGGGGCGTGCAAGTTGTTTGTATACGTAGAGCATCCAGTCGGATTGGCTTTCATCAGATATAGCTGGAACGCCGTTGGGGAAGCGCAGTTTTAATGCGTCGTCTTGAGTGCCTGGGGAAACGTCGGTGACAGTGCCCTTTATGACAATGGGTGTGCCTGCGGTCGTGCTGATGTCGGGTGCGGTGACTGTTATGGCGCTGGGTCCTTTGCCTACAGCATAGATTTCCTGGTTATAGGTGTCCTGTGTTGCTATGATGCTGTCGCCGATTACTGCTCTTCCACCCCAGAATGTTTGTCTGAACGCTCCGTCGATTCTCCAGATGAGTTCACCCGTGGTTGCGTTCAGGCAGGTGAATGGTGCGCCGCGCCATAGTGGCATTATTGGCGAATGGTCCTCGTTTCCTACGTAGATTTTGCCGTCGGTGATGAACGTTATTACCGTCCACCAGTCGTTGCCGTAGAGGTTTTGGTGGTAGGTGTCGGTTGAGTTATAGGTCCACATCAGGGCGCCTGTGGTGTCGTTGTATGCGTAGACTGTTCCGCCGATGCTTGCTGAGAAGAACGTTCCGTATGCGAGAGCTCTGACTCTTTGTCCAGATGTGGCGTCCCACGCGTCTGGTAATCTCTGATTTCTGGGTTGCCCACATGAATTTTCCTGTGTCGAGGCTGAAGCCGTAGTACTTCCTGTTCTCTTTGGTCAAGTAGACGCCGACAAGGTTACCTTGGTCCCAGCCAGTCCAGCCTGCTAGGGTTAGGTTTCCTTGAGCCCACTCTGCGGGTGCTGTTACGGATGTGTTGAATAGCAGTGTGCCTTGGTTGCCAGGTTTCAGGCTGAGAGCCCAGAGGTTCACTTCGGTTGAGGTTACGCGTGCTCCGATTATCCGGTCGCCGACAAAGACTGTTGAGATGCTTCCGGGCAATGTTGCTCCAGCTGTGTTCAATGCAGGTATGGAAACGTTTAGGTCGTATCCGCGTGCCGTTGCGTTGTATGTGACCCCTTGGACTTGGCTTCCCCAGCTGTCAGGTGTTCCTGTTCCTGCTTTGCCGTTCACGACGACCCATGTTGAGTTCCACTTGAGCAGGCGCCAGTTCGGGTTTGTGGCGTTGCCGATATTAACTGTGGAGTATTTTACGATTTCACCGTTCGGGCCGTAGTAGTTGGTGCTCGAGGGGACGTTTGTCATGTTGTATTTCCAGTCACCAGTGAGTGCGTCGAATGCGTACCAGTTGGTGCCGCTTGTTACCCAGAGGTATGAGAATCCGCCTTCATAGTTGAGGGAGCTCCAGAACAGAACTTGCCCGAAAGCGATTCTTTGGTTGCCGAGGAATGTTCTCTCCCAGAGTTGTTTTCCAGTGTGTAGGTCTACTGCTACGACTGATTGTTGTGGGGATGCTGCGATGTACTTGTTATAATAGAGGATTCCGCCGATCACTAGGGAACCTACCCATTTGCCTTCATATGCGTCTCCGGTGCCGTAGCCGTAGTCATCGGTGCCGCCGACTAGTCCGCCCATTGCTTCGCCTATCGGCATTGTCCATAGGATGTGTGCGCTTTCTGGTCCTTGGTTGCCTGGTGCGTACATGTTTGGTGGTATCTGCGACCCAGCTTCCTGCAATTCCATCCCATTCTCTGAGTTGTTGGTCGATTGGTCTGGTCCAGTATTCTGATGGGAGTGGTTGTCCTGGGTAGTATTGCAGGGGTTCCGCTTGTACGATGAGTGGTAGTTTGTCGCTTTGGCTGGCCGAGTATGTGACGTTTTGGTAGTCTTGTTGTGGGAAGTTGACTTGAAGGTAGTATGTGCCGATTTGGTCGGGAACGTAGCTTCGTCCAGTTGCTCCGGTTGAGTCTGTGTTGAAGGGTCCGAGGGTCGCTGTTGTTCCGTCAGGTTTTGTGATTGTTATCTGTCAAGCCTTTCCAGTTGTCGGCTTGGTCCGTCAGATAGTTTAGAAGCTCCGAAGTTGATTAGTGTTTCTTGATGGACTCCAACGGGGTTGGGTATGGCGTCGATGAACGGGTAGCTGGTTCTGGTTGATGCTGCGTTAGCGTTTGGCAAAGCTAGAAGTGTTAGAGCCATTGAAGATATTAGGATCAAAGCGATTGCAGAAGACATAGCTTTCTTTTGTAGTGTTTGCATTTTCTCTATTCTCCTTATTTTGATTGTAATAATAACCCGACTTGAAAACGCTATTTAAGGATTTCCAAAACTCATCTGCAAAGAACACATCCAATGAAAAAGCAAATTCAATACCGAAAATCTACAAGGTTCCACCTTAAGCCCTGATTCCCACACCAAGTTACTCCAACCATGAAGGGGTATGAGCTGACTTTGGCACTAGTTAAGCAACAATTTGCCGAGTAGGTTTAAATCTGCGGGTCGTTTTCGTCTTTTGTAGTCTTGTTTTGGTGAACTGTGTTGGGTGAAAAGTTAACCAAGGTTGATTTTTCTAACCTCGACAAAATTCTTTTTCCGAAACCCAGAATCACGAAATCTCAGGTTATCGAGTACTACATCAAAGTAGCCCCAAGAATCCTTGCCATCTTGAAAGACAGGCCAATCGTGCTCACACGGTACCCGAACGGCGTTGACGAGAAGGGTTTCTACGAGAAGGACAAGCCCGAAGGAACCCCAACGTGGGTCAAGACCGCAACCTTTTACTCGGAAACCGCCGAGCGCGACGTCAATTATGTCCTCGTCAACGATTTGGACACCCTTATCTGGCTCGCAAACCTTGCCGCCATAGAAATCCACATGCCGCTTGGGCGTGCTGATGTGAGGGACAAGCCAGACTTTGTTCTCTTTGACATCGACCCTGAACCACCTGCGAATTTTGCAGATGCCGTTGCGGTGTCGTTGTTGTTGAAGGAGAAACTCGACCAGCTTGGCTTAAAAGCGTATCCAAAGACTTCGGGGAAGAAGGGACTGCACATCGTCATTCCGATTGTGCGGCAGCACGACGTACAAAGTGACTCGTGAGTTCGCTCACGTCATCGGACAACATTTAGCCGGAGAAACAGACCTTGTCGTCTCCGAGTTTTCGGACACCAAGAAACCCAACAAGGTTTTCGTAGACTACACGCAGAATTCGCATGGGAAAACAATGGTGATTCCCTACGGTTTGCGAGCCACACCAGACGCCACAGTTTCTACGCCGTTAGAATGGCGTGAGGTCAAAAAAGGATTAAAGCCAGAAAGCCTTAATCTCTTCACCGTGGGCAAGCGCCGAAAAGACCCATGGAAAGACATTTTGGAGAATCGTCAAAAACTGGAGGTTAGATGAGTATGGGAAAGAAACTCAAAGCAGCAACGGTCGTGAAAGAAGAAACCAAGCCCGAAGAGACCGAGAAACCTGAGGCGAAACTTAAAGCTCCTGTTCCCAAGCGAACGATGTGGACAGGAAGCATAACGATTGGCTTAATCAACGTGCCCATCAAACTGTACCCTATGATTTATGACCGAGGGATTCAGTTCCACTTCCTCCACAAAACGGATGGACAACCCCTTAAGTACGAGCGTGTCTGCACCAAGGACGACAAAATCGTGCCCTGGGATGAAGTTGTGAAAGGCTATGAAGTTGCCAAAAAAGAGTTCATCGTGTTCGACAAGAAAGAACTCGACGCCATGAAACCAGAATCTGACAGGCGAATCCGCATCGACAAGTTCATCGACTACTTCAGCATCGACCCAATTTATTTCCACACGAGCTACATTCTGATGCCTGACAAGAGCAACGACGCCTACAGCCTTCTGCTCACAGCTTTGGAGAAGAAGGGCAAAGCCTGCGTCGGACGCATAACATTGCGCACGAAAGAGTATCCCGCGATTGTCCACGCGTACAAAGGCGCTTTGGTGCTTACGACGTTGCGCTACAGTTATGATGTTGCTGACCCGCAAAAGTTCGAAGAAGTCCAGAAACTGAAGGAACCCGAGAAATCCGAGCTTGACTTGGCCGTGAAAATCATCATTGACCTGAGCGGAGAGTTCAATATAGCGGAGTACAAAGACCACTACCGAGAAAAAGTCGAAGAGCTCATCCAGAAGAAGCTCAAGGGCGAGAAAATCATCGTCGAAAAACCCGTCAAGGAAGAAGCAAAAGAGCTCATGGCTGCGTTGCGTGAGACGTTGCAGCAGCTGGAGAAGAAATGAGTAAGACCTACAGCTATAAGCCGATGCTCGCCAAAGAAGCGGCGAAGCCTTTCTCTGGGAAGGACTGGATTTTCGAGATAAAATGGGACGGCTACCGAGCAATCGCCTATGTAAACGGAGAAGTGCATCTTCGGAGCCGCAACAACAAAGAACTCATCAGTAACTTTCCAGAACTCCAAGAGTTGACGAAGCTGGCGCGGAACGTGGTTCTTGATGGCGAAATCGTTGTCATCAACCAATGGCAAAGCCGACTTCCAAGCACTGCAGGAACGAGGCAAAGCGGTTAAGGAATCGGAAATTCAGGTCCAATCCATACGTCAACCGGCACAATACGTCGTGTTCGATATTCTCGAGAAAGATGGAAAATCGACCATCAATTTACCATTGCTTGAGCGGAAGAAAATCCTGAAAGATTCGGTGAAGGAAGGGCAACACGTTGTCATCTCCGATTTCGTCGAGGAGAAAGGCGAAGACTACTACAAGGCTGCGTTGGAACGTGGCATCGAGGGCGTGATGGCGAAACGCAAAGACAGCACGTACCAGCAGGGGTTGCGAACGGGTGATTGGCTGAAACTGAAGAAGCTGCAGTCTTGCGACTGCGTCATCTTCGGATACACGAAGGGAACAGGCGCCAGGGCGAAGAGTTTTGGTGCGTTGGTTCTTGGGCTTTACGATGGGAAAACGCCTGTTTTCGTCGGGAAAGTGGGCACGGGGTTCACCGAGAAAACCCTTGCGGAATTGTCCGAGGCGTTCAAGCCGCTGGAAACTGAAAAGAAACAGTTTGAAACTGAATTGCACGAAGAGCTAACTTGGTTGAGGCCGAAACTGGTCTGTGAGGTTTACTATCAGGTGGTCACGAATGATCGAAAACTGCGGATGCCGAGGTTCCGCGGTTTAAGAAAAGACAAGTCTCCTGTGGAGTGCACGTTGGACCAGTTGTCGCAAGGCAAATTGAGCGAGTATGCTGCTAAACGAGATTTCGCTGTGACGCCTGAGCCTGCGGGAAAAGGAAAACAATCTGAAGAGAGGATTTTCGTGGTTCAGGAGCACCATTCGAGACGTTTGCACTATGATTTTAGGCTCGAAAAGGAAGGCGTGCTGAAAAGCTGGGCTGTTCCCAAAGGCATACCTGAAAAAACCGAGGACAAACGGTTAGCCGTAGAGACTGAAGATCATCCTTTGGAGTACGCAAAGTTTGAGGGCACGATTCCTGCGGGTCAGTATGGTGCGGGAACCGTCACGATCTGGGATCATGGGACGTTTGAGCCGAAGGTCTGGGATGAGAAAATGGTCGAGGTCACTCTGCACGGTAAGCGCCTTAATGGTCGTTACGTTCTAGTGCGATTGAAGCGTGCGGGCGAGAAGAGTTGGCTTCTCCTGAAGGGGAAAGAAGAATGAGTAAGGTCCACGTTGGCACGATGGGTTGGAGCTACGACTTCTGGAAGGGCAGCTTCTACCCTGAAGAGCTCGATTCGAGCGAGTTTTTGACTTACTTTTCGAAGCAGTTTGACACGGTTGAAGTTGACAACACGTTCTATCGCATTCCACGCGAGCAAACGGTGCTTGATTGGAGAAATCAAACCCCAGCCGGCTTCTTGTTCTCGTTGAAGTTTCCGCAGAAAATAACTCACATCAAAATGCTCCGAAACGCCGGCGAAGAGGCAGCAGTCTTCCTAAAACACGTCGGATTATTGGGCGAGAAACTCGGTCCGCTCTTGCTTCAACTGCCGCCGAATTTCAAGGATGACGACTTCGTTTTCCTCGGCGACTTTCTGGGCAAACTTCCTAATCGGTACCGTTACGTCGTCGAGGTTAGAAACCGAGCGATGCTGTGCCCCGAATTATTCAAGATTCTTCGAGAACACAAGGTGTCGTTAGCTTGGGCTGAGAGCGCAGTTAATCCAGTAATCACGGAGTTAATTGGTGGGTTCATCTACGTTCGGTGGGAGGGCGATAGGAAGAAAGTCAACGGCACCCTCGGCAAAACCGAAGTCGACAATACTGCAGATATTAAATCTTGGGTTAGCAAGCTAAAACCGTTCTTCGAGAAGAGGATAGAAGTGTTCGGATATTTCAGCAAATATTACTCAGGAATGCCTACATCAGATGCTAAACAGTTCTTAGAATTTGCGAAAGCAGACTCTCCTTGAATGCGCTGGAAGTGTTTTAGTCAAAAGTTTCTTAGAACATTGTTTATCGGATCTTCATGTCAAATCGTTAACCTGTTAAGCTGCATTTGTGGTTCTCTGAGATTTGCATAATCTGGTCTTATCCCAATCTGAAGAGTTGTGTGGAATTCAGATTCTCAGTTATCATACATTAAATAGTTCAAAACCGATAATCAAGGCAGGACGCCTTCATTGTGAGCGACGAAAAAGTCGAAAGCCTCCTGAAAGGAAACACCCTTCGTGTTTACTGGTATCTCTTGAAGACTCCGAATGGTTCAGTTGGCGCCAGAGAAACTCAGCGAGCATTGAAATTCTCCAGTCCTGCCCTTGCTGTCTACCATCTGGAAAAGCTTGAAGAGCTAGGTTTGGCGGAGAAAACAGTGAACGGAGAATACCTATTGGTGAAAGCCGTGAATGTGGGCGTGCTAAAACAGTTCGTGCGATTTGGGGCATTGATGTTGCCTAGGTACTTTTTCTACGCTACCATGTTCACGACGCTGCTTGTTTTCTATGTTGTCCAGTTTAGGCGAGTCGACTTCTACAGTACCTTCGCTTTTGTCATAGCTGTCTTAGCGACAGCAGTGACTTGGTATGAAACATTGAGAGTCTGGAGACAAAAACCGTAAAAGCTCAAAAAGGAAAAGAGGAAAGGTGTTCGGAGTACTCTATGCCTTGTCTCGGCGGGCCGTTTATTAATGGACGTTTTTGAGTGTACTTGTATCCGCAATCACATTTGAACCCAACGATTTTATTTCCTGTACGTTTTATGGGTTGCATTTTATGGCCTTGGCAGTGAGTTGTCTTTTTGTGCATTGTCCATATTACTTTCGCTTCTTGTGCGGTCATTGGGGCTGTGCGCTTCACCATTGCCAAGACAAGAGCACAGGCACCCAGACCTGATAACGTGGTCACCACGAGTGTGTCTAACATATTTTTCATCTTTTTATGATTTTTTTGTTTTTCTTTGTGTCATTCTTAATCTGGGAGTCAACTAGGTGGTTATCGCCTTAATCACTGGGCGAAGGTTTAGGCTGTGGCTGATGGCTATTGTGTTTGCGTCGTCGGGTTGTAGGTCGATGAGCACGGTTAGCGCTCCGCCGTTTTGTAGGTTCAGCTGTGGGTTGAGCAGCACTTTGATCGTGTCGCTTGGGACCTTCAGCGTGGCGTCGGTTCCGTCTGGGTAGGTTGCATTTGCAGTTAGTACGTGCATTCGTATCATGGTGTAGTTTGCTGCGGGAATCTGGGTTTGGGAGAGTGTTTTTGAGACGTCTTGGAGTGTGAGGAGGTCGAAGTAGAATGGTGTCTCTTTGAGGGTTAGGTCGACCCGAGTACCGTTTTCGTCTTGGATGCTGACGGAGTCTATGGTTATGTTTAGGTGTGTTAGCGCGGTTGGTTTGTCCATTATTTGTATGGTCAGCGTTCCCCTGGCTTGTGCTTGGAAGATGTTGCCTCCAACTACCAGCGTGGATATGATGAGTGCGGCAACGAGAACGCCTGCGGCTCCGAAGAGTGCTATGCGTCGTTTGCCGTTTGACATTGGATTTTTCACCTTCTTGAAGTGAATAGCGGGGCTTGATATAATCCATCACTTTTGAACAGCATGGTTCAAAAACTTGAACGGTACATTCAAAAATGTTGGTCTATATTCTGGGACGAGATTATTTTTGTGGGACTTTGATGGGAAGTAGTTCGGCGAGGTTGAAGAAACGGTTAAGCAAACTAGGCTATTCGCCGACAGCAAGTGAAAAAATTGCCGAATGTTATCTTCCAGAGATCCGAGGAAAACATAGCCCAAAAAAGAGTAAGAAAAGTGTTTGATTAGCACTCATTTAAGCCCAATTCAGAGCGCATTTTTTTCTTTCACTAAACATTACCATTAAGATATTTCTCAGTTCTTTAATATTCTAGTTCTTCCGTGGTTGAATGACTGTTTTGTTGTCGCGGAAAACAATTTTTGGGTTTGCACAATGGTTTTTTTCATTGTGTCACAATGACAACCGTTTTTGTTTCAGGCTGTTTCCGCTGCTGGTTGGGTTGAACGGAGTCTTTAGCTTATTGAGCACGATTGTGCAACGTATGCAGATTCATTGTGCTGCATTGTGAGGAGCATGCAGAACCATTGTGAAGTTGTCCAATGAGTTAATCGCAGAGTCATGGCTATTCCGCTGTTGCTCACGGTTTTGGCTGCAACAGAAGACGTAACGCAGAGTTGCCTCCTCAATAAAGAACAAGAAATCGATGAAAACCGAACAGGTCAACCGATAAGCGCAGCGGAAACCTGCCTCAACATAATTGCAAAAGCGGTATCTTGCATAGTTGTTCTATGGTTGAAAAAGTAAATAAGCACCAAAATAGAGACGCTTAGAATCACTTCCGAAAAAAAACAGCATGTTTCGCCAGTCGACAGGTGACAGAAGCGTAGGTGAGTTTGAAAACATGGAGATTAAACTACCGTCGTTCAGCAGTTACCGAGGTTTATCCCGAGACGCAAAATACCTCATCTATCAGTCCATCCTGCCCGCTGTGGCTTTTGGAATGTTCTACACAGATGTAGCCTACTTTTTGACAACCGTTCAAGGGTTAACCTACGATTTTATGGGTGCGGTTGTCACGACGATGGGCATCTCGACTTTCGTCGCAGCCGTTCCCCTAGGCTTATTGGCCGACAGATACGGCAGGAGGAAGATGCTCGTTGTGGGGAACGTCATTGCCGCAGCAATAATCGCTGCCTTCGCTTTTACGACAAACCCTTTAGCGTTGTTAACTGCAGCGGTCTTTGAGGGAATCTCTGAAGCAGCATTTTCAGCGTCTAGCGGTGCGTTGTTGGCAGAGAACGCGGAGGACGCGAAAAAGAAACAGCGTTTTCTCACTGTACGGTTTTGCTCAGAGCATCTCCTACGGCATCGGAAGCTTGGTGATTCCAGCAGTCACCATCTTCGAGTTCCTGGGATTTTCTAACCAGCTTAGCCACGCGATCCTCTACGTCACAGTTGCCGCTTTTAGTCTGGCTTCGACAGGTCTTCTCGTTAGAGTTAAGGACAGACCGAGGAAGGATAAGAAACCTAAACAGAAAACTCCTATGGCTTTGCACAGTGAATCGCGGCGTAACTTGGCGAAGTATGCTTTGTCGAGCGCAATTGTTGCTTTCGGTGCTGGCATGGTTGTACCTTTGATGTCGGCTTGGATGAGCAAACAATACGGCATCTCCGACGCTGTGAGTGGTCCAATTTTAGGCATAGCGAGTCTGGTCATTGGGATTGCAACCCTTGCGGGTCCCATTCTGGCTAAGAAACTCGGTTTGGTCAGGGCAATCGTCGTGACTCAGGCTTTTTCCACTGTTTTCATGTTTGCTACTCCGCTTTCGGCAAGTTACGTGATTGCAAGCACCGTTTACACGGTGCGGGCGTTTCTCATGAACATGGCGAGCCCACTGTCGCAGTCGATGATTATGGGTCTCGTTGAAGAAGGTGAACGTGGGGTTGCTTCGGGGATAAACTCTGCTCTGTGGAGATTGCCAAACGCGTTAAGCACCTACATCGGAGCCTATCTGCTTGGTATCGGGTTGTTGGCGACGCCCTTCTTCCTCGCAAGCTTTCTTTACGTGATCTCGATTGGGCTGTTTTGGAGTTTCTTCCGAAAAATTCGAATGCCAGAAGAACTGCGTTCACCGAGCTTACCCGAACCGTTGGTGCAAGATGGGGAAGCGAAAATCAAATAAGCAGAATTAACATGAGCAGACCATTGAGCTATCCAGGTGAACTCTGCCATGCAAACAAAGAAACATTTCTCGGATTGGGGGAAAATCCTAATAGTCGCGACGTGTTGCTGGCTCATCTTGACAGTTGCAGATGCTGGCCTGGCTACGGTTTTTGGTCCTCAGCTCTGGTCTCGTGCAAGTTACTTTTTTGGCGACAACGTGAAGGCAACCGTGGGAATGTTCATGTTCATAGAGGGCGCCGTCTTCCTCGCGGCGGGTCTAGTGTGGGCCTCGGGCTCGATGGAAACCGTGTTCCAGGGTGGCAACCTGCAAACTAACCCTTACTACCGCAAAGATGATTGGGCGCAGCGTCGGGAGCAAACGGAAAAACAGAACGTTGCGGGCAAGATTTTGATTCTGATCGGAGCGCCTATCCTGGCTTCAGCAATCATCATCTTAGATGCTCCCTTAAGACGCGAGAACCGTTCATCTCATCGGGGCTGTGAACATGCGACGAAATGGCCACTTGAGACTTCAATCAATTCAGGTCTCATTTCGGCACATGCGGCGCTGGCTCGGGGACAGCGCGGGTTGAAACGACAACCCGAGGGAGGCGTAATCGGGCTGGGCACCTCGCCTCTCAGGCGTGCTTTAATATTTTTCACGTTGGGATCTGGAATGGGAACCGCTTCAATCAACGCCTGAGTGTACGGATGCAACGGGTTATCAAACAGATCGTCGGTGTCTGCCAGCTCAACTATCTCGCCGAGGTACATAACGGCTACGCGTTGGCTAATTTGTCTCACAGAGCTCAAATCGTGGGATATGTAGAGATATGATAGTCCCATGGATTTCTGCAAATCCGCCAGCAAGTTTAGAATCTGTGCTCTTATGGAGACGTCCAGGGATGAAACAGGCTCGTCGGCGACTATGAACTCGGGTTCCACTGCGAGGGCTCGGGCGATGCATATTCTTTGCCTTTGGCCTCCGCTGAATTCATGCGGGTACCGTTCTGCGTGGTATTCCTCCAAACCAACAAGGTTCAGAAGCTCATAGACTCGTTCGCTTTGGTCTTTTTTCGCGACATGCTTGTGAATTACAAGTGGCTCTGAGATAATGTCACTTATGGTCATTCTAGGGTCAAGTGAACCGTATGGGTTCTGGAAAATCATCTGCATCTTTCTTCTGAGCTTAAGCTTCTCAGCCTTGTCAGCAGCCTTGAACTTCTCATAAATGTTTTCGCCATCGATGAAAACCTCGCCCGACGTTGGCTCAATCAAATTTAGGACTAATCTTGCCGTCGTTGTCTTACCGCACCCGCTTTCACCGACCAAAGCAAACGTTTCTTGCTTGTTAATCTCGAAACTGACATCGTCGACAGCGTGAACTTGCCCAACCTGTTTCTTTGTGAGAACTCCCCGCGAGTAGACGGGGAAGTACTTAACGAGGTTCTTGACTTGAACAAAGCTTGAGCTAGTCACGTTTGGTGGTTTCTCCTTTCAGGGTGATGTTATTCCATTCGAAGCAGGCGACGTAATGGTCTGGGCCAACCCACTCAAGGGTTGGTGGTGCTTCCGCGCATCTATCCGTGGCATATTCGCATCGTGGGTGAAACCGGCAACCTGACGGTGGTTCGATCAAATTCGGGATGTTTCCTGGAATTATGGTTAATGTTTTCTTTCGGTCGAGTCTGGGGACGGCGGCAAGTAACGAGGCGGTGTATGGGTGTCTCGGATGTTTGTATAGGTCTTCAGTCTTGGCAATCTCACATACGTTTCCTGCGTACATGACCACAACTCGAGTGGTCATCTTCGCAATTATTCCCATATCGTGAGTAATCATCACCAGAGACATACCCATTTTTCTCTTTAGGTCCTCCAGAAGGTCAAGGACCTGGGCTTGAATTGTCACATCCAAAGCTGTTGTGGGTTCGTCGGCGAACAGAAGTGTGGGTTGGAGTGCTAGCGCTCGGGCAATGGCGACTCTTTGTTTCATTCCCCCGCTGAATTGATGCGGGTATTCTCGCAGCCGGATCTCAGCTTCGGGAATACCCACTAGATTCATGAGTTCAACTATTCTCGTGTGGCATTCTTCTTTTGTCAAAGATTCATGAGCCAACAGGACATCTCTGAGCTGAGTTTCAACGTTGTAGACTGGGTTAAGTGACGACGATGGGTCTTGGAAAATCATGGCAACTTCTTTTCCCCGAATTAACAGCATTTCTTTCTCAGTTTTCTCTTGAAGGTTTTCGCCCTTGTACTCGATTTTTCCCTCCACTATCTTGCCGGGTTTGGGGACAATCCTTAGGATTGAAAGCGCTGTGACTGTTTTCCCCGATCCAGACTCGCCGACAAGACCTAACGATTCTCCTTTCCTAACGTCAAAAGAAACGCCATCGACAGCCTTGACGATGCCAGCTTCAGTGAAGAAATATGTTCTTAGTCCTTCGATCTTCAGCAGCGTCTCGCTCATTTCGTGTTTCTCCAAATTTACTAGTCTCTAAGCCTTGGGTTGAGTGCATCAGATAATCCGTCGCCGAGAAGGTTGAACCCGAAGACGGTTATGAGGATGGCCAAGCCTGGAAAGACTTCAGCCCACCAGACTACTCGCATGTCTGAGAAGTTGTTCTCGAGAATCTGTCCCCACGTCATTGTGTTAACGTCTCCGAAGCCTAAGAAGCTCACTCCAGCTTCAAGAAGAATCGCATACGCTATGGTTAGGCTTGCAACAACAATAATCGACGAGAGTATGTTGGGCAGTATGTGCCTGAAGATTATTCTCTTATTGCTAGCGCCCAATGCTTTTTCCGCCTCTATGAATTCAAGCTCCCGGACCCTGAGGAATTCACCACGTATCATCCGTGCATCTCCTGGCCAATTAAAAATGGCCAAGACAAATACCACTATGGTTAACCCAATAGGTATACTGATTCCAAGCAAATTCAAGGAAGAACCCGCTCCGGCACCCAACGTAAAAACCCTGACAAAAATCAGGATGAACAGCAGAGATGGAAACACGAGAAATACTTCAGTGATTCTCATCAGAACATTGTCAATCCATGATCCAAAATAGCCCGCGATTGCGCCGACTAATATCGCGATAGCCATCGTAATGGCAGTAACAACTGTGCCAACGTAGAGCGCATACTTTGTTCCGTGGAGAACGTCGCTCAAAACATCTGTTCCCAAAGAGTCAGTGCCAAATATGTATTTTGAGCTTGGTGGTGTCCGGACGTGTCCATCATAGAACGGTGTAAAAGCCTTCGGATCGGGAAATGCAGGATACGGCGCAAGCAAATCTCCAAAAATACCCACAAAGACGACCGCGATAACTATGATTAAGCCGGCAACCCCTGCCTTGTTCCTTCTAAACCTCCGCCATGCCACTGCCCACTGGCTAGCGGATCTTCTGCGGCGCACTGTCGTTGGCTTTTCATTTTCTGCATTCATTAAATGACATGCCTACCTGATCCTAACTCGGGGGTCTATGTACACGTAGAGGACATCCATTATGAGATTCGCTATTAACGTCATAACGGTGATTATCATGGTTATCCCCATTATGGTGGGGAAATCCAAGCCTAAAGTCGATGACACGTACTGGCGTCCAAGTCCGGGCCAACTGAAGACGTATTCGGTCATGGGTGCCCCTGCTATCATGCCTCCGAGTGCTATTCCCAAGAATGTAATCGCGGGTGTGATGGCATTTCTAAGCGCATATCTGTAAACCACTTTTCTTTCGCTGATGCCGCTTGCCCTTGCTGCCAGAACGTAGTCAGACCTCAGCACCTCTAACATGTTGGCTCTGATCAAACGAATGTTCTGAGCCAATGAGACGTATACAAGCACCCCAACAGGGAGAATAAGATGGGCAATTGCATCGAAGAATGGGTTGCCCCACCAGATAACTCCCGCAACGCCCTGTGAACCAGCTGAGGGTAACCAGCCAAGTGAAAATGAAAACACTATAATGAGGATGAGTCCGAACCAGAAAGTCGGCATTGAGACTCCGAATAACGAGAACGAAGTCACCGTAAGGTCCTGTTTGGAGTAAGGCTTTCTAGCTGATTGAACCGCAATCGGGATGGAAATTGCGAAAGCGAGAAGAAGCGAAACTATCTGGAGCTCAATAGTTGGCCAAATCCTTGGTCCTATAATCAGGTTAACTGGGTATCCGCCGTAAATTGACTTGCCAAAGTTCAGTTGCAGGATATTGGCTAACCAATTGAGGTACTGGATTGGTATGGGCTTGTCTAGGCCATAATATGCCCTCAAAGAGTCAAGTGTCTCTTTCGTCACGTTTGGCTTTCCGGCTCTAATTAAAGAAATCGGGTCTCCAGCAGCATACATCGTTAAGAAAGCAATTACCGAGATTCCCAATGCGACGGGAATCATGTAGAGCAGTCTTCTCACAATATACCTGAACATGGAGCTTCCGGCGAGGGCTCTCAGTCTTCTGGATAAACTCGCAGTCTCACCTCTCACGTTGAGTCTCTATCAAGGATATGCGTATTAAGCCTTTTCGAATTCTGAACCAACTTCGGAAACAAAACGGTCTAGAACAAGAAAGAGCACCTTCTCGGGCAATGACAAGTTTAATATAGATTTAGTCATAAAAAAGGACAGCACAGCAAGGAGAAATACGAAAAATGCACAAAGTTTTGACCGTGCTTCTCATTTTGGCATTAGCAGCTTCAACGATAGCACCCTTGACCACAGTAAATGCACAACCGAGCAATCCACTGTTCAAGGTGACAATCATCGCACCTGGCAACGCTAACCTTCTGAGACGTCAGTGGTCTCAAATCTTTGCGAGCAACCTGCAACAACTCGGTATCGATGCACAGGTTGTATACCTCGGATGGACAAGCGTATACGACCGAGCACTAACACCAGCTCCCGAATTTGTTGGAAAGACCTACGACAATAACGGGTACGACATACTGGCAGTCGGGTGGACACCTGGGCTTATCCCTGAACCAAGACAACTCTTACTACGGCGGAGACGCAGCATTTTTTGCCCCTACAGGACAAAACTACGTTCTCTGGAACAACACACAATCCAACACTCTGCTTGACCAGTTCATAACCGCCACAAGTGACAGCGACAAGCAAAGCGCAATGACTCAGTGGCAACAGATTTACTTCAACGAGATGCCCGCATCACAAATAATGTACCAGCAGGCACCCGTCTTCGTCAACCCGGCCATCGGCAACCTTTACACCCCTCCGACCGGAGGTGAAGGTTGGCTATACTTCAACGCGCAGCCCTATCCCCAGTTGCTTACCCGCAGTGACGGCAAAGATTCGATTGTCTACTGTTCAACTGGATCAATTGACGCGCTCAACCCACCGGAATCCAACAGTTGGTACGACACAATCGTGACCATCCCAATCTTCGGCGGGTTGGCAATGGATTGGCCAACATTGAACGGTCTCAGCGACCTTCAAACTCCTGATCTGTTGAAGTCTTGGAGTCACAGCACAGATGGCTTCACGTGGACGTTCAACTGCAGACAGGGCGTTACTTGGCAAGACGGCGCAACATTCTCAGCCGATGATGTTGTTTTCTCAATGTGGGCTTTGATGAATGGAGATACAGGTTCTCAATTTGCAGGCTACTACCAGAGCGTCTACGGCGACAAGTGCACCTTCACGTACTCAAACGGCACCTCCGTCACTTTAGGAACTGGCAACAGAGTGGGCTCAATCACCGCAACCGACGCTAACACAGTTGTGGCACATATTCCTGTCTTGGCTTTGGGAAAACCCTACGGCTACTTTGAACCCTATTTGCTTGCTTTCACAAACAACATCATCCCGATGCACATCTTCGAAAACATCGCTCCGAAAGACTGGGCAGCCTCACCCTTCAACACAGGGTTGGGTTCAATGACGATAAAAGGCAAAACCTACACGGGTCCAGTCGGAACCGGACCCTATAAGTGGGTTAGCTACGACGCCGCAGGACAAGTTGTGCACTTGGAGAGATTCGACAACTACTGGAACGCAACCGCTCTGAAAAATGACGGCAAGTTCCAGATAAAAGACTACTACATCCGATACATCGCTGACAAGACATCAGCCATAGCGGCTCTTAAGAACGGCGAAGTTGACATGCTCGACTACAACTACCAGATGCAGACCGACATTCCGAGCATAGAAGCCCCATGGGGAAGAGTAATCAACTTAAACGGCGTTGGCAGGCAAGAATTCGGGTATAACATGCAGCACCCCATATTCGGCACTGGAGTAGACACCCCACTCGGCAAATCCGACCCAACACGCGCAGCAGAAGCAGCTAGGGATATCCGCGTCGCCTTTGACTACGCAATTCCACGTAGCTTAATCATTAACAACCTGCTCTCAGGCTACGGAGTGCCTGGGGCTACACCGATGTTGCCCACGCAACCGTTCTACGACACTTCTGTAACGTCTAGACCCTACGATTTGGATCAAGCAAGGCATTATCTGCAATTAGCTGGCTACTCACCTCCATCAGGAAATCTGGGCAGCGCGTTGAACTTAGTGGGAACCTTAACGAACCCTGACGGCACACCGAAAAACGGCACAGTAGTGAAACTGTTTGTGACAACTGACAACTCGACTTATCCAAGTTCGCTGCAGTCTGTGGCGCAAACAACTACCGACATCAACGGCGTCTGGACCTTCACTGTGGTGCCGAGCGGTTCAGGAACGTACTACTACTACCTGCAAGATACGTCAACAGGCGCATACCAGTACCTTCAGAGCTACACCCCAACTGCATCAGTTGATTATACGCTGATAATAGAGATAGTTGCCGCAGTTGTTGTGATAATCGTGATTGTTGTCGCAGCATTGCTCCTCATGAGAAGAAGAAAAAAGACAATAACCTCCCTTTCTTTCTCTTTTTTTTAGTTTTTTAGGCTCCCAGAAACGAAATTATCAACGATTCAACGAACAATAACACAGCTAGAACAATGAACTTGTTTGCTCTTTTCTCGCTCTTGCGGAGTCTTTCGAGTGACCATCGTTGGCCCGATTTACGAAGGGCCTCGCTGACCTCAGTCGTTGAAGCAGACCCGGAGAACGCAACTGCACCAGCCACCAAGAAAGCGATTCCAGTTTCGAACAAAGTAATCTTGGAGAAATAAGCTCCGGCAATCAGTTGAGCTAACGTGGCGCCTGATGACATCAAAATAACCAAAAGCACGACGTTAATGGCCCACACAATAACGTTTCCCTTAAGAATCCATGTCAACCATGCGTGCAAGAATGGATGTGAGTGTGTTTGTGCCATTTGTTAAGTTAATGTTGTGTGGTTCATTTGTTTTTCTCTAATCCGCGTAACGATTTGCCATTGAATCTTGGCAGCATCCCGCCAAACAGCGATTTTGCTTTTTCATTTTATCAAAAGGACGGTTTTGGTCGCGTGGTGAAGGACGTGGTCGCTAACGCTTCCAAGGAAAAACCTCTTCAGAACGTCGTGTCCGCCAGCCCTCATTATGATGAGATCGATATTGTTTTTCTCAGCCGTCTCAATGATCACTTTGGCTGGGTCGCCTGTAGCCATCTTAGACTCAAACGGTGTTTCCTCTAGCATTTTCGAGGCGTGGCTTAAGATCTGGACACCGATCTCTTTGATTTCAGGTCTAAGCCTGAGGAAGGTGTTTTCTTGAACATGAAGCAGTAGTCCGTTGGATTTGGCTGCCCTAGCTATCGTGAGGACCTGTTGGAGGGTTTTATCTTCTTCCATAGAGCCTTCAACTGGAAGTAGGATTCTCTTTGCTTCAGTCTTCCCCCTAACAATCATGATTGGGGTTTTAACACTCAAGGAAACCTTTTTGGCTATGCTGCCGAGATGCATGTCATCTTCGGATTCGGAGCAGCCACTGTTACCCATTATGACTAGGTCGTACATTCCTGCTGCTGCTTCGTCCACTATGGCTGTTGCCACGTCCCTTGCTTCCAACAATTTCTGCTTTACGGCCACGTTTTCTGCGGAAAACAGGGATTCGTTTTCATTCAGTAGTGCTTGTCCGTTCTCCCTGAGCCTTTGCGTTATTTCTCCGAGTATTTCGTCCGGAAAAATGTTGTCTTTTGGTCTTGGAAGCTCTATGGTCCTTGGAAACTGGTATGTGGCTGGGTTAATCGGTACGTAATCTTCCCTTGGGGAGTAAACCCCACCCGCAAGAGCGGGCAGCTCGTTTGAAACAACGTGCATGAGTGTGACTTGTGACCGGAAGAGCTTAGCCATGAAAATCGCCACGTCTCGCGCGATTCTCGATTTTGATGAGTCGTCGATTGGGACAAGAATGTTCTCAAAAGGCATCTTCAACTTCTCTCCTTCAATCGTGATTGATTTTACTTTCTAATTAAGTGTTCGCAGCCATATTGAAGCAAATTCACAAAACAAGCCGACTCATCAAACTCATTTCGCCAATTCTTTTCCAACTTCCCATGCTTTTGCGAGTTTGCCGCCAATTTTCCAGTAGCTTCGGTCGTTCATCACGAATAGGATGGGTTGCACCTTGCCAAAATCTACGACTCTTTCCGGTCAACACGCTTTCGTCGCAGTAGGTTTCCATGATTCGCCCAATGAAAACGTCGTGATTAGGAAAATCTATCGTTCTCACCAATTCGCACTCCATGTTGATGCAGCACTGCTCAATCATGGGCGCCGTTTGGAGTGAGCCGTAGAACGTCGTGAAGATTGCGGTTTTGTCGTCATTTTTGCCAGAAACGAGTCCGCAGTGGTCGGTTTCCTTCACTATCTTCGCAGAAGGAATGTTCACGCTGAACGTCTTGTTCTGCTTTATTCCATGGTTCGTGTAGTGGCTCTTGTTCATACCCAGCGAAATCGAATTCAACTCCATGATGCCCACGTGCGCTATGGTGACATAATTCGGTTTCCCGTGCACCAGTGCACCCACGATTGTCGTCGGCATAGGATAAAGACAGTTTTTCACTCCAAGCTTCACCTTCATACCAAACCCTCAACGTGCATAATCTAACGGATGGATAATTGGGTTATCTATATGCAGTCTGCTCATAATTGGATGCTGGAAACAACCGAGGAAGAACATTGCGGCTTAACGCCCGATTCTCACTCTCACAGTCCACTCAAGCTTCTTGAGCAACCGTTCGGGGTCGTCAGCTATGTCCCGCTTGTTCATGTAGTCAACTACGAGCCGCTTGACTTTGCTCTTGACGACTTGAGAATTTAGTTCCAGCGCGAGCATTCTTCCTATGTTATCGCAAAGCTCCACGCTCTGCTTCTCGCCTAACTCCAGTGACTGCAACCCGCTCTCCATAAACTATTTTGACCGCGATCTATTAAATCTGTGTGACTGTGTCACATCAGCAACAAACGATTCAGAATCATGTGAGCGAGTTTTTCTCCGCAATTTCTAGCGATGAGAATCTGAGATTTTGACTAATTATTGTGTGGAGAAATGGTTCAACCTCTGAATTAACTCTCTATTACCCGTTTTGGTTGAACTTGCTGAAGAGCAACGAGGCACCTGCAAACACCTGGTCAAACTTGCATCGCATCTGTCTGCAAACCTATTAACCAAAAGCTCCCTAACAACTTAATTTGCGGGAGAAAGCCGTGGAAAGACGTGAGGATACGTTACTCCTGCGCAAAATTGCAAGTTTTCCAGAAGTCATCCATTCTCCTGCATGTACCTGACCAAGCATTTAGGCAACTACGAGCTGCACGTCCAGACAAATCACGATTGCATGACTCAAGCTGTTATCGAACACGTGGCAATACAGGATGGTTTGCTCGTCAAGGAGGAAACGGGCGGGTTCCTCGGAATATACACTCCTGAAAGAGAATTGCTTGAAGTTACTGCTTGAACAGACAGAAAAAAAGAGATTGTGGGGACAGCTTATCCCATGCCCCATCTCTTTGCACTTTAACTAGGGGAAGATCACGAACGCCACGATGATGAAGGTTATCAGCGCTAAGTACATAGCGTGCGCTTGTTTCATTCTTTTTTAGAAAAAGAAAAGGAGAGAAAAAAATATTCGCGATGCTACATGTCGAGCATGTTCATTTTCTTTGCGAGTTTCACCAAGAGGAAGACCACGAAGGCTACGATGATGAAGGTTATCACGGCTACCAGGAAGTCGCCGATTCCAAAGGTTTGGCTTCCCACCTTAACGCCCATGGTTGCTAAGTCTCCCATTCCAGGGAGTGCGAGCCCAATCAATGGCAACAGGACATCTTTGACTAGCGCTTGTATTACTCCGCCCAGGTAGAGGCCTAGGATGAAGGCGATGGCGAGCCCGACGACTTTGAATTTGCTGATAAAGTCTTTGAATTCGTTCCAGAGTCCCTTCGGCGCGGGGGGTGCAGGTGGAGCGGGTTTGGGTTCTAGCAGCGTCCGGATTTTTCGTAGTTCGTCTAACATTTCATCGTTGTTCGTCATAACAATCACTGAAATGGAGTTTTGCGGTTACAGTTTATAAGACTTTTGTGTGGTGGGCCGAGCCGGATTTGAACCGGCGACCTTTCGATTATCAGTCGAACGCTCCAGCCGTGCTGAGCTACCGGCCCGCTATTTTGGACACCAAGGTTAATATCTGGTTGGTTAATAAGAATTTTCGTGAGCCATTTCTTTGGGTGGGTCCGTAGCCTAGCACGGATTAAGGTGTCGGCCTTCGGAGCCGGAGATCGTGGGTTCAAATCCCACCGGACCCGTTTTAAGACTTGCTTAATGTATTAAGCACATCCTTTCGCGTTCCACTAATTGGCTATAGCGTGGGTTCACAGTATGCGGGTTCAGTCTGGCTTTGGGCATGAGTTTGGTATACGACCCGCTAACGCAATTTGATTCCGCTAAAAACCTCTAACAAGAATAGTACTCCAAATATGAGAAATATCAATCCCGCACCAATTTTCACATATCGAGCAGAGACATATCTACAAAGGACTTTGCCAAGAATCGCACCCAAGGCAGTCAACAACGTGAAGGCAAGCATTAAACCTATGAATACTTGAATTGGTGAATTATATTCTACAGATAGCGCCAGCACTGCGAGATGTGTCTTGTCGCCTAGTTCAGTAGCGGAATGTTATCATATGTGGCACAGACTAATTGAAGTTTGCTGAGTCTTGGCCATCTAATCTTCTTTAGAGAGGAGCGTCTAAATTCCTTTAATCAGATATGAAAATCCAAACACTAAGCCAAACCAAAATCTTAGAATGAAGTGCGCAATTGCGCCGCCTATCAACGCGCTTGAACCGTCAACCAAAGCAAACGCCAATAATGCGCCGACAAACACCGATTTGGCTTGTGCTTTGCACTCAGACAGATTACTGCAATTTGTGTTTTATCGCCAAACTCGGCTACCGCAACAATTGCGAACGCTGATAGCAGGGGCAAGAGGTCTATTTGTAAAGACACTTCAAAATGTGGTTCAAATAATATGACATAAATCTTTTGTTCAGTTATGCCCTTTTTGCAATTGGAAAAGTTGGTTGAAAAAGAATTAGTTTTTGGTCCCCAAACCAAATTACGAACACGACGACGAACGACTACGACTTCTACTCACACTCATACTGTCCCTGTTACACATGCATACAATTACCGTTACAAAACACACATAACGATGCTGTGTTCTGTCCGCTGCTATGTATTGAGGCCTTCAAAGTTTGCCAAGAGCGCGTCCTTACAGTTCAACAAAGAGACTGTTATCTTTCACAATGCTACTATAAACTCGCAATTGCTTCTTAGCCGGTCCTCGAACAACTTCACCGGTCTCGATATTAAATCTTGAGCCATGCCAAGGACATTGTAGGACACCATTCTCAAGTTCACCTTCTGCCAAGGGCGCCCCCGCGTGTGTACACCGAGCGTCCAGGCAGTAGAACTTCTCGTTTCGCTGCATCACAAGTATCTCGTATCCCTTGAGGCTGAATTGTTTCAGCTCATTTTCTTGAACATCATCTGTTCTGCACAACAAGTAAAGTTTAATTACACTTTTCCCCACCGGGATTTATCTCCCAGCATCAAAGGGATAGCTCCTTTTGTTTTTCTATGTATTCACAAACCGCAATAACAAATTCTGCGTGACTCCAAATCAACGGCGATACTGATATGGGACTACCTGTATAAGGATCAATCTGTTCAGCGGTATGCCAGATGGTGACGCATGCTTTTCAGTCCAATTTAGAAGGTTTAGCCCTCTGCTAAGGTCCTCTATTGATCGGGCAGTAGCAATGTACCATCGGGCAAGCCAGAGTGTGCAAACAAACCAAGGGTTTCCAGGGATCTCTCTTGTTACTCTATGGTATTCATCGTTCTCATAACGCGCTACTCCGCCCGTATTGGTTTTAGTCCAGAGATTGTCAATTACTGAGTTCATACTGTTTCTTACTTCGTCTGAAAAGGGTGAGAGAGCTCCGGTGATAAAAACAAACGAGAGGCTGCTGTCGACAGTCAAGTCGCTAATTCCTGTTGGGTAGATCGCCTTTTTGAACCTTTGTGCTTTTGTGTCAAAAAGTTTGGTTAACATGGCTTTCTTCATTTCGGTGGCTGCTTCGGCGAGCTTTTCTTGTCGTTCAATGTCGAAAAATACTTTGGCAAACCCGGCAGCAGACTGAAGGGCAGATATTACAGTGGAAACCGTTGAAGTGAAAACGCCAGCTTTTTCTTCCCAAATTTCAAAGGAAGACTTTGGCAAGCCTGTTGATGGATCACGGTGATTGAGCAAGAACTCAGCGGTGTTAAATCTCAGTTTTGGATAGACTTTCAGAGATAAACTCCAAATCGCCGTATCTTTGAAAGTGTTTATACAACGCAATTAGTACAAGTGCAGTCTCATCTTCCTGTATCGGCAGCTGTATTTTACCGCTGTTGTCAATTAAAGGGTGCCAGCTGCTTCCAATAGAACCATCTGTCATGTATTTGTGACTGAAGTAACCGCTCTGGTTAACAGTTTTGTTGCAAAACCTAAAAAACATACGTGCAACTTCTAGAAAACCAGCCATGTCAAATGCCAATGTAATAATTGCTCCATCTCGTGGCCACACATAAGAGTACGTGTCGCGGTTGAACTGGAGCAAGTCGGAGTCACAAGACGAGATAATGCCTCCGCCGTTGTCAACATGAGAGCGCATTACCAACAATGATTCCCTGAAAAGCCACGCTACGGTCCGTGGCAGCTTAGCCAGGTCTATATTCTTTTTGTTGCACCAAGCGCTCCAGTAGTTCTCAGTTTCCAGTAATAGTTGTTCAACTCCAGCTTTCTTAACGGTTCAGTCTATGTTCTTCACTTCTTCCATGTTCTTGCCACAAGCAATCCAATAGTAGAGAGTGTTTGCAGAGTCAGGTTCAATTTCAAGTTTGAACGAGACTGCAGAGTCTACATAACCTTGGGCAATTGGATTCCCTTGCAGTTCTCCGTCTTCTGCATCCCTCCATGTGCCCTCTTTTTCGAACGATTCTTTTTGACCGGTATGCAAATTGATAAATTCCGTGTTCCTGATCTGTGATGCCGTCGATTAGAAAATAGTGTTTCCCCTTGTAATGAACTATAGAATTCAGAGTTGGCTCATACATTGCTGTGTCTCCTGTGCCTTTGCCGTAGATGTGGAAGTCATGCGAATTGAAAACTCTGTCTTCACGCTTTTCATCTCCGATATTTTCGATGCATTCTTGCGGAGTTATTCGTCTAGAAAGCTGTTGACAGCGTCATTAACTCTACTTAAGACAGCTCCTGATTTCTAGCAGTGCATTTGCTGACCAATGTTTCCGGCAAATACTTCATTTTTACATCCCAGTTCTCGTTGATCCAAAACCTTCGACTTTTCTCATATTCCTACTTGAATAATGACCCACTAAGCGGTTTTCTTAGCCGACGTTTGGGTAGAAGAAGTCCCTTACTGCCATTTGAGTATCAAGGGCAACAGACACTCGCCCATTGCTCAACACGATTTCTCTTGCAAACCACACTCCCAGCTTAATGAAACTTGGATTTTCTATATAACTCGGTTTTGGCTTTATAACAACCTTTCTAGGAGAATATCTCTTAAGCATCCTCCAAGTATCTAACCAAAGAGAACTGACGATTCTGGAAAAAGCCGAACGCCTTGGTCGCTTGAAGCCTGAGGTGAAAGTTGCCCTTTGCATCGACATGACCGACGCGTGCGTCCAAACCTGTGCCTCAGGCATCCGCGACGCAGAACCCCAGCGTCAGCAACAAAGAACTCGTCGAGAAGCTCAGGGAACGAATGGACTGGATGAAACGCCCCAAGAAAAGGAGAAATTAAAATTGGAAAGTCTGGCTGACTTCGTGAAGAAACTCGTCGATGCCCTCGAAAAAGAACGGTTGGAGTACGCTTTCACGGGCGCCTTAGCTGCGAGCTTCTACGGCGTGCCAAGAACCACTTCCGACATCGACGTCCTCGTCTCGCTCAGGGGAAGAGCCGCAAAAACCAAGCTGTCCGCAGCCCTTCACCAAGTAGGCTTAGAGGTGGACGAGAAAAAAATCGATGACGCCCTCGCCTCAGGCTACAGGATTGCCACGTTCCATTGCAAAACCTCCGCCTACAGGGTAGACGTGATTCTTTCAGACCAAATCCGTAAACGCAGCGGCAACATAGCGGGCGTCGACACGTTCCTGCAGGTTCCCGAAGACCTCGTCAACGCGAAACTCCGCATGATACAAGCCACAATCGACCAAGAAAGAACCCAGAAAGATGAAGACGACGTGAGGGCAATCCTGCGCTTCACCGAAGTTGACAAGAAAGCCATTCACGCGCGGGCAAAGAAAGATGGAACCGTGGCTCTCTGGGAACGCTTCATGAATGAATAAGCTGGCTCTTAGGTGGCTATTTTCACCTGTGCCTCTTCTTCTTGCTCGTCCTCTTCCTCAACCGCCACTGCAGGCACCAGCGTCACGTGGTCCTCACGCCTATTCTGCGGGTTCTTTGGTTTTGCGTCTTTTCTGCTGCCAGCCCAGGCGAGGCTCCAGCCGATCAGCCACACAACCGCCAACACGGGCAAGAGTAACAGTGTGATTAGCCGATTCCGTTTGCGTAGGCTTCGTGTCTCTCAAGACAGCACCCTGCACACTCAATATACACGAAGTTGTAGAAAAAGCTTTACGTAGTCAGAATTCGGATTCCCGCTCAGCGCTATGGTGACGGACGCTTTATATTCCGCCAGCGGCATTTTACCGAGGAACGAGGCGACCAGACAGCGTGACGGTTATCGTGGACGACGCAGGCAGCGGCGACCTACTCTTCGGCATAGTCATCGGAGCCTACCGCCCCGAAACCGCCGAGTTCAAGTACGACGTCATCCACGTCCGCTTCTTCCAGCCCGACCAATACTGCACCAAAGGCTACCTCACCGAAGCCTCACGCATCACATGCGAACTGCTCACGGTGCTAAAAGCGAAACCCGAAGAGGAAGTCCACCTCTGCCAAGGGATACATTTTCGACGACGCAGCCGCCAAACTCAAAGAAACACGCGACGAAAAACTCATCCAACGCATCCGCGTGATAGGCGAAGCCCAACGCCTCACCGAAATCGCTTACCTCGACGAAATCCGCAACCTCGGCTACGAGCCGCTGGCGGAGCGCGAGGAGAAACGCGCCAAGAGCTTCTTCCACATGATGCGCTGGCTCAAAGCCAACCCGAAGATGCTGTGCTTCGCGAAAACTGGATGGCCAAGGCTGAAGAGGTATCGTTTGTTCAAGTCGGAGGGCGAAGTCGAAGTTGAGGAGGAGAAGGAGTTGCATGCGGCGAAATGCAGCGAATGCGGCGAAACCTGCGAAGTGCCGTTCAAGCCTGACCCGCACAGGCCGGTGTACTGCAAAGAGTGCTGGGCAAAACGCAGACGAGCGAAGGCGGTGCAACGTGGACCGCCGAGGCGTACACCGCGACCTCCAAGTGCGCCATCTGCGAGCACCAATGAATAAGCTTAGCTTCCGTTTCTTGTAGTGTGTGTGCGAAAAGCATATACGACGAAACACACGACTCCTCATGCCGTGAAACGTGATGCTTGACGTGTTCAGCCTGTCTCTGATGGATGCTCTTCCGAACTTGGCAAGAGCCACGCTAGCACTGTTCATCATCGTGGACCCATTCGGCAACATCCCCGTCTTCATTGGCTTGACCGAGAAGATGGACGCGCAGCAGCGGAGGCGCGTGTTCCGCTCTGCCACACTCACTGGGTTCGTGTTACTGGTGATTTTTGCGTTAACGGGGCAGGGGCTCCTAGCTTTCTTCGGAATCTCCCTCTACAGCTTCCAAATCGCGGGCGGCATACTGCTGTTGATCATTGCGGTTAAGCTGCTGATTGAGGGTGAGTGGTGGAACCCTGTTGGTTCTCAGGCAAGTTTGAGCGCTGTGCCCCTGGCTGTGCCGCTGCTGGTGGGTCCCGGGGCGATTACGGCTACAATTTTGAATCTTCAGGGGTTCGGCATAGCAGTCACGTTAATCGCAGTGATCTTCGTTTTTCTAATTGTGTGGCTGGTGTTGAGGCTAGTTGAACCCGTTTACAGGTTTTTGGGCAAGTCAGGTTCGCAGATTATCGCAAGGATTATGGCGTTGTTCATCGCAGCGATTGCAGTGCAGTACATCATAACGGGATAACGTACTATTTGCCGACGCCCTGAAACCTTGAGACTATGCCGCACCGTCCCATGCAAGACATTGACTTGAGGCGGAGAGGCACAACCATTTTTAACTCTGACGCCCTAAATCCTGAGTCTCAACGGTCAACCAAAAGATGGTAAGTGTTGGCGCACGAAAGATTCAACTGGAGACAGAAAGCCCCGCTTCTGCTAGCCATAGTGGTCGTCATCGTAGCCGTGGCAATCGTTACGTTTGGCACGTTGGAAGATGTCTTGGTCGAGGGCAACCCATTCTCAGGCACAGCCCTCGCAGCCTTCCTCAACTCTCTGGCAGCGCTTACAACCAACGTCACCGCCACGGTCCAGTCTTGGGGCTACGCGGGCGTCTTCATCCTCATGGTCCTCGAATCGTCCTCCCTGCCTATACCCAGCGAAATCATCCTTCCCTTCGCGGGCTACCTTATCTCTCAGGGCTTACTCGATTTCTGGCTCGTCATCCTCGTCTCAACCGTCGCAGGCATCGCCGGCTCCCTCATCGACTACTACATCGGACTGAAAGGCATGGACGCCCTAATGAAACGCAACACCGTGAGACGCCTGCTCTTCAGCAAGGGACGGATCGCAATGGCGGAACACCTCTTTGTAAAATATGACGCAGCTGCCGTGTTCCTAAGTCGCCTCGTCCCAGGCTTCAGAACCCTCGTCTCGTTTCCTGCAGGTGCCGTGAAAATGCGTCTCTCAAAGTTCATCGCATACACCGCTGCTGGCTGCCTCCTCTGGAACGCCATCCTCACCTATGTCGGCTTCTACGTTGGCGCCAACTGGCGTGAAGTCGCAGGCGTCGTGCATTACCTCATCATCGCCGTCGCCGTGGCACTGCTAATCACGGTAGCGCTGTTTCTGCTTAGACGTAGTCGAAACCTGAAGAAACAGCAAAACCTCACAACTGCCACGAGCCCAAACTAGGGAAAAACGGGTAAAACAAGCGAGAAATAGGCGGGTTAGATTTTTAACAAAACTTATAAATTGGGCAACACGCGATAATGGATAAATGCTTAGTATTTGACTAATACCTGTATAGAAGGGAGTTTGGATGAGCACACACGCAGAAGACCTCAAACTACGCCTAATGACCATCGAACTGCTTAGAACGGCAAAGTACAAACGAAACATAACCTACCGTGAACTCGCATCCAAAACAGGCTTACCCGTCACCGTCCTAAGCCGCTACGCCAAAGGACACGTGCTGCCAAACACCACCCGCGCAAAACAGCTGTGGCGAGTTCTGAACAAACTTGTCGGTTTAGAAACCGAACTGCGCAACAGAATCAAATTCGACGAGACCGGCTACTTCGACAACACCGAAATCATCGGCGACTTCAACATACTCCAGCAGGCGGCAAACTACGCGTTAGCGAATTTCGCTGGCAAACGCGTCACAAAAGTAATAACAGCCGCCGTCGACGGCGTCCCTCTGGCTACGATGGTGGCGAACTCACTTGGCGTTAACCTCATCGTTGCCAAGCGCAACAAAGAAGTCGGAGTCAAAGCATTCCTAGATGAAACTTACATTCTGGGCAGGGATTCGGGGGTGACCGTAACGTTGTATATTCCACGTGACGCCGTGAAGAAACGCGATAGCGTCCTCGTGGTGGACGACATGATTAAGAGCGGCGAAACCCAGGAAGCCCTCGTCAACCTCGTCAAAAAAGCTAAGGCGGAAATTTCAGGTGTGTTCTCGCTCATAGCGGTCGGGGACGAATGGAAAAAGCGGCTGAAATTCGGAAACGAGGCGCCCATAGAAGTGGTCACATACCTCAAGTCGCCGTTCGACACCGAAAGCCACGCCGCCTAACCTAACAGCTTCACCTATTCTTCGCTTAAGGTGAATCTATGCGGACGATTAAATGGTGCGACGGCACCGTAGTCACCATAGACCAAACTCGGCTTCCCCAAAAAGTCGTTACGCTGGAGCTGATGACGGTTGAGCAGATGGCAGAAGCAATCAAAGTTTTGCGCATAAGAGGCGCACCGCTGCTGGGTGCGGCGGCAGGCTTCGCCATCGCCCTAGCGGCGTACCATTCAAAGGCAAAAACCAAGAAGCAATTGCTGGCTGAATTGGAGAAAGCTGGTTCCATCATCAAGGCTACGCGTCCAACTGCCGTGAATTTGTTCTGGGGCGTCGACCGCGTCCTCGGCAAAGCCAAAGCTTCCGATGGAGGCGTGAAAGATTTGAAGGCCTGCGTGGTGGCGGAAGCGAATCGAATCGCCGACGAAGACGCCGCACAAAACCTCGCCATCGGTAAAAACGGCGCCAGCTTCATCCGCGACGGCGACACAGTCCTAACTCACTGCAACGCTGGCGAGTTGGCGACGGTGGAGTATGGCACAGCGTTGGGTGTGATTCGCGCCGCTTGGGGTCAAGGCAAGAAAATCCAGGTCATCGCAGATGAGACTCGCCCACTCCTCCAGGGCGCGAGATTAACGGCGTACGAGCTTTGTCGCGACGGCATTCCCGTCACGTTGATAACGGACAACATGGTCGGTTACGTCATGCACAAAAAACTCGTCAATGAAGTCATCGTCGGCGCCGACCGCATCGTACAAGACGCTATCTTCAACAAAATCGGCACATTCACCGTCGCCGTGGTAGCCAAAGAGCACGGGGTGCCATTCTACGTGGCAGCCCCAAAATCCACGTTCGATCTGTCGCGTAAGATGTCGGATGTGATTATTGAGGAACGAAACCCACATGAAGTTACGCATTTGGGCAGCAAGCGGGTGGCAGCCTCGGGCGTGGCGGTTATGAACCCAGCGTTTGATGCAACGCCGCTGAGCTATGTAAGTGGTATAATCACTGAAGATCGTGTCTTTGGCAAAGAGGATTTCGCAAAGTTTCCGACTGGGCATCTTCCTTAGCTTTGATTGATCCAGCGGCTAAGGTTGCGTTTGGGTGCTGGAGGGTGGAACCCAATTGTCAGGGTTCGTGTACCTCACCAACGGGCTCTCGTTAGCTTCTTTCTTCTGTTCGATGGTACCTTGAATCGTGGCGATGATTTCTCGGTGATGCTCTTCGTCGTTGATGATACTTGTAAATATTCTTTTGAGGCTGCCGAGATCTATGCGGTATATCTCATTAATCTGTTTCATCATCATCTCCAGAGTTTTCAGCTGTACGAACATGTAGTACTCTTCGCCCATGCTGCTCTCGAGGTATGACAGCTTCTCCGACAGCTCCGCAATGTCTTCCTCTGAGAAACTCTTCTTGGCATCAACTTCCCTGTTGAGGATACTCACGAGACTCCATACTTCGCCAGTGTGCTTCTCGCAGTTGCTGGTTTTCCTTGGGCCGGTCATTATGCTGTCAGCTACTCCTTTGAGCAGGGTTCCGTGTTTCTGGCTATCCTTCGCGATGGAGAGCAGAAGTGACTTTAGAAGTGGATGCCCAACCTTGGCTGACAGATTGTTGTACAATAGACATGTGTTGTCTTCCAGGACGCTCAAGCAGTTGATAAAGTTCACTAAGACTTTCGGGTCGTTGTTCTTAGTCAATTTTGTTCGCCCTTTCCAACGAAGGTGTCTGAGAGTTGATAAATTGTTTATGAATTCCAGATTCATTGAAGTAACTGGAAGGGTAACCATAAAAGGCTCGATTAGCCTAAACTGAGCGTTGAATTCAGATGACAGAGAAACCCAACTTCGAAGGCGGCTCCGAGTTTGCAGCGAGGGGCATCCTCACTAAGAAAGGCATCCGAGTGGCGGAAAAAAGCAGCATCGACTCCCTCAGCCAGCGAGGATACGGCACCGACGAAGACGGTGTCTTAACCCTCACATTCTACGAAGCCCTATACCTCTTGGACAAAGAGCTCCTCGCCGTTGAGGATAAACGCGGAAAGGAAGCGGATTTCTATCACATCCTCCAGCTTTACGAAGCCGCCGACGAGAATGCTTGGATTAAATATTTGGTGTACCGTGACCTGCGGAGTCGAGGCTACGTCGTCAGAGAAGGCTTCGGCGCAGGCATCGACTTCCGCATCTACGAACGCGGCGCCTACGGTAAAGACACTGCCCAGTATCTTGTGTTGAGTACTTTGGAGGGAAAGCCGCTGCCAGTGCAAAGCCTAGTGGATGCGGTGCAGCAGTGCCAGAGCCAGAAAAAGGAGCTGCTCATAGCGGTGATGAACCGCAGGGGCGAAGTGGTCCACTACTCCGTCGCTCCGCTCAGCTTCAAATAGTTCCGCAGGCGGGTGGTTTTTTGACGAAGCCGCCTAGAGAAGTATTCGTGGAATCCCAAAGACTACGCTAACCACTCGTCGACCCAGTTCGCGTGGGCGAAAGAACTCATCCCAAAACTCAAACTCACAGGCAATGAGGTAGTGCTCGATATCGGCTGCGGAGACGGCAAAATAACCGCCCAAATAGCCACTTGCCTGCCCAACGGCTGTGTCGTCGGCGTCGACAACTCCGAAGAAATGATAAAACTCGCCCGCAGCAGTTTCCCCAAAGCGGCTTGCCCAAACCTATCTTTTCAGACGATGGACGCAAGGAAACTCACATTCAAGGAACGGTTTGATCGAGTTTTCTCCAACGCCGCACTCCACTGGATAACCGACAACCGTCCAGTCCTCGAGGGCGTGCAACGAAGCTTGAAGCTCGGCGGCAGGCTGCTTTTTCAGATGGGCGGCAAGGGTAACGCGCAAGCCATCCTCGCTGTGCTCGACGACTTGCTGGAGGAACACAGGTGGATCGCATTCTTCGAAGGATTCACGTTTCCCTACGGTTTCCACGCCCCTGAAGAGTATGACGTCTGGCTTCGTGAGGCCGGATTGAAGCCCGAACGCGTCGAGTTATTACAGAAGGATATGACGTTGCAAGGCAAGGAGGGCTTGGCTGGCTGGGTGAGGACGACATGGCTGCCCTACACCGAACGGCTGCCAGTTGAACTGCGAGACGAGTTCGTGAAGGAAATCGTTGACCGCTACGTGAATACACATCCGTTGGACGCTCAGGGCTGCGTGCACGTTTCAATGGTTCGGCTTGAGGTTGAAGCCACGCGAGCGTTTTAAGAGGAACCATTCTAAACTCTCACACCCATTCTCGCGGGATCATTCTCCCCTCAAAATTTCAATTGAGTTCCTCAAGGAAATAACGGATGAAAAAGAGGGGCTTAAAAGAAATATATAACGCGTCACAATAACGAGAGGGATGTGACTATGCCGACTTTTCAAACCGTCCGCGGAATGCGCGACCTCCTGCCTGACGACGCCGAGATGCTCACGTTCGTAATGAGCAAAGCCCGAGAAACGGCAGAGCTCTACGGATACCGCGAAGTCATCACTCCCCTCATTGAACCCTACGAATTGCTCAGCGCGAAATCGGGTGAAGAGATACGTCAGCGCATGTTCACCTTCAAGGACATGGGAAACCGAACCGTCGGGCTACGCCCAGAATTCACGTCGTCCATAGCCCGCTTAGTCACGACGGCGTTGAAGAATGAGCCAAAACCGCTGCGTACGCTCTCTATCGGCAGCGTCTACCGCTACGACGAACCCCAACGTGGCCGCTACAGAGAGTTTTTCCAATCGGACTTCGAAATCATCGGCACCAGCAACCCCGAAGCCGACGCAGAAGTCGTTCTCCTCACCGACCGCCTCATGAGATCAGTTGGCTTAAAGAACTACGCCTTCAAACTCGGGCACGCTGGCGTCATCCGCGGCATCCTCAGCCAAGAAAACGTTGACGAGAAAACCCAGAACGCCATCCTGCAACGCATGGACAAGAAAGAATTCGACGAAGCCTTCAAGCTGATTTCCTCAGAAGAATGCTTGACTACACTGCGCGGCTCTCTGAAACTGAAAACCGACGATGTGTTCAAGACCGCCGAGCGAATCGAATCTCACGTGGAAGGTTACTGCAAAGCCGTTGAGTCGGCAAAAGAACTCACGAGTATCCTAAAGCTCGTCACCGACGGCGGGTGCCCAGTCCAATCCGTTGAACCCGCATTCGCACGAGGGCTCGAGTACTACACGGGCATGATTTTCGAGGTCTACATCCCCGAACTCGACATCGCATTGGGCGGGGGCGGACGCTATGACAAACTTATCGAGCTTTTCGGCGGCGACCCCACACCAGCCACGGGCGTCGCCCACGGACTGGACAGAATTGTGTTGGCGATGCAGATGCAAAACGCAACCCCGACGAAGCGGAAGAGGAAGCGGGTGACGGTGATTCCAGTAAATGAGGCCGTGAAAGCCGAAGCATTACGGGTATCTCAGATGCTGCGAGAGACAGGCGTTTCGGTGGAGCTGGAGGTCATGGGGCGCAAGATGGCCAAAGCACTGGAAGATGCGGACAAACGCAAAATGGACTACGCGATCATCGTGGGCGAACGAGAACTGAAAGAGAACAAAGTCATGGTTAAAGACTTGGCGAAGAGAGAACAAGAAACTGTTGCGATCTCGAAGTTGGCGCAGAAAATAGCTAGTTGAAGCTAAAGGGATTGGTTGGCCTCAAAAACGAGGCTTCGCGTGCTATTTTTTTTAGAGTCGCTTGATGTAGCGGTTGACTTCCCACTCGGTAACCTGCACGCGGTACAGGTCCCACTCCTTCCTCTTCTCCTTCAGGAAGTTGGTGAAGGCAGTTTCACCGAGCGTTTCACGCATCAAGTCGCTGCTCTCAAACTCATCCAACGCGTCATTGAGCGATTCGGGCAGGGACACGATGTGGCGTGCGGCGCGTTCTTCAAGGCTCATGTGGTAAACGTTTAGCTCCACAGGGTCTCCTGGGTCAATTTTCTTCTGTATCCCATCCAGCCCCGTTGCTAGGAGAACCGCGAATTGCAGGTATGGGTTTCCAGCGGGGTCAGGGCAGCGGATTTCGCATCGTGCAGCGCCTTTTCTGCCGCCGAAGTTTGGCACGCGGATGAGGGGTGATCGGTTTTTGTGTGCCCATGCGAGGTAGACTGGAGCTTCGTAGCCGGGCACGAGTCGCTTGTAAGAGTTAGGCCATGATGCTAAGACCGCGCACATCTTTCGTCCGTTGGCAAGTTGTCCGCCGATGAAGTTCATCGCTAGGTCGCTGAGGTAGCCTTTTCCCGCGTCGTCGGCATAGAACATGTTGTCCTTCATGTCCCTGCTCCAGAGGCTCATGTGGGTGTGCATTCCTGAACCATTGATGCCCATGAAGGGCTTGGGCATGTACGTGGCTATGTAGCCATTCATCGCCGCGGTGACCTTGGTGATCATTCGCATGGTTATTGTTCGGTCAGCCGTCACCAATGCCTCATCATACTTGAAGTCGATTTCGTTCTGTCCCAACGCGACCTCGTGGTGGGAAATTTCTATCTCAATACCAAAAGCCTCTGCATTGTCTGCGATGTCGCGTCGTATATCATCCGTCAAGTCGCCTGGATGGTAGTCAAAGTACCCTGCCATGTCAATGGGGGTTGGCAGGTCGCCGCCGCTTTCCTTCACTATGAAGAACTCCTGCTCCGGAGCGCAGACAAAGCTGTAGCCTGCCTTGTTGCACTTTTCTATGGCTCGCTCTAGCACGTAGCGTGGGTCGCCCTCAAACCGCTTGTTCTGCGGCGTGTAAATATCGCAGATAAGCCTGCACGAAGACTTCTCCTTTGGTCGCCACGGAAGCACCGCAAACGTCGTGGGATCTGGCATGAGAACCATGTCGGACTCCTCTATGGCTCGGTAGCCCGTAATGGATGAACCGTCAAATGACTGGCCGTTCTCGAATATGGTTTCAATGTTCTTCGATGAAACTGCGAGGTTCTTTATGATGCCGTTGATGTCTGTGAATTGGAGTCTAACGAACTTTATGCCTTGTTCCTGAATTTGTTTGACAACCTCGGTTATGTTTCTTTTCCAAGTGGCGTCTTTGAAGTTCTTCATATTAATCCATCCTCAAGTTGAGTTGATGTTGGTTTTCGATTGTTTGCTGGTTAGCATCTTATTTTGAACGGGTATAAGTATCTAACGCCAATTAGCCTAGTCAAACGGACAGACTCATTCTGCCTATCTTAGGTCTCCCATGCATGTCTGCAAATCAAAATGCAGAAAAATCCGAATAAAGAAAAAAATGTTTTCTTGCTGAGGAGAAATGGGTGAGGTTAAAGCGTTCCTCAATCGCTTGCTCATCGTGCGTTTAGTAGTCGAGGTATTTCATGATTTCCCAAGGAGACACGTAGAGGCAGTACTGGTTCCAGTCATTGGTTTTCAGTTCAATGAAAGCGTCGAAAACGTGGCTTCCAAGTGTCTCTTTTATGACGTCATCGCTTTCCATTTCAGTCAACGCATCCTTCAGCGTAGTTGGCAGTTCTTTGATGCCTAATTCTTTACGTTTGGCCTTGCTAAGCTTGTAAACATCCTCATCAATCGGGTCTCCAGGATCAATCTTCTTCTTGATGCCCTCTAATCCTGCCATCATGATGCAGCTGAATGCCAAGTATGGGTTGCACGATGGGTCTACGCCTCGGTACTCGACGCGTTTCTGTGCAGCGAAGCCTGCGCCCTTATAGTACAGCGGGATTCTGGCGAGTGCTGACCTGTTGCGTCGGCTCCACATGACGTAGATTGGAGCCTCAAAGCCAGGCACGAGCCGTTTGTAGCTGCTTACGGTTGGGCAGCAGACCGCGGTCAAGGCTTGAGCATGGGCAAGGATACCTCCTACGTAGTACCTGCCGGTTTGGCTGAGTTCTGCGTATTCGTCGTTTTCGTCGTACATTGCGTTTTTCCCATCCTTCCATAGGGAGGAGTGGACGTGCATGCCGCTAGCGTTGTCCAAGTAGACTGGTTTAGGCATGAAAGTGGCGATTAACCCGTGCTTCTTAGCGATGTTCTTTGCCACGAACTTGTAGTAGAGTGCTCGGTCAGCGGTCTCCAACAATTCGCCGTATTTGTAGTCGATCTCTACCTGTCCGACGGTAGCTACTTCATGGTGGTGCTTCTCGATTGTCAAGCCGAAGTTGTCCTCTAAGATTTGAGAGACTTCGTTCCTGTACTCAACCGTGGTGTCTTCGGGTGGAGTTCGGTAGTATGCTTCCTTTGGTCTGAGCGTGAAACCGCCGTTGTTTATTTCGGGCGAATTGGGTACAACTCTTGGGGCACCCCATGAGTCTCCTTCTCCGCCTTTTGGGCTTACCCACAAGTCCCATGTCAGTTTTGTTGGGTCAATAGAGCTAAACACAAAGTGTTCAAGTTCGGGAGCGAAGATGCCAGTGTATCCCATGTCTTTGGCGGCTTTTATTGCCCGTTTGGCAACGTAGCCTCTGGGACAGACGCTGGAGGGTTCTTTTCCGCCGAAAGCTTCCAAAGCGTCGCCTAGCACGATGGCGCTTTTTTGCGCTTCATCCGTTATCCAAGGCATTATCGCGAGCGTTTTTGGGTCTGGCATGAAAATCATGTCTGATTCCTCAATGGACTTGAAGCCCCGAACTGAGGAACCGTCGAAGCCGATGCCTTCCGTGAAGGCTGCACCGCTTACGTAGTCTCTGGCGGGGAGCACCATGTCTTGCAGGATTCCGCGGACGTCTACGAATGCTGAGTGTACCCATCGCACCTTGTTTGCTTTTAGAGTTTCGATAGCTTTTTTGACTGTTTCTTCCATGTAGTTCACCATTTTTCTTGTAAGCATGTTCTTCTAATTTTCATATGTTATGGAAACCTCATTCAGCATAAACGTATATAAATTTATCGCAGTATTATTCATACAAATGTTTAATCAATACACAAATTACTGAAATATTGTGCGAAGACGGCGGAGCAGAAAAAGGAAAAAACCACGAATGTCTGGCTACGCCTTTTGGAGATTAGCGTTCCCTGCGCAGGAAATCCCCCACGTCAGACACGTTTTGAACCGCAGCACCCAGCTGGTTCGAGCTTAAGTCGTTGAGTATTCTCCCGAAGCCCAAGCACTCACCGAACACGTTGAGAACTAAGGTGAAGTCACCTCTGCGCCTCGACCCCTGCACTTCTTTGATTCCCTTTGCGAGGATGTCTCTTCCGCAGACGAAAAGCCACGCCGCCTTCTCATTCACGACGACCTTGTTGGCTTTGCCTGCGGCGAGCATGGCAAGCAGAATGAAGCTTGGGAAAAACTTGCCCTTCTTCACTTTCCCCAAGTACGCTCCTGCATAAAAGAAATCGTCTCTGATAACGCTCTTCAAGCCGCTGTTCAAGAGGAAGTACCGCCCGTCTTTCTCGAAGACGAGTTCGGAGCCGAGAACTAGTCTGCCGTTGACTCGCGAAGCAAAGACTTTCAAAGGTTCAATATGCATTGCTCCCCCGCCTCTTAAGCTTACAAACGAAGAAACCCTGCGTCTCGCCGGGCCAAATGCGCTTGCAACGCTTCATCGACTCATCAAGTTCTTCATCGAACACGTTCGTCAACCCCTTCTCGCCGGGGCAATTCACTTCTTCAATCTGCAGGTTTAGGCTTTTCACCGCCCAGTCCATGTTCAGCTCGTCCTCTTCAGGTTCGAGGGAGCAGGTGGAGTAGACGATTTCACCGTTCTCCGAGAGGCATTTCTCTGCTTCGGCGAGGATTTCACGTTGAATCTCGGCGTTGCGCTCCACATCCCTCAATGCTCGGCGCTGGAACCATTCGCGGTCGGAGGCGAAGTTACCCGAGCAGGGTACGTCGAGGAGAATACGGTCGAACCTCATCTTCAGCCGCTGCGCTTGCCGAGCGTCAAAGCAGTAAGCCACTGTGTTGCTCACGTGGCAACGTTCCAGGTGATTCGCCAGCGCCGAAAGCCGTCTCTTGTCGATGTCCAACGCCTCAACTACGCCCGTGTTCCCCATTAAATCCGCTAGCTGAACGGTTTTTCCCCCCGGCGCCGCGCAAGCGTCGAGAACTCGCTTGCCCCGCAGGTCGCTGAAGAGGGCAGAAGGGATTTGGGCGGCAGCCTCCTGAATCGAGTACAACCCCAGCAGGTATTCGATAGTGGCGCCAACCGAGACGTGACTGCGGCGCACCCAGTAGCCCGCGTCGAGAAACGGCACCTTGTCCAGCACCACGCCGTCATGTCTCAGCCGCTCAAGCAAACGTTTCTCGTTAACGTTTGTTTGGTTTACTCGGATGGCCTGACGAGGCTTAACGTCGTGGAAACTCCAGCCAAAGTTTTCATAGCGGTTGATGAAGAATTGTTTGCCCGACATCGGTTGTTAGTGGTCGTGGAGCGGGTTAAAAGCTTTCTTCGACAGGTGCCTAGATAGGAATTTGCGGACTTCCTCGGCTAAAACTACTGATATTGGCAGGATGATTAGGAAGCCCCAGTCGGAGGGGCCAAGGGCGGTGGTTCCGAAGATGTGCTGAAGTATTGGAACGTAAACTATGAGCGAGAGGATGACGAGTTGCGAAGCGATTCCGACCAGAATCCACTTGTTAACTTTCAGACTAGTGAAGAAAATCGACTGCTTCGTCGTTCGGCAGGCCAGAACGTTGCCCGCTTGAGCCATGACGATGCCCGCAAAAGTCATGGTTGTCCCCTTAATGTAGATGAGGCTGTCTGGTGGAAGCTGCATCCCAAAGGTCCAGCCGCCCGCAGACCAAGCCGCCAAGCAACCAACCATCGCGCCGATACTCGTGACCACGCCGATGAAGAGCGAACGGAGGAGAACCTTGGACGTGAACAAACGTTCTTTTGTGCTTCGCGGCGGCTCCTGCATGATGCCTTTCTCTGGCGGCTCACGGCTCAACGCCAACGAGGGAATTACGTCAATCCCTAAGTCGATGGCTAAAATCTGCACAACTAGGAGCGGAAGTGGAATGCCCAGAAAGGCGTATAGCAAGAACGGGATGAGTTCAGCCCAGTTGTGCGAGAAAACGTAAACAATGAACTTGCGGATGTTCTCGTAGATGGCTCTGCCCGACTCCACCGCCTTCACGATGCTCTCGAAGCTGTCGTCGAGCAGAACGATATCCGCCGCCTCCCGAGCCACATCAGTTCCTGACAAACCCATGGCGACACCCACGTCCGCCTCCTTCAGAGAGGGCGCATCGTTTGCTCCATCACCCGTGACGGCGACGACTTCACCGCTCTTCTTCAACGTCTTCACGATACGAAGCTTCTGTTCAGGAGAGACACGTGCAAAAATCACATTTCCCTTACGAACCGCGTCCAGGATGGCTTCGTCAGGTAGCGTTTCGAGGTCGACGCCGCGGATTACATTGCCCCACTCACTTGTGACGATGCCCACTTCTCTGGCGACAACTTCGGCGGTTGGACCGTAGTCACCCGTAATGATGACGGTTTTCACGCCCGCCTCCTTCGCCTTCTTCACCGCTTCGCGCACTTCTAGCCGAGGTGGGTCCATCATCGCTGCAAAACCCACGAATGTCATGTCTTCTTCAACCGACTTCGTGTTGGAATACACGTCTTCGGGGATAACTCTGTAAGCGACGGCTATGACTCGGAGTCCTTCGTTGCCAAACTCGCTCAGTCTGCTTTCGATTAACGCCAAGTTTTCGCCCGTCAAGGCTTCTTCTCGGTTGTTCACAAGGATTCTCGTGCAAATCGACAGGATACTACGTGGAGCACCCTTTGTGTAAACGTAAACTTGACGATTCGACTTGTGAACGGTGGTCATTCGTTTGCGTTCAAAACTGAACGGCACGATGTTGATTATAGGCTTCTGCGTGAGGGCGTCGCTGATGTTCACGTTGGACTTAAGCGCGGCGACAATCAAGGCTCCATCCGTCGGGTCTCCGATTACGTTCCAAGTCTTGTTTCTATCAGATGGCGGCTCGATCTGAGCGCCGTTGCACAACGCAGAAATCTCCAGCAGCTTCTCAATCTGTGCTGCCTCGTTCTCCTTCAACAGGTTACCATTAATGGTGAAGTCTCCGACGGGTTCGTAGCCCAAGCCAGAGACCTCTACCGTCTCGTTCTTCACCCAAAGTTTCTCAACCGTCATCTCGCCCTTGGTGATGGTGCCCGTTTTGTCAGTGCAGATGACGGTGACGCTGCCCAACGTCTGGACGGCTGACAAACGTTTCACAAGAACGTTTTCCTTCACCATCTTTAAGACGTTAATTGCCAACGCGCTTGAGACCGTGACCTGTAAGCCTTCGGGAACTAGACTAATCATAACGCCAATCATGAAGAGAATGCTCGTGACGAAGCTCAGATGCAGCCAAAGCATGCTCGCCACGAAAAATGCAGTGCCAACGATCACAGCCAATGCAAAATCGTATTTTGCGGTGCGCTCAATTTCCTTGTGTAGAGGGCTCGTCTCTTCACGTATTGTCTGGGTTAAGTTGGCTATCTTTCCAAACTGAGTCTTCATCCCAGTGGCAAAAACCAGGGCTTTTCCCCGACCCTTAGCGACGCTTGTGCTCATGAAAACCAGGTTCGACGAATCCAAGTATGCTTTGTCCATTGGTTTTCCTGGCTCAATCGATCTCGGCTGAGGTTCAGATTCGCCCGTCAACGGCACGTTGTTCGTCCAAAGGTCAAATGCCTCGATTAACCGTGCATCCGCAGGTACGCGGTCGCCCTCCTCCAAAATGACGATGTCTCCTGGGACGAGCTCTTTCACAAGGATTCTCGTGAGTTCACCGTTCCGCATAACTTTGGCGTATTCGGGCATCCAGTTCTTCAGTGCCTGCATTGCTTTTTCAGCACGCGATTCCTGGACGAGACTGAAGAACACGTTGAGCAGCACCACGGCCAGGATGGCGATGCTGAGCTCCGGCATCCCGCCGATGAAGGCTAATACGCTAGCAACTAGCAACAGAATACCGAACAAATCTTTAAAATGAGTGAGGAGCTTGTAGAAAATTGAAGCCTGTCTCTTCTCAACGAGCGTGTTAAAGCCGTAGCTTTTGAGTCGCTTCGCAGCCTCTTCGGTGGTCAAACCGTTAGGCGAACCGTGAAGTTCGTCGAACAGTTCCTGAAGAGGCATAGAGGCAGCTTTTTCCAACGTGGTTCCCCAAAAATCTATCTCTTAATATGGGCTACGAGCAACGCACGCAATCGGGGAAAAGTGCAGTCACCGCTGAGAAAACTCGGGGCGGGGCGTATTTTTCCTCACCCGACGCGGTTCTTAAGCACATCGTTATCCTCAACTATCGGCATTCTGCTCGATTTTTATTAATTTTCTGGAATTATTGCCTTCGGTAAGAGAGGAGATGAATTTAAACAATTCGGTCGGTAAGACTAATTCAATGTGAAGACAAAGGGATGGCTATTTGGAGATTTGTAATTGAACCACAGCGAAAATTGAAATATTGTTTTAGGCACACAGATTTTTCGTTCTTGTGGGCGCCCCTCGCCTGGCTGTAGCGAGCCTCCGAGACTAAGCTTTTTCGCGTAAACGTGTTGTTTCAATTTTGCCTTGGGTGTTGGATGCGCCTTCGGTATTTTAAGGATGCGATAACAGCAGTCGTCATCATCGTGGCCACTGCCATTATTAATGTTGAATCAAATTCTGGTATCACTGTTGGTTCTGGGTAAATTCCCAATGCATTCGCAACCTGGCCTCCGGGTATGACTCGGTAAATAGCCCAGTATGCTGGAAAAATCCAAGTTCGCACCACTTGGCCCTGCACGTTTACCTCAACAATTACTGCGCCTATAGTGGAATTATAGGGGTGGATAAAGGACCCGAAAGTTCCAAGCCTATCCCCGTTAGGTAACACGTCGGCCTTGCCAAAGAAAGTAGTCCAATAGTCCACTGGTGCCTCCCAACTCCAAACTTCTCGTGCGATCATGCTCGTTTCGTTAAGACTAATCATCAGCATTCGGCTGTGTGCATCGTTAGGATTTGTCTCATTTTGGTAATCGTTGTCGAACATCATGAACAAATCGGGGGCAATTTCCTGCGTAGAATGCGAATGATACCACAAACTCGAAACAACCGTGCCGTTTGCACTCAGAAGAGTGAAGTTGCCGTGTTTTCCGCAGCCCCAGATAATGTTGCCTGTTGTCATGTTGATTTTGAAGAACGTGTCAAGATGCCGGGAGTTCAGATACACGATGTTTTCTTGATAGTCCCACATAATTGAGTTGGAGTGGATCAAATCTAAATATGTCGTGTTATTGAGCAGCCACGTCTCGTTGAACTTAGATGCCCAGCTGAGAGGAATATGGTCGTAGGCGTACCAAACGTGCACCACTCCTCCTGTTGAATTATCTTCCTCAAGGGTGTCGTAGAGTACGTAGGTTCCGTTGACGTTCCTAGGGTCGTACTTCAAGACGAGGAAGTGGCCGTTGACAGGGTTGTAACAGATGTCGTGATGATAGCCATTAATATTCGGAAAATCAACGGTTTGATTCGTGGTTAAGTTCCAAAAGTGCGTTGCCAACCCAGCCTCGCCCTCAAACAAGATCGTATCCTGAGAAATGTACTTCACATTAAAGTAATCGCCTGCCGAGTCGTTGGCTTGTCGAAGATTTAACAGCGTTCCATCGGTCCGCATGTTAATCAAGTAGCTTGCCAGAACATTCGAGGAATTGGAATCATAGTGGAGCAAACCAAACGCGAGATTGCCATCCCAAGCGCTGCCGTATGTGCTTATAGTACATGGAACCGTGAAGGTCTGCGCATAACTGATAACGTTGAGACGATTTGACTGGGCAAACACTGAGAATACAATTAACACAATCAGCAATGCGACGGTAACAACTGTTGCTGACTTTTTGGTTTTCGTAAGCCTCAACATTTGAAGGACGTCCTGAATGTCTTTTGTCATGAGGTAGGCTTAAAGATGTGTGATTGTGCTCCTGACAACCACAATCAGACCCCCAAATATCGACCGACCTGAGACGTTAAGAATGCAAAAAATCAGCCCCCAAGCCACGATACAAACCTGCAACGTTAACAGGATAACACCGAAACAACTCGAAAAAAGGTGGCATAAGGTTAATAGGCTACAGTTTTCATTTCCATGTAGCTCATCTATTTAAGAGAGACAAAGAATGCTTCAACTCAAACCCTCTCCTGAACGCATTTTTTCTGTTTCGTTAGGTTACAGGTTGAATATTTATGGCACGTTATAGACAAACCGAAGAAATCGTTAAGTTAATGGACGACCCCAAAATCATCAGGAACACCAGCATCATCGCCCACGTCGACCATGGCAAAACCACCCTGTCCGACAGCCTCTTGGCCGCCGCAGGCATCATTAGCACGGCGACGGCGGGGCAAAAACTGTTCCTCGATTCTTGGGACCTTGAACAGAAGCGTCAAATGACCGTTTTCGCCTCAAACGTCAGCCTCGTCCACACATTCAACGGCCACGATTACCTCATCAACCTTATCGATACTCCTGGGCACATCGACTTCTCAGGTGCAGTCACACGCAGTCTCCGAGCAGTTGACGGAGCACTCGTCGTCGTGGATGCGGTTGAAGGACCCATGACACAGACTGAAACTGTCCTGATGCAGGCGCTCCGTGAACGTGTAAAACCGATTCTCTTCATCAACAAGGTTGACAGACTCATCAAGGAAATCAAGCTCACTCCGCAGGAGATTCAGCGTAGATTCGCAAAGATTCTCCTCCGAGTCAATAACCTCGTCGAAAAGTATGCGCCTGCGGAGCACAAGCAGGATTGGCAAGTCAAAATCGAAGACAGCCGGGTAGCCTTCGGCTCAGCCCTGCACAAATGGGGTTTGAACCTAAACCACATGAAGATGAAGAAAGTCACGTTCCAAGACATCATCGACGCCTACAGCGGCGCACCCGAAGACGTCGGAAGAAAAGTAGACGAACTGAGCAAGAGAGCACCGCTGCACGAACCTGTCTTAGACATGTTCTGCGAGCACCTTCCCAACCCGCTCGTTGCGCAGCCTTACAGGCAGACCAAGATTTGGCCAGGAGATGTCAACAGCCCGACGGGCGTGGGCTTCGCGAAAGTTGACCCCAATGCGCCGCTGCTCATGTGCATCTCCACGATTGAGGTTGACCCGCACAGCGGAACCGTCGCCATCGGACGCATCTTCAGCGGTGCAATTACAAAGGGCAAGACTGTTCACCTCGTGAGTGCCAACCAGAAGGGCACGATTCAGCAGGTTTTTATGAGCATGGCGACCGACCGAGTTATCATCGACCGTGTTCCAGCGGGTAACATAGGCGCCATCTCAGGCTTACCAGCGCTTCACGTAGGCGAAACCATAGCCGAAGATGGAGTAGAAACCCACTCTTTCGAGGGCTTAAGATACGTTTCTGATCCAGTTGTCACGGTTGCCGTCGAGCCTGAAGACGTGAAGGACTTGCCTTTGTTCGACAAGGTCATGCACAAACTCACGACCGAAGACCCGAACTTGCACTTTATCATGAACAAGGAAAGCGGCGAGTTCCTCCTCAGCGGCATGGGTGAGCTGCACTTGGAAATCACTGCGTACCGAATGCAAGAAGCAGGTTTGAAGGTGAAGCTGAGCAAACCTATCGTTATTTACCGTGAAACCATAAGTCACGACTATCAAGGTCCGCCAATCATGGGTAAAAGTCCCAACAAGCACAACAAGCTCTGGATAACCATAGAGAAACTATCTGACGAAGTGATCGAGGCGATCAAGTCGGAGAAAATCACCGACATGCAGAGCAAAGACGAGCGAACCAAAACCCTAAGAAGCTTAGGGTGGGATGCTGACAACGCAAAAGGCGCCGTAGCCGTTGAAGAAAACAACATACTAGTCAACCGCATTAGAGGCAGACAATACGTGGAAGAAGTCCTTGACCACATAAAAACCGGGTTCCGAGAAGCAGTCCACACATCACCACTAGCTAAGGAACCGGCGTATGGCTTGAAGATTAATCTTGAAGACATAACACTTCACGAAGACCCAGTTCACAGAGGCCCAGCGCAAGCTATCCCCATGACTTGGAGACCCATCTACTGCGCCATACTCCTAAGCAACCCGAAACTCCTCGAACCGCTTATAAGCTTCGAATGCAAAGTTCCAAGCGAATTCGTCAGCTCCGTCATCACATTGCTCAACAAACGACGCGGAAAAATCCTCGACATGCCAGCAGAAGAAGACATGATAACCGTCAAAGCCGAGATGCCCGTTGCAGAAAGCTTCGGCATCGCCGACGAACTACGCAGCAGCACTCAGGGCAGAGCTTTCTGGGCAACGCAATTCGCCCGTTGGGCACCAGTCCCAGAACAGATGCAGGCAGAAATAATAACGCAGATTCGCGAACGCCGAGGATTGTCACCGACACCGCCGAAGCCGGAAGAATACTTCGAAAACGAGTAAAGCTGCCAACGATCTCTATCTTCCTCTTATTTACGGGCAGGCTTTCCCCTAGTTCAATTCTTCTTGGCGCAGTCTATGCAGATGGCGACTATCTTCACGTTCGGAACGGGCTGCTGGAACCCTGTTAAGCTTTTTCCCAGAACGGTCACGTACCCGATGGGTTTTCCACATTTCTGGCATCTCACAGGCTGAGCGTCGCTCATGTTTATCACGACAGATAGGATTTGGCTTACCATCTAAACAAGTTTTCGTTAAGTGAGGCGTTCGGAAAGTTTTAATGTCTAACCGTGAATTTGATTTTGACGTGTCTTTATGATTGTTGTTGGCATTTGCGGCAGTCCCAGAAAACAAGCCACGGAACACGTCCTCGAAGAAGCGCTTAGCATGCTGCAGGAGAAGGGGTTTGAGACGCGTTTGTGGACGGTTCGAGGGAAAGAGATTGATTTCTGCACGCACTGTGACTACTGTCTCACGAACAAAACCTGCGTCATCCAAGATGACATGCAGGAGCTGTACGTATTACTGGGTCAGGCGAAGGGCATCGTGATGGCAACGCCTGTTTACAACGGAGGCGTGAGCGCGCAGACGAAAGCCATTTTGGATAGGTGTCGTGCGGCTGTCGCATCCCAAAAGAGTTTCTTCAAGGGCAAAATAGGCATGGGTATCGCAGTTGGCGGTGACAGGGCTGGAGGTCAGGAGCTCGCGTTGATGCAGATTCACACGTTTTACGTCCTCAACGGCATGATTCCCGTGAGCGGTGGATTCTTCGGCGCGAATCTCGGCGCGACTTTCTGGTCGAAAGATACGCTGGAGGGTGCGCAGCAAGATGAGGAGGGGTTTAGGAGTTTGAAGATGACGGTTAAGCGTTTCGCGGAGTATATGGAGAAGTATGGCAAAGATGAGAGAGGTCTTAGGAAGTGATTAGTCGAGTCTGGCACGGTTGGACAACTCTGGCGAACGCTGATGCTTACGAGCAGCTGCTCAAGAGCGAAATCTTCGCTGGGATCGCGGATTGCGGGTTGGGGTCATCTTTTGTCGGAAGGGAAGTTCATCACAATCATGTGGTTCGACAGTTGGGAGTTTGCGGGTGAAGATTACAAGTGCGGTGGTTCCTCCTGAAGCGTTCGCAGCACTACGAAGTCAAGGCAGAACCGAAAATGTCGGAGAAGTGGACATGACTGAAGAGGAAAACAAGGTGAAGAAGCGAAGGGTCGCGTGGGGAATTGCGGGTGCAGGAGACAAAATCAAAGAGTATCTTGACGTGATGGAGCAAATCAAAAAGCAATACGCAGAAACTGTTGACATCCAAGTCTTCATCTCCAAAGCAGGAGAAACCGTTCTAAAATTCTACAACCTCGAAAACAGACTAAGGCAGAGCTTCGAAAAAGTTCACGTTGAAATCAACGCAAACGCCCCTTTTCTGGCTGCGTGGCTGCAGATGGGCAAGTACGAGTTTCTCCTGATTGCGCCCGCAACATCGAATACTGTCGCAAAAATCGCGAATGGCATCGGAGACACGATGCTCACGAACGCGGCGATTATGGGTTTGAAAGCGTTCAAGCAAGTGTACGTTGCGCCGACAGACTATAAAGAGGGTGAGTGCACCACGAAGTTGCCGAATGGAAAAGAGATGCGGCTAAGAGTGAGAAAAGAGGAAGTGGAACAAGTTAACAGACTGCGAGCCATGGATGGCATGCATGTGCTGGAAGGACCTGAAAAAATCGCGGAACTCTTCAAACAGCAATTCGGATGACGACTGCATTCCGCTTGGATAATGTTCGATTTTCATATATTACTACCCTATGTTGGGGCGGCAAAATTCTTAAATATCAAACGGAATCATGCTTTTTTATGAATCTTAGCGGTGAAAACGGGAAGCGGGCTGGAGCACTGGTTTTTGTCGGTGGCGCCCAGTTTGCCGTGTTGATGATTGTTGCCGAGGCTGTATATCCCGGCTATAGCATTTCGGCGAACTACATCAGCGATTTAGGCGTGTGGGGTCAGCCATCGGCGGCGTTTTTTAACCCTTCAATCATCCTCTTTGGCTTGCTTGTTCTGGCTGGCTCGTATTTCGTGCAGAAGACTTTCGGAAAGCCAAGGTTTGGCATCATGCTCGCTTTGTCTGGTTTGGGTGCTTTGTTGGTTGGTTTCTTCCCCGAGAACACGTTGGTCGTTAACGGCGTTCCCATAATTCACAGTATAGCGGCACTTCTCAGCTTCATATTCGGAGGCTTAGCGGCGATAACGTCTTACCGCGTGACGAGGCCGCCTTTCAGGTACTTCTCCGTGGTTCTGGGGCGGTGTCGCTCCTCGCCTTGGTGCTTTTCCCGTCAACAGGTTCCTCCGGCTATCTGGGGCTTGGTGTCGGCGGCATGGAACGAATGATTGTCTATCCCACGTTGATTTGGACGATTTGTTACGGCGGATACTTGATGGCATCCTCCGAGCAGAAGTGACGATCGAATTCGGTTCAACGCGGTCCTTCAACCAGAGCTAACATCACTAGTGAACCCAAAAATCCCCCAAGCAATCCCAGAAATATTGGGACAGGTAGGCCTGGGAAGATGCCTCTCTTCTCGAGAATACGGAAGGTTATAAACGAGCCCCCTATGACACCGATCAGAGACCCTATGTACGGGGCGATGCCTCCGAAGTCGCTGTTCAACAGCATCACGGCGCAAAGCATGGAGTAGAATACGAGGTCTCCGAGCCCCATCTGGATATCCTTGAACGAGAAGCTTAAGCCCTTCAGCTGATCTAGACCTGAATTGGCAATCTTGCCGACTGGGCCTTTGTAAACGGTGATTATGTCGTAGACCGCGAGGAAGGCGAGGATGAGGACGGCGCTGACGACTGGGATTGACCAACCCAAGAAGACTCCGAGGGCGCCGCCCAAGAGAACAACGATAATATTTCGTGATGTTTCGTTTCCTTTGAAAACGGCGTAGTCGAAAACAATCGTCACCACGATGGAGATTATGACGACGTAGATTTCCCAGTTGGGCAAAGATGACAAAAGAGCAGTCGAGTAAAACGCTGACAGCAGCACGGAGGCGGCGGTCATAGCGAAACCGATGAGCACGCTAATCATCTTGCGGCTCCTCCACTTGATGAGGAGATAGAATATAGTGGCTGCGATGGCTATGAGGATGACAAAGTATAAGGCGTTGCTGAACTGCCCCGAGGGTGTCTCTGGGAAGGGCGTCACGGTTATCGTCTCGATAGGGTTCAAAAGCAGCATGTACGAGAATCCAAACCCAGCCAACAAACTGGTGAGGATGGGAATCAAGTAGACTGGTCGCGCTTTGAAATTGTCCGTTTCGGTCAAGGCGTTCACTTCAGACAGTCGATAGCTATTGCGGCTTGCAGGAAGCATTCGTCGCAGAATAAGCTTTGCTTCTTGTCTGTGTCAAAAATGGAATTGGAGAAGTGCATCGCGCAGGATGACCGTTTGCAATGCTTCAAGCCCAAAGTGTGTCCAACCTCGTGGACTGCTTCTTTCAGCGACCTCTCCGCCAGCAACTGTACGTTGGCGGGTTCGCCGTGAAATTCAGGTCTTAGACGGCACAATGAGATCAAGGCGGAGTTTCCGGGGAAAGTCGCCTCCCCGAAGACGAAGTTTAATTCAGGAACGAAAATGTCAGCGCCCAAAACGCCTAAGACGCGGCATAGTTCAGTCTTCTGAGCGTAGAGTTGGACCGCGGCAAGTATCTGGTTGGAGCGGTACTGTCCTCGTTTCTTGTCGTAAGCGTTCTGGGCAAGAGGCAACCGTTCGTCAATGATCAGTGCTGCGGTTTTCGGGAAAATCTTCGGCAGCCATTCTTTGATGGGTAGAAGGTTCTGCGTTTCGATGTCGCCGATGGGCAAGATGCCGATTGTCAAACCCACGCTTTAAACCTCAAATACGTCTCCAGTGTTAGGTGCATGAGCCTCCAAACCAAGCTCTGATTTAGCCCAATCCGCGAACAGTTCACAGTTACCTTCCGCGCCGTGCACGACGAAGACCTTGGGCTTGGACTTGCAGCTAAGCGTCTTCAAAGCCTCTTTGAGTTTGCTTGCACCGCAGTGGGAAGAGAAGTCGAAGTGTTGGTAGCGGGCTTTGATTTTGCGGATTTTACCATCAATCGTGCAGATGCCCTTATCCAACAACTCCTTGCCCGGAGTTCCTGGAATCTGGTAGCTGACGAGGAAGATGGCGTTGTTGGCTTTCTTGCCAAGTTTCGACACGTAAAACGCAGCTGGTCCACCTTTGAGCATGCCAGCAGTCGAAATTATCACTCCTGGAGCTTTCAGTGCTTTTCGTCGGTCCCTCCATCCTTCAACCCAGTCTGCCATGTGCATCGCATCCATGAAGAGCTTCGGGTCTCGGAGGAACTCACGATAGTTCATGATAATTCGGCTGGCTTCCCTCGCCATTCCATCCAGAACCATTGGGTACTCGAAGTGGTTGGCCGCAAGGACGCAGGCGATTTCCTGCGATCTACCCACACCGAAAGCGGGAACAAGCACAGTTCCACCTGCCTCCACGACTTCGGTGACGGCTTCCACGAAGTTCCTCTCGAGCAGGTGGCGTTCGGTGTGGTCTTCGTCAGCATAAGTGCTTTCCATGATGATTGCGTCGAGTTTGCCGCAGTCGAGGTTGGCACTGGGAAGTAACTTCGTTTCTTCAATGTTGAAGTCGCCCGTGTACAGCACACGTTTGCCTTCGGCTTCAATGAGTGCCATCGAGCTTCCTGGCGTGTGTCCGGCGTTGTATAGTTGGATTTGCATGTCACCAACCGTTTCCTGGGCGCCCCAGTCCATGTGTTTGTTGCTGTGCATCATCTTGTTGAGCTCGAGGTACTCGAAGGGTAGGTAGTAACTGGACAAGTGGATAAAGTCCTGCACGAGAAGGTTAGTCAACTCCAAATTCAGTTTATTCGTGTAAAGCTGCTTCGTTCCCTGAACGTAGAAAATTGGGACCGCACCAGAGTGGTCGAGGTGACTGTGCGTTAAAATGAGTCCGTCGACCTCTTTCGGGGGGACGTGCATCGGGAAGCCCGGCTCATCGTCCAACATCACACCATAATCCAACAGGACCTGGGTTTTTTCAGATTTGACGGCGATGCCTATGCGTCCGACTTCACGGGCTCCGCCTAAGAACTTCAGGTGCAACAAGAATCATCCTTCAATCTAGTCAGTTACTTGAAACATGCAACCTGTTTTAAAAACGTATTGACTTGCCCGACGGCGAGGTTTTGACGAAGCCCGTTTTTATCGCGTGCAGAATCTCGTCAGTATCCATGCTTGCTTGAATCTCGGTGTAGACTGTGCACAGGTCTGACTGTTGGTGGGCGTCGCTGCCCGCGGTGCCTGGCAAACCCAGAAGTTTCGCAAGGTCGAGCGCCTGTTCGTTCGCGGATGGCGATGACCCGCCGTTCAATACTTCTATAGCGTCAAACTTGTAGTTTTTCGCCACGTCGCCCATGCCATACTCTCGGTAAGGATGCGCAACCACCGACACAAGGTCTCGTTCTCGGGCGAAGTCAACTACGTTCTCTACTGTCCATGGCTGTTCGGGCATTTCTTCGGCGCCCAAGACGATGACGTCGCCGTTCGGTGTGCTAATTTCGACTCCCGGGATAATTAGAATGTCGTGGTATGCCGAAGCCAATTGCCGGGTGATGTTGCAGGCTCTGACGGTGTCGTGGTCGGTCACCGCAGCGACTTTGATGAAACTGTGCCTAACGAGGGTTTCCACGAGAGTTTTCGGGAAGACGCTTGAGTCAGAAGAGTATGTGGTGTGGATGTGGAGGTCGGCGTAAATCACGTTAATCGCTCGGCTTTTTCTTCAGAATAGTCTCCAGTCGAGTTAAAATGGTTTTTTGTCTCTTTCCTTCAAGGTTTACTAGCCTAAACGGCATTTTTTTCGCAGCGCAAGCTTTTGCTGCTGCGTTTCTGACGGAGCTACCCCAGTTTTGCGGGTCGTGAAGTAGCACAACCGCTGAGTATTTGTTGTTGTTGATGTATTCAGCCGCCTCAGCAGCTACATGATCCTTCGTTTCCTGGTCAAGTGGGAGCGCAGTTTCATGCTGGGAAAGGGGGTAAACTTCGTCGAGCTCCAAGGGCACCACGCCAAACGGCGCTGCGTAGAAGCAAACGTGAACCCTCCTGGCGTGTTTCGGGGTTAGGCGCTTGATGGCTCGCCTTACCTTCTCGAACTCCCTTGTCTTGTGAAACGGTTTGCAACGCGTCTGCGGCACAAGAAGCAAGGTCGTTGCGGCTGGTGGCGGAGAATAGTTCTGCCGTAGCATGTTTCGGTGGTGGACTATTTCGGGACGCGCCAAGTCCTGAGCCCCAAAAAAGAATAGTCCGCTTCGCTTCACGACTGGGCTGAACTTTTCAATGAAATCGTCGTGGGCTTTGATTCTCTTCAACGCCGTCATCAACGACGGGTGCGTATGCGCCCTCATCTCCATGTGCTCCCAGAGCCTTCCATCTCGGATGGCTTGCTTGATGCGGTTGAGTTCGGCTTGACACGCGTGGAGGTTATGTTCGGCGAGGAACAATTCGCGGTCTTTCGCCCCCATGGCTTGGATATCCCCCGGTTTTTTGCTTCGGCATCGGGGGCACTGGCATGGGAAATAGTCGAGCTCGCTGAGCCGCCATGTGCCGTTCTCAGTCATGTAGCGGTTTTCTCGAGCGTACAAAGCGTAAGCTGCCGAGTCGAAGAGGTCGCAGCCCAAAGCCACCGCCAAGCTGAACATTGCGGGGTGCCCAGCGCCGAAAAGGTGGAGTGGTCTCTCTGGGGGCAGGTTCTTCTTCGCCGTCATAATCATGTCGACGAGGACATCGTACCTGTAGCTTTCCATGATTTCAGTCGGGCTGCCTAGAGCGTGGATTTGGAAGGGCAGCTTGCTCATGGCAACCGCGGATTTGGCGACGAGGTCCAAGTGCCTACCACCCTGCACGGGTCCAACCCAAAGGATATCGTCTCGCTTCTTAATCGCGAAGAACGCTTTTGCGCGTTTCAGGGTTTCTTTGACGGTTTCGGTGGCTTCGTCCTTCGTGATTTTCCAGCCAGTCGGAATATCGAGTATGGTGGCGATGTCGCTGCCGATGCTCTCCTGATAAGCCACAATTTCGGCTTGAGTAACGTCGACATTGCCGTAGACGAGAATCTGGTAGGCGCCCGAATCGGTCATGATTGCGCCGTCGAAATCGAGAAAGCCGTGCAGACCTTGCTGAATAGGTTTGATATCGTAGCGTTTCTTGAGGATGTAGGCGTTGGTTATGATGGCTTCGAACCCGAACTCCTGTTTGAGGCGTTTGGGCGGGATGGGTTGGATACTGGGGTTTATTACGGGAAAGAGCAGTGGGGTCTCGACTGTTGCGGTTTTGGTTTTGAGTTTGCCAATTCGTCCGAGCAGATCTTTCTCTTTCACTTCGAAACTCATCAATGCAACCTTGACAGAGAAGGCTGGGTTTGTTTGTTAAAAACGTTAGCTCTCGCAGGTTATCACCACGCTTATATCGCAAACCATAGTTGTTACTCAGCCAGCACGAAAGGAAGCTTAAGCCATGGTGTGCTCCGTCAACATCACCGAGAAACCTATACTCAACGATCCAGTTCTGATTGAAGGATTGCCAGGAATAGGCTTCGTCGCTAACATCGCTGCGCTTCACCTGATTAACGAGTTAAAGGCGAAGCGTTTCGCTGAGATCGTTTCTGCGTCTTTTCAGGATTTCGCTGTAACAACCGAGGGCGGCGGCGCACGTTCACCGATCAACGAGCTATACTACGTGAAGCGGGAAGACGGTGGTCGCGACCTGATTATATGGTATGGGAACACGCAGGCACTGACGACGTTTGGGCAGTACGAGCTCTGCGGCAAAGTGCTTGACATTGTGCAGGAGTTGGGCTGCCGCTTCGTCGTTTCCATCGGTGGCTTCAAGAAAGACCAGGTGGCGGCGGTGCCCGGCTTGTACAGCGCCGCAACTGACCCTGAGACGTTGAAGGAGGCGTTGGATTTGGGAACGAAAATCATGGTTGGCCATGTATTCGGTATTGCGGGTTTGGTCATCGGTTTGGCGAGGCTGCGGAACGTGAAGGGCTACGCCCTGCTTGTGGACACGCTCGGTATGTATCCCGATGCGAATGCGACGCGGTACGCGTTGTCTCTGTTGGACAAGAGCTTGAATTTGAACGTAGACCTATCGAAGCTGGATGTTACTGCGGAAGAAACAAAGCGGATCCTAGACTCTTTAGGGTTGATTCGGAATATAGCAGAAGAAAAGAAGAAAGAGGAGCAGCAGATGCGCTGGTTCATCTAGCCAACTGAGGTTTTTGCTTCGCTCATGAATTGTTCGTAGACTTTCTGCACACGTTCAGCGGCTGGTCCAGAGCCTTCGACGACGCCACGTTCGGTAAGTTTCACTTTGTCCATGACCCAGATGAACCCTTTGTCTTCGTAGAGTTTGACCATGGTTGGGAACACTTTTTCGAGGCGGCCTGCGAGGGCTTTTAAATCGAACGGTTTCTCGGTAGCGATTATCTGGGCGACAGTGGCTCCGTTGAGGAATACTCGGTTTGCAACTTTGCCTACTTCGTCCTTGGCGTCGGAGAGGCAGAGGCTCATGTTGTCTGGGTTGATGCCCACGAGCATGCCAGTGAATGTCTTGTTAAGGCTGGTGGTTACGATGACGGTTTTGTCAACCAACGCTGAAATTTCGGTGAAGTACTTCCTCTGCGCTAACGACAAATTCTTATCTCCTGTTATTGTCCTACGAATGTAGCAGTTAGAACTATTTATGTTTGATACGATGGAATTCCGGTTTTGGGAAGATTTTTTTGGTGCTGATTGTGAGGCCAGATTTTTGTGTTTGCTCAGTGGTTTTTGCCATTGTGCAGCAAATATGCAGTTTGGCGCCGTTTTGCATGGGTGCTTTTGCAATTTTGGTGCTGGAACAACATGCTGCGTTGCAAAGGCATTGTGCGTCTAGTGCCACTCTGCAATGAAGCATTGTGCGGTGATTGTCACGAATGTGTCGAAACTTGTTTTATTCCGCCGCGTCCTCCTGTGCTTACGAGGTAAGGTGGGATGGCAGCTGATGAGTATTGGTTTCCCGAGAAGTATGTTCGGCCACGCCTGAGCCGCGATGAGTTGTGGACACTTTACAGGTTGGTTGACTACAGGTATTGGCTCCTGAGGAGGGGGCCGGTTCCTTTGTGTGATTTTCGGAAGGTCAGCCGGCTCAGGGTCAAACTGGTGAGGGACCTCAACAGAATCCGCAAACCTGAACATCAGATAAGCCCACAACAAGAATCTACTGAGCAGCCGAAAATGTTCCTGCTTGGATTAGTGTGCTAAGGAGGCACGGCGCCCGAAATGGTTTTTCTTCCACATGGCAAAAACTTCTTCCAGCTTGGACAGGAGCAGCACCCAGCGCAAAAGTCGTTCAACTCCGACCTTTTTAGCACACTGACGCCTTTGTGGCACTCTATAGCCGACAAATTGGCAAAATCTTAATCCATCAGTTTCTTCTTTGCCTGTTCCACCATCTTCAAGGTTTCCAACCGCCACGCCTCAAACCCGTCGGGTGACGAAGGATATAGTCTGTAATGTGCTCTCACTGCCCGCATCATCTTTACTGTCAACCTCAGCCTATTCAGGAAACCCAGTCTTTTTCGTCCCTTGAAAACCCGCTTAGCGGTTTCGGTGATGTTAAGGTGAAAATCGTCGCCCATGGCCGCCTTCAATACGTCATCCTCCGTTACGAGTTTGAAGTTCATGCCGTAGTTCAAGTCGTCGTCCCCGCAGCCAACCAAGAACATTCGGAACACGTCGAGGCTAGCCTGTTTGCTGCCGTAGTTATCCATGTAGGCACGGTTGAAGCCCCAGAGCGCCTGCTGCGACGGCTCTCCTTTCTCGAGCGCCTCAGCGATTATTTTTCCTGCGTAAAAGCCGCTCAGCATTGAGGGTCCGATGCCGCCGCCGTGAATTGGATTAACTAAACTCGCGGCGTCTCCGACGCAGATGACGCCGTTTCCAACCATGTTATCCAATGGTCGCCGAGTGGGGTCCCACCATGCGCCTCCGTTCAGGAGCAGGGAGCCTTCGAACTGTTTTCTTGTAAGCACGTAGTTGGTATACTGCTGTTTGGGGTTGGGGAACTTGCCGCGCATGACTACGCCTAGGCCGGCGTTAACTTTGGCGCCCTCCTTGGGAAAAATCCACGTGTACCCGCCTGGGGTAATTTTTTGGTTAAGGTAGATTTCGCAGTACTTGGTGTTCTCGTTCTCCTGCTTCAGTTGCCTTATCTCGCGGTAGCAGGCTTCGACGTCTTCGTTCTCGATTTCTCGCTCGATGCCCATTTCGTCTGGAAGCTTGTGCCTGATGACGCCCAGGAAGCCGCTGGCGTCCACGATCGACCTTGCTCTTCAATTCAATCGTCTTGCCCGTTGCGTTCTGGGCTTTTAAGCCGCTAACGAAACCCTTCTCCAGCGTTGGCTCAAGAAATTGAGTCGAATCCATGAGGATGGCTCCTTCGTCTACGGCTTTCTTCAGAAGCCACTGCCCGAACAGTCGCCTGTTCAGGATGTAGCCGATGAAATCTTTGTCTGCAATCGTGAAGTTCGTGTTCTGGTCGGGGGAGAAAATCTGTACGCCCTCAATTCTCTTCTCCAATTCGCCACCTTGAGGCTTCCCCAGACCGAGCGCAGTCAAGTGGTGTTCTCCTAACGCGTCGCCGCAAACCTTCACTCCGATGTCTGCTTTCTTCTTCCTCTCAACGATGCAGACCTTCAGACCTTTTTCCGCCGCAGTTTTGGCTGTCAGGCATCCTGCGGTTCCAGCGCCGACGACGAGAACATCAAACTTGTCCATTGCTACATTTTCCTCCGTGAAATCCATTTTGCACTTAACTCTCATATAAATAATGCTTATAAATTGTCAGTCTCTTTCCGCCTGTACTAAAGTTTAGTACTGCGTGTCTCAAGGCTTGGTTTAAAATACAATCGCTTCATTATGGAGTGAGCGGTGACAAGCCTTGCGTGCGGAAGACAGGAGAACACGCCTCATCGCTTTCTTTGTAATAACGCTAATCTTCGTCTTCTCGATGACGGCACTGATTTACTGGGCTGTAAATGTTGCCTCCGGGAAGATAAGCTCGAGAGCGCTTGGAAACGTTCAACCTACAACCCCAGCATTTCCCAACGCAAGCAACTTATCAACTCAAGGATTAACAACCACGTCCAATTTTGACGATAAACCTATGTTTTCTCCGCCCTTCTGAGCGGAACAGCAACTTCGGTTGTCTCCTTCACCGTCTCAAAAACCATACACGTCAACGCCTTCTCTAAACCCTTAATCAACCGTAACTTGTCCACCACAAACTTCCCCACGGCATCCACATTCTCCGCCCTCAGCTTAACGAGCAAATCCCAGTCACCCGTTATTATGTGCACCTCCTGCACTTCGGGAAACCTCGCAACCTCCTCCGCCACAGCGCGCTGCGAGATAGGCGGTTCATCCATCTTTGCTCCGATACGAGACGGACGCCAAGATGAAAGCGAGCGTTCCCTTGCTGAGCTTCTCAGGTGCCACGATCGCACGGTATTCTCGGATGATACCCTGCTCTTCCATGCGCTTGGTCTTGGCAAAAACCGTCGTGATGGGCGCGCCTACCCTCTTAGAAATCTGCTTGGCGGTGAGTTTGCTGTCTTTCTGGATTAGCGTGAGGATGGCGGAATCCTTCTCATCGAGTTTCGCAGACATGATTGTAATAATTACAATAGATCGCTATTAAGTGTTGTGTTTATTGGGAAAATTACGTGAAAAATCATAAAAAATTTATAACCAACCGTGTGCATGTGGGAAGGCAAATATGTTATGCCAAGAGTTGAACAAGCATTGAAAAGCAAAAAAACCATAGCCCAACAATGCGTCACCGTTGAATTGCCCAAGCCCTTAGACCTGCTTACCGATAGCGAGCTTGAACGCAAAGCCTGCATCGGCAGAATCATGACTCACGCGCTGAAAAGTCTCACGTCAACATTCGTGGACAGGGGCTTCCAATGGCTCCTGCCGGTGGCTTTGAGCCAATCAACCGACCCGTTGTGGCCCGACCCTGGCGCTTCCATAGAGAAACGCATTGAATTCGACATCTACGGCAAGACTGTCCGAACCACCGCAAGCATGATAATCCACAAACTCGTCGCTGCTTCACTGGCTTATCCGAAGCTCTTCATCCTCTCCCCCAACATCCGCATCGAGAAGGGCGAACGCGCCCAAACTGGCAAACACATCTACGAGTTCACGCAGCTAGATTTCGAAGCCCGAGACGCTACATCAAAAGAAATCTTGACTCTCATGGAAACCGCGCTGTGCACTCTAATAGCTAGCCTGAAGAAAGACATGAAAGACGAGTTAACCACCCTCTGCAGATACGAAATGTTGAAAGTTCCCAAGACACCCTTCAAAGTCTTCGAAAGAACCGAACTCGAAGCCAAATATGGCGCAGACTGGGAAGCACGCCTACCAGACGAAATCAACGAACCCGTCTGGGTCACGAACATACCCCGAGAATTCTACGACTACGAAGACTTCAAAACAGGCAAATGGGATAACTACGACCTCTTCCTCCCAAAGTACGGTGAAGTTCTCTCAGGTGCCAAACGCGAATGGGAATACAAGAAAATCCTCACCAAAATCGAACGCGACCAAATCCAAAAAGACAACTACACATTGGTCCTGAAACTAGCGAAAGAAGGCAAACTGAAACCCACCGCAGGCGGAGGCATCGGCATGGAACGCCTCGTAGCATGGATCACTGGTGCCAAACACATCGGCGAAACGCAGCCTTTCCCACGAGTGCCCGGAACAGTAAATGAGCTATAGCAGTTGGAAAATGCTCTACAAATCTCTCGATATTTCTTTCCAAAAAGTTTATTTCTTATGGCTAAGACTCAACAGAGGAATCTGGAAAGCAAGACAAACTGCGAAAGGTGAAAGTGGTTGAACCCATACCTTGAAGTCCTCCGACCGAAACTAAGCGCGTTTGACTACCAGAAGCTGGACGCGATTGAGAACCCCAACGTGCACGAGTTCATAGCGAAAGCCAGCGACATGTGTCACCCCGAGAAAATCTTCATCTGTAGCGATGCTGACGAAGACATCGCTCACATCCGTCGCCAAGCTATCGCGTCAGGCGAGGAGAAAGCCATCCTTACTTTGCAGGGGCACACGGTTCACTTTGACGGAGAATTCGACCAAGGGCGAGACCGGCAAGCCACGAAATACCTTGTCCCCCGAGGCCTCACACTTAGCAAAGCCTTGAATCAGATTGACCGTCAGGAAGGCTTAGCCGAGGTCCGAGGCTTGCTTAAAGACTCCATGATTGGGCGCACGATGATTGTCCGCTTCGTCTCGCTCGGACCTGCAAACTCAGTCTTCACAATCATCGGCTTGCAATGCACAGACTCGTGGTACGTGGCGCATTCCGAGAATTTGCTGTATCGAACGGGTTACGGAGAATTCCTAAAGTCAGGCGCAAAAAGCGATTTCCTCCGCGTCTTACACTCGGCAGGTAAACTCGACGATGACATGGTGAGCGTAGAGCACGAGAAGAAACGCATCTACATCGACAACATGGACAACACCATTTACACCGTCAATACCCAGTACGCAGGCAACTCGGTGGGCTTCAAGAAACTCGCGTTCCGCCTAGCTATTCGCAAAGCAAGCTATGAAGGCTGGCTCGCCGAACACATGCTCCTCATGGGCGTCCATGGACCTGGCAGACGCAAAACATACTTTGCAGGCGCGTTCCCAAGCGCTTGCGGCAAGACATCAACCGCTATGCTTCCAGGTGAAACGATTCTGGGGGACGACATAGCGTACATCCGCGACATTGACTTTACGGCTCGTGCAGTCAACGTTGAGTCAGGCATATTCGGCATAATCCAAGATGTCAACCCGAAGGACGACCCCACTATTTACAAGGTTCTGACCTCAGCGGGTGAGATAATCTTCTCCAACGTGCTCGTCAAGGACGGCAAACCGTACTGGCTTGGCATGGGCAGCGAACTCCCCAAAGAGGGCGTCAACTTCTCCGGTCCATGGTTCGAGGGCAAAAAAGATGAGGCGGGGGACATCATCCCAGCTGCCCACAAGAACGCGCGCTATGCGGTCGCGCTCAACGCGCTCCAGAACTGCGATCCCGAACTGGACAATCCCAAAGGTGTTGAGTTGGGCGGGATAATGTATGGGGGACGCGACGCTAAAGCCTACGTGCCTGTGCAGCAGAGCTTCAGCTGGGAACATGGCATAATAGCCTACGGCGCCTCCTTGGAGACCGAGACCACGTTCGCCATCATCGGACAGGAAGGCGTTCCCGAGATAAACATTATGAGCATTCAAGACTTCATCTCAATCCCGCTGGGGCAGAACATCAGGAACAACTTGATGTTCGGAAAGAAACTCAAAAAAGCTCCCCTAATCTTCGGCGTCAACTACTTCCTCAAAGAAATCAACAATGGCAAATACGTGAACGAAATCCAAGACAAACACGTTTGGGTGAAATGGATGGAACTCCGTGTGCACAACGAGGTAGATGCAATTGAGTCACCCACAGGCTATCTTCCAAAGTATGAAGATCTGAAGAAACTTTTCCGTCAAGTCTTGAACAAAGATTATTCAAAAGAAGACTACACGAAGCAATTCACTATTCGCGTTCCTGAAAACTTGGCCAAGATCGAACGGGTGCAGCGCTTCTACCAAGAAAACGTGTCGGACACGCCCCTCGAAATGTTTGGTATACTCTACCTGCAACGAGAACGGTTGACAAAGGCGAAGGAGAAATTCGGCGACTACATCTCACCTGAGAGTTTCGAAATCAAGGCGATTGAAATGTTGAGCAGAAATTCATAATGGTTAATATAGTAAACCTGAAACCATCAAACACCAAAGAAAGACGTGAACTCTATGTCGAAGGAAAACCCGCAAACAAACGAGCCATTCCCAGTGGATTTGACAAAGATTGATGGTGACGGCTCTTTTCCGTGCCCCAAATGCGGAAACGTGATCTCTCCGGAAGATGAGAGCGAAAAAACCTATAAGATCGTTAACACCAGAGTCGTCAATGATCAACTCGTTGAACTAATCGTCGAGTGCACCAGTTGCGGAAGCACCATAAGGCTCACTGGGTTTGAAGCCGCACTCGAAGGCGTATCCAGCAGATAATCGAATTACTGCTCGAGTTTTTTCCCTAAGCCGACGAACGTCAGCCATAGGATTCCGCCGTAGAAGGCGCCGTTAAGCGCGGCACTGAGGACTCGCACGTATTCTTGAATCCTCTCGCCCAAGAGAGCACAGAACCAGTTGCCGGGAACCATCGGCATGGGAATAATTATCGAAGCCCCTGCAAATATGGCGAAGAAGGCTAGTAGGATTTTTCCGCTCTTCATCTTTATCATCCTTCGTTTTGTTTAAGTGGGAGCCCAAACTGATCTATCTCGCTCTGGGCATAAAAGATGTAATAAACGTTGTTGTTTGCATGTAGAACAAGAATACAGATTAGGAAATCATATCGTAATCGGGAAGGACAGAGCGAAAACTACGACCAGCGCAACGGTGACCAATTTCCTGCTCCGAGACAAGCCCGAGACATCGTCCAAGGGACCCGGATGCCTGAACAGAGACATGAAAACCACTAAGAACGCCATTATGATGAAGTTGGGTCCCGAAAAAACCAAGACCGCCACGGACAGAATCGTCAAGACGAATCTCCACCTGTCGCTTGCAACGGACCTTGCAACGTGACCGCCGTCGAGCATGGCGGCTGGTAGCAGGTTTAGCATCGTGACCACCATGCCAGCCCAGCCTGCCCAGGCTATGGGATTCAGGGCGTAGCCGCTGTTTGTTGCGGGAATGAGTCCCAATCTGTCGAGACCTGGCAGGAGAAGGTACACCCAGCTGAGGGGCATAAGAGGCAGGGTTCCGCCACCTGGTGGAATGTTAAACGGAACCAGCGTCATCAAGCCAGCGATGCTGAAGACGAGTGCCACGATGAAACCTGCAATTGGACCGTTCGCTCCGATATCGAACAGGGCATCCCTGTTTGGCGGCAGAGACTTCTGCATAATCACCGCACCCAATGTGCCAAGCGGCGGAGGTCCAGGAATGAAATACGGCGACGTTGCTTCCACCTTTTTGCGGTTGGCGGTGACCTTGTGTCCCATTTCGTGAACGCCCAGCACCGTCAGGATGGCGGCAGAATAGATTGTGCCGCTTGCGAGCGGGCTCAACCCTGTGTTCCCGAAGCTGAAGTATCCCGTGATGAACGTCGTGACAACTGTGGCGATAAAGAAACCCCAGTAAATTCTTACGCTGCTTGGCTTCACAGGAGGTTTGACTGTGACCGTCAAGACCACCCGGTTGTTTTGCCTCTTAAGGAAAGCAATCAGTTCAGTCTCTCCTAGTTTCTTCAATAGTCTGAGAAAAGTCTGCTTCGTCTCCTGTGGCCATATGAGATAATACGTGGGTGTGCCGCGATCCAGCAGAGCTTCTTCAACTTGGAATTCTGTGGTGACGATTTGGGTGATTCTCTCGAAGTCAGCCTGCTGAAATTTGGGCATCTCGGGCTGATTTTCTGGCGTTTCGCTCATCGCTCCATAACTCGTCAGTTTTCTTGGGGTTCTTAAGGTCTGGAGGAGGTCTTCGCCTAAAAACATTTTGACCACCCGGTCTTCGTGAACCAAAATTGCAGTTCGATCCAGCTTAAAGTCGGGAAAGCTAGATTTCCAAGGAATCACGTCCTTGAGATAGCCAAACTCTTTTAAGAAGAAATTTATCTAATTCGAGAACAATAACCCGTAGAGGTCGAGGTGAATGACGAGCGGTAGACGAAAGATGCTCGCTGCAAGGGAAGATTTAGCGGACAAAGCCGGCGAAATCGCCTCCACGAAAGGGTTCACCGCTTTCGCGATGTTGAACAACCTTTTGGAGTTGACGATCAGTGCGGAAGCCATGGGTTTCAGCTTGGAGGAAGCGTTTGACAATTACAAGTTCATCAAAGCGGTGAGAAATGCTAGCTTCACCCTTGTCTTGGAAAGTCTGCTGTACGATACGGCGGATATAGCTTACGAGAAAGCTAAGGAAAAAACAATGAAGACATGGTTCGACGCTGGAGTGTGGATTGGAAAGCAATACATTTCCCGCGGGAAAGAGGACCCGTTCATCGCAATCGCTAGAGATTTGAAGGCGTTTATTTGGAACGCCCCTGAATTCTCGATGGAGAAGCAAGAGAAAACGGTTTCAATCCGCGTGCTGAGTCCGAGGTTTTCTGAGTCGTACACGTTGCTTTTCACTCGTTTCTTGGAGGGCATTCTGGAGGCTTTCGGTTATCGCGTAACGTATAAAGAGGTTGGACGAGGAAACATCCGTTTAGAAGCCGCGAAGAAGGATGCCTAATGGCGAGAACCAAGGGGAAGAAACTTGTTTATGTTTCCGAGGGGCTCATCGAAGGTGTCCACAAGATTTCGCGGAACAGGGGCGAATCGGTGGGGAAAGTTGTCGAAGACTCCATTAAACAATCCGTTCGGGTCAACGAAGAAGGATATGACGTGAAGCAGGTGGCGGATTTCTTCAGCGCCATGCAAGCCAATCGGGTGTTAGGCGGCGTTTTCGTCCCATCCAATGTGCTGGATTTTCTTGTGAGCGCTGTATATCCTGAAAAACGGGAGCAGCTGCTCGCAAAATACTTCGAGAGCGGCAGATGGCACGGAAAGTACCTGAAAGAAAAGTACGACGATCCAGTCACCGCTTTCGGCAATTTCCTGGAGCTGAGCAGATGGGACTTGAACGACGTGGAAGTGAAAGAAGTAAACGGCGCAGTAAGAGTTCGTTGCGTGTCAACGGTGCTGACTGATGAGGGAACCGAGTTGCTGGCAGAGTTTATCGAGGGCGTCATGGACGGCATGGGCTACAAGACAGAAAAAGTCGATGTCCTGAAGGGCATGATAATTCTGCAGTCTAAAAGTTAGGTTTTCCTTGCTGGTTTAACATGTAAGTATATATGTCCATGGAGGGCGTGTATACAAACCTGGCTTTCTGTGCAACGTTGTTTACAGAAGACATAAATAGTAATATACTCGATAGTACGGTACGCTAAAATAAAATTAGGAGAGAAAAAGAAAAATGCAATTTAGTAAAAAACTATTCACCGCCACAATAGCCACACTTCTACTAGTTTCAGCGATCGCAACGATAATACCGGTATTCGCTGACAACATGCCAGCCCTTACGACGAACATATCCTCAGGCCCCGTGGGAAGTACAGTCTACATCTGGGCAACCGACACAACTGCTCCCGGATCCATAATCAACATTTATTGGGAAAACACTGGTGGTATTCTGCTAAAGACAGGTTACGCTGACGGAACCGGCTTCTTTAACTTGTCAGTAACGATACCTGACGCCGCAGCAGGCGTGCACGCTCTAATCGCTCAAGACGCACAACCCACCACAAACGCAACAACCTTCACTGTCACTCCATCGATTTCAGTGAATCCGACACGGGGTATTCCTGGTGACACAATCAACGTCACAGGCTCTGGATTTAACAGCTCCTCGTTGTTCTCAGCACGCGGCAACGTAACCGTAACTTTCTACAACGCATCAGGCACTGTCTACTCCAAGGTCCTTGGCGCAATAAACACCACAAGCACGGGCAACTTCTCAATACTCGTAACCGTACCAGCTGTTGACTACGGGCCCACCGGGTCATACAATATCAGCGCAACAGATCAATCTTTGCCAGCACCTCTCACCGCAACAACGATTTTTACTGTTAATGCTATAATCCTTATCAATGGTGCCAATTCTGCGTCCGCTCCAGCAGGTTCAGTCGTAACAATAACTGGCCGAGGCTTCTCGAAACAGGCAGGTCTACTTGTTAATGTCTCAGTGGGCACAACGCCAGCGAGAGAACCAACGCAAATATTGACAGTGGCTGACGGGACTTTCTCAGGAACGTTCATCGTGCCAAGTCTTACGCCGAACAACGCACGCTATGCCGTTAACGCTGTTGACCCCAACTTCACTTCAACGACTGGCTCAAGCGGGCCCCCACTGAGCAGGCTTGACAGTCACAGGCATCACCGGAATAACAGCTACTTCCAACTTCAGGACAACCAGGCAATGCTGTCACTTTGACGGGACAGAACTTCACAGCAATCGCAGGCACAGTGGTCACAGTCCGCTTCGGTTTGACCCCAGCAGGCGCACTGCAGATAGGCACGTTCACGACAAGTGCAACTGGTGGCTTCAGCGGATCTATCACTGTTCCAACGCTGCCAACAGGCTCACCATACTACATTAACGCAACAGACACCAATGCATTGAACACCACAACGACTTTCGCCATCGCAATCACCGCGCTCTTCCCGTCACCGACGAGCGGACCAACCGGCTCAGTTGTAACGTTGACCGCCTTCGGATTAGGAACCACTGGTGGATAACATACAACGTGACCATAGGCGGAGCTGTATTGACTCCATCGTCAAACTTGGTCTCTGCCCTTAACTCAGCACAGCCACGGTTACCTTGCCAACTATGCCTGTAGGAACCTACAACATAGTTGTCACAGACAATCTTGGTCTATCTGCGTCTGCAGCTTTCGTCGTGACAGCAACCTCTACACTGACAGTTGTTCCCGCAACAGCGCCAGTTGGCGTGACTGGAGTTGCTCTGAAACTCACAAACTTCGGTGCTAGTGCAGCAGTTAGCTTCTTCGTAGCCAACGCTACGAGCGCTTATCCGCTAACGGTCACTCCAGGAACCGGATTTGTGACTCTTACTACCAACGCAAGCGGAACATTGCTAGGCGTCTTTGAGGTGCCTCTACTAGCTCTCGGCTCCTACACGATAATTGCCAACGAAACCTCAGGCGCATGGAACGCTACAGCAGCCTTCACAGTTGGTTCAGCTACTCTAAACCTTAACACGGGCGCAACGACATACGCCCAGGGAAACGTAGTCAGCTGGAGCATACAATCAACCTTCACCACAACCTTCAATATCCTAGTGTCCGACCCAGTTGGCACACCAGCAACTATCACCGTTTCCGCTGGCAACTTCATTCCAGTGGGCGCTCTGCAAGTCTATCCAGTCGGAATGGCTAGCCTACTGCTTCCATCCGACGCAATGACAGGCACTTGGGCATGGAATGCTTCAGTTACAGTTGGAACCCTTACAACCGTCAAGAGCGGAACATTCACGGTCACAACAGTTGCAGCTGCAGGCAACGTGACGAACACAGACCTTTACAACGCCATCACATCGGTCAATAGGACCGTCAACGCAATTAACGCCTCAGTCGTCGCAATCAACGGCAACATCGCAACACTATCCACCAACACTGGATACATACTGGCAAACGTTACAACCATTCGTGCAAACATCACCAGCATAATGGGCTCGATAGCCACAGTCCAGACAACCCTTGGTCAAGTACAGACCACCGTGAACAGCATCAACGCAACCATCGTAGCAGTCAACAACGGCTTCGCAACGGTACAGACCTCCGTCGGAACACTGACGACCAGCTTGAACTCTCTAGGGTCAACACTCACCAGCGTTAGCGGAACCGTAGGCACGATATCCACAAGCGTTGGAAGCTTAACGACCTCACTGAGCTCAATCGGCACGACAGTGACCGGAATAAGCGGCACCGTAGCAACGATACACACCGACCTCGGCACACTTACAGGCACAGTCACAAGCATCCAAGGCAACGTAGCAACCATACAAACCAACCTCGGCACACTACAAGCAAGCGTCGGCGACCTGAAAACCAGCGTCGACAACGTTCCAGGCCAAGTAAATGTACCAATCTGGATCGCTGTAGTTCTGGCGCTCATCGCAGCGTTGGCGGCAATCGCAAGCCTACTGCTAGTTCGCCGAAAAATAGCAGGTTAAAAAGCCCTCAACAAACGAGGGTAACCCCCTTTCCTTTTCTTTAATATTTCTATAAACGAAGGTTTCAACAACCTACTTATATTTCGATTTATTGAGTCGTTTTTCCATATTTTCATAACCAATTAGTCGGTCAAAAGAGGTAACAATCTGATAGTTCTGACAAGTAGAACCATCGTGCTTTCTCAACTCTTCCTTCTAGCCTTAAGGGGTTTTTTTCTCTTCAGCTGGCAAATTACCAGTCACACTGTCTTGTTTTCAAAAATCTTTGTTAGATACTGGAGCGATGTATTCTTAGAGCACCGAAAAAAATGTGTAAATTACTGAGTGAAACAAGATTGACAGCGATGAGCGTTTAGTGCCGGAAAGTTGATGAGGCTGAAATTGATGATTGAGATTCTGAATATGTTTTGGGGGTTCTTGTTTCAAATCTGTATTTGTGTCAAACGTGTATCCACTATTAAGTATTGAGACGTAATATTTAATAGGTGCTCTCCCCCTTCCAATGTTGACAACGGAGAATAGCTATGGAAAAACCGCAGAAGCCATCTCGATTAAAGAATGCAATGTCCAACTTCAGCAAGTTGAAGAAAATAAAGCTCAATGTAAGCTTCAAAGGGAAAAAGCAGCATCTCCCTCCCGCTCCTCCGCCCACGTCTAAACAGGTACAAAAAGGCCTTAAAGTTCTCGAGAAATACCCTCTGTTCGAGCCCTTCTCGCAAGTTGCCATAGTCCAAAATCCCAAAACCGGTGAATTCAAGTACGTTCTTGACGAGCTACAGCTCGATCCACTTGAAAAGAACGTTTACAGACGGATTTTGGACATACTACTCGCAGAAATCGAGTCACCAAAAGAGGAAATAGTTGATCCCAGGAAATTCTTTGCCGAAGAAGCTAAGAAAATAGTTAACAAGTACAGAATCAGCCTAGGATGGCTTCCAGACGTCTCATGGTATAAGATCTTGTATCACGCAGAACGCGACCTCGTTGGGTTCGGCAAAATTGACTCACTAATGCGTGACCCAAACATCGAAGATATTTCCTGCGACGGAGTAAAGAAATCAGTGTACATATGGCATAGGAAGTACGAGAGCGTTGAAACAAACCTCGAATTCGAAAATGACGAAATCCTCGACAACATGGTCGTCAAACTAGTCCACATGGCTGGAAAACACGTTAGCTCAGCCTTCCCAATTGTGGATGCCTCTTTGCCAGGCAAACATCGTCTCGCTGTCTGCTACAGGCGTGAAGTGACACCTTTTGGAACTGCGTTCACAATCAGAAAATTCACTGAAGACCCCTACTCGATGATCGATCTCATCAACATCGGAACATTCTCTGAGGATATGGCTGCGTACTTATGGATGTGCCTCGAAAACCGGGCCTCAATTATGGTCCTAGGCGGCACAGCTGCAGGAAAAACAACCGCTCTCAATGCGCTAGCCTGCCTAATTAAACCCGGAAGCAAAATAATCACGATTGAAGAGACGGCAGAGCTCAATTTGCCTCTCGAAAACTGGATTTCCCTCATAGCCAGACAAAGTTACGGCCTGGGCGGAAGCACTGTTGGCGAAGTAGCCTTATTCGACTTGGTGAAGACTTCAATGCGGCATAGACCCGACATCTTGGTTGTCGGTGAAATTCGAGGTCAAGAAGCCTATGTTCTGTTTCAAGCTCTAGCAACTGGCCATGGAGGAATGTGCACGATGCACGCTGAAAACTTGGATTCGGCAGTTAAGAGGTTGACACAGAAGCCAATGGAAATCTCACCTGCTTACATTCCATTAATGAACGTTGTCCTTTCAATTCAAAGAGTGCATCTCACTAAAAATAACGAGAAACGTGCTTATAGAAGGGTCATCTCGGTTAATGAAATTGCCGACTACGGGGATTACCGGGTTCCATTCAGATGGCAGGCAAACAAGGATGAGTATGAGATAGATTTTGAAAACAGCGTTCTGTTGTCTTCGATAGCTAATCGGGAGGGTGTAGACAAGAAGGTCTTGATTGATGAGATCGGTAGACGCAAAACAGTTCTACAATGGATGCGTGCGCGCAATATTCGAAGCTACAAAGATGTCGCTGCCATAATCGCGGAGTATTATGCGAGACCAAAACAAATCTATGATAAAATCGTTGCGGGGGAGGAATTGAAGATTGCCTCTTCTTGAGAAGTTTGAGAGCTGGTCCTACCGCCTTTTTGGCGGCATTACTCCGTTCTTCCTCACTCGCGTTTTCCATTTTAAAAACAGTTTGGAAAGAGCACGAATAAAGATTTACCCTGAGACTTACGTATCCCTGATGTTTTTTGTCGCAACTTTGACAATTCCAGTCTCGGTTATTTCAACAATACTCTTCTTGTTTTACGGGTTTATGCCCTTACTGTTTCTAGTTCCTGTTCCATTCTACGTTATTGTGGGTTTCATAGTCATGCCAAAGTCCAAAGCTAGCGATAGAGCAAGCGGTATTGAGAGAGAGATGCCTTTTGCCGCCGCCTACATCAGTGTCATGGCTTCGGGTGGTATTGCTCCCTACAGCAGCTTCAAGAGGTTGTCTGAGGTGGAATTAATGCCTGCTATGCGCAATGAAGCACGAGAGATAATTAAAGATGTTGAGGTATTTGGTAAAGATCCTCTATCAGCCCTGGAGTCTGCGGCCAAGAAAAACCCGTTGGATATCTTCAGAGATTTCCTCGGAGGCTATTCTTCCACAGTCATAATAGGTGGAGACATAGGACACTTTCTAGAACGCAAAGCTGAGGAAATATTCAAAACGCGTGCAATGCGAGTGAAAGCGGCTGCAGAGCGTCTTGGAATGCTGTTGGAGACTTTCATTATTGTGATGGTGATGATGTCGCTTTGCTTCTACATTCTGTTCGCTGTAAACGAAATTCAGGCTACTACAGCAACTTCGATGATGTCAGGAATTATCCTGTACACTTACCTTTTCACACCTTTGCTGTCTATGATGTTCATTTGGATGGCACATAATATGCAGCCTAAAACTCCGATCACTGATATGTATCCCTACAAAATCTACGGAATATGTGGTGTTGTGGCAGTAATACTATTCTTGGTCCTTACAGACTTCATGGGATATGTCCCAATTCCGCTACTAGCTGGAATTTCAACCATAATCGACTTGCCTATAGCCATTTCCATAGCATTGTGCGTTGCGACTGCTCCAGCAGCAATAGTCTACATGAAACTGAACAAAAGAACAACGGGGATGGAACAAGGCGTCGCAAGCTTCCTCAGAGATCTAACTGAAGTTCGGAAAACTGGCTTATCCCCTGAAAAATGCATCGAAAGTCTGTCTAACCGTGACTACGGTGTCTTCACCAAGGAGTTGCGCAAAATAAGCTCGGAAATCTCATGGGGCGTGCCTCTGAAAAAGGTCATCATGGACTTTCTAAGCAGAACAAAAAGTTGGATGACTCAAATAGTCATGTTCCTACTGGTTGAAACAATCGATGTAGGCGGCGGTACCATCGCGATGATTGAGTCTCTTGCGAGGTTCAACAATCTGACTCAAGAGGTGGAGAAGGAGAAGAAGATGTCCGTTCGTCCCTATGTGATGATGCCATATTTGGCTTCGATCCTGCTGGTGGCCACCACAATCATGATGTTGAGTTTCACCACGGGAAACATTGTCCCGACGACTTTGCCGGGGCAAGCCGCCACGCCAAAGGATACGGGTCCGATAAAGCTGATCTTTATGACTTCGGTCATATTCCACAGCTACTTAATCGGCATAGTTGCTGGAAAAATCAGTGAGGAATCTGTTGCCGCTGGTTTCAAGCATGCAACAATTCTAGTGATAATCGCAACTGTTGCATCTAAAGTTATTCCGCTATTCGTAAAGATTTAGGAAAAAGGAGGTTCAGAATGAGACGATGTCTGCAGCAATTGAGGAGGTGTAAAAGAGCGATGAGTCCGGCTGTCTCGAGTGTAATAATGACTGCAGCAGTTATGGTGCTAGTTTTCGCCGCCTTGTCGTACGCGACAGCTATCTTGAACTCAAGACTGGCTGAAAATGAATTTGCTGCCTGCACACAATTCATGCGGGCAACAGGGCTTCAAATTGATAGTGTAGCATGGACATTTGGGAGGACTCAGACTGTCAGCTACTCTTCTAGATATGGGGCTGTCGCTGTTCTTCCGCAGTCTTTAGAGTACTCTGTTCAGGTGCATGGTCCTGCGGGGTGGGAAACTGTTATTCCCAACGTGACGAGCGCGGTCGTTATGTATAATATGCCTGTGACAGCGTACAGTCTGGGGAATAACTACTTCGAGCGCATTATGCCTGGCAACGGTGCTTTTCTTCAAGATGGTCCCTCCGCTGTGGTTAGTGGAGTTTTTGTCCGCGAGATAGTTCCCCTGAACAGTGAAAGCTACCTTAGGACTGTAGCTGTCCCTTTGATCAGGGACTATAACACTTCAATTGGTAGTCCTGATGGGTCTTCAACTTTGTACTGGAAGTTCTTCTTGCCTTCTCTAAGTCGTTCAAATACAAACCCCTTTCTATCGCAGTCTATCACAGTGGTTGGAGGGCAGATCACTAAAATAGTGCGCACAAATATTGACACAGTTAAGATATCGGTCAGTTTTCCGAGTGATTCTTTGGGCTTCAATTCGAACTTTTTCAACTTCGATTCGCTAACCGAATCCAAATCACTCCCTTCAGGCTCAGTGGTTGAATTCTACCTCGGAGATGTCAGCGTCTCAATTGGACTAGTATGAGAAAATGGAGGAACCAACACGCCGCAAGTCGCAATCGAGTACATGCTCATTATCCCTGTCTTAATTGCAATGATGTTCCTCTTCCCTTATTTTGCCTCGGTCACCATGAGTAGTTGGGAAGAGTCGCGCAGAACAATTGCTCTGCAAGAGGCAGCCAGCCATCTTTCAAGTTTATTTCAGCAACTCTACTCTTCAGTAAACCATGACACCATCAACAATGGAAATGTGTCCTGCGAGATAGACCTTCCCATTCTCATAGAGAACTACCCTTACATGGCTAATGCGACCCTTCGGGCAACGGGCTCCAACCCAAACAGCAGCAAAGTTCTAGAGATTACTCTCAACTGTATAGGCGTGGATTGCACAGCGAGCGCTCAAGCTACTTTTGGGAACAACATTAACTGGAGAAATTCGACCTTTGTGAGCAACTCGATATCTGCCAGGCTGGTGGCTGAAAAAGCGAGCAACACGATTCTAATGTACTTTGGTTCATAGGGGGAATGAGACATGGCAGCTGCTTCAATTGACCATCTTGTTGCACTTATCCTCTTCATATCAGTCACGGCACTTTTCATAGGACTATTCAACCAAACAATCCAAACGGGAATAACCTACCAACAACACAAAGCAATTGCCCAAAAGTGCAGCGACCTTCTGGACAACATGCTTCTAAGCCCTGGAATACCACCTAACTGGAGTTACTCCGCGGGCAATCCTCAGGGTTTTGGGTTGCAAGCCATAGAGTTCACGCAGTATGAGTTAAGTCCCTTTTCAGCAATGCGTTTGCGTTCATCTGACGGGACTCCCGTCACATATTCCATGACCGGTGAAACATACAGTAACATCACAATGGGCTTCGGTCAATCGCTTTTCGTCCCTTACAGCCAAGCTCTCGATTACGCGACTGCATCCAAGTTAATTGGAGTAAACGGATCCTACGGCTTTAGTCTCACTTTATCTCCCACAGTATCTGTGAAAGTAGTGCAGACCCAGCTCAATCCCTTGTGCCTGTCGATAAGTGCCTACAGTCAGGGTTTTACTCTTGCCAACGCAGCAATTAACTATTGCCTAATCACCATCAGCGGGAGTGAGGGGGGATTGCCGCCTGTCTTGGGCTTCAAGTATGGCAACGCCACAGCCGATAATGCGGGCAACAGCGTTCTCACGTTATCGGACTACAACTCGGCCACAATGTCTTATGCTTTCATCGTTTCAGCGAGTGTGTCGGGACTCGTGGGAATAGGCTATCAGCAACGTAGCCTGTATCAACAAAGCTACATAGTCCCCTTAGTAGAAAGTGTTCAAAACGAAACTGTGATTCTCGCTCATAGCTGGGATATCACTGGAACAGGTCAACAGGCAGCTCCTCTTAGCTACAATGCGACCTCGATGGTGATGTCCGATGATTATTCTTGGCAGTTGATGCCATTTGTTAATCAGACTGGAAACGGATGCGGTCTGCTTAATTCTGGTAATGGCTATGACACTCTCACTCTAGGTGCCATCAATCCACGCATAGTGATTATCCCGTACAGTATGAGCCAAGCGGAAAGCGGCGTTGTGGTCATGCCTTGGGGCCTTAGTTCCTTGTCTTTTCCCATTACGTTCGGAGGCGAAGTCAGCGACAAATCTTGGGTTGCAACCGACATTAGGCAAGTCACCATTGACAGGATTGCATATCATGCGACCCTTTCAGTTTGGAGTTTAAGCGGATACCAGGTGACCGGCTAATATGATGCGTACCGTAGAAGTATTGCTCGTTATTGTGATACTTCTAGGGGCATTTACTGCAGTTGCCTACTTCACAGTTTTGCCTCTACCCAGAGAGACGGCACCCCTTAACCTTAGAAGACTATCGCTAACGACTCTTCAGACGCTAGACTCAGAACATGATTTAAGTATTGCTGCTTTCGACGTTGGCAATGATACGACTTGGAACCACCTTCAAGTCGCGTTATCTACGATGTTGCCAGCAGATGTGATCTATAATCTAACTATTATGGAAGTCAACAGCGACGCCTCTGGCGGTTTGCTTTACACGATTGTTAAGAACGTTTCAAATGCAGAGTCTCTGGGTATAGGTTCGGATGCCTCGCAGTACTTTGTAGCATCTTCAAACGTGACTTTCAACGTGACTCCGGAGAAGATTGGAGACCGAGGCAACGGTGGAACACTTTACATCTTAAATTGCAGTGATGCCAATGGTTGGTGGATAGTTGGTTACACGGCCAGTAGCTTAGCTCAAGATTTCTACAAGTTGCTTTCGCCTTACTTCAAACAGACTGTTTTAGTGCAAAACACCACTCAGCTAGGTCAAATTCTTGATAATCGTTCGCTGCAGGGCGAAACCGTGCAGAATGCCGTTCTAATAAACACCTGTGGTGAGTCGATTCCGATACCCGCATCATATTACAGTGGCGATCCGGCAAATTACACTTACACACTGGGACGGCGCGTGGCGCAGTATAACTGGACTTTGGCTAGCATTACCGGATATCCATTATACTACGTGAGCAACACAGTCCTCTTTCCTAACGACCAGAACACTTGGGGAATATACGGTCAGAAGCTTGTCGGTCCGTCAGGTTTGAACGATTTCTTGGAGGGTTTAAACAATCAAACATATGTGGACAATTCCACTTGGATAACAGGGTCTCTAAGTGGTGTGAAGTACCTTTCGAGCAAAAGTCTCGCTGACTGTAATTATTACGGTATTTATCCCTCGCCTTATCAGACATTCACGAGAGCGTTGCCCTCATACGTGACAGGTCTGTACAATCTCACGGTAACAACTTACGTCTTCAACCCCGATGGTGCGTATTATCCTGGGTCTATCTATAGGCATTACGTGATTGTTGGGGGTTCAAAATCTTACATGGGAGGGTTTATGGCTTTGGGCATGACGCGCACTCCAGACATAAGGGTGACAGCGTTGGGTCTTTTAACTGAGTACGAGCCCAGAATGTATGCGACCAGCTACACGACTTACAACACTTCTAGGCTGGCTGTATTGCAGCTTGGATTGGCTGGAGGTTCTTAAACTTGAACCGCAGAGGACAATTCTCAATAATTGCGGCGTTGCTGGTGGCTATTGTAATCGTCTCTACGGTCATAACAACTTACACAGCTATCCGGTACGACGTCATTCCTGAGCAGCCTCAGGTGTTGAGCGCAGTTGACGAAACGAACCTAGCCGTTAAGCAGCTTTTAGCTTTCACAGTGGGCTATTATGGCTCGATTCTCCAGGTTACTGGCAACACAAGTTATGCTCAGAGTCTAGCTAGGACTTATCTTCAAAGTGGTTTTAAGAACATCGCTGACATGAAGCCCGAGTGGGGATCGTCTTTCAGTGTTCAGGGTCTAGAACTCCATATTGTTTGGTATTCGCCAACAAGTTTTAGTCATGGTCAATTTAACGTTACGTATAACCTGGCCGGATTAGGCTTTTATGGGCTAAATTATGCTTCGACAAGTGATTTGAACGTGCAAATTCTGTCTTCTTTGGGGAACAAAGCTAGAATTTGTGTATCTGAGGAGAATGGTGTGCCATTGACTGTTCTGTCAAGAAACAACTTCAAATTCTACCGATATCTCAGTTCGGACCAGACTTGGGAACTCGATTCTTCCCCTACCGAACCAGTTGTCTTGTCCAATGGAACATATTTGATAGACATTCCTTCAGGTATAAAGCCGGATGGCTATCTGGTTCAAGTTGAAGACACAAGGGGGATTATGGCAACTGCCTCATCCTTTAGCCGGTACAATACGACAGTTAATTGGAACACTGGTCCTAGTGTAGGAAACTACCCAGACACTCTGTCAAATGTTGACAATTCAGCAGACATAGGTACTCACAGCAATTTCACCGTCCAGAGAGTCGCAGATGGAATATACGATAACCTCACTGAGCAGTTGATTTTCGCTGGAGGGTACAATACAATTTCGTTTGACAGCCAAAGTAGTTACATTGGGACATCTCAAGCGACCTTCGCGCTATGGCAACATCCGAACACTGGCTCAGGCAGCGATCGCGTTCTTCTCGTTTCTGTTGACACTTTCAACAGCGGCGCTACTCCGGCGACTGTCACAGGTGTCACGTATAATGGAGTAACGTTAACCCAAGTTGCGACGGCCTTGTACAATTCGGATCCAAGGGTCCGAGCTTACGTCTACATGCTAGTTAATCCGTCTGCGGGAACCAACAAGGTAATCAGAGCGAATTTCAGCGCCTCAACCCTGGCGGTCGCGGGTGCGGTGGTGTATACGAACGTCAACCAGACTGTACCTGTTATAACTAGCGGCAATGCATCTGATACGAGTTCAAGTTCGAGTCCATCAGTTAGCCTTACAGCTTCAGGGTCGTACGCCAAAATGTTGTTTGGTCATGTAGGGACCTATAGAACCGTGAATTCCTACACACTCAGTGACTCTAGCGGTCAAACAAACCGTTGGTCTCAAACAAGCCAATTGCATAAGGGCAGCGGGAGCGACAAATCGGTAACCAGCGGTTCAGTCTCAATGTCATGGACACTCTCGAAAACAGCAAGCTGGGCCGAGATCGCTTTGCTTCTGCAACCAACACAGAGCTACGTCTACGAGCTTGACCTTGAGGAACAGTGGAATAATGTTTCTTTGGCGAACCCATACCTACAGCTCTGCATCAAAACAGGTGCGCTGGCAGCTGAACAATTGAACGTTGACGTATGGTCTAACAACGCTTGGGTAAACGTTGTCGGCGGATTAACTCCAAACGCGTGGAACAACATTTCAATTTCGCAGTACCTTTCTACTACATTTACCATCAAGTTCCGAGATGCCAATAGGGCGAATGATGCAGTTCAAGATTCTTGGTTAATTGATGCGGCCCTATTAAGTCCGCAGTCAGACATGGGTCTGATGCTTGCTAACCAAAGTGACTCGACGATAGCAGTTGAGTGGCTGCAGAATGGAACCATGCGTGTTCTGGGACAAAATATGCAGCAGACGAATTCTGAGATGCCTATTCCGCCGGTTCCGGTCAAGGCGCTCCATCTTAGTCAAACGATAAACGGTGCGAACTCGGAAGTGCCTTTCCAGACCGAGGACTGGGCGTCAGATTATCGGGTTCCGTTAGGCTTGACCAACAACGTTACGGTTTTCAGCAATAGGCAAATGGTCGTTTTTCTCCTCAACAGGAGCGTCACCGGGTTCACTCTCTGGTGGGATGGAAGTGATTTGGCTAACCAAACTTCGCTTGCGTACATTAACACACGGTTCAACGACAATCCGGTCACGCGGACTTTGAATAATGGCAGAATATCGGTGCAGTTTGGATCCAGCTTCAATCCCGTCACGACAACTGTGCTTGGAAGCGGCAACACGAGCACGATCAACTTTATGCGAATAAACGGGGAAGACAGCACTTACGGTTCGGAGCTAGCCTACGTCATTACTAATGGGGTCGTAAGAGACGTTATTCAGCAAGAGGCTGAATGGAGTGGTGGAGCAGGAACCGCAAATGACTGCCCTAACCTCTATGCGAACATCGTTCTGACCTTACCTGCAGGCACTTCTTTCTACACTTACCAGTTGAGGCTCATGTTTGTTGATTCTCAACGCGACAGGGTACTAAGCGAAATCTGTCCTCTCCGACTTACCTCATCGATTGGCACCATTCAGACCGAAAATGGCACAGTAAGTAACGTGGTCAACGGAACAGGAGACTTCTCCAACTACCTATACGGAAGTGGCAACTGGACTGCACATCATTGGAGCCAGTTCGCCTCCGGCTCAAGTGGTGCGGGAATAATGTTTACCGACCAATCGAACACGCAGCTCTATGCTTTCGACAGTTTTGCCGGAGGCCAAACAGGAATAATTCGAACTGACACTGCGGGCAAGACAATCTCGCTAATGCCAGTAGCACTTCGGCAATTCAGTCCATTCAGAAACGCATTGGATATAACATGGAAAGGGGCGATTGCCACTTATGATTCGCCCTCAACTCCGATCTACTACCTTAACGCAGGGAAACCAGCAGGTCTATGGATACTTGCAGAGTACCAACCGCTAATCACAGTCGGCCCTCAAACTTAGCGTTCAAAGTATGGCTTGTATGCAAATTGCGCGCGTTTTAATCTTTACAGAGCCTAACAAAGGAGCGCGCTCAGGTTTTCTGCCGCTTGCGTTTTGCTTGCGCGTTGATTCTCCTCGTTTAGGGGCGGAGAATATGGAATATTCTCATATTGGGGTGCGCACACAGTGAATATCGTGTATTAATACGCGCCCGCTCTTTGGAAATATTGTTTATTCTAATGGGACATCGTTGGCTTGGGGTCAGAACCTGCCGTTTGTGTCAATCTATGTAGCTGGGTAATGGCTTGCGAGGTCTTTCACCTTTTTTCGTTTTATCAAGGTTCAAACGTGGCAAGGAATAGCAAGTACGCGCTAGTTGTGAACTTAGGTTTCATATGGAATAAATAGCTGAGCTCTCACGTTTCTTATCAACCCAAACGTAAAATATGACTGTGACCCGCATTGCAAGAATTGATCTCAGCTGTTCAAGTCGCGGTTTCAATAGCATTTCTTCTTTACGCTTCCTGGAGGGATTTCAAAACTCGTGAGGTCAGCAATCGTGTCTGGGCGGTATACGCTCCCATTGCTCTGGCTTTATCCCTATTAGACCTGGTTCTTTTCGATTCGTCGAGACTTCCTTTCTTTGGTTTAAGCTTCGGCGTCACAGCAGTCATCGCCGTCTTGCTGTTTTACACTGGTGGCTTCGGAGGTGCCGACTCAAAAGCCTTGATGTGTATCGCATTGGCGCTTCCGTTCTCGGCGAGCCCGTTGCTTGGGTCTTCTCAGCCCTCTGGGCGAATCGCCTCTCGCAAAGAATATCTTTCCTATAACGATATTCAGCAACGGGGTCCTTTTTGCAGCAGCAACTTGCATCTACATGTTTCTTTACAATGTCGTCTGGCATGCGAGAAACGGAAAGAAATTCTTCGAAGGCACCCTGGCAAAAGAATCCATCGGCAAGAAACTCCTCGTTGTCATCACGGGACATCGGGTTCAGTTGGATAAGCTCAAGGCTACGTGGCATATTTACCCAATGGAAGACGTTGCACAGGAAGCGGGGGACGAATCGCCGAAGCGGAGTCTTCTTGTGGTTCCGAAAGATGAAGGAAGAGACGACGTTGTCTCGCGTCTCTCAAAAACTGCAGATGAGGGAAAAATCGACAAAAACGTGTGGGCTACTCCCGGGTTGCCAATGCTTATCTTCATAACTGCAGGGCTAATCGCAGCTTTGATTGTTGGAGACGTGGTGTGGATTCTAATCAGCACAGTTCTTGGCTGAAATCCGTTTCGGCACATGCATCATCGGCGGTTTGCTTCTCTTCAGAAAAGAAAGCGAAGCGGTCACCATAAGCAGTGAACCCAAGCCGACGAGAGAGAAGGCATATCCCTGATAGGGGAATTCTGGTGCGGAAGCGGCAGTCAAGCCCTGAGCAGTGGTCGTCATTGAATAGAGGAAGGCGCTGGCCGCAAACAGAGCAATTGCGGTCAGAAGCATAAAGATTTCACCTTTAAACTTCATAACAATCCCGGTCCAAGCGTCTAATTGTTCAGTTTTTGGATATTCTTAGTCCCTGAGTGGCAAAGGTATTTTAAACTTTCGCAAGAATACGCCTTTAGAAGGCTAAAACTTGAAAACCTGCATGGAAAAGCTCACAAATTTTCTGAAAAAAGCCCGCCGGGAAATCAGCGCCGTCGTTATGCCAGACTTCTTCCTCGACCGCCTGCTAACGGTGGAGCAAACTCCCTCGGAGTTTGTCAAAACCGTTGAGGAAATCGTGAGCAGGAAGGGCGGCAGTGTTGACGGCATCCGCCAAACCGACATCCGGGGCGGCAATGCGGTCAACGTTGGTTCAGCTTTGGCAGCGTTGGGGGCGAAGGTTATCCCTATCGTGTGCACGAGCCAGCTCGGACGGCAATTCTTGGAATACCATCTTAAGCCGCTGGGTATTGACCTCTCGCATGTCAAAGTTGCTAGCTTACCTTCGTTGACGACGGCGCTGGAGCTAGCAGACTTTGATGGCAGGGTAAATGTGATGTTCAGAGACCTGGGTGCACTTGCTGACTTTGGCCCGACGGACCTTTCAGACGAGGATTTCAGGGAGATACGGAAGGCGGATTATGTTTGTGTTTTCAACTGGGCTGGAACTCGCAGCCACGGCACCCAGCTAGCGCAGCAAGTTTTTGACGCCGCGAAAAAGGGCGAAACGGGCAAAACGTATTTTGACACTGCAGACCCAACGCCCAACCAACAGTGTATTCCTGAATTGATGGAGAAGGTCCTCAAAACTCGCAGAGTTGACGTTTTGAGTTTGAATGAGAACGAAGCAACCACGTATTCGGAGTACCTGGGGGGACCGCAGCCAAAAAAAGTGAACCAACGGCTCGATGAACTTGCACTAAGCTCTGCGCGATTTCTGGCAAAACATCTGTCAGCTAGAGTTGACCTGCACACAACGACTTTCTCGGCAACGTTCACAAAGCACGGCGAGACTATGGTTCCAGCCTTCAAAGTCAACGCGTTGAGGGCAACTGGGGCGGGCGACGCTTGGGACGCTGGAAACATCTTCGCCGACGGCAATGGGTTATCGGATGAGTGCAGGTTAACGTTAGCAAACGCAGTTTCTGCCTGTTACCTCACAAATCCGAATGGGACCCATCCGACATGTGAGAGGCTACTTCGGTTTCTGAGAGAGTACGAATCTTCGCGATTCGCAGCTGAGAATTTGGAAAAAGCATAAATGGTCAAGCCCAATGCAATAACCTGCTTGGAGATAGGAGTGACTACTTCAGAAAAAATCGATTTCGAACATCTATTCCGAGCCTACGACATTAGAGGCGTTTTCCCCGAGCAACTCAACGAGAATTCTGCCGCTGTTTTGGGCGCGGCTGTCGCCATGTTTCTGGGGAAACGAAGCAGCGTTGCTGTGGGCAGGGACGTCAGGCTCAGCGGTGACCAGCTCCGAAACGGGCTAGTCACTGGTCTGGTCAAAGGGGGCTGCGATGTAACTGACTTGGGCGTGATTTCGACTCCGATTCTGGAGTTCGCCACGAACCTGCTCAAGAAAGACGCGGGCATCATGATTACAGCTTCCCACAATCCGCCCGAGTGGAACGGGTTCAAACTGTTCAGCCAAAACGGCTGCATCTACGGCGACAAGATGGAGAAAATCAAGAAGATAGCCCAAAACCTTGACTTGAAGAAGCTAGGCGAGAAGCAAGGAAAGGTGATGTCCTACAACAAAATCTTCCGAGACTATTCCGACTTCATCTCAAAGCACATTAAACTGCGCAGAAAGCTGAAGCTCGTGGCGGACACTGCAAACGGCGTCTGCGGACTGTTTGCGCCGTCTCTTTTCAAGGCGCAGGGCTGCGAGATACTAACTCTTAACAAGAAACCCGACGGACGGTTCCCCGCTCATCTGCCCGAACCGAAAGAGTCAACGTTAGGCGAATTGAAGAAACAGGTGGTTGCAACGAAAGCCGATTTCGGCGTGGGATACGATGGAGACGGAGACCGAGGGGTCTTCATTGACGAGAAGGGCAGGATTATTCCCGGCGATTTGTCGTTGCTGATTTTCGCCAAGGACGTGCTTGAGCGGCACAAGGGCTCAAAAGTCGTCTGTGAACTCAGCTGTTCGATGGCTGTTGAGGAATACGTAATAGCCCACGGCGGAGTGCCGATAATCGAGAGAGTTGGGCACACGTTCATCACGGACCGAATGATCAGCGAGGGTGCTGCTTTGGGAGGGGAGAAGAGCAGCCACTTCTACTTCGCCGAGACACACGGCGGAGACGACGCGCTTTTTGCGAGTCTAAGGATGGCAGAGATTCTCTCCAAGAACGACGAAAAGCTGTCAGCAATTTTCGATTCATTGCCCCAGTACCCCTCTATCAGCGAAGAGAATTTCCCATGCCCCGACGAACTAAAGTTCCAAGTTATTGAAAACCTGAAGTCCAAGTTCAAATCCGAGGGTCGCAACTTCATAGGAGTGGATGGCATAAAGCTACTCGACGAAAAAGGCTGGGTGCTTATGAGACCCTCGAACACGGAGCCAATCATCAGAGTTACGGCTGAGGCGAAGACGGAGAAACGGCTTCAGGAACTCTACGCCTTCGCAAAAGAAGAATTGAAAAAAGCCATGAATCGTTAAAAGCGGCAAGGAACATAATAAGGAAAGCTCACAAACTTGCAAAGAAAAGCATTGGAGCTCTAAATACATGAAAGCGGTTATCTTAGCAGCAGGAGAAGGCGTTAGGCTTCAACCCGTCACTTCTACGCGGCCCAAACATCTCATAAGAGTCGGTGGCAAACCAATTCTTCAACATTGTTTAGAAACGCTGAAGACCGTCGGAGTAACCGAAATAATCATAGTAACGCACTACATGGGTAATGCTATCCGTGAGTTCTTCGGCAACGGTGAAAAACTTGGTTTGAATCTGAAGTATGTGAACCAGCCGACGGTTCTAGGCACTGGAAATGCAGCAGCGGTGACTGAACCCTACGTGAAAGAGAGTTTCTTGCTGGTTTACGGCGACTTGCTTTTTTCCTCAGAATCTATCAAACGTGTGCTAGAAACTTTTGATCCCGAGCATGCATCAGCAGCGATGGCTGTCGTGCCCGTAGACAAGCCCGAAAGCTATGGGATAGTCGCCCTTCAAAAAGATGGCAGCGTTAGGCGAATTGTTGAGAAACCTGCTCGAAAAAATGCTCCTTCCAACTTGGCCAACGCTGGCATATACTTATTCACAAGCGAAATCTTTGACGTGCTCCGCTCAATCCAACCCTCACCCCGTGGAGAGCTAGAGCTCACCGATGCAATTTCCCTTTTCGCAAAAGACAAGAAAAAAGTTTTGGCTGTCGAGATACCCAAAACCGACTGGTTGGACATCGGACATCCTTGGGACCTTCTTGATGCGAACGCTTGGATTCTTAAGCGGATGAAGCATACGCTTCTGGGCTCTGTTGAGGATGGAGCACATCTTATTGGACCCGTGACTGTAGCTGAGACTGCTCGTGTCCGCTCCGGCGCTTACATTGAAGGTCCTTGTCTCATTGACGAAGCAAGCGACATCGGACCCAATTGTTATATTCGCCCTTGTACCTCCATCGGCAAAAACGTACGCGTAGGCAACGCGGTTGAAATCAAGAACAGCATAATCATGGATGGAACTCATGTCGGTCACCTGTCCTACGTGGGCGACAGCGTGCTTTGTGAAAATTGCAACTTGGGCGCGGGTACGATTACAGCAAACTATCGTTTGGATGCTGGAAACGTGAAGATGGCGATTAAGGGCAAGATGGTTGACAGTGGCACGCAAAAGCTTGGAGCAATTCTCGGTGACGAAGTCAAAACTGGGATTAACGCGCTTTTCATGCCTGGTGTTAAGGTTGGGGTGAGAACGTGGGTGGGACCAGACTGTCTGGTGCAGAGAGATTTGGCGGCAAACACGATTGCTTTACAAAGCGGAATTAAGACAAATGCAAAAAAGTGAGTTCTTCAGTTAGGAACAAATGAAATTACCAAACCTGCTCGAAAAATGCAAAAGATTGTTTAACCAGAAGCGTTGACTACCAGGCAAGGCTTCCTCGCACTTCAAATTACGCCTCGGGCACCTTCGTCACTGCGACAATTCTGCACATATTGCATGCTTGTGACAATCACTGCACAATGCGTCATTGCAGAGTGGCACTAGACGCACAATGCCATTGTTATGTGGGATGTTGTTTCAGCACCAAAATAACAATAACACCCATGCAGAACAGCGCCAAACTGCATAATTGCAGAACAATGGCAAAAACCATTGACACAACACAAAAATTGGCGTCCAAAGTCACCGCACATCCTGCACATTCGCAGAGACCGCCAAACAAAACCAAATCTGATCTCAGAAGCCACTGCACCAACCTTCACAAGTCTGCACAATTCCCGCACAATTACTCTACATAGACAGCACAATTTCTCTGCATGCCTGCACAATTCTGCACAATTCCTAACAATTCTCTGAAAGCCCAGTTCCAAAAAAGCAACAACCAAAACAACCCAAAACAAAAACACAAGAAATTGTCACACAGCAAACCGCGTAACACAACACAAAAATTGATTCCAAAAGCCATCTTCACCGCTTTCTGATTGCAAGCCCCCCTGGAGAAGAACAACAAGCATTTTCCATTTGTTGTTGTTCTACTCTTGAAACTTGACCCACCACACCAAAACAAAAACAGCCATTAAAGACCAAGAACAGAGACATAACCGCAGAAAGTTGACCAATGCGACAACTACTACCATATTTCTCCAAACAACAAACGTCCCACAAGAGAGAAAATCCTCAACAACCATCCCGCGACAGTAAACAGAAATAACCCAACAGGTACCAGAACCTAGTCAATATTTTATTTGAAAGAATATATTGGGAGAACCGATTTTTGCGAGCGCTGTTTCAACCCTTTTCACGCAAAGATTTCACGGTTCCTGAAACGGCTATGACGTGTATTGCAGCATCCTTCCCACTTATTCGAGTGATTGAGGCGATTGCTGCGCGAACCTGCTGTAGCGTTGCGAGTGAAACGCGAATTATTGATATTTTGCTCTCCTCATCAAAGTCTATTACCGCCAAGCCCGTTTGACTCGCACCGAACTCGCCAAAGAGCCGTTTGACTGCTGCCCAGACCGCATCCAAGAAATCTAACTGACTGAGCGTCCCCTCAAACTCAATCTGCACCGCAAGATAACGCCGCTTAACCCGCTTCAACAGTCTCGGCCCTCCTTGACCACTCGGATTCCAGGCGCAACAAAACCGCTCCTTAGTTTCTCACGATTCCGCGAGACAACAGCGCATGGATTGGCAGACACAGCATCCAACGCCGAAGCCTCATCCAAACCCAACAACGAAATCAAAGCCGCAACTTCTCTGGGCTTCCGCAAAAGCCCCTCCGTCTCGGCACCACTCGAAACCACCAAGGGGACGTGAAACTCCCTAGCAATGGCAACCTCACGCCGCAAAGTCGCCAATAGCCTCACACGCGCCGAACCTTCCAGCAGCAACAGCGGCTTAACTTCAACCTCCAACGCAGCAAAACCACCGCTCGCCAACTCAGCTTCTGCCCAGTCAAAAAACCTATCCCGGTAATCCAACGACATAAAGCTCAACAAGTCCACACGCCTGTCCTTCGCCGCTTGACGAGCAACCTCCTTGTTCTCACAGACCACAGCAACCACCTCAAACTTCCTCCTCAGCTTCCGCAGCAGGTGCATCAATTGATTACGCGTTCTCGGTGCCAAATCAACTCTCGAGGCAAAATCAATTTTGAAGCCGTTACAAATTCTTCTTAATGCTGCGATTTCAGCTTCCTGAGTGTTGGGTGCAAACGGCACAGCAACTAAGTCGTAGCCTAATTGTGCCGCTTTGGCGATGACTCTTTGAGCCGTTGTCAAGTCCTTCGAGTTCAGTCGCAGACGCAAGTCGGCGAACCTGCGTTTCATGGCAGCAGCCCTGCTTCCCTGCAGATGCCAACAATCTCATCTGCGGTCTTGTTCCTGAAGTGAACCTTGAAGTGTATGGGGTCGTTGGATGAAAATCTCAACTCGCCTAGAAAGGCTTGCTGCTTGTCAAACCTGAGGTACAGATTCCCCTTCTCCAGATGCAACCCCATCTCACTATTCAGAGTTTCCTTGTCCAGCGAGGTCAAACCCTTGCCAATCTTCTCCAAAGCTGACTGGAGTTTCTGCCTGTCGGCAAGCACAGACTCTATCAAAGTGATGGGATTCCCATGATGCCCAGTCAAATTCGTCTTCTTAAAAACCGCACCCTCTGCCAGTCCATCGGGCAGCATATTGCGGACAGCTTGGATGACGCGTTCTTGGTCTTCGGTGGCGTGTGCGAAAACACGAATGTTAATGTATCCAATCGGAGATTTCGAGGGTTTAGAAGACACGCTGCGGCACCGCTTGGTGTTTGGCGGTTTCAGCTTTTAGGCTTTTTTCTTTTACTTTTCTTCGCCGCTGGCTCTTTAGTTTCGGGTTTTGGCTTGGGTTTCCTTTTGGCTTTTTCCGCTGCGGTGTAAGCTTTGACCGCTTCGACGTTTTCGTCGTGAGCCGTTCGTCTTCGCATGTCGATGGGCAGCTCGATTAGTCGGGCTTCCTGCAGGTTCACTCCTGCTTTTTTGAGTTCTTCGCGGCTGAAGCCTCTGCCCCGGCGTTGTCTTTTATCGGGCTTTAGAATTTGAGGTTTGATGTGGTGCATTTTAGTGTTCACCCTTGGGGACTTTGCGTTTGCTCGGTCGAACTTTCTCTGCACCCTTGCCCTTGAGTCTTAGGCCTCGGATGTTCTTCCCCGCGCTAGTTAAACTCCGGAAGACTCGGTGCTTGTGCTGCGGCTCGGTTATCCAGTTAATGTCCTTGTCACTCTTGATGCTTGGACTGTTGGGGTCGACGAGGATAACTTCGAACCATTTGGACCTGCCGTCTTCGCCCACCCAGTAACTGTTTAAAACCTCAAGGTTCGGGAACTTGCGGGCGGTGCGTTCTTCGGCGATGAGCCTCAAACTCTTCGCGGGTTTAAATTTCTTGACACCCATCCGTTTAGGTCTGCGCCCAGACCTAGGACGTAACTTGCGCATGTTGCCCCTGCGGACTTTGGTTCTCGCCATGACGAAGCCCTGTTTGGCTTTGTAGCCTAGCTTTCGTGCTCTGTCGAGTCGCGTGGGGCGTTCGACTCGCGTCACGGTGTTCTGCTTGCGCCATTCGATGAGGCGTTGACGCATGAGCTCCTCCACGAAGGATTTCTCGGGTTTCGCCCATTCCTCGGCTATGTACTTGTATGCCATGTTTTTCACTTCACTTCAAATGTTCCACTGTTTGCGGTTCAGTCCCTTTCGGGACCACATCCCAGCGGATGGTTATCATCCGCCAACGGTGCATGTTAGCTAAAGCCTTAAAAATAAACCTTTTCCATGGCAACACGAATATTTTCTAGCGCTTTCATTTTTGCTTCCTGAGCGCGCTATGTCGATAAGGTCGGTACCACTTTTTGATTTCTGCAACTGCAGATGCAGAGTTAAGCTGGTTCAACATGCACTCCACAACCTTTTCGCATTCAACGCACTCCTCTGGTATTGGCTCTTGTCTCTCTTTTTGGCTCAGGTAACCGTACCAATACTGGCAGCCCTTGGTCTGCGCATCCTCCACCGCCTTGATCACGAAGTCTCTATTGGAAAAAATTTGGCTCACAAATAACAGCCTCCTGTTTGATGTCGATTTCTGCGCCGCAGTATGGACAGAGACTGAAGTCTGCCCTCAACGGTTTTCCACAGGCTCTGCAGACCAAGGGAAATATCATCTTTTCTTCCAGAATCACAACTTGCTTCTTGAGGCCGGCCAGTTCATCCCTTGTCTCCTTGAACGTTTCCCTCATTTTTTGCATGTCTCTGACTTCGGAACGCAAATTCAAGACAAGGTCGTTGTTTTTCCCAAGCTCTTCCCTGTTCTCCTCCATACTTTGGTACATTAAATCGAAGAAATCATTGTGTGTTTCCACGAGCTGCTGTTCTGCCTCTCCTTGCTGTTGGCAATCCGTCAGTGTGCTTTTGAGAAGGGCTTCGATAGGATTGTTGAAAGCGATCAGGCATGTTAAGCACCACATTATTATAGTTGAGCCTGCTGACGCGCAAAGGTAGAGGGTTACTGGCATTTGTGCAAAGTAACTTCCTACCAAAGGATAGGTTTTTGGGAGGAGGGCGCTGTTGCCGGAGAAGAATGCGATGGCAGCGTCTATTGTGTGGGTGAGAGAGATGAATGTTAGGGTGCTGAGAATCCAGATGTTTAGCCCTTTAGCCAAAGTTTATCTCCTGCTTGTGGTAATTGAAAAGTTATATATTGTATCTTACGATATAAGCAGTAGTGCTTTTGGGGAGTATTCTGCCTTTCGACAATATATCGAATTTGGAAATATTGCTGAAAAAAACAATTCATGAGCGAACCAAGCCAGCACGCCATCACAGCGCCTGCTCTTCTCTGACCCGTGCATAAGCTCCAAATGTGACAGTCGCTGTGCGTTTGATGCGAAGGTTTAATGGATTGATAGCGCACAGAACAATTGATTCTTATGAAGTTTGAAACCGCGGTCAAAGAGGTTGTTTCGCGCACCCCCAACGTGACCAGTTTCAGGTTCCCCAGACCAGCAGGCTTAGATTACAAAGCAGGGCAGTTTCTCTTCATCACGTTGAGTTCTGGCGGTGCGGAGTTGAGCAAGCACTTCAGCTTCTCCAGCAGCCCCACCGAGAAAGAGCACATCGAGTTCACGAAGAAGTTCACCGACAGCGAATTCTCCGCCGTATTGAAGGCGCTGAAGCTGGGCGACTGGGCAAGAATCGACGCGCCTTATGGTACGTTTACGTACGGCGATGAGCCGAAAATCGGCTTGCTCGCGGGCGGCATCGGCATCACTCCGCTTGTCAGCATCTCCAAATACCTTACAGATCAGAGCCTGCCTACGAAGGTTACGCTGCTCTACGGTTGCCGAACCGAAGCCGACATCGCGTTCCGAAAAGAACTCGAAACCATGCAGCAGCATAACAGAAACTTCAAAGTCGTCCTAATCCTGAACGAGGCGAACCCGAGCTGGAAAGGCATCGTAGGCGTGATCACCGCAGATATGGTGAAACATGAAATCCCAGACTACAAGGACACGATGTTTTACACGTGTGGCCCACCCGCAATGGTGGAGGTCATGGAGAAACTCATCGAAAACTTGGGTTTGCCCAAGACGCAACTAAAACGTGAGTACTTTGCAGGGTACACGCCAGAACACAGTTAAACAAAGTGTAAGTTCTAATTGAGTCGTCTCGTGAGCGAAGCCGCAGGACAAGCGTTTGCGGGTAGAATCTTCTCATTGTCCTCGGGAACGAAATGGAGTTGATAACACTCTCAAATCCAACCAATGGAAGTATAATCGCTCTCCTGCAAACACAATGTAAATAAATGATGTGTATACATTATGTATGCAGGACGTGCTCCATTTGGCGAGGCAAATTTCAGTTTCAAATGAAGTCTATGAGCTTCTATCAAAGAGAAAAGGCAAGAAGAGTTTCTCGCAGGTCATAAAGGAGAACCTGTGTGGCGAGGCAGAAAAGCAAGACATCATGAGCTTTGCAGGAATCATGAAGGATGAAAAGCAGAAGCTAGATGCTTTGAAGTCGAAAATAGCGGCTGAAAGAGAGGCTAACTACGGAAGGGCGTTGAAGTGACCGAATGACATTCATAGACACGAGTGTCATAATAGATTTCTTGGCTGGCGACGAAAAGATAATTACCTTAATCACGAAACTCGCAAGGAAGGATGAGATTAAGACCACGAGCATAACGGAGTATGAGTTACTGAAGCATAAAACCGAACTGAAAAGGCAGGTCGCCGAGAAGTTTTTGTTGTCCGTGCTTGTCTGCCCCTTCGATAGGATTTCGGCCAGAGAGGCGGCTTTGCTTTTTGAGAAGTTGAACAAAGCTGGAAAGATGATAAACGAGACTGATTTGCTCATAGCTGGAATCTCGCTCGCCCACGATGAACTCTTACTAACGCGTGACAAGAAATTCAGTAACTTGGATGAGTCAAGCATAAAGATAGTGTAAAACTCTCATCACAATTGAAAAAAGCGTCGTCTACGGGTAGAATCTTCTAGTTGTCCTCGGGAACGGTATCGAGTCGATGATGTTCTCTAAATCCAGCATCCAAGTTAACACACGTTCCAAGCCCATGCCAAAACCCACGTGGGGCACCGTTCCGTAGCGTCTTAGGTCGAGGTACCAGTCGTAGTCCTCGGGCTTCAACCCCGTCTCCTTAATGCGCTGGATAAGGATGTCCTTGTCGTCTTCACGTGAGCCACCCGTGGATATCTCGCCGATGCGTGGTACGAGCATGTCGGTTGACATCGCCACCTCTGGGTGGTCGCGGTAGGTTTTGCAGTAGAACGCCTTAATCGCAGTCGGGTAATCGTAAACGAAGAACGGCTTACCGACATCGTCCGCCAGGGCTTTCTCATCTTCATAGCCGAGGTCGTCCCCCCACTTCAGGCTGGAGCCTTTCGCTCGGAGCCGCTCGATGGCTTCCGTGTAGGTCATGCGTGGAAAAGGGACGGCGATGTTTTCGACTTTGGCGACGTTCACGCCCAGCTCGTCAAGTTCTTGCTTGCAGTTTTTCACGGTCTGCTGGCAGATGTATGTGAGCAACCCCTCCTCGAAACGCATTAGGTCGGTCATCTCAGCGAACGGCCACTCGCCCTCCATATGCCAGTACTCCGTCAAATGCCTGATGGTGCGGCTCTTCTCAGCACGGAACGAAGGCGCGATGCAGTACACGTTTTCCAACGCGTAAATTAGAATCTCCAAGTACAGCTGGCTACTCTGCGTCAAGTACATGCTCTGGTCAAAGTACTTGAGCCCGAACAACGTGGAGCCTCCCTCACACGCAGCGGAGATGAACATGGGCGGAGAAACCTCCGTGAACCCCTGCTGAGCGAAGTATTCGCGGGCATACTCCATGACGTGTCCACGGACCTTCATGACTAAGCTCATTTTGCGGCTTCGTAGCCAGAGATGCCTGATGTCTCGGAGAAACTCTTCGCTCTGGTCCTTCGAGATTGGGAATGTCTCAGCCAGCCCGATAATCCCGACATTTTCGGCGCTGATTTCGTGTCCTCCTGGAGCGCGGGTGTCGGGCTTCGCGGTGCCCTCCAACGTGAGCGAAGACTCAATCGTCAAACGCTGAGCCTCAGTCCACGCGGCGCTGTCCTTCTTCACGGTGCATTGGATGACGCCCGTGGAGTCCCTGAGGACGAGGAAAATCATGCCTTTGCCTTCGCGTTTGCGGTAAACCCAGCCGCGGATGGTGACTTTTTGGTTTTCGTGCTTGCCGTCGAGAACCTCGCGAATCGGTACCTGAACCATAAGCATCACGTTAGTTTCGGGTGCTGTTTTCAAACGTTAGTGGCTGTCTATTTTAAACTTCCCGTCAGAACTCGCTGGCCGTCCGCTCTAAATCTCTTCCGTCAAGCCTGTACATTGTCCACTCGTCCAAAGATTCGGAGCCCATTTTCTCGTAGAATGCAATCGAGGGCTTGTTCCATTTTAAACAAGACCACTCTAACCGTCCACATTTCCGTTCAACGGCTAGCTTTGCAATGAATGCGAACATGGCTTCGCCGAAGCCTCTGCCGCGCATCTCGGGCTTCACGTAGACGTCTTCGATGTAGATACCGATGCGCCCGAGGAAGCTGGAGAAGTTATGGAAGAAAATCGCGTACCCAACCGACTTCCCAGCGTATTCCCCGATGAGGGTTTCGGCGACGCCCCGCTGGAAGAGCGATTCCTCGAACTGTTCCTCCGTCGCTTCAAAGCCGTCCAGCAATTTCTCGTAATCTGCTAGTTCTTTAACCATGCCGAAGATGGTTCCAGCGTCCTTTTCCTCCGCAAACCGAAGGGTGAACCCGGGGATTCGAGTTTGAATGATCTTATTCACGACGCCGTGTCCTCCTTGAGTCAATGTGAGCTTTCAGGAAGAAGGGTAGTTGATGTCGCGCAGATAAGCGTTTCATGGATGCCCACGCTTATACAGCTTCGAAGTTGAAAAACATGCGAAAACACATTTGGCTCTGTTTGAGGTGGAAAAGCGGAGGTGGGGCGAAGCATTGGGGATTACTGGGATTCCTACCAGGATTCTAAACTTAAGGGAGAAAAGGAAAATGCAAACCGTTAATCTTAGGGGGGTTCCCAACAGGAATCCTTTCAGCCATCAGACAGTATACCACCTTGCTTTTCTCTCTCTCACTCCTACCCATTTGTAGATGTACGCCGATAGGTAATAAAACTATGTGACTGTGTAGCGTATACAACATTCAAAAAACATAGAAGTGCTCGATGCAACATCTTCTTGGCGATAAGACTGATGCGTCGGGCAGGAAACTCGAAAAACGTTGCACTCAGAAAACAGCAATCAAACCAAGGACGACGTATAGTCTGAACCCGCAATTCTTAAACCACGGAGCAAGCCATATAAAATGATTCTGAATGACCGAACAGGCATTGGGCTCTGGCAAGCTACGCGCACTAAAGTTGTCAGCCGCGGCCATATTCAGCGTGGTAATCGTCGAAGTCATCGTTGGACTAGCGGTGAACAGCTTAGCCGTCCTCAGCGATGGCTTGCACGCGCTGCTTGACGTCGTTTCGAGCGCCATGTTGTTCTTCGCAACCCGTGCCGCCCTCAAGCCGCCAGACGAGGAACACACGTATGGGCATGAGAAGTTTGAAGATATAGGCGGCTTAATCGCTGGAATCACACTTGTCGCGGTTGCGTTGCTGATTTTCTATGAAGCCGCCCTGCGGCTGATGGGGAACGCTCGCGTTAACCAGGGGTTGGAGTTCGCGGGTTTTCTCGCCATCGGGTATACATTGTGCGTTGACTTCTTTAGGATAACTGTCTTCCGAAAAGCCGGAAGCACCCATAGTACGTCGATGAAGGCTGGCTTCTACGACGCCGTCTCCGACCTCAGCTCAACGATTATTGCCCTGATGGGGTTCGGGCTTGCCACGTTGGGGTTCTTTAACGGCGACTCGGTTGCCTCAATCTTTCTTGGCGTCATGCTCATCTACCTCAGCATACGCCTAGTCCGCGCCAGCATAACCGAACTCAGCGACGCCACTTCAAAAGACATGACACAGAGAATCCAGAAGACCATCTTGGCTGAGGGGGGCGTTCTGAAAAACGAGAACCTACGTGCCAGACAGGTAGGCTCCAAAACTTTCGTTGAAACCACCGTTCAGGTCTCCGACGCCATGAGCCTCGACGAAGCGCATGCGCTGGCGTCACGAATCGAGGACAAACTGACGAAATCACTTGGGAACGTGGACGCCACCATCCACATCGAGCCTGCTCGACGGGAAATGGGGATGAAACAGCTCGTGGAGAGACTCGCCCGAATCGACGGCGTCAGGGAAGTGCATGAAATCTCCACGGTATTCGCCAGCGGCAAGCTGTACATCACGCTGCACGCCATCGTTAACCCCAAGCTCTCCGTTGAGGAGGCGCATAATATCGCGGAGAGAATTGAGAAAAACATGTACGCTGAAATCAAGCAGCTGGAACACGTCACCGTTCACGTGGAGCCGGCTGGAGAAATCCCAGCCCTCGAGATTAGCGAGGGCGAGTTAAGAACGATTATCTCGAGGGCAACGGATGGCTTCGCCCAGAACTTTCGCGTGAACAAATTCCTCACGTACGTTGCAGGCGGGAAACGCTACATCAACATGGACTGCTGCTTCACGAAGCAGATAACCATCGCCGAAGCACATGACCTCGCCTCCAAAGTGGAGAAGGAAGTGAAGGAGCGATTCGCAGACGCAGTGGTCACCGTACATATAGAACCAATATGCACTTGAACCATTAGACTATTCTCAGCGTTTCATCGTTGGCTTTGCGCGATGCCGACAGTTTTAAGATCTCGTCGTTTGGAATCGTCGAAACCTGCTTCACTTTTTTCTGGACATATAGAAATGAGATGTGTATTTCTTGCGTATGGAACTGCTGGCTGAGAAACTCTACAAAAGAAAAAAGGTTGGGTTGTGCGAGTTTATGTTAGGTTGACTTCTGCGATTGGCGCTAGGTCTGGAGTGGAGGTGAGGCTGTTGAGCTTCACTTTGGCGTTGGACACCGTGTACAGGGTGTTGCCGATGTATAGGGCTCTGTTTACGTTGAGGTTGTAGTCTCCATAGTACATGGAGTTGTGGCGGTGTTCTGGTGTGTTATTTTGCCTCGCAATTCGAAGCCTCCTGCAACTGTCAGTTTGAACACGTACGCGCCCTGCCAATAGCTAGCCTGGGTAACAGTAGTTGCTGTGCCGACTGGTGCCGGTGCCGTTGGAGGTGTGGTGCTGCCGCCTCCGCTGACAACGCCGTAAGTTGTCACCTGTACTGGGATGACGAGTAGTTGTCTTGAGAGGTCGAACAGGAACGCCTTGGGGTCGTACTGCGCTTGCGAATAAGAGTAGTCACCCTTCACGACGTATTTTGCTATCTCTATGGGTGCGTTGAGATTGGTGACGTCGAACAACGACAATTTAACGCTGCTGTTCTCCATGCCTAAGCCTATCACGTGGTTCTCGTCGTAAGGATGCAGGTAGCTCGAATAGCCTGGAATCTCCAGTGTGCCTGCAACCTTGGGTGCCGTTGGGTTGCTCATGTCCAGGACGAAGAACGGATCTTTCTGCAGGAATGTGACGACGTAAGCCTTGTTGCCCATGAATCTGGCCGACTGGATGGTCTCGCGGATTCCCATGTTGTTCAATTTAAGGAGCCGACAGTTGTGAGGCTCATGTCGAGCACGTAGACTGAGTTCTGTGTTGTGTCCTTCCAGTTGGTCGTGGCTAGTCGGAAGTATCCGTTGTACTCGTCCATGCTGTACTGGTTGATGACGTTGCCTGGCACGCCGCCTTTCGCTTGGAAGGTCATTTTGCCGTTGTCGATGCTGACTCTGTAGATGGATGTGAATTAGCCGCTGGTGTATGTCCACGTTGGGTAGGTGATGTACATGTTGCCCAGGCTAACGTACATGGTGCTTGCGCCGCCCATTAGCACCGTCATGTTCGTGAGTTTAGTTGTGTCTTTGAGGTTTATGCCGTAGAACGACGTGAACGTGAAGTAGCTCTGTGGGGCGTCGGTGAAGTTGGCCGTGTCCGAGTAGAAGACGTTTGTGGGTTGAACCACAGCGCCTTCAGCGGTGCTCGTTGGGGTGTAGACTTTGGGGAGTGGGATTGGGTCTACGCCGTTGTAGTGTAAGCGGATTGGCTGACGACAGCGTAAACGTAGTCGCCTATCATGCGGCTGTTGAAGTAGCTGCCAGTCAACGTGAAGTTCTGCGCCAGCGTTGGGTGGGTTTTGTCGGCGATGTTGTAGACGTTGATGAAAGTGTAGATTTCGCTGTTGTAATACGGGGCTTATCGCAATTCCCATAGCGAAGGCGCCACCGTTGGAAGTGCCACGCCAAGAGCGTAGACGCGGTATTGGCTGCCAATGATGACGAGTCGACTGCTATCTTGGCTGAGGAACATGCCTGCCAAGTACGTGTTGTTATCCAAGGGAATCTTGGAGACGACGCGCGGGTCGTTGGGGTTGGCTTTGACGATGCAAACATAATATTGTCCAGCATTGTTGTTGGATTCGGTGTAGATGTAGCTGCCATCGTTCTTGGTTGTGTCGGCTTCGTCAACGCCTGCCACCTGTATGTTGGTCGTGGAGTAAGAGGTGCCGAGCTCCCGCCCCATTTGACTCGGCGGATGGCGCGGCTGTTGTGGCTGGAGTTGCCGTGGGCGCTTGAACCTGCGGGGTGACTGCGCCATTGGCATCTTTGAGTGGATGATGAGAAGTATTGGGAGTCGAGTGGTCCTCCGCTGAAGACGTTGCTTGTGGCCGAGTTGGCGCTCAAATAATTCTTGAGTTCGTCGAGGCTCTGGAATTGCTTCATGGGTGAAACTGATTCTGGGGTGATGACCGTGGGGTTCGTGTTGGGGTTGGTGTTCGGGTTCGTCGACGGGTTTCCGTTGTTGCCGTTGTTCCCGGTGTTAGGATTCGTCGTGATGGGCGGGTTCGGCGAGAAACCCGGTGTGGTCCCGAACACGAATATTAGTGAAACCAGAATCATTGCTGCAAGAACTGCGACTGTGGCGTAAACTCGCGTTTTCTTCTTTACTTCTTGCTCAACCATACTGCTTTTTCTCCTGCTGTAACGGTATGGTGGCGCTTTATATTATCCTAAGCAGCAGAACACTGCGTACCAAGAGTTAGAACGGTCGCATTGCCCACACACGGTACGCTTCGTACCAGAATATGGCGCAGACGATGGCCCCGAAACTGATGATGAAGAGGTTTTCGCGGCTGAAACTCGTGAGGAAGAGCGCGAGGTAAGCCACGTAGAATATGGTGCTGAAGAGGGCGTAGAAGAAGTACCGTGGAAATAGGAGTCTTCCGAGCTTAACGTAGTGCTTGAGGACACCAATCTTGACCTGGCTGACGAGCACGTAGTGTCCGCCGATGTCTTGTTTTTCGACTAAGCCGAGTTCGCGGAGCTGTTCCAGATGGTGGTTGGCGACGCTGGGGCTGCTGAAGTGCAGGGCGCGTTGGACTTCGCGGACGCTGACGGGTTTGCCGTTCTTAAGGAGGTACCAGTAGACCTTCCAAGCTTTGCCTCGTAGGGCGTATTCTAGGTCTAGCTGGTTTTCCATGGTCAACTCTTGTTTGCCTTCACGTATACTGCTGGGAAGGTGGATATAAGTCCAATTCTTAGAACAGCAACTTTTCATGCAATGTTTGCGGGGGCAGCCAGGGTCGAAATGCGTGAGAAGTTTTCAAACGGATGGGTTACGGACAATGAATCAGAACAGTTGGCGCTTTCACCAGAAGCATGGTACGCACTGTCGCAGCCTGAACTTAACGCCCATCTGCTGGGCCAATGCTTCGACCTTTTGAATGTCAATTTCCGGCGTCGTGACAGCCGTAACTTCCACATCAAGCAAGGGCTTGGCTTTTCGGATGAACTCCAGAACCGTTTTGAACGCTCCTTTGTTTTCGGGTTGGCAGACTTCGTTGTACGTTTCCTCATCTGCAGCGTTTAGGCTGACACTGACTCGTTCTATGCCAGCAGTTTTCAGCTCGCCAACGACATCTCTGTTTGGGTTCAGAATGTTGCCGTGACCGTTCGTGTTTACTCGCAACGGAACATTCTTCCAGCGCTTTTTGACGTATCGTGCAAGCTCGAGGAGTAAATCCAGCCTTTCCGTTGGCTCGCCGAAACCGCAGAATACCACTTCTCGCCAAGGCTTTCGTCGCATAGCTTCATCTAACTCCAATACAACCTGCTCAAGACTCGGTTCCGCAGCCAACTTCAGCGTGAAATCGGCCACGCCACTCTTGAAATTACGGAAGCAGAAGATGCACCTGTTGCTGCATTTGTTGGTGATGTTCAGGTAGAGTTTGTCGTCGAGCCAGTAAACCGTTCTCGGCTTTTCGTCCCGAACCATTCCAAACGCACGTCAACAACCAGAACGTAGGGTCAGCCCGAAAAGGTTTATGCCCCGAAACACTTGACAATGAGATTGTATGCCGCTAATCACGCCCTTCGACCCGTGGCAAAGTAGCCTCTGCACGTGTCCAACGAAGCTCACCCTGAACCCTTACACAGGCTGCGATCACGGCTGCGTCTATTGCTACGCACAAACATACATCCCGCGCTTCAGCGAGTGCAGACCTAAAAAAGACCTCATAAAACGTTTGGAACGTGAAGCGCAGAAGCTCAACGGCGAAACCGTGTCGCTCTCCAACTCTTCAGACCCCTACCCCCGAATGGAGACGGAAGTGGGGCTGACTCGGGAAACTCTCAAAATCCTCGCACGGAGCGACTGCCGAATCCAAATCATTACAAAGAGCACAATCGTCGCCAGAGACGTGGATATCCTCAAGGACGCCTGCGCAACCGTTGCGTTGACAATCACCACGGACAACGACGACCTCGCCAATTTAATCGAGCCAAACGCGCCAAACCCTTCAGAACGCCTCAGAACCGTCAAAATCCTCGTAAGAAACGGCCTTAACGTCTCTGTGCGTGTCGACCCCATCATTCCTTTTGTCAACAACGAACAAGATGCGCTGATAAGCAAAATCGCGGAGTCCGGTGCCAAACAGGTGACGGCTTCAACGTATAAGGCGAGACCACGTGATATGCAGAGGTTAGTTGCTGCATTGCCGTCTGCCGCGGAGAAGCTGAAACCCCTTTACCGGGGTAAAGGCGAGCGCGCAAACGGGTGTACGATGTTGCCCAGAGATTTGCGGCTGAAACTTCTCAGCGGCGTGAAGCGGTCAGCGTTGGAACATGGCTTGGAGTTTGCGGTCTGCCGCGAAGGTTTAAGCGAGCTTAACACTGCGGTGTGCGATGGCTCGTGGATGCTTCCGAAGCTGGAGAAGTGATGCGCAATGCAGGGTAGAGTCGTGACGCTCGTGGACTTGGACTACTTCTTCGCCCAGTGCGAGGAACTGCGTAACCCGGCGTTGAAGGGTAAACCCGTGGTCATCGGCGTTTATTCTGGGCGAACAGAAGAAAGCGGCGCTGTAAGTACCGCAAACTACGTCGCTCGTGGTTTTGGCGTGAGGTCGGGCATGCCGTTGTTCCAAGCAAAACGCAAGCTCGAAGGTGTTGACGCAGTCTTCTTGCCCGTGGACTACGACTACTACGAGCAAATCTCTGCCAGGCTGATGGAGATTTTTCGGGGATACTCTGACGTGTTCGAGCGGGTTGGCATCGACGAAGCATACATGGAGGTCACAGCCAAAGTGCAAGGCAGCTTTGACGAGACCAAGGCATTGGCTTTGCGGATGAAGGCTGAAGTCAAAAGTCAGGTTGGCGTGTCCTTTTCGGTCGGTGTCGCCTCCAACAAGCTCGTAGCCAAAATTGCTTGCGACGAGCAGAAGCCCGATGGATTGACTGTTGTGCTACCCGAAGAGGCTAAAACGTTCTTGGCGCCGTTGCCTGTGGAGCGTTTGATTGGCGTCGGCAAAAAGACCTCGATGAAGATGGCGGAGTTGGGCGTGAAAACCATCGGCGACCTAGCCAATTTTAACGTGCAACGCCTGGTCGAAGTTTTCGGCAAGACCCTGGGTGTCTACTTTCACGACGCCGCAAGCGGCGTGGAAGATGAGCCTGTGCGGGAAGCTGGCGAAGCAGAATCACTAAGCCGTATCGCAACGCTGAAGCAGAACAGCCGAGACTTGGCGTTCATTCTGAGACGACGGATGCGCTGGCAGCGGATGTTCACGCTGACCTCATGAAACGAGACCTAAGCTTCAGGCAGGTAGGGATTGTAGCGTTTCTCGCTGACTTGGCGGTTCGCAGTCGATCTGCAACGCTGGAGCAGCCAACCAAAAGCCTGGAGACACTCAAGAAAACCGTGGGAGAGCTCCTGCAACGATTCCTCGACGACTCGGACAAAGACGTTCGCAGAATCGGCGTCAAAGTCTCGCTGCTCAGCAAGGACGAAAACGCTCAGAAGCGGCTTGAGAGCTTCTTCAGCCGCTAGTCGCTCGAGAAAACCTACCCATCACGTAATGGGGGGTTAGGAAAGCGTCCGTTCACGATGGCATAAACTAATATCAAAGTGCAAAAGGAGCTCTTCAGTTGCACGACTTTTCTCATTTTGTTGGAAAAGTTGGCAGAACTGTTTTTCCGTATGTTTCGTTGATGACTTCTGCTATTCCAAGGTACACCGCGCTTAATCCACACATGACTCCCTCGTACCCCGCAATCATCGTGACTGTTGCGTCGCCCGTGAGTTCCGCTGCCACGAGCATAAAGAAGAGAATCGCGAGGCTGGCGAAGACGAATTGCAGTGCCCTGTTGGTTTTGAGTGTTCCGAGGAGCATGCCGAACGTGAAGAGTCCCCACATGAAGAAGTAGGCTGCTAATGCTTCGTGGGTTGGAGCATTAATTGCGGTCACACTTGCTACGTTGAAGAATGACAGTCTGGGCAGGACCAAGATTGCGACTAGGGACCACCAGAAGAGCCCGTACGACGTGAATGCGACCATGCCGAAGGTGTTGCCTCTTCTGAACTCCATGGCTCCAACGATTATCTGTGCCAAGCCACCATATGCTAAGCCCATCGCCAGAATCATCGTGTCCAGAGGAAAGAATCCTGCGTTATGGAGGTTGAGTAGGACCGTTGTGATTCCGAAGCCTAAGAGTCCGAGCGGTGCTGGGTTTGCGAGTTTATCGGTTACGCCCATGTTCTCACGTCAAGCAGGTTTGAAAATGCTTTCTTGCTGATTCTATGGGTATTAAGCTTTTCCGTTTACTAGCCCCATCTCCAGAGTTTCCTGTTCATCGTGAGCTCGGGTAGTACCAAGAGTCCTAAGCCAGCCACGCCAATCACGTAAGCCAAGTCCGTTGGGCTTAAAGCTGTCAGGTGGAACAGCTGCTGGGTTATCGGAATGTACGTTATTCCAATAGTTGCCGCTATCGAGATTACTTCAGCAATCACGAAGAACTTGTTCTTGAAAGCGTTTCTGCCCATCCTCCAAACGCTGCGCTTCTCTGACCGGCAATTCCACACGACAAGCAACTCAAACATTGCTGCTTGTACGAACGCGGTCGTTGTTGCTTCTTCATAGGTTAGTCTGCGTGCGGCTTCGTCGATCACGCCGTTTATCATCCATGGATGTGAAGGATTGACATAATACTCCAAGCTGAACACCAGAATGGTTCCGATAGACTGAAGTATAAATGACATCACGATGAATCGTCCCATTCCATGCAGAATACCTTCATCTGGCTTTCTAGGTGGCCTATCCATAACGTCCACGTCAGGTGGGTCTGTGGCAAGCGCAACCGCTGGGGCACCGTCGGTGACCAAGTTTATCCACAGAATCATCGCTGGCAACAGTGGCAATGGGAAGAGTTCAGGGCTGAAAAGTCCTCCAAGAATAGCGAATGCACCTATGACCAATAGCTCGTCAAAGTTGCATGAAATCAAGAAACGGGCATACTTCCGAATGTTGTCGTAGATGACCCTACCCTGCTCAACGGCTTTCACGATGGTGGCGAAGTTGTCGTCGTTGAGAATCACGTCTGAGGCTTCTTTGGTGACATCAGTTCCCGTTATACCCATGGAAACGCCTACATCAGCCGCCTTCACGGCAGGGGCGTCGTTGACACCGTCGCCTGTCATGGCTACGATGTCCCCCTTGTCCTTCCATGCTTTGACGATTTTCAGCTTGTGTTCGGGCGAAACTCTCGCGTAAACACTGACCTTTTCCACTTCCGCCTCAAACTCCGCGTCGCTAAGTTTATCCAGCTCAGCCCCAGTCAGGACCAAGTCGCCTTCCTTGAAAATTCCCACTTCCCTCGCAATGGCAACGGCGGTCAGCTTGTGGTCGCCCGTAATCATCACAGTTTTTATTCCTGCTTTTCGGCAGGTCTTGTTGGCTTGCATAGCTTCTTCACGCGGCGGGTCTATCATTCCTTGCAAGCCGACAAAGACTAAGTCTTTTTCGAGTTCTTCGTCTTCGTATTTCTCCGCGGAGGCAGGAAACCGCTTACACGCCATCGCCAGAACCCGCAGCGCGTTACTCGCCAACTGCTCGTTCGCCTGCAATACCTTGCTGGTTCTTTCCTGCGTCAGCTTCACTTCTCTCCCGTCTTCAATCACATGCGTGCATTTTTCCAGAACGGTTTCGGGGGCTCCCTTCACGTAGGCGACCGTCTCGTTCTGGGGCGTTTTGTGCAGCGTGGTCATGAGTTTTCTTTCAGATGTGAACGGTATCTCGCGGATGCGCGGATAAACCTCGTCCAACTCCTCCTTCACCAACGACGCCTTTTCAGCTGCGACAATCAAGGCACCCTCGGTTGGGTCGCCGAAGATCTCCCATGACTCCGCTTCTTCTTTCTTTCTGAGTTGCGCGTTATTGGTCAGAGCGCCTATTCTAAGGAGAAGTTCGGCGTCGCCCTCAGGCTTCACCGATGTTACCATCTAGTTTGAACTCTCCTTTTGGCGCGTAGCCAACGCCCGTCACTTCCAAGAACTTTCCATCAGCGTAGACTTGGCGTACAGTCATTTCACCCTTCGTTATGGTGCCAGTCTTGTCTGAACAAATCACCGTAACCGCGCCCAAGCCTTCAGCCGAAGAAAGTTTGCGGACTAATGCGTTTCGTCTGGCGAATTCTCTCGCTCCGAGAGCTAACGCCACCGTCACGATGGCAGGCAATCCCTCGGGAACAGCTGATATAGCCAGTGAAATCGCAGACAAAAACGCTTGAATGAATCCATCAATGTTGAAAACTCCTGACATGACAACATCGAACGCTTCGAGGCCGAAGATGACGACACAAACGCCAACCACAATCTTAGCTATCTTACCCGCAAACCTGTCCAGCTTCTTCTGCAAGGGCGTCTCTTCTTCCTCGGCTGTCTGTACCATTTCAGCTATCTTGCCGAACTCGGTGTTCATTCCCGTGGTGGTTACAACAGCTCTTCCTCGTCCGTAAACAACGTGTGTCGCCGTAAACAGCATATCACGACGCTCAGAAATTGGCGCGTCCTCCTTCGCAGGCGCCACGTTCTTGTTCACGGGCGCGGATTCTCCAGTTAAAATCGCTTCACTCGCTTTCAGTTCTATCGCCTCGACAGTTCTCGCGTCGGCAGGAACCTGATCACCCGACTCCAAGGCAACAATATCCCCAGGCACAATTTCTCTTGCAGGTATGATCGTTTCTTCCCCATCTCGGACAACACGTGCTTTAGGCGCGGTCAGTCTTTTCATGGCTTCGATTGCTTTTTCAGCGCGGTATTCCTGAACGAAGCCCGTTATGGCGACAAGGATGACGATCGCGCCAATGATTATCGCGTCAGCCATGGCTTCCAAGACTCCTTCGGCTGCTCCAGTAAGCACATCGTAGTACCCTATGATCGCTGAGAAGATGGTGGCTGCAATCAGGAGGAGGATGAAGATGTCCTTGAACTCGCCGAGAAACATGCTGAGCGCTGACTTGCGTTTCTTAGCGACCAGCTCGTTGTAGCCGTACTTCTGTAGCCGCTCATGGGCTTCCTGCGAAGTTAATCCTTCATGAGTCACGTCTAAATCGAGCATGACTTCGTCAACGTTCTTGCTGTGCCAAGATTTGGACAATACTGCTTTCCTCTCCCTCTCGGATTTAGCCTCTTTCTCTTTTTGGAAACAGTTATAACGTTTTCCTATCGCCGAACGGGAACGAACAAAGCTAATAAACAAGTTAAGACAATTCCGAGTCTAATTCCAAAAAGCAAATTGGGACAGCAATTCAAGGGAGAAGATTGAAAAATGGCGTTCGAAGCGTGGTACATAGCACCAATTGCATCATTAATCTCCATAGTGGTTGGACTGTACTTCTACCGATACGTCGAGAAACAGGACAGCGGAACCGCAAAGATGCGGGAAATCTCCGACGCCATCCGCCAAGGAGCACGCGCATTCATCAAACGCGAGTACACGGTGCTATTCACGTTCGTCGGCGTCGTCGCAGTCTTACTGCTGATCTTCCTGCCGACACCCATCTGGGCTGGCGACCCAATCAAAAACGTCTCGATTATGCTGGCGTACATGTTTGGCTCCTCGTTCTCCGCACTCGCCGGATACTTAGGCTTAAACATCGCCACCAAAGCCAACGCGAAAGTCGCCAACGGCGCCCAACAGGGCTTGAACAAGGCGTTCCCCATCGGGTTCCGAGGCGGCGCAGTCATGGGTATGTCCGTTGTGGGCATTGGCTTGCTCGGAATAAGCATCGTCTACGCCCTCCTCGGGCTGTCACCCACCGAGGAGGTTCCAGCGATTCTGGCTTATAGTTTCGGAGCGAGTTCTCTGCGCTCTTCGCCAAAGCGGGAGGTGGCATATACACAAAGACCGCCGACATTAGCGCCGACCTTGTCGGCAAAGTCGAGTTGGACCTACCCGAGGACGACCCACGGAACCCCGCGGTCATCGCCGACAACGTGGGAGACAACGTCGGCGACGTGGCGGGCATGGGCGCAGACCTGTTCGATTCCTATGTGGCGAGCATCGTGGCGGTGATGATTCTAGGAGCTGCTGTCTCCCTCGGTGCTGGAGCGCAGTACATCCAAATCCCGTTGGTGTTCGCTGCCATGGGCATATTCTCTTCCATAATCGGAGCTTTGACAGTGAGGATTGGACCGAAGGGTAACCCTGGAAACGTGCTCAACATGGGCACATACATAACTTGCGCTATCTTCGGCGTGCTAACGGCTGTAGCCACCTATACTCTGGGTTATGACTGGCGCGTGTGGGGTGCTGCCGTCATCGGCTTAGTCGCTGGAGTCATCATCGGGGTGACCACGGATTACTTCACGTCCGAAGACAAGGCACCCGTGACGAAGACCGCCGAAGCGTCAAAGAGTGGCCCAGCCATTAACATAATTACCGGATTCTCGTACGGTCTTCGCAGCATAATCTTCCCATTAATCGGAATCGGCATCGCAGCTGCAGTCTCGTACCTGCTTGTCGCACCGATTGCGAACGAGTTGGGTCTAGGCTCGGCGGACACGGTTGCGTTCGGAGTGTTCGGGATTTCCATGGCAGCCGTCGGCATGCTGTCCATCGTCGGCTTGACAGTCTCCAACGACGCTTATGGCCCGATCGTTGACAACGCGAAGGGCGTGGCTGAGCAATCAGGGCTCAGCGAAAAAGTCATCGCCATAACCGATGAGCTTGACGCTGCAGGCAACACCGCAAAAGCAATCACTAAAGGTTTTGCAATAGGCGCTGCGGGCTTGACGGTGATTTCGTTGCTGGCAGCCTTCCAAGAAATCGCCTCGAAATCTGGACCCCGGCCCGTATTCGACATAATGAACCCGCTAGTACTGCTCGGAGCGCTTGTCGGCGTGGCAATTCCTGCGGTGTTCTCAGCGATGCTCATGCTGGGCGTTGGCAGAAACGCCGAGCGCATGATTGCAGAAATCAGGCGACAATTCAGGGAAATTCCGGGTCTCAAGGAAGGCAGAGAAGGGGTCAAGCCAGATTATGCAAAATGCGTCGATATTGCCACAGTGGGCGCCATTCGTGAGTTGATGCCCGCCAGCGTCTTCATAATCATAGCCACGTTAGTCGTTGGCTTCGTGGGCGGCATCTACGCGCTCGGAGGGCTACTTGTAGGTGCCATACTGTCCAGCCTGCTGTTGGCGCTGTTGATGTCGAACGCGGGTGGTTTGTGGGATAATGCGAAGAAACTTATCGAAACAGGCAAGTACGGTGGAAAAGGTTCCGAAGCACACAAAGCTGCCGTGGTGGGCGACACTGTAGGCGACCCGTTTAAGGACACGGCGGGGCCGTCGTTGAACACGATGATCACTGTGATGTCGCTCATTGCATCGTTGTTCGCTGCGCTTATCGTGAACTACAACCTTCTGCACTTGCTGGGCATGTAGTTCCCAATCTTTCTTTTTGGTTGGCCTATGCCTAGGCGAGGGAAACTTGTCCTCTTCAGGTCTCCGTGCAATGTTTGACTATTGGAACTAAATATTGCGGTTAGCCGGAAGATTTGCGGATTAAAAATTGTAGGTTTTTTCTTTTTCTTTGATTTCCTTGTAGATAGCCGTGATAATCATCTTCTCTTCGGGGCACTTCTGGCACGCTTCCAGCTCTTTGTACACGTAGTCGCCTCGCTGGAAATCCCTGACGTTCTTGACCCCGCATTTTTTGCACTCTACCGTTGTCATGACCTTTGCGGGTGCAGTCTTTGTTGCAACAGCCGTGCGCCGTGTCTGTAACAGGACGTAGGCGGAAAGAGTCATGGCGATAACGCCCGTGATTGTCAGAAACACTGCCGACGTGAGATTGTCAGCTAAGTATGCCCACGCTGCTAGCCCGAAGGCTACGATGGATAGTGCCATGACTGCGATTACTATCATGAAGACGAACGAGGAAATTCTGTTTGTTGTTGGAGATGCTTTAGAGTCTGTGCTCACGTTTGTTTCCTCCTATTGCCCTATCCCTATGGTGTTTCCAACGCCGACGATTATGATTTTGTCGCCTTCCTTGGTCCGTTCAAGCACGACGCTCTTCACTCTCTCGATGACTTTGTCCACGGAATCCGCGATTTCTTTCCGCATGATGGAAACCGCGTCGCCGATGTCCTCCTTGACGATGACGGCGTAAATCGGGATGTGATGCTCAGAAACGGACTCCTCGATTCTGTACTGGTCCACACCAGGACCACCGATTGCAGCGCCAACACCCTCAGCCACCTCGCCCACTCCTTCTCCCTCAAGCTTCAACCCGGCGTCAATCATTATGACCGACGCAATTTTGCCCTCATTTTCATTGATGAGTTGTTTTACGGCGTCGCCAGGCTTGCCCACGTTGCCCCCTGGACCCTTGGCTTTCAGCACTATAGCACTGCGGTTCTCAAAAGGAATCGTGGCTGCAACACAGTCTTTGGGCACTTCTCTGGTTTCATAGCCGTGCATAAGCTTGGCCGCAACTAGAGCTCCTGCGCCGTCGCCGATAGGTTGCCCCTCGGCAAACGCCTTCAAAGCGTTCGCGTAGGCTTCGGCTTCTTTCATTACCATTGGGAGAATCATCTGCAACTGGAGCATTACGTAGAAGCTCAAGGTCTTCTTGCCCTGGATGTAATAGTGACGCACGACTTTGTAGATGAAATTAAGCGCCATCGCCGCCTCAAGTGTGTTCTCCAAGTTGAAGACCTGTGCCTCATCAGTGGCGGGTGCCATCAGCTTCACCTCATCCTTCATGCGCGTATCTCTCACGTCGAGGATGTGGTCGAGCTTGTTCACGATGCCCGCGGGGTCCATACCCTGTGGACTAATTGTGAAGTATTCTAAATAACGGTCCACTTTGGAGGTTGGGTCGTCCTTGGGCTTGCCGATGTCCTTAATCGTCTCTATGGCGGTCTTCCGTGCCTCGTCACGCATATATCTCAACTTGTATAACGAACCTTCAACCTCACGGATCGCTGCGTACATCTGTATGCGCTGCCCGTAGAAGATGAAAACGACGAAGAACAGGATGTAGACAATGCTGAGAATCTGCGAAATGACGTCGCCTGGGGCACCGAACTGGCTGGTCAACGTCAACAACATCGTCAATGCGTCCATAGTGACACCACGTTGTCCACAACAATCAGCCCACAGTTATAAAGTTTAGCCAAATAACTCCACGATATTGAATGCAAGAGTGGGCTGCCAGCTTTCCCAGGTTCACGTGGCCGAAGACCACACTACAGCTGGAAACGGAACACGGTTTAACTTCTGAGTTCGGGATGGGATCAGGTGGGACCCGCGCCCTCTGACCGGCAAACCCAGCAATTAACCTGAGGGCTTCCTTCATTAACCTTTCGCTTGACTATTTCACGAGCACCGAGAGGTTGCGAGGCAGCTCATCATAGTAGTCTACAAGGCTGAGTAGCTTCAGTTTCTTCATGGTCTGAGGCGGCAATTGTTCGCGTGGTGTGCCCTTCATGAGAAGCTGCGTCTCCTCTTCGTTGAATTCCGCCGTCTCCCCCGTGATTTGCAGAAACGGCTTGTTCTCTGGGCATGCCCTTTGGCATGTCATGCAACCCACGATGCTGTTGTGCCACGATGGCTGCATCCAGTCTGGGAATGGGATGTTGCCTTTTTTCTCGTTGTGAAACGTGAGGCATTTCTCTGCTTTGAGCAGAAACCGTTCTGGTGAGATTGCTCCTGTGGGGCAGGCTTTGCCGCAAAGGTCGCAGTTTTCGCATCGCTTCATCATCCGAGGCTCTTGCCAGTAGTCGTCTTCACAGGGCATGTCGGAGTATACCGCCGTGAGGCGCTGAAAACTTCCCATTCCCGAAACGTACGTGATGTTGTTCCGCCCGTACTCTGCAAGCCCGCTTCTTGTGGCAAGTAGCTTCAACGGCAGAATGGGAGTGGCGATTCTGTAGCCTTCCTTGCCCACAGCTTGGGCTACCAGACGTTCAACTTCGATTCGCTTCTCATCATAAGCTGTATACGTGGGCGGCAGGATGAACGATTGCTGTTTTCCGTTCCACGTAAACGTTGCCTTTGTCGGTGGTCTGGGCATGGCGACGACTATTAGGGACTTGGCGTTGGGTAAATCCTCAGGCGGGGCAAATTTGAATTGGGAAAGGTACTCCTTGTAGAGTTCCGCGTCGAATTGGTCTTGGTTTCGGCGTTTCTCAATCTCTGCCTGTAACTCGGAAAGATGAACAGTAGATACGGTGCTAATTTTCCAGCCTTTTTCGGTCAGTGGGGTGAACCTAGAATATTCTGACATGTGTTTTCTTTTGGGCACTCAGGCTTATTTGTCTATGCACTCTAGCGGATCTATTCGCCTTTTCGCATTATGGCTTCCCAGATGCCGAACCCGCCCACCGTGTCAGGTCGCTCCACGTGGCAGTACCACTGCTTCTTCGTGCCCACTTTGGCCCGCATCTTCCAGCCGAAGCCCTTTGGTTCGTCTTCGATTTTCTTAACGAGCGTGTCGATTTTCGCGTTTATGTCGCTCCGTTCGGCGGCGGTTATTTGTTTGGGGTCGATTTTGGCTTCAGGACCCAGTTTTTCAAGTTCGGTGACGAAGCGTTTGATGTTTTGGAGGTTCGTCGTGGCGGTGTACCAGAAACCCCAGTCGTCTGCCAACACCTTCGCTACGTACCCTGCGTTTATAGCTTCTTCATCGGAGTTGTCTTTGACGTCGTGGGAGAGTAGCAGGAGCAGGCAGTCTTTGAGGTCTTTCACGCCGAAGGCTTCCCACATCTGCACCTTCTCCAACAGCATGTCCGTCGCCGTAATCGTCGGGTAATCCAGTTCCAGCCTGCCGCGGAAATCAATCGTGTGATTCGCCACAACAAGTTGGTCGAAGAAAACGTCCACGTAGAACCAACCCTGCGGATGATAATAGATTTGTCTCTCTGAAGCGGCGGACGAGAGAGTTGCTCTGCGTTTCACATAGCCGATTTTGTTGAAGAAGTCCTTGAGTTTGTCTCTGTGTTTGCGGTATGCCACGAAATCGATGTCGCTGTACTCCTGTCCCGCAACGACCCCTGTTCCCGTTCGCGCCAGTCTCTTAGCGAAGTCCATCTGGTTCTTGCAGTGCAATCCGATGGCTAGTCCTCCGAGAATTCGCAACGTCAAACCTTCCTGCTTGGCTTGGTTTACGATCTTCTCGGATTCGCTCATGAAAACCTGAGTTGGGACGATGCCGTTCCATTCTTTTGGCAACTCACGAACGACTTCTTTCTCAAGAAGCCACGCCATAACGCGTCACTTAGCCTTCGATTCTTTGGAGCTTCGAAATCTTGTTGCCCGTGAATTCGATGAGGTAAGCACGAAGAATGCCTTCTGCGTATTCGCTTCCGGGGTTAACGCAGTTAGTTGGCCCAATCTTCACGCAGCCAGAGCTCTCGTGAATGTGTCCATGAAGACCTAAGAAAGGGTTTGTACTTCTCGATGACTTTTCGAACAGCTTTCGATCCGACGGGAACCATGACCGTGCTGCCTCCTTGAATGATGGGGTTCAAATCGGCATCCAGCAGAGGCGCCTCGTCGAGTTTGGTCTGGAAAGGCGGGGCATGAAGACCGAAAATAGCCGTCTCCTTGTTCTGGACGGCGGCGATGTAGCGTTCCAACCGGTCCTCAAGTTTGTCTTCAGACTCTTCGCGAGCCGTCTTCCATGGACTTGGATTTACCCAGCCACAGCTAATCATTTCGTGAGTCTCGTCAACCTGGATAACTTTTCCCTCACCATTAATCACCGAACCATGACCGTTTACGAGGTCGTCGACGTCTGGTCTGTCATCGTTGCCAGGACAAACGACAACTCTCGTGTCCTTCGGTACCTTCTGCGGAATGAGGTCAAGCCAACTCTTCAGCGTCGAGAGCATGACGTGATGGAAGACTTGGTCCACCTTCTTCGGGTCCTGCGTCATCTCATCATACTCTTGCTCATTAGTCTGGTACGGATAGTACCCGATGCCTCGTATCTGTTTGAAAGTTTTATCCAACTCCACTTTGTCGCACACGTGATTTGCTCCCATGTAGTAATACGCAAAGTTTCCTCCTTGCTGCTCTACTACGGGAACAATCATCTTTCCAGTTAAGTCGCCGCCGCAGATCGCGACGTTGGCGTTGAGCATGGCTGAAGCGTTGAGAAATTTCCTCCAAACGCCCTCGGAACCGTGCATGTCAGTCGCAAACAGGACTCGTGTTGTCTGTTCTTTCTTCTTCCAGAGAAACGACAATTTTGCCCTTCCCAGTTGTTTATTACGATGTTTTAACATCGTTTTGGTATTTAAGTCTGCGTATAATGGAAAGTCTTAAATGTTGTAGACACTAAAACTCGTAGTTCGGGTGCTTGAAAAAAATGGGTTCAAGTAAACCTGGACTGTTCGCAAGAGAAGCTACTGGACTAGTGAGAGAAATCGGCTTTTCCGTTGGCGTCATCATCATCCTATCGCACGTCATCGGCTTAGGCTGGCAGAAACGCGCATTTCAGTTCTCGGGACCAATGCCAATGCCAACAGACACAATGCCGCTCGGCTTACCCGCAATGTTCTGGGCATTCCTCGTCGTCGGCTTAGTCGTGCTAGTAACAGGCTACGCCGCAGGCTACGTTGCAGCAGCAATGCCAAGGTCCGGCGGAGGCTACGTGACTGTCTCAAGAATCATCCACCCAAGCGTTGGATACCTCGCTGGCTGGCTGATGTTCTTGGCAGAAGCCTTCTCATACGGACTCATCGGCGTAGCGGTGTTCGAAGGCATCGGAATATTCTTTAACATCGCACTGGCATCGCCAGGCGTTGCAACTGCTGGATGGCTCACCGCGATGGGTGACCCTGCAACGATCTTTATCGGCGGTCTCATATTGGTCTGGGTATTCGCCTTGGTCGCATTGCTCGGCACGAAGATGTACGGTCGACTGATGCAAGTGATGTTCTATGTTCCTGCAGCAATCACTATCCTCTTCTTTGCCATGTGGATCGCTGGAATACTGAATCCACAAGTTGTTATCGATGGATTCACCAAAGTCACTGGAGCTGCGCCGCAGACATACGTTGACACTGCTCTCGCAACTGGAATGGCAGCAAGTCCTGCTGGGTTCTTTGATGCCTTCTCATTCGCGCTCGGAGGCGCATTCTGGGCGTACATGGGATGGTACGCAACGACGTTCCTGGCAGGTGAGGTTAAAGAAGCAAACAAGAAACTACCCAGAGTCCTGCTGGTTTCAGGACTGATAATCATAGTAGTTTACTTGTCTGCTTCGTCGCTGTCAGCTTTTTCCGTCATGAACGTAGCCGTCACCCCAAGTGGGGGACACACCTGGAGTCTCTTCCAAGCTTACGGGTGGCTAAGTTATGGCCGCGGGCTCATAAGTGCAACAATAGCTGCTGCGATACCTAACTTCCAGAGTGCGTGGAGCACAGGGATAGCTACAATCATTGCTCAGGGCATGGGTCTCGGCTGGCTGGCAATTATCATCGCCATAGGCGCAGTATTCTGGGTAGCCAACGACATTCCACCATTCCTGCTTGTTGCTTCAAGGACGTTCTTTGCTATGTCTTTTGACAGAATGATGCCTGAGAAATTCAGCTACGTCAGTGAACGCTGGCACGCTCCTGTTTGGTCGCTGATAATCACTGCTGCCTTTGCCGTTCCTGCTTGTATGGCTGAAGCTAACTTCCCAGCAGGCGCAGCTACAACTTTGGCTTTCGCAGGTGTCGTTGGAACAGACATATTCGACGCTACCTTCCTGCTGATGTTCTGCGTATCATGTATGCTGCTTCCACTGGAAAGGCGCGACATCTATGATAGAGCGGCCGTCAAACATTCTGTTGGTTCGTGGTCCTCTTAGGCTTGCTGGCAACGCTGGGTGCGAGCTTCTGTTTGTACATCTTCATCCAGCAATCACCATGGATATGGAAGCTATTCACGTCTAGCGCCTCCTACTCTGACATCGCAAGCTCCGTCGGGTTCCTCGCGTGCATCGCGGCTGGTATTGTGCTGTACGTCTACCACATGTACAAGAACTCCACTAGAGGAGTAGACATGCGAACGCTATACATCGCTATTCCACCGGAGTAGCAACAAAAAACCCTCTCTCTTTTTATTTTTCCGTGACATGAAGGTATGCAAGATGATTGAACTCACATTCATAAACGACCTAATAGAAGAACAGATAATCAAAGGACGCCTCCGATGGCTCGCCAACTTCAACGAAATACGCAAAAGCTACTCCATCGAAGACCTGACTTTCCCGATTTATGCTTCAGGTGGGCTTCAGGAAAAAGGCTTCTTGCTCTCTAGAATTTACTCGGCTATGGTGACACCCCGATATAAGGTGCATCTCTTAGTTTACTCCACACCCGAAATCACAAGAGAATTCTTGAGCAAGATCGTCATCGCTTTGAAGCGTAAATTTCCGTCTCCAGACTGGGTCTTCCTGATTCTGGTTCAGGGTCAACCTGTAAGCAACTCGCTGAAGGCTAGTATTGAAGATATCGACGACAAGAACCTTGGAATAGCCGCCTACGGTTTGGGAGCTAAGGACACGATAACGTCAAACAACGTCCTTGGTCGAGGGCTGGGCAAACAGTTGAAACCGAACGAAGCTAAATACGAAAACTTTGATGTCCCGAACTATTTGAAAAGTTTCACCGCGACGTTCGTTTTGGGCATTCTGCTGCTGGTTTTCTTGGGGCTGTCTGGGTATACGATTGCGATTCAACCCGTGACAATCTTGTCTATGCTCGTTTTAGCCATCATTGTTGGATACGTTATCTATAGGTCTCGCTATAAAATGTCCGTGACGATTGACAGCAAGGGCTTCAAGCTGCGCGAGGGCAACAAAATCACGGAGCGGAAATGGAGCAGTTTCTCAGGGGTATCAGTCTTTATTTCACCAAACCTCGAGGTATTCTTGAGGCTGCAGTCAAAGGATGATAAGTACGATTTACCCGTTTCAAGAACAGGGTTGCCGAGGCGGGAAACGTACAGCATGATTAGGCAGATAATAAAGAGCAGGCAGGCGGCTACTCAATAACGGGCGTCTCCACCTCAGTGTCCCACCAGGGCTTATCCCATTTCTTATCAACCTTTGGCAACTCCTTGAAGAGCGAATCGATCCTGCCTGTCACCGTCGCGATTTCGCTTCTCGATAACCAATTTCCGAGAACATCCTGATGTTCAACAAGGTTCTTAATGTTCAAAGAGACCGAGAGCGCCAGTTTGTTGTCTTTCTCGAAGGCTTTGCGCATCATCTGGGCGTCGATTTGGCCGCTGCCTTTTCCAATCTCGTGGTCGAGGAATATGGCGGCTACATCTTTCAGGTCTTTCTCCTCCATGCCTATGATGATGCGGTCTTTGGCGAAGAATGGATATTGCAGGATGCGGTACTCCTGTCCCTTCCGCTTTAAGTCTTCACGCGTCTCCGCGGGCATGTCGAAGATGAATTGTCCCTTTGACAGTAGCAAGCCCTCTAAACCGACGGTGTAAAGGTTCTCCTTATACCGTTCGAATAATCCGATGTCCTTGATTTCCACCTTGTGTCGTAGGTTTATGCGGTCGCAGAACAAATCGAGCACCGTCATCGTAGGTTCGCCCTGCGGGGTTATGCCGTTTATCGTCGTGAGCCTGTAGCGTTCGCCGTATCGCCACGTGTTGAACCGCCTGTCATTGGAGGTGGCGAACGACGTGAACATAGTTCCGAATGCGTTGCCCAAACCAAGCAGCATCTTGAAGAAGTTGATGCCCACCTTTTTTGGAACTATGAAATCTGTATCCTTTATGCCTCTGGCGAGGGGACCTTTGCCGTTGCTGCTTTTGCATTGAATTCTTATGCCTCCGCCGCCGAAGAGCAGGGCGGGGATAGGTTTGTCGCTGACCTGTTTCTCAAAAGCCTGCGGGTATTGTTTGTGGAGCGTCGGCGCGTTCATGGAAGCCCAAATAATAACCATCGCACATTTCATTGGAAAATAGCTCAAGTCAACGTATTCGGGGATGCCAAGTCTCTGTCTAAGCTCGGCAGGGTCAACGTTGCAGGTTAGGGGCAAGTTGACATCGTAGATTTTGCCGTCCATGTCCTCATAGAGAACAAACTTCTTTTCCAGTTCGGCCCTCTCCATGGAAGAATACAGGTTATTCACGTGTTTAGGCATAAAAGCTTTGAGCATCTCGCGGCTCGCGAACCAATTTTTTGATTTTGGAACACTGGACGAGGTAAGAAATTTGGTGGGGTCGGAGTGATTTGAACACTCAGCCTTTGGGTATCTTCGACCGCTCCAGAATTAAGTCATCCCCCGAAGGGTCAGCATACCCGAAGCATGTTTCTGGAGCCCAACGTCATACCGGATTAGACTACGACCCCACTAAGCACCACAAAAACTCCACTCCTTTATTTAAACTATAATCCAACATTGAATTAATGTAAGGTAAGCCAGGTCCGTTGGCGATGAGTGAAGCGTAAGATTGTTTTGCTTGGGACGCGATTTTGGGGCTTTGGTATTTAGTTTTAGGTGCAAAGGCAGTGCGGATCTTCCAATTCGGCAGAGGTTGTGGCGATTGGGTTTATTGAATTGTGTAGAAGTACACGCTGCAGTGTCACCGCCTACTACTACTTCTATGCTAAATAATTGAGAGTAGAACAACAACAAGCGGTGGATTCTTGTTGTTCTTCTCGGTTGAGGTGCCTGTGAAGTTTTTTAGTGTTGAGTGAGCTTTTGCGTGTTTCTTAGGGGTTGCTTTTTTTCATTATTTCTTGCCAGTAGGTGAGGATTTTTGCTTGTTTTCCTCCATTTGCTGGGCTTCTTCCAAGTTGGCGTTTATGAATGAGTTCAAGGCTTCTCCTATGGGTACGGCGGAAAAAAGTTTGGGGTAGTCGCTGGTGCAGTTGACGATGCCTCTGTTTTGGAGGTTTTTGAGGGACGGGTAAAGTCGTTTGTTGTTCATTCGCAGTGCTTTGGCTATGTCACTAGCTTTTTGAGGCGCCTTCGTTGCGAGGAATATGTAGACTTCTGCGTCGGTGTTCGAAAGTCCAAGGTCCATCAGGGTTTTATGGATCTGTTTTAGACTCAAACTGTTCCACTCTTTTTCCGCGGTCGTTTTTTTTGCCTGCCTTTAAAGAAATGGGGGGAAGTGAAGAGCTGCGTGTTCTCTTCACGGTTGTTTTCCGTTTGCCCGTTTTTATGTTGTAGCGGTTAGGTTATCCTATGACGGTTAGTGTGACGGCGTTGCTGTTTGCGGTTGTGCCTTCGGCGTCGATCACTTTGCAGTAGAACGTGTAAGTTCCAGGCACCGTCTTGGTCACAGTCAGCACCATCGATGTCTGACCCTGCAGCAGAGCGGTGCCTTCGTACCACTGGAAGCTGTATGGTCCTACGCCTCCATTGCTGTGTGCAAAGAAGTTCCAAGTCCAGCCAGGCAGAACCGTGACGCTAGTAAAGGCTGAAGCGGCAGGCTGTTGAGGCATATATGGGGATCGCTGAACACCAAACAAATAGGGGCCCATCCAAGTGTTGGTGGTTGGGCCAGATATTGTCGTTGCGAAACTCAATGTGGGAATCGTTACCGATGCATTCGCAAAGTACATGAAAAAGTCACCGGTTGCAGTCCATCCTGATGGGAACGACGGACTTGTGCTGATGCCAACAACGGACTGATTTTGGTTGGGACTCAAATTCCATGTGGAAGGCAGGGATGGTCCATGTGGCTGAAAATTTGCTCGTGGGAACTGGTTAGGCGGCAACATTACGTTTATTGGTGTTGCGGGGTTGAAGTCAAAAGTCAAGTGTGTGCCGTTGCGTTCCACTTTCAGTTCGTTACCGCATACCCGGAACATATTGTTGATTAAAACTGCACCGTTTACTTCCGTGTATGTTGAGGTGCCGTTATAGATTTGCTTAGCCCTGCCCATGTCATAATTTCCATTATTGATGCGTGCCTGCACAGAGCCATTGAAGCCTGCAGCTGATAACGTTACTGAAATTAAATCATACTTTCCATCTTTGCTTCATCATAGTGGAGAGCCTAGACTGCCATTCGAGTAATGCCACCCGTTTTCGGTATGTCAACTGTAATTTGTGCAAAGCCGCTGCTGAAGAAAACTTGCTTCAGCTCGTCGGTTGGGGTAAAAGGGGTTCCTGATGTTTGGCCTCTGTGCACGTTAAACGATCTTATCGTTCCACCTGAACTTCCTGAGGTCCTGTAGTTGCTCCAAGAAGGACAAATGAATGTAAAGTTGGCATTGGAGCTGGCATATTCGTTGTATTCACTCCAACCAGATGGAGTTACGCTTGAGCTGTTTCCTATGGTGAAACTTCCGTTGATCTCAAGATCAATGTGAAAAGCAGGCATTGTCCATGTGGCAGAGAAGTTTGCTGGCGGAAACAGATCCTGCGGCAAAGTCACAACTACTGGCGTTTTGGGTTCGAAGTCAACGGTCACCCGATTGCCGGTCTTCACCACCCGCAGTTCGTTGGCTGTGACTCGCAGAGATCGTTTATGGTGACGTTGCCGTTGATTTCTGTGTAGTATGAAGTGCCGTTGCTGAGGGCTTTTCTCGAGCCGAAGTCGTCACCTTTGAAGTTTGTTGTGATGCTTCCAGAAGCAATACCTGCGTAAGAGATGATGACAGCTGGAAAACCAACACTTCGTAGTTATCGATTGTTGAGGACTTGTCTTGATGAATTGCCGCAATGGTCATCCTTGTAATGTTGCCTATTGATGGGACATTCACAACTGCAGTAGCGTAGGCGTTGCTGTATTCCATGAAGTAGGTCGGTTGGCTGGTGTTTTCCGCTGCTGTTGATGTCACTACAAATATAGGAATCATACTGATGAGCAAGCCAAGCAAGAGAAGAAGCGTCATCGCCATTGTTTTGGTTTTGTTCATTTTCTTTTTTCTCCTTTCAGTTGGGTACTTATTTGTCACCGTGCCCCTACGCACTCGGCGCTCGAATCTGATGGTTGATAGGTTATATCAACGAAAAATTGTTAAGCTGGCGTATCGATTTAAGAATGCACTAGCAACAAAGGTTTGTTGCTCGCATAATCTGGATGTGGTACAACGGGCGAGGAAACCATAAGGGGCGTTCTCAGGAACCTTGGCCTTACAGAGAAAGAGGCCGCCGTTTACATTTTCCTCTCCAAACCAGGCGTCCTAAAATGCGGGGAAATCGCAAAAGGAATGAAAAGGCACACTTCCAGGTTTATCGCATTCTCAAGATTCTCCAAGGCAAAGGCTTACTGGAATCAACGCTCGAATCGCCGACACGCTTCACGGCAGTTCCATTGATAAAGTTATAGACTTAAGCATCAAGGCTAAACGCGACGAAGCAGCACAGATGGAAACTACAAAAAACGAAATCCTTACCTACTGGAAAACCATCCGCCAACCAGGACTTGACCTCCTTACAGAAGTTCGTGGTATTGAAGGAAGCAAGACCGACCCGAAGATCTCTCAGATGATAAAAGACACCAACAGCAATCTGTCCGCTGTGGCAACGTTTGCAGGTCTCCTTCGCGGAAATCAATTCGGCCTCTTCGACAAGATCCTTGCCATCCTTTGAATTCCAAGCTTGAGTTCAGGTTTCTAACCGATTTGTCTAGCCAAAACACAAACTCGGTGAAAACCTTCCTTAAAAAAATGCACAAGATCAAAATTAGCCTGAGAACAGATGCCCAGAGATGGACATGTACTGTCTCCGCGAATGGTTATACGCGACGAGGCGGAAGCCTTGTTCTTCATCACGCCCGAAACGGAGCATCTAATGGTAGCAGTGACGAAGTTGGCCTCTGGACCGACTGCAAAGAATTGGTCCTCTCCTTCAAGAGCATCTTCGAGGAGATGTGGCGAAACGCACCAGACATAACTTCGAAACTAACCACGAGCAAAGCAGCGAGACTAAGTGAAGCGCGGCTAATTGACGATGAAGAAGAAGCCAGACAAAAGTACGCGGGCAAGCATTGCGGTCAGCAGACAAAGAAATCATGCTTATCACGTCCTCGAGAGGTCTCAAAGGAACTATCACTAGACAATCGGATGCTCGGTGGAGCGATTCAAAAAGGTGTCACCATAAGGATAATGGCGCCAATAATCGACGAAAATCAAGACGCTGCTAAACAACTCGCTCAACAAACTCAAGTGCGCCACATCGAGATAGGCGACTTAGGAACCACGATTATCGATGGCAAACACATCTTTCAGTTCAAAGACCTGCCGATTGACCAAGAAATGTCTCAGCCAATGCGCCTTGGGAAAGCGTACTATTCTCACTATTTCTAATACGTAAACAAAATGAAAAAGACGATGGAAGACATCTGGAAAAGAGCTCCACTCCCATCGTACACAACGTGGGAACTAAGCTTCGGTCTCCCCAGGGAAAGAATTCCGGTTACTAGGCAATAGCAATTCGAGTGCCGCGAAAACTGGCAAACAGTTCGCCACTGGAGAAAACACCACGAACGATGCTACTGTGAACGAAACCGAAAATCTGCCATCAATAGAGTACGTCAAAAGAGAAGTGGGAACAATACATTCGGACCAATGAACCCGCAATTGCTCGCGGATGGCGGGCACGCGCAATCATACGGCTCCCGAACCTTCCAAAGACACCAATGATTGGAATCAACGTCATTCACCTTGATGATAACTCCGCATTCGGCGGAGGAAAAATGATTGATGTTGATTTGTGGATGGAAACCCCACTGGGATATTCTTTTGTTCCGGTTGCATGCGTCGTGAACACGCAGGGATCAATGGTCATGGAACGATTTTACGAAGGAACGCCCGCGGCGCGAAACATGGTGCTGGTCTATTGTCCAAGCAAATAGAGATTTTTAAGGAAAGACAATTAATCTTTGCAGGATGGACACTTGATATACCTTTACCCCCTCTAAGCTACAGTCTCGGGCCATCTTGCCTGTTCTTTGACGCCAGGGTCACGGCCCCACGCAGCAACTAACACGGAGCTATTCGCTCCCGACAGGGTTCAAGGGTACAACGAATTTCAAAAAGCGTCACGCATTTGTCACCTTCATGAATCAGTCGCAGCCGTATATCGCTAACGGGAATCCAGGTATTCTTGGTGACCGAGTAACGTCATGCGAACAACGCACCCATAGAACAACTTGACAATCTGGTTTTCGAGTGGCTATTGTTAAATATTCAACACTTCGAATACTACTGGACCATTGAATGGACACAAAACGAGTCGCTATAGTAGCGGTCTTCGCCGCCCTCGCCATCATTTTAAACCCTGATGTCTCAAGAATCAGCTTTCCAGCCCCGTTTCTGCCGTTTCTACCTTATCAAAACTGGGAAATCCCCATATTCACGGCGTTCCTCCTGCTCGGTCCTAAACCCGGTCTATTCATTGCGCTCATAGGTTCCGCGGGTCCGCTTGCATTCCACCCCACTTTCATTGCAGTGGGCGGTATTATAGCCTGCTTAGCTATGCTCGGAGGATTCTACCCTAGCATACAAACTCGTCACGCGCAACGTCCCTCCAAGGAGCGCGCCGTCAACCAGGAAAACGGTAATAGTCATCACAGCAGGTGCGGTAATATTTCGCGTTGGGGTTATGGTGATCCAGAACTACTTTATGCTCCCGCCGATGCTCTCTTTGATAGGGCTTGACTTTTCCCAGTCAGTCATACTTGGCGTATACATACCATTAGTGGCGTTGTTTAATGCAACAGAACCCCTCTACGTGATTCCCATCAGCTACTTCCTGGCAAGGGCAATTAGTTCAAACCTGAGAATAGGCAACAGACTTGAATCCACGGTAAAACCACAATCGCAGACTGCGGACTGAGGGGTCGTTGGTTCAAATCCGTCCCGTGCCCCCGCTCTTTAGCGAATGGGTCTTAAGAGTGCTTCGTGTAGCCGTACATGCTTTCAAAGTGCCGAGTAGGCTTTTCTAGGACTTTTATCGTTTGGTGGATGAGGTAGAGTTTTTCTTGATCATCGCCTGCCAGAACGAAAGGATTTCTTGTCTGTTCAGCTCCATTTTCTGAGCTTCTTCCAAGTTTGTCCTCACTAGCAGGTCGAGGACGCTTTCAATGGGCACAGCTGAGAAGAGCTTAGGGCGGTCGTTTGTGCATTTCACGATGCCCTTTTCTTGGAGTTTTCTGAGGCATGGATACAATTGTTGTGTCTTCATTTTTAGCGCGTTTGCCATGTCACTTGCTTTTTGCGGTATTTTCGGTGCGAGGAAGAGGTAAACTTGGGCGTCTGCTTCGGAAAGACCTAGATTCACAAGGGCATGAAGCATCTGTTCGAGACTCACGTTGCTTGCATCCTCTTTTGCCTGTCTGATTTTAGTACTGGATAAAAATAGCGTGGGAAGCTGAGAGCAATACGTTCTCTTCCTGAGTAGCGAGTTATATTGGTTGTTTTTCTGAGAACGGACGTTGTCCGGAGTGCAAAGATGTTGCCGACTTCGAACTTTGCCTCCTATTTCATTCTTCAAGACTACCACGGAGAGCAGAGCTATTGCGAGAAGTATTGTCATCAGAACGTTCGAGCTGAATTCGGGAATGAGTTGAGGAAACACGGAAGTCAACGTGAATTGACTCTCTGGGTCTGTGAGGTATCGGTTGGCGTATGTAAGGTAAGTTGTGACGTTGAGGGTGTTCTTCACAGTGTCAAAAACCAAAACGCGGACTGTTGCCCCGCCTCTGTACATATCCTCATCTTGTCGGTCAAAGAAAAGTTCATTTCGATTACCGATTTTTGTTCTGGAGCCTGTTGGGAAATGGTTGTGACCGCTTAGGGTTAGAAAAACGTTTGGATGCGTGTCCAAGACGTTGGTCCTGAAGTAGGATGCCCAGGGTCGCTTCCTACGCCGGCGTTTGTGTCAAGATAAGCATGTGTTCCAACGATGGCGGAGGCGGTGGGATTGCTGGAGAGCAGGTTGTTTGCCCAATCTATACAGAAAGGTCCGCGTGATATTCGATGTTTACAACTAAGATTGTTATGGTTCCGAGATTCAAGCGAATGGCGGTGTTTTTACCAGCGTAGTAGTCGGATACCCAGTACTGTTTTCCACCCATTATGTTCACGTTGAATGCCGTGTAGTCTTTTCCATACCATGTTGAACCATACTGATCATGGTTGCCTGCGTTCCAGCAATAGGGCATGCCGTTGTCCAGAAGGAGACTCATTGAATGGTTTGCGTTAGCCCATTCAGTTGAGCTGCCGGCAGTCTCAACTAGGTCGCCTGTATGAATAACCGCTTTCACGTTAAGGTTTGCTGAATTGTTGACGATCCAGAAGCATTGTTGGTCGAAGTCACTTGGGGTAGAGCTCCGCAGAATGCTGAGTATCGGTGATCCAGATGATTGAGAAGGCAGAGTCTGCCGCGGATGCAGAGTCAATGAACAGGACAGAAGGCATTATGGATATTGACAAAGTTAATACAAAAGCCCAAGTCAATGCTTTCTTGTTAATTGGCATTAAACGTTTATGCCCTTTGTAGGATTTAATGTTCATTATTTTCACCCGGTTTTAGTTCTTTTCCCAATCACGGATTGACAAAAGAAAAGGGAATATTGTCAGATTTTCTTCTTGCTGCTATGTTGGCTACCTGACGGTTAGTGTGACTGCATTGGTATTGGTTGTTGCGCCTTGTGAATCGGTCACTCTGCAGTAGTATGTGTAGACGCCCGGCATGTTTTTGGTTATAGGCAGTACCATGGATGTCTGTCCCTGAAGCATTGTTGTCCCCTCGAACCACTGATAGGTGTGTGCGCCTGTGCCTCCGATGCTGTGGGCGAAGAAGTACCATGTCCACCCTGGCATGACCGTGACGTCACAGAAGGCTGTCGCCTTGAGTCCTGTCAGCTCGCCCATTAACCACTGGTAGGTTGGTGCAAAGACGTCTCGTACTGCGGTGTTGCCTACGGAGAGGTCAAAAATGCCAGTGTTCGGCACCAGAGTTGTTGTAAAGTCGGTGGTATTGATTCCATTCACGAATCGGAGTGTGCCAGATCTGTTTGATGTTATCCCGCTGTTAATAGCGATCAAGGGAGTGCCTATTTCCCGGTAGTACTCGTCGAAATCGCGGGTTACATAGGGGCAGTTTGTCCAGTCCGTCATTGCTAGAGTTTCTCGGTTGAGCCTGCGTGGCCACCATTGGTCTTTCTTGCTTTCGAGCTGCATTTCTCTTAGAGCGTCTCCGTATCCTCCAGTGATGTTGGTGTAGCGGAAGCTAACCTCATATGCACTTGCGAAGTATTCGATCCAGTTTGAGTATGTTTTGTTGGTTAATGGATTGATGATGGGATTACCGTCTGGGTCAAAGACTGTGCTGTTGGGGTTTGCCAATCCATATCTCGTGGCGAATATAAGGTCAGATTGTGCGATGGTTAAGCCGTACGTTGGATTCGCCCAGTCTCCTGTTGCTTTCAATGTAGCTAGTTGTGTAGTCAGATTGTAGGTGTTTGTTGTTGAAGAGGGTTTCACGACAATAGGAGTGCCCAATCTGTCGCCAAGGGCTGCGTCAACTAATATTATGCCCAGCAGGTCTTCCTTCCAGTAGAGGGTAGCGTAGTTCATGGCTGCGTCTCCGCCCTTGTTCTCGCCTAGTAGGAAGAGTTTCTTAGCTCCGGTAACTTCTTTTGCTTTCTCCACGGCTTCTTTTATGTCGCTTATCCATTGGTCCCAACCCCAATTCTGCATGAAAGCGAGCTGGGCAGCAAGCTGAGTCAGATTGTTGCGCATGCCAGAAGCCTGTGGAGCAAAGTGAGATCTGTAGTCTATGGCATAGATGTCGAAGCCCCTGTTTGCAAGATAAATAGCTATGGAGTAGTTTTCGTATCTGGTCCAGTTTTCCTCAGGCGGGTTTGAAAGCCACTGTTCACCGTTGCTCCACCCTGATGGTAGAATGAATATTACTGCTTTCGGTTTGGTGTCTGTTCTGACTAGCCTGTGCAAGCCTATCTTGTCGTATGGACCGTTCGGCGCCATGCTGGCGTTTTTCTGCCAGACGTACTCACGCAGGTCAGGATACGCCTTCACGCCCCTACCGTCATAGACTGAAGTCCACCCGTCAGCCGCTGTGGCTGCTGGAATGAACATTGGCATGGCAGCAATCATAAGTCCGATGATAAGAAGCGAAGCAGCTAATGCAACGGTTTTGATTTTATGCGTTTTTTATTACTCTCCTTTTCTGTTGGGTACTTCTTGTCACTGCGCCCCACACTCGGCGCTCGAGACTGATTAATCGGTCTTCATTTGCGAAAAATTGTTAAGCCCGATTACCGTATTAAGGATGGACTAGGAACAAAAGTTTGTTACTCGACTGGAGAAGGGAGTAGTGGTTGGGCGAGGAAACCATAAAGAACGTTCTCAAAAACCTCGAACTGACAGAGAAGGAGGCAGAGGTCTACGTTTTCCTCTCCAAACACGGCGTGCTCAAATGCAACGAAATCGCCAAGGGAATGAAAAGACACAAAGCCCAAATCTACCGTATCCTGAAAATCCTCCAAACCAAAGGCTTGTTAGAATCAACTCTCGAAGCCCCGGCACGCTTCACCGCGGTCCCGTTTGAGACAGTTTTGGACTTGAGCATCAAGGCTAAGCGCGACGAAGCCGCGCAAATGGAAACCACCAAAAGCGAGATACTCACCTACTGGAAAAGCATTCGCCAACCCGGACTCGAACCTCCAATAGGCAAATTCGTCGTCATCGAAGGAGACAACAAAATCTATGCCCGAATCGCCCAGATGATAAAAGACACAAAAAGAAGCCTGTCAGTTGTAGCCACGGTTCCAGGCTTAGCTCGTGCTGACCAATTCGGCCTCTTCGACAACATCTTATCGCATCCCTTGAAATCCATAATTCAAATCCGTTTCGTCACTGACTTATCCAACGAGAACCTCCCCACCATTAAAACTCTCCTCAAGGAATCACACTTCAGGGAATTTAACCTAAAAGGAAGAAACCCAGAACTCGGCTTACAAGCACCTCGCATGGTCCTAGGGGATAATGATGAAATCCTGTTCTTCATCACACCGAAGCTGAGTACGACTTCCAACAAACAGGATGTCTGCCTCTGGACAGACTGCGAAGAACTTGCACTTGCCTTCTCCGCTGTTTTTGAAGATTTGTGGCGAAACTCAACGGACATCGAGCAAAATATAGCTGAAATCGAGAGAGGCAGCCCATCGCAAAGAATATTCATAAACAACGCTGAGGAAGCCGAAAAAACCTACTATGAAATCGTAAGTTCCGCCAAGAAACAAATCCTTGTTCTAACGTCTTCGCAAGGACTGGCGACCCTGTGCGAAAACACGGCGCTTATAGAAGCATGGATAGAAAGAGGGATTTCCGTCAAAATCATGGCGCCCATAACGAGTGGGAACTTCAAAGCCGCATTACAACTGGCAAAATACTGTCCAACAAGGCACATCCCGTCTGGTTACTTGCAGACCACTGTCGTCGATGAAACGCACCTTTTCCAATTTCATGCGCCGCGTGATTCTGAAAGAATGGGTGCGTCACCGCAGTTTGAAGACGTGTTTTATACAAGCGATGGTGAGCACGTCGGAAGAATTGCGCTTATGCTGAAAAGTCTTTGGAATGGAGCTCCTATCCCATCAGCCATCTGCATTGATTCTCTGAGCTCGCTTCAGCCTGAAATTGGAACCCCAGAAACGCTAACCGCATATGCTAAGGCTGCAAAAGATGTCCCTGATAAGGACTTGCCAAGAAGCCGGAGCACTGCTGGAAAGGTCTTGATTCAGGCACCAAGCAACCTCGGTATACCTGCAACCAAGATTATCGCTGTCCACTACGAAAAAGAGTCTACGTATGGAGAAGGGAATAGTTTATACATAAAAATGAGGCTCAAGACCCCAAATGGCTACGAGTTCGTGCCAGTGGCCACCGTCGAAACAAACGAAAAAGCTGTTGTTCCGCAGAAAGCTATGAGCTTGGGCACCCCCGCAGCAAATAACTTCCAATTTGTGAAGACTGATGGGTTGCAAATTCGGAAAAACGGCAACACCTTGTTTGTGGGATGGACAGGGCATATACCTCTTCCTCCTACCGCTCATATCCTGCCCTCAGCCTGCATGCTATTCGAGGCGTATGGCAAACCCCAGCACGTCATGAATTCTTCGCCTCTTGGAGACTTCATCGAGAACTATGAATACGACAGGCTTGACGCATTTGTCACCTTCTTAGACCCGTCGTGGAAGAACTTAGCGCCCGGAACCCACGGGGTTATGCTTACAAATGTTGTTGGTTCCATAACACGACCTAAATAGTTAACGCAAATAGTTAACGCCAGAAAGTAACACTCTCACGGTACTAAATACCGGAATGTACAGAGCGGATGTTTGTGCAGTTCTTTTCCTAGCCTGCATTGATTTCTTGCCTTCTTTGCTAAAGATTCATTTTTCTGAATTCAGTTCGACTTTGGCAAATTCTATATACTTTCTACTCACATAGCGAAATAACATGACCTTCGATGAACCTGCTCCAAGTAGTGAGCCTTCGAGACGATTATTTCTTCCATCCCTGGCAATCGCTGCTTTCTCGGTAGGCGTGTCCAATGCCATAATAACGCTGTTCGCAGTAGACATAGCAAGAACGTTTTTCGGCACTGTTAACGCCGCCGCCGTTGGTGCCGTCAGCCAGCTTAGCACCGTGAACGCCGCTGCTGAAATTGTCTTCGCTCTATTGTTAAGCATTTTGGCTATCCGATTTAGACAAAAACCACTGCTTTTAATAGGTGTAACACTTGTGGTTATTTCAGCAATCGGAAGCTTTTTTGCTCCAACTCTGCTTTCACTGCAGTTCTTTCTGGCGATGGAAGGCGGCGGCAGTATCATGGTTAGCGTAATGGCTTTTACGTTAGTCGGAGATATACTTCCAGCAGACAAGAAGGCGAAAGCAATAAGCTACATCGTATCAGTAGGCGCCTTGTCGACTCTTGCCACAATCCTGTTATTTGGGTTTATGACGAATGTTGGCGGCTGGCGGTACGACTTCTTGTTCGTAGCATTGCCCGTTTCGGCTGCAGGCTTAGCCTTAGCCACATTCTTTCTTCCATCTAAACCACGTGAAAAATCCGCAGTCAGCAAGGAGAATCCGTACTCAGGAAGTTTTAGGCAAATCTTCACAAACGGATCTGCTACTGCTTGCCTAATCTCCAACATTCTAACCATAGCAGGGACACAGGTCGCAGTCTTCGCAATAGCTTTCTACCGGACTGTATTCGCGGTGCCCAGGGAATGGACCGTGGGGATTTTTGAAGTAGCGGCCGTAATTTACACCGTTGCGCCCTTAGTTTCCGGTCGATTCGTAAGTAAGTTTGGAGCGAAACGTGTTGCTGTCCTAAGCGCTTTCCTTGCAGCTTTCTTCACCATAGCATTTTTCTTTATTCCTAACCTGTGGCTCGCATTCACCTTTGACATGCTGCATGTCTGGTTTGCGGCTTTTTCAACTCCAGCATTCGTTTACCTTATTCTCGAACAAGTTCCGAAATCCCGCGGCACCATGTTGTCGCTGAACAGCATATTCAACAATATCGGCAACGTTATCGCTCCAGCATTAGGAGGAACACTTCTATTCATCACATCTGGACTCTACGGCGTCGTAGGACTCGCACTTGGAAGCATAACCGTCGTCGGCTCCGCTGTTCTTCTTTTCTTGGCAAAGGACACTACCAAGGCATCAGCTAGCTTGCAAAAACAGCGATAATGCCGCCGCTAGTGTTACTCAACATAAGGGAGCCGCAGTTTGTGCTTCCCCTCGAACATTTCACAGAGAAGATTATTCGTACAAACCTTAAAGTTGACAACAGAATCCAACGGTAATTGGTAGCTGTGACGTTTAACAGAGAGAAAAAGGCCATCGCCTTTTTAGAAGTGTTCAATGAAATTCCAAACGAGTTGCTCTGACGGATTGCCGTGTATTTTGGGACATTCTATGAGTCTGTCGTTTTTTCCTAGCTTAAAAGTCGTTTGTTTCCATGTCTGCTGTCACCAAAAGCGTAAATTGCATGGTAACGTATTCTTGGAGACTGTGGGGATTAATAACGCATGTCACGAGATACCGTTTCGCCTTTCCTGCAAGAAACAGGCAGCTCCAAGGTTTACGAGTACATCGAGGAATGGAAATCCCGCCTCATAGACCTCTCCCGCCGCAACAGACTTCTCTACTTCAAACATGCAGTGAAAGGCAACCTGCTCGTCGTCTCTCCTGATGCGGAGACCGTCTTCTCCAGACTTGTCCACAGAAAGCGTGGCATGGAGTTCTGGATGCCTCCCGAAGAACAAATCCCAAACCGCAGAGCAACAACGACTCCGCCTCTTGAATTTCCTCTTGCAACCTCCAAAACCCACGGTAAGCCACCTAGTTTGCGACGGCAATCTTGCCCGCAAAGATTTGGAGAACATCCTCAAGAAATTCAACCGACGGGCACTCTTGGACTACAGGGAACGGGGCGTCCGCATTCTCTACGCGGCCTTCGGGATGCTAACGTGGCGAGAAATCGCAACGAACGAAGAGGTCCGCAGCCCCCTAATTATGGTCCCGGTGGAGCTGACGAGAAAATCGGTATTGGATCCATTCACCCTTTCAGTCCCACTCGTTGAGGAGGCGGCTATCCCGAACCCGGCGTTGCAGGTAAAGTTGCGAGCCGACTTCAAGATTGATCTTCCATCATTTCCGGAGAACGGCGAAGCACGTAGCCTGACGGACTACTTTAGCTTTGTCAGCCAGACTGTAGAGCGGTTTGGCTGGAAAGTCGAGCCGACGCTGGAGATCGGGCTGTTCTCATTCCACAAACTCGTTATCTTCAAAGACCTCGAAGCCAACGCAGACGCCATCGTGACCCACCCCATTGTCCGCGCCATCACAGGCATCAAAGACGCAAAGCTCGTTATGGATTCCCTGCCCGAAGAGAAAGATGTTGACGCAATAGAAACCCCCGAGCGGACTTTCAGGGTCTTAGATGCCGACAGTAGCCAGCGAATCTCCATCGACTACGCCCTGCAGGGCCAGAGTTTTGTAATGCAGGGACCGCCAGGAACAGGCAAAAGTCAGACCATAGCCAACATAATCTCAGAGTGCATCGCCCGCGGAAAATCCGTGCTGTTTGTGAGCGACAAGATGGCTGCGCTCGAAGTCGTCTACAAACGCCTAAGCGAAGTCGGCTTGGCACCTTTCTGTCTGGAGATGCACAGTAGTAAGGCGAACAAGCAGGAAGTCGTGGCTGAACTCATGCGCTGCCTCAACGAGCAACTAGTCCCACGCAACTTGCCCTCGATGCATGACTTCGAAAAGCTGCAAGCGCTGCAAAGCTCTTTGAACGGCTATGTCCACAGCCTCCACAGCAAGCAGCCGAATCTGCAGATTAGCGCGTACGAGGTCCTCTGCGAACTCACAAGACTGGAAGCGGTCGCCATCCGTTCCTGTCGGCTTAGTAAACGTCGGCGAGTTGACGCCTCAGCGTATGCAGGAACTGGAGAATCTCGTCGCCCAGCTCAGCGGCGTCTGGCAAGCCGTAGAGGAGAAGGATTTTCCGTGGCGAGGATATCGTGGCACCAGCTTTTCGCTGGAGGTTCGCTCGGAACTCACGACGTTCCTGGAGACCTTGACTTCGCAGGTGAACCTGCTCCGCTTAGAGGCAACAGAATTCTCCGGAAAACTAGGGTTGGAAGCACCCGAAACATTCGCCCAAGTCGACTGGCTCATCGAGCTTAGTCGTCTGCTCATGGAGAGCCCGAAGCCCGAACCGAACTGGCTCACACACCTCGACATATACGAACTAATCCGCGAAGCACAGGCTCATCAAGGAATGTTTGAATGGCGACAAGCCCAAAGAACCCGACTGCTGAGCTCTTACGAGGAGTCGTTTTTCAACCTGAACATCAACAAATCCGCTGAAATCGAGCAGGCGCTCACGTCAATTCAGCCCCTAATCATTCCAGCCAGCGTCGAGGATGGCGATTTGCTGAAGAAGCAAGGACAACTAGCAAAACTCCTCGCGAGCAACCACGAGCTTGTCGAGAAATGGACAGGATACGCAAAAGACTTAGCCCAGCAACTCGGCTTGCCAGCGGAGAACCTATCGACCGAACGCATCACACAGCTATCGCGCCTCGCGGTGCTCTGTTTCTCCGAAAACAAACCCGAAGCCAAATGGTTCGACCCCGCAACTTTCCGGCGCGTGCAGGAAATCGTGCCCAAGGCAAAGAAGGACATTCAGGAAAACAACTTGCTGCGGAGCCAAATCAACAAAAGCCTACGATGACCGAATCTATAGCCTCGACCTCGACGAGTTCATAAGGCGGTACAATGGACCCTACAGGGGCTTCTCACGATATTTCAGACCAGCATTCTACCGCGACCAAAAGCAAATCGCTCTGCTAACACGTGAGGGTCGCGTCCCCAAAACCGTCGTGAAAGACCTTATCGACGCACGCCGAGCCAAAATGCTACAAGCCGAAATCGACGGCTACACGGCTACGCTGCAGAGTTTGCTCGGGCACTTCTATGAGGGAGCCAACACCGACTTCCAGAAAGTCGAAAAAGCAGTGGAAGTGGCAGCTGAAATCTTCAAGATACTAGGTTCGACCTCGGTTCCCGAGAGCCTCGCCAAACTGGCATCCCAAGGGACGATGGCGCCGCAGCAGGTTCGCTGGCTCGGCGTTGAACTCCAAGAATCAACCGCCGCATGGAAGAAAGCCATCGAAGACCTAAGTACCGTCATCCCGATCTCGATACTACCCAACTCCAAGCTATCCATCTACGACACGACCATAACGGAGCTCCAGGAATGGGCAGACGACACAGAAAAACACATCACACAACTTCTCGGACTGACGAACGATGTTTTGCAGGCCTGCAAACATGAACCAGCAAACTATCGCCAACTGTTGGAAGACTTGAAGAGTGCGGAGAGCGTCAGGAAAAAAGAAGTCGAGTTCCTCAACGGCCGAACAGCACTAAAAGCCAAATTCGGAGTTCGTTTCTTGGAGTTCGACACCAGCTGGAAGGAAATCCTCTCCGTTCTCGACTGGACGAAAAAAGCGCAAACCATGTTTGGCTCCCATAACATGCCAGACGCCTTCGTAAATGTCCTCGCAGCCGGGGCTGAGAAGGCTCCGTCCAACGGTGGTTTGGTTCAGCGCTTCAAGGAAGCTACGGCGTCGTTCTCGGCTCTTGAATCCCGCTTCGAGGACGAGTTGACGTATCACGGTAAGAAGCTGCATCAGGCAACTCTTGACGCTGCACTAAGCAAGGTTATGGCGCTTAGAGACCGCGTGGACGACCTGCCGCGTTTGGTTTGACTTCAAGGACATAAAAGACAGGTTCACGTTGGCTGGGTTAGCTCCGTTCTTTAATCGTCTCGCAGAGGAACCGTTCCCCGCGGGGCAGCTCGTCGACATTTTTCGTAAGGGCGTTCACCAAGAATGGATAAACAACCTGTACCTCCAAGATGAACGCTTGGGCCGGTTCCGACGTGAAAACCAAGAGCAAACCATCGCAGATTTCAGAAAGGTCGACCAAGACCTTATTCGACGATCCGCGAGCAGAGTCGTCGAAGCTGCCAACGTTAGGAAGCCCCAGGACATCCTGATTCAGGCTGAAGATTCGGAGATTGGCGTGTTGCTGAAGGAGTCGGCGAAGAAACGGCGGCTTATGCCCATTCGCAGTCTGCTTCAGCGCATTCCGAACCTACTTCCAAGGCTCAAGCCCTGCTTGCTCATGAGCCCCATCTCGGTGAGCCAATTCCTGACTCCCGAGGTGATGAAGTTCGACCTTATCCTCTACGACGAAGCCTCACAGATTGTCCCCGAAGACGCCGTCGGCTCCATCTACCGCGGAAAAACCATCGTCGTAGCAGGAGACAACAAACAGCTGCCCCCGACGAGTTTCTTCCAGAAATCCCTCATAGAAGACGTAGATTGGGACGAGATGAGCGAGGGCGACGTAGAAGTCTGCGACAGCATCCTCGACGAATGCCTCGGAATCGGGTTGCCCGTGAAGACGCTTCGATGGCACTACCGCAGCCGACACGAAACGCTCATAGCATTCTCGAACGAACGTTTCTACGATGGAGCGTTGGTGACTTTCCCCGCTGCACAGGCGACTAACGAGTCGCTGGGCGTAAAACTCGTCTACGTCCCCGACGGAGTCTACGACAGGGGCGGACGCCGTGACAACCCTGCAGAAGCGGAAACCGTTGCAAACCTCGTTTTCGAGCACTTCAAAAAGTACCCTGAAAAGACATTGGGCGTTGTGACCTTCAGCATCGCCCAGATGGAGACCGTTCAAGAAGCCATCGAACGGCGGATAGTGGAGCGTCCAGAGTTCGAGCACTTCTTCCAAGAAGATAGGCTAGAAGGCTTCTTTGTGAAGAACCTCGAGAACGTCCAAGGCGACGAACGCGACGTCATAATCTTCAGCGTAGGCTACGGCAGAGACCAGAAGGGACAGATGACTCTAAACTTCGGACCACTGAACAAAGCAGGGGGCGAACGGCGACTTAACGTTGCAGTTACCCGTGCCCGAGAAAAAGTCATCCTCGTTACCTCTATCAAAGCGTCTGACATCGCAGTCACCCCTTCCAGCCCAGCGGGTGTCTCGGCACTGCATGCTTATTTGGAGTACGCCGAGAGAACAGACGAAGCCTGGTCAACACCACACCCCGAAGGCACGTTTGACTCAGCCTTGGAGGAAGCCGTGGGCAAAGAAATCCAGCAAATGGACTACAGCATCGTACCCCGGGTCGGATGCAGCGCTTACCCCATCGACATTGGCGTGGTCGACCCCGCCAACCCTGGTAGCTATCTGATTGGCATTGAATGCGACGGCACCACGTATCGTTCCAGCAACAGCGCACGCGACCGAGACAGGCTCAGAGAACAAGTTCTCAACCAGCTGGGCTGGCGAATTCACCGCGTATGGTCCCCAGACTGGGTGGCGAGACGAGAATCAGAAATCAGACGTTTAAAGGACGCGCTTGACGAAGCTTGCCAACTACGAGCCGAACCCATCTCGCAGCCTATCCAACGGGAAGTTCAGTACGATATCGAGGTCAAACAAGTCCAGTTCGGAGGCTCCGAAAGAATCGGCGTTCCCTACAAGGTCCACCCTCTCAAAGCAATCTTCAATCCCTACGTGAGAATCGCCCTCTCCAAATACCCATACAGCACGGTGGAGAAGAACGAATTCCACTTCCAAGAGAACCGCATCCTCCAAAGCCGCCTTCTCGAAGAACTCGTCAGGGAAGAAGGACCAATCCACTTCGACTACGCCGTGCAAAAGCTCGCAGCCACATGGGACGTTCACCGCATCGGACCGAAAATCATCAGCTCTACGCAAGAAGCACTCGAGATGCTCCTCAAAGATCACCGACTGACCGTGAAAGGCGACTTCCTCTGGCCCAACGACCTCGTTGAAGTGCCCGTCCGCGTGCCTGTCCCAGGCGTACCTGAATCCCTGAGACAGCCTGAGCACGTGCCGCCCGAGGAAATCGAGAGCGCCATGAAACTCGTCGCACAATACGCCCTGAGCATAAGCCCAGAATCACTCATCATGGAAACCGCTCGAGTCTTCGGTTTCACACACGTGACCGAGAAAACCAAAGCACGCCTCCGCGACGTCTACAACAAAATGCTCAGGGAAAGAAAGCTCATAAATGAAAACGATAAAATCAGTGTCGCCTAATTTCCGCGCCACAAATACGTTTCTCAACCCATTTCACCGCGAGTTCACAGTTTTTTGATAGCAAAGCTTTTAGGCAAAACGCAACAGTTTAGCCAGACGGAAGGGAAAAGCGGGCATGTCGAAGAAGGTCCCATTGTTCGAGTACGAGGTTCCCTGCTACCGAAAACGCCCGACGGGCTGGCAGGAAAACAAACAAACGCGCTGAGAAAACGGCGAAACTTGCCTGAACGCGGCTTTCGCTTCGCGTAGCATTTGCCCTCGAGTTTTATCTTCGTTTTTGGCGCTCAAATTGGGCGCGCTTAAATCATAATTCGATTCATCCGGTCATCGCTGGGGTCAGCCCATTCTTTGACGCAAGCTTCTCTCAACAATTCTGCCACATCAAAAGGCATCCTGGGAATTGCGTCCTTTTTCAGCCAACCCCATAGCCCCAGGCTCTACTCTACCTATATGGCTGGGATCTCCATGAGAGAATTGTCACTGCAACGATGATGTGCATTCCTGTGACAATGGCTGCACAATGCTTCATTGCAGACTGGCACTAGACGCACAATGCCATTGTTATGTGGAATGTTGTTCCAGCACCAAAATAACAATAGCACCCATGCAGAACAGCGCCAAACTGCATAATTGAAGAACAACGCCAAAAACCATTGACACAACTCAAAAATTGGCTCACGGGAGGCCGCTGCACAATTCCGCACAATTCCTGAACAATCATTGAAAAGCCCAGTCTAGCAAAATCAGCAACCAAAACCCTCTGAACGCAGGTTCACGTGGACCGCACAAAACCTACGTAAATTGTGCAAACCCAAAAATTGACTTCAGAAGCCATCCTTCGCCGCGTTCCAACACATTGTCCTGCAAACTCTGCTCAAACTGCTCAATAGCCTCAAAGGCTCGTTCAACTAACCCAGCCTAAAAACCGAATCGTTGCTCAAAAATTGTCAAATTTTGTCAATCGTGCTCAATGTTTGGCTAGCCCAGTTCCAAAAAAGCAACAACAAAAACAGCCCAAAACAAAAACAGTTGACATTGACACTCAATGCCGAAAACCATTGAGCAACCACAAAAATTGATCCCAACGCCAACACACTACCAGCCACCCGAACACGGAAGAACGAGAAGCGCAAACAGAAAGCTAAACAGGTACAGAAAAGCTTTATAACCCTGAGCTAAACGTTACACCCAAAACTCATTCAAGGATTGGAAACATGTCTGAAACAAGCTTACCATTTAACGAAACCTTCTACCCCATCAACGAAAAAACAGGCACAGGCGCCAAGCTCAAAAAAGAATGGCAACACTCCATCGAAAACCGCGAAGGATACTGGCTGGAAAAAGCCAAAGCCATCGACTGGTTCAAACAACCCACCAAAGCACTAGACGACACAAACCCACCATTCTACAACTGGTTCCCAGACGGAACCCTAAACATCACCTACAACGCACTCGACAGACACATCAAAACCCCAAGAAAAAACAAACTCGCCTACATCTGGGAAGGCGAAATGGGCGAAACCCGCACCTTCACCTACTACCAACTCTACCGCGAAGTCAACAAACTCGCAAAAGCCTTCAAAGACGCAGGCATCAAAAAAGGAGACCGCATAGCAGTCTACCTCCCAGTCATCCCAGAACTCCCCATCACACTACTAGCAACCGCACGCGTAGGCGCAATCCACACCGTCGTATTCAGCGGCTTCAGCTCCGAAGCCCTCGCAGGCCGCGTCAACGACTCAGGCGCACGCATCCTCGTCACCGCAGACGGCTCCTTCCGACGCGGCAAAACCGTAGCCATCAAAGACAACGCCGACAAAGCCCTCCCAAACTGCCCAACAGTAGAAAAAGTCATAGTCGTCAAACGCACCGGACAACCAGTAACCATGAACCCCCCACGAGACCAATGGTACAACGACGCACTAACCCAAGCAGGCGCCAACGCATACGTCGAACCCGAACACATGCAATCCACCGACCCCCTCTTCATCCTCTACACATCGGGAACAACGGGCAAACCAAAAGGCGTTCAACATGGCACAGGAGGATACCTAGTCTGGGCGTACTGGACCCTCAAATGGGCATTCAACCCAACCGAAGAAGACATTTACTGGTGCACCGCAGACATCGGATGGATAACAGGCCACACCTACAACGTCTATTCACCCCTCTCACTCGGTGTCACAACGTTCCTATTCGAGGGCACACCCGACTTCCCAGCCCAAGACCGATGGTGGCAAATCATCGAAAACCACGGCATCACCATCCTCTACTCAACCCCAACCGCAGTCCGCATGTTCATGAAATTCGGCGAACAATGGATAAACCAACACGACCTCAGCACGCTGCGCATTCTAGGCACCGTCGGCGAACCCATCAACCCCGAAGCCTGGAAATGGTACTACCGCGTCGTCGGCAAGAGCAAACTCGCCGTAATCGACACCTGGTGGCAAACCGAGACAGGCGGATACATGATTTCCCCCCTCAGCGGCATCGAACTAATCCCCCTGAAACCAGGCTCAGCCACGATGCCTCTGCCTAGCGTCGATGCCCAAGTCTACGATGAGAAAGGACAGCAAGCAAAAACAGGAAACAAAGGCTTCCTCGTGATAAAAACACCCTGGCCAGGAATGCTGCAAACCCTCTGGAAAGACCCCGAACGCTTCAAGCAAACGTACTTCGGCAGATGGCCCAACACATACTACACTGGCGACTACGCAGTCAGAGACCAAGATGGCTACTTCTGGCTGCTCGGCAGAGCCGACGAAGTCCTCAAAGTCGCAGGACACCGCATAGGCACAGTTGAACTCGAAAGCGCCCTGGTTTCACATCCAGCAGTCTCGGAAGCCGCAGTCATGGGCAAAGAAGACGCAGTGAAAGGCGAAGTTCCAGTGGCCTTCGTCACTCTACGCAGCGGCTTCACACCATCGGATGAGCTACGAGCCGACCTCATAAAGCACATCAGAAACACCATCGGACCTATCGCAACCCCGGACGCCATAGTCATGGTCAACAAACTTCCGAAGACTCGAAGTGGCAAAATCATGCGCAGACTCCTCAAAGCCGTGCTACTTGGAGCACCATTGGGCGACACATCAACACTAGAAGATGAAGCCTCGGTGGAAGACATCAAGGCAACATACGAGGAAATGCGAAAGCAACTAGCAAAGTAGTTGCCTTTCTTCTTTCTTTCCATGCCCACATAACTAACTGGGACTAAGAGGAAGATAGGCATATTCTTGCCTTTTGAAGCCAACTCTAACTCGATGCGGAAACGGGGCAGCTGAAAACCATGGACGGCGACATACGGAAAGAAGATTTTGCTCGCAACGGGGCATCCGTAGAAGATGATGATGACAGTTATCCGGGGCTATGGTCATCATCTTCTAACACAAGTTTCTTCAAGGAACCGCCCGTTGAGGGACTGGGATGGTCAACTCACGCTAAGCAGAAGAACGGACACTGCTGGTTTCTTCTTCCAGTAAGAGAGAAGCTTCTGTTTTGAAGTCGTTTGGGTGAGGAAGTAAGCTTTCTGTCTTAAAGGGCTGAAATAACAGACAGGGTAGCTGATGATGGAAATTTTTTTCATTTTCTATAGTTCTCATGTCAACTGCAACTCGCACACAAGTTGTCTCACTTTAGGCTTCATTTGTTTGTGTTTCTGTGCAAAAGTAAAGTGTTTCTTTACATAAAGTAAAGACATTCTTCCGCAAAACAACATGAATGTTTGAACAAACCTACAGAAAAAATAAGGAAATCTTTATCAACGACTACTTAGCCTATCTACGGCATTGCACTTTCCGAGAAAACAACATAAAACAGAGTTAGCCAGACATGAAACTTGAAGACTTCTATTTCAAACTAAACCTCGACACAGAACCCATAATAGACGACACTACGCTACGAGACGGCATACAAATGCCCGGCCTAGCCGTGAAACCCAAGGACGCCGCAAAAATCGCCCAGTTCCTAAGCGACATCGGCGTCGACAGAATCGAGGTGTTCCATTACCAGGAACCCGACAAGAAAGCTGCAAGACTCATCCAGAACCTGAAGCTAGACCTTCGTGTGGCGGGATGGTGCCGCGCAGTCAAAGAGGACATAGACAGTGCAGTGGCTTGTGGGCTTCGTGAAGTCGGGATTTCGCATCCTGTCTCAGACATCCACTTCAAAGCCAAGTGGCCTGAGAAAACACGCGAAGCAATACTAGCCAACGTGGTTGACGTGGTCGAGTACGCGGCCAAGACCAATGGGTTACGAACCTTTGTGCATGGTGAAGACAGCACGCGTGCAGACTGGAGTTTCGAGAAAGAATTCATCGACGCAGTAGCTGATGCAGGCGCCGAATGCTATCGTGTCTGCGATACCGTTGGCATCGGGCTTTCCGATGTAAACGCACCTTTGCCCGTTGGGATTCCAGCGAAGATCAGAGCCATAAAGAAGGAGACGAAAATCGGAGACGTGGAGATGCACGCCCATGATGATTTTGGGAATGCTGTGGAGAACACGATTGCCGCTGTGAGAGCTGCCTCTGGCGTGTGGGATAGAATCTACTTGAGTACAACCTACTTGGGCATCGGCGAGAGAGCCGGAAACGCGGAGACCGAGAAGGTTCTGATGAATCTTTACCTACATTATGGCGTCATGAAGTACCGGAACAAGACGCAAGAGTTGAAGAAAACCGCTGATTTCATCGGCAAAGCAACCGGCTACGTGGTTCCGCCGAACAAAGCCATCGTTGGTGACTATGGGTTTGCTCATGAGTCAGGAATCCATACTCATGGCGTTCTAAGCGACCCTTGGACTTATGAACCGTATCCGCCTGACTTGGTTGGGAACAAGCGTCGTTTGACGATTGGCAAGCAGTCTGGCAAAGGCATAATCAAACACCGTATCTCGGAGGTGACTGGAGGAACACCTGACGATGATGTGGTGGCGGTTTGCGTGGAGAAAGTGAAAGCCATCTACGCTAACGGTAGAAGAGCTTCGCTGAAGGATGAGGAGTTCCGCAGAATCCTGCAAGAATTGAAAGTCACTTAGCCTCTTTCTATGACTGCTTTTAGTGCAACTGCATTGTTATGTGCGGTGTCTTTCGCCGAGTACAGCAACGTAACTGATCCCTTCTTTTCGTTCTGCTCTATTTCTTGTATGAGGTGTTGTTTGGCTTCGAGTTCCTTGGCATATCGTTTCTTGAGTTCTTCCCATTTCTCTGGGTCGTGTTCTTCTGCTTGTGGATACTGGTCAGGGGAGAGCAAGAAAGATAAAGAATGTTCTCTTGTTCTTGTTTGTCTTAGGGTTGTTGGCGTTCGTTTTTGGCGTTATTGTTTGACGGATTTTTCGGGTTTTTCATGTTTGTGTCTAAAATCGCTTCTGGAGGATTGATTTTTGATTTATGATTGCTTTTTCGCGATGAACGAGGAGTTTAACGTGTATACCTGCATGTTTCAGCCATATTAACAATTCATAAGTACATTCTCTGCTGTTCTGCTCGTGAGGATGTTAATTTGTCTGAACGATTCGCGAAAAAATGGGAGACAAACAGAGAACAAGCGTCATTCACTGACACATTGAAGGAAACAGTCACGCCCCAAGTGCCGCTAAAACAGAAATTGGACTACGCGGTCAGACGCCTAACGTTGCAGATCAGCAAGCTAGATCAGGCTAGCGAACGGTTCACTCAGAAGGACCGCGCAATGTTTGCCAGACTAGTCGATGCCATTTCGAAACACGACACTGCTCACGCGAACATCTACGCTAACGAGTTAGCTGAAGTCAGGAAGATGGCGAAGCTAGTTATGAACGCTAAACTTGCGCTGGACCAGGTGATGCTGCGGATTCAGACTTGCACAGAGCTCGGCGATGTCGTGGCGAACTTGGGTCCTGCAATCGGCGTGTTACGTTCGGTGGGTTCTTGCATGGGTGGTGTGCTGCCGGAAGCGGAGAATGAGTTGGGCGAAATCGGCAATATGCTGAGTGGTTTGATGTTTGAAGCGGGGCTTAACAGCGGTATGACGATGAATTTCGATAATGTGAACGAGGATGCGGCAAAGATTTTAACGGAAGCTGCGACGGTTGCGGAGCAGAAAGTCAACGACAACTTCCCAGAATTGCCAGCTATAACGGGAAACGCACAAGGCGTAAAGTCTTCGAGTCAACAGTCGTGAGACTGCCTCTTTTCCTTTTTTCTTTTTTTAGTTCTAGCTTTCTTCGAGTGATAATGTTTTTTCATTTCCATAACAAACGTGGCCGATTAAGAGGATAACCGGTTTTTCGGTTTGATTTAGTCAGCGGCTTCTCTCTTGTGTTGTCTGTAGTCTTAGCTGTTTTTTCTTGACTAGATTTTTGGGTTTGAGCAATGGTTTTTGCCATTGAACGTCAATGTCAGCTGTTTTTGTTTTGGCTGTTTTTCTGGTTGCTTTTTTGATGGAGCAGAGACATTGAGGCAATTGAGCATGCGATTGTTGACAACCATGAGCAATAATTGCAGAGTCACCATTGAGCATGTGTGGCAGTGAAGTGTAGGTGCATGGAGTCAATTTTTGTGTTTGCGCATGTGGTTTTTTCCATTGTGTGACAATGACAGCTGTTTTTGTTTCAGGCTGATTTGCTGTTTGCTTTGGTTGAATGGGGATTTTGGCTCATTGTGCACGATTGTGCTACCATGTTGAACCATTGTGCGGACATGTTGGATCAATTGTGCGTCATTGTGCTATCCATTGTGCGAGAATGTTACAGAAAGCGGGCTGAGAGCCAATTTTTGGGTGGTGACAATTCGTTTTCGCTTTGTGTGACAATTCCAACCGTTCTTGATTGGGCTAGATTTGGGGCTGCTTTTTTAGAACTGAGCTTTCAGAAAATTGTTCAAAATTGTCACCTGTGACAATTCTGTAGATAGCGGTGAAGGGGTTGAAGCGATATTCTTGTTCGTGGACCATTTTTCTTTGTTGAACAATTTCTTCCGTTCCAGTTTCAGGCTGCTTTAGCGGTTGCTTTTGCTTGAAGGGCTTTGCAGAAGAATGTTCAGATTGTTCACGCATGCAGAGAAATTGTTCACTTTATGCAGAATGTTTGCAAAATTGTTCGGGTTTGTGCGTGGTTACAGGCGGAATGAATAGGCTACTATGTTGAGGACTTGATGTGGGCGTTTGGAAAAAAACGTGATGTTATTTTTTCCTTGTTATCGTTCCTTTGAGGGTTTTTACGTTGTTCTTGCAGAGCTCGGGCTTCCACGTGCAGATGCCCTTTATAATCTCTTCAAGATAATACTCGAGTTCCTCGTTCGTTAGGCTGCTGGCTGAATCGAGTTTGTAGACGATTTCGTCTTTTTCTCGGCTGGCGGTAATCGAAACGAGGACGGTGTCTTTAGCCATTGTGCTTCCTCCAGATGGTGAAGCGTTGCGGTTTGAATTTAAGATTTACGCCAAAAAACCACTAGGCAACCCTTGATAGGAGGAAAATGGATATTACACCGAATCTCCTCTATGCCTCTCGAGGCTGCGCTCGTTGAAGCTGAGTTTTTCGAACGGCATCTTCCGACGCCGCTGTACGCTGGCAGAGAACATCGATCAAGTCAAGCGGCTGGGTTTCGAAAATCTGGAGTTCAACATGAAGACCGTGGAAACCGAGGACGATACATCAATCCACGAGGCTGAAAGACTAGTCGTTAACTCTGGCTTGCGTTGTCTTACGTTGCATGTTGGCGCTCTTCACGTTAAAGACCCTGTTGAAGTGCATCGTGCGGTGTATTATGGGAAAATCTCGCTGGATTTCGCACGCGCCCTGAAGGCACCCGTGATGGTTGTCCATTCGAGTATAGCTCGTAAGCTGCCTGAAGCTCAACGGTGCGAGGTGTTAAAGGCGGTCTTTGACGAATTGGTTTCTTATGCGAAGAAGTTGAAGTTGAAGCTGGCTTTGGAGAACCTGTCTTATTCGTCAACTGGTTTCGGCAAGAACGTTGCTGAGCTTGAAGAAATCTTCAGAATCATCGACCCTGAAGGCGTGATGGGTTTCACGTTGGACTTCTGTCATGCAGAAGCTACTGGGCAAACGTCTGCGCTGCTTGAGATGTATCACGAGCGCTTATGTAATGTGCATCTGAGTAACCGCGCTCACAAACCTTTCGATGCGCCAACTGAGAGGTTGTTGTTTTTAGTCCAACTGCTGCGCAAAATTGGGTATGTTGGGCCTTTGACGTTGGAGTTGAGTAGGAAATGCACGTTGGAGCAGATAGTGCAAACGAAGCGTGTTGTCGAAGCCGTGATGACCGGCTGAAATAAGCAGTGGTATGTGTTTGCTTAATCATCGAGTCCTGATGCTACAGCAACTATTAGAAAAGGGGGCTATTGGACGTTTTGTTCCAGTATGTACTCTTGCGGTACTTGTGTTGGGTGTTTGGTTTCGTTTCTTATGATTTTGCTTGGTCTGTTTCGGTTTTGAACTGAGTGTCTTTTTATGGGTCTGGTTTCGCCCAGTGCATGGTGCCTGCTCATTTTTTTATCCCGTAAGGCAATATCTCGTTCAATGGAGACCATCATCTCTTCATCTTGAGCAATCCCAAGTCTCTCTAATGCTGTGCAATGTTCGAGAATTTCCTTCAACTCTGGAACGGTAAAGTTGTTCCAGTGAGGTATTGGTTCTTGAATTTTCATCAAGATTCCTCTGGTTTGAGTTTCTTTCAACGGCTCTTTCCGGACATATATTAGCCTCCGCATATTTAAAAATCTATCTGTTTGTCCAACAAAACATCTATTCAAGAACAAATGTCAAAAAATTTGGGCGGAAGAAGCGATTGACTGTACATTTGTCCAAAAGTTTGAGTTTGTAACCAGCTTTGAAAAAAGAACCGCTTTTCGATCGTAAAGGGACGGCGAAGATTAATATTGGAAACAGTAGATTGTGCAACAATTTTTTTTAACATTTGTTCAACAATGTCTGCGGTTGGGTTCAGGGGCTGAGGGCTATTGCTTTCTTTTGACTGGGCTTGGAAAGGGTTGTTCTGAATTGTGCAGAAATTGTGCGGTGAAGCGCTGAGAGCCCATTTTTGTGGTTGCTCAATGGTTTTTGCCATTGAGTCTCAATGACAACTGTTTTTGTTTTGGGCTGTTTTCGTTGCTGCTTTTTTGTGACGGGGCTTGCCAAACATTGAGCACGATTGACAAAAGCATGCAGATCCATTGAGCGCCATTGAGCGGGGAATGTGCGGGTCGCGATGCTGAAACTTGCGTTGTGACGGGAAAGCAATTTTTGTGTTTGCACAATGGCTTTTTGGCATTGTGCGTCAAGTATGCTGTTTGGCGCCTGTCTGCATCGTTGCCATTGTTATGTGGGTGCTGAAACAACATTCTGCGGTACAAAGCCATTGTGCGTCTAGTGCCAGTCTGCATACCAGCATTGTGCAGGAATTGTGGGGCGACTTCTGGAGTCGATTTTTGGGTTGTGACAAATTTGTTTTCGCGTTGTGTGGCAAATGTTAACTGTTTTTGTTTCAGGCTGATTTTCAGGTTGCTTTTGCTGAACTGGGCTCTCAGAGAATTGTTCAGAACTATCACCAATGTAGAAAAATTGTTGACTATATGCAGAATAATTGTTCACCATTGTTCACCGTCTGGTAGAGTGCGCAGCCTAGAGCCTGCTCTAGGGGGCTCAGTGAATGCTGCATTAGTGTGCATGATTACGCGGCGAAAGTGAACGCTCTTTAGCCGCATATCGTGCTTTGAGGGCTATTTGTTTCTAATCAATCTTGCTTTCTTGACGAAGGTGAAAAGCGTGGGATGTTAGATTTACACCCACGTTTAAATTCCACGCGAGAGTAATCGGTGATAAGTTTTCAAAAAACAAACGGATGAGATGAGACAGACCGGACTTACTCCCAAACGGGTATGAGTCTCTCGACAAAGGAACGCTTTTGCTATGGCAGGCTATCTTTATAGAAATGGGTCAGGCAACTTAAACTCATTTGGGTTCAGATCTCAACGGGGCTAGACCCCTGTCTTTCATTTATCCTAACGAAACATCGAGGTTTAGATCCCAGAGCGGCGCCACCGAAAGGATGTGCTACTTAAGAGGTGCATCTATACTGCAAAACCTTATCCTCCTTTTTCTTTTTTTCCTCTCTCTGAGAAAAGTTGCCCAAATGCAGTCCTATGTCTGTGATATGGGGGTTTAGGTTTCTCAGAGGATTGTGGTAGTGCCTGATTCAGAGAAAATTCTTGGATAAACAAATCTTGATTCTTTCAGGTTCTGAAGCGTACAAGAATGTGGCATTCACTAAGAATATATAATTGCCATCAACGTTGGCAGTGAAATTGAAGTAAGTAAAAGAGTACCTCCCTTCCAAATCATGTTGGAAATCACTATTCCTTGACTATTACACGTGTTTTTCCGTCTGGCTCAAAAATGTACCAAGATATTGTATTCGCCAAAGACTCTGAACCTCGGCTAAACTCACCTATGACAAAACAGCCTCTCGTCACTGCAAAGGTAGCTGTTGCAGGGTTTTGCAACTTAGCGGTCAAGGACTGTTGAGAATAATTTCTCACTTGTTTTAGAGGAACAACTTTCAAAACAGCTAGAGTGAGTACAACTGCGACTAAAATTAGAATAATTAGGTTTTTGCCGGTCTTGATTTTATCCAAAGTCTTGATTTTCCCCCCCAGACTTAGTGAATAGCCTTTTTTTAACTCGTGGTTTAACTTACCTAAAAGACTATAATAAAGATTTCTTGAGCAAAATTAGTTGATGAGGCGGATACAACTTGCCGCGGAAAATGGTTCTTCTATTGTCCTGTTTGTTCTTGGCTCTCCTCATTCGTACGATTATGACTGTTAACAGAGCTGCTATATGGCTAAAGGCAGAATTATCCATGAACTAAACTCTGGAACTGAGAGCGATGGCTTCAGAGAAGGGAAGGTTGTTTGGGCTTGGATTTGGCATTTGAATAGGCAGGTGAGTTGGAGAAGTACGAGTTTGTCTGATTGGAGGTTGCAGCCTCTGTTATGGCAAGCCAAGGCCTAATGGCGGCAAATGTTACATCGCCTGCATGGCATAACCACCGAGCCCATTCCTGCTGCAGACGGGTGAGGATTTGCATAGTCTTGATACCCTACGGAGTGAATGGTTTACCCATTTCAGAGCGTGTCAGTTTCCAGCCAAGTAACACGTACTGAAGTATGTTAAGCGAATTAGGCTTCTTGAAAAAAAAGAGTAAAGAGGGGTGCTTTTGCCTTAGATAATCAACGAACGACCAACCAACTACTGATGACGATGTCGGGATAACTGGATAAATTAACCAGGCCAAACTCGTTAGCCGACATGCAGCGAGAGTAGGCTTCGCCTTTGATCATTAGTTCCATAGTGTATAGGCCACTTGCTTGAGGGGTGTATTGAACTGATGGACGGTAGGTACCATCCATTATTATCGTAGTATCCGGCTGTTCAATGTAGCCAAGTATTACATCGTAGATGTAGACTTGTTGCCAAGAATACCACACCGATGCGGGTGATACGTCAGGTTTTGTAACGCTGTAAACGTGGGGAATGCCCTTGAAAATCTGAATTTCAGCGGTGACCTTTGCCCATGCATCATCGCCTTCGTAATAGCGTGACTGTATGTATCCACCTAGGTTTACAACTGCTCCGAAGCTTGCCATCTGCCCGCCAGATAATGTAACTGCTTGCATGCCTTCATTATTACTTGGTGCTTTGCCACTAACATAATCCTCAGCATGCGAATCGCTGGTAGAAAGTGTGGCACGACACGCCATACTGCCTTGTCCCATGTAGTCTATGGCGGCACTTTCCGTGTGATACCCATATCCACCATAAGTAGAACTCGTATCAGGGAATGGTGGAAAGAAAGTAGTAGAGGTCGCAGCGGCGGGTAAGATAATCGCTCCAAGTGCAACTATGCAGAATGCTAAGGCTATTGTAACTTGTTTGCTTTTTAGATATTTCATCTTTAATTTCTCCATTTTTGTTTATTTCTCTTTCTGCCCTTCCATTAGGGCTAGGCGGTGACACGCCTCCGAAGCAGTCAGCCTCGGCTTAGGGCTTGAGTCATAACGGTTTTCGGACGCTCGTCAGAAGCAGGTTTCGATCTTGGAGCTAATATGATTAGTCGTATATTTCTGAAATATGAAACTGGTCTAAAATGTAAATTCCACCTCAGGCTCCAATGCGAATTTGTTGTGTTAGTCAACAGAAATGCAGCAAATTTAAACGGGTCTTAGATGACCCTCGTTTTCAATGGTTTTGATGATTTTTGAACGCTTTTCATAAAATCATGTAAAAACAACTGAATAATATAATGTTGATGGGATGAATACTGTCAATATTCCCATGACGCTACTCTGAAACCATCATTCACTATACTTTGCAGAAACGATTCGATTGGAGAATCCCTTCAATAACTGGAACCTTGAAGGTAACAGTTTAACTTGCCCCTCCACTGTTTGGAAGATTCTTTTCTAAATCAGAATTATAAGGAAGATAATCAATTTACCTTAAAAACCGACAGGAGTCACTCTCAAACCTAAGCATAGGAATAATTCAATAGCAGCACATTCTTCAGCTAATAGCTGAAGGTCTGGTTCGGAGAAAACATTCATTAAATGTCTATGCGGATGCGATTTGACAACATTGCAAAAAACCCTTCGCAGAAAAGCTCATGAGCATTAGAAGATAAACAGTTTCGGGGATTAGTCAAGCAGAAACTCAATCAGAAATTAAACGGTTCGCAGCCTCAAGGATAAGTAATGATTCGGAACAAGCTTCAGGGTGTCCAATACTTCCAGGGGGCTGGTGTGTTGGATAGGGAAAAGGTATTGGCGTCGAAGTGTCGCCAGAAAATTCTCAGGACTCTGGCAAGGAATAGCCAAGTGAGAATCATGCAGCTTGTCAGGGAAACCGGGTTCTCTTACAACGAAGTTGACCGCAATCTCCATGTCCTTGAGGAGTCAGGCGCTTATCTTTCAGCAACGCCGTCGTGGATTTCGGGTCGTGAGTTTGAACCTTGAGAACGAAAAACCTGCCAGTCCTCCTAAACGTCATGAAAGCTCCTACGGAACACCGTCGAATTCATGCCTTTCTCATGTCAACATAAGCTTCATGAAAGTTGAGAGCCAAAAATGATCAACGGATTATCCACGGAGTGATTTTCCGAAGGGGAATTTTGCGTATGGAACGGTGACTGAACCGCCTGCTCCCAGCAACCGGGAGGAGTTCCCCCTTGTCAGTGCGGGAGTGGGGTTTGTGGTGGATGCTTCGAGCTTGCTTAGTTTGCCTATGTCTGCGAGGAAGGTTGTTATGGCGCTGTACAAGATGGATAGAGCAACTGTGGGTGACTTGCTTGAGGAGACTGGATTGTCAAAAATGGATCTAAACTCTGCTGTAAACCTGCTATTGAGGCTTGGTGCCCTCAAGAAAAGTACGAGTGGACAAGACGTCTATTTTTACATCGAGGCTCCAGCAGATACAGAAGAAACCACAAATCATTCCCAATAGCAGTTTTCTGTGAAATCCTGTATGTTTCTGGCAGAGGAATTGTGCAGGTCTCACGGAAGAGGGCAGTCAAGAAACCTTGACTGAGGCTTGGTCAAGAAATCCTGAAAGAACCCGTTAGTCTCATCGTGGATCAGTGTCCTTGTTTTCTCACGAACAATACCGAATTGAACTATTCAGACGCCAACGAACGTAATATGAGAGTTGTTCAGACATTAGCGTATCGTCTTTCAAGAGCTATTTGAACATAAACGAGCCAAACGGGACACTATGGTCCAGACCTTTTTCAGACTGTGTGAAACTCAAATCGTTTCCAAGAAAATGCGCACTATTTTTAAAAATGGCTCTTGAGCTCTACCGAATAGACATAAACTTGGCATTGTTTGCAAAATAAAACAATTTTTAAGTCTCCTTTTGGGTGTAAACCTTACCGAGCTCAGCTCTTAATGGGTACGAGTCTCCTGCTTTCTGCGTCCAATTATATAAACGATGTTACAGACCTAGTTTAGCGATTGAAGTTTAGAATTAGTTTTAATTGTTGAAATAGCACCAGAATATGACTGAAGTGGAAAAAGCGCGGGATGTGGGATTTGAACCCACGCGGCCTTTCGACCACAGACTTAGCAGGCCTGCCCCATACCAGGCTTGGGCAATCCCGCCCATGTTGCCACTGTTCGTTATGCTCTATGTTTTGGTTGTTTATTTGGGTTTTCTGAAAACCCGATACGAGTGCTCTTTGAGGCATCGATTTATCTTCGTTGGCAGTCTCAGGCGAATTTGGCGACGACTAGGACATTGTTTGTGACCACGTACGTCATGAAAATCATCGAGAACAAGTACGAGAATTGGATGAACCGATTCATTCCGCCAGCCACGCTGCCAGCCCGGTAGAACATAAACCCGATGGCGGCGATGGCGAGGAGCTTCACGATGCTGAAAACCAAAGGACTAGCCATGGTGATGCCGGAGAGAAGCGGGTTCGACTCGACAGCACCAAAACATGTTATCCCCACAAGTGTGGTTGCCAAGTCGAGTAGACCGAAGAGGACCAACGTGAGACAGAAGAAGAGCCCTTTGTTCACCGTTGCGCGCCTGCAATAGCGTATACGTCTGCGTGTGGTTTACGAGTTGCGAATGGATGTTTGTATCAACTGATATACATGTGTTCACGGAAATTGACATATCACACGCTAAAGTATTGAGCTGAACCATTTTGTTTTTAGCTAAATGTGTAAATGCTCGTAGTATTCGTGTTGCACAAGAAGTAATTGTGGCGCACGACGCAAAACTATTCTGACAACATGGACTTAAATTCTGAAAACCCACAAACCCTAACAAACCGGAGGAAGCATTTGCCGTGCAGGAAACCCGCAAACAACTCCGTCTACTTGCCACGAGCCATGGTATGAACCATATCTACCAACTGCTGCCTCCCGTCGTGTTGCCCGAGATAACCCGAGACTTTGGCGTGTTCAACGCTGAAATCTTCCTTTGGAGCTTCGTCCTGTCCTATTCGCTTCTGCCAGCTGTCTCAGGGTACCTGTCACGGTACGTTGGTAGGCGGAACCTCCTAACCTCTGGCTTCGTCATTACAGCATTAGCGTTTTCAGCAGCGGCTCTGACTAGATAATGTGGTGTTTCTCGCTGTGCTCTTCTTCGTCGCCGGTCTCGGCGGAAGCACTTATCATCCCTTTGGTTCCACGATGCTTGCCGAAGCGTACCCTCTAAACAGGGGCAGAACACTCGGGCTTCACCAGACAGGGGGCGCCGTGGGCTCATTCGTCGGGCCTATCGTCACGGGCTTTCTGGTCTTCGGTCTCGGCTGGAGACCCACTCTGATTTTGTTCGCTGCGCCAGGCTTGGCGATAGCAGCTATGTTGTGGTTTTCTATTAGACCCCAACCTCACATCATCGAAGAAAGTCAGCACCGGGAAGCTCAATCCAGCTTGGGGATTGGAAATCGTACGCTCCCGCTTTCGTGTTCATGACTGCAGCGTTCATCTACGTGCTTGGACAGCGTGGGACAGATGTCTTCGCGAACGAGTATTTCACACTCGGAAGGGGCATAGAGATCGCCGAAGCCTCCGCTCTGTTCTCTGCGCTGAAGGTTGCGGGTTTGGTTAGTGCACCCATCTGCGGGAGGCTGTCCGATAAATTTGGAAGAAAAGCCGTGCTCATAATCCTCGTAGTGGTTGAGTCGCTCTCGCTCTTCGCCATCACCATGACGCCACCGATATTGTTGGCGATTCCATGCATCGTTTTCGGTTTCGCATCCTTCGGATTGTTGGGTGTGGGCGAAGCCTTTCTTGCCGACTTGACGCCCGAGAACGAGAGGCCTGTTATTTTCGGAATTAACCTGACGCTGAGCTTTTCACCGCAGATTTTCCTGGTCCCCGTCCTTTTCGGGCTGGCCCAATCTACGGGTTACAGCTCTGGCTTCGTTCTGCTGAGTGCACTTATGCCACTCAGCATCCCGTTGCTGTTGACGGTGAAAAACAAACCCTTAAAGTCGTAGGTGAATCGTCGGCTTTTATCGCTTACGCTGTCAACAATCCTTTTTATCCTATCACGAAGTAACGTGTGCCCTGAGGGAAAAGCTTTGGCAGAGTCTTCTTTGAGCAGTAACGTGAAGCGAACATGCGACAGCCTCAGGCAGGGCGCCACGCGGCAGATAACGGATTATGAGAACCGGTTTTCGGGCTTCAAGAACCTCTATGACGACCTCCTCGAGAACCTAGTCTGCCATGGCTACAACTCATCCGAGGCTCTGGAAACCGCTCGAGCGTTCTTCGGCTCGGAGAATGTCCGCTTCGCCGCGGTCGATGGCACGATGTATTCGAGGCCGCTGTTCGACATGGTCATATTCTTCGGCGGAGCCTACGCGTCCACGGGCTTCGTCTCTTTCAACGAAGCATCTGCGCCCCATGTTGAGTATGATTCGAAGACTTTGGAGCAAGGCATGGGCGTGAGTAGCGTTGTTCCTGTTTACGTAAATGAGATTCCGGAAATCGACCATTCATTCTCGTCGCCCGAGCAGCCAAGCGAGATGAATTTGGGCAAGAAAGTGACGGATGAGGAAATTGCGAACAACAGCCTCATAGCCAACGCCATAATGACGTTCGGAGAATATTTTCTGGCTTATAGGTTGGCGACCGACGGAAACTGCGGTGCGCGAATTATCCTCATGGACCGCAGCCTCTCCACAGACCGCGCCATTCTCCTATATGAGACACGAAAGACCACCTTTTGGGAAGCCAAAAGCAGCCTTAAAGGCTATAGACTCAGTGAAACCGAAAGCGCGGTTAACGAGATTGATTTGGCGATGGCGCGGCAGCACGTTTTCAACAAGGGTGCGGGATTGCCGCCAGCACGCGCTGACCACCTCCGCAACGCCATAATCAGCCTCTTGGAGGATGGTCGAGAGTATAAACCGAGCATAGTTACCTCTGCGCTTAGCATTGCAGATGAGAAGAGAGCAAGAAGGGTTGAAGTCGCTCTTAAGAGCTTAGTCCAGAAGCAAATCCTAACTGAAGCCAACGGAGCCTACTCCCTCAACAAGCGCTACTTGTCCAGTTGGGAGTGCATGAAGAAAATCACTGTGGGCATTGGCGAGCGTCTCTTCTTTGAGAAAAAGCCCGACTTGGAAACCTCCAACTCCATGAAAATCATCAAAGATGGCAGAGAGCAATGGCTGACGACGCTGGACATCGAGTTCCTAACGCTCTTCACTCTGCAGATGCTCATGGAGGAGTGCTGGAAACGGCACATCCTACTCGTTGGCGTGACGAAAGACACTTCGGCAAGGGACTTCAAACGTCAGCTTATCCCGATCATGGACGAAGAGGGCTTGCTGAAGAAACACGTCAACAGAGAGGAACTGCAAGACCTCCCCAACACTGACAGAATGATTCTGCAATCCGCCAGCATCTTCAATCTCGAAAAGCTCACGCCTCCGTGGAGCTTGGTTGAGTATGATTCGGCGTTCAGGAGCATGCTGCCTGACAAGCAGGGGCGCCGCGGATTCGTTTCAGGGGCAATTAGGAATAAAATTAGCTTGGAAAGGGCGTTTCTTAAGACGTATGTGCAGCTGGCGGTGGCGAAATCCGACCCGATGCTGCGCAGCAACGTCCTCCTCATCGACAGGTTAGCTTATCCCGAGTTTGACATGAAGCCCGAGAGCATGGCGCACTTCGTTAACGAGTTGAGCGACGGCACCTGCGAGCCCGTTGACGTCCTGCTCTTCAAGGATAAGAGCGTGCCCAACACGCTGCAGAACCTTGTATTGAGCGTGTTGGTGGCGATGGCGCCTTCAAATATTCCTGAGGCGTTCGGCCACAACAAGCCACTCTTCATCGCTGACAAAGTTGCCAAATGGAATTACGGCCAGTTCAAGTGCGTCGTCGATACGACGGCGGCTTGGATTCTGAATAATCATAAATTGCGCAAGTTCGTATTCTACATGAGTACTTTCAGGGAGAGACGAAGCCAGATTGAGCAAACCAGAAGAGAAAGTGTTTAACAGCCGTTGTTTCACCGACTTCGACGGCAAACTCCGCGCACGGTTAGCAGCGGTTATGCCGAGGTTCTTCACGGGAGGCAGCGACTCAACGGTCACGGGGACGAGCGCCCGTTACCAGTGCCGCGTCAAAATCGAGTACCAGAAAGACCTCATGGGCCTAGTAGAGGAAGGCATGCTCCTCGCTGTAAAGAATTTCAAACACGCAGACGAAGGCTCGGAACGGTACACATTGATGGAGATTAGTCGCGTATGGCCCGAGCACTTCGGCTTACGCGGCCTGAGCGATCATGGGTATTATCCGATGCAGTTTGAGATCATCGAGCAGTCAGAGGAGGACTGGCAGACGGACGATACATCGACGATGATGATTCAGATGGACGCCATCCCGATCAACTACGACTTAATCATCACAGGCAATTGTCAGTTCGAGTTCGTGAAGGGTTTCTCCTACCCCGTTGTCGGCAGCCCCATCTACGTGCTGAACAGCGAGATGATCAACAGGATGTACAACCAGAAAATCGCCGAGCAAATGGGCGTTCCCGCAACGACGTCGTCGGATGCACATCTTGACCAGCGTCTGGGACTGGTGAAGATGTTCGAGGCAAGCAAGACGCCCATCCCAATTTACGTAGATTTCGAGAAGCTCATCCGCTACCACTTCGGCGTCTTCGCGTTCACGGGCGGCGGCAAGAGCAACCTCATGAGCAACGTGCTCAGACGGATTCTGTTGCACACGGCGGACACGAAAATCGTGATCTTCGATATCAGCTGCGAGTATACCTTTCTCCTGCTTGATGTGCTAGCTGACCCGAATGTTAACGCTAAACTTGTGATGGAGAACCGAATCGATGGGTTGGAGCAGTTCTTCAATTCCGTCGTGAAACCCCGCGAGTTCGAGACAGATGAGCGAACTAAGGATGGCTTGCGAGCCATTATGGCACAGGGTAAACTGGCGTATTATGCAAAGCCACAGCAGAAAATCCCGACTTACGCGGCGTTTCTGGAGGAGCTGGATGAGCAGCGAAAGGAGGCTGTGGGAAAGCCACACTACAAGGATGCGGTTGACGCCATCCACGATTCGGTTCGCGATTGGGTGGACAGGCACGGTTTGAGCGAGAATCAGGAGGTCAGCGAGGACTTCGTCAGCTACATCGACGGCGTCGCAAATGAGGCGGTTGACAAGTTTAAGGTTCACGACAAGAGCGGCTTGTACGCTTGGGCTACTACGAGGAACACCATTCTGGATTTGTTTAGGAAACGGAATGAGAAAGACTCCAAAGATTCAGCGGGCTTAACCGTTGAAGGCATACGAAACCTGCTAGAGAGCACTCCCGCGAAAATTGTGGTGATCTCCGTCAGCGACCCGTTCACCATCAAGGAGCTCGCCATCAGCCTCACGCAGGACCTGCTCGTCAGGCGTAAGCGCAGATTCACCGTGAAACCCCTAATACTCGTAGTATTCGACGAAGCGCAGGAGTTCATCAGCAGCAAAGAGGGCGGCATCGACGGCAAATGCAGCCAACACGTCGAAACTCTATTACGCCAAGGAAGAAAATACGGCTTAGGCGTCTGCATCGCAACCCAGCGCATTGCCTACTTGAACACGAACGCCTTGCAGCAGTTGCACACGTACTTCGTTGGCACCCTGCCTAGACCTTACGACCGAGCGTTGGTGAGTGAGACGTTCATGATTGACAAGGGCATTCTGGAAAAGACGCTGGAGTTCGCTCCGGGCGAGTGGCTCCTGAGCAGCTACATCGCGACAGGCATCGAAAACGTGCCCATATTCATAAAGGCAGACAACGCGGAAAAAGAGGTAGAGAAATACTTATCCAATCAAAGCGGTGCTGGCAATTGAGCGTCGAACTTCCAGAAGCCCATATTCTTGCTAAACAAATGAGTGAAGAACTTCGAGGAAAACAAATCCAGACAAGCCAATTGCAGAACTATGAAAAGCTCCAGAGAATTGGCTTCATTAACAGGGACATTTCTGCTTTCAACCAGCTGAACGACGGAAAAATTGAATCAGTTCTCTCCCGGGGCAATGTAATACGAGTCAAGCTTGATAACGGCTGGAACCTAATTCTTGGCCCAGAGTACGGTGGCAGAATCCTCTACCAAACAAAAGAAACTCTGCCATCTAAGATAAACCTCAAACTTTGCTTTACGGACAAAACGATGCTAACTGTCTCGCTGACTGGCATGGGTGCCATCCAGGCGTTGAAAGACTCTGAGCTTGGGAACAGCTATGTCTACAAACGAGACTTTTCCGCCAAGGCTTCTCCGTTGGAAGAGACAGAATTCACTTTTGACCGTTTCTCAAGGGAATTGTCTGACAAAAACGTAAACATCAAAGTTGCACTCGTTGGCAAAGACGCCGTCGTAGTTGGCTTGAGCAACAGTGCATTTCAGGACATCATATACCGCGCCCACATTCATCCGAAACGCAAAGCCTCCAGCCTCACTGAAAGCGAGAAACGTGCACTTTATGACGCAACAAAAACTATGATTAAAGAGAGAATCAAGTCGGGCGGAAAAGACCAGTTCACAGACCTCTACGGGAGACAAGGCAATTACACTCCACAAATGGGACCGAACATGAGAGACAAAACGTGCAAAACATGCGGTACTAGGGTGCAGGGGGTCAGTTTGGGAGGCGGCCAAACCTACTACTGTCCCAGCTGCCAAAAATAGAAAAATTGTCGTTGGGAAAGTATTTCAAGCCGCAGCGGAACAGGAAGAAGGGCTTTTGGTGGTCAAAATGGTGTTGAATCTATCAGATTCTGACGTGGCGTTCATTCAGCAACTACCAGTCGCAAGAATCGCCACAGCAACCAAAAAGGGTAATCCTCGTGTAAGACCAGTCTGGCCAGTTTTCGATAGAAAACACATCTACTTTGCCACCGATCCCGGCACCGTTAAACTAAGGCACATAAAAGAAAACCCTGACGTTTCAATAGTCTTCGATGATTATGACAGGCAGGACTGGTCCAATCTGAAAGGTATCCGCATCCAGGGGACCGCCAAAATCCTAGATGGCGGCGACGAATACCGTCACGCCCATGCTTTGCTGAAGGAAAAGTATCCTGAGTACCGCACGAAAGAGGGTGGCTGGGAGTATGGTGAAATCCCAATAATTAAAATCACCCCAAAGAGTTTCGGGAAGTGGTCTGACGGCTCTTGGAAAGAAGCTCCGATTCATTAAACAATAAAAGAGGGATTGACTAGAACCAGTTGTAGCTTATACTGGTTCACATTTCTTTAGCAGCTGTTCCCACCGTTCATCCGTCGTTCGCTGCATCTCATCCAGCAACTTCTGGTTCTGTGGGGTAAACAGGTGCCTGTAACGTCCCTGACCCTTCAAGTACTCGCTCATAGGCTTCTTCTTTTTCGGCGCGAGCGCAATCAGCTTGCTCGGTGTGGACAGTTGGCGCTTGCCGTTCGTCGCCTCCCAGACTGGAAAGACGCATGACTCCACTGCCAGTTTCGCGTACTCCATCGTTTTCGCGGGTTCGGTTCGCCACCCTCTTGGGCACGGAGCAAAAACGTGAAGGAACGCTGGTCCTTCTACTTCCAAGCCTTTTCGCACTTTGGTAATTAGGTCGCGCCAGTAGTAGGCTGAAGCCGTGGCGACGTATGGCATTTCGTGTGCTATCATGATTTCGGCGATGGGCTTCTTCGCTTCCATCTTTGCCAGGGAATGACCTTTCCTGCAGGGGTCGTTGTGGTTGCGGCGCCCTTCGGGTGTTCCTCCGCTGCGTTGAATTCCCGTGTTCATGTACCCTTCGTTGTCGTATAGGACGAACAAAAAATCGTGTCCCCGCTCAACCGCACCCGACAAGGCTTGCAAGCCGATGTCGTATGTTCCTCCGTCTCCTGCAATGGCGATGATGTCGACGTGTTCATCCTTCACTCTGCCCTTCTTCCGCATGACCTTCAATGCGGCTTCGATTCCTGAAGCGTTCGCGGCAGCGGTCTCGAAGGCTGTGTGCAGCCACGGCAGTGCCCATGAAGTGTACGGGTAGATTGAGGATACGACTTCCATGCAGCCCGTCGCTTCAGTTACTATTGTGGGTCCTCGCGTTCGCTTTCATTATTAGACGTATCACGGCTGGCTGGGCCGCATCCTGCGCAGGCTCTGTGACCCGAGAGAAACAGGTCGGGTTTCTCGGCGATGTCTTTTGTTGTGAATTTCCATTCTTGGCTTGTAGTTTGTCATTCTCTCAACCCCAGATAGTTCACGTGTTTCTCAACCTCTCCCGTTTTCAATATTGCAGGATATCTTCGTAGACTCGGCGCAGTTCGTGTGGGCTCGAGTCTCTGCCTCCTAATCCGTAGATGTAATTCACGACGTTGCGGATGCGATTTGGCGTCGTACAGGGCGTGGCGAACCTCGTGGTAGACCGCTCCACCGTTGCCGCCGAAGCTCATGCTCTTATCCATGACCGCGATGACTTTCACGTTCTCCAGCAGCACTTCGAAGCGCTATCAACGGGCAGAGGTCTGAACGTGCGCAGGCGCAACAGACCCACTTTGTGTCCCTCCTTCCTCATTTCATCGACTATGGTTTTCAACGTGCCTGAAGTTGAGCCCACGCAGACAACCGCCACTTCGGCGTCGTCAAGCTGGTAGCGTTCCATCAGTCCGTCGCCGTAGCTTCTGCCAGTTAGCTTTGCGTATTCGTCGTTGATTTTCTGAATTAGGTCGAGTGCGTTATTCATTGCTTCTTCCTGTTGTCTTTGAATTCGAAGTAGTAGTTGGGGAACGCAATTGGGACCCATCGTCATGGGGTTTGCGGGGTCAAGTCTGAAAGGCGCCATTTTGCCCTCGTGTGTGAGCACTTCGGGAAGTTGTCGAACTCCTACGAACTCTTTGACCACTTCGTCGTCGAGCACTTTGACGTTTTCGAGCGAGTGACTGAACGTGAATCCATCCAAACCCACCATTATTGGCAAGAGGACGCCCGTATCCTCGGCTATCCTGAAAGCCTGAAGAATCGAGTCGTAGGCTTCTTGCGAGTTCTCTACGTAGATCTGGATCCAGCCGCTGTCGCGTTGCGCCATGCTGTCCGATTGGTCGCCGTGAATGTTTAGTGGCGCTGACAGTGCGCGGTTTGCGATAGCCATCACGACTGGGGCGCGGCAACCGCTCGTGACGAACAGCATCTCATGCATCAACGCTAAGCCTGCGGATGCGCTGGCGGTGAACGTCCTCGCCCCTGTGACTGAAGCAGCAATGCAAGCGGCCAGGGCGCTGTGTTCGGATTCTGTGCACATGAATTCTGTTTGCACTTCGCCGTTTGCGACGTATTCGCTGAATTTCTCCACGATGATAGTTTGTGGGGTGATGGGGTAAGCCGCTACGACGTCCACGTCTGACTGTTTAGCGGCGTATGCGATGGCTTCGTCGCCGTTTAGCGCCATCATGTGTTGCTTAACTTGCTTCTTCTCCATCTCCATTACTCCTGCTCCAGGGTCATTTTAATCGCCTTTGTTGGGCATTCGTTGGCGCAGATTCCGCAGCCCTTGCAGAACTCGTTGTTAATCTCGATTTTGCCGAGGTCCGGACGAAAACGAATTGCGCCGTCTGGACAGAGCATAACGCAGGTTAAGCATAGGGTGCACTTCTCGAGGTCCCTGACGGGTGTGTAGGTCTTCCAGTCGCCCGTCATGAACCCGACGCTGGACTTGGAGCATACGCCTGCGGGGGCGATTTCTCTCCAGCTTTTCTCACGGCTCATTCGGATTCAACCTCCTCGTAAGCCTGTCTAATCACGGCAAAATTCTTCTCCGCAATGTCCGTTCTGAAACGTTCCTTGACTGTTTTCTCGATGCTAGCCATCGAAACCACCGCGGTTGCGCGAGCCACAGCCCCCAGCATGGCGGTGTTCGTGATGGGTGAACCCAGAATCTTAAGGGCAATTTCTGTCGCGGGGATCGTCCAGACTTTTCCTGTTTCCAGACGCAGGTTCTCTTTGACCTTGTCGGGCGAATCTGCAGAGTTGACGACAATCACATCATCTTCTCGGTTGATGCCTGCCACAACGGGCACGGTTTTCAGGAGCGTGGAGTCCAAGACCACCACAACGTCGGGGTTGTAGATTGCGCAGTGGATCCTTATGGGTTCGGTGCTTATTCGGGTGAATGCTGCTACGGGTGCTCCCATGCGTTCGGGGCCGAACTCTGGAAAGGACTGGATGAATTTTCCTTCTGCGAGTGCGGTTCTGGCGAGTAACTCGCTGGCGGTCCAGGCGCCTTGACCGCCTCTACCGTGCCATCTGAACTCCAGAATGCTCTTCAACTTCGATTCTCCCCACTGATGATTTCTAATTAAATTGGAGACTTTGTAGATATATATTTCTATATACTCTTGAAAATTCGAAGCTCTCTCATTCGACGTTCAGAATGTTGGAGAGTGACGGGTTTCGGGTTTCGGTTTTGTTGGTGTTCAGGGCTGCCATTAAGGTGACTTTCTAGTTCTTGGTCGGGTCGGGTGGCTGTTTGTGTTTTAGTGTAGGGGCCAAAGTTTATTTTGCAGCGGCAATACAGTTATATCGACCCTTAGTCCCTAGAAAAAACTAGAAATTCTCAGTCACAGGTCTCGGTGACAGGTTGAAGAAGCAGTTGGGCGCCGAAGTAGTTCTCACGAGCGACAGAACCCTCATGAGCAATTATCATACGAATGAGTTCTTGGGCTTCGGAACCTGCGCTCCACACAACTTCATCCCCGACTGGTTCTACAGTTTCCTCTTCTTCCCGCCTATCAGGTCGAATCGTGGGGTTTCCATTGAAGCGCCCTATGGATTGAGGAAAATCGAAGCTCAGCTCCTTAAAGAAGGCTTCAGCGTTGTCACCGTCGACCCCGACAAACTCGAAGAATTTACACCCAACGCCAAAATCATAGGAATCTACACGATGGATCCCTTCGGCATTGGACCCGCCTCGAGCACGCTCGCAGCGATTCTCAAACGGGAACCCTTTCTAGCCCAGCATTTTCGTGGACTATTGGATTCTCCGATGATGAAAAAAGCCAGAGCCGGTGGCGCCAAAGTCGTGGTTGGGGGTCCAGGCGCTTGGCAGTTCAGTCATCGGCCAGGTTTCGCTGAGAAGCATGGTATCGACTGTGTCGTGGAGGGTGAAGCCGAAAACGTCGTAGGCAACTTGTTCAGGTCGATGATGAGGGGCGAGGCTGTTCCGAAACACGTTGAGGTTGCTGCCGCTGATGCTCCCCTTTTAGAGCGGCATTCCCGACATCGTGAAGCCCTCGGTCAACGGTTTGGTCGAGATTGGTCGCGGTTGCTGCCGTGGTTGCGAATTCTGCAACGTCACGTTGAGACCCCTTCGTTGGTACCCGTTCGAGAAGGTTCTGCGCGAAGTGAGAGTTAACGTCGCTGGAGGAGTAGAGAATTGTTGTTTGCACGGCGAAGACGTGATGTTGTACGGCTCCAAGAATACTATCCCCGACGATAGGAAGCTTTTGCGACTGCATGAGCTCGTTTTGAAGAAAGCCCAAGCTCAAGGAATGAGCTGGAGTCACTGCTCACTTGCTGCTTGCGCTTCAAACCCTAAGTTGCTGGAAAAGGTGTCTGAGGAAATTAGGTCGAAGCAAGCATGGTGGGGCGCTGAAGTCGGTATCGAGACTGGCTCGCCTGAAATCGCCAAGAAAATCATGCCCGCTAAAGCTCATCCCTTTAAGGCGGAAGAATGGCCTAATGTGGTCCGTGAGGGTATGGGTTTGATGCATGATAACATGCTCATCCCTGCTTGCACTTTGATTGTTGGGTTGCCGCAGGAGCGGGAGGAAGATGTCATCAAGACGATGGAGCTCGTTGATGATCTGAAGGATTGCCGAAGCCTCATTGTCCCGCTGTTCTTCGTTCCACTTGGGAGGTTGAAGGATGAGAATTGGTTCAGGAATGCGGAGATGTCGTCGTTGCACAAGCAGCTGCTGTTTCAGTGTGCGGAGCACGATTTTCGCTGGCTCGACTCCCTTATCGACCTGGCTTTCGGTGGAAAGTGGTACGTGCGGTTCCTGAAGGAGTTCTACAAGGTGTTTGCGGGCGTTGCCAAGCGGAAGGCTCGGCAGGTGGAGATTGAAATTCTGCGTTGAACAACTTCTAATCGGTTGTTTTTTTCTTTTGTAGAACAACAACATGTGTCACGGTGTCGGTGAGCAGTTTGTTTTGGGTTGCTGGGCTTGAACGGAGCGCGTGCGAGGTGTGGGCTGAGTCTTTGTTCGTCTTGGTTCGTCTCGGAAAGTCTTGTAAAGTCACTTTGTTCTTCTTCTTTTCGAGGTGTGGTGATTTGGATGTCGTTGCGGGGCTGCTAGAGGTGGGTTGTTTTGCGTCTGTTAGGTGGTCGGTTGAGCAGAAGGTTTATGTGTTCAAAATGTATACGCTTTTTTATGGTGCCTGGTGTCGAAGAGGTAATAACGTCGCGATTCTCCGAAGAACTCGTGGAGAAGGTCGATCAAGCGGTTTCTAAGGGTCACTTCAGAAGCAGGAGTGAAGCTTTAAGGATAATCGTTGAAGAGTATCTGAAGGAACATCCCGAGTTGTTTTTGGGCGATAGAGTTCAAGAGCTTGTGGCGAAGGCGCCTGTGTTGGGGGATGAGGAGTTGGAGCAGGTTGGATTTGAGCTTTTTAAGGGAGTAAGTGTGGCGCAACTTGTCTCTGAGGGTCGGAGCTAGCTTGCTTTATTTGGATACTAACGTTATCTTGGCGAGGTATGCGCCAGACGAACCTCAGCATGATGAGTCGAAAATCCTTCTTCAGAAGATAGAACTTGGTGAATTGTCTGCGGTGACTTCTGTGTTAACTTTGGTTGAGGTGGCTTGCGCTACGAGCAGGGCTTACGAGAGGTTTGATGGTACAGTGAGAGGTTTGAGTCGTGAAGGGGTAGCTGGGGCTTTTCTTCGAAGAATCATAGGCGTTAAGAATCTGGAGTTTGTTCCCGTGGGTGGCGAAGTCTCGATTAGAGTTGAGGAGCGACGGGTGATTCTTCCTGCGCTGTTTGCGTTGGCTCTTGAGATAGGTTCGAAGAGTGGCGTTAAGACTTTGGATACTCTTCATTTGGCGTCTGCCTCTGTGGCGTCACGGATTTACGGGCATAAGATCGATTGTTTCGTCACTTTAGATGAAGATATCTTAAAGCGCCGTGAAGAAATAGGTGGTTTGATAGAGAGCAGAGTTATTTCTCCGGCTGATTGGGTTTAAAGAATTTCGTGTGGATTGTTTTTGTTGGAGGTTCTATTTTTTGTTTGGTCTTCCAAGCGACAACGAAACTGTTACTGCCAGTATGATAGCTTCCATGATTTAGACAGCGTAGACTGGGTATAGTTCAGAGTTGGCTTTGGGTTTTTCTTTCTGGTAGAAGATGAACATGTGTCACGGTGTCGGTGAGCAGTTTGTTTTAGGTTGCTTTTGTTGAACAGAGCTTGGGCGAGGTTTGGGCTGCGTCTTCGTTCGTCTCTGTTCGTCTTTGTTCGTCTCCGAAAGTCTTGTAAAGTCAGCTGTTCTTCTTCTCCGGATGCGGTGATTTTGATGCCGTTGGATAGGCGAGTGGAGTTCAAGGCTAGGCTGCAGAAGGGCAACCGGGTTCAGCTGCCCAAGCCTGTCCGCTGGAGATACAAACTCGAAACCGACCAGACACTGAAAGTCGGCGTTACTGTGGCGAATATGTTCTGCGCTGGCTGGGAAACTTTCTTCGCCAGAATGGATAAGAGCGGGCGCATAACCATACCCAAACTCGCGCTGAAGCAGCTTGGAAACAGCCGTCCAAACATAAACTTGACGGGCATGATCTTCAAGGTGTGGCTTGAACCAGCATAATCGTAATACTCGGCGTGTTGCAAACATCATTTCTGCAGCGAACGACTAAACTTAAATACTCTCTTGAAACTCAAGTGTTAACGCCATAGGTGCCGCCGTGGCTCAGCCCGGTAGAGCGGCTGGCTGTTAACCAGTCGGTCAAAGGTTCGAATCCTTTCGGCGGCGCCACTATTAACGCGAAAAAACTACCAGTTTTTTCGTTTATTGAACTGAGACTTCCCGTTTGATCAGCTGCTTGAGTTGATCAGCCAGTACAGACAGTTGATGATTCTGGGTTTGGTCTGGGAGCTCAGTGATGTTTCCCCGCATAAGCGCATCTTTGGTTAGGATTTCTTCAGGGTTCTGTCCCCATGCGCGGATGATTTCTTTGAGCTGTTCGATTCTGTTGACTTGGGTTTTTGGTCTAATGGCTAGTCCTGCAGATGTGTAGAGGTTTCTTAGTGTTTCTATGCCTAGGCTTTGAACGTCTTCGTAGGTGTCGATGGTTTTGCCCATAAAGTATTTGATGATTTCGCTGTCTATTTTTGAGGCGCTCATTTGAGTTCTGAAGTATTTTCGTAGGCTATGTGTTCTTACGCTGTACATCCAGCTGTCTGGTAGTTTCTTTGAGACGTCAGCTTCAACAGCGATTGTGTGCACGATTTTTCTTAGCGTTTTTTCGCTGACGCCTACTACTTTGTATGCATTGTGGTTGCTTCGAATTAGAGGTGAGTCATCGGTGATTTCTTCTGGCGGTGTGTATCTGCTGCCTCGTTTTCTGTCAGCTATGTACATTTTCAGCAGGTAGCTTGCTTCAGCGTTGATGAAGGTGTCGTAGTCATGGTATTTTCCTTTTGTGATTTCGGCTTCGACGTGGATGTGTATTGGGATTCGGTTTGCTTCTAGGTCTTCTTTGACGTGTCGGTATTTTAGTTTGCAGAAGGTTCCTTCTCGGAATCCACCTGTTGCTAAGGCGGCGATGATGAAAGCTTCGCGGATTGCGGATTTGTCTAGCATTCTTGTGATTTCTTCGGGTTTTGGAGCTCTGTCTTTGTAGGCGACTTTGCGGGGTAGACGTTCTGAGAGTTTGACTTCTATGCCGTTTACGTGGTAGAAGGTTTTTACGGCTTTTATGCAGTTGTTTACGGCGGTTGGTTTGAGGAAGTCGTCTTGTAGTTCAGCAAGATAGTCGTTTAGGAATCCGCAGTGATTCTGGACTTTTATGGGATCAGGGATGGCTCCTTGGGGTTTTGCGTCTTGGATGATTAAGTCTGGGCTATGTCCTATCCAGATAGCGTATTTTTTGACGTTGACCGAGTAGGTTAGGCAGCTTCTGTGTGAGCCTGAGAGGTGGCGTAGAAAGTGGCGGGCGAGTTTTAGCATGCTTTGGTTTTCGAATATGAAGGGAATTATACCTGGGCGGTCGTTTAGGCAGGATCTGATGATGTAGTCGACTAGGCCTTTTTCTTTGGCGTCTAAGATGTTTTTGAGTTCGATGACCACTGGCTTTTTGAGTTTCCATCCGGTTAAGCTCGTGTAGA
>CAWGAW010000012.1:0-87886 GCA_963820675.1 Candidatus Bathyarchaeota archaeon | reverse complement strand
CGTTGAGAGCTCCGGCACGTTGTTCAATCAGTGGTCGGGCACTGTGCTCATCAACAAGGACACCCTGGAATCTTGGGGGAAGAAAATCAGGGAAGTCGAGTTGGAGACCGAAAAGGGCAGGATAATAATCTGCAAAGCCCACCCTGTTGCTGGTTTAGCACTTCAGGTGATCCAGGTTCCTTCTAAGATTAAGGCGTCCCTTTGCATACAAGACGGAGCCTACGTGAAAGTAAGACCAATTCAAAATTAAAGGTCGGCGTGCTGTTCGGAGTGCAGTCTCAGAGGTTAAGCGCGTTAAGGCAGTGTTTTCCGTCCTAAACAATTGCAACTTTTGTGGGAATGCTGTTGAAACTGTTAAACGTACTTCTGGAGTCCATTTTTGTGGTTGCTCAATGGTTTTTGCCATTGAGACTCAATGACAACCGTTTCTGTTTCAGGCTGTTTTTGTTGTTGCTTTTTTGGAACGGGGCTTGCCAAACATTGAGCACGATTGACAAAAGCATGCAGATTCATTGAGCCCATTGAGCGGAAATTGGCTGGTCGCGATGCAGAAACATACGCTGTAACGCAAAAGCGGTCAGGTGGCTTTTGGAGTCAATTTTTGGGTTGTGACAATGGTTTTTTGCATTGTGCTGCAAGTATGCAGTTTGGCGCTTTTTTGCATGGGTGCTATTGCAATTTTGGTGCTGAAACAACATGCTGCGTTACAAAGCCATTGTGCGTCCAGTGCCAGTCTGCAATGACGCATTGTGCAGTTATTGTCACAGGCAGGCAAACCATTGTTGCAGTGACAATTGTTTCAAGGAGATCGCAGCTAGATGGGCAGAGGAGAGGCTGGATGGCATGGAGCTTTCGGTAAGGGGTGTGGACTTGGATGGTGGTCCTTTGGGATGGATGAGTTGCTTAAAGCGCTCTCAGCCAAGACCAAAGGGGAGCGAGTTGACTTTGAAGAGGATGAGGCTGAGGCGCTGTTGGCTGAAAACCAGTCCAAAACTGTGCCGAAGCGTTGGCAAATTTGTAGGACTGCGGAAATAGAATGCAAGAACAGAAGGGGTTAGCTGTTCCTTTGCGTTAAGCTGAATAACCTCAACGGCTAAGATTCTGTTGCAGGTGCTCGTGATGGATTTGGAGGAATTCACAAAGGAAAATCTTTGGCGGTTGATCGTGGACATGGTGCATGCGGCTGTGATGTACCCTAATCATAAGGCTTATGTGCGCGATGTTATATTGCGCGAAAAGCCCGAGGTCACGCCTAGTGAACTGGTGAATAGGCTTAATATGCCGTTGGGGGAGGCACTCGTGATTCTGGACGAGTTGGTGGAGGATAGGAAATGTTCGGCGTGAACTGAGTGTCACCATGAATTCTTGCTTTACGTTTTAGCGATATGTTTATATTTACATAACGAGTTCAGTGGCGACTCAGTGACAAATTATGAACACCACAACCAAAGTTGCAGTAGCAGCTATGATAATCATAATCATCACAGCCATAGGAGCATACGCATACCTCAACCAGCCACCACAACAAAACAACAACCCACCCGCAACAGTTTCGTATACAGTGACGATAGGATCTTCCGCAAACGGAACAACAGCTCCGTCCCCAGGAACGTACAACTACACATCAGACAGCACAATCGCCTTTGCAGCAACCCCGAACGACGGCTACAAGTTCAATTATTGGTTGATCAATGGAGAGGCCAACACAACAAACCCATTGACGTTAAAAACAACATCCAATTTCGATATCAGCCCAGTGTTCACGCTGCAATCCCAACCAGCAATCACAACGTACACCGTGACAATCCAGTCTTCTCCCAATGGGACAACAACTCCATCCCCAGGAACCCACAACTATGTATCAGGCAGTTCGGTGACCTTCGCTGGAGTCCCAAACACTGGCTACAAATTTGACTATTGGGTGATTAACGGGCAAACCGACAACGCAAATCCCACGACAAAATCAATAACTGCGGACATGACAGTTGACCCAGTCTTTACTTTGATGTCACAACCAGCGACGACTCCCACGATAGACACGGTAACAATCCAATCCGCTCAGAACGGAATGACAACACCACCTGCAGGAGCCCACGACTATGTATCAGGTGACTCTGTGACGTTCACGGCGACGGCGAGCAACGGCTACAAATTCGACCACTGGCTAATCGGCGGAACAACGAGCACGACAAACCCTGTAACGGTGACAATAACATCCAACATTACGGTTACTCCATTCTTCGTGCTGCAGAGTTCACCCGTAACGCTAACAGTCTCTTCAACCACAAGCCTCTATGAGACCGGCGTGGAAGACAACGCCATCAAACCAGCCTTCCAAGCAAAGTATCCCTGGATAACCGTCAACTTCCTTTCCCAGGGAACAGGCGCAGCCATACAGACAGCTAGCCGAGGGGATGCAGACATGGTCATGGTGCATGACCCAGGACAGGAAAGCACCTTCCTATCCAACGGTTACGGAGTGAACCGCAAAATCATTGCTTACAACTTCTTCATCATCGTCGGACCACCAAATGACCCCGCAGGCATCACTGGACTCGCGCCTCTCGATGCGTTGAAAAAGATATACCAGCTCAGCACCACGAGCACCCCAGCCACATGGGTTTCAAGAGGTGACGGTTCGGGAACCAATTCGAAGGAGAAGAACCTCTTTGCGGCAGCAGGTATAAACTGGACCCAGATAAGAACGCAGACTTCGTGGTATAAAGAGACGGGGCAGGGCATGACCGCCACATTAGTCGTGGCAAACTATTTTGGCGGGTACACGCTCTCGGACACGGCATCGTACCTCACGAACACGAACGCGAAGAACATCAACATGAAAGTCGTGGTTCAAGCGCAAAAAGACCTCTTGAACGTGTACAGCGTAATCGCAGATAACCCGTTGAATGCGAACTTGACGAGTACGCACTTTGCGGAGGAGATATTATTCATCCAGTACATGGTCTCTGACGAGGGACAGCAATTGCTGGCAAACTATGGCACATCAACCTTTGGACAGCCGCTCTTCGCTCCCTTCGTGCCTCTAGCGTCGAACCCGGCCACAAATGCATCATTACTCAGTTGGATTCAAGCCTACGCCTATATTCCAGCGAACGTAACAGAGTGCCCAGCAGCTTACCGCTACAACGCAAGCACGCTGTATTCGCCATCCTACGACACACTCGGAAGCACAACATCAACAGTCATGTCATCAGCAACTTATCAGACTCTTACTCTGCAGTCGCAGATTGCAAGTGCATACGGCGGAATGCTGTTAACCAAGCCGTCGATGACATCTTACTTATTGGTAGCAGTGAGCGCAGGCAACGCGACACCCAATGGCAAGAACAGAATTTGAGTCATCCGCAACAACGATTTAAATCCAAACTTCTCTTTTTTACGTGGTTACAATGGCTGACATAATCGTGCAAGCGTTCCAGAAAGCCTTTGAGCTAATTTTCAGCGGCAACCCTGAAGTCTGGGCTACCGTTTTCCGTTCGCTGTACGTTTCGGGTTTAGGCACTTTGCTCGCTTGCACTTGGAGCATTCCAATAGCCGTTGTTTTGGGGCTGTATTCTTTCAGAGGCAAATGGGCTGTAAAAGGACTTTTCAACTCTCTCATCGGCGTACCCACAGTCGCGCTTGGGCTGCTCCTGTACCTGCTTTTGTCGCATTATGGCGAGTTCGGCTGGACGGGTCTGCTCTACACGGTGAACGGCATAGCAGTTGGCGAAGCGCTGTTGCTTACGCCGATTATCGTTAGCTTTACCAGCAGCGCCCTAGAGGCGGCGGATGTGCAGTTGCGGGACCTTGCTAAGACGTTGGGCGCATCTGGTATAAGGACTAATCTGGCGATAATGCGGGAAACAGTTTGGTCTATGGCACTCGCTATCACGGCGGCATTTAACAGGGGTTTTGGAGAGCTTGGGATTGCCCTTATTGTAGGGGGGAACATATTCCAACAGACCCGTGTGCTCACAACCTCTATCGCGGTAGACCTGAACCTAGGAGTCTTCGATGAAGCAATGGCATACGGAATAATTCTAATGGCAATCGTCGTCATCGTGACTTTCATCGTCAACCTAGTGGAGAGAATCAAGCGAGAAGACTTGCCAGAGAGGCACAGTCTACGGGACTGGATACTCGTGATGTGGAGATAGTGGAATGAGCGCAAATCTGCATTTGGAAGGCGTCGAGAAAAAATACCTCTCACTTAAAGCCTTGGACGACGTGAATTTCGAAGCAACTGGCGGAAAAATCGTCGTTATGGTCGGTGTCAACGGCGCAGGAAAAAGCACGCTCCTCCGAATTTGTGCAGGTTTGGAGAAACCCGACAAGGGCAAAATACTCTTCAACGACGAACCTATCGTCGACAAGGAACTGCGCCAGATTGCCACGTTAGTCTTCCAGCGAACCGCGATGTTCAGCCGGTCTGTTTACGACAACTTGGCGTTCGGGCTGAAAATCAGAAAGCTAAGAAGCCCCGAAATTAAGAAGAGAATAACCGAGGCGTTGCATGATGTAGGGTTGAAGGATTTTGAGAAACGTAGAGCCAAGAAAATTTCGGGCGGAGAAATGCAGCGAATTGCGTTGGCGAGAGCGTTCCTTCTGGAACCGAAGATTCTACTATTGGATGAGCCTACAGCTAATCTTGACCCGCACAGCGCAGCCATAATCGAGAACGCGATAAAGAAGAGAGAAAACAGAGAAAGTATTATCGTGCTCGCCACGCACAATCTAAATCAGGCGAGGAGGCTGGGTGACGAGATAGTTCACATGCACGGCGGAATGATAGTTGAGAGAGCGGGAACTGAGGATTTCTTCGAGAACCCCAAGAACGAGATTACCCGGAAGTTCTTGAACGGGGAGCTCGAATTCTATCAGCGTGTGCCGCATAACTTTATATGGTTTTGAAGGACTAGGCAGTACTCGATGCTTACCCAAAAAGACCACAAGCCTTCGGGCAAGATCTGGATAGAACACGAAGGAAAACCGATTCTTAGGCAAGGGTGGCGCGGAAATTCTCAGAAAAATCGACGCGGAACAATCGCTCTCCAAGGCTGCAAAGAAGCTTGGCATGTCGTACCGTTATGTCTGGAATTACGTGCAGAAAATTCACAGAGCGCTTGGCGAAACGGTTGTCGAAACTCACAAAGGCGGCAAGACAGGCGGCGGAGGAGCTCAGCTGACGGCGGTTGGGAAAGCGTTGCTAGACGAATACACGCGTCTTGAGGGTTGTTTGGGTGAGTTTCTGGCATGCACGAATGGTTCGGGGGTGAGGAGTGTGAAATTGAGCGCAAGGAATCAGCTTAAGGGCAAAATAATTTCGGTCGAGAAAGGTGTCATCACGGCAAAGGTGAAAGTTGAGGTTATGGTACCAGCAACAATCACTGCGGTTATCACAAAAGAAGCCGTCGAAGATTTGGGTTTGAAGGTTGGCGATGAAGTCACAGCAATCGTGAAATCAACCGAGGTCATGATAGGCAAGTAGCGACCGGTCTATTCTACTACGTAGCGGTAGGCGATGTGTTCGCCTGCGGTGCTGCTTCTTCTTATGATTCTGAGGACGTTGCCAGGTTTGGCGCCTATGGCCTTGACTGCGGGGTCAGTTGATTTTATCTGTGGCATCTGGTAAGGCTTAATCTTGTACTTGGAGAGGAGTTCGTTCTGTTCGTTTTCGGTTAGGATTTCGTGTCTTGGGACGAGAGCGTGTTCGAATATGTCGAAGACGGGGAAGGATTTTGGGAGGAGCTCCACGTTCTTTTTCTTGGCGCCTGTTTTCACCGCATGCGTATAGCGACCTTCGGTGCTGACGATGGCGCGTTCGATTTCTTTTTCCTTCATAACCTTATACAGCGTGTTCATGGCTGCGATGCCGACGGTGGCTTCGTTGAGGATGCACCAGACGATAGCTTTCTGTTTTTCCTCGGGAATGTCGACGGTGTAAGCGATGGCGCCCTCGTGTTTCTCTTTCTTGATGAGTTTGTATTTTCGGAGTTTGATGAGGACTTCGGCTTTGCGTTCTTCGACTGATTCGCCTTTATTGCTCACGCTTTAAACCTCGTTCAGAGAATGCTGGAGACGTAGATTGAGGCTTAACCCTTAAACTTTTCCCCTTCTAAACAGCTATGCCACTTGCATTCGCTTTTTTCCAAGTTGTAAATGTGTTGCAAAGAAACGTGGTTCAGCATAATTGTTCCCTTGGAGCAATTTCAAGCTACCGAGAATCACAACTCTGGTAATCGCACTTCTGCTAATTCGGCGCTATCCTTTCACGAGCTTGTAGCCGATGTTTGGACCCATCCCGACGACAAAAGCAAGGTTCATCAACAGAACTGCCATCGGCTCAAGGTAGCGCGCTGACTTTAATGGCCCAGCATCTACTGGGTCGAAGCCGATCTCGCTGCCGAGCTGCATTATAGTCTGCTTTGCTTCGGCATCGTCGCCCGCCACGAAGAGCGTCAACTGCTCATTGCCAATCTTGCCAGTGCTCTGGTTCTTGGCGAAAACCGTGTTGAACGCCTTCACAACCCTCGCCTTGGGCAGCATTTTCTGCAGTTCTTCAGCAGCTGACGTCGTGAACCCAACCGTGAGGTCCAAGTTCTCGCCTACGGCGTTTGTCACGTCCAACAGGATTTTTCCTTCTGCAGCTGAGCCTATGTCTTTCGCTGCGAATTCCACGCTCTCGTGTGGAACCGCGAGGATGAGGACTTCACCCCACTCCGCGGCTCGGTCCACGGGTTCCTTGGGGTCTCGGTGACCGTACTTGACGACGTGCCCTTTGCGGATTAAGCCTGTGCCTATGAGCGGTGCCCACGTTGCCCTTGCCGATAATGCCGATTTTCAACGTCAAAAACCTCTGAAAAAAGGTTCGTTGAAATGCACTTAAACTTGTGTGACTGTACCCAGACAATAACAAAAGGCGTTAGACGCGGAGCAACGTGTTCTCGGTGAACTTGCGCATCGTCCCAGCGAACTCCTCAATCGCCTCAGGAGCGTATGGCTTCAAACCTTCAAATCGTTTGTCCAACGTATCCTCCGCCACGAATTGCTGAAAAGCGTGGATTTTTGCGCCTTTTACGAGTTCGCCAATGCAGACTACGTCTTCGGCGGTGACCAGTTCGGGCACAACGGTCGTGCGGAACTCGTAGGGCACCTTGCCCGTCTTCAACATCTCCACGCTGCGAACCACAGTCGATGTGTCCGAGGCGCCGAGTTGCTTGTATTTGTCGAGGCAGGTTTTCACGTCCATCGCCACGTAATCCACGCTGCCCAAGCACTCTTCGAGCACGTCAGGGAAGAAACCGTTCGTGTCCAGTTTAACCAGAAACCCGCGCTCCTTAAGCTTCGCCAAGAACTTGGGCAGCTCTTTGTGCATGCAGGGCTCTCCGCCTGTCACAACAACCGCATCCACGTACCGTTTGCGTTTTTCCAGAATCTCCAGCGCCTGCGCCTCTTGGAGGAAAGGTGGTTTCGGGTCGACGACGATGCGCCAGTTGTGGCAGAACCCGCAGCGGAGGTTGCAGCCTGGAGTGAACAGCACCGATGCCACTTTGTCAGGATAGTCAACGAGGCTGGTTTTCTGTAATCCACTGAATTTCATGCCTTGGTCACTTTCAGCTGGATATCGGCACCTGAGCTGTCACGACCGACCTGTCGAAAGTTCGACGGATAGCGAACTCCGCCTGTTTCCCGTCGTTCCACTGGTCTACCGGTCGCAAGTAGCCGACGACTCGGGAGTAGACTTCGCAGTTGGCGCCGCATGTTGGGCATTGCTTGTGTTCGCCGTTCGTATACCCGTGGGTTGGGCATATGCTGAACGTGGGAGACAGCGTGAAATATGGCAACTGAGAATTCCAAGAAATCTTCTTTATCAGCTCCGCTGCTGACTGCCACGAGTGTAAGCGTTCGCCGAGGAATATGTGAAACACCGTGCCCCCCGTGTAAAGCGTTTGTAGACTCTCTTGATGCTCCAGTGCCTCGAACAAGTCAATTTCGCAGTCCACAGGCAACTGTGAGCTGTTCGTATAGAAAGGCTCCGCATGCTGCATGACGACTTGCTGTTGGTTAGCCACTGTGATCTCTGGGTAACGGCGCTTGTCGATGCGTGCAAGCCTGTAAGATGTGCCTTCGGCGGGCGTAGCTTCGAGGTTGTAAATGTTACCTGTTTCAGTCTGGAAGTCCGTAAGTATTTCTCGCATGAAGCTGAGCACTTTCACGGCAAAGTCTTTCCCTTCTGGCGAGGCGATGTTCGCGCCGAGCAAGTTAACGACAGCCTCGTTGACTCCTGCCAACCCGATGGTTGAGAAGTGGTTCTTCCAGAATTTGCCATGTCCCTCCTTGATATTGCGAAGATAATGCCGACTGTACGGGTACAGGCCGTTCTCTGTGAACGTTTCAAGTGCTTTACGCTTTATCTCTAAACTGGTCTTGGCGATTTGCATGATTTTTTCCAGGCGTTCGAAGAACTCATCTTCGTCCTTGCTTAAGTAGCCAAGGCGTGGCATGTTCAACGTGACAACGCCAATCGAGCCTGTTAGCGGGTTAGCTCCGAAGAGGCCTCCGCCGCGCTTCCGCAGTTCGCGGTTGTCTATTCGTAGGCGGCAGCACATGCTGCGAACATCTTCGGGCTTCATGTCGCTGTTGACGAAGTTCGAGAAATACGGAACGCCATACTTTGCTGTAACCTCGAAAATCGCCTCGGAGACTGGTGAATCCCACTGGAAGTCTTTCGTTATGTTGTAAGTGGGGATTGGAAAAGTGAACACTCTGCCTCTTGCGTCGCCTTGTCGCATGACTTCGGCGAAAGCTAGGTTGAATATTTCCATCTCTGCTGCCATGTCGCCGTACGTTTCTGGGATGATTTTGCCGTTGAAGAGCACGCCTTCGTCTTTCATGAAGTTGGGCACTGTTAAATCCAACGTTAAATTCGTGAAGGGCGTCTGGAAACCCACGCGGGTCGGGACGTTCATGTTGAAGAAGAATTCTTGCAGCGACTGTTCCACTTCTTTCTGGTTTAGGTGGTCGTAGCGGATGAAAGGTGCCAAGTATGTGTCGAAGTTGCTGAACGCCTGCGCACCCGCTGCCTCTCCTTGAAGCGTGTAAAAGAAGTTCACAATCTGTCCGAGGGCTGTTCGGAAATGTTTGGGGGGCTTACTTTCAATCTTGCCTGGAACGCCGCCGAACCCTGAAAGCAACAGGTCGCTTAGGTCCCAGCCTACGCAGTAAGGTCCAAGAACGCCGAGGTTGTGGATGTGTATGTCTCCTGAGAAGTGCGATTCTGCGATGTCGGTTGGATAAATCCGTGTAATCCAGTACTTTGCGATGACGGTGGATGAAAGGTGGTTGTTTAAGCCTTGCAAGGAGTAACTCATGTTGCTGTTCTCTCTGACGCGCCAGTCCTCAAGCTCTAGGTACTGGTCAACGAGGTCTGCGTTGCTTAGAAGAGCAGCGAATTCTCGCATGTCCTGGTGCTGTTTGCGATAGAGGATGAACGCCTTTGCCGTCTGCGCGTGCCCGTTCTCGATGAGCATCTTCTCGACGGTGTCCTGAATTTCCTCGACCGTGGGCACGCCGTCCTCGCCGAATCTGTTCTTGAGGTCAGCTACCACTTGGTCGCTGATGCGCTTGGCTTGCTCGCGATCTTTGCCGCCCACGGCTTTGGCTGCTTTCCAAACGGCGTTGGTTATGCGTTCTTGGTCGAATGGTTCTAGTTTACTATCACGTTTTAGGACGAACTTCATTTTCTAACCTCTTGAGAGAAAATACTCAATTTTCGATTTTGAACAGAAATCTTGAAAAACTCCGAGCTTTCAATTCTTTACTTAATGCAGGATATTCCCACAAGATGCTGAAGCGAATCTCATTTTTCTTCCTCCAGCAAGCGTTTGAAATCTTCTGGTTCTTCGAACTTCTTGTAAACTGATGCAAATCGTATGCATGCAATTGGTCAACTTCTTTCAGGTACTGCATTACGAGTTTCCGATTTCCTCGACTGTGATTTCCTCCTTGCCCTTCATCATCAAATCCTGCCGTAACTTTGTCCGCTAACTCATGTATTTGCTCCATTGTCACGGGGCGTTTTTCGCAGGCTTTCTGCAATCCACTTATACTTTGTTCACGTCGAAACGTTCAAGCTTACCATCCTTTTTTCTGACCATGATTTCGACGGTTTCGACGTATTCATAGGTGGTGAATCGTTTGCCGCATTTGTTGCATTCCTTCCGCCGACGGGTTGTGTTTTCGAGAGAGTCACGTGTCTCAAGGACTTTGAAATCTTCTGACCCGCAATACGGGCACTTCATGCTTCCCCTTTATCCTCTGCTGGCAAGGCACGTATAGTGTCGATGGCAGGCTTTAAGGCACTATGCTTAGCGCATATTTAAGCTGTTTCCACAACAACTATGCAATACCACGCGGAAACGTTTCGTGGAAATACCGTTAAGTTACACAGAATAACTGAAAATCGAAAACGTGCCACCAGAGGTTTTTCTGGGAAAGAGGTTTAATTCAGGCAAAAAGAAAGCCACCTTAAGACTTTCTACGAACAAGCACAGACAGAAGTATCATTGTGAAAAAAGCATTTTAGGGACTTACTCATTAGGACGACCTGTCGAGGCCAGAATGTAGATTCTGGATTCATACAGCTTTTATCCCTTCCCGAACAAACGTAGAAAAAAGAGAACTGGAGGGTTCCTGCTCCAAGCTTCACATCTGAATGCTCTCCCCTCTCCCTTCTCTTTTCTCCTTTAAGGGAGCAGGACCTCCAAACTCTCCGAGGTAACATTCGCTATGGTTTTTGCATTTTCTCGTTTTCTGTCGGTTTGTCGGGAATAAAGTCCATGGAGATGGAGTTGACGCAGTGCCGTGTGTCCTTCTCGGTGAAACCCTCCCCCACAAACACATGTCCCAAATGTGCACCGCAATTGGCGCATTGAATCTCAGTCCGCACGCCATCGGGGTCGGGTAGACGTTTTACTGCACCGGGAATTTCGTCGTCGAAGCTGGGCCATCCGCAGTTGGCTTCGAACTTGCTCTCTGAGCGGTAGAGTTTTGCGCCGCATCGCTTGCAGACGTATGTGCCCTTTTCCCAGAAGGCGAAGTATTTGCCGGTGAAGGGGGTTTCGGTGCCTTTCTTGACGATGACGTTTTCTTCTTCTTTGGTGAGTTTGCGGAGTTCAGTTGATGTGTTTGACATGGAAAAAGCCTCCTGATTATGTTATGGTTTGGTTGTAGAAAAACGCATCGATGGGTGTGATGTCGGTTGCTGTTGTTGCACAGTCACATACGCTTAAAAATACAAGCGGCTTAGATGATTTTATGTATACCTTAAAGGTTACGGAGGTGCATTATAATATCAGAGAAACAGGTTGACATCATGGATAAGATACAGAAGATCGGTGAGCAATTCACGAAGTACAAGGATTCTTTGACCGCGACTTTCAAGGATATGGAAGTGGACGTGAAGGATTGGAATTTCGCTGTGGCCAAAGCCGACAAGGAGTATAACGTGGAATTCACCGTTAAGCTGAACGTCAAACCGAAGAAGAAGTAGCTCGAGAGGCTTGAAACCAGCTGTCATCTTTTGCACGCTTATCAGCTCGAAAATCCCTTTTCTTCATGGTCATCGGCTTACTTGTCTTCGGATTATACCTGTACTTCTTCGTCGGATTCTCAAGCCTCGTTTCCGTGCTAGGTAGCCTCAACTCGGCAAACTATGCCTTGTACTATACGCTGGCAGTCTTAGCAGCTGTGCTCAGCGTTTTCTTCGTTGCGGCAGCTTGGCACGATTTGTTGAACACACTTTCGGTTAAGACCAAACTACGTAGCTTGTTCCTATACACATGGGCAGGGTACTTCGTGGATTTGGTGGTGCCCTGCCAAGCCGTGTGCGGAGAAGTCACAAGGATTTACCTTGTGCACGGGGAGAATCAGGAGAGTTACGGTGCGATTGCGGCTTCGTCGTTGACGAATAGGATAATCAGTTATTTTATAGCATCGGTTGGATTGCTGAGCGGAATCGTTCTTGTTTTGACGAGGACAAACGGAGTCCCACCCTTGATCCTAGAGTTGCTCGTGGTAGCGTTGCTTGGGACGTTTGTCTACCTCGGCGGGCTGTTCTATCTAGTTTTCGATGAGCGAGCAGCGGGGAAAATTGCTGGCGCTCTGTTCAGAGTCATCGGTGTATTGCGTTTGAGCAAGTATCTGCCTGCCAATTTGCCAGATCGGGTTCAAGGGGGTTTGCTGGTTCTTCATGAAGGTTTTCGGACTTTTCGCGACAAACCACAGAGGCTCATGAAGCCTGTGCTGCTGCAGTTTATCTCCATGGCGTTAAATATCGCAGTTTACGTTCTCGTTTTCTATTCGCTCGGGTTGACGACGCTGTTCTTGGATTTCTTCATAATAATGTACTTCATCGTGGGGACAATTCAGATTGCGGCGGCGGTCTTCTCAGTGGGTGCACTTGACATTGCATTGGCTAACCTGTTCGCTTCTTATGGTGTCCGTGACCTCGGGTTTGGCGCCTTGGCGGCGACGATGCTCAGGCTTCTGACGTTTTGGATGCCCATCGTCGTGGGCTACGCCTCCGTGCAAGCCATAGGTGCGCGGAGACTGCTACACCCAAAACCTTCTGAAACTTCAACGGCGAAGCCACCGGAACTGACCCGGTCTTCGAATTCTGGGGATTTACCGTAACAGATAAAAACTGCAACGCATCCATCAACACCGTAAACCGAGGAAACCCACATGCCAACCGAAGTTACTGACGCGGACAAGTTCATAGCCTTGAGCGCCAAAGCCAAAGAGTGCAACGTCAAACGCCTGAAAAACGTCGTTAAACTCAAGCTGAGCACGCCAAATCAGCTGTACACGTTGAAGGTTGAGCCGCTGAAGGCAGATGAACTTATCAAGAAGCTCAAGTGCGAAATCGAAGAAATCTGAAAGCTGTTTCCCCTTAGTTCGAGCTTAGCTCTCCCAAGTTTCTGCATTCTATTTATAATGGGCTCCAACTAGGCTTCTTTTCAACTTAGTGCTGAGCGATTTTGCACGAAATAGGGATCCCTCACTCTCTGGTCTGAGCGTGTGATTTGACCCTTAGGTTCCAATACGAGCGCCCAGAGCAACACAAAAAGCGCTCCAGTAGCCAAATCGTATCACTGAAACGTTTAAATCCCGTCCAAAACAGCATAATAAACCGTGCGGGCCCGTAGCTCAGCCAGGTTAGAGCGCCAGGCTCATAAGTGCCTCTTTGGCACTGAGGTACCTGTTGGTCGGGAGTCCGAATCTCCCCGGGCCCACCTTTTCTTAAATTCATAGTTTTCTGTAGTGGCGGAGCATGGAGTTTTGTTTCTGGTTTCATAACAATTGTGAATTTGTCTCAACCATGTTTATAAGACGCTGCCTCAACAATGTGGGAAAATATCAAATTGGAGAAAGAAGTATGTTCGACATGACAACCGTGCTGTTGGCGGGTCTAGGCGGAGCCTCCTTGACTGCTGCCTTCCTCGACTACAAGTTATCACGTAAGACCAAAGCAAAGGCTCAGGCGTAAGAAAACCAGCGAGCATTTGCCCGTCTGGGTGTAGGTTGCGCCCTCGTCCTTAGCTCCGCAAGTTGCCGGACGGAGGAAATATTTATGTGCCAACCAACGACTAGAATCGCAAATGAAAACCATAGCATGGATTTTAATCGTAATCTTGGTGGTTTCTGCCGGCTTATCCCTTATCTACGCCTATCAGGCTTCCACTTCTCCTCGTACTGTTGGCACGGATGAGTTCTACTTTGGAGTCACGTGTGGGTTCAACACGACCCGCGAATCCGAACTTCTCATCGACAGGGTGAAAAACTACACGAACCTGTTCATCATCGACTCTTGGGATGTAACGCAGAATGAGACGTTGCTGAATGAAATCTGCGACTACGCGGCAAATGCAGGTCTTAAGTTCATCGTCTACTTCGATCTTATCTCTGGGACTTCTGGTTTACCTCCGACTCTACCCTTGGCACAAGGAATGGCTAACCACGGCGAAAACACGGTGGGGTGACCATTTCTTGGGCATCTATCTGCACGATGAGCTCGGCGGAAAACAAGTTGACGAGGAACGCTATGTGCCAGAACGCGTCCGATTACAGCGATGCCGCAAATAAATTTGTCGCATATCTCACCTCGATGGGCAGTGTTCAGTTGCGCGAGGAACAACAGCATCCCGCTGTTCATGTCAGACTATGCATTGTACTGGTGGGATTACTTGGGTGGCTATGACACGGTCTTCGTAGAGTTAGGCTCGAACGTCAGCACGCCTCAACAGATCGCGCTGTGCAGAGGAGCAGCCAACATGCAGGGCAAGGACTGGGGCGCCATAATCACGTGGAAATATGACCAGCCACCATACCTGGGAAATGGAACGGAAATGTACGGCGACATGCTCTCCGCTTACATTGCGGGAGCGAAATACGTCCTCGTGTTTAACGACCCGCGTTGTCCCGAAACGAATTTCGACGCCATGAAAAACTTCAACGACTACGTGAAGGCTCACCCGAGAAGCGTCTACGAGCAGAAAAAGGGAACCGTGGCTTTAGTGCTGCCACAGAATTACGGTTGGGGAGCAAGACGCCATGATGATGGCATCTGGGGGTTATGGCAGGCGGATGAGACGACGTCGTTGGTCTGGGAGAATATGAACAAGCTAAGCGACAAGTACGGGCTGAAGCTGGACATAGTTTTCGATGATGGTCGATTCAACATAACTGGCAAGTATGCCATGGTCTATTTCTGGAACGTCACCATGACCTAGCATCTCGGCTAATCTATTCCGAGTTCGTAGGGTCCTATCGTGAGCTTCTCTGCGCCTTCGTTCGTTACCAGCACGGTGTCTTCGATGCGGACGCCTCCGTAACCGACCAAGTAGATTCCAGGCTCATCCGTGACGACGTTGCCAGCCTGAAGCTTTTCCTTGCTGATGGAGTTCAAGGTGGGGGCTTCGTGGACGTCCAAGCCCACGCCATGCCCTAGACCATGCACGAAGAATTCGCCGTAGCCTGCCTTCTCGATTGCATGTCTTCCCGCGGCATCGACTGTATGGGTTTTGGCTCCGGGCTTTATGGCTGCGAAAGCCTTGTCCTGAGCTTCCTTGACAATGGCGTGGATTTTTTTCTGTTTTTCCGATGGCTCACCTGCCACGAACGTTCGTGTCATATCTGAGCGGTAGTTCTTGTAGACGGCGCCGATGTCAACCACAGTCAAGTCGCCTTTGCGGATTTTTCGCTCGGTGCAGCCGCCATGGGGAAACGCTGAGGCTGGTCCTGATGAGAGAATGGTTTCGAACGCTGTGCCGTAGCTGCCGTGTTTGCGCATAGTGTACTCGATTTCCGCCGCTACCTCGATTTCTGTCATGCCTGCCTTAAGGGTTTCGTGGGCGGTTTTCATTCCGACGCTTGTTAACTCGGCGGCTTTCCGCATCAGTGCGATTTCCTCCGTGTCTTTGACTGACGCGGAGTTGAGAAACAAAGTTTGGTTTAGCCTTAAGCTTGGTTTTGCCCCTTGTTTGCTTGGAGAGACTTTGCCAGCCCTCGATTCCCATCGAGTCGACTGCGAGTTTCTTGACGCCTTGCTCACCTGCTCGTTCGTGCGATTTTCGTCATCAGGTCCTCGCCGCGACCCACGAGGCCCACGCTGAAGTTTTTCACTGCCGCGCACGTTTGCTCGTAGTTAACGCCGTAAACATATACCGTGCCCTCGTCGTCCTTGGGGATGAAGAGCGCAGTGGCTCCTTGAACTCCGATAAAGTAGGTTAGGTTGGACTGATTGAAAACTAAGTAACCGTCGAATTGGGCTTGCTCGAAGGCAAGTTTCTTAAGGGCTACCACTCGTTGCACAGGTACCACCACGGAGAAGAGGATGCGGCTCCGAGGTTTAATGCTTTGTCTATCCGCCTGTGACAACAGGCATTACGGAGACGCGATCCCCATCCTTCAGTTTCGTGTCCAAGCCGTTCAGCAAGTTAATCATCAACCCGTTCACCGCAAGGATGTGGTAGGGTTTCAGGGCGCTGGTATCTTGGGGATCGTAAACTGCCTTCTTGAAGGCGTCTCCATATTTACCAGCGAGGAGGGCAAGCAGGTTGCGAGTTGTGGCTTCTGATTTAAGTTCGATGATTTCCGGCTGGGTAATCTTCAGGGTTTGTTTGATGTATCCGAGGTATTCGACGGTTATTCTCACGTTTAAGGCTCCTGTCTGGCTATGAATGGTAAGGGTATTTATCTGTTTCTTGGGTGCAAAGAACATTTTCAAGGTCTGCAGGTAAATGAAGGAGCGTTTTGCATTGTAATTCATATCGGTGCCAGATTTTGAGCTCAACATTCATTTTCCAGAGCTAAATCCATTAACTTAATATACTGTTCATCGGGCTAATATCCCTAACAACATACGCATGGGGGAACAGGAAAGAAATGTTCAGTTACGCTAGTAAAATTCTTCGAGTTGACCTCACAACTGGAAAGGTTTCAACTGAACCTCTAACAGAGGATATGGCAAAAAGCTACATCGGCGGGCATCGGGCTCGGCATCCGCCTTCTCATGGACAACAGCACGCCTGGCATAGATCCGTTCGACCCGAGCAACCCGTTAATTTTTGCCACAGGACCCCTCAGCGGCACGATGGGACCCACCGCTGGTAACGGCTACGCGGTTGTTTCCAAGTCCCCTGCCACGGGAGGCGTGGGCGAGGCGAAGGCTCACGGCTTCTTCGGCCCTGACTTGAAAAGGGCAGGATATGACGCCGTCATAATCACTGGAAAAGCTCCTAAACTATCCTACTTGTGGATTGACGACGACAAAGTCGAGATTAAAGATGCTGAGTTCCTGAAGGGCGAGACACCATATCATACTGACGTAAAAATCAGAGACGACCTCGGCGACTTCTACATCAGAGTCTCAGCCATCGGCGAAGCAGGAGAGAAACTCTGCCGTTTCGCAGCTATCATCAACGATGAGTTCCGAGCAATCGGACGCACAGGTATGGGAGCGGTCATGGGCTCCAAGAACCTGAAAGCCGTAGCTGTCAGGGGAACGCACGACGTCAACGTTGCAAACTTGGATGGGTTCAAGGAATTCATAAAAATGATTCACGAACGCATGAAAGGCCCCGCAACTAAGAAGTACAAGACGCTTGGAACACCAGAAAACGTGTTGGTTTTGAACTCGCTTGCGGCGTTGGCGACGAGGAACTTCACGAATGCCACATTCGAGGGCGCCGAAAGAGTGAGCGGCGAATACCTGAATGAACATTATGTTAAGAAAATCGTGGGCTGCGCCACGTGCGGCATGCGTTGCGATCACATCGCAGTCGTCCCAGAAGGACCATATCAAGGCTCAACTTCAAGGCTCGAATTCGAATGCCTCTGGGCCATGGGACCTCTTTGCGGAGTCGACAGGCTTGACGCAATAATCGAGGCAATGCGCATCGTGAACGAGTATGGTATGGACGGCATCAGCATCGGCGTCGTCGTAGCGTTTGCCATGGACTGCTATGAACACGGAATCATCACCAAGGAGCAGGCCGACGGCATAGATTTGCGCTTTGGAAACGCAGAAGCACTTGTCGCTATCATCCACAAAATTGGGAAACGTGAAGGCTGGCTGGGAAACGCACTCGCCGAAGGTGTAGCCAAGGCTTCCGAAATCATCGGCGGAGACGCATACAAGTACGCTTGCCACATCAAAGGCTTAGAACTGCCAGGGTACGACCTTCGAACTTTGAAGACCGCGGCGTTGGGGTTCAGTGTCTCGTTCCGTGGTGCCTGCCACCTCAGAAACGGTGCTTACTCGCCTGATGTGAAGGGCAAAGTAAACCGCTTCAAGATTGAGCCAGGGCGCGGCAAAATGATCACCGACGAGAGCAAGATGTACAACATCATCGATTCGCTGATCGTGTGCAAGTTCAGCAGAGGCACATACTACGACGGATGGAAAGATCTCGCAAACTACTACACGCTGGCAACAGGCTTACCAATGACGGTGGAGGACATGGCGAAGGCAGGCGACAGAATCGAAAACCTCGCTAGAATGTTCAACATACGCGAAGGCAAAGGCACAAGGAAAAACGACACTCTACCATGGAAAATTGAGAATGTCCCAGTGCCGGACGAAGGACCCGCCAAAGGCGTCGTCGTCAGTGAAGAGGAATTCCAAGTTGGGCTATCCGACTATTATGCATCGAGGGGCTGGTCGGCGAACGGCATCCCAACCGCCGCAAAGCTTCAGGAACTGGGGCTTAGCGATTTAATTCCTCTGGCTGAAAAAGTCGAAGGAGCGGCTTAACATGGTGCGCCCACAGGACAGAAAATTCGTCACCGCCGACCCAGAGAAGTGCATAGGCTGCCTAACCTGCGAGTACGCCTGTTCCATGACGCATGAGAAGACGTTCAACCCCACGAAATCAAGAATCCGCGCGCTAGATTAGGACCACTAAACAACTTAGCAGTTACCTGCAGACACTGCGAGGAACCCGCATGCGTGATGGCATGCCCACGTGACGCCCTAAGCCAAGACGAGAGAACGGGTGTGATCACGGTTGACGAGAACGCCTGCAACGGCTGCGCATGGTGCATCAGCGCGTGCCAATTCGGAGCCATGATGATTCATCCCGAGAAGAAAGTGGTCTTCACCTGCGACGCCTGCAAGGACGAGAAAGAGCCGCAGTGTGTGAAATGGTGCCCCGAAGAAGCGTTGACGTACGTGTCGGCTCAGGAGCTAGCGCAGAAATCGAGAATTTCAGCCGTGAAGAATCTGTTCCAGGAAGCTAAAGAGAAAAAGTCGTAAAATCGACTCTCTTTCTTATTATTATCTTTTTATCTTGATTTCCACTAGCGAAACGTGTTTCTCCTACCTCCATAGATATTCACATATATTCCCATAGGCTAAGCGCCAAAAAATCAGGATAGGTCACATTTCGGTCGGAGTAATTCTGATATAGCGCGCATGAATTGCTTATGAAGGTGGACAAAATGAGGAAATTAGGGTTAGTTCTGATTCTAATTCTTGTATTTCCTGCCTTTTCTGTTCTTGCCTCTGAGGTTCAGGCTGCGACAGGCGGTCTTATCGTGACAGTTCAAAATTATGATGGCACCCCAGCTTTTTTCGTCGGGGGAACAACAACCGTCAAGGTTATTGACAATAACGGAAGTCATTGTTGGCTCTCAGAATATTGATTCAAGCAGTCGAGCTACTTTCAATAATTTGAATACAGCAACGCCCTACAGCGTTGAGGTTTATCATGCCTCAGGCTTAGGTTTGGGAATCACCGAGTTTTGGGGGAGTGACTATCAGGAGTACATTGTTTCCCCCGGGACAATGACCAATTCGTGTTTTCTCGAAGCGCCCCCATTTTTCAATCCGTTCAGTACAATAACTCGAACCCCACTGTGGGTCAGGCCGTCACCGTTTCAGTGACTGTTAACAACATTGATCCTATCAATCCGTCTCATCGCTGTGGCGTTAGGCTGATCTTGGACCGTGATATGATTGCACCGTATGATTTTGACCAAACTCCAAGTCAGGTTACCATTTCTTCTGGAAACACTTACACGTTTCGCATTACCTTCTCGACTCTTGTTTCTGGAACTTACTATGCAGCCGCCGTGTTGACCGCTGTCTATGGAAGCAGCAGCTTTCAAACTGACCAATGGGTTTGGAGCAGTCCTCTGACCATTATTCAACCCATTTTAGTTGACCAATCTCTTTCATCCAGCACCGTCAATCCTGGTCAATCTCTGACCGTGGGTTACTACATTACGAATCCCTCATCATCAACTATTACTGTTGGGCTTGGGTTTGGTATCCGAATGAGCGGAACAACCAGCGAGATCAATGACCGTGCCGGTGACAAGATTATCTCTGTATCTCCAGGTTCCGGCTGGTACTACAGAAATTTCACTGTTCCCTCCACAACCGTCACGGGTTCTTACGATGTTTATTGGGGAATTTGGCCAAATATGCCCGGAACTGGCACCTCAATACAAACAACAGGCTGGCTGTCTGGCTTGCTGACAGTCGCTGGAGTGGTTTCTGTCGACGTTTTCTGCAAGCGGGCTTGGGCTTTCGACGTCAGGTCTTATCCTAACGGTGGATGGCATTCAATACGGTTCAGTGTCTCAGACTTTCTCTTGGACTGTTGGTTCATCTCATTCTTATAATTGGGCTTCCTTCGTCAATGACGCATCTTCCAGCACGAAAGGTTACGAGTGGCTTTCGTGCAGTGGTTTATCTTCCTTGCAGACTGGAACTTTGACAGTTCCTTCCAGCGGAGGTTCGGTTGTCGCTTCATACGCTACGGACTATCAAGTGTTTTAGCACTGAATCCTCCAGGTGGTGGTTCAACTGTTCCTAGTGGAGCACAATGGTATAGGGCTGGTTCTGATCAAAGCATAGTTGCTCAACCCACGTCTGGTTACAACTTCCAAAACTGGAGCGTCTCCCCTTTGTCCTCGATTTCTGTATTGAATTCCTCCTCTGCGTCGACATCTGCAACCATCAATGGCGCGGGCACCATAACCGCAAACTTCTCGATCGTCTGTAATCCCGGAGTTTTCGCCTTTGTCAATGCTTTTTATTCTCATGGCATCGACGAGTTTCTTATTCGCATTGCTGAAAAGGAAAAACAAAAGCCAACCTACAAGAAGTCTAATTGGGTTAAATAAGCAACACTAAAGCTCTAATTAACAAAAGGAGCAAAGTGCAGAGGGTTAGATCTAAACCCACGTTTAAATTACACGCGAAAATCTCACCAAGGAACGTCTGACATCGCGCGCGTGGTTTGAATCCCTATTCTTTGGAAGAAATGTTGATAGAGATTAACAAGGAAGCACAAAAACGCGCCGGGAGGGGGATTCTAGCCCCAATTTACCAGTAAAAGTCATTTTGGAGGATTACCTTACATCATCCACCAAACAATTCGGATGCAAATCACAGCAGTCCCACTTTTGCCCAATTCCTGCCTTTTCTTGCGTATTTTGGGCTAAAGAATTGGGCTGAAGATCTCTTTTTCATGAGGCGGTCTGAATTGCAGAGTGTCTTCCACGTAAGCTCTTAGAAGCTCAGCCACGCTCCAAGCTTGAGTTATGCAACCGCCTGGCGCGTGAGGAAAATCGGCATCGTAAAGCTCACTTATCGATCCTATCCCGCTCTGAATGGTCTGCTGGGTAAACAACGGAAACAGAAAGGTCTCCTGGGCAAACTTCAATTGACGACTTGCCTGACCCTTCGTCTTTAGGTAAGCTTTCGTCAAAGGCCCAGTCAGCCAGGGCCAAACAGCACCATTATGATAAGCTAAATTTCGCGTCCTTCTATTGCCAAAATATCTCCCCTTATAACGTGGTCACTCTTGGCAAGCGTTCTCAACCCGTAAGGAGTAAGAAGATTCGTCATAACAAAGTCAACAATAAGGTTTTGCCTATCTTTTTCCAACATTGTGAAATCTAGCCCGACAGCAATGATCTGGTTAGATCTAACCGACTGATCGGCACCATGCTCCTCCACAACATCAAAAAGGCATTGCTTCTCACTGTTCCAAAACTTCTGATTGAAGCTCGACTTAGCCCTATCCGCCATTGACGAATAATCGTCTGCGAGAGCATTCTCTCCATACTTTTTCGCCAGTAATTCGCATATTCGAAGAGCATTGTACCATAACGCTTGGATTTCGACTGCTTTTCCAGCTCTTGGAGTCACCGCCAATCCGTCATTTTCAGCGTCCATCCAAGTAAGCCTTGGACCATGTTCAAGCAACCCATCTCGATCAACATATATGTTATATTCTGTGCCCTTCTGATGAGCATCAATGATATCCTTTAAACCATCCCAGAAAGTAGCTTTCACGAATTCGAAAGCCGCCGTGTACTTCAAATATTGCAAGACAGCGTTAACGTACCATAAAGTGGCATCAACGGTATTATACGCTGGTTCTCCAGTCTTGTCGTCAATGTAATCAGGTATTAACCCTCGCTTGCAATAACTTGAGAATTTTAAAAGGACTTCTTTTGCATCATTAAATCTTCGAGGTACCAGCATGAGTCCCGGCAACGAAATGAACGAATCCCTTCCCCAGGGCTCGAACCAGTAATAACCGGCAATGATGAACTTTCTTTCGCCTTTTTTCACGATGAAAGAATCCACCGCCAAGAGAATCCAGCTTAACCAATCCTTCGCTGTTACCCTTTTATGCGTCTCATAAAATCGGGCCAAAAGAGCAGCCCTACGATCCATTTCCCGCGCCAGAAGAGACTCAATCTCATTAATGCTGTTGCCCATTTCATTCAAAATGGCAATTGCTTCCCCATTGTTTTCAGTGACAGCGGTAGCTATCGCAAACTTAGATTCATGCTCATGTGGAAGAGTAAACTCGAAAAATCCAGGCTGGAAACAATCATCAATGCTGCTCTCGCCACGTGCCTCTTCCTCCCGATAACGCAACCTATCGATCCAGTTCGACTTCAGAGCAAAAAGTTCCAGTTATAGCTCTTGAGACCATGGTGGCGGTTGGTTGGGCAAAAACAAGTTCTACTTCTCTCTCTCTTGAGTTTTGAATAAAACATAACTGGTTTGCCTTTCTGTCAACAACTGAATGAAAATGCCTACAAGACATCATCGGGTAGATTTTGATCTTGGAATCCACCTTGACCGAGTTTTTCACTTGATAAACAGCGACTGTTGCGTTTCTCTCATGCGGCATAAAAATTGTTTTTTTAACTTCAATTTTTTCGGTTTCATAAAGATATGTGGGAAATGGAGAAACACTAAACTCCTTCAAAAAACGGTAGCCCTTAGGATGAATCACATCAATAAACTCATTCGCTCCGAGAGAGAAAATATCGTTGTCAACGAACACTGCTTCATCGAGCTTAGAAAGGCAGACGGTTCGGTCAACCGGAGGATGCAAAGCAGCAACCAACAAACCATGATATTTTCTAGTGTTTATGCCTAATGCGGTCGAAGCAGCATAGCCCCCTAAACCGTTAGTCACAAGCCACTCCTTTTGTACAGCCTGATCAAAATCAGCAAGCTCATTTTCAATTAAGTTTACAGAAGGAAGCTGCATTTAAGGCATCATCTTAGCAATATTCCTTCTGAGGATATAGAAATAGGTTGTTGCCGAAGCGTATTGGTCCTGAACAAGAGGAAATGATGCTTCTTAAGTTGATTCCAATCAATGTTTCAACCTAGTCTATTTCCTTGGCAAACTACCAACTCAGCATAATCATGAGCCTTAAGAGACACAGCCGAAGGACCAAAGCAAACTCCAACAGTATCTGCACCAGTATCACCTTTGCAGCTTTGGCTCAAGAATCCAAAACATAGGAAGCTATGGTTTCTTATGCAGAATCATAGGAAAATTCGGATCAAAAAGAAAATCGTTTTCTAGTAGGCACTTGAAAAAACCAACCATATCCTCAAACCGGACAAAATAGTTACACGCAAGATCCTTCGGCGTCTCCGCGTGCATCACACCCACGGCGACGTCAGCCAACTCAAACGCTGGATTATCCGCAGCTGAGTCACCCATGTACAAGACTCTACCTTGCACTCTGAGTTTCTGTTTTAGGTCTAGCAGGGCTTTTCCTTTGTTCACGACGCACGAAAAAACGTCGAAGAACGGTTGTCCCTTGTACCTGAAGGTGGTCACAGGCAAACTTTCACAAAAAGAAAGAACTATCATGGCCGTTTTTTCTGCGATGCCCGGGTTGTCAGCAAAGCGCCAGTCAACCGAAAACGCTGCGACTTCTCCTTGAGAATCCCGTTTCTCCTCCACTGCCAAGACACCCTTAGACCTGCTCTTCGCGTATCGCAGAGCGGTTGCCAAGTCTCGTGTATTTTCTAAGCATGACGCTCGAGACGTGATTTTCCCGATTCTGGTTTCCAGTCCTCCGAGTGCGGACCACGCACAAGCAAACGGTGTCCTTGCGACCACAAACTCAAGCGACTTGGTAGTTATAACAGCCACGGGAATATGTTCTTTGATCTTGTTAAGCACCAACATGGTTTTCGGGGGGACCTGCGACTCTAACCGTGGAACGTTTATAGGGCTTAGTGTTCCGTCATAATCTGTGAAGAGTGCTCCAATTATTGTCCAAGCATTTTTTTGTTTCAACGTGGCATGCGTCCACGGAATAATACCGTTTCGGATAGCTTTATCCTTTCGTGTAAACGCCAAAGAACCGGGTCACATCCTTGCCTCGGCTTTCGACGGAGCGGAGTGGAGTCACTTTTTTAAACCTCGGATATATTCAAGTTTATAGACGTTAAATACTTGTGAGTCAACGGCGGATGTTGCAGAAACGAATTGGCGTTATCATGTACCAAACAAGCAGAAGTAAAGGGCAAGAACTCGTAGCCCAACGAATGGTACGTGAGTTCATAAAGCTTGGGAACAAAGCTTACCTTATCACCAGTGTGTTTCATGATGGAAAAAAAGTTGTCTCCTCAGAGAATTTAAGCAAAATTGGTGGGTACATCTACGCTGACGACGCGGAACTGCAAATACCAATAATTCGGGTTGAAAGTTACATCGCAAGGTGGCCTCCAAGGCGAATAGTTTTCCGAGATTTTATTTCTACTCTTGAAAAGATCGTGGACAAGTTTGAGCTTGACGTGCTTATAACGCATAGCACTTTGTGGAACGGGCCTGAAGATGTTGCCAAATTCGTAGAGTGGCGACGTTACATGAAAGGCATCGGTGGATATCAAGATGCGATAGTTTTCTGCCAGATGTCCCACTTCCAAGAGCCCAGTCCAAAAAGATATTCTTTGGCTGAGCGTTCTTTCCGAACTGTGTGGAATAGACTGACCTTGCCTCAGATAATTTCAATCGCCAACCTCATAATCGTCGTTACACCTTTGGAGAAGGAAGCTAAAATTAAGATGGGTGCTGACCCTGAGAAGTGTTTTCTGTTTCCGGGTGGTGTGGACGATGAAGTATTTCTGCGGTACGCGAATGCCGATGTTAGAGGATTCGTGAATGCCCTTAAGATAAATCAGGATTCAAAAATTGTCTCTTTCTTGGGCAGTCTTGAAGAACGCAAGAACCCGATGGCTGTAATAAAAATAGCTGAGAAACTTAAAGAAAGAACTGACATTCATTTTGTTTTGGCTGGAAAAGGCGGTTCACCCTACGCCGAAAAAGTCATTCAAGAAGCCAAGGGTATGTCAAATGTGACGTATCTTGGCGAGATAAATGAGCTGGAAAAAGTGCTCCTAATCAAAGCTTCATACGTTAACATAATTCTAAGCCGGTTGGAAGCATTAGGGTTGACGCAGATGGAGTTCATGTACAACGGTGTTCCTGTCGTAACTTCGGGTGTTGGGGGGCAAAAATGGCTCATCCATAACGGTGTTGAAGGTCTCCATGTGAGTGGCCCTGAAGACATAGAGGGTGCGGCGGTGGCTGTCGGCAAGCTTGTGGATGATCCGGGGTTGTGGAAGGCGCTTTCAGAAAACGCTAAGAAAAGGACCATGGGATTCGCCATATCCAATTTGGCGGCTAACCTTGACCAGGCGTTGACAGCTGAACTGATCAACGAAAGTGGCTTAATAGTAATACCTAGCGAAGCCCGTTGTACTTTTTCATCGCCTGAGAATGTTTTGAAGAGTTGGTCCTCAGGTAGTTGGGGCGTCATTGCGACGGAAAAGAGGCTCTTTGTCAAAAGAGGCTTTCTTTCCAGAAAAGTCACGGAAATTCCCTTCAAAAATATATCGTCCATAGAATTCATGCGGCGCTACTCGTGGAAGACACTTGTATTGGGCGCGGTAATTTCTGTTTTTCTTTTCTCTCTACCGTTTTTTGGTCATATTTTTTCAAGCACATTCGTTGCGAGTCTGGATGAGTTGATCCGATCTATTATTCCTCAGGCGTTTCTGCTGTCGCCTTATCTTGGAGCGGTCATAAACTTCCTGTCTCTTCTCCCGTTTCTAATTTCTGTCGTCATCTTCGCAGTTCAAGCCAGAACAGGTTTCACTCTTCGTGGCCCTGGCATAGAGGCGCTGTACTTGCCTCACAAATTTCTAGAAGCGATTACGCTCGTAAGAAGTGTGTATGATGGTGACTTAAGCAAGAAAAAACTTGAAATTAGCACTCAAGAAGAACCGTCGGGGTAGTTGACGCCTAATCAACGTGCGTGTTTTGCCAGGTTAGTGGCGACGAGTGCAAGTTAAGCGTGGTTAAGGTTGCTTAGGGTTTGGCGTTCTTTTTGTGAGAATTTCTTGTTAGGTTAAGATCTTTAGAATTGCATATGCTGATAGAAAGATGGCGCTGGCGATTAGGAATTGGGGTAGAAAACCTATCGTTTGGGCGAGAAAAGGCCCTAGGAAGGACCCGGATGCGGCGCCTAAGCCTGTGAGGACATCGAAAATGCCTGCTTTTCCCTCGGGGATAAGTTCCATTGAGAGTGAAATCATGAGGATGTAGTATACTGCGTAAGCAAGATTCAACAGTATCATGACGAGTGCAGCAAAAAGGGTTGTTGCAAAGGCTATTTGGGTGACTACAACCAAGAGAACGATTGATGCGCTTCTGAGAAGCACGATTCGACGGATCTGTGTTTTCGAGTCTGTGAATGTGGATCTTCTTTTGATGAGGGAGTAACCCACGATTGCGCCTACTGAGTTTAACATGTAAATAATAAAAATCATGTTTGTGGGGAGAGCAAGTTTTTGGGCGAAAAAGATAGGCAATGGTGTGAAGAATACGGTTGATGCTAAGGAAAAAAACACTATGGCGAGGCCGAATGCGAGGAAGCTTTCTTTTTTGAGTTTATCGGTGGGGGAATATCCGTCAAGAATCTGGGAGGCAACGTTGACACCGCGATAAGTGTAGTCTATTTTCTTTTCTATGCTCACCAATCTTCGCTCAAAGATCAGAAGAGGGTCCGCGATTAGGAATATGGATAAGGCAAAAGCGGCCAAGTTTAGGCCGCTGCACAAAAACAACGTGTACTGAGTGCTTAGGCTAAGAGTTGTGGCTATCAGTCCCAGTAGAAGCCCGAGGAACCAGCCGACTTCTGTTAGCCGTTGGTATGATGCGAAGGATTTTTCCCATTCATCTCGAGAGTAGTGTTCAGCTATCAAAACGTTTTTCGGAGCTTCGTGTGCAACGTGAAGCAGGGACATCGTCACGTAGAGGATGATGAATAGATGAATGCTTGCCGTAAGTGTGAAAACGTAAATAATTATTGATGCCGAAGCGAAGGAGAGAAGAATGTAGACTTTGTAGCGCCTCGTTTTGTCGCAGATGTATCCCCAGAAGAAGGAAGCGGGGATGCTGAATAACAAGGCGGCAGCAACCATGATGCCCAATTCAACCAGTGATCCGCCGAGGGTCCTTACAATGTAGAGTGGTACGAAAATCGAAAGCAGGCCGAACGCCATCTCGTGGAAAAAGAATCCTAGTCGCCACACGGGCAGAGAACACTTGGGAAGGCGAATTAAAACTTTTGCCCGAAAAGTGAAGCGCGCGTTACCGTACAAACGATGTATCTTCATGGAATCCACGCATGGTCAAGAGTGCTGCATGTGGGCCCTGCCCGCACCCGAACAAGTGGTCCGAAAAAAACACAAATCAACAAGAATTGAGCAAAAGTGGGGTCGCTGGGGTTCGAACCCACTATGCTGGAAAAAAAGCGGTTCGAACCTTAGATAGTGCGGGTCTCTACCGGACTTGTCCCCAAATAGGTACGAATCCCTGATTCAACTCAGCTCTCGCCGCGCTAATTGTCGATTTTTAGCGTATATTGAGTCTAATTGGGTTAAATAAGCAACAGTAAGGTTCTAATTAACAAAAGGAGCAAAGTGCCGAGGGTTAGGTTTACATCCACTTTTAAATTTCACGCTAAAACAGCTTGAAAGAAAAAAGAGGTGTAAAAGCTAAAGTCCATTCATGATTGGCTAGGTGAGTCGGACCGGACTTATTCCCAAATGGGTACAAGCCGCTTTCTACATGTTGGAAAGCAAGTCCTCTACTCCCCTTCTACAGTACATGTAGGAGAGCACTATTAGCAAACATCCTAATGCAATTGATATCGCGACCATGGGTAGAAGATCCAAGCCGAGGAAGGGAACTTCCCCACGAACTCCTCCACTGATCACAATGTACAATGCCACTGGAGCATACACTGCCAGAGTGGCCAGACCAGAGAGGGCAAAGCCTACGATGAAACCCTTCATGGTAATAAATCTGGTTCTAGCACCAACTGTGAAGTCAGGCCAGCGTGATCCAACTCCGAGACCGATGAAACTGTTAATGGCTATCGCCATTAGCGAAACCACCCCAATAGCTAAAACATTGCCAAGGCCAAGTGGAGCAAGAATCTCCATCAAAGCGATCACTGGAAAAGTAATTGCGCTTGTTACTCGCCAGGCTGGAGCGAGTTTGCCCTTGATTAAATCGTTTGGCTTGATTGGCAGACAAAGCAAGTGCGTTATGGAGATGCCCTCCTGACCGATACTGATTGTCGCGAACATGAGCGGCACAAGAAACGGTATCATTGCAGCAAGGAAGAACCCTGGCCCTCTCCCACTCATATCCCCAGGAGAAGCAACTATGGGTACAAGGAGCGACACCGCGATCATTATTGGGATTGCTATAAATCTGGCAAGGTCTTTTCGTCTTGTAAGCGCTCTGAACTCCTTCAATGCCAAGAGTGACGCAAAAGAGTTGAAGCCAAATCCTTTTCCCAATGAACCTTGAGGAACATATTCAGTGGATTCATCGATAGATATTGAAACCGGTACGGGAGACCAATACCTGCTCCTCAATCGACACGATATTTCAAACAGGGCCACGGTAAACAAAAACGAAAAGAAGGCGTAAAGAGCGGTTTGAACCATGTCATACCTGACCAGGCTGACTATAGCGGCTGAAGACCATACAAAAGGCATCATCCATACAACCTCAACTCCTGCAACTATACTGCCAAAAAACCAAGCCAAAGCATAGGGTTGGAATGCCAACTGAATGATCGAAAATAAGAAAACCAGGACAACCAATCTTGCCGCTAAAGTGAGTCGTCCGCTTTTCTTATAGGCTACCGCGGAAACCCTGTTTACTATCGATTTTAGAAACTCTACAATAAAGGCGCCTAAAAACAGCGCAAATATACATAGTAACATCATCAACGGCCAAGAGTAGAAGAGTCCAAATTTTATTGCTAGGGGTAACATGACGCCTGCTGATATGGCTAGAAAGGCCGAGTAGAGTGAGGATGTTGAGAGAGCGGACGCGGCCACGTATTCCCTTGGTGAAACTGGCCACCAGTTCACGGCCTCGCTGGAGGAGATGGCAGAACCTTGCCCTAGCTCAAACATTAAACCTGAAACAATCACCGCAGATGTCAATAGCAAAGGCAAACTAATCATTGCCTGAACAACCATCGGTGCCAGAGCAACCTCGACATCAGCAGGCATGGCGCCGAAGATATACTGCAATACGGTGGCTGGAACGGCAAACAGAGCGATGTCGATAGCCAGCATTACTTGCGGTTTCGAAAAGAATGAAACTGAAACATTTCGGCCAGATGACCGGAAATAGGACCTGAAAAATGCAGATGAAAGAGCAACAATTAGGCTAAGTCTCACAGCTTTAGAGCCTCCACAACCTCCGCAGTGTCCTCGCTTCCAGTTAATTTTAGAAACACATCTTCAAGAGTTGAGTCCCTAAGCCCAGCCATCGACTTGATTTCCTGCGAGGTTCCCTCCACGATTGTGGAGCCATTGCTGATTATCGTTATCTTGCTGCACATAGCGTCGGCTATCTCCAAAACATGGGTGCTAAACAGAATAGAGACACCCTCTCCGGCCAAGTGATGCAAAATATCCTTAACGATCCTTGCTGACCTTGGATCCAAACCGTTAAGAGGCTCATCCAAAATGAGCACCCTCGGTCTATGGATCAACGCTGAAATAAGCGCTATCTTCTGTCTCATCCCCTGAGAGAAGCCACTCATAACCTCGTTAACATGCGCATCCATCTGCAAAGCCTGAAGCAGCTCACCCGCCCGCTCCTTTCTCTCAGTCCTGTCTAGTCCGTAGGCAACCCCGACCAAATCCAGGTACTCCGACGCAGAAAGATACTCATACAGAAAAGGAGTTTCAGGCACATAGCCTATGCCTCTTCTCGCCTCAACAGGGCGAGCCCTAACATCAATTCCACATACATGAACCCTGCCGGAATCTGGCTTCAGTAATCCCAAAATCATCTTCATCGTCGTGCTCTTGCCTGAACCGTTAGGTCCCAAAAGACCCCTAACCTCGCCTGGTCTCACAACGAGGCTAAATCCTTTGACCGCTTGCAGTGCACCGAAAGACTTCGAGACGCCTAATAACTCTATGTTTGCTGGATTGTCGGCATGAATTCTTGCGCCATCCAAAAATTGACCATTCATATACTACGCCTCCTGGCCCTACGTTATATCTCGATCTTGACTTAAAATTTTCCAAGGATGAACAATGCCCTTACCGCTTTGCTTGATTTCATTTCTGCTAGCTATCTTGGCGAGCCAAGAAAGGGCAACAATCACCCCCGCCTTAGTTCTAAATTCTCTTACGGTGACTTTTGTGATTACGTGAGCAGGCACCCTGCGATGAAAGGAGCCCCATGACACAATTCAGGGCATGCATGGGCTAATGGAGGAAACCAGTAAAACACGGCATACACGAGGTTGATGCAAACGGCAATCTTGTCCTTCAGTCCTAAAGGCGAGTTGACAAGATTCTCAAAAAAACACGGCAACCAAGGAAACATTGTTATAGCCTAATTCTTTTCAAACCTTCCTGACATTCCTGCGCGGCTGGTTAGATTGAATTTTAATCTTTTTCCCCCATCTTCATTTACCCCCTCATACCCCACACTCACACACTCTCTCTGCACCACTCAACACCGCACCACACAACAAAAAACACTAGACTATAAAATATACCTCGCACACAACAATATTGTATTATGTGCAGGAAAAGAGGCGTTAGCATAATTGTGGTTTTCAATGATCAATAAAAAGGCCCTGTTGCCTGCACTGTTTGTCGTAATGCTCGTGTTGTTTGCCACAGCTTCAATTGAGCCTGTTAAAGCCGCAGGTGATTTCTGGGTTGAAAGAGCGCCTATGCCGACTGCCTCTGCATATGCCGAGGCTGTAACGATAAAAGGAGAAATATACGTTATCCTCCCTAGTTCCACTTATTCGTATGATCCGCCCACCGACACGTGGGCATCCATGATTTCGATGCCAACCGTGCAATATGGTTTTGCGGTTGCTGCTTACCAAAACATGATTTATGTCTTTGGAGGATGCAGCGGCTTCAACCCAACGTCTGGATACCCCATTAATTGTACTCAGGCAAACAGAGTGTTTAATCCAGCAACAAACAGCTGGGAGAATCGAGCACCAATGCCCACAGCGCGAGCCGAATTCCAAGCTAATGTGGTAAATGGCAAAATCTACCTCATAGGCGGAACACTTCCCAGCGGCGATATTTCAAACGCTTCTGAGGTCTATGACCCGCCAACCAATTCTTGGAGTACGGCAGCCCCCATTCCATTCCCCGTCGGTCTTTATGCTTCTGCGGTCGTTAACAATAAAATATACGTGGAGGGGGGAGGTCAAAGCGGACCCAAAATCATCGACCTAAATCAGATTTATGACCCTGAAACGAACGTTTGGACTCTCGGTGAACCTCTTCCCGCTCCTGTAGTGTGGGCTGCTGCAGCCTCTACCAGCGGAGTCGTCGCAAATGCAAGACTCTATGTTTTGGGTGGAACCTCCGATGGACTTAACGGCGTTAACACAAACCGGGTTTATAATCCCCAATCGAACAGTTGGACTGTTGGCGCTTTAATGCCTACTGCTCGTGGAGCCTTAACAGTGGCGGTCGTAAATGATACTCTCTATGTTTTAGGCGGAACAGACAATTTCCCTAATCCTCAAGCTGGCATTAAGGCTGCAAGTGAGCAGTATTTTCCGTCAGGCTATGGAGAGGCTTCGCCTTCTTCAACTTTGCCAGCAATGTACATCGAGGTAACAGTAGCTGTAGCTGTCATAATAACGATTGTCGTGGCATTTATTATTAGAAAACATCGCAAAAAAGACTATAAAAAACAATGAAGACTCGCTATCCAAGCGCGGTGTATTGTTTTATGTGTTGATGGTAAGTTCTTTTTTCCGTCTAGTTCTACCCTATGGCTTGGGATTCTTGGAGTCCAGTCTTTCCTCTCGTTTCTAACATACTCCGCCAGAAATCCGTTGATTAGGGATTAGAATACAAACAAATGCTTGAATTAGCTCAGAAAACCCTTCGAATTTCGCAAGCATTCCTGACCAGCTTGATTAGGTGTCTAATCTCTCTTCCATAATCCATAGCCCGCGCTATTAACCCACGATGCTTGAAAAAAACGCGGTTCGAACCTTAGATAGTGTGAGTCTCTACCGAACTTAACCCCAAATGGGTATGAATCTCTGACTCAGCTCAGCTCTCGAGCGCTATTTGTCGATTTTTAGCGTAGCTTGAGTCTAATTTGGCTAAATAAGCAATAATAGGGATCTAATTAACAAAAGGAGCAAAGTGCAGAGGGTGGGATTTGAACCCACGAACCCCTTCGAGATAGGCTCCTGAAGCATTCGCGCCACCTCAATAAGGCAGCTCTACGCCTTTGACCTAGCTCGGCGACCTCTGCCACAATCGGCTCATGTCTTCTATGAAGGATAAATCTTATTGATAAATACGTTGCCACGCGTCGTGCAAGGCAAAAAACGAAGTATGTCTCAAACGTTATACACAGCTTGCTAAAAATATACGGCTGTTTTGAAGGCTAAATTCTATGTCATTTTTCCCTTCGACTTTTCGAGTTCGTCTGACAAGAAGCCGCTTTTTCTGTTGCTTCGGTTTAAAAATTAATTAGCAACTTGCCTGTTACCTCTTCTCGGTGTCAAATTGGCGGCGAAAGCAGTCATACTCATGGGTTCCGAGCGAGACTTAGAATTCTGTCGCGAAATAGCTAAGACCCTCAAATCATTCATTGTGGATTATGAATTTCGTGTGGCATCAGCGCACAAGACGCCTGAGAGCGTGCTTGCCGTGCTGAAAGAGTTTGAAAAAGAGAGCGTCGTCTACATAACCGTGGCTGGAAGGAGCAACGCGTTGAGCGCCTTCGTCGACGCCAACACCTCAAAACCCGTCATAGCTTGTCCCCCTTACTCGGAGAAGTTTGGCGGAGCGGACCTATTCTCTTCGTTGAGGGTTCCCAGCGGAATCGGCTCGGTCGTTACGATTGAACCAGAGGGCGCAGCCATAGCCGCCGCAAAAATACTCGCCTTGAACGACAGTGAATTAGCGAAACGCGTGAAGCAGTACCAGCAAAGCAAGAAACAAGACATCGAGAAAGCTAATGAGACAGTCAAGAAGATGAGTTAGGAAACGGATGGAGTGACGCGTGTGGGCAGCGTAAAAGACCTCGAAGTCACAAAGAAACCAACACCCGAAGCCATGGGACTCGGCAGGTTCCACTTCTCCGACCGCTACTCGGTCTTCGATTGGGGAGAAATGCCCGACCAGATAGAGGGCAAAGGCGCAGCGTTGTGCATGATGGCAGCCTACTGCTTCGAGCGGCTTGAAGAGCAGAGCGTCAGAACACACTACAAAGGTGTGGTCGGCTCAGACGCCAAAGCCGTCGGATTCAAGGACGCAAGACAGCCCAGTAACCTCATGGAAATCTGCCTTGTTAACGTTTACAAGCCCATCGACACACGTGGAGCAGGGCAAGCTTACATACGACTACAGCATGTACACGCCGAAGCTTGGAAACTTCTTAATCCCTCTCGAAATAATCTATCGAAATGGACTCCCCGAAGGCTCGTCCGTGTTCAAGCGGCTCGAACAGGGAAAAATAACCTACCAAGACTTAGGATTAGATCACTACCCCAAGTCTGGAGAACGCTTCACGAAGCCCATATTCGACGTCAGCACGAAGCTGGAGGAAACCGACCGTTACCTCAACTGGGAGCAAGCCAGAGCAATTGCTGGTTTAAGCAACATCGAGATGATAGCCGTGAAAGCAGTTCTGGCGAAGGTGAACGACACGATAACTGAGATGGCATGCCACGCCAAGCTGGAGAACGAGGACGGCAAAATCGAATTAGCTTTCGACCACAACCGAACCCTCATGGTCGTCGACGTCGTCGGCACCCTTGACGAATCCAGGTTCACGTATGAAGGCTTTCACGTGAGCAAGGAAATCGCCCGCCAGTTTTACAAGAAAACCAGTTGGTACCAAGACGTGGAGACTGCTAAGAAGGAAGCCGAAGCCCAAGGCATCAAAGACTGGAAATCGCTCTGCAAGTCGCAGCCTCCGAATCTTGACCCGCAACTGAAGACGTTCATCAGCCAGATGTATATGGCAGCGGCTAACGAATTGACTAATCGCAGACTCTTCGACGTTCCTTCACTGGCAAAAATTATCGCTGCTTACAAGCGGACCGGTGAGAAAACATGATGAAAAACGAGATTGAACGCATATTAGAAGGCTATGAAACTGAGAACATCCACGTGGGAGTTTTGGGCTCTCATTCTGCTCTGGAAATCGCAGCTGGTGCAAGGCAAGAAGGATTGCAGACAGTCGTTGTTTGCCAACGAGGCAGGGAGAGAACCTACACAAAACACTACAAAAACATATTCGACCACGTCCTCATGCTGGACAAGTTCCAAGACATCGTCAAACCCGAAAACGTGCGGGAACTGAATTCCCTTCAAACCGTTTTCGTCCCCAACCGCTCCTTCTCCGTTTACGCCGGCTACGAGAACATCGAACAGAAATTCGCCGTGCCCTTGCTTGGCAATAGATACATGCTCAGAACCGAGGAGCGCGGCACACCGAGAAATCAGCTTTGGCTTCTGAAGCAAGCAGGCATATTGACGCCGCGAACCTTCAAATCGCCAGCCGAAATCGACCGCCTAACAATTGTAAAAGTCTCTGAAAAAGAACGCGCCATCGAACGCGCCTTCTTCTACGCTTCATCCCCTGAGGAATACCGGAAAAAGGCCTCCGAACGCCTGAAGAAAGGCATAATCAGCGAGGAAGCGCTTAGGCAAGCCGTGATAGAGGAGTATGTCGTTGGAGCCAAATTCAACGCCAACTTCTTTTGGTCACCTCTTACCGAGGAACTCGACCTTCTGGGTTTCGATAAGCGGGTGCAAACAGACCTCGATGGCGTCCTCGACCTCCCAGCCCAAGAGCAGCTGGAGCTGAACATTCCGACTCAGAACATTGAGATAGGGCACATGGGTGTGACGATGCGCGAGAGTCAGCTGGAGATGATTTTCGAGGCTGGCGAACGCTTCGTCGAAACCTGCAAACGAGAATACCCGCCCGGCATGGTTGGGCTGTTCGCGTTGCAGGGGGCAGTGACGAAGGACCTGAAGTTCTACGTGTTTGACGTCAGCCCCAGAGTTCCAGGCTGCCCATGCGTGGAGCCGACGTCACCGTACATGAAGTATAAGTATGGGTTCGAGGTGGGTCCAGGTAGGCGCGTGGCGATGGAAATCAAGCGTGCCCTGAAGGCTGGAAAGCTGGCAGACGTGGTCACATGATAACATGCAACGACATTGAGAAAATTATGGCGAACTATGACCTTAAGAAGCTCGCTATAGCCACTCTGGGCTCGCATTCCTCGCTTAACATCTTCAAGGGCGCCAAAGAAGAAGGCTTCCGAACAGTAGCCATCTGCAAAGAAAAAGACGCCATAATGTACAAGAAATTCCCCCTCGCCGACGAAATCATAATCGTCAACGACTTCACGGAGCTGCTCGATGAGAAACTTCAGGCGCAGCTTCGGAAACTCAATGTCGTCCTCATACCCCACGGCTCCTTCACAGCGTACCTCAGCACCAAAGAACTTCAGAATAGCCTGATGGTCCCCATGTTCGGCAACCGCCAGCTCCTCCGCTGGGAAGCCGACCGCAAGGAACAAGAAGAATGGCTCCGACAGGCAGGGCTCCGGCTGCCCGCCACGTTCAAGTCTCCCGACGACATCGACCGCCTCATCATCGCCAAACTCCCAGGCGCCAAAGGTGGCAGAGGATATTTCTTGGCTAATTCACCGAAGACGTTCCAAAAAAAGTTCAATGAGATGGTCAAACGCGGGCTGCTCAAGGAAGACGACGTGGCCCGCGTGCATCTGCAGGAGTACGCCTTGGGCGTGAACGTTTATCCAAGCTACTTCAGCAGCATAATCAAAGACGACGTGGAGCTGCTGGCGATGGACCGCCGCTACGAGTCCGCCGTGGACGCCATAGGCAAGATTCCTGCCAGCGAACAACTAGAAGTCGGCGTGAACCCAACATATACGATTGTGGGCAACTTCCCCATAGTCCTCCGCGAATCGTTGCTGCCCGAGCTGATGCGGATGGGCGACAACGTGCACAAGAAAGCTCGTGAACTGGCTCCTCCTGGAATAATCGGACCGTTCTGCCTTGAAACAGTCATCACGGACGACCTGCGGATTTTCACGTTCGAAATATCTGCCCGCATCGTGGCAGGGACGAACGTGGGCATCGGCACGTCACCATACGCTTACCTGCGCTATGGAGAGAACATGTACATGGGGAGACGCATCGCTGTAGAACTTAAGGAAGCAGTCAAGTTGAGTCGGCTCAGCGAGGTCGTCGCCTAGAACGGAACATTCCGGCAGACGTTCTATAAGCTTCTTCTATAACTTGGTTCCACGCGAATCTAAAAGCGACAACGATCGCCTACCCTTGGAGAGGGCAGACGTGTCAGATGAGAACCTCGATTGGATATTCGTGAACATGGTTCCCTTGCTCTGCAATAAAATCCGCATAGCTAAACAGCAGAAAATCGAAACCTGGCTAAGGTTGTATCAAGCCGCTGCGGAGTTGGGTTTGCAGAAGCCCAACTACGGGACTCCGCGGTCTGATTATGTGGTTTAGTACAAGCACGCTTTCATGAGTTCGTCAACGTTCTCGCGCATGTTCGCTTCCTTGTAGCTTCTCAGGGCTTTAATGACTTCGCCACGGTTCCGTTCACCAAGAATCTCAGCTATCCGCCGCGGGATGGGTCCGCCGCTCATGAACAGGTACTGGCAGATGGCAGTCAAGTTTGCAGGCTTTCGAGTGTTGCTGGAAGTTTCAAAGTCCAGGATCCATGGTTGCATGTGAGGGTTGACGATGATGTGTTTCGGAGCTTTGCTGAGTTCGCCGTGGTCTAGACCTGTGAGGTCGAGGTGCCAGCACTGCTCCAAGACTTCGCCCAACACCTGGCGAATAATTGTGGGGTCGGCGTTTTCTTTGAGCCAAGCAGGCAACAACTCGCCTTCGATGAGTTGGCTAAGGAGGAAATTCTTGCTCACGTCAACCAACGCTGGTCCAACTCCTATGGAATTGGCGATCTCTAGCATTTTGGCTTCGTGAAAAAGGTCGGGTCGGTCGGCGTCCACCCGGCGAATCTTCAACGCCAGCCGCTGCCCGTACCTTTGTGCGGTTACGACGACGCCGACGTAGCCTTTGCCAAGAATGGGCACGTTGAATGCGTTGCCCTTGCCTGCGAATTCTATTGCAGCGATTCCGTGCATTTCGAGTTCTCGCAGCCTGTTCTGCAGTTCGTCGTCGGTTCGTTTCGGATAGCAAAGGATTGAAGCGTAAGGTTCTCCCCTTAAGCCTTCAAGCGGCAACGTGACAGGTTCTTTCAACAGAGGGACTCCTTTGTGGCAACAAGTTGAGTGCGGGTTATAAGTCTGCTACTGTTTCGCGTCTTAAAGAGCTAGGTCAGCTTATTGAAGTTCCATCATCAATCATAAATTTAATAGGTACTCTTTCTTCTCTAACGGAATCTCAGAGTGGAACAAGAACATGCCGCGGTTCAAACAACTCAGCCGAATCCTAACCCTTATGCACGTGAAAGACAACATTCGGAATGTCGGCATCATCGCCCACATCGACCACGGAAAAACCACCCTGACCGACTCCCTCCTCGCTGGGGCAGGCTTGCTGTCGCAGTCTATGGCTGGCACCGCACGGGTTCTCGACTTCCTTGAGGAGGAGCAGAAACGAAAAATCACGATTAAAACCGCCAATATCAGTCTCCTCTACCAAAACCACGTCATCAACCTTGTGGACACTCCGGGACACGTGGACTTCACGGGCAAAGTCACCCGAGCACTGCGGGCGATTGACGGCGCAGTCGTTCTCGTGGACGCGGTGGAAGGCATCATGGCTCAGACCGAGGTTGTCACCCGCCAAGCCCTCGAAGAACGCGTCCGCCCAGTGCTTTTCGTTAACAAAATTGACCGTCTCATCACGGAGCTGCAATTAACGGCGGAGCAGATCGAGAAGAAACTTCAGGATACAATCAACGGTTTTAATGACCTTGTTGAGCTTTACGCTGATGAGGATTTCAAGGAAAAATGGGAAGTTAGCCCAGCCGGCGATACCGTGGCGTTTGGTTCCGCACTGCACGGTTGGGGCTTCACACTTAACATTGCGAAACTAAGAGGGGTGAAATTCAGCGACATCGTAACTGCTTATAAGAACAACGAATTCGAGAAACTCCGCAGGAGCATACCCGTCCATGAAGCCATCTTCGGAATGGTAATCAAAAACGTTCCAAACCCGAAGTTGGCGCAGGCGTATCGAACGGAGAAGATTTGGGACGGACGGGTCGATTCGCAGATCGGACGAGTGATGAGGGAGTGCAGGGACGATGCCCCGGCAGTAATCTACGTCACCAACGTCCAGCGAAACACTGAGGACGCGGTGCTTGCAACGGTTAGGCTGTTCTCGGGAACCATAAAGAAAGGCGACAGACTCCGACTGCTGGATGCCCAAAAGGACGCCACGGTTGAAAATGTTTTCGTGCAGATGGGAGCGTTCAGGGAAACTGCGGAGCTGGTTTCGGCGGGCAACATTGCAATACTATCCCTCAGCAGCGCGGTGAAGGCTACTGAAACGCTTGTGGACATAGTGTATGGAGCAGATATGGTTCCGTTCGAGGGCATCAGCTATGTTTCCGAACCCGTCGTAACCGTCGTGGTCGAACCCAAAAAACCCAAGGACTTGCCTGTCTTGCTGAAGGAACTGGAAACCCTCACCATGGAAGACCCTAACCTATCAGTCAAAGTCGACGCCGAGACTGGCGAGTACCTGCTTAACGGCATGGGCGAACTACACTTGGAGATTGCACTGAAGCAGCTTGGGAGCCATGTGCCCGTTACATCATCTACGCCTCGGGTTGCCTACAGAGAGAGCGCCACGAAGATGGGAGTGAATGCTGTCGCAAAGAGCCCAAACAAGCAGAACACGTTCACGGTTCGAGTGGAGCCACTGCCCGAAGACAAACGAGACGTCAAGCAAAGTGGCGACGGGGCGATTCTCGCCGTCGACGAACACCGAAACGTGCTCGTTGATTCGGAAGGGAAGGCGGAGGCGTTGGACGAAGCGTCGCTGGAATCGGTCATCGCGGGGTTTGAGTTCGCCTGCCACGCTGGACCCCTCTGCGGGGAAACGTTGAGGCACGTGAAGGCTAGCCTGACGGATTTGCATGTGAACGAGAACGAGGCACTTCGTGGTTCGACGGAGGTTATGCGTGCGGTAAGCAAAGCAGTATTCGGTTCGTTTCTAACAGCGAAACCTATTCTTCTGGAACCCGTCTACAAGACTGTTATCTCCGTGCCCTCGGAATTGGCTGGGGAGTGCGAGCGTATCGTGGGTGCGCGGCGAGGTCGGGTGGCGAGGTTTGACCAGCGAGGATTGCTCGCAGTCATAACTTGTTACGTTCCCGTGGCAGAATCGTTCGGGCTGTCGGGGGAGCTGCGTTCGGCGACGTCGGGGCGAGCGTTCTGGCAAAGCAGCATGGAGCACTGGGAGCGGATGCCCGAGAAGCTTGCTGCAGAGGTTATCGCCGAAATCAGGCGACGGAAGGGTTTGCCTGCGGCGGTGCCGCAGCCTGACTTGTTCTTGGAGGCTGAGCGTTGAGTCTGCAGCTCACGATGCCGTTCAACCTTGACGTGTCGTTGTGTTGTGGGCAGGTCTTCCTCTGGGAGCGGCGTGGTGACTGGTGGTTCGGCGTCGTCGGCGGCAAAGCCATGAAGGTGCGACAGGCTGGGGGTTTGTTGGAGTTTGCGGGGGCGGACGAAAAGTTCGTGAAGCGGTACTTCAGCCTTGACCATGATTTGGAGCATATCTCAGCCGAGATTGGGAAGGACGAATATGTCAAAGCTGCGGTGCGCAAGTTTTGGGGCTTACGCCTCATCCGCCAGGACCCATGGGAGTGCCTCATCTCGTTCATCTGCGCCACGTACAAGAGTGTCGCCGCGATAAGGCAGATGCTTGTGAAGCTGTCTGCGACGTTTGGGGAGACAGTTGTTTTTGAGGGTGAGGAATTTCACGGGTTTCCTACTGCTCGGAGATTGGCTGGAGCATCACTCAGGGAGCTTGAGACGTGCGGGCTTGGCTACAGGGCAAAATATGTGTTGGCGACGTCAAAGATGGTTTGTGCAGGCGACCATAATGTCGAAGCGCTGAAGAAAATGCCCTACGATGAGGGTAAACATATCCTGCTGGAGTTTCCAGGCGTCGGACAGAAGGTGGCGGATTGCGTGCTGCTGTTCTCGCTGGACAAGTTGGAGGCGTTTCCCGTGGATGTTTGGATCAAGCGTGTCCTACTGAGGCATTACGCGGGGTGTTTTGAGGCGAGTGCCGTGAAGCGACTCGCAGAGAAGGAAGGCTTGAGCGACGGCGACTATGCAAGGCTGAACGCTTTCGGAAGAGAGTATTTCGGCGGCCACGCAGGTTACGCGCAGGAGTACCTGTACCATTACGAGCGTTGCCTCATGGGGAACCGCAAGGTTGAAAAACCCAAGCTGGCAATAGCCTAAGTCAAAACGTCGTGAGGTTGCAGATGTGAAGCTCAATAAAGTTGACGAAGCAGTAATCGCCGCGTTGAAGCCAGTCGGAGGTAAAGAGTTGACGTTGGGAGAGTTGGCGGCGGCAACGGGGCAAACAGAGAAAAAGGTTTTCAAATCGTTGAAGAAACTTTTCGAGTGCGAGATGCTCGACTCGCGTGGACGCAAGTATAAACTGCTGACCGACAAAGTGCCAGTGAAGAAAGACGAGGACGAACCGCCCGAAGAATAGTTATGTGGAGCCTCGAGCGGGCCTTGATCCCGCGGCCTGCTGCTTACAAGGCAGCCGCTCTACCGGGCTGAGCTATCGAGGCACACGCATGTCTGCAAGATAGCATTCGATCAACAAATAAAAACTTTCATTCGTCGAGAGCCGTATTTAGGGTATTCGTCATTCTTAAAAGGCTGGCTTGTCCTAACTCAAAGATGCAGAGGTTGAAGGATGCCGCAGCGTTCTAGTGAAAACAAGAAACGTAGAGCAGTGGACGAGCTGGGGGAACGCCGCATAATAGAGATCTTGAGGAAACGTCTTGAAATGCTGCCATTTTCGCCCATTGCCTTCGGCGACGACGTTGCAGCCGTACAAATTGATGATGAGCGTGTGGCAGTTTTGAAGACGGACATGCTTGTCGACAGGACCGACGTTCCGGCTGGAATGAGTTTGCGGCAGGCTGCCCGGAAAGCGGTCGTGATGAACGTGAGTGACTTCGCGGCGAAGGGTGTCCAGCCAACTGCGGCGCTCGTCTCTCTGGGATTGCCGAGAAGGTTGACGGCACTTGATGTGGAGGAAATCGCTGAGGGTCTGAACATGGGTGCTCGCGAATACGGGGCATACGTGGTTGGGGGCGACACGGGTGAAGCTTCTGACGTCGTGATGGCTGTGATGCTCTATGGGACTGCGTTGAAGTCGAGGCTGATGTTGCGGAGCGGCGCGAAACCTGGTGACCTGGCTGCTGTGACGGGTTCCTTCGGGAAACCCACAGCAGGTTTGCGTTTGCTGAAGGAAGACTGCCAGATTCCGAAGAGGCTTCGTGAGGCATTGTCTGTTTCGGTTTTCATGCCCCGCGCCCGATTGCCCGAGGGGTTAGCTCTTGCCGCTTCGGGCGCGGTCACATCGTCGATTGATTCTAGCGACGGGTTAGCTTGGAGTCTGCACGAACTGAGCCGGATAAACGGGAAGGGCTTCGAGATTGACCATGTGCCCGTTGCGGATGAGGCTGAGCGGTTTGCTGAGCTTTGCGGGGTTGATGTTTTGGAGTTGGCACTCCATGGCGGTGAAGAGTACGAGTTGGTTGTTACGGTGAAGCCTGACTGTTGGAGTGAGGCGGAAGAAGCCGTGAAATCGGCTGGCGGGCAGCTCTTGCGTATTGGTAGAGTCACCCGCGAAAAACAAATTGTTCTTGCAGTCGACGGAAAACGGCAACCGATTGAGGCTCGTGGTTGGGAGCACTTCAAGAGTAAGGCTTAGCCCTCTCTTGGCGGTCGAGCAGGTAATTCAGCACGGTGATGCAGGAGGCTGCGAGGTAAGGGGTTTTTCCGAGGCTAATTTTTTCGCCGTAACGCAGGGCAAACGATTCGGCTTTTCTCGGCAAACCCACATGGTCGCCTAAAACGAAAACAGGGTTGGCAGCGAGTTCGATTTCTTGGATGTTTGCTCCACCTTCTTCGAGAACGAAGATTTGGCTTGAGTCGGCTTTTGCCTTGAGAAGCGTTTCGAAACCCGATTTTTCCGTAGTGATGCCTGGGTGGGTTTTGCCGCCCACCGTCTTCTTCAAGATTGCAGTCCACGTTTCCGTGTCTGTGCGCACGTCAAAAAGTTCTTCGCCGTCGATTCGCAAGTGCACGGGCGGTTTGGGTGGACCGTTGAGGACTGCGTGGAACGTGACGTTTCTGCGCAAACCATGCGAGAGGAAGAGGCTTGCGACGATGCATTCTTGGACGATGTCGAGTCTTCCAGCATCGTGCAGGCTAAGCCATTGCGAGCCGGTGTTGCCAAGACGAGAATAGAGGATGAATTCTCTCAAGTGCAGTCACAGTTCACTTCGTTGAGTGTGCTAATAAGACTAGTGCGAACTGTTGTGCGATTTTTTGTAAATACCTTTCTCTATATATACAAAGTGCATGGATTTTCAGGGAAGAATTTGGTTCTTGTGCAAAGAGTTATTCATCAGAGCTTCGGTATTCTCTGAAGGAGAGCGGGTTAGGCTTGACGAATGAATCCGAGTTAACTGTGTTCACGATTGGGCACTCGACGAGGACGTTGCAGGAGTTCTTGGAGATGCTGAAGGCTTACCAGGTGTCCTTTGTGCTGGATGTGCGTTCGGTTCCGCGTTCGAGGCACAATCCGCAGTTCAACAAAGAAACCTTGCCAGCCGCACTCAAGGCTGAGGGCATCAGCTACGTGCACATGCCCGAAATCGGCGGGCTCCGAAGACCAAGTCGTGACTCCGTTAACACGGCTTGGCGGAACAAGAGTTTCAGGGGATACGCGGACTTCATGCAAACGAAGGAGTTCACCGAGCAGCTGCTGCACTTGATGGCGCTGGCGAGAGACAAATGCGTGGCAGTGATGTGTGCTGAAGCGTTGCCCTGGCGATGCCATCGCTCGTTGATTGCGGATACGCTCGTCGTGAGGAACGTGCAGGTGGAGCACATCATCAGCAAAAACAGCGTCATCAAGCACGAGCTGACGGAGTGGGCGCGTGTGGAAGGCACGAAGATAACTTACCCGCTGTTTACGAAGGAGAGGCCGCAGAAGACGCTGGGCGAATTCGGCTCATCTGCATAGTTGTGTCCAGGAGCCTAGCATACTTACCCTCTTCCAGGTACGTGCATCCTTTCTATGTTAGGTTCCAAAATGGACATTTGTCACGAGACGCTCACTTACGTTTAGCCCGCTCTGAGCAGTTTTAGGAGGGTGTTCGTGATTCTTGTTGCTGTTTCTTGGACTTTGCGTGTTAGGCCTTCCCCGAACTCAGTGTTTCCTGGCTCAATCAGCAGCAGGGCGATTTTTGCGCCCGACATCTTCATGATGTACTCGCAGAACACGTTCAGCGGCAGCATGTGCGTGGATATGGCTGGGAAACTCGTGACCTTCTTCGCGTCGAAAAGCCGCACATCCCCAAGATTCAGCTGCATCACCGCGGCGTCAATCAGCAACACGTGAGAGGGTTTGAGCTCGACGATTTCGTCCATGAAGCTCTCGGGCACGGTTTCGCACTCGATTAAATGAACCTTTTTGGGGAGTTTGCCTTGGAGGTCTTGTGCTATTTTGACGCCTACGAAGTCGTCCATGCGGATGGGGTTGCCGATGCCTGCTATGACAACTTTCTTGTGGCCGACTAACCAGTTCTTTAATTCTTTGTTGATGTCGTAGTTGCCTTTCGTCAATTGAGAACGCCGCTAAGACAGAGAAGAGAAGAAGAGATAAAGAAAACGGTTGGTTTACCGTTCGAGTTTTTGCACAAGTTGCTTCTCGCTGTCGTACACGCTCACGGTCAGTGGCATCTGCCCGACAGCGAAGTGTGTGGCGCATCCGAAGCATGGGTCGTAGGCGCGGAACGCCATCTCGACTTTGTTGAGTATGCCGTTGTCGAATTTGCCGCTGTGAATCAAGCCTTTGGCTGCGTCGCGTATGCTCATGCAGATGGCGGGGTAGTTGTTTGTGGTTGCCACAATCATGTTCACGTCTTTAATTAGTGCATCCTCGTCGAGGGTGTAGTCGTGGATGAGCGTGCCGCGTGCGGCTTCGACGATGCCGACGCCGTGCCCGGGCTCGCCTGGCTTGTTACGTATGTTAGTGCTGGTGATTTCGGGGTCTTTAACGAGTTCTAGTCCGCGTTCTGTAGCGTAGAGTAGTTCGATGAGTCGTGCCCAGTGGAACGCCAATGTCCCATGAACGGGTTTGCCGCCTAGCGTCTTGTACATAGCATCGTACTCTGCCTGCGCCAACGGTGTTGCCATGCCATCGGAAGCGTTTAGCCTGCCGAGGGGTCCGACTCGGTAGACTCCGCTGTCAGCGCCTGCTGCAAGACCTTTCCAACCAACCTTGGTCAGGTACGGGAGCTTTGCGTAGGTCCATTGTTCGACGTGTTCGCTGACGTGTTTCAGGTAGTCCTGCTGGTCGAATTTGACGAATTCTTTGCCTGCGGGGTTGACGACGCGGACTTGACCGTCGTAGAAGTTGACCTTGTTGTTGGCGTCGACCATGCCCATGTAATACGTGCTCATCGTGTAAGCATCACTCTTGATCATGTCCACGTAAGTTGGGTTGCCTAGGACGATATCGTGGAAAATCTTCAGGGAGAACTGGGCGAACTTTTGGGAGGAGGCGATCATATCTTCGATTTTCTGTCTGTTCTCCTCGCTCAGCGCTTTTGAGATGCCGCCTGGTAAGCCGCAGACGGGGTGGGTTGCTTTGCCGCCCAGAATTGCCGTGATTTCCTGCCCGTAGGCTCGGTGTTTGATGACTTCTTTGGCTACGTCTAAGCCGACTTTCTCGATGACGCCTAGAATGTTGCGCTTCTCTGCGGGTGCATCGGGTCCTACAACGAAGTCTGGACCACCCAGATAATAGAAGTGTAGGATGTGGTCGTAGATGAGGTAGCCCATGTACATAAGTTCGCGGAGTTTCTTCGCTGTTGACGGCGGCTCCACGTTGAATGCGTGGTCTAGGGCCTTCGTCGCTGCGAAGTGATGGGCGACCGGGCAGACGCCGCATATCCTCGTAGTGAGGATGGGCATCAGCTCAGCGCGTCTTCCAACACAGAATTGTTCGAAGCCTCGAAGCTCGGGGATTTTCAGGTAAGCGTTCTCAACATCGCCTTTGTCGTTGAGGAATATTGAGACGTTGCCGTGCCCCTCAAGTCGGGTAATGGGATCTATGACTATTTCTTTCATTGTTTCTTCATCACCTTGCGCTTAAGAATCGAGTTTGGTAGCGAGAACATGTAGAACGTGCCCACGGGGTCCTTAATCTGGTTCATCAAATCCTCAATCTCCTTCTCCGTGTACACATCCTTTCCCACACGGTTCTGGTACCCCAGAATCGACGCAAGCGCGGTCATCATGGCTGCACCTTGTTCGGGTTGGTTTGGAGCTGGCCCCTGGCAACCTGTGCAGGGCATGTCCACTTTCAAGCACTGCGCGCCACAGCCGCTACGCGTCGCCATGCCCATGCAGATGATACCCTGCTCCATGAGGCAGAGTTCAGGTTCGGGAGTTTTCTCGTGAACGCGGTAGATGGCGCCGATTTTCTTGTTCTCACGTTTCCTCGGACATTCATCACACACCGCCTTAAGCGGAGCGAGGACGGAACCTTTTGGGGGCAGTTCGTTTCGTGCGATGGCGTCAACCGCGTTTGCGATCAGTTTGACTGGCGGCGGGCAGCCTGGCAGGAAATAATCCACGTCCACGGTCTGGGCCAGTGTTTTTACGGTGTCGTAGAATTCTGGAATCTTCAGCTCGCCTTCTTTCACCGTGGTCTTTGTTTTTGGCGTAACCATTTGTGGGTTTACGACGGAGGGTTCTTTTTTGTAAACCCTCTCGAAAATCTCTTCCCTGTCATGCAGGTTTGCCAAACCAGGGACGCAGCCTTCATGAGCGCACGAGCCAAAAGCCACGAGCGTCTTGCTCTTCGCCCTAAGCAGTTTCGCCATATGCTCCTGCTCAGAGTTGCGGATGGAGCCGTTGAAGAACGTGATATCAATGTATTTGTCGGGCATAGCTTCGACGTCTTTGTATTTGACGTCCATCGCTACGGGCCAGAACACGATGTCCGCTAAGCCGACAACGTCGAGGATTTTTTCGTTGATGTCCAAGACTGCTATTTCGCAGCCGCCGCAGCTTGCAGCCCAGTAAAAAGCTATTTTCAGTTTATTCTTGCTCATGCTTGTTTTGCACCCTCAGTTATTTGTTTCAGTAACTTGGATGTGTCCACTCTGAGTTCGTTGAACGCCAGTTCCTCGGGGGTCATGCCCATGGCGAGACCGAGAAGTTGGGGATAATGGAGGATGGGTATCCCGTAGGCTTCGTTGAACATGCGTTCAATTCGCAACTCGTTAGTATCGAACATTATGTGGCAGAACGGGCAAATTGTTATTAAAGCTTGCGCGTCCACCATTTTGACGTGGCTAAGCTTGTCCCGCGCTAACGACAACGCAACCTTGTCGGATACGCCGACGCTGGGGGCACCGCAGCACTCGGTTTCGTCGATGTAATCCAGAACTTCCGCACCCGTCGCCTCAATCAGCATCCTCAGGGTCTGAGGGTCTTCGGGGTCGTCGAATCCGATGTACTCTTTCGGTCTAAGGAGGTGGCAACCGTTGTGTTCCGCAACTTTCAGCATCGTCAATGGCTTCACCACTGAGGCTTTAATCTTGTCCACACCCACATCCTCTTTAAGAACCTGCAGGAGGTGCTTAGCTTCAATGGTGCCCTTGAATTCCAAGCCCGACTCCTTCAGGTGACCGTTAATCTGATCACGCAAGACCTTGTCTGCTTTCAGAATCTTGTTAACTTTTTTCAACGTGCCTCCGCAGCCTGGGCACAAGGTCAAGATGTTCAAGCCCTGTTGCTCTGCCAACGCCAAGTTTCGAGCCGCCAGAATCAGCATGGTTTCGTGGCTCACGGGGTCAAGCGGTAAGCCGCAGCAGTTGAATTCGGGCATCTCAACGAGCTCCACACCGAGCCTCGCAAGAATTTTCCGTCCAGAAATCTCGTATGCGGAAACCCGGTAGGGGATGGCGCAGCCGAGGAACATGAGGTACTTACTTGGCAGTTTGCTCACTCTTCTTCTCAGCATTCTCGATGAAGCGCACGCCCTTGAGTGATTTGCGGAGGCTCTCGGGGTTGCCTTTCGGAAGTGGTGGAAGCCCCTGCGTTTCCCTCTTTTTCACTCTTAGCTCTGGAATCTTGTAAGCATAACCTGACTCGAGCACGCTTCCAGCTTGGTCCTTGAAAACCTGGGGCACGCAGCCTTGCTCTGCTGCAAGGTTTCTGAGCACACGGATGACGCTGGCGACTTCAACGTTCTGTGGGCAGCGGTCGGTGCACGTGAAGCAAGCCGCACAAAGCCAGAGTGTGTCGCTCTTCAAAACGCGGTCTCTGAGCCCGAGTTGCGCCATGCGGATAATCTGCCTGGGTCTGTAGTTGTCGGTGAAACGTGCCACGGGGCAATCGGAGGTGCAGGTTCCACACTGGAAACATTTCAGCAGCTTCTCTCCACCATGCATCTTAGAGATTTCATACTTGAACTTCGGGTCGATTTCCGATGCTCGGATGGGCTCTTTTGCTGCTGCTTCGCTCACTTTCTCACACACCACTCCCAGATGGGATTACGCGTTTGTCCCACGTGTGCATAAAGGTTCAAAAAGCGCCCATCCACTACATAAATCTTCGGTAACGTTTGCTCCCATCCCATCAATGTTAACGGGCATTCAACAGCATGGAAAACGACCGTTTTTGCCGTTAAATCCTGGTAGCATCAGGAAATGAGCAGAAGTTTCGTCTCTCTGTGACTGACGATCCACCCTGTACTGGTTCTTATCTTACATACGTGTATTAGTGCTTTTTATTAGAAAAAGTTAAATGGCGCTCTTCGGCATTACTGGGCAACAAGAGTTTAGTCCATCCATGATGAAGAGTTGAAGCATGCATGAAGATAATCATGAAAGAAGACTTTGACAATTTCGTCAACGCCCTTATAAAAGACAACGCTTTCAACGTTATAGGCGTAAAAGCCAAGCGCGACAAGTTTACCTTTGCGCCCTTGGAATCCGCCAGCGAACTTCGCCTTGATTACGACGTGACGTTGCTCCCGCCGAAAAAATATTTCTTTCCCCAACGTGAAACTCTTTTCACGTATGATTTGGCTGGAGGCTTCTCCGCCAAGGGACAATCTGCCGAGTCTAAACGCATGGTTATCGTCGGCGTTCATCCTTACGATATCGTGGCTTTGCTTCACATGGATGAGATTTTCAGGGAAACAAAATCTGACCCGTATTACTTTGATAAGCGAGATGCCTCGATAATAATCGGCGTAAATATCCAGAGAATGTCCAAATGGTGCTTCGCTCCGTACATGGGCACGGCGACGACGGAATACGGCTATGACTTGATGCTGACTGATTTGGGCAACAGGTACGCCATCAATGTGGGTTCTGAGAAGGGCGAAGAAGTCTTAGAAAAGTATGCGAAGAACGTCATAAATGCTCTCGCTCGGGACATACAGGCAGTGGGTCAGAAGAAGCGGGAAGTCAATGGCATGGCGCAACAGAAGTTTGATTTCCCCGTGGAATTAATCCCTGAACTCCTCAAGAAGAATTACGAAGAGAGCAGTTTCTGGGAGAGACACTCTGAGATGTGTTTAGCTTGTGGCTCTTGTGTTCTTGTGTGCCCGACCTGCTACTGCTTCGATATCAAAGACAACCCTGACCTGACTCTTGAAAGCGGCGAGAGAATAAGAACTTGGGATGGTTGCCTCCTCGAAGATTTCGCCAAAGTCGCCTCGGGCGAAAACTTCCGATCCACCCGACCAACCAGATACAGGCACAGATACTTCAAGAAAGGCAAGTATCTCTATGACCGTTTCGGATTCATATCGTGCGTTGGTTGCGGAAGATGTGGATCAAACTGTCTTCCGAACATCGCGAACCCGGTTGACCTCTTCAACGATATGTACCACACAACTGAAGGAATTGTGACTGCTGGTTCGGAACCCACAGTCCAGATACAAACCACAGAAAACATAGACTACGTGCCGAAACTCGGAACAATCGTTAAGAAACAGGTCATGACGAGCATGGAAACGCTCTTCGAGATCAAACTTGACGATGGTTCGGATTTAGGGCATCAGCCTGGCCAATTCGTTGAAGTCTCCGTTTTCGGCGTCGGGGAAGCCCCCATCTCAGTGTCCTCATCGCCCACAAAGAAAGGGACATTTGAGATTTGCGTCCGCAAGCTCGGAAGCGTCACGACAAAACTGCACACGTTAAAAGAGGGTGACAAAGTGGGCATCCGTGGACCATTCGGGCATGGTTTCGACGCCGAACTCGTTGAAGGGCAAAGACCTCCTCTTCATAGCTGGTGGTCTTGGTATGGCTCCGCTGCGGTCACTTTTCAACTACGTTCTTGCCAACCGGCAAGATTACGGGCATGTGTCGCTCCTGTATGGTTGCAAGGAACCACGCGAACTGCTTTTCGCCGACGAGATGATTGCGCTGGCCAGCCGGGACGATGTGGACTTCAAGCCAACTGTTAACTGGTGCCCCGAGAACGAGACTTGGACGGGAAACATTGGAGTCATAACAACCCTCATCCCGCAGGTCGACTTTGACCCAGACAAAACCTACGCAGTCGTGGTTGGACCTCCAGTCATGTATAAGTTCGTCCTCCATGATCTGAAAGAACGGAAGATGCCAGACGACCACATCATCGTGTCGCTCGAGCGCAGGATGAAATGTGGTGTGGGCAAGTGCGGTCACTGCCAGATAAACGAAATCTACGTGTGCAAAGACGGCCCTGTGTTTAACTATTCGAAGATTAAGGGAATTCCGGAGGCGCTGTAATGAAACCTAAAGTAGCGTTCTTTGATTTCGCAGGCTGTGAAGGCGACCAACTTCAAATCGCGAACCTTGAAGAAGACATCCTTGCTCTCCTCGGGCAAGTTGAAATCGTTTCCTTCCGAGAAGTTATGAAGGAACACAGCGACAACTACGACATTGCGTTCGTTGAAGGCTCATGCACTCGGTTGCTGGACGAGGACAGACTCAAGCAGATTAGGAAAAACGCAAAGCTCGTCGTCGCCATCGGTTCATGTGCAACCATCGGGGGCATCAACAGCCTTAAGAACTACAGGGATTCGGACGAAGTCCGCAAGATAGTCTACGGCGACCAAGCTAGATTATTCGACACATATGCAGCAAGACCCATCGACGCGGTCATACCCGTGGACGCCTCCGTCTACGGTTGCCCAATGACGAAAGAAGAGTTTCTGCAAGTCGTCAAATCTCTTCTGCTGGGCAAAAAACCCGACGTCCCTAACTACCCCGTTTGCGTGGAGTGCAAAAAGAACGAGAACATCTGCGCTTTCGAACGAGGACAATATTGCGTCGGAACCGTCACCCGAGCAGGATGCAACTCCTGCTGCGTGAATGAAGGCACCATTTGCTGGGGATGCAGAGGCTTGGTGGATAACCCGAACGAGAACAGCCACAAAGAAGTTCTCATCAAATACGGTCAAACAGTTGATGGCGCAATCTCCAAGTTTAGGTTATACTTCGGTTGGCAGGAGGCAAAACGATGAAAAACCAAAATCTAGACCTTAGAAGTCCACTACGTAACCCGCGTGGAAGGGCACGGAAACATCTTCGTCAACGTCAAGAAAGGCGAAATCGAAAGATGCGAATGGGCAATTCCCGAAGCGCCGCGGTTCTTCGAAGCCATGGTTCTCGGAAGACAATGGAATGAACTGCACCACATAACGTCCCGCATCTGCGGCATATGCAGCATCGGACACACCTTGGCATCGCTCAAAGCCACGGAAGCGGCGATGGGCATACCCTTGAGCGAGCAAGACTTAAAACTCAGGAAACTGGCGTTGCACGCGGAGAACCTCCAAAGCCACATCCTGCACTTGGGCTATCTGGTCTTGCCAGACTTGATGGGCGTCGGCTCCGTTATCCCACTCGCGTCATCGCATCCTGAAGAAGTCAAAACAGTCATCCGCCTGCATCGCCTCGCAAACGAGATGTCCAACATGCTTTGCGGAAGAACTACGCATCCTCAGCGCTTGATTCCTGGTGGCTTTTCAAAGCTACCTACGATGAAGGAATTGAAGACTTTGCGGAAGGAGCTAAGTGATTCGATTCCGAGCATACAGGCTGTAGCTGGCTTATTCAAGAGCTTGTCCTCGAAGATTCCTGACTTCGTGAGGGAAACCGAATTCATAGGGTTAACCAGTCCCACGGAATACGCCCTGTACGATGGAGACCTATCGTCAACTGACACCGGCAAAGCTAAAGTATCTGAGTATCTTGCGTACACGAACGAGTATATCGTGCCCCACTCAACCGCTAAGCGAGCAAAGCACAGCCGCGAATCCTATATGGTGGGCGCACTGGCAAGGTTCAACCTCAACGGTGAGAGACTCTCACCCATGGCAAAACAAGCAGCCGCGCTGTTCGACTTGAAACCGGTGTGCAACAATCCATTCATGAACAGCATCGCCCAGCTGGTGGAGGTCGTGCACAGCGTCGAGGACTCAATAAAACTAATCGATGAGATCGAAGCTGCTGGTCTGAAGTCTCAGCCCGACTACTTCAACCCCGAGATCAAAGTCAAGGCTGGACGTGGCGTTGGCGCTGTCGAAGTTCCCAGAGGCATACTCTTCCACGACTATACGTACAGCCCGAAGGGCTCCTGCACGAAGGCAAACTGCGTCATACCCACCAACCAGAACCACGGCAACATCGAATTAGACTTGAAGGCGTTGCTTCCGAGGATACTGGACAAGACGCCGAAGGAAATTGAGCTGAATCTGGAAATGCTGGTTCGAGCCTACGACCCATGCATATCCTGCTCCACCCACTACGTCAACGTACACTTCGTGTAAGCTCTCTTTTCTTTTCTTCTGTTTCCTATGCTTGAGCAGCAGGCTCAATGTCCTGCTTTGCCTCAACCTTTTCCTTTGACAGGCAATTCGGATTCTTCGATTGTTGAAGAGCCCTCTTGTCCCGTTTTTGTGCCGCGACATGCTTCTTCTGGCAATTCTTCCCTCAAGTCGAGAACCCCCTTAACGGTGCCATCCTTGAGGTACTCGAGGGTGAACCCCATCTTCTTCGTCAGGCTCAGCGCCTTGTAATTGTCCTGCAGCATTATGGAAATCACGTTTTCGACGCCCATGTCCTTGGCGATGTCCAACGTGTAATCTACCATCTTCGTGCCCAAGCCGTAGTTCTGCCATTTGTCGCCAACGATAAACGCGAGTTCTCCGCTCTTGCCATCGGGCTCAATAGCGAGTCGTGTAACGCCGAGCAGTTTCCGTCTGCCCTCGGTTGTTGTTTCGGCGACTATGGCGATCTCGCGGTCGTAGTCTATGTTGCAGTATCTTACGCGCATCTCATGGGGTGTGTCTCTGAGCATGCCGAAGAATCGGTATCGGATGGATTCCTCGGAGAAGTTCTGGAACATCTCCTCCCACATCGGTTCATCCTCAGGTTTGATGGGTCTTAAGAGAACCTGTTGCCCATTCTCCAACATCCACAGAAGCTCATACTTCTTGGGATACGGGCTGATAACCAGGTGTTCGTGTGGTTCGAGCTTTTGGCAGACTTTTTCTTTGTCGATTACTATTCGGGCATCGAGGATGCAGGCGTCTTTCTCGTTTATGAGTAGTGGGTTGATGTCGATTTCTTTTATCTGTGGAAAGTCCACGAGCAACTGGGAGAACAGCAGTAGCGTCTCCTCAAGAACCTTGATGTTAACTGGCGGAGCATTGCCTGTATCCCTTCAGGAGCTGGTAGATTCTTGTGTCCTCCATTAGCCGCCTAATCAGTGTTGTGTTTAGGGGCGGTAGCCCGATGGAGAAGTCTTTGAAGAGTTCCACGCCGACGCCGCCCATGCCGAAGAGTATAGTTGGACCGAAGACAGGATCGGTTTTTCCGCCGATGATAACCTCGTATCCCTTCCTCTCTACCATTGGCTGAACGGTGACGCCTATTATCTGAGCTTCAGGATTATACGCGGTCGCACGCTGAATCAGGGTCTCGAAGGCCTTGCCTAACCTCCTTCTCCGAATGTACGTCGAGAATTACGCCCACCAGCATCGCTCTTGTGAAGAATCTGCGGCGAGAGAATCTTCAGAACAACTGGAAAGCCCATTTTTCTAGCGTAAGCAGCTGCTTCGTCCACGTTGTTGGCGACAGCGGTGTCGACGACTGGGAAATTATAGTATTTGAGGACTCGTTTGGCTTCATCCTCGGTTAGCACTTCACGGTTTTCCAAGATGGCACAGCGGAACACCACGTTAATGGGCCGCTTTGGCGGAGCAGCCCCCACGGGTAACTCTTCGGGGGTTTCGTAGATTAGTTCTAAGTTCCGCTCGTACTGGTACATCGTCAAGTACGTCTTGACCGCTTGCTCAGGAGTCGCGTAAGTCGGAATGTTGTTGGCGTTGAAAATCTCGTTGGCCTCGTGGGCTGCCCCATTGCCGATGAAAGAAGTCAAAATGGTCTTTTCGCTATGCATTTTCTCTTTTATAATCTCAACAATTCCCTCAGCAACTGCCTTTCCCTCAACATTGCCCTGCTGTGTGAAAATAAGCACGATGCCATCAACGTTCTCATCATTCAGGCAGGCTTGGATGGCAACTTTGTAGCGTTCAGGTTGTGCATCGCCCAACACGTCAATTGGGTTGCCATGACTCCAGAAGGGTGGCAAGTTAGCGTTTAGTTTGTTGAGGGTTTCTTCGCTGAGCTTCGCAAGTTTCCCGCCCCTCGCGATTAAGGCGTCGGTTGCCATCACGCCTGGACCGCCTGCATTCGTGATGATCGCCAAATTCGGTCCCTTCGGGAGAGGCTGCGTGCCCAAAACCTCAGCGGCATTAAACAAGTCCTCAATCTCATCTACTCGAACGATGCCTGCTCGTTTGAAGGCAGCATCGTAGATTGCGTCTTCCCCTGAAAGCGAGCCCGTGTGGCTTGCCGCTGCCTTTGCACTCTCGCTGTATTTCCCTGATTTGACAACGATAATTGGTTTTGTCCTAGCAAAATGCCGGGCGGCACTCATGAATTTTCGCGCTTCAGTGATGCCTTCAGCGTACATCAGAATGCTCTTCGTGTATGGATCTGTCCCGAAGTAGTCGATGAGGTCGCCGAAATCGACGTCGATCATGGAGCCCACAGAGACGAAGTTGCTGAAGCCGATGTTCTGTGAAATCGCCCAATCCAGAATGGCTGAACCTAAAGCACCACTTTGTGATAGGAAAGCCACTTTGCCAGGCTTGGCGACTTTGTCGACGAACGTGGCGTTCAAGTTCAATCTTGGGCGAATGACGCCAATGCAGTTTGGTCCGATTACTCTGATGCCGTATTTCCTAGCTTTCTCAAGGATCATCAGTTCCAGCGCTTTGCCCTCTGGACCTATTTCCTTGAAACCCGCGGAAATGATGATCGCGCCTTTGACTCCTGCCGCGCCCGCACTCTTCCATCACGTCGGGCACAGTTTTCGCGGGTGTGGCAATCATGGCTAAATCAACAACCTCGGGAATCTCCAGGACAGTTGGATAGGTTTTCACGCCAAGAATCTCGGGTTTGCGTATGTTAACTAAGTAAACTTTCCCAGCATACCCTTGTTTAGTCAGGTTCTTCACTATTGAGAGGCCAACAGAGCCTTCAACGTCACTTGCGCCTATGATGGCTATGCTCTTCGGGTCGAAAATCTTGTCAAGGTTCAACGTGACCATTTTGTCGGTTCTCTCCTGCGCTTGAGTGTCGGGAATTGAAAATTAAAAAGCTTATGCATGACTGCTCACTCTATTCTTGGACTTGTGCGCTCTGGCCGTCAATCATTCATCCTTTCATTCCGTATCCCTGCGCGAGGTCACTGAACAATGGGATTTTTCGCAGAAACTCCCAATCACCGTGTTATCGCCGATCACTGTATTATTGCCGATGACAACGAAGTTCCAGACCGTTACGTTAGAGCCAAACTCTACGTTTTTGCGTGGTTTTACGTTTTCATTGTCCAGCCTTTTTGGCTTAGGATTTTCTGTACTTCTGGGAGTTCTCGTGCGAATTTGGTGTGTCTGCAATCGGTGGTTTGGTCGAAATCACACCAGATTTTGTCAGGCTTGAAGTAAACGTCTATGATTCTTCCGTTTGATGTTTTGGTGGCGAGTTCTCTGTCGAGGATTCTAACTCCGTTTTCGTCGAGGTTGAAGTGTTCAAGGGATGGAAGCTCAAGCATAGGCATTGTTGTTTTAAAACCTTCAAGTCGCATTCTTAAGGCTTCTTTTACGAATTCGGCTCTGCTTTTGTATCCTCTTTTTTTCTGTCTTATGATTGCGTCTATTTCTTCCATTATTTCTTTTGGGAGCCTTACGACAGTGTATTCTCCTCGCGTCATGATTCACCCGTGAATCATGGGTGAATCACGTGGATTTAAGCTTAGCTGTGCATAAACGATTAATTGTTGTGTGAGGTTTTGAGTTTTTGTTGTCGGAAACGTCTATATACTTTCTGAAACATGGGTGATTCACTGGTGTTACATTGATGGCGAACTACGTAACGGTGAAGCTTCCGGAGTATCTTGTGCAGCAGATAGACAATGTTCTGGAGCAAGAGAAATTCGGTTACTTATCGAGAGCTGAGTTCGTTAAGGATGCTGTTAGGGTCTTGCTTGCGATGACAAAGTAGGATGAAAGAAGTCAGTTTTTGAAAGTTTGATGTTTTGCCGCCTTTGAGTGGCTGAAGGGGATATCATGCATAAAAGAAGTTATAGAAAACTAAAGGCTAGAAAAGCGCGTAGCATCATTCTTCGAAACAGCTTCTACGACAGAAAGCGCAGCGAAGTTGTATCCAAATTGTCTCGTTCGGATGTTTTGACGATGTTCAGTGGATTTGTTGAGGCTGATTTTGTACCTAATATTGAGAAGGGCGAAGTGCTGATGGATTCGCGTGGAAATGGAAGTTTACAGAAAAGCGGTGAAGATGGTTTCTGAAAGCCAATTTTTGGGTTTGTACAGTGGTTTTTTCCATTGTGTGACAATGACAACCGTTTTTGTTTCAGGCTGATTTTACAGCTGCTCTGGTTGAACGGGAATTGCAGAACATTGAACACCATTGTACAACGCATGCAAACCATTGTACACCATTGTACAGGAGTGTGCAAGAATCATACAGTAATTGTCTAGAGGTGGAGCCAGATGGTTGGAGGCAAGCTTTGGACGGATGAAGAAAACAAGACTTTGCGTGAAATGGTTGACGAAAGGTTCAAGCTTGAGGACATTTGTAAATCGGGGAAATTTCCAGATCGAAGTGCTGAAGCCATAAGGGTTCAAATTATCAGACTTGGAATGTCCGTTGAGGAAACGAATTTTTCGTTTGTTGAAAGAATTGAGCCAGCAACCGATGCTTTGACCATTGAAAAAGTGGTTAAGCTTTTCAGTACGGCGTTTGAGCGGGTTTGTTCGATGAACGGGATCGACAAGCTTGCTCTTGAACGATTCCGAATTATCTTCCAAGCTGCGAAGGACTATGCACCTTTGTTGGCGGGCTATGAGAAGTGGGATAAGATTGAGAAACGCATTGAGGAGCTTGCAGCTGCAGTGGCGGAGCTTCAAGCAGCGAAGGGAGCTAAGAAAGCTTGACGAAACAGAAAAGGCAGTTGAGCAAATTCTTAGGGACGAGGAAGCTGAAATAAATCATCCTGTTGAGTATGCTGAGAAAGTTTTGGGCGTTGAGCCTTTCCCATACCAGGCTAAGTTGCTTGAAGATAATGGCAAGCGGATTGTAGCGTGTATGGGACGGCAGACAGGCAAAACCATCACTATAGCTATGAAAGCCATTCATTTCGCTGACACAAATCCCAACGTGAATGTGTTGATTACTGCTCCAAGCTTGAGGCAAAGCATGATAATGTTTGATCGCATAGTGACGTTTGTTTTTGCGTCTCCGCGTCTAAGAAGCAAGGCTGTTAGGGTTACTCGAACGCTGGTTCAGTTTGAGAACGGCAGTCGGATAGTTGCCTTGCCTTGTTCTGAGCATCGTCTCAGAGGCTACACTGCCAACATGGTTATTTGCGATGAAGCTTCATGGATTTCCGAAAGAATCATCACACAAGTTCTTTTTCCAATGCTGACGACGACTCAGGGGTATGCGATTTTTCTTAGCACGCCTTGGGATAAGAACCACTTTTTCTACCGAGCTTTCATCAATCCGCAGTATCACGTGCACAAGGTCAAGTCAGAGGAGTGCCCTCTCGTTACTCAGACGTTTCTGGAAGAAATGAAGCAGAACATGACGCATGAAGCTTTTATGATGGAGTATGAAGCAGAGTTCGTAGAATCTCTAACCAGCTATTTCACACAGGCTCTGATTCGTGCGTGCGTTGAGCTTGCCCAAAAACTTGCTGTCGAGTTTTATGCAAGTCTAGAGAGCTACATTCTGAATGGAGAGTATTTCGCCGGTTTAGATTTCGGTAAACTGCAGGATTACAGTGTCCTCGCGGTGTTGAAGCGGGAAAATGAAGTTCTAAGGCTTGTTTACCTTTACCAGTTTCCAATTGAAACGCAGTACACACAAGTTATAGGCCATCTAGTGCGTGCTAATCAGAGATTCGCTTTCCGCTGCGTGCTCGTGGATCAGACCGGTGTGGGGGAACCAGTGCTCGAAGAGATTCGTAACCAGGGCTTAAGCAATGTTGAAGGCGTGAAATTTACGGTTCAAACCAAAGAGGAGCTACTTACAAGCCTGAAAATAGTGATGGAGCAGAATCGCTTAGCCATACCCTACCATCTGCAACTGTGCGAACAAATCAACCAGCAAAGGTACGAGTACACCAAAAGCGGGCATTTACAATTCAGTCATCCTGAAAACATGCATGACGATATGCTGTGGGCTTTAGCGCTGGCAGTCACCACGAGTATGCAAACGCCGTTGCCTGGAGTGGGTGCAATATTTCCGCGTTAAGGATGATGAAAGATGAGTTTTGCAGCTGAGAAAGTTCGCAAAGGTTTCAGTCGTTTGAAAAACAGATTTGTTGCTCAAAGGCAGTTTCCACCCGAAATTAGTGAACGTCAGATTGAAGAGGAAGTGCCTGTCTCGTGGAACAGCGATCACATGCTTTGGGGTTACGTTACGCGCTATATGCTTAAGGGCTCTGGCGCAGGCTTTGTCACTCCGCCTTATACGGCTTATTGGGAGCGCTTGTGGGGCGCCGTACCCATTGAGGACTTGCCGAAGTACAAGGACCTCTACGCTTTTACGCCTTACATTAAGGCTGCAATCGATGTTACCGTTAACCTTGCCATAAGCAATGGGTTCGAGCTTGAAGGCGGAGATGATGCTGTCCGCGAATGGCTTACCGATTGGATTGATGAACATGATATTCTTCAAACCTTGCGAATCGTTACCACGGATATGCTTGTGTTCGGCAATGCTTTCTTGGAGATTTGCCGAGATGAAGACACACGCTGAAATTGTGTGGCTTAAACCCTTGACCCTGTGCACATGAGGGTCCGCCGCGATGCCTACGGCAACGTCTTCGGCTATATTCAACTCTTAACTTTTCCACCAGTCGTGTTTGAAGCTCAAGATATTGCTCATTTCCGTTGGGGAGCCAAAAGCTGGTGGTATGAATTTTCCTATGGCACGAGCTTGCTTAGACCATTGTTGAAAATTCAAGCGCTTATCGACCAGTTTGAAGATGACATGGCAATAATATGTACATCTTACGCTAAGCCGATGCTAGTGGTGAAAGCTGGAACGCCTGAAAGTCCTTTTAGCGATGCACAACTTGCTGCGCTTATGGAGCGCTTTCCAAGAATCGAAAACCAGCAACAGATGTTTTTGTGCGTGGAGACGTACAGTTGATGTTATTCCAAGCCTGACGAAGGATGTTAATGTTCAGTTTTGGCTTGATTATCTTTACAAGCAACGTGAAGCCGTCCTGGGCGTTCCGAAGATTTTCTTGGGGAAAGTGAAGGCACAAACAGGGCAACGGCTGAAGTTGTTATGCAAGAGTATGTTACAAGCTTACGGATGATCCAGGAATTGATTGGCGACAAGCTTGAAACTGGGCTTGTTCAAACAGTTTGTTCAAGCCGAGTTTGGCGAAGGCATTGAAGTTCCCATATTAAGTGGAGGCCTATTTGGGAGCCGACGATTCAGGATAAAGCGAAGTTTGTCGGCGACTTAGTTGAAAAAGGCATTATTATGCGCAGTGAGGCTCGGACACAGCTTGGTTTTCCCGAAGACTATCCTGAAGGTGAAGCCCATACCCAGTATGCCAGCTGCTGCCAAGAAGAAGGAGTTGAAGCCTGAAGACATCGCTAACGCAGTTGTTGAAAAAATTGGGAGAGGCGGAGAATGCCACATGAGTTTTGCGTGCAGAAAGCTTGTGTGGCTACGAGGATATGAAGCGTCCGCATTTTAGCTGTTTGTTCTGTCGTGTCAGACGACTCTTCTACGGTAAAATGGACAGAAAAAGCTATCATTACAACAGCTATATGCGGATCGTTATGCCACAAGATTGCACGACTTACGTTATTTTTATCGATAACAAACGTCGCTTGCGAATGTTAAGGCTGCGATTCTGAAGCGCCTTCTACGATTTGTGAATGGTTGGCGAATTGATATGCCTGGACTTGAGGAAGCAAAAACTGTTTGGCGATACCGGGTTCAGGACCCGGATAAGTTTGAAAAGTTCCGTGTTAAGGAGCTTGGCAAAGGCGTTAAAATAACGCTTGGAAAAGTGAAACACTCAGACCGTTGGGAGATTCAGAACTACATGTTTGAGAAGGAACGGTTCAAAACCCGAGAACAAGTGCGCAAATGGCTTGACACTCACTTGAAAGGTGAAATTCAGACTCTCTTAAACTTTAAAGCTTGGAACGAGTGGAGCGTAGATTCGTTAATGCTTACATGAAAATTTCTGAAGTTTCATAATCATAAGGTGAAAAGTAACATGCAACTACGTTATTTTGTGCCTTTTAAAGCTCAAGAAGGCGTATCGGCAGAGTTTGCGCTGAAAGAAAAACTTCTAAACATTGAAGGTGTTGCCATTGACACAAGCGTTAACGCTAATAAGTGGCAGGTTCCAGAGGAAGACCTGGACTTTTTTGTTCAAAACTTGGCGGTGCTCAGCTGAGGGTTGATCATGCTGAAAGTGCGTTCATGGCTGTGGGCAAGGTTCCTGAGGCTAAGCGTGATGGCGACCGCGTTTTATTCCGGGCTGAGGTTGGTGAAGTGAAGCTCATTGAGAAAATTCTACGAGGATTACTTGACACACGTCAGCGTTCAAGTTGACAGCGATGATGTTGAATGCAGCAAGTGTAAGAGGCCCACACGGAAAGAAGGCATGCTCGTTCATCTGTGCCCTGGAGCTTGGGAAATCGTGCATAAGCCGAAAGTTCGGGAACTTAGCATTGTCGCCAGTCCTGCTTATCAGACAACAGAGTTTAAGCCTGTTGGATTCGCGGCTGCCATGAATGAAAGTCAAGTGATGAATTTTCCAATGTGTGGCTGTTCACAGTCATGTAATAAGACGAAGATGTGGGTTCTAAGGGAGAGCTGCAAGAACCTGAAAACAAAATTTTAGAAGCAAAAGAGGTGAAGCACTTGTCTGAACAATGGTCAGCAAGATGCTTCTCCACATCAGGCACAAGGCGTAGTTAATGTAGCACCGGGAGAACAGGCGCCGAAACAGGAAACATATGAAGATTTGATGCATCAACTGAAACGCTTGAAAAACAGATCACTCAATCATCGCAAGCGAAGCCGATCTTGACGCTTTTAAGAAGAAAGTGGCTGAGCTTGAAGGCAAAGTAGGTAAGAAAGCTACAAAGAGGGATCTGAGTAAGAAACTCGGCGATCTTAAAAGCAACTACAAAAACCTGAAGAAAGGCGAAACTGGCGAGGAAGGCGAAGAAGGTTCAGAAGCTGAAGCTAAAAAAGCAAGCGGTAAGGGCATAGTTGCAGTCGACGAAATCCAACGTGATGCATTAGGCAACTATGACTGGTTCCAAGGACCTGCTGAAAGCACACAAGAAACTCGTAGGATTTCAATAGGTGATTTTGAATGTCAGCACCAATTTTTGAAGGAACAACTCCACTCGTCTCTGACCGCTATATCGTAACGGCTACCGCTGGCGAAGATCTGCTAACAATCGGCACATTCGTCGAAATTACTGCTGATTGGACTGTCAAAGAAGCACGCTTACAACGACACCTCCAATAAAGTCATGGGCATAACGTTAACCGCTGCGAAGAGCGGCAAACGCATAAGCGTGGTATGCAGAGGACTGGCACGAGCAATAGCGCTATGGCGCAGTAACTGCGGGCGACACCTTGCTGCAGGTCCAAGCGGCACGGTGCAAACAATAGCGCAACCGACAGTACAGACTTAACACAAGCGCGGGCACAGCGACGGCAATTAGCAAGATGGTCGCGGGCTTAGGCAAGGCACTGGCGGGCGCTGCAAGCGGCGGATACAGCGTACATTCTACTTTTCTAAGGTGATTTGAAATGGCTATGGTTAGAGATGCTTTCACGTGGGTTGACACTGGCGCGATTGCGTATCCATCGCTGCACAAGAAGATCATCGAGTTGACGATGCCAGCGCTCGTTGTTAAGAAGCTGTTTCCTGAGTTTCCGCTTGTCGCTGGTAAGACTGCAACATTCGTGAAGCAGAGCGGTTCTAAGAAGTGCAGCCATCAGCGAAATCAGTGAAGGCGCAGAAATTCCGATGGATTTCACGCCATACAGAACCGTCACGGTGACGCCGTACAAGAAAGGCCTTCGGGAGCGCGTCAGCCGAGAGAACATTGAGGACCTGTACATTCCGGTGATTGAGGATCAGCTGCGACGGTTGGCTAGGCGTATGGCCTATACCATCGACAAAGACTGCATGACTGTTATCGATTTGGCTGCTGGATGGAGCAGTGCAGGAACAGGCGTGAGCTTAGGCGCGACTGGAACCGAATTTACCATTACAGGCGGAATCGGTACGAAAGATATCTTGAAGGCTGAGGCTGCGGTCGCTGCGTACAACTTTGTCGCTGATACATTGCTGGTTAACCCTGTGAATGCGCGGGACTTGAAATATCTGCCGCAGTTCTCGTTGGCTATGCAGTATGGCGAACCCGTGATTCAAACTGGCGCGATTGGAACAGTTTATGGGCTTAATCTTTACGTGAGCAACGTTGTTTCCGCTGGTACGGCTTACGTGCTAAGCACTGGGCAGAACCTTTCAGCATCTTATGCCCCGATGGGTATGTTCGTGATCAAACGCCCATTGATGAGTGACATGGAGATAAAGAAAGAGTTCGATTCCGTTGATGTGACATTGACGACAAGGTACGCGCCTGTTGTGCTTAAATGGAGAATGCATCGCGAGACTCACTGGGTTAGCGACAACTTAAGCAGAATTACAACGAGCATTCCGGTGCGTTATTTTCCCGCGTTTTCTTTGCGGTTAATCTTTTTTGCCAGGTTGAAGCCGCTGGCTCGCTTTAGCGGTGTGGCTTGGAGAAGCGAGCAAGATTGGGAGGTGAATTTGATGGAGCAGATTAGTCCGAAACGTGCAGTAATGTTTGCTGTTACCGCATGCCTAATTGGCATAGCCTTAGGCTCCGCGGTTACATTGGCAGTTTTGAACGTGCAACGGTCTATCCCGTCGTCAGGGTTAGTTGTGGCTGTTAACGTTGGAGTCTACTCTGACGCTGCTTGTACGTTGAATTTGACGTCGATTGATTGGGGCAGCGTCTATCCAGCTGGCACTGCGTCGCATGTGATCTACGTGAAGGATACGGGGAACGTGCCTATGACTTTGAATATGACTGCGGCGGCGTGGAATCCTCCTGCTGCGGTTGGGCAAATCACGGTTGCATGGGATAGGGAGGGCTTTGTGGTGGGTGCTGGGCAGTCAACTTCGGCGACGTTGACGCTTAGCGTTTCACAAGGCATCAGCGGTGTAACTTCTTTCAGCGTAAACATCATCATAACTGGGAGCGGATGATTAACCATGTCTGAATCGACAAAATCGCCTGATGTTGCAACTCCCGTAGATACGCGTCCCGTACCTACGACTCCCCTATCTGCAACTCCAGTAGCTATAGCGAGCGAGATCCCTGAGTCTGATAAGCCATTTATTCTTGCGTTGGTTTCTGCGGCAATAACGGTGCTTTGCATTGTCTTGGGCATAGTGGCCTCTTGGTTTAGCGGTAACGCTGCAGTGGCGGATTGGGCAACTAAAGCGTTTGAGGGAACGTTGCCCTTGACGGTTATGGCTTGGTCCTGGTACTTTCATTCGAAGAGCGGAGGCTAAATCATGAAGAAGTCTATGTTTGAGCAAAAATTGCTTATGTCTCTCAACAAGGTCCGCACACTTCCCGATTGGATGCAGGATATCCTTCTGCAGGATATTAACTGCGCAATTGAGAATAGAATTGCCATCATGGAAATGATTTCCAGGAAGGTAGCTGGCAAACCAGCTTAACGGAGAGGGACGATTATGACGACGACTTATGCTTTAGTAGCAGATGTTCAGGCGCATCTGAACGCGCAAGGTCCTGATTCAGGCAGCAATTATACTGTGTATGGACTGAAGATTTCGGCGGCTGCTTTTCAAGCTCACACGGACTACGCGAACAACTACGTTAATGCGTTGTTGGGCGTGGATTTGTCCTCTTCCGATCCTAAGTATGTGATTGCGAAGGCTGCGGCTGTGCATCTGGCGTGTCTGCATGTACTCGTGATTTCCAGCGGTGGCGCCTTGGTCGGTGCCTACGATTATTCTTTGAGTGATTTGCATATAGCTCGTGCGGGGCCTTACGCAGCAGCGCTTCAGCGAACAATCCAGGACCTGAAGGAGGATGTGGCGAAGCTAATGGTGAATCTTGCGCCTGTTGTTAAGGCTGCGGAGGCGGCAACTGCAAGTGATGTGCCCACTTACCGGGGCGGCTTGATGAATCCATGAGCAAAGACCTGTACCATGGCAACTACATCGTGGCTAAGGTGAATGGGTCACATGAGGTTTTAACGAGCAGGGAGCTTCAGCAGCGCATGGATGATGGCTACGATGTTGAAGTGATCTCATCAAGCTGAGCAGGTGAAGGCATGAGTGCTTCAGACAACGCGGCAAGCCTCAGCAACGTGTTGAAGGCAAACTGGAACGTGCAGGGTTTAGATGCAAACAATGATGTTTTCTGGTCGCATACGCGCTATGAAGCCTTAAGCAGTTTGCCCCAGACAGCGCAGAAAGTTATTCTCTCCGTGTATAATCCGCCTAACCCTAGCAAAGTGCAGCAGGAGTCACGTGAATGCTACTTAATCAGGGAGACCGTTTTGGTTGATGTTTTGCTTCAGCAGAAAAGCTATGCGAATGTTGATGCTTGTTTGGCTGATAGGGAAGCGATTCGCAGCTACATTTTGGCTGCGGTTGCGGTGAATCAGTTTCGATTTCCAAAACGCGAACAACGTAGTTGAAAGCGATGAATTGGTGAAGGCGGAGTCTCCTGAAATACTGCGTTTCTCTGTGAAAGTTACTTTCCTAAGCCTCAAAAGCTACGCGGTGCCGTTGCCCTGAGCCTCTCTATAACAGTAACCAAAAGCGGTTTAGACCTGGCTGAGCTTGCCATGTTTCTTCCAGGAGAGCTCTTGCCTGCTGTCGTGGAGCGGTTGGCGGATGTCTGTTTTGAGAGTATGTATCGGGGGGCGCCTTGGCGAAGTGGCCGCTTGGCCATGAGCATAACTAAGCAAGTTGAGGGTTTGTCTGCGCGGGTTGGGCCTACAGTGTCATACGCGAAGTTTGTGTCTGATGGTACGGGGCCGCATCAGATATTGCGTCAGTCTGCGAGGGCATTGGCGTTTCCTGGCGGAGATTTGGGGGGCGTGGTGTTTGCTAAGCGTGTTATGCATCCGGGGACTCGGGCGAATCCGTATGTTGAGAATGCTGTTGCTGAGACTCGCGGCAAGGTCCTGGGTGTGTTTCAGGATGTTTGGGCTGAATTGTAACAAGAAGGAGCGGCCTTCATGAATCCTTTCATCGTAGCTTTAGGCGTTGGATTCATCGTCGATGGGGTCGGTTCCATAATCAAGTACAGAACCCAAACTATCCCTGAGCATGCGGTGCGAGCTCTAAGAGCATTGGGTGGGGCCGCGGTAATTATCATTGGAATTTCAGTTTAAGGAAGTCAAGCATTGCATTTGGATGTTCGGCTGCGGCTGCTGAAGTTGCTTGTCAATCTGCCTGTGCGTTTGCTGGATCACTTTTTGCCTGAGCGGCAGCCGACTTTTCCTCAGACTGTGATTGCGGAGCGTATGTTTGGGCGGATGTTTCAGGCTTATAGGTTGGAGGTTGCGCAGGGCGTCTTCCGCGAATTCGGGTGTTTTGAGGGGGACGGCAACTTTCTGCGGTTACTACGAGTATCCAAGAAGATTCTTGTGGGAATCTCCGAGGATGATCGGTATTACCGGGAGTGGCTTGGGCTCCTGATTTTGCTGTCATCTGAAGAGTATCAGCGTTGGCTTGCTGAGATTTCGCCAGCTGAGATCAAAGCTTGGTGTGCAAGGCAATGGTATGTTTCTCCAGACTGCCTCAGCGATGACTTCATCGCTGCTCGAAAGGCTGAATTCGCGCCTGACGTCCTCGCTTACTACCTGCATACTCTGGCATCAAAGTAGTTACTACGAGGATTTGGGGGTAGGGATCCTCGTGATAACTTCATGGGAACTAAAATAACTTGAAAACGGAGGGAAAAAATAAAAAGTGACAAACACATTGCCACAGATTGGGCGTATAGCCCTTCTCCAAGTCAACAGTACAACGGTAGGCTATTTGAAAGGCGTAACGACAAAGCCCACAGCTAAAGTCGTGAAGGAGTATGCATGCGCGAACACGGGCGGAGATCTGGCAGCGGTGATGTACAGCGGCAACAAGGAATTCAAAATCGATGCAGACATAATGTACGTAGATGAAACATACGTTACGCTGTTTCTGAGCAACAGCAATAGCATAACTATTGTTTTCGGGCCTGTCGGAACAAGTGTGGGAAATCCTAAGGAAACGTACAACAACTGCGTTATGGCATCCGCTGAGATCGATCATAAGCAGGATGGCATCGTCGGCCACAAGCTAAACTTCGAAGCGCAGAGTCTGACCGTGGGTACGTGGTAAGCTTGGCTGAGAAGAAAGTTCCGACTGAAGAGCAGATCTGGGCGAAGGCTGCCGTGCATTTTGATGAGGAAGCGGCGAAGGCTGAGTTTGATCCATTCGAGACAGTGCAGGATGCTAGGGTCGTGAGGCAAATCTATGATGAGAAGCTTGGCTTGATTCGCTATGGTGCGTTAACGTACAAAGAGAGCCGCGAATGTAATGCTGTCAGCGATAAGGAAGAGCGGACTTTGCGCATAATCTACTTGATGTTGAAGAAGGCTTATCCGGCGTTGACGCAGGATCAGGTTGAAGCTATGCCTGTTGAGAGGGTCGCTCGACTCGGCGCAGTCTTGGGCGAGAAGATTCGCAGTTTTTTACCAAAGACGATATAGCAGCTAACGTTGCAGCTCAGAACATCGGCTTGATTCTGCATGAGTTCCCACAGTACACGTTGAGCAGTATCGGAGATTTGACTTCGGAGCAGGTGAGTTTCTTGCTTTCGTGGGTAAGCTGGTTTAATGAGGTGAGGCATCCGCATGAGTGAGGAAATTAACGTTATTTTGCAGGCGACTGATGAAGCAAGTGGTGTTATAGCGGGAGCTAGTGAACAGATAGATTCTTCGCTTGCAGCTGTTAGTGACCAGGCAGAGCAGACGGACGCAGTTGTTAGCGGCAGCATGAATGGTGCCGCTTCTGCTGTTGAAAAGTCTTCCGGCAGCCTTAAACAAAATGTTTTAGCTATGAATAGCGTTGCGTTGGCGGGCGCTTCACTTGTTGCGGGCATAAGCGGCATTGAGAATGCTGAAGTGGCGCTTGATCGCGCTTATGTGACTGTTGAAAAAGGCACAAATGCCGTTACTTCTGCTCAGGAAAAATACACTGCTGCTGTTGCTAAGTATGGGCCTAGCAGCCGGGAAGCTCAGGATGCTGCTGCGAAGTTGCAGGCTGCTCAGGATGCGTTGACGGTAGCTCATGAGCGTGTGGATGTGGCGCAGCGGAACCTCAATGATCGCATGATGATGACTGCGATGACCGTTGTTCCCAGCGTCATAGGTGTTATTGGGTCCTTGAGTACTATAACTGAGTCGTGGACGGCAATTCAGGGCGCTGCTGCAGTTGCTTCTGATGCGTTGGGTTCTGCGTTAGATTTCTTGGCTGCTAATCCCATTATGGCAGTTATTTTGGTTATCGGGTTAATTGTTGCTGCTTTGGTAGCTGCTTATAATGCTTGTCCGCCGTTTCGCGATGCGGTTAATGCAATCGCTGGCGTGCTTAGTGGCGCTTTAGGCGCGGCTTTATCTGCTATTCGAGGTGCGTTGGAGTGGCTTTGGAATAACGTATTGGTGCCGCTTGGCAACTTTTTAGCAGGAGAATTCAACGTTGCTATCCAAGTTGTCTCCGCGGTTTTTGCTGCTCTTTCCTGGGCGGTCAGCGAAGTCTATACTGGACTCAAGTGGCTGTGGGATAACGTGTTGGTGCCGTTGGGCGAGTATGTAGGCGGTGCGTTGCTTGGTGCTTGGAACGCACTTAGCAACGGTATCAAGTGGGCTTATGATACGTTGATTAAGCCTGTGTTTGATGCTTTGCTTTGGGTTTACAATAGCGTGTTGAAGCCTATTGGTGATTTCTTCGGTGGAATTGGCAAGACTCTTGGTAACATTGGTAGTTCGATAGGTGGCTTTTTCGGCGGTATAGGGAAGATGCTTGGCTTGGCGGAAGGTGGCATAGTTACGCAGCCAACGGTTGCTGTTGTCGGCGAAGCGGGACCTGAAGCTGTCATACCGCTAAACGAAAACTTCAGCAATGTGCTTTCGGAAGTTAGCGGGAATATTACGTTTTCGGCGCCTGCTGTAGCGCCTATGGGTAACGAACTTGGCCTCCCAGAGTTTGCAGGCGGGGGCATTGTTTCAGCACCTACTTTGGCATTCGTCGGCGAGGCTGGTCCAGAAGCGGTTGTTCCGTTGATTGAACGGAATGATGTGTTAGCAGGTGCCGCTGAAGCTGAGTCCGTCAGCAATGTCGTGAATAACATGGATAATAGGGTTGCTGAGGGCGACCAGAATGTTACAATTAACATGACGACGAACCCGTCGATAAGTATTGGTCAGCGTTAGCGGCGGCGCAAGCATGCAGGACATCGTGAACGCCGTCGTTGATGCAGTTAACCGGGGCATGGCGCAGCCGCTTGTTGATGCGTTGAACCGTGCGTTTGCGGAGAAGCAGCGGAGGCGAAGCTAATGGCGCCAGCGGCTGGGCGATCGTTCAGGGAGCTACAACCGTTAATTTGCCGATTGCGCCGAAACTTATTGATGATAAGAATCCTGCTAAAATTGAGGAAGTCGGCGTCGACAGCAGCGGAACAGTGTTGGTTTCACGTTTCACGCAGGCAAGGAAGCTCACGTTGCAGGGTAGCATCTGGGTGCATGGCCAGACGAACGCTCAGTTGGAGTTGACTTATTTGGCGCCTCTTCGGGCTATGGCTAGGCTCCAGGTTACGATCACAGACCCTGATAGTCAGTTCAGCGGATCCTGGGTGATGGCCGAACCTGACTTCAAGCGCGAGGCTGAGGGCGCCGAAGTCCGGTACACCTACACGTTAACGTTTATGCAAGGAACCGCAATCGTGGTGCTGTAAATTGACGGTGAAGTGGATATTTCAGTACTGGACGGGTAGCGCTTGGGCAACGTTGGAAAATGCAACGTTGGATCATATCCTGGAAGAGCTGAACGGCACCGAAGAAACTATGTTTAACCTGCCGAACACTGCGGCTAACCGCGCTATAATCACAAGTAACGTTTCCGTGGATGTCTTCTATAATGGCACCTTAATATTTCCTGGTTTGCTCACGGGCGCTAAGTATACCGCTGCGAATCTGCAGTGCTATGTTTACAACCCTGTTTTCGTCAATTTGAAGCAGGGAATAACAACACTTACAAAAGCATATAGTAGCGTAGCGGCAAACACGATTCTCGCCGATATTGTGGCTCTCACTTCGGGCGTTTCAGTCGGAAGCTGTCCAACTACATTAATCAGCATAAAATTCACGAATGCCAATGCCTTTGATGCTATGGCTGCTTTGGCTAAAGCGCTTGGGCTTTACTATTGGGGCGCCAGCGGCGCCATTAACATCGGAACCCGCGATGCCACCACATATACACCGACAGTTTTTGAGATGGGCACAAGCCGCGGAATCGACCGGAGCAAGCAATACGGTATAGTCATCGTGAAAGGCGTCGACATCAATGGCGTGCAGATCCAGGGTAGCGCAGGTAGTAGCGGCGCCGTCAAGGTTTTCGTTGACAAGAAAATTGCTGATATAGCAACATTGAATCAGCTTGCCGCGTACAAGCTTTTAACGCTTAATAATGCCTCAACGGGGAATCCGCTTAGCATTCTAACTGATACGGCAGCGAATTGGCATCCAGGGCAATATGTCACTATTAGCCGTAGCGATCTGAATCTGGTGGGCACCTTCATCATTCAACGCATCACCAAGGGGCCCGTTTTGTCTGCGGTTGAGGTCGACGTGCCCTTACTACAGGATGACATTAACCTGCAAGATACAAATCAGTACGCGGATTTGGGAACGTATCCTGTGCAGCCGACGACACAGACGCCTCAAGCAGTAGTTACGCAATGTCTCTACGGGCTCTATCACACGAACGATGGAGCAATCAACGCCTCTTCAACGTCAGCGAAGGATGATAACCCCAACGGATATGGACCTAACAACGGCATTATCACAGGCGGCACTTGGATAAACGGTGCGATCCCAGGTACAAAGGTGCTGCAGCTATACCTAGGCAATGTCGACTGCGGCGCAAATTTCGACCCTGCCGGGTTAACTGCGTTTGCCGTTGGCTTATGGTACTCGCCTTATGGAATCGCGGGCAAGTTGATTTCAAAGGCAGGGCAGTTCGAACTTGGGCTTACGGCAACGAACTCGATTTACTTCACCGTCATAACTGCTAATGGAACGCAGATGGTTACGGCCCCAAATAATAGCGTTGCAGTGAATGGCAGATGCTTCGCCATGGCAGTTTACGACGGAGCAAACCTGTACCTGTACATTAGCGACACATCAGGCGTATATCAACTTTTTAACTATTCGCAGACGCAGACAGGCGCCGTCGTTTCTGGATCTGCGCATACCTTCATCGGCGCAAACCCATACAATGGCATTGTCGCTGAAATTATGCTCTGGACACGAGCTCTTAGTGCCCAGGAGGCTCAGCAGCTGTACTTTTTTCCCCTTTTTCGTGTAAGCGGGCCTGGCGCCGCATCAAAACCTGTTTTGCCTCCCGTTTACGGTGGCATATTGACTTTTAGAGAAGACAAACAAGGCACGTTTGAACCCGAGCAAATTTCGGAAATGGCAACGGTGAGTAATTCCCCTGAGAGTTCAGAGTCAATAAGTGAAAGTGTAACCGTAACAGCAACATAAGAGCAAAAAACATGCAAAATAGCATAATTCGCGAGAATGATGAACACTGGCAAGACAACATAATAGGCTTAAGATTAAACAAACGAATTGAAAGTGCAATACACGAACGGGCGCGTAGGGAAGAGCATCAGTGGCTGCTTGAGCATCCAAGAGCAAAACGGACGATGCATGAAACCGTTTTACTTGCGGTGCTTAACCCGAAAACCCATAAAATTCTTGACGCAGCAATTAACAAACCAAATGATTTGATACTCGACAACTTCGGATTATGGTTCGCAGGTTTAATCAGAAATCCAGTTGTCGGCGCATCTGGTACAACATGCAAAGATATAGCTAACGCAAATAAAGTTATTCTATGCTTTGGGCAGCAAGCAGGCAGCGCCTATAACTTTAATTTAAGCGCATATGCCACAGGCTCATACGTGCAAGTAGGCAAAGGACAAACACCGCCCTTGCGCTCTAATTACAACATTGAAACGGCATTCGGAACAGCGCCCGAAAGTGGCGTATTCGGCTCAGGAGCTGGGTCTTATGCCGCAGGAACAATCAGCTTTTCGGCTTCAGTAACAGCGGGCGGCTCTGACACCGCTTATGAAACGGGGTTCTTTGGGAGATGGATTGACCAAACTCAAGCCTTAGTCACGATTATGCTATTCCATGATTTACTCGCATCGGGCGTCCCATTTACGCCAGGGAAATTATTAGTGACATCATATGCAATGGCAATTTAAGGTGATGCTGATGCTTAAGCGTAATTTGCCAAATATTGTTGCAGTTGTCTTAGCTGCGTTCTTGCATATTTTCAGTTTATGGCAGCTTGACTTGATCAATGTGTTGCCGGTGTGGAATACTCCTTTGTTCCTCGTAGTAATGCAGCAGCAAAGCGTTTCGGTTTACTCCAGGGCTTATTTTCAATGCTTCGTCTGGAAGACAACGGTTGGTCAAGCTTATGACACGCTTTTTATGGTTAACTTCTTGAGTTTCTGGCTGCTGTTTCTAGCCTTGTGGTTCTGGTCTGAACCTTCGCTTGTTGTTACCGAAATCCCTACAGCTCCTAATTCTCGTAGTAAATCCATCAAGTTGGCGCATATTGGCATATGGTTTGGTTTTGCCATCGCGTTGGCAGGTAGTTTTGAGCAGGCTCTTCAGGCCTCTGGTAGCCCAATCTGGAGCAGTATTCTTGGTTTTCCGATCCTGCATCATTACCTGTTGGGCTTCATTATCCTCGGCGTGTCGTTGCTAATTCTGGAGTTGAAGAGAGGTGGTTCTGCTTGAGTGTTTGGGGCGGCGAAGCCATTCATGACGCGATTTTAAGTCAGTTGACAAGTGCGCCTACAGGTAAGAAGATTGCGAAGTTAACGTTCACTTGGAATGGGGATGGCACCATTGCCTCACTTCAAGCATATGACAGCGGTAATACTTTGCTTTTCACCCTCACGTTTACGTGGAATGGGGATGGTACGCTTCAGGCGGTTTCACGGTCATGATTATGGTGATTAGATAATGCTTTCTGGAACTATTCGTCTTAATAAGCAATTTAGTGGAGAAATCTAATTTGGTTTCACAGGTTTTTCAGCGGAATAAATTGTTCAGTTACACTATGATTTTCAACAAAACTGGCAATGGATACGAAGTTTACTATTACATGCCAGACGGCGTAACTATGTATCGCATAAGTCTTGATGCTGCTTCAGTGACGCAATTAGATGGTATTATCGCGCAGATTCAGGCGTGGATGAATCAAAGTGACACTTGGAGCGGCACTATACTTGAAACTTGGAAGCGGCAGGATGTTACGCATCCCGCGGCGGTTGTGAATGAATGGGTGAAACAGTAATTGGTTGGTACATGGACATACTACCCGCACGAACACGATAACGGTTATAGGCGGCACCTCTGGGTCTCCACCAGCTGCGTTGATGCTTGGAATGCTGATAAGGCAGGCACCCTTGATCTTGCCTATCGCCCAACATACGGCGTGGATGGCAGCACCCGTACGCTTTAACGTATGTCCTGAGACCAACTGACCTACTATGTGCTTGGCTTAGCGAAACTGTATCTTACAGTGTACCAACTTAGGCAAACATGCGACTGCCAGATCAAATCGTTGGCACCGACGCTAATGGGACACCAGCATAATGAGAAAATCGTTGTTACAGGCAACGGACACTACAACTACGGCGCTTATCTATCATACGTCTGCTTCCACTCAGGTAACAGTGTTCTGGCACTGGATAATTTCACGTATAAATGGTTCAAGCGCAATGGGGCGTAATTTGGAGACAGAGGCATAAATCAGTACATATTCGATTGCTATCTTCAATTTGGCAACGGCACAACAGAAACATACTTCACTGAAACGCTGAAAGAAATTGTTTTCTCAGCTTTCCCAACCACAAACTACGTAAAACTAATCTACACGAAAGCCAATGCAACAACAACACTTGGAACTCTCATAGATGCCACTAATATTGCAACCCAAGATGGATGCAGCGTCTTAAGCCTTGGAGATTGGGCAGACTACATTTTCACGACAGAAGGAACCTTAAGGCTCTACAGTACCCAAGTCATGGGACCAAATACATCATCAAGAAAATATATCGATTACGATTATGGGTCTACAACAGAAGTAACGGTTCTAAACTGCATCATTGTAAACTGCGGTTTCTCTGGAGCTGGGTGCACCGCTACAGTAACTAACACACAGCTCAGCGGGGTAAATGCAGATGCCTTCGAATCAGCTAAAGCAATGCTCATCGGAGTAACCATCAAAAGCTGCGCAAGATCATTTTATCTATGGAATGATGTTTACGTTGGCACCTACAAGAATGTGGTCACTAAGAACATAACGAGCCGGGGTTTTACGATTGGAGCCAACAGTTTCACCTTGGATTGGAACCATGTTAACCCAGATTATGCCTCATGGGTGATAAGTTGGGCGGTGGGAGCAACAGGCAGAATTGTCAAGCAATATGAGTTTGACCTAACCACCGATACCTCTGCAACTGTGACTCTTAAGAATGGTGCTGGATCAACAGTTTTTAGCGTGACAAGTGATGCAGTGACGGGCAAGATCGCCACCCAAACCGTCAGCCAAGGCTATTATGATCAAGCGCATGGCAATACACTGCAGGATTATGGTCCGTTCAGGCTTGCCATCACTAAAACGGGCAAAATGTCCTACACCGAAACAGGCATCGTCCTCACAGCAAAGACAGCGTGGGAAATCAAGCTTCGCAACCAACTTAGTGGCGATGCATTTGTTGGTGATGTTACAAATGGCAAGAAGTTCTACAAGGATGACGCGGACACCCAACTAACGGGAACCTACAATGCGCCTGTTCTAACAGGCAACGCAACACCCCCGGATGTCAGTAGCGGGAAAACCTTCTACAAGGATGATCCGAACACAAAACTTACAGGCACAGCAAAATCTCCGTCGATTCTAGTTACTTTGGATGGGCACATTCTTGCCCGTGTGGGAAAAGATAAGCCTAATTACATCAGTTTGTGAGGTGAAAAAAGTATGAGCATTGAAGAAAGGGATTTGAAGGCGAGGGTTCAGGCGTTGAGCCCAGGAGACCTGATATGCTGTGAGTGGTGTGATGCAAGCACGGGCAAGAGCAGCGGAAGCGGAACAGACATTGACGTGCCAGTGAAAAGCTGGGGCATATTCATCGGAGTTCTCGGCGAGAAAGCCAAGCATTTGGTTCTTGCGCAGAACAGTTTCTGCTACGCCGACGGCCTCTTCGACTTAGACTACACGGCGATTCCGCTTAGCTGGGCTATTGACGTCTCTGTTCTGGTGAAGGAGCACATTCCCAGGGAAGCCGCTAAAGACCTTGTTAACAGCTTTCTCGTGGGTGGTCATCGAATGTTCAATCATCCGCGGACTTTTCAGCAGAGGCTGAACACCCATGGCAGACCTCATTAAGCGTGCTCTGACGCGAAAGCACGTGCAGCGTGGCAGGTTGATCAGGGAGGAGCCTGATGAGAAGCTTGTTTTAGGCGTGAAGTTCGCCATAGCTATGACTGCGTGTTTAACGGTTCTTGAAGTTGCGCATATGGCTTTTCTTGGGCGCTGGAACAGCGAGATTTTCGCGGGCATTACGGGCTTAAGTGGTGTTGTTACCGGGGTTTTTCTTGGGCAGCGAATTTGATGAGTTGGCGAGTTTGGATAAGGCACGTAGAGCTAAGCTTCAGGAGCTGCGCAAGCGGCTGAAGGAGCGCCAGGTCAGGGGCGTAACGAGGTAGTCACTGTTTTTGTGCACTGCAAAATTGGTGTCAGCGGAGGCTATGCAGATTGAGAAGACGTGAGTATTTCCGTATCAGGCAGTTTCGCAGAATCTACGATAGAGCAGAGGGCAAGTTCACGTTTAACATAAGCTATGAGACACATACTGAGTTGACGCCGCGGACTCTTGCGGTTGCTGAAGCATTCGGTCTTGGCGTGGACGAAACGCAGAAAGTTCAAGGTTCTTGACGCCGAATTGAAGATTGGCCCGAGAGACATCGTTTACGTGACTGGGGATAGCGGTTCAGGCAAGAGCGTATTGCTACGAGCAATCAGGAAGGACCTGGGCGATGAAGCCATAGACCTGCCAGAAATTTGCATCGAGGCGGATAAGCCGCTGATTGAAACGGTTGGCGCCACGGTGGAAGAAGGGCTTGACCTGCTTAGCAGAGTCGGGCTTAAACGACGCTTTTCTTTTCCTGCGCACATACAGTCAGCTGAGCGACGGGCAGAAATATCGTTATCGCATCGCAAAGTTGATAGAAAGCGGAAAGCAGTGGTGGCTTATGGATGAGTTTGCAGCTACGCTTGATCGTGACACTGCGAAAATTGTGGCGTTCAACCTTCAGAAACTTGCACGTAAAATGGGCAAGGCGGTTATCGCTGCGACCACTCATGGGGATTTGTTTGAGGATCTAAATCCTAGCGTCCATGTGCACAAGCGTTTCGGCGAAGAAATCGCCATCAATTATTATGAGAATAGTCCAGCTGAAGAATGCAGCCTTATCAGGGAAATGGTGGTTGAGGGAGGCTGTCTTTCTGATTGGCGACGTTTCAGCGGATTCCACTATCGCAGCCACCACGCGGGCGCAGTCCGAAAAGTATTTTGCATAAGGCGAGGTGTTGAGCTCTGCGGAGTGATAGTTTACACCTATCCACCACCGGGCTGCGCTGGCAGACACCTTGTTTTGCCAGGGAGGCGTTCGATGAAAGAACTAAATTTGAACTGAGCACGATTAGCCGTGTTGTGATTCATCCCAATATCGCAGCATAGGCTTAGGTGCAAAGCTGATTCGTGAAACTCTGTCCGGGGTTGGAACGCCTTGTGTGGAGATGATAGCGGTTATGGCGAAGTATAATCCGTTCGCTGAGAAGGCAGGAATGGAGAAAATCTTGGAACAGAAACCAGCTCAAGCAGTCTTTCGAGTTGCCGAGATGCTTTCGGGTTTAGGTTTTGACCTGAAGCTTCTGGGCAGCCGAAAAAATGTCTCTGACAAACTGCAAAGTCTCAGTTCAGAGCTAATTGCTGACTTGAAGGAGACTTTTGTTAAGAATGATTATCCCCGATTTAGAAGAGGACTCACGGTTAACCGTCGCATACCCTATGGCACTGCAAACGCTTATGTTGTGGCAGTGAATAACGCCAGCATGGAAAAATTGGGTAGACTCGTTAAGATCACGGGGATGTTACTTCAGACCAAGGTTTACTTGTTTTGGAGGAAGCAGAATAAAATTTCCGTCTCAGAGAATAAGTAGAAGTTCTATCGATTTATGAACTTGAAGGAGAACAAAAGGCGTGGGCTACTTGACCGAGTATTACGGCGTTAGATGGATGAGGATTATCATTGACGGACGCAGAGTTCCAAGATGCTATGACGGTTATTCCGAGAACCTTGCGTGTTTTACGAGAGACGGCTTGAAAAAGCGTGTCGTGCTTCACGAGCTGTTTCATCATCTGATTGAAGCAGAAAGATTAGATGCCCATAGCAAGAGAGGCAAGGGAAGCCAACGCTTTTGCGAAAGCTATCTTAAACAACTCCAAGAAATTTTTGAAAATAGGATAAAAGGGGTTGAAACATTGAAAACTTTTTTAGTCAAAAAATTCAACTATTGGCTAACTGTTTCGGGGATGGCTCTTTGAACCGTAGACTTGCTGCAGTGGACCTGTTTGCTGGTGCGGGAGGACTAAGTGAAGGACTACGGGAAGCAGGGTTCGATATTGTTTTGGCGAATGAGAGGCAATGGGACGCTGCACTGACCTACAGGAGAAACCACCCTGAAACAAGAATGATTGAAGGAGATATTGTCCAAGTAGGAGATTCAGAAGTAATCCCAGCTGCAAAAGGAGAAATTGACTTGATTGCGGCTGGTCCGCCCTGTCAAGGTTTTTCAATGGCTGGAAGACGTGACATAAATGATAAGCGGAACAGCCTTTTCAAAGAATTAGTGAAAATTGTGAAAGAAGTCCAACCCAAGTTTTTCCTTATGGAAAACGTAAAAGGGATTCTCTCGATGGACGGCGGGAGGGTAATAGATGCAATCGAAGCAGCGTTCAGAAAAGAACAGTACTCTGTAAAGACCTGTGTGCTCAATTCAGTTTGGTTTGGAGTGCCTCAATACCGTGAAAGAGTGTTCATCTTAGGCAGGAAAGACGGGAAAGCTCCGACCCCACCAATTGAACCAGAGAAGTCGTCGGCTGCTTTCGTTACGGTTAAGGATGCAATAAGTGACCTTGACTTTCTTGATTACGGAGAGTCATCAACTGTCTACAAAAAGGAACCAGAATCTCACTACCAAAAAGCAATGAGGGAAAAGACAGGAAAATTCGATTTGCGCAACCACGAGGCACCAAATCACACCAAAAAAGTACGGGACAGATTCGCTCAATTCAAAGAAGGGCAAACCATGCAAGATATCCCAGAGGAGTGGCGCACGAAGAAGATGGTCGTTTACAGATTTGACAGTAAAAGACCTTCGAGGACGTTAACAACTCTCCCTGATGATTACATTCACTACTCAAGAAATAGAATACCCACTGTAAGGGAATACGCAAGGATACAGTCTTTTCCAGACCATTACATATTCTACGGAAACAAATCCACTGGAGGTTTAAGGAGAAGAACCGATGTACCGCAGTACTCTCAGGTAGGGAATGCTGTTCCTCCACTATTGGCAAAAGCCGTTGGAATGAGCGTCAGAAAGCAACTTGAGGAATGGACTTGACAAGACCGTGGGTTGAGGTTTCCAAGATTTGGCATTAATTCAAGACACAACATTTCGAGACGCAAGATAATGCTTGAAGATGATTTGCTTCGGGATATTCGGTCCAAGCGAAAGAAGATTCATTCCAACTTGATTGAATGGGGTATAGAACATTATCGCTTTTTTCCTTGGCACGAAAATAGAACCCCATATTCCGTTCTAATCTCAGAAGTCCTGCTAAAAAGAACTACAGCATCGGCAGTTAGAAACTTGTTTAGTGATTTTATGTCAATGTACCCAAACATAAACGTACTTGCTAAAGCGGATTGCAAGGTCCTTGAAAAGACCCTCTCCAAACTCGGCTACCACAAGGTCAGAGCCAAAATACTTGTTGAACTGGCAAATTTTATTGTGTATAAGCATAAAGGGGATGTGCCCAAGCAAAAAGAGGAGTTGCTGGAGATTCCCCACGTTGGTAACTATACAGCAAACGCAATCCTGTCTTTTTCTTTTGGCAAAAAGGCAGCCATAGTAGACACAAATGTCGAAAGAATTCTCAAACGGGTTTTCGTTAAACATGCTCCAAAGGGGACTTCTCTAAAACCTTTCCAAGAAATGGCGGATAGGCTTGTGCCGAAGCTGGAACACGAGTGTCACAATTACGCCTTACTTGACTTGGGAGGAACAGTGTGCATAAGTGGCTTGCCGCGGTGCGGTTTATGCCCAATAAGGGAAGTGTGCGACTATTTCCTTCTGGGCAATCCGCATAGCCCGTTTGTCGGTCAGAAGCACATGCCCACATGTTCTTAGAACCTCATTGTCACGAACTGTACCAACAAGATATTTTAGGCATAAGAGACATAACTTAAACCATGAATGTAGTGGAGTACATGCGAGAAAAGGCGGTGTCAAGCCTTTTCTCTATGCCAGGGTTCAATCAGTCTTTTGCCGTATGGAAGGCGCTCATAGAGAGGAACTTAGGCACCAATCCTGACTTCTTCAAGGTATTGAATCTCGGAGATAACTTGAGAGGAATATTCAAGACAACGGGAACTCCTGCCGAAGCCAATCGTCGGTATCTGCAGGTGGTTCGACTTGGAAGGATTGGTTTGCTGGTATCTCAATCTATGCCTCATGGGCTCAAGGGCAGTTGTTATTAAGCAGTCAAAAAAGCTCTTACCCAGTTGCATCGCAGATGGCTTATCAGTAAATTATGGCAGTTTTGTTTCTAACACTGAGTCAGATTTGGTGGCGATAACCTTCCCCAACCTAAACGAATTCGTGCAAGATATTGACACAACTGGAAGCTTCGACTACACTGAAACGATTAGTGTTTTGAGCAGAAGACATCTGGAAAGGTTTAGAGGTTGGCGTAGTCCAATGTAAAACAAATTGGAACGACAATGCCCAGATACCAATGCTTTGGCAGATTGTCTACTCTTCAACTGGATTCGAACCGAACAGCAATATTAGGGTCGGCAGGAACGGTGTCACTGTGAATGACTTTGCACACTTCTTCTACTGTTTTGTCACTGTTCCATCGAACAATGTCGCCTATTCAACTAATCGCCTCCCTGTCAAAAGATCTCTACAGCCTGTCTGGGGGCAACTACTGGGGTCAGCCGACACAATCGGGCGTTGCTCTCTCAATTTAAGGAGATTTTTAACAGGAATTTTATCGACAGTTGGAGGAGAGGAACTCAAAAGAAGGATGTTGAATCCCAACTACAGAACAAGCCCAGTCTTAACTACTTTGACATTTCATTGTGATTTTGGGCATAGCTTCACTCCAGCCATCCAAGCAACAATACATCAGGACGAACCTAATGTGCCAAGCTACCCTTCTGGTTCAGAATGAGAGATGCCAACCTTTCACTCTTGGGCTCGTATGAAACCTAAGCCGCCCATTTTTCGACTATATACTTGCCGATCCCTCTTGATTTCTAGAGCATTCGTCAAAACTAAGGTATCTGTCTTGAGAACAATTGTAAAGTATCCACGCGTAAACCAAAACAGCGTCGATCAGCACGGTTTCACCAAATTCCTGCCTCATTAGGCTTAAGCTTAATTCGATTGCGGTTTTGGGGTCACTTGTGACTATGGAAGCGTTAACCGACCAAAAAGTTGCAAGATGGACCCTACATATCTTTTGAAGAACTCGTCGTTTCCTATACCGTCTCTCATGGAGGAATCCAAGCTGGTCCAAAACTCCAGGGGCTTTAGTAATCCTGAAGTGCACAAAACTTCGTAGTCCACCAAGGCCTAGGTCGATTAGCCAATTGATTCTGGGTTCGATCATGTGTTCCAGCAATCTGGAGGACTTGTCCCCTCGCTCTATGAGTGAGACATTCTTCTCAAAAGATTCGTAACGCCTTACATAACTTGGGTAATCAAACCCGCCCGATAACTCCCTCAGCAGTTGCGAGTATGTATCCCTGAGATTTCTGGCATATTCAAGTTGAAATTGGTTTGTTTCAATCTTCTTGCAACTCGGAGCGACTTCCTTTATGGTCTTTAGAAGAGGAAGAATTAGATTTCGATCTTGCTTAATGACCAGATAACTCCAAAATAACCCTGAACTGAAAATCCGGGGACACCATACCTATTTTATTTGCGTCCATTTATCTTTTGTTGAAATTTGTTGCTGTGATAATCTGTGAAATCCTTCGGCGTAGTTTATCCGCCTGTAGCGGATTAATAGGAGAAATGTCGGTTAACAGATTATGTCGCTTTTGCTGATTAGGTACAATTAGGCGTAAGGCAGAAATCAAAATGGGGTTTTTGATTATGAAATGGAATTATAAAATGGACGTCATTGTAATGTCGTTTAGTGTGCTGTTCCTCGCTTTGATCGCCCTACTGGCTGGGATTATTGTACCGATAATTAGTAATATCAGGCACGGCAATATGTGGGCACTTCTACATATTGCAGGATTAATTGCTTTGATAGCTTTTATGATTTATCTATTCAAATTCTATAAACAAAAAGGCAAAGATTAACTCAAATAGAGTAGCGGTTATTATTAATTTGCCGGAAGTCTGTGGACACCGTGCCTAATTTTATTTGCGTCCGCTTATCTTTTGTTGAAATTTATTGCTGTGATAATCTGTGAAAATCTGTGAAAATTGATCCGTGGTTAAAAAAGGTTTTGTATATCTGGTTGGTGCAGGGCCGGGCAGGGCAGACTTGATTACCGTCCGCGGCGCAGAGGTTCTGCGGCTTGCCGACTGTGTAATTTGCGACAAGTTAGCCAATCCGGCTTTGCTTAACCTGGCCCCGAAGGATGCTGAGATTATCTCCGTTCCAAAACGCACCCTGCCGGCGCGGTTTACGCCAGGAAGAAATCAACAAGTTATTAGTCGAAAAGGCATCCGGAGGGAAAACAGTCGTGCGGCTAAAAGGCGGCGACCCCTGTATTTTCGGCAGATGTGCCGAAGAGGCCGCAGTTCTTGCCGATGCGGGAATTGATTTTGAAATCGTGCCGGGCGTAACCGCCGGCATTGCCGCCGCTGACTATACCGGCATCCTCCTGACCGACAGGCAATATAGTTCGCAGGTGGTTTTTGTTACCGGCCAGGAAGCGGAGGGAAAGCAGCAGAGCAATATCGACTGGAAATGGCTGGCTAAATTCCAGGGAACCATAGTTTTCTATATGGGGATGGGCAATCTCGATTTTATTGCCGGGCGACTAATGGAAAATGGTTTGGCGGCGGATACGCCGGCAGCAGTAATTGCTGATGCTACGTTGCCGACTCAGAGAGTTGTAAAAGCTCCGCTCAATCGGATAAGCCAGAAATGTAAAGAGGAGAAAATCGAACCGCCGGCAATTGTGATTATCGGCGCCGCCGCCGACAGCGACGCCCGGCTGGACTGGTTCACCAAAAAGCCGTTGTTCGGCAAAAATATCGTTGTAACGCGGGACGTCCGCGGCAATGCCGACTTTGCAGCCAGAATTATTTGCTCGAGGCGGTAATCCGATAGAATTTCCCACGATGAAAATAAAACCGCTGACGGAGAAAAATGAATTTCTGCGGGCGGTGGCCCGTCTCCAGCGGGCCGAATTTGATTGGGTAATCTTCACCAGCGCCAATGGCGTAAGTATATTCTTTGAGGCCTTGCAGAGATTAGGCAAAGATGCCAGAGTTTTTGGCTCTGCCAAGATTGCTGCAATAGGCAGTGAAACCGCTGCTAAGTTGAGCGAATTTGGGATAAAGGCGGATTTTGTGCCGACTGTTTTTACGGGAGAGCAGCTTGGCAAACAACTGATGTGCTTTACGAATTTGCGGGACAAAAAGATTCTGCTTTTGCGTTCTACAGATTGCCTCGAATGGAGCTTGTCGAGATTTTGGAGCAGGCCGGAGCCGATGTTCTCAATATAGCTGTTTATACCGCTGTAGAACAAAAAAGTGAATGCGGTTGGCTGATTGAAAAAATCGATAGAGGCGAGATTGATTGGCTGACGTTCGCAAGTCCATCTTCGGCTCGGATGTTTTTTGAACAAGTTCCCATCGGAGTAATAAATTCGGGAACGGTAAAGGTTGCATCGATTGGGCCGACAACTTCCGAGCAATTGAAAAATCTTGGCGTCAGGGTTGATGTAACAGCCGAAGAGCATACCATTGACGGCTTGCTTGATGCGATAGAGAAAACATACGTATGATAAATATCTCGAAACTATATTGTGGGCTGGCCGGCGAATCGGACGATTTGCGGTATGGGCAGGGAAATTCGTTCGGCCCCGTTATTGCTTATAACTGCACAAAGAGGTGCAATCTGCGGTGTTTGCATTGTTATAGTTCTTCGGGAGCCAATTCGTCTTTGGCAGATGAGCTGACCACAGCCGAAGCGAAGCAATTGCTTTCGCAGCTTGCAGAAGTTAATTGCCCGGTGGTGTTATTTAGCGGCGGCGAGCCGTTACTGCGGGACGATTTATTCGAATTGCTGGCGGAGGCAAAGCGATTAAAATTGCGGACCGTTATTTCCACTAACGGGACATTGCTCGATTCGAAAACCGCCGGCAAACTTTCTGATGTCGGAGTAAGTTATGTGGGTATCTCCATCGATGGCGCAGAAGAATTCCACGATACCTTCAGGCAGGCAAAGGGCAGCTTCAAAGCAGCTCTGTCGGGGATTGAAAACTGCAAAAAGGCAGGTTTGAAAACGGGCTTGCGTTTTACTATCACAAAAGCAAACGCAGACCAAGTCCCCGTTGTTTTCGATATCGCAGCTTCGACAAATGTGCGGAGAATCTGCTTTTATCATTTGCTTCGAACAGGCAGAGCAAAAAATCTTGGACGACACAGCAGGTCCTTGTACGCAGCAGCAAACGCGCGCAGTCTTGATGTGATTAATAGAAAAAACGGATGATTTTGCGGAAAAGGTTTGATAGATGAAGTCCTCACCGTGGGTAATCACGCTGATGGGCCTTATCTGCTTGTAAAGATGCAAAAAGAGAAAAACGCAAATTTCCACAAAGCCAAAGAGCTTCTGCTTGCAAATGGCGGAAACAGCATCGGCGAAAAAATCGGCTGCGTCGGCTGGGATGGCAGCGTGTATCCGGACCAGTTCTGGCGAAATTACTCTCTCGGCAATATCAAAGATAAAACCTTCAGGCAAATCTGGGAAAATGATTCGATGAGCCGGTTTGAATAAGCTGCGTAACAAGATGCAGTTTGCCGATGCGAGGTGTCTTCGGTGCAAATGGTTTGATTTGTGTAAAGGTAACTTTAGGTTCCTGGGTGCCGAAACTGATGATAAATACTGGCTTAATGAGCCGGCCTGCTATCTGACAGATGAAGAAATAGTCCGGACGGACAATAAACCACTGAAAATGACAAGGAGTTTGTGATGAGTTTTCCGAAAATTCGTTTGCGACGTCTTCGCAGCAGTGACGCTATGCGAAGATTGGTGCGTGAAACTACTTTAAGCGTGGATAATCTGGTTTATCCATTGTTTGTCCGCGAAGGCAAAAAGCTAAAGGAGCCGATTAAGTCGATGACGGATTGTTTTCATTTTTCGCCGGACACGGTTGCCGATGAGGCCGCCGAAGTCGCTTCGCTGGGGATACCTGCTGTGCTTCTTTTTGGCCTGCCCAAGAACAAAGATGAAATAGGTTCGCAGGCCTGGGCGGAAAATGGCGTTGTGCAGCGCGCTATAAAGGAAATCAAAAAGCGTGTGCCGGACCTTTTGGTCATTACCGATATTTGCCTTTGCGAATATACCTCGCACGGCCATTGCGGCGTAATCAAAAAGAGCGAGTCAAGGGCAAAGGCATAGTCGATAATGATGCAACCTGCGAGCTATTGGCCAAAGTTGCTCTGTCGCACGCCCAGGCCGGCGCAGATATTGTTGCTCCTTCGGATATGATGGATGGCCGGGTGAGGTATATCCGCGAGGCCCTGGAAGAAAATGGCTTTCACGATGTTGCCATTATGTCTTATGCTGCAAAATATGCTTCTGCCTTCTATGGGCCATTCAGAGATGCCGCTGAGTCGGCCCCGGCTTTTGGCGACCGTAAGACCTATCAGATGGACCCGGCAAATGCCAGCCAGGCGATGGCCGAGATTGCTCTTGATATTGAAGAAGGCGCCGATATTGTGATGGTTAAGCCCGCCCTTTGTTTTCTTGATGTTATCTATCGCGCAAAGCAGCGTTTTGATTGTCCCATCGCCGCATATAACGTCAGCGGCGAATATATGATGTTAAACACCGCCGCCGCAGGCGGCCTTTTGGATAAAGAAGCAGCAATGCTGGAAATGCTCACCTCCATCAAACGCGCCGGCGCAGATATTATTATCACCTATTTTGCCAAAGAAGCAGCAAAAAAACTCAAAGTCATAAATAGTAATAATCAATAATCAATGGATAAACCTCGTCTTATTGCATTTGAAGTTACCCGCCGATGCAGGTTTAACTGCAAACACTGCCGGGCGGATGCTCAACAATCGGACACCGGCGGCGAACTGACCACCGAGCAGTGCAGAAAGATTCTCCAGTCTGTCGCAAAGTTCAATAAGTGTATGATAATTCTGACCGGCGGCGAGCCGATGGAGCGAAGCGACATCTATGACCTTATCCGATATGGCCGGGATTTGGGCCTGCGAATGGTAATGGCTACATGCGGATACACGATTACTGATGAATCCATCGCTAAACTAAAAGAGGCCGGCATATCGGCATTATCTATCTCTCTCGATGGCGCTTCTGCGCAAACCCACGATAAGTTCAGGCAGACTGAAGGTGCTTTTGACTCGGCTGTCAAAGCAGCAAGAGTCGGCTCGCCAGGCCGGCATCCGTTTTCAGATTAACACTACTATCACAAAAAGTAACCTGCCTGAGGTTCCTGCGATAGCGAAATTGGCCGAGGAGCTTGGGGCTTATTGTTTTAATCCGTTTATACTTGTGCCGACCGGCCGGGGCCGGAAAATTGCCTCGGAAGTGCTTGAGCCGGCAGAATACGAAAAACTTCTGCACGATTTGCTCCAGTTAAAGGAAAAATCGCCAATCGAAGTGCGTGTTACCTGCGGCCCGCAATTCGCCCGTGTATGCCGCCAGGCCAAACTGGCTTCAACGAAGAGTCCGCAGACAATCGTCAATCGTCAATCGTCAATCGTCAATTCCGTCAGCGGCTGTATGGGCGGCAGAGGATTTGGATTTATCAGTTTCAGAGGCGATGTGCAGACCTGCGGGTTTCTTGACATATCGGCAGGCAATCTTGTTGAGAACGGTTTTGACTTCGGAAAGATTTGGGTCGAGTCGCAATTGTTAAAAGAAATTCGCAATCTGTCGGCCTACCGTGGCAATTGCGGAATCTGCGAATATGTCGGCGTCTGCGGCGGCTGCAGGGCAAGAGCTTATGCGATGACCGGCGATTATCTGGCTGCAGACCCGGTTTGTAATTATCAGCCGAGGAGGTAAAATTGACTTTGCGTTTGACGAAACTGCAAAAACGATTGTGCAATGCACTTCAGAATGGTTTACCAATTTGCGCAAGGCCGTTTGCCGAGATTGCAAAAGATTTGGAGAGCAGCGAGGAAGAAATTTTAGAGCAAACCCGCAGGTTGAAGAACGCAGGGATTATCCGGCGAATCGGCGCACTATTAAATTATCGTGCTCTTGGTATGACAAGCACCTCTGGTTGCCGCACATGTTCCGCAGGAAAAAATACAGGAAGTTGCCGAGGCGGTTAACTCTCTGGAGAATGTCTCTCATAATTATCTAAGGACTCATTACTACAATTTATGGTTCACCCTCCAGGCACAAACTGATGAGCAGATTGACTCTGTCTGGCGGGATTGTCTTCCCGTTTCGGTATTGATTTTCACAGTCTGCCCGTCAGGCGTGTTTTTAAGCTCGATGTCCGTTTTGACGCCGAGAGTGATAGTGACTTATCGCTGGAAGATGTCGAAGAAATCCCAAAGAGCAGAAGTGGTTGAGCTGGATGAAAATCAAAAGCTGATACTCTCAAAGTTGCAAGGCGACCTGGATGTAACCGCAGAGCCTTTTGCCTTTTTATGCAGCGATGGTTTGGAGGGTGGCAGATGTTGTGAGGATTATAACAGAGCTAATTAACAAAGGTGTTATCCGCCGTATAGCAGGTGTTGTTGACCATCGCAAGCTTGGGTTTGTCGCAAATGTTTTATTTGTCTGCGAGGTTCCGCAAAGTAGAGTCATTGAGGCAGGCAAAAGGTCTGGCTCGCTTTACGATAGTTAGCCATTGTTACCAGAGGAAGACCTTTGAGGTCTGGCCGTATAATCTGTTTGCGATGATGCACAGCAGAAATATTAGCCGGATTCAGCGAGTGATAAATAAGTTTACCGAAGCTGAGGGAATAGACTCATTTCAACTGTTGCCCACCGCCGCCGAACTCAAAAAACAACCCGTCATGCATAAGTTCTTTTCAGCGCCTCGGATTTTCAGAACAAAAAAAGAGGCAGGTTATATACCTGCCTCTTTTTTTACAATTATCTCAGTTCGTCCAAAGTTGTAGTCACGGTTATAATTGGAGGCTGGTCGGCATATCGACCATACCCTGTGGCTTGCCGTCGTACGCTCTGAGGATTGTCAATCCTCCACTGAGCTCGGATTCCAAACTTCTGCCTTGTGGTCAATGTCCGCACAGTATACCACCGGAGGTATCGGGGAACAATCTTGCCGTATGCACCTCTGAGGATTGTCAAAATCCTTCAGGCTGACCCAGGACACCAACTTCGCGAGCCCGTTGATATCACCGCGGCACTGCCTCTGATAGCACCAGCAGTCTGGCCTGCCCATGCCACCCAGTCTGAATACTCTTTTACGCCGGCAATACCTCCAAGCAGCACATCGGCTTCATTGAACAGAATAAACGACATATCCTCGCTCTCGCCGGTCTGGTCATACAGCTCTTCCCATATCCACTCGCCGGT
>CAWGAW010000011.1:0-112168 GCA_963820675.1 Candidatus Bathyarchaeota archaeon | reverse complement strand
TGTACGGGATTTTGTTCTCCGCCTCTTGCCGATAACAAAGCCGAGGGCGCCCCAGTCTGACAGTTTGGTAAGCATTGTGTTTACTTTCACGTGAACGCTTGGTACACGGTTCACATCTAAATGGAGCCCGTAGCTGGGGGTTTTGCCCACGAAAGCCGCGGCCAACGCCGACGGTCCGCCTTCACGGTTCGTCCTCGCGCCGATAACCGAATTCGCAAATGTCACGGCTGAACTCTCTGACCACGCCAAGTGTTCGCCATAGCGTGGCAGGTTGCCGATGAGGTAGGGTGTGCAAGTGCAGCTGATTAGTATACCCATACGCTCGAACGCTTGGATGACGAGGTTTTGTTTGGCGGCGAAGTCTTCGCTGATGCCGAGCTGTCGCCAATTCTCTAGGTCCATGCCCGCAGGGTTTAAGGTGGTAAGGACTTTGACTTTGCCATCCTTAGCGAGTTCGTTTAGGAATTCCAAGCCCGCGTCGCCTAGATTGTGGTATGAGACGCCTGCAACTTGGACGGAGCCGACTTTGATTAGGCGGTCTGCACCGTAGATGTTGCCGAGCGCCTTGAGAATCTCCATGCTCTTCCTTGCGGCATAGCCCTCCTTGCCTTCCAGCATTGCTTGCTCTTCCTTAGTTAGCTCCATATGCATCACTTGTCTCGATATCCTGTTTCATATGCCCACGTTTTCATTTTCTCGCTAACCTTAGGGTCGTTGGTGCGCAAGCGTAAATAAGCGATGATGAAGTTTGCTTGCACATGCCCTAACCCGATGTCGGATTTTAGCCACTTTAGAAGCTGAGCGTGTGTCGCGACGATTTTGCCTTCCTTCACGAAGCCCATCTTATTTGCCAATGTCCACAAGTCCTCTGAGGTTTTGCTGGTTTTTGCTTCGATATTTTGCATGTATGCTCTGTAAGTCATGGTCTAACCTTTCAGATGTACTTGTTCAAATCTACTTTGACGTAAGCTTCCTTCTTGAAGCCTTTGCCCGTCGTCACTAGAGGCGCCGTGGCGTCCAGGCCTGCTTTGGCGGTTGTGGCTTTCTTGCCCTCGGTGAGATCACCCGACGGGTCCAAGGAGCTACCAGGTTGATTCGTGAGAATGACTGCGTTCTTATCGGCTTGGAAGCGTGTGGCAATTGCCCACTCCACGTCGTTTGGGTCGTAGATGTTTATGTCTTCATCGACGACGACGCAGTGTTTGAGCGAGTGGTGTCCAGCAAACGCCGCAGCTATCGCCTTCTTGCCGTCTTCGGGGTTTCGTTTCTTAATTTGGACAACGGCGTGCAGCCAACTGCACCCGCCCGGCGTAATGTAGACGTCTTTGCACTCGCAGACCTTGTTTACCTCGTTGAACATCGAGGGTTCTTTTGGCATGCCCATGAGGAACTTGTGCTCGTTCCTCCCTGCGAGAATTGTCTGGTAAATCGGGTTCCGCCTGTGGGTGATGCACTTGATTTCGACGATGGGTTGCTGGCGAGACTTGTCCACGATTCCCGTAAGGTCAAGAAATGGGCCTTCGGTTGCTTTTTCCTTCGTGATTCGCCCTTCAAGGACTATCTCGGCTTCGTTCGGGACTTCGAGGTCTACGCTCTTGCATTTGACGAGCTCGATCTTCTCCAGCGCGTTCGCCATGCCCAACTCGTCCGCACCCATCGGGAGCGTCGTGGCGGCTGAGAGGAGCACAGCCGCAGAGTTGCCGATGCAGAATGCCACGTCGAGTTCGCCGCCCGCCTTTTTCAAAGCAGTGTCGGTTCCTCTGTTCTCCACGATGCGTGCGACGAAGTGGTTCTTGTCGAGGAGCATGAGCCTGTGGAAACACATGTTTCGAGCTTTGAACTCGGGGTCTCTAACGATGGCGACGGCTGAGGCGACATATTTGCCGCCGTCCTTCTCCGTGTAACGCATTATTGGAAGCTTATCCAGTTCGACGTCGTTTTCGACGATTTCTTGGCACTTTCCCTGAGTGACGACAGCTGGCGGCACGGGATGCTCAAGGGCATTAGACAACGTTGGTAACAACTTGTCCTTCGTGATTCCAAGACCTCGTGAAATCAGGTCTTTCGACGACATTAGTCCCGCCACCACTGAGATGCTGGATTCTTTTACGTGTTCGAAGAAAACGGGTTTCTCGCCAAGCGCCTCGATGACTCCCGCCATCTCAAACTCGGTGGAGACCTCTTTCTTGATTCTTGTCAATTCACCGTTCTTTTGAAGTTGCTCGATGAAGTCTCTAAAGCCCACACGTATTCCCATCCAATAGTGAGCTTTGTTTTTCTTAAGTCTTTTCAACTCCGATGCGCGTGCGGAGAACTTCGTAACCCACGTTTTCGATGGCTTTCGCCACGCGCTCTTGCAGCTCCTCACCAGGCGTCAGGGCAACAATACAGCCCCCGCCACCGCCTCCCGTGAGCTTAGCGCCCAAAGCACCCTGTTTTCGGGCAATGTCTACGAGCAAGTCCAACTTCTCGTGTGAAACCTCAATTTGCTGGAGGAGTCGGTGGTTGTCGTTCATGAGTTCGCCGACCTTCTTCAAGTCGAAGGCAAGCAGGGCTTTTCTACCGATTAGTGCCAAGGCTTCGGCTTGCTCGAACAGGACGTCGTATTTTTCGGGGTGCTTGCGCTTCCTCTTTGCAACGCCTTCCACCATCGCCTTCGTGTTCGCCACGACGTCTGTGCTGCCGATGACGATTTCCACGGGTTCGCGAATGTGCAGTTTCTCGACTGTGTTGGCGCCGCTTGCCATGTTCTTCTTAAACCAGAGCAGCCCGCCGAAAGTTGCCGCTGTGTTGTCAATGCCCGACGGGGTTCCGGCGTAAGCTTTTTCCGCCTCATACGCTATCTCGTTGACGCGTTCGTCGCTCAGTTTGATGTTAAACTCTTGGGCGATGGCGCGGGTGATGGCTACGCTGCTCGCAGCCGACGCGCCAAGCCCGCTGAAGCCCAGCAGTGTTCCGCCCAGCAGGATGTCGAACGCTACCATTCCCAGCTTGATGCCCAATGCTCGCAGTATCCTGTCGATGGATTCGAGCTGCTGTAGCCGTTTCTCTTCGGCGTAGCCTTTTGCGGCTTTCCGCACGTCCTTAACCGTGATGCCCATTGCGGTTTTCTTGACTTCCGCGTCGTTGGTGGCGTCGATAGCTGAGACGATGCCTGGGACGCCGTGGACGACGAAGTGCTCGCCGAAGAGGATGACTTTGCCGAAACCTGAACCTTTACCCATCATGACACCTTTGAGAGATTAGGTATTGGATGGTTTAGATAAAAAGATTCTTTAGCCACCGCTTAATGAGCGTTGACTGCCTCGGAATTCTTGGTTTTGAACGATTAGCTAAGAATGGTTTTGTCGTTAGAAATCCGCAATAAAGTTGGGTGAGAAAGTTTACTCGTTGCTTGGATTTTTCATCCTATTCTTCATCGCTACGTGATAATACACAAACGCGGCGGCTAAAGATCCAGCTCCGAAGACCCACAGCCAAACTGAGGAAGCGTCCATCATGCTTCTGCCTCCTCGTCGACGAGAGCTGATTCCATCCAGTCGGATCCTCTCTTGTCGATGTACTCGTGGAATCTCTCAATCATTTCCACGGTCATGTTTTGTTCAACTCCATTTGTTCGATATATTACGCTATTGTCCAGTAGAATATAAAGTTGCTTAAGATTTGTTCATAATATTTATGAATTAATGGATGATTGTTTGCAATATTGACGTTTAATTGGGCATGCAAGACCTAATCCGCCCAGTTCATTCTTGCGGGTTTTTGGAACAACGTTTTAAGTAGCCTCAACAAAGAGTAAACATTCACGTGATAGAGAATGAAAACCCAAGACGTCGTAATCACCAGTGCAGTCCGCACAGCCATCGGCAACTTCGGCTGCGCCCTCCGCGATGTCCAAGTCGTCCAGCTTGGAGCCAAAGTCGTCCACGAAGTCCTGGCAAGAGTTGGGTTGCGTCCTATTCCGCCAAAGGAAAACGTGGAATTCCGCCCCAAGCGTCTGCAAACTGGAGCTATCGAGACCGAGAAGTCTGCGGTTTGGGATGAATCTCGCAAGGAAATCGCCGTGGACGAAGTCATCATGGGCTGTGTCCTGCAGGCGGGTCAAGGACAGAACGTGGCGAGGCAAGCTACACTTCATGGTGGCTTACCGAAGGAAGTCAACGCTTTCACTGTGAATAAGGTCTGCGCGTCCGGGTTGAAAGCCATCAGCCTCGGCGCCCAAGCCATCGTGACGGGCTCGGCGAACGTCATCGTCGCGGGAGGAATGGAGAGCATGAGCAACGCTCCCTACGCTCTGCCTCGAGCACGGTGGGGTTACAAGATGGATGTGAGTGGTGTTGGCGAGGTAAATGACTTGATGGTTTTGGACGGGTTGTTCGAGTCGTTCTATGGCTATCACATGGGCGTGACGGCTGAGAACATCGCCGAGAGATGCGGCATCACCAGACAGGAACAGGACGAACTCGGGCTGCTTAGCCATCAGCGGGCATGTGCCGCAATAAAGGAAGGTATATTTAAGGAAGAAATCACGCCGTTCACAATTCCACAGAAGAAGGGCGACCCCATCGTCTTCGACACAGACGAACGTCCGATGGAGACGTCACTGGAGAAGATGGCGAAGCTGCCACCGGTGTTCAAGAAAAACGGCACCGTAACAGCGGGCAACGCGTCAGGCATCAGCGACGCCGCGGCGGGAGTGTTACTCATGAGCGAACAAGAATCCCAAAACCTTGGGCTAAAGCCTATGGCAGCGAATTCTGGGTTTCGCTTCCGGAGCGGTTGATCCTGCCTACATGGGCGTTGGACCAATTCCAGCAGTTAAGAAGGCGCTGAAGATTGCAGGCATCTCCCTGGACGATGTGGATCTCATCGAGCTGAATGAAGCATTCGCGTCTCAAGCAATTGCTTGCTTGAGAGACCTTGGGTTAAGTCTAGACCGAACGAACATTTACGGCAGCGGCATCTCGCTTGGGCACCCAATAGGCTGCACGGGTGCACGTGTGACGGTTACGTTGCTGCATGCCATGAAGCGGAGGAAGGCGAGGTATGGATTGGCGACGATGTGCATCGGCGGCGGGCAGGGCATGGCCATGGTCTTCGAGCGGCCAACATAAACACCTCTGCTTTCCACGACGAGAGATCTCCTCTATTAATTAGAGAAGATGGTTTCGGACACTTTTTATGCTAGGTTACCCTGAGTCTCTGGCGGGATAAGTTTTGGTCAGACTGAAAGGATTCCAAAAGCTCACGTCAACCGACGACGCTCTCCAAAAATGGTTCAGCATTCTAGAAATCGTGAAGCCCGCGGCAGCGATGATTCCGTTGACCGAAGCGTTGAACCGCGTTGTCGAAGAAGACATTATCGCTGATGAGGACTTGCCACGTTTCGACAAGTCAGCAGTTGACGGCTACGCACTCAGCTCTGAATCAACTGTGGGCGCCAGCCAATTCAAGCCGTCACACGTCAAACTTACAGAATCAGATTTCGTCGGGTCCAAGGAAGCAAAACTGGTTTGGACGGGCAACCCTATTCCCAAGGGCGCAGATGCGGTCGTTATGATAGAGAACACGCAGAGACGCGGCGTTGATATCGAGGTTTGGATGCCGCTTGCGCCTGGCGACAACGTGTCGCGGAAGGGGGAGGATATCAAGAAAGGCGAACGGGTTGCGCAAGCGGGAACGCGATTGAATCCTTATCACCTCGGATTGCTCGCTGCCTTGGGTAGGAGCCAAGTTAAAGTTGCGGATGAGCCGAAAATAGCAATCCTCGCAACGGGCAATGAGCTCGCCCCCGAAGGAAAGAAACCAACTCAGGGGCAGATTTATGATTCGAACAGGACGATGTTTGCCGCCATGTGCCATGAGCTCGGCGCCGAACCCGTAGACCTCGGCATCGCCAAAGACGACATCGACAACATCGCCCACAAAATAGAAAGTGGACTCCAAATTGCCGACGCCATCTTGACCACAGGTGGAACAAGCGTTGGCGGACTCGACCTTGTTCCAGACGCCGTTAACAAGGTGGGCAAGCCCGGCATCGTCGTGCACGGCGTGGCGTTGCGGCCTGGGATGCCAACTGCCCAGCAGTGTTGGAGGGTAAACCCGTGATGGTTTTGTCTGGGAACCCCGTGGCTGCTATCGTGGGTTTCGAAGTCTTCGCCCGGCCGCTGATTTGCAGAATGTTGGGCATGAAGCGAGAGGAGCCAAGACCGATGGTGAAGGCGATGATGACCCGAAAAGTATCGGCGGCTTTGGGAAGAAAAACCTTCGTCCGCGTCAAAGTCTTCATGAAAAACAGCGAAGCCTTCGCGGAGCCCGTGAGCGCCCGAGGCTCAGGATCAATCTCAACCATGACGAGGGGCAACGGCTTCGTCATCGTGCCTGAGGGACGAGAGGGCCTGGCAGAGGGGGAAGCGGTGACTGTTCATCTTTTCGGGCTCATGGAGCAGGAGTGACACGTATGTTTAGGAAGCTCTTGACGCTGGATGAAGCACGCGCTGCAATCGCTAATCTCGAACTAACAAGATTGGGCACTGAACAGGTGCCTCTGCTGAAAGCGCACTTCCGCGTCCTCGCCGAGGACGTGACTAGCACCTTGGATATTCCGCCTTTCAACAGGTCTACCGTGGACGGCTTCGCTGTTAAAGCTGCAGACACGTTTGGCGCCGACGAAAAAACGCCAGTGCAGATGAAGGTCTGCGGTATCGTAAACATCGGGGAACTGCCAAGGGTCACTGTGGCATCTGGTGAAGCGGCGGAAATCGTCACTGGCGCACCCATCCCTGAGGGCGCCGATGCTGTCGTTATGGTGGAGGACACCGAGAAAGCAGGAGGAACAATTCGAGTTTTCAGCGCGGCGACTAAAGGTGAGAACGTGATGAAGAAGGGCTCCGACATCAGAAAAGGCGAGACCGTGCTGAAAGCTGGTCACGTTCTGGGTTCAAGGGAGATCGGCGTGGTTGCCGCGCTAGGCTTAGCTGAGGTGAGAGTCTGCGGGGTTCCTCGGGTCGCCGTTCTCTCGACGGGTGGCGAGGTTACTGAGCCTGGGAAGCCGCTGCTCCCCGGGAAGATATTTGACATCAATGCCTACACGCTTTATGCTGCAGTGCTGGAAAGCGGAGGCAGCCCAGTTTACCTCGGAGTTGTTCCCGACGAGAAGGCGAAGCTTCGTGATGCCCTCGTGCGTGGTTTGGAAGTTGGCTGACGTGGTTTTGTCGTCGGGGGGTGTCTCCGTCGGTCCGAAAGACCTCATGCCCATGACCATTGCGTCGCTAGGTGAGCCGGGATTAGTTTTCAGCGGTATCGCCTTGAAGCCTGGGAAACCAACGACTGTGGCTTCGGTGCGTGGGAAGGCAGTGTTTGCGTTGCCTGGGCATCCAACTTCGGCGTTGCTTGTGTTCCACCTGCTTGTTCGTCCGGTGATTTGGCGACTTTCTGGCAGAGCGGCGCCGCAGATTGAGACAGTGCAGGCGTTGGCTGGCATGCGTTTCTTCTCCGCGAAGGGTAGACGAACGTTCGTGATGGTTAAACTGCGGAAAAACGAGGCGGGCAAGGTTGTGGCAGAAGCGGTCGAGACAGGCGCCTCGGGTGCGATTACCACGTTGGCTAAGGCTGACGGTTACGTGGAGATTCCAGAGAACGAGCAGTTTGTGGACAAGGACGAAGAGGTCGAAGTTGCGCTTTTCTAGATTTTCTTGACAAAGACGTAATACGTGAAGTACCACGTGAAGATGGCGTAGGCGAGCATGCCTACGCTGACGAGGATGTTGGTGAAGATGACGAAGGCAACCGTGTACAGCGTCATTGTGGTTACAACGAAGAAGAGGGCGGCGACGAGCCATTTCGCCCAAGACCTCTTCATGAAGATGGCGTAGGCGGTTATCAGGCTGACAATCCCTGTCAAGGCTAGATGCGGAGGATAATTAGAGAGAGGCAGCAAGACGAGTAGCAAGATGCCTGTTATAGCATAGAAGGCGAGGGATGCGAGTACTACGGCGCTTGCGTTTCTTATGTTGATGGTGCCTGACACCGTGGTTTCCTCTTTGACCATAGTGCAGTACAGGTTAAATTTATAGATTTTTGGAGTGCGACTCCAGTAATCCAAGTTTTACACGTGTAGGATATTTTTTGGGAAAGTCCGAGCTAATTGCTAAGGAGGATCTGTCAATAGAGAAAGAGAACATTCGAAGCGAGCGCCCAAAAGAAGACAGATGTTATGGGAGAACCTACTAAGAAACCAAAAAAAGAGGACGCGCTTTTGCGTGCTTCATATTCCACTTGTAGCTATGTCAGTCTGTTGCCGCATTCGCCGCAGAAACTTGTGCCCGCAGGGTTCTTTGCCCCGCACCTTGAGCACACTTTTAAGACCTAGGGGTGCGCCGCAGTTGTTGCAGAACTTGCCTGAGCCAGCAGGTTTGCCGCATTCTGGGCAGATGGTTTGTCTCTGCGTAACTTCGCCCGTGAAGACCTGGGTGCTTTCAGCTTTCTGCTTTATGTCCGTGACCATTTTTTCAGCTCTTGCGGCTGCGACTTCTGTGCTTTCCCTTGGCGCGTCTTCTATGCAAAGACCCTCTTGCTCATTCCAGTCGTTTTCGCAAACGTATTTATGGCATCTTGGGCATCGATGGAAGTGGCCTTTTGCTTCGTTCTGTGCCAGTTCGAAGGCTTGTTCATGTTCTTTGTGCCATTCTGGCGTCATACCTTCGAAGCGCTGGCTCATGGCGTCGGCGCCGCGTTCCAAGGTGTAGCCGCTGCCGCGTCCTGCGAGTTCTGAGCCTATGGAGACAGCTGTGCCTAATCCCTTCCAGAATCCTCTTTTCTTATAGGTTTTACTTTGGATGAAGTTGGTTTTGTATCCGTCGCTGCATACATCGCAGAGGAAAGTGAATTGGAACCCGGCCTCGGTGCTATTGTCCTCGTAGTTTCTGGTGAAAGGTTGAAGTGGCGTGTTCTCATCTCCCTTTTAACTTTAGGGGTTTACCGCATTTTATGCATTTCTCTCCAAGTAGTGACTGCTCCGTTCCACAATGGGGGCAAATAGCGGCGAGCCTTTGACCGCAGTATTGACAGTAATCACCGAAAAACGTGACCTTGCCGCAAGAAGGGCAATTTATTTGCAGAGACAAGCCGCAGTTGCTACAGCGCAGCTGACCGGTTTCAATGGGATTTCGGCATTTGGGGCATCGTTGTGGTCCGACTGGATTGACTTTTCCGCAGAAGGGACATACGTTGTCGTCTGCGGAGACGAGTTTTCCGCAATATTTGCAGGGATGTTTGTAACCTGGCATCCTATTTTCCTCCTATCTTCCATTTTTCATTGTCGTATTTGCTTTTGAGGTTGACTCTAATAAGTTAGTAATATCGCTTCTCCACTGGTCAAAGGATGAGTGAATTACTCTGCCGATGAAGAGGTTTCGCAAAGTCCTGAGAGAAGGTATCTTTGCTACTGCAAAACGGTATTGGGCGTATTGGGGGTTGTCGAGTTCATCATCTGACAGGAAGATTGGTTCTCTTCTGAAGTTTATGTCAATCATGCAGAGGTTAATGGTCTTTATGAAGTTCTCTAGTTCGCTGGTCATCTCTTCCTCATTGGCTAAGGCGTAGTTTGGTTTCGGCTGTATCCTGAAAAGATAGGTTGCTTTTCCGCTAGCCGCCGTTTCTCCGTTGGTTGTGCCTCGTTGGTCTGCGTTTTCTTCAGTGCTAACCGTTTCGGTTTCATTGTCTTGGCTTGCGGAAAAGGCTTCCAAGGCTACAGCGTTACTCAGACTGGCTGTTTTCGCGTCCCGCAGAGGAAATAGCAGCCAGATGTATGACCCTGTTAAGTCACCCATCAATCCCCGTTTCACTCCAACACACACCTGGTCTGTCAGCGCGATTGAATTGAGAAAATCGTATTCGGTGCTCATGCCAGCCTCTTTAATTCTTTTCGTTAGTCGACGCCAGAAATCAGGAGATAGGAATTCAATGTCTTTCCTTCTGGCTGCTCGTCCGTCTTTCATTAAAACTGCCAGCTTCTTCACGGTTACCGGGTCAGCTTCCGGAATCATCTCCTTAACGGTTTCCTGCGACCTGAGCATCATCTTATTAAATGCGTCCGAAAGAGCTTTTGCAAGTGAGTCGAACTTTTCCCCAACTTTGGAGAATTCGAATTTTTCCCCGAATTCGTTTGTCACCACGAGGTTGTAGTCTGCCTTGTTTATCTGGGAAATGTAGCAGTATGGGACTCTGATTGGTTCGCCTTTTTGGGGAAGGACAACAAGCGCCGTTTCGTATAGGCGCACTTCACAGTTTCCAGTCTGATTCAGCTGTCCATTTGGGTCAAGCCAATTGAAATGTGCCTCAAACGCTGCTTGGACAAGAGTCTCCTCCATCAACAGGTACTTGAGCAGAAGTTCATTTCGTAGTTTGTAGAGTTCAAAAAGGAAGTCTTCATACTGATATCCCAAGCGTGAGAGGCTCAGCGTTTGCCTAGAGGTCAAGAACAAATCAATTTCGTAGTCATGTTCATGAATTCCAGCGATGTCTGTATAGGTGAAAAGCATTGGTTCACCGAACTCAACGACCAGAGTTAAATATTTCTCGTCCAGAACGGATTTTGCTTCGCCCTCCGACTCCACGTTTGAGTGTTCATCACTTAACCTGTAGTTCACAGCGACCTCCATGAAAATCGCCCCATCTATATTGAATCTTGTGCTAGTCGCTATATAGGTATCGTTTAACTGAAAAAGCGGAAATTTGGAGCGAAAGAGTTTAGAGTAACCCAGCCCCACCAGAATAAAACGGAGTGTCTGATCGGAGTGAGCAACTTAGAGCTTTTCGTCTCCCAGACTAACGTATTTAGCGGCATCCAGCAGAGCTTCCAACACGCGAAGTACGTGGTTTTCGGAGTGCCTTTTGACGTGACAAGCACCTACCGCACTGGCGCACGCTTTGGACCAACGGCCATTCGACAAGCTTCGTTGAACATCGAGACGTACAGTTTCCGCAGCGGCATAGATGTGGAGGATTTGCTGTTGCACGATGCGGGCGACCTGCACATTTCCACGGACACGCGGAAGACCGTGGACATGGTGAAGTTAGTCGTGGCAGACATTCTCGAGGCTGGGAAAATGCCTGTGGCGATTGGCGGGGAGCACACGGTGACGTTGGGCATCGCGAAAGGCTTAGGAGCCAAAGCAACCAAGACAGCCATCGTCAGTTTTGATGCGCATCTGGACCTACGCTGCGAGTTCCAGGGGCTGGACCTATCGCACACCACGTTCATGCAGCTCATCAACGAAGAAGTAAAACCCGCACGAATAATCGAAGTAGGCACAAGAAGCGTGTCCAAGGACGAATTAGCCTACGCAAAAAAAGCCGGAATCGAGTTCATCACATCAAACCAGATACAAAAGGAGGGCTCCGAGAAAATCGCCAAGGAGTTGAAGAAGAAGCTGGCACCTTACGAAAACGTATACTTGACGGTGGACATGGACGTGCTGGACCCTGCTTTCGCGCCCGCCGTACAGAACCCCGAGCCCGAGGGCGTAACCACAACGGCTCTGCTGGACATCGTGTGCGAGTTGTGCGATAAACGGGTGGTGGGGTTCGATGTGCTGGAGGTCGTGCCCACGTATGACCAGGGCGTCTCTGCGATTGTGGCGGCGAAAGTGATGTTTGAGATGCTCTGCCAGCTGGAAAAAGCACGACACTAATAGCTCATTCTTTTTTGAGTTTGGCGATGAAGAAACCGTTGCATTCGTGGAGATGCGGGTAGAGCCGCCTGCATTTCGTCAACCCTCGGAGTCCTGGCAAGCCGAGTTGCGTCTCAATCTCGACTAGGTTGAATTCAGGGTGCCACTTGAGGAACCGCTCGATCATCATCTCGTTTTCCTCTACCATCACGGTGCAAGTCGCGTAAACCAGCACTCCGCCCGGCTTTACGTGTTCGGCGCAGCCGCTTAGCATTTGCCACTGGAGCTCAGCCATGTTTTCAGCCGACTTCGACGTTAGCCGCCACTTCGCCGAGGGCTGCCGCCCGAACGAACCCGTGCCCGTGCATGGCGGGTCAAGTAAGACAACGTCGGCTTCCAGGTTGAGGGGGAGGTTACTACGAGCATCCGCAATTACTGGCTCGGCGATGCCTGCTCCCATGCGTTTGGTCTCGATAATCCACGTTTTCATTCGTCTCGGCGAAAAGTCAACCGAGTAGATTCTGCCCTTACTCTCCATCAGCTGGGCCAAGTACGTGGTTTTGGCGCCTGGCGCAGCGCAAACATCGAGAACGGTCATGCCAGACTTCGTGTTGGCGACTTCCGCAGCGAAGCAGCTTGCCTTGTCTTGCACGTAGAACAAGCCGTCGCGGTAGCTTGCCAGACCAGAAAGCGGAACTTTGCATTCAGACACTTTGTATACGTATTTCAGCGGCTCAGCCTTCTCCAGCTTCACGCCTTCCACGTTAAGTTTCGCTAGGATTGCTTCCACGGAGCCCTTGATAGTGTTCAATCTGACGAAGGTCGGTGGCGGATAGATGTTGCCTTCGAGGAAGTGGATAGCTTCGTCTCTGCCAAAAAGTCCAAAACAGTACTCCACGAACCACGTCGGATGAAAAGTCTGGAGTGCAACGCGTTCCTCGTCGGTTGCCGCTTTAATGATAGGTTCGATTTGGCGGATGAGGAGAAAACCCAGAAACTGCTCAATGGGACGCAGGGTTTTCCAGCCCACGACTGCTCTACCCTCTTTGACGATGCGCAAGACTTCCTGCAAGTCTGGTTCCGCCCAGCCCCTGACCACTCGGGTTTGGTATACGTAGAGCCTGAGAAACGCTTGAACCGCGAGACTTAGTTCATTCATGTGTTTGGGTTTGATGGCACTTTCTATGAACCTGTCGATGAGGTTTCTTCGCCTTTCGGTTTCGACGACAAGCCCGTAAGCGATGCGGATGCTGTTCGTGTCGATGATTCCCATCTGCTTCGAGGTCCTGTTAAGCGCCAATCGCTCGTTGAGCTTCCGTAACTCAACCTGGCAAAGTGTCTCAACCGCCAGAGCCCAGGCATCCCTAAACACATGCGTCACATTCCTTAAGCAACATTAAGGAGCTAATAAACGAAACAGCATCCCCCTTGAACCACGAATATATTTGGAGCAAAGTCAATCTGTGCACGTAGACCAGAGAGGCGGGAGCGGTCACGTAACCTGCCGAAAACCCCTCCACAAGTACGAAACTATTATCGCCAGGAATCGCGTATGGATTGCTCACTAGGATTCCGGGCTACTTCCGTAAAACGTCAACGAAGCGCCATGGTTAAGGGTTAAGGTTTATATTTTCGTTTGAATTCTGCATAAATCCGTTAAAAAACAGTTCTGTAAATGGAAAAATGGTGTTAGTAATATGGCATACTTAACCACAACAGGTTCAGGACAACCCGTCCTCATCCTCAAAGAAGGCACAACCCGCAACCGCGGCAAAGAAGCCCAAAGAAACAACATAACCGCCGCACGCGTCATCGGCGAAGTCCTTAAAACCACCCTCGGACCCCGAGGCATGGACAAGATGTTAATCGACTCCCTCGGAGACATCACAATAACCAACGATGGCGCCGCAATTCTGAAGGAAATCGACGTTGAGCACCCCGCTGCAAAGATGATGGTGGAAATCAGCAAGACCCAAGACGACATGGTCGGCGATGGAACAACCACCGCAGTTATTCTCGCCTCCGAGCTACTGAAGAAGGCTGAAGAACTACTCGACCAAAACATTCACCCGACCTTGCTTGTTAGCGGTTACAGAAAGGCAACCCAGAAAGCCATCGAAACCATCGAAAGAGTCGCCATACCCGTCGACATGAACGACCGCAAGACCCTACTCAAAGTCGCCCTAACGAGCATGAGCGGCAAAGCGGTCGGCGCGGCACGTGAACACTTCGCAGAAATCGCCATAGACGCAGTCACACAAATCGCAGAACAACGCGGCGACAAAATGGTCGCAGACATCGACAACGTCCAACTCGTCAAGAAAACGGGCAAAAGCCTCCTCGAAACCCAACTCATCCGAGGCATCATCGTCGACAAAGAAGTCGTCCACCCAGGCATGCCCAAGAAAATGGAGAACGCAAAAATCGCGCTCCTCGACTCCGCTCTGGAAATCGAGAAGACCGAGATGAGCGCTGAAATCCGCATCCGCGACCCCACACAGATGAAAGCCTTCCTAGACCAAGAAACCAGTATGATGAAGGGAATGGCTGACAAAATAAAGAAGTCAGGCGCAGACGTTGTCTTCTGCCAGAAAGGCATCGATGACATGGTTCAGCACTTCCTCTCCAAAGAGGGCATTATCGCAGCACGAAGAGTCAAAGAATCCGACATGGAGAAACTCGCACGTGCCACAGGCGGAACAGTCACAGACCTCGAAAACCTCAAACCCGCAGACCTCGGGAAAGCAGGCTTAGTTGAAGAACGCCGAATCAGCGAGGACAAAATGATATTCGTCGAAAAATGCAAAGACCCACACTCAGTGGCCATTCTCATTCGCGCAGGACTCGAACGCATGGTCGACGAAGCCGAACGCGCCATGACCGACGCACTCTCCGTCGTCTCCGACGTCGTTGAAAACAACAAGGTCGTCGCAGGCGGTGGAGCAGTCGAAATTGAAGTCGGCAAAGACCTCCGCAAATACGCCACCAAAATCGGCGGCAGAGAACAACTTGCCATCGAGGCATTCGCGGAAGCTGTTGAAGTCATACCCAAAACCCTCGCCGAAAACGGCGGCTTAGAAGCCATCGATGTCCTCGTCGAACTCAGGTCAGCCCACGAGAAGGAAGATGGCAAGAACAAAGGCATAAACGTCTTCACAGGCAAAGTCCAAGACAGCCTCGAAAACGGCGTCCTAGACCCCATCAGCGTCAAAGAACAAGCAATCAAATCCGCCTCCGAATCCGCAAGCATGATCCTACGCATCGACGACGTAATAACCAGCAAATCACCAAAAGGCGGTCCAGGCGGACCAGGTGGCCCAGGCGGCGGAATGCCTGGCGGCGAAGAGTAAACTCTCCTCACCTTCTTTCTATTTTCTTGCCTTGTTCAGACCCCGCTCAATTGTTCTATTTCTCTTGTTGCTCTCCTGAAGCCCCCTCCCTTTCAAGTGGGTAGGTGTCTGCAGCGTGGCTCAGGGGTTTAGCAATTCGAGAAGTGCCTGAAATCCATGGAAAAAGTTTAGTCAAGAAATCTTGACTAACTTCTTGTCAAGGTTTCTTAACAAGAACGCTTTTATTCGGTGGCGGCAGCATGGTGCTTCGGGGATAACCATGAGTAAGCTTTGCAGCCCAAGTAGCGTCCGGTCGGGCAGCCCGCACCCCTTTCTTTCAAATCGCTATTCTTATTAACAAAGTTTACTCATGGTAGCTGACGCTGTAATATCCCCAGCTCCGGTAGTATAGTCCGGTCAAGTATAACGGCCTCTCGAGCCGTGGACCCGGGTTCGAATCCCGGCCGGAGCACCACTTCATTTCCTGCCTGATGTGCTTTCTTTGGACCTGAGAGTTCTCAGAATTCAGTCAAAGTAATTCTTGTTGACTTTGTCAAAGCTCTTTCGACAAAGTAACAGAAATCGTTTTAAGCAATGACGGTTGCTCTGTTCGTTGACAAATCAGCGGTTTTCTGTAAACGACATGGGGGATGATCCACAGCGGCATCCGAAAACGGGCAGAGCCCAAACAAGCCAAATGCGGCGCAGCCGTTTCTCAGTTCTGAAGAGGTCCTCAGCCTCCCAGTTGAGGAGCTACTGCTTCGCCTAGACTCTTCGACGAATGGGCTTTCCCACGAGGACGTTGACCGCCGACTCGTCACATTTGGTCCTAATGAATTGGCTAGGAGAAAGAAGCGCGCCGCCATAGTTGAATTCTTGCTGCTTTTTCGAAGCCCATTGATTCTTATCCTGCTATTTGCCGCGATAATCTCGGGCATCGTCGGGGAGCCTGCCCACGTTGGAATCATCCTATCCATAGTCTTGATCAGTGTGTTCCTAGATTTCTACCAGCAGAACAAGGCTGGGAAAGCCGCGGAGTTGCTGAAGGAAAAGGTAACCACGACGGCGACGGTGCTTCGAGACAACGTCAAACAGGAAGTCAAGCTTTCAGAGATTGTTCCTGGCGACATCATCTTTCTCTCGGCTGGAGACATCGCCCCCGCCGATGCTAGGGTCATTGCAGCAAAGGACCTGTTCATGAATCAGTCTTCCCTTACCGGCGAATCCTTCCCAGTTGAGAAGACTGTTGCGCCTGTGAGTGCAAAAGCATCGATTACTGAATGGAACAACTACCTTCTCATGGGTACTTCTGTCGTGAGTGGCACGGCAACGGCGGTGGTTGTGAGGACGGGCGGTTCCACCGAATACGGCAAGATCGCCAAGCGATTAGTCGAAATCGCCCCCGAGACCGAGTTTGAGAGAGGAATCAAGAGCTTCGGGTTCCTCATCATGCAGGTTACTTTTGTTCTGGTCATTTTTGTCTTCTTCGTTAATGCGCTCTTCAAACACGACGTGTTGGAAGCATTACTTTTCTCTGTGGCACTCGCAGTAGGTTTGACTCCTGAGCTTCTTCCGATGATAATCACGGTCAACCTCTCCAGAGGCGCATTAGCCATGGCCAAGAAAGGAGTAATCGTGAAGCGACTCTCGTCGATTGAGAATTTCGGCAGCATGAATGTCCTCTGCACCGACAAGACGGGCACGCTAACGGAAAACCACATCAAGCTTGTCTTGCACGTGGACATGGAGGGAAACGACGACGACAAGGTTCTGCAATATTCTTTTCTTAACAGCAATTTTCAAACTGGGCTCAAAAGCCCGCTTGACGACGCCATTCTGGCACATGAAGAAGTTGATGTGAGCGGTTTCGAGAAGATTGACGAAGTTCCCTTTGACTTCGTCCGACGACGCGTATCGGTTGTCGTTGAAAAACAGAGGCAAAGGATTTTCATCGCGAAGGGCGCGCCCGAAGAGATCTTCAAGGTCTGCTCTTATTATGAGCTTGCCGGCATGGTCAACGATATGACTGATGAGGCTCGCGAGAAAATCAAACAGAAATACTACGACTTAAGCTCTGAGGGCTTCCGAGTTCTAGGCGTCGCTTACAAGGAGATTCGGCAGGAGAAAGCCGTTTACTCGGTTAACGATGAGGACGACATGATCTTCCTCGGTCTAGTAGCCTTCCTCGACCCGCCTAAAGAAACCGCCAGGCAATCGCTAGACTTGTTATCCAAAGAAGGAATCGAGTTGAAAATCATAACGGGTGACAACGAGCTCGTCACTCAGGAAAACGTGCGAGGAACTGGGGTTCGAGGTTAAGGGAATAGTTCTTGGAAGCGAGATGGCTCAGATGCAAGATGACGCACTAGCCAGAAACGTTGAAGACGCCAACGTTTTCGCCAGGGTCACTCCTGCCCAAAAAGACCGCATCATAACCCTGTTGAAGAGCAACGGTCATGTGGTCGGCTTCATGGGCGATGGAATCAACGACGCCCCCTCCCTGAAAACGTCCGATGTGGGAGTCTCTGTCGACAACGCGGTTGACGTTGCAAAGGAATCAGCAGACATCATACTGTTGAAGAACGACTTAACGGTCTTAGCGGAGGGAGTCTTGGAGGGACGCAGAACATTCGGCAACACGATGAAGTACGTGATGATGGGCGTCAGTTCCAACTTCGGCAACATGTTCAGCGTTGCAGGAGCCAGCATATTCCTGCCGTTCCTGCCTATGCTGCCCGTCCAGATACTCCTGAACAATCTGATGTACGACATCTCCCAGACCACGATAACGACGGATTCCGTGGACGACGAATACGTGGAGAAACCGAAGAGATGGGACATATCAGTTTCATCCGCCGATTCATGATCGCCCTAGGACCCGTGAGTTCCATTTTGATTTTCTCACTTTCTTTATCATGCTACTGTTTTTCAGTGACGTGCCGAACCCTCAAGCACTATTTCAAACAGCTTGGTTTCTTGAATCCCTCTGCACGCAGACGCTGGTGATTTTCGTCATACGGACACGTCGGAGTCCCTTCTACAAGAGCAGACCAGGCAAATACCTCGTCCTAAGCGCCTTCAGCATCGTCGCCGCCGCACTTATAATTCCGTTCACGCCGCTCGGTCCACCATTCGGTTTCGTGCAGCCTCCCCCAGCTTTCTTCCTCATCCTCGCTGGGCTCGTCGGCACCTACCTCGTCCTCGCACAACTGGTCAAAGACTGGTTCTACAGAAGCTATGCCTACAGGCTGGAGCAAGTTCTGATTCCGAAGAGACGGGCGCTTTACCTGAGCCGAACCGCCAGACTCGTGCAGAACATGGTCGCCATTATCAGCCTTCGCATCGAGGACGAAATCTCAATCGACTCGCTAATAGAAGACCTCAGCCTAATCGTTGTGTACCCAATTGACCCCGACCAGGTGACGAAGAACCTCCAGCACCTCCGCCGCACCGGATTAATCAACGTGGATTGGAGCCGAAGAACCATCAAACGCCAACGCGCCCTCCGCGAATACGTGTTAAAGAACGTTCTAGCGGGCGAGATGTGGCCAACAATCATGGACGACTGGAACCGCGTAGCCTCTGCCATTCAGAAGAAGTATGGCAGAATGAACGAGGAATACCGAAGAAACCTCTCAGCTTGACCGTGCCCTTAGAGAATACTTAATTACGAGCCTTCCTTATTGCTGTGCCGAAGGAATGTCAAACATGAGCAATGATATCTCCAGGTTACCTCCTCAAGTTCAAGAACGCTTGCTTAGACTGCAACAGCTGCAGCAGACTCTGCAGTCAGTCATGGGACAGAAACAGCAAGTGGACGCAGAGCAAACCGAAGTCGAACAGACAATAACCGAACTCCAGAAAACTCCAGACGATGCAGTCATCTACAAGCAGATCGGCTCTCTCTTGGTCAAAGCCGAAAAGCCCAAAGTTACCGAAGAACTCGTCGAACGAAAAGAACTTCTGACCACGCGCACGACGGTTCTGGCTAGGCAAGAAGAGCGGCTACGTAGCCAGGTCAAAGAAGTGCAGACAAAACTCCAAGAAGACCTCAACCCAACCGCCCCATCCTCCTAAGCTCACGCTTGGTGAAGCAGGTGGAGCAACTCGAACTTCCCGAGTTAACCACCGAACAAACTTCCACCTTGTGCTCGACAGCCGAGGGCGCAGCCAGAAGACACATTCTCTCACGAACAAGCGCGAAGCAACTTGAGACACTAAACGTTTCTGTGGAGGCTGAGGGCTCCAAACCGCTCAACTTCTCAGTCGAAATTGATTTGCAGTTAACAGCTCAAGCAAAACACCTCGACGTGAAGAACCTCGCCGATGAAGCAGCCAAGAAAGCCTTAGAAGCTGCCGAGAGCTACTTGAGGCACCTAAAATGACCATCCAAGCTATACTCCAAATAATCGAGGAAACTCGTGCGAGTTTCATTCTACTTCTTTGTCATCAGCAAGCTGACCCCGACGCCCTCGGCTCAGCCTACGCTTTTCAAGGGCTACTCAAACGACTCGTTCCGAGCATAGTCGTTGAAATCGGCGCAGGGGATGGCGTCAGCCGATTATCCAAACATTTGCTCCAGCATACACCCATAACCGTGAACATGAAGCCTTCTGTGGAGACCGCCGACGTCATTGTTCTGCTGGATACAAACACGGTTCAACAGCTGGGCGAGTTAGCTGACGCCGTAGCGGAGTCTTCCGCACCCCTCATCGTAGTAGACCATCACGCCCCGCATTCTGAAACGATGCAGAAAGCCAAACTATCCATAACCAACGAAGAAGCCTCATCAACGTGCGAAGTGGTCTACGATTTCTTTCGGCAAGCCAACCTCATACCAAACGCCGCCGAAGGTCAAGCGCTGTTCTTAGGGATAACTTTCGACAGCAGGCACTTCGCTCTGGCAAATGCGTCCACGCTGAAAACCGTCGCGCAACTATGCGAACTAGGCGTGAATCCTCAAGAAACGATAGCGCTGCTGGCCCTGCCCATGGAGTTCTCGGAACGCGTCGCCAGGATGAAAGCATGCCGCAGAGCCAAACTTGTCAAAATCGGGAAATGGATGATTGCCTTCTCCCACGTCAGCGCCTATGAGGCCTCAGCCGCCCGAGCCCTAGTTGATTTAGGTGCCCATGCGGCTGCGGTTGCTGGAAAGCGAAATGACAGCGTGGAAATTAGTTTTCGTTGCACAAGGGAATTCACGAACGAGACGCATATACACCTCGGAAAAGATATAGCCAAACCCGTGGGCGAACAGTTGCTTGGAATGGGTGGTGGACACGCGGCAGCTGCGGGAGCGAACGGCGTTGGGGATGTGAAAGCTGGGCTTAAGCTGTGCCTCAAACTTTTTAGGGAGAAACTAGCCAAACCTGAGTAGCTACTCTTAAATCAGCCACAAGATGCTTAACTTAGGCGAGCGCCGAAAGCATGGCAATCATTGAAACAAAGAACCTCACATACACGTATCCAGGCGGAACACGACCTTCCATAAGCGACGTCTCCGTGAAGGTGGAGAAAGGCGACTTCGTTCTCATCACGGGACCCAGCGGGTGCGGGAAGACCACGCTTTGCCGCTGCTTCAATGGGCTAATCCCACATTTCTATCAAGGGCAACTCACCGGAGAAGTACTCGTCGCAGGGGAAGATGTGACACAGCATCAAACGCACGAATTAGCGAAGCACGTTGGCTTGGTGTTCCAAAACCCCGAAAACCAGCTTTTCGCTTTATCTATCGAGAAGGATGTGGCTTTCGGGCTGGAAAACCTGGGTTTTCCTCGGCCGGAGATGCGGCAGAGGGTAGACTGGGCTCTGAACCTAACGGGCATCTACGACATTCGTGAAAGGTCGCCACACGAAGTTTCTGGCGGACAACAACAGCGGGTGGCGATAGCCGCGGTGTTGGCTATGCAGCCTGAGATAATCGTTCTGGACGAACCCACGTCGTTTCTTGACCCCCTGAGCGCAGAGAAGATATTCGAGGTTATTCACGACCTCAACCAGCGACTTGGCATAACCGTTGTTCTTGTTGAGCATAGGCTAGATTTGACTGCGCGATACGCAAAGCACATAATAATCATGGACGACGGCAAAGTCTGTAGCGACGGCGAAACCCGCGAGGTCCTAAACAACGAAGGCACACGCCTCATCGGTGTCGGCATCCCGAAGGCAACCCTGCTGCACCAGATGCTCATCAAAGAAGGCATGAAACTGGACGATGTGACTCCACTTTCGTCGGACGAGATGGCGAAGTCTCTATCAGAGGCGCTTGAAAAGCCATGATTATCGTGGACAACGTTGGTTTCACGTACCCGAGCGGTGTGGAAGCCATAAAGGGCGTCTCGTTAGTCATCAATGATGGCGAATTCATTGCGATTATGGGGCAGAACGGGGCCGGGAAGACCACGCTTGTGAAGCATTTCAACGGACTCCTTAAGCCAACCTCGGGAACAATCCTCGTGGACAACGTGGAAACAACCAAAACTACCATCGCCACTCTGTCAAAGTCAGTGGGATTCGTGTTCCAGAATCCTGACCATCAACTTTTCAGCGAGACCGTAGAAGAAGAGATTGCATTTGCGCTGAAGAACTTCGGGTTCGAGCAGGAGACCATTGAGAAACAGGTTACATGGGCGCTGAACCTGTTGTCTCTTGAGCAGTACAGGAAAACCTCGCCATTCATGCTGAGCGGTGGCGAGCGAAAACGCGTTGCTCTTGCTTCAGTTCTTGCTTGGGACCCTAAGATTCTGATTTTGGATGAGCCGACAATTGGGCAGGACCACGAGCAGAAGGAACGGCTCAGGCAGTTTATCCTGCAGTTGCAGTCACAGGGCAAAACCATTGTCGTTGTCACACACGACGTGGAGTTTGTGGCTGAATGCAACCCGCGCGTCATTTTAATGAAGGAGGGCAGAATAGTCGCCGATGGAGAAGGAAAAGAGATACTCACGAACACAGCGGCACTTGCTGAGTCATCCATCGTTCTCCCCCAGATAGCACAAATATTCGCAAAGCTCGAGGCGTTCGGATTTCCTAGGGACATAATCGACATTTACGAAGCCAAAGACCTATTGCTTAAGGCATGGGAGGCACGTCAGAAGTGAGCGTTTTCGACGGGCTAAAATTCCGCAGAGTCTACTCGCCCATTCACAATCTAGACCCGCGAGTGAAATTCATCTACGTCATCGCAGTGTTCGTGATCGCAATCCTGTTCGGACAGATTTTACCCTTGCTCGCTCTCTTTGTGATGCAGATCCCTTTCGTTCTCTTGGCGAGGGTTAGCAAGCAGTGGCTGCGCTCACTTAGGGGCGCGTTGTTCTTAGCATCCACCATCTTCTTGATCAACGTTCTGTTCCGGTGGATAAGCGCAGGTTACGTTCTACTGGCGACTGATGTGGAATTCTCCGCGGCTATGACGTTGCGCTTCGTAGTTCTTGTTGAATCTTTCTCGGTCTTCTTCCTGACAACCTCGCCTGATATGCTGGGGTTGGCCTTGGAGCAATCACGTGTGCCCTACGAGTTTTCGTTCGCTTTCACGACTGCCGTCCGCTTCGTGCCCGTCCTAGCAGAAGAGGCGCAGACAATAATGGATGCTCAGAAGGCTCGTGGGTTGGAGATGGAGAAAGGCGGATTCATGAAACGCATCCGCAACTACATTCCCGTTCTCATACCATTGATAGTGAGCGCTATTCGCAGAAGTCTGGAGTTGGCTGAGGCCATGGAGTCGCGTGCTTGGGGCGCAGCAAAGAAGCGCACAAACCTTTACGCGCTGAGGCTTCATCGCGGAGACGCCATTATGCTCGTGATTACGGTTGCAATCCTGGCGTTTGCAGGTTACGTTTTGCTGTACGTGCATGTGCCCACGCTCAGTCAATTGCTCTAAGTTTGCTTTCTTGTGTATTTTGTGAGCAGAGATAAACGGGAGCTTACTAAGATTCACAGCGGACCATACCACAAAAGAAACCATCCCACAATTGCTGGGTAATTCACACCGAGAATGCCTTCGGGCGTTAGTCACGCTTTTAAAACCGCAACTCATAGTCACAGGTGAAACACCCAGAAACGGAAGCAACAATGGCTGATCATCCACGCTTCGGACCAGCAGGCGTCCCGCCATTCTTCAGAACCCTCGGAGCACAACTATCAGATGTGCCTCTACTCCTTCGTGAGGAAGGGCTCGACGCTTTCGAGTACCAAGCCGTTCGCTGGGGACCCACACCCCAGATGAAGCAGGAATCCGCCGAGCAACTGGGACTCGAAGCCAAGAAAAACGATGTCCAGCTAAGCCTCCACGGCAGCTACTACGTGAACCTCGCGGGAAAAAAGGAAGTGGTTGAAGCGAGCAAGCGGCGGCTAATCGCCTGCGCGACGGCGGCGCGTTGGATGGGCGCTTACGTCGTCGTTTTCCACGTGGGCTATTATGGGGTTGTCGGCAGAGTCAAAGCCTTCAAGGATAGCACTAAGGCTCTGGAAGACGTCGTTGACACCCTCGGCAGGCTGGGGATTGACAGCGTCAAGCTTGGTCCTGAAACGATGGGCAAACATGTTCAAGTTGGCAGTCTCGAAGAGGTCCTCGTTCTCTGCGAGACTGTTGAACGAATCCAGCTCGTCATCGACTGGGGGCACCTGCACGCAAGAAGCGGCGGGCGACTTCGCACAGGAGATGATTTTCGAGCTGTGGTGGAACAAGCTGAGATGCGGCTGGGGACCGAAGCCGTGAGAAACATGCACTGCCACTTCAGCAAGATAGAGTTCACGAAGAACGGCGAGCGCCGACATCACATCCTCGGCGAAAAACGTTTCGGACCTGAATTCGAAGCCTTCGCCAAAGTAATCGGAGACTTCAAGCTTCGCCCAGTTGTGATTTGCGAAACACCGCTGCTGGATGTGGACGCCGTCAAGATGCGAGACGCGTACACCAGCGCCCGCGGCAAACCTGACCTTTAGTTCTAGAAAGCTGCCCGGCCGCATCGGCTCGGTTAGTCAAGATTTCTTGACCAAGCCTTGTCAACAAATCTTTACAAGAAGACTTTTATTTGCATATCATACAGCACCACCGGGATGAGTATGAAGGGGTTTTGGTGCTTAACGGCTTTTGAGTCGAGCGAGAAGAAGCGAATATTCTCCATCAGACGAGCTCATGTGAAATCGCTCCTCGTAGCATTACTGATTGTCCTCGTCATCGGCTTGGTCGGATTAGCTGGCGTCGCGCGTTCGGGGTTAGCCCAAGATAACACAGTGTTCAAAGTTCAAGGCTACATTTTAGACGTCAATGGTGGAGGAATCGCCGGCGCAGAAATCATCTTCAACGTGCCAGACACTGTCAAGAGCGTTTACTCCGACATCACTGGGCATTACGTTATCTATGCGCCCACGGGCATCTACCACGTCAACGTTTGGCCGCCGTGGGACTCCAACTACATCGACTTCGACCTGCCACAGCTCGCTGTGAGATCAGACATGACGAAGAACCTCACGTTGAACCAAGGCTGCAAGGTCTCAGGCACCATAACGGACACTTCGGGAGCAGCAGTCCAAGGGGCGGTCGTTTCGCTGAACGGTTATCTTGCAGGTTGGTACTCAAACTACCAGGGCTACTACTTTGTGAGCGCTCCCCCAGGCACCTACAAGCTGACTGTTAACCCGAGGTCGGGATACAATCACTTCGTCAACTACTACGAGTACAACTTTGTCGTCAATGGTAACCTCATAAAGAACATCACTGTGACCTCGACAGCGCCTGATTCGTCTCCCACCCCGACTCCATCACCGACTCCAAGTCAAGGATCATACAAAATCTCAGGCTACATCCTAGACGCTAATAACCATGGAATCGCAGGCGCCCACATCATATTTGGTGTGCCCGACGTCGTGCCCAGTGTTTACTCAAATAACTCAGGCTACTACGCGATTTACGCTCCTTCAGGCTCCTACCACGTTAACGTCTGGCCACCCTTCGACTCAAACTATATTGACTATGACCAACCGATTTTGGTTGTAGGGTCGGATATCACGAAAAACATCACGTTGAATTCAGGCTACAAGGTGTCAGGGTACATTATGAGCACCACGGGGCAGCCAGTTAAGGACGGCATCGTTTTGCTGGACAATTACCTTTCTGGCTGGTTCTCCAAGGACACAGGCTATTATTTCGTTTGTGCCCCCGCTGGGACGTACAAGCTATGGGCTAGCCCTCGGAACGGCTTCAATCACTTTGCGGTCTATTCCGAAAACGGTTTCGTCCTTGACCGCAACATCGTGAAAAACATCACTGTGGTCACCTTTGACACCTTGACGCCATCACCAAGCCCGACGCCCGAGCCGACCCCGTCGCCCATACCTGACGAAGGTTGGATATCGATCACTGTAGATTCGAGGTCCCCCTACGTGGGTTCGGTGGTTGACGTGAAAGGTCGACTCACAGACTACGAAGGAAACCCCATACCCAACCAGCCTGTCACTTTATCCATCGCAGACCTTGACAAGGTTGTGTTGTCTTTTACCCAGATAGGCTCAGCAACCACCACGAAATCCGGAGAATACGACATACAATGGACAGTAACGACCGCGGGGAGTTTCCTGTTGCAGGTTGAGTGGGCTAATGGCAACAGCAACGCAAGGGCTACCAACACCTCTTCCGTCGGTTTTCTGCCCACAAAAAGTGGGAGTTCGCAGGTGGACTCAGCCAGCACCGTCTCAAGGCAGGATTTCGCCACCGAAATGCAGCAGGTGAGTATAGAAGGAGCGTATTGGAATTGGGCTGCAGCGACAGCCATCGTGATAGCGTTATTAGCTGTCAGTTTCGTTGCCGTCCGAATCGCGAAAAACCGAAAAGCATCAAAGGCGAAAGCCTAGCCTCCATCATGCCTTGGGCAGTCTTTTATCATGTGCCATAACCAACTGGGGCTTTAGTATGGGAGGCAAATTCTTGCTTCTTGAAGCTCAACTGCAACTCGATGGGTAAACGAGCAGCTGACCATCCAGAGAAGATGATGATGAACAGTTGTCCGCGCTCTCGGTCATCATCTTCCAACAAGTTTCCCCGAGGAACCGCCTATGGGGGGAAGAGACGTCAACTCGTGTCAGGAAGAAGAAGAAGAAGAACGGACACTGCTAGTTTCTTCTTCTAACAGCAGAATCCAGCATTTTGAAGTCGTTCGGCTGGGCGAGTAAGCTTTCTGTCTTAAAGAGCTGAAACAACAGCCAAACTAGTTGGTTTGGATATATGGTTTTCTTTCTTTTCTTCTCGATGTCTCAAAAACCAGGCGATGCTTTGGGGTTCGCCAAAAGCCTAATAAATGAATTCTGCAATCCTATGTTTCCGATACAAGAAATGATACCGAAGTACTTCTTCCTGACGAAGGGCGTCGGCAAGCACAAAGAGCAGCTTCAGAGTTTTGAGCTCGCGCTCAGAGACGCAGGCATCCAATTCTGCAACCTCGTGAACGTTTCAAGCATCGTGCCCCCAGGCTGCATCCAGGTGCCCCGAGAGAAGGGTTTGAAGATGGTCAACCCAGGCGAAATAACGTTTGTTGTTTTGGCCCGAAACGCCACCAACGAGCCGCACCGGCTCATCGTGTCCTCAATCGGAGTGGCGGTTCCGTCGGGCAAGAATCAGTACGGCTACCTGTCGGAGCACCACACTTTTGGGCAAACAGATGACAAGGCGGGCGACTACTCTGAGGATTTGGCGGCGACGATGCTGGCGACCACGATGGGCATCCAATTTGATCCCGAAACTGCCTGGGACGAACGCAAGCAACTCTTCAAGACCACGGGCATGATAATCAAGACGGCGAACGTCACCCAATCAGCGACGGGTGATAAGAACGGTTTGTGGACAACCGTTGTTGCAGTGGCGGTTTTTGTTCCACTGAAGAACGGCAAACCCCAGCCAAAATAGACGAACCCATCCCACTCCGTTCTCAATTCTTAGCTCGTCGTAGAGTTCCGTCTGCATACAAACATCAAGCATAGTGAGAGTGAATTTTTTTAGGCAAAAGGCTTAAGAAAGCAGCATCGCGACCCTTAGAGAAAGCCCGAGGTATCGCGGTGCTGAACACCCGCAGAAAAGCCATCCTACTGACAATGGTAGCGGGCTTCCTGTGGGGGACATCGTTTCCAGCCATAAAAGTCGGCTTGCAGTACATGGATGCGTACACGTTCGTTTTCCTGAGGTTTCTTGCAGCTGCCCTAACCATGCTCGTAGTAAGCTTGCTCACAAAAGACCTCAACTTAAGGTTCCCGAACAAGCGCCTAATCCTAGTCTTGGGCGTGACCAACGGCATCGCCTACTTCCTGCAGTACGTAGGCATGGTTTACGTTAGCGCCTCCGCGTCCTCCCTCTTTGTGAACCTCAGCGTTGTATGGGTTGCACTTCTGGCCCCAATGGTGTTTCATGAACGGTTAGGCTGGAAGAAAGCGCTGGGCGTCATGATTAGTCTGCTCGGGGTGGTTTTCATGACGACGAACCTCGATTTCGCATCGTTGACGCAAGGCGAAGTCGTCTCGGATTTGCTAGTTATCGCCGCGGGAATCGCATGGGCGGTCTTCATCGTTTACAACAAGCCCCTCGCCAACAATAACACTGTTCAGACGGTGACGTGGCTGCTGATTTTCACGCTGCTGCCACTGCTGTTCATCGCGCCTTTCAGAGTTGGAGTTCTCGCTTCGTTGCCGCTGGACGCTTGGCTATCCATCCTCTACACAGCGGTTATGTGCTGGGTTGTCCCGTACTATCTGTGGCTGAAGGGGCTGAAGCACCTGTCTCCCGTGACGTCTGCCATAGTCCTATTGACCGAGATTGTGGTTGCTGTTGCGATTTCCACCCTGTTCCTCGGCGAGGCCTTTACGGTGATTTCAGGCTTGGGCGCCGTGCTCATTGTGGTCGCAATTCTTCTGGTCTCGTAGCAGGCGGCTGAACGATTCAAAAGGCTTATCTCATTCCACACGGGTTCTGTTTTTCATCGGAGCGAGAGGCACAGCCATTGAGCAATTTAACGATGAGAGATAACGTTCTGACGGTCACGGGGTTGAACGTGAAACTGCAGAACCAGCAAATCCTCGACCACGTGGACTTCACCGTGAAACGAGGCACAACGCTGGCAGTTCTGGGTCCGAACGGCGCGGGCAAATCCGTCCTCTTCCGCGTCCTCCTCAACTTGATCCCCTACGAGGGCAAGGTCGAATGGGCGGAGAAAGTGAATATTGGCTACGTGCCCCAGAACGTCGCCGTCAGTGACATACCCATCTCTGTGCGCGAGTTCCTTCTGATTGGCAAGAACAAGTGCGACCCCAGCGCCATGCTCAGCCTCGTGAAGCTGAACGACCCGAAAATTCTTGACAAGAGGCTCGGTGTCCTGTCGGGTGGCGAGCTTCGCAGGGTGCTCATAGCGTGGGCGCTCGTTGACGACCCCAACGTGCTGCTGCTGGATGAACCCACGAATGGCGTCGACGTGGGCAGCGAAGAACCGATATTCCTCATGCTCGACGGCGTCAAGAAGACCCGCGACATGACCATCCTGCTCATCACCCACGACATTCACATCGTCCAAGAGTACTCGGACAGTCTGCTCGCCATAAACCACTGCGTCACGTTCCTCGGCAAATCCGCTGAAATTGCGAGCTTGGCGACGCAGCAGGCAATCTACGGCGAACCCGTCTGTGTCGAAACCATAAAATCGGAGGCTTAGCCCTGCTCGAAACTGTCTTTGAGAGCCTGCTCATCTCGATTTTCGTCGGCGTCTCCGCAGGCTACTTGGGGTCGTTGATGGTGCTGGAGAAAATGGCGCTCGTCGGAGACGCCCTCTCACATGTGGCGTTACCAGGGCTGGCGATAGGGTATTTGTTGAATTTCAACCCGTTCATCGGGGCATTCGCCTTCCTCTTCGTTTCCGCCGCCGTCATCTGGCAGGTGCAGCGGATGACGCACATATCATTTGAGGCGCTCGTGGGTGCTTCGTTCACGTTGGCGCTAGCGGTCGGCATCATACTCATCCCCAACGCGGAGGTGTTGTTTGAGGCGCTCTTCGGCGACATAACCACCGTCGTCGTCTGGGACGCCATCACCGCCATCGTGATTGCAATCGTGGCGATTCTGCTGACTCGGGTGATTTACAAGAAGCTGGTTCTCGCTATGATTTCGGAGGACCTCGCCATCTCGAAAGGCATCGACGTGGCGAAGACGAACCTGCTGTACCTCTTCCTCGTCTGCACCGTCGTGGCGATAGGCATCAAGATTGTGGGCACGTTGCTCGTCGGCTTCCTCGTCGTCGTGCCAGCCATTGCCGCGAAGAACCTCAGCTCCGACATGCACAAATACGCCCTCTTCAGCTCGGTGTTCGGGGCGGTCAGCGCGTTCACGGGCATCCTTTTAGCAAGTTATTTGCCAACGGTGCCGCCGGGTCCGCTGGTGGTTTTCGCGGGCATCGCCATTTTTGCCGTCACTATCGTCGTGAACTGGCGGCGGAAAATAACCGTGTAGGCGAAACATGATGGTTTACTCTGGCAGAACCGCCACCGCCATAATTCCCTACCCGCACAGCAGGATTCTCCTCGTCAAACGCGGCACCATGCCCTTCAAGGGCTACTGGGCGTTGCCAGGCGGCAGACTCGAACCCAGGGAAACTGTGGAGCAGACCATCGTTCGCGAGGTCAAGGAGGAGACGGGACTCAATGTTGTGGTTGTGCGGAAAATCGGCGAGTATCACGAGCAAGGCACTCATGACAGCGTGGAATATGACTATTATCCTGCGTGTTTCCTCGTGAAGGTCATCGGCGGAGAAATTCGGCCACAGCAGAGCGAGATTCAGGAAATCAAACTCTTCAGCATTAGTGAGGTTCCCGAACCCTTGGCGTTTGTGCACAACCAGATGGTCGGGGACTACTTGGCTTCACGTAAGACAAAAAAGGGTGAGTGATTTTTCCTCAACGCCACCTCTAAAACTGCTCCAATCAACATCAAAAACGCTAAAGCAACCACAGGCGAAAACTCGGGAATCACAGTCTGGTTGAATTTGTAGATTTTTCCGTCAAAGGCGCAGATGTAAATCTCACCATTGCTGTCCAAGCCAAAAGACGAAATCGTCAGAGCCGAGTCTGTTAATAGCGTATTAGTCTGCGCTTCGCCTGTGCTGTGTAACGTGAGTGCCCAGATTTTGCCCGTGCCGTAGTCGCCGTAGACGTAAGCACCCGTGAGCACAGGTGTTGCTGAGCCGTGGTAGATGAAGCCGCCGATTATGGCATTCCCCTGGTCGTGCCCATATTCCCATACTGGCAGTTCAAGTCCTGTTTGGTTTCCGCCTGCGTATGTTAATGTGCCCTCCATGATGTTCCAGCCGTAGTTCTTGCCCTTCTCGGCGAGGTCGATTTCTTCCTCGCGGTCTTGCCCAACATCTCCTACCCAGAGCCTGCCCGTTGGTGGGTCGAAGCTGAAACGCCAGGGGTTTCGGAAGCCGTAAGCGTAGATTTCTTCCCGGTAGCCCAACGTGTTGCCCTTGAACGGGTTGTCCGCAGGGATGGTGTAGTTTCGACCATTCGATGGCGAGTTCACGTCGATTCTTAGAATTTTGCCTAAAAGGGTTGAGCGGTTTTGTCCGTTGCCGAAGGGGTCGCCTTCGGAGCCGCCGTCGCCCACTCCTATGTAGAGGTAGCCGTCGGGTCCGAATGCGAGTTGTCCGCCCTTGTGATTGCTGTAGGGCTGGTTAATCTCGAGGATGATGAATTCGCTGCCAGTCTCGGCTTGGTTCGGGTCGGTCGGGGAAACAGAGAACCGTGAGATGACAGTCCTAAGCGGGTTTGCGGCTACATAATCCACGTAGAAATAGCGATTTGAAGTGTAGTTCGGGTGAAAGGCTAACCCAAGCAGGCCTTGCTCTCCGCCATAGACGACGCGGCTGCTGATGTCGAAGAAGACGCTTGACGATGTGGCGGTGGCGGAGTTGTTGAAAACCCGAATCGTGCCTGGTTGCTCAACGACGAAAAGCCTGTTTGTTCCATCATTTGGGCTGTAGATTCCGAGGGGTTGGTTGAACGTCAAGTTTGGAAACGCAACGTCGAGGGGATTCTGAGTCTGCGTTTGACTTGAGCCGTTGAGGGTTCTCCAAGAAAGCACGAGCGCTGAAATACTGAGGACTAAGATTAGACTTATAGAAATGAGGAGCTTTCTGCTCACCATTCATTTGCCTTCTGGTCTATTTTGCATTGGGGTCGGTTTGCATGATTCCGAAGACGTTGCCCTCCGTGTCCCTGCAGTAGCTCATGTAGCCGACTCCTGGCACAGCAGTCTTTGGAGAAAGGATTTTTCCGCCTGCATCCATGATTTTTTTCGCTGCCTCTTCGTAGGAGGGTACGTTTATCGTGTTTATAGTACCTTTGAAACTGCTCACTCCACTGATGGCTCCGTTAATTCCTATTTCTTTGTCTTCTCCCGCTTTGACGAGCCAGTATTCCATGGGTCCATACTTGTTTACTTGCCATCCGAAGACTTTCTGGTAGAACTTTACGGCTCGTTCAGCGTCTTTGGCTGGTATCTCGAAGTGAATTACCTTAGGCATTTTGGGTTTTCACCTCCCGCCGGAAACTGATGTTTTTCATGGCATTTCAGGTAATCGTTTTTATAGGATTTCAGGTCGTTTAAGAGGTTTAACCGATTTTGAGTTTCTCTTCGATGAGCGTTAGCAAATCGTCTGGTTTTACGGGTTTCACGAGGTAAGCGTCTGCCCCGCCGTCGAGCGCCTTGACGCCCGTGTCCAGCGATGGGAATCCTGTAATCATGATTTTCACGGTGTCCCGCAGGGTGTCTTTCATGCTGACGAGTAGTTCGGTTCCGTCTACGTCGGGGAGTCTTACATCGACGAGTGCGAGGTCGTAGCGGCGTTTTTCAGCCTTATCCATCGCTTCTTTGCCCGTCTCCGCCGTGTCGACTTCGTACCCGGCTTTCTGGAGAATTCGCGTTAATGTTCGGAGGATAGATTTGTCGTCGTCTATAACGAGAATAGTTTTTTTCGGTTTAACCAATATCCACATCTTCCTATTACCAGGGCGGTAGCGCCGTCTGGAGCTAGGTCTTCAAGAAGGGTTCCTGAGTCAATTGTGCCCTCTAAAACCCTCTCGCTCCTGAGCAGTCATGGAGGAACAACGCTTTAAAGATTTTCATCTGTGACCCCTTACGACAGCCTCCAAGCTCTTATATTTGAGGTGTTGTCAGCTTTTTGTGACATATGGGGTTTATATTTTAGGAATTATTCAATTATTGGCTGATAAGCCAGCGTTCTTGTGAGCGTACAGTTCTTGAGTGAAAAGGATATCACGAAGTTTCTACAAGCGCTCGGGTTCTCAAAGCGAGAAGTGCAAATCTACATTTTCTTAGCCAAAGCTGGGGTCCAGACAACCAGCTTCGTGGCAAAGCGATTGAAGATGGAGCGTGTTCAAGCTTACCGAACGTTCAAGAAGCTGCAGGAGAAGGGCTTCATAGAGGCAACTCTCGAAAGGCCCACACGCTTCACGGTTGTTCCATTCGTGAAGCTGTTCGAAGGCTTCCTTGAGACACGAAAGAGTGAACTCACGAGCCTAAACGACCAGAAGGCGGAACTTATGAACGCGTGGCGCTTGGTTAGTGCCCCCGAAGCAGAGTACGCGGTGGCAAAGTTCTCGATAATCACGGGCAAGAAGAAGATTCATCTGAAAATGCTCGACATGGTTGAAGAAGCAAACAAGGGGCTCCTCAGCCTAACGTCAGGAGCAGGGTTGATTCAGGAGGACCTAGCGGGGGTTTACGATCCCATTGAGCAGCCCTCTCGGAAACGTGGCGTTCAGGTGAAGATGCTGACGGAGATCACTCCCGAAAACCTCAAGGTAGTCGAAGGACTGGACAAAAAATTCAACGCGGGCAAAACAGGCATCGAATGCCACCACCTCCGTTTTGATTCGAAAATTTTCCCGAGCTTCCTCATAAAGGACGACGAAGAAGCGCTTCTGTATTCGATGTCAGGAGACGTCGTCCCATTGCTGACCCTGGAAGAAGAAGGTTTGTGGATAAACGACCGCATGTTCATCTCCATCCTCAAAGGATTCTTCAGCCAAATGTGGCAGACGTCAGTCGATGCTTCCGAAAGAATCGAGGAGTTGAAGACAGGAATACCAGCGGGCGAAACCACTGTGATACGAGATCCGGAGGAAGCTCTGAAGAAGGTCTTGAAAGTCCTCAACTCAGCGGCAAAAGACGTTGTTGCCATTACATCCTCGCAGGGCATTAACAACATCGCGGAGAACGACATTTTCCTCAAGCAATGCGGCAAAGGAGTGACATTTCGCTTGATGGCTCCGCTGGATTTGGATAACTTAGAGGCCGCAAAGAAACTCTCGCAAAATTACGAGGTCAAACATGTTCCAATCAACTTTCTAACTATGATGCTCGTGGACGACAAGCATTTGTTCATGTTTAAGTCCCCACCGCTGAACGACTGGACGAGCGACTCTATTTTCTATATGGGCGACACTTTCTACACGAACGACCTTAGGTCAGTCGAGAGGGTGGGGGAGATGCTGAACGACGCATGGAAACGGGGCATGGACATAACTCAATTGACCTCGCAGTCAGGCATGAAACTGCCTACGATTGAAGTCTCCAGCACTGACTCAGTCAGCAAACTGGTCACAACTATGCAGCGGAGCAATGTTTCTTCGGTGCTCATAACTGAGAACGGTAGCCCCTTGGGCGTGATAAGCGACAAAGAAATTCTGCGCGAAATCATCGTAAACCAGAGAGACCCAGCGAAAACCCCGGCTAGAGACCTGCTTTACACGCCTCTCGTGGTTCTCGACGAATCAGAATCCGTCACGGCTGCCCTGAAGACGATACAAAAGAAGGGCGCACAGCGAATCGCCGTCGTCAAAAATGGACAGCTAGTCGGGATGCTTATGGAGAAAGGTAGCGCGGACAGAAAGGACTCTGCAGCGAAACCACGAGCCACCAAGGCACATTAGCACCACAGTAGCGGCAAATCAAAACAACACAGCAGCCATTATGGCTACCCTTTCCTGTCAGCCAGAAACGCACATATATATTTTGAGCCTGTTAGAAACAGAGTGCAGAAACCAGAGAAGGGTAGGCTCCTGGGTCATATTCTGCATCCTTCTGGAAGGGGTAGAGTTGCAAAAGTAAAGCATTGTTTCAGGGATGGGCATCTAGCGGTTATCCTAGAAATCTTTCCAGTTTCGTGAGTCCAATTATCTCGTCAAAACTCAGCCCAAGTGCGTCTAAGACTTGGTCGAAGGTGCTGTGCAGGTACGCGATGTACTTGTCCACGTCAACCTCGTTCTTGCTGGCAAGCTCAACGGGTTTCACATGAGGTTCTCGAGTGGTCTTCACGAAGCTGATCAAGTCGCCTGCACGAAGTTCTACGCCGGTTTTCTCCAAGATTTTCGCGGCTTTCACGTGTTGAGGCGTCGTTTTCGTGTAGTGTTCAAGCTCTTCACCCAAGACCACGTTGAAGGCGAGATCGTTTGTGCTCTCCCATTCCCTGCGTTTCAGACGCGTGTAGCGTTCTCGGACGATTTCGGCGATGTCTTTCTTCGCCTTCTCGAATTCCGCTGGGTTCTTTACTTTCGAGAGCCTGTCTTTCATCTCGTTAAACGCCTCTTTGATGAAGACCGGAATGTGCTTCTTTTTCCCCGTTAAGCCCTTAACGTCAACCGATCCATCCTCGAGTACACCCAGGTAATTCTTCTTTCGGCTGCTGAACACAGCGTAGCGGTACACTTTGTCGACGTCGATGCTCATCTTCAACTCGTGCTCCGTCCAATGCGCCAAATCCTCAACCTGCTCCTTCGTCGGGTTCTTCAAGAATATGCTGTCGGTGTCGCCGTAGAGGACTTGAATTCCGACGGCTTCTGCACGACCCAGTATCTGCGTGATGCTGTGCCTGCCGATTGCAGCGGTCGCCTCCGCTACAGGTGGACAGTAGAGGTCGAAGCTGTCAGCGCCGAAAACGCCGTAGCTTGCGTTCAGAATAACCTTTAACGCACCTTGGGCAATGCCGTACCAACTGCGCAGTTCACCCGGCAACGATTTGTCTTTGCTTCGTGACTTGTACCATCGAACACGTAGGTCTCGGAGCGAGCCGATGAGAAGGCTCTCCAAAGCCCGTTGCTTCGTGCAAACCCAGTGCGGTGTGTCTGGGACTTTGTTGCTTCGGCATTCGGGATGAGGACAAAGGATGCTCTGGTAACCCAGATTCCAAACCTTGATGATTGATGGGTACAGGCTTGGAAAATCCATAACGGCAACGTTGAAGTGCACGCCAGGCGTCGGCTCCACGACGATTGCTCCTTTGTACTTCTTACCCTTGATTATAGCTGTCGTCGCAGTTTTGCCCTTTTTCGCCAGAATGTCCTCGGCGTTCGGGATGAGCATGTTCCGTTTCCGATGCTCACGGTGCATGAAGTTGCGGATCCAACGGCTCACGCCTTGTCGGCTAACGTCTTCCATGGGCATACTGCTGATGCGTGCCAGCACGAGGATGAGTTTCATGGCTGAATCATCGTCGAAGCTCGTGAGCTTGTAGGCGATTTCGGAATCGCGGAAACAGTAGTGCGCCAGTTCCGTGTAGGTCATATCGCCGAAGTTTTTGTCCAGCTTGACCTTTTCGATGCCGATGAGTGCGCAGCCGACGTCGTTCAAGGTGACATCGCGGTAGCGGTTGCTGAAGGCGTAGATTTGGATGCTGCGGTTGTAGAAGAACTTGTACAAGTCGATGTGCACGCCACTACTTGAGGAGACAGACGCGTTTGCCGACCTCGATTGGGATTTCATACCTTTGGAACCCGAGGTTCACTGCTCGATGCATGAGATATCGGAGGTCGAAATCATCGCCGTTGAAAGTCAACACGAATGGATATTCCCAGAGGATATCAAATATGGCGCGTATTAGTTTCTCTTCTGTTTCGATATACTCAATTGACACGCCCTGTGGCAGGGGTGTGTTACCGATACGGGTGCCTTCGTTTTCGCGTTTGAGCATGAGAACTTTTCGCTGGTCATCCGACGTGTACAGCGAACAGCAGATTACAGGGCACATGGCTTCTCGTGGATCTGGGACACGAGTCGTTGTCGGCGAGTAAACTTCGATGTCTATGGCTGCTCTGCGGAATTTGGGGGCTGGGTATTCGAGCAAGCGTGCCCATTCTTGGATAAACTCGTGCTCTTCCGAGGTGGCTTCGGTATATATTGATTCAATTTGCCGGAGAGTTCTCTCGGTCTCGGGCAACGTGACATGTGTGAGGTTGCCATCTTTGACTTCGAAAATCATTCCCGGAAGGAATTGTTTGTCGTAGATGTAGCATTGATAGTACTTGATCCGGGCTTCCCAGACTTTGGCGCCTTCTTCGCTTTCTCCGGGTTTATGAATTCGTGGGTAATCTTCCGGGATGATGTCTCGGATGGTTCCCTGAGGTTTGCCGCCGATGGCTAATGGGTCGTTGGTGACGATTTTCGTGACACGTATGTTCTTGAGGGTAAGTGGGTCGAATTTTTCTTCGGTTTCGAAGTGGTCGAAGCCTTCATGCTGCATCAACCGAGGAATTCTCCTGAGTTCGGCTTCGGGCAAGTTCGTGAGGCAATACGGCTTATGTCCCGTGTTGTCATACCAGAAGTAGATTCGACCGCTTGCAGGCTCGTAAAGCTTCACGACAGCTTTGCGCTGTCTCCCATCGTAAGTTGCCGACACAAAATAGCTTGGCGGAAGGTTCAGTGGCGAGACAGGCGGAAAAACGTGACGCTTCTTCATCTTCAGCCCACCCTCCGCTGGCTGGGCTTGCGGAGCTGCCGCTTTCACTTCTTGCAAGGGCTTCTTCTCGGAAGGAACATAATCGAACAGGCTCTTCTGCGGCATCGATTGTCGAAACCTTGCTACAGTATGAACTGTTTAGACTAAAATGTTTGCGGACCAAAACAACAAAGCATTCATGGTTTGACTGTTAGACTCCAAAAATGACTTCTGCGGCAACAAAACCTTTTTACTCCGCTGAAACGCTGGTTATGCCATACGTGTTTTAGCGAGGTTTTTCAAGTGAGCACCCAGGAAGAGCAGAGGCAACAAATGATCCAGCAACAACAAATGCTACGCTTACGAATGAGTAAGATCAGGCACAAGGTCGCCGTCATTAGCGGCAAAGGCGGCGTTGGGAAAAGCACTGTCACGGTGAATCTAGCCTCAGCGTTCGCCAAGAGCGGACATGTAGTCGGGATTTTGGACGCAGATATTCATGGTCCCAGTGTGCCGCGATTGCTGGGGTTGACGGGTCAGGAGGTTAAAGTAGGGCCGCCAGGAGCTTTCCCAGTCCCAGGACCGCTGGGCATGAAAGTCATCTCCATCGACTTCTTCCTGCCCGAGGAGCGGGCACCGACCATCTGGCGTGGGCCATTGAAGATGCGGGCGATAAGGCAGTTGTTGACAGACGTTGTCTGGGGCGAGCTTGATGTGTTGTTCATCGATTTGCCTCCTGGGACAGGCGACGAAGTGTTGAGCATCGCGCAGCTACTACCTGACATTGACGGCGTCGTAATCGTCACGATTCCGGGAGAGTTATCGCGAGCTGTTGTGGGGAAGGCAATAACGTTCGCGGAGCGCATGGGGATGCCAATAATTGGTGTGGTCGAGAACATGAGCGGTTACGTCTGCCCGAACTGCGGCGAAGAAGTAGAGATTTTTCAAGCTGGCGGCGGCAGAAAGATGGCGGAAGAAAGAGGCGTCCCGTTCTTGGGCAAGATTCCAATCGACCCGAAAGTCAGCGCCTCCTCCGACAACGGCGTACCCTTTGTGATTAGTCAGCCTGAGTCATCCGCCTCTAAGGCGTTCATGGCAATCGTGTATAAGGTCGAAGAGTACCTGAAAGCGAGGCACGCTACACCGTAGCGACGTTGCTCGTTGACGTGTTCCTTTCTTTCTTCGCTATCCTTCAAAACCAAGGCGGATATTGCCAGTCGTAGCACACAACGCCCGCCAGAGACACGATTTCGACTCGGCGGGTAATTGTGGTCGTGGTTCAGTCCTATCTTTGACCGTATACGATGGTTCACCATTATTGGGATACCTGTCCTCATTCAGCGTTCAAACACGTAAGGCTTGTCTGCGATGCCGTCGCCGTCTTAAGTGGGAAAAAGAGAAGCAAATTTCCCAATAACCAAACAAAGGAAAGGTTGGAGAGAGCCAAACTTACTAACTATCTACGCCGTTTACTTCGACAGACTTATCTCGATCGTTGAGACCATTCGAGATTTGCTTTCGCCTTCTCTGGGAGGCATCTCAGTCGTTCCGATGGCTATGCCGGTTAGTTTTAGGTCTTTTAAGAAGCGGTTCCGCGTAATCTCTGCCACGTCAACTGCTGTCGTGATTGCTTGGCCTCGGGCTTTCAGTGTAACGTCTTTGGTGTTGCCTCCTGAGAACGCTGTTATGATAGCAAGCACGTAGCTCATGGGGGGTTTGTTTCCAACGAAGATGACGTCAGATTTTTCTGCCATTTTTCATACACTCCATTTTGTTCTTTGGTTTGCTCTGTTCCGTCCCACGTCTTCTCTCCGTCAACGTGGAGCGGTGCCACCCTCTTAGGCGGAAGTGTCTTATAAATTCGATTCAAAAACACGTCAGGAGCATGGCTTAACTGGTTGGAGGGTAACGTACGCCTCATTTTCCTTAAATAGCTCCGAAACTAGAGTTTCTACCATGGGATACCAATCCGCTCATAGAGGTTCACCCAGAGGCTCAGGGCAGAAGTTCCAAAAGTCCCAGCACGAGAAGGCGAAAACCAGAGCACACAGGCACCGAGCAAAAGGCACTTTCTCCGAGGAAGAAAACAGTGAGACAGCGGAGATTGTCGTAGAGAAAGTAGTGAACAACCTGAAGAGGTTGGGGGAACAGAAATTCGCGGTCTCACCGTTCAGGCAATACTTTGACGACTGGCTCCTAAATGTCAAACAGGCAGTGTCAGAGTTCGAGTCAAGCCCAGCCGTGATTGTGGACGAGGAGTTTGTGAAGGAACGCGAACAAACGCTTACGAAAATAGAAGCCGAGCTCGTCAAGACGAAACGTGAAGAAGAAACGCTTGAACCGTGCGTCAAGGAACTCGCCGACACGAACCACTTGCTCGTGAAAATCGACTCTGATTACGCCGCCAAAACCCGAGAGACAGCAACACGTAGGAACAGCGAGAGTCAACGTTTAACCAAGAACGTCCAGAACCTTGAAGCCGAACTGGAACGAGTGAAAGCAATAAAAACCAGCTTCATAGGCGGCGTTTCGAAGAAAGCAAAAGCTCAGAAAATAGATGAAGCGAGCATGAAACTGGAAGCTGCGAAAGTGAGACTCGAAAAAGCAATAGAATCGTTCAAGGTCGAGCAGGAGAAACTGCACGACGGCTACGAGAAAAGTAAACAGACAGCAATGGCGAAAGCACAAATGTTGGAGAAAGAAATCGAGAAACTGGAAACCGACGAATCCCTGAAAGCGAGACACGAAGCGTCCGAAGGCTTGGCGAAAGCCATGAACGCCCTGCTTGCGAGACAGCCGAAACCGTCAAACGATTCCACGGGTTGACAAAACTGGTTTTTCACCATTCAATCAGCTTCGGGCAGAAAATAAGGCGTATTAATATGTCACTAGCATCTTTTAGTCACTGACCCGTTAGAACAAACCTTGAAAAATTGATTGGTGAAGAAACTGTCCGACAAGAAAGAACCGTCTCTTGCATTCGGTGGACAAGCACTCATCGAAGGCGTGATGATACGGTCACGTTCCCATCTCGTCATGTGCGTCAGGAAGCCGAACCAAGAGATCCTAACGAACGTCGAAGAGCTGCAATCGCTTTCTCAGAAACACAAATCCCTTGCCGTGCCGTTCATCAGAGGTATCGTGGCTCTGCCCGAAACGCTGTACCTTGGGTTCAAGGGTCTCTTCTTCTCCGCCAACGCTCGCCGTCGAGAGTGAAGAAGGAGCGGAGGAGCAGGAGCAATTTGGGTTCAAAGAATTCGCCGTCGCCATTGCGTTAGCCATAGGTATCGCTGCGCTGTTCTTTGTCGTGCCGTTTCTCCTTGCAGCTTGGCTGGGACTGACACCTTCGACGGTGTAGTCTTCAACGTCGTCGAGGCCATTATTCGTCTCGCGCTTTTTCTTGGTTACTTGGCCGCTATTGCTTCGTGGGGCGAGTTCGCCAGAGTCCTTCAATACCATGGTGCGGAGCACAAAGCCATAAACGCTTTCGAAGCTGGCGTGCCCCGATGGACGTGGAGAATGTGAAACGCTACTCACGTCTGCACCCACGATGTGGAACCAGTTTCATCTTCATCATCATCATCATCAGCATATTCCTGTACTGGCTCATGCCCAGACTTGGGCTCGCCGTCAACTCGCCTACCGCATATTGCTGATTCCCATTATCGCAGGCATAGTCCTATGAGTTGTTGCGACTGAGCGGCAAATACAAAGATTCACGCCATCACGAAAGTTTTCACGTATCCTGGCGTGACGTTTCAAAGGTTGACAACGAAAGAGCCGAGCGACGACATGCTTGAAGTGTCGATTAAGGCAGTGTGTTGAAGCGACGAGGCTCGCGGAAACCCGCAGACCAACGCTCAATTGAGAAGAATGAAAGGAATAGCGTTGTATCATTTCTCGGTTCTGTCTGACTGCGTTTCGTGATTGCTTTTCCCAGAGCCAAAGTTGCCGTGAGAACGAAGACTATGCCAAAGAAACCTGCCAACAGTGTTGAAACGTAGCTGTTTCCTAACGAGCTCACGGAATAGTTGGTCATAAGCCCTTGCCAGACGTTCTGAGCCTGCAATCCGCCCGATGCGGCTACCGTTTGCAAGCCGTCGGGGCCGCTTGACGCGAATGGTATGAACGCTGCGAGGAATGCGACGAGCAACAGGGTGGCGACGACGTATTTCTTAATCATTTTATCTTTCCCTTCATGATGGTTAAGCTGTTAATTATCGCTGGTTGCAAACGTTGAAGCGACATAACGAGCGTCGTAGTTATGGCACCCTCGGCTAAACCCATAAACCCATAGTAGAATAGCATCATGGGGATAGTGAACGTGATTCCGCCAGCACTTGCATACGCCGCTGAAGTGCCAATCTCAATTGCCGCAGCCAACGAACCGATGACAACCGAAAGCCATGAGGCAGCGAAGACGGATGCGGCGAGTCGTTTGGGACTTCTGTTGCTCCGGGTCAGGAGTTTGACAACGAAGTACCCTAATGCGCCGATGATTGCCATATTGAACACGTTGGCCCCAAACGCGATTAATCCTCCGTCGGCGAAAAAGAATGCCTGCATAAGGATGATTATTGTCATGCTCAGCATGCCTGCATACGGTCCGAGAAGGATAGCTAGGAACGTTGAACCAACGACATGTCCAGTCGTGCCGGGCATTATGGGGAAGTTTATCATTTGGGCTGCGAAGACGAAGGCGCTGGAGATGGCGAGCAAGGCGACGAAGGATTGTGGGTAGTCGGCTTTGACTTTTTTCCATGCCCACGCGAGGAATGTGATGGAGACTCCGAACATGACGATCGCAGTCACTGGGTTGATGTATCCATCCCATATGTGCATGGCGGATCCTCAGTAACACGTTTTCTGGTTTTAGTGTTACCATTGAGGCATAAAAATCTTCCGCAAACGACAAACGTAAGTCCTTGGAAAAGAACTCGAGTTTCACTTTGCTTGTTTTTCTTTCTCCTTCCTTCGTTGGCGAAGCATTTCCTTGGCTAACGCTCTTGCTTTATCGGAGTACAGCAAGTTCACAATCTTGCTCCATTCGAAGTCTGGTCTGGCGTTGTATCCTGAGAATTCTTCGGGCGAAAACATGACGAGTTTGTCAGAGTCGTACAGAACCCTGAAAGCCAATGATGGTTTGTCAGGGTGGTCGTGGTGGCTGCCGACGATTCGGCACACTTGCTGGATGAACGCTTCGTCACAGTTTATCTGGCGCAGGAGTGTCGCCGCTATGGCTGGTCCTTTCTCATATTGGTCTTGGATGGTTGCTCCGCCGATGTCGTGCAGAATAATCGCTGAGATGGTTAGGTCCTGCTGGTTGGGTGGGATGGGGAAGTTTTCACGGGCTATGGCGAGGACTCTGCTGGTGTGCGCTGCGCCTAAATCGTTCTTTTCCAAAATCGGTTTAGCTAACGCGAAAAGCGTGTTGAAGTCCATGCGTGTTCACCCGTGTTGATATTTCGGTGTGTTTGGGGCTAAAACTCTTGCGGCATAAGCTCGCTTCAACCCGGCGACGAAATTTGGGATGGTTAAGCTTAAAGGCAAACACTGACATAACGGATAGCCAGAACAACGTGAGAGATGCAAGCATGCCATCGCTGGAAAAGAAGAACAAAGCCAAGAAGAAGAAACACGAAGAAAAAATGGGAAAATAGACTCCAGCATCATACCCAGAGGCTTTGCCATTACCCTCTTTGTCGAATCGTATAGCAGGGGCATTCAACGCCTCTGTTGTGTTCGCCCTAGTATCTCTTTTGGTGAGCAAATAGTGAGCTTTAAGGTTGGGGTCCTCGGTTCATCAACGTCTCTGAATGCAGTTTGCCGCCAGTCGCCCAGTTCTCCTTCGTCTCCTCACGGATAATTATCGTCGTAGCGTTGCGTGGGATGCCGACTTCCTCGAGGACTCGGGTAATGCCTTCGACGACTTTCTTCTTATTCTCTAGGGTCATGCCGGACCAGACTGTTAATTCAACAACGGGCACATGAACCGCCTCAGGTGGAGAGATGCGCTTCGCGATGATTAAGGTTTCCTAACCCGCTACGATGAATCAGAAACTCCTCTGGAACGCGACTTAGAAAAAACTTTTTAGAAAACTACGGACAAATACCAGCTTCACAAAGCCCATCAGCGGGCATTGAAAGATTTTGATGTGAATTAGCACAAGCTTAGGTGATCATCTCTATTAGTTTGAGTAGGCTGTTTATGGCTATAGCATTTGTCTTGGTTATTAGTTGTGATAGCCAGGGGTGCGCACCTGACCCCAAAGTAACAACGGTGTGACTTTGGTACGAGATCTTTACGGTTATTCCTCTTTTTCTCAATGTCTCTGCCACAGTTTTCAGCATGGCAAGAGGGCTGCCTGATTTTTTCTTGTGTTCAAATTTCTCATTTTCGCTTTTTCCGCCGGTATTTGGGCTCTCTCCGCTAATTTCACCGCTGAGGCTTATTGCTCTCTTAATGAAATCTTTGTCTTCAATATTCACGCCTATCTCTTTGCCTTTCAAATTAATTTCTAAAACCTCAATGTCGCCTGTGGACACGAGTATTTTGCCCGATTCGAATGTAAGCTCTTCATTGTTTGCTGCTTGCGTATCTTCTCCCTCCATTGATGGGGCTAAGTTTCAGCTTTTTTGGCGTGAACAAAGTCGAAATTAATTTCGCCGTTAAGGGTAACTTTTGTCTCGTCAGTTTTTATTCCCAGTTCTTGGAAACTAACCTTGAAGTTCGATTTGTCTCCAGCAAGCTTGTGAATTAATCTGACATATGTATCAAACTTGTTTTGGAAGGTGTTTTCTGTGACTTTGTTCTGTTCAGAATCGTTTGTCATGAGAAAGCATCCGATAGTATGGTGAGTTCGAGTGTGCTAAATACTTATCCCGAGGTTTTTGAGTTTCAAAACCGTGATGCCATTTCAAGAATGGATTTTTGTTGAAGGTAATTTTCCTCTAGTGATTGCCCTTCAAAAGGACCATTCGCTTTCAATTCGTTACAACAGAGTATTCTGTCTCGCTCTTGATGCCGAGACCAAGCGCTTTCGCACGCTGTATCTGGGTGTAGCTCCAAGGATCGTCTTTAAGGCTTGACCCTTCAAAACCCTCGATGACTTTGATTGCTTCGACGTCCATAGCTATGCGGTCTCCTGAAGCCAAGACAAGATTTGGTTTTCGCACTTCTCCATTGAAGGGCCCGCCAGATATGAAACATGTCTCGTCCATCCATGATTATCAGATTCGGTTGCACAACTAAGTTCAGATCTACGAGTTTCTCCTTCAGATGCCTAAGATGGAACTCGATTCTGTCGCTCTTCTTGGTGAACCCGAAAGCTAATTTTAGGCTGAGAGAGAAATCGGCTCGGAAATGCGTTTTCATACAACAGGAGTATATCAGTTTGTCGAAGCCCATAGCTTGCTCTGAAAGGTTCACGTGTTTGAGGTATTCGCCACCGACCTCAGTCTTGATGTAATTGCCTTCGTCAAAGAACGCGATTTCTGCGCCGGTGCCTTCAAGGACCGCGAGAGTTCCGGTTTTATCAAGTGCCTTCCGGGTTTTCAACATTTGCCAAGAAGACTCACCCACAACCACTTTTTCTGCGCCGCTCGTGAACAGGAGCTCAATTATTGCTTTGAGAAACTCTGGTTCGGTTGATGCCGGAGGGGTGTCTGCACTGTTGTAGTTCGGCTTAACCAACACTTTGTCGCCTTTGTTTATGATGTTCCTGAAACCTCCGATGGCGTCTACGGCTTTGAGTATGTCCCGTTTAGGGTCTTCCGTGGCGTTTATCTTACTCAAAAGAGGTTTGCCGTCTTCAACAAAAGGGTTGCTTTGAGGTTTGCCAATGACTACATTGAAGGACACTAAAACACGTCCTTTTGAATCCGTTGTATACGGTAAATTTTAACCTTTAGGGCCGCGACCCAAACTTTTCTGCTTCGCCCGCTGCTAAATTTCTCAGCTTAACTTCTCCACTTCCATAATTGAGGCAACGGGCACGTTGATTCTGTTCAGCGCCTCAAGAACTCTGTCCTTTTCATCCGACTCAACGATGAATACAACTCTTCTTTCGTTCATACAACAATAGCAGGAAATGATTTTTGTGCCTGTTATGCCTGCATTCTCCAGCATTTTCGGCGCGCCAACGGCGCAAGACACTGGATCCAATTTTGTGGACAAAATCGCTGAGTTAACTATGAATTTCTTCGTGGATGAGAACTCCTAGCTAATTAGAAAATCGAGAATTAATAAAGTCTTTTGTCATGGCAACGCCTACTAACAGGTGTGCCCGTGAATCTCAAACAAAAGAAGAATAGTCAAACCGAAAGAGTTGAATTCATGGTACGATTGTGGTTCCTGCTCTTCCTGCAAGTGCCTTTTCAGCCGACTCTAGAGAGCTGATTATTACGCGCTTCCCTCCAGACTCTAGAAACCTGACAGCGCTATCGATTTTTGGGCCCATGCTCCCAGCTGGAAACTGACCTTCGCTAAGCAACTTTCGTGCCCGTTTTGCGTTCATTCTGTTTAGGGGACGCTGATTTGGTTTTCCATAGTTGATAAAGACTTTTTCAACATCAGTCAGTATTAGCAAGACTTCTGCCTTGACGACTTTCGCTAATAATGCAGCGCTTAGGTCTTTGTCTACTACTGCTTCAACGCCTTCAGAATTGGCGCCTGAGGTCACTGGTATGCCGCCTCCCCCCGCTGCAATTACGATAACTCCTTGATCCATCAACTTGCGAATCATCTGCCCCTGCACTATCGATAACGGCAGTGGGGAGGGCACCGTTCGCCGAAAGCCTCTTCCGCTGTCATTTACAAGATGCCAACCTTTTTCTTTCCTCAGTTGAACCGCCTCTCTTGCAGTGCAGAAAGGACCTATCGGCTTCGTGGGGTTCTTAAAAGCGGGATCGTTCACGTCGACAACTGTTTCCGTCAGCACGGTCGCAACTTGCAAGTCGAGCCCAACTTTTCTGAGTTCGTTTCGCAAGGATTGTTGAATCATATAGCCGATCATGCCCTGGGATTCGGCTACGCAGACGTCAAGGGGCATGTAGGGCAATATGTCTTTTGCCAGGTCTTCCTTTAGAAGTATGTCACCGACTTGCGGACCATTGCCATGTGTTATAGCAATTCTATGGCCTTTTTGCATTATCCCTACAAGATGCGCACAGGCTCTACGAACATTCTCGAACTGTTCCTCGGCCGTTCCTTCGCTCTTTTGCGCCGAAATGGCGTTTCCTCCCAGCGCTACGAGAATCCTCATGTATGTCACCTTACAACCCCAATTTCGCAAGCAGCTTTAGCATCTCGATGTCGCCGCCTGCTGGCGGCTTCCAGTCAACATGAACTACTTCTACGTCCTGAGAGCGGAGATCATCGGCGAAGGTTTTGATTCCGATATTTACGACCTTAAGGTTCTCTGTCAGAATATTCTTCTCCTCTGTGGCGTTTCTCTTCGGACATACTCTTAGTCAGCCCCTCCGAATACTGCTGCTTTGATTTTCTCCCCGAGACGCAATCAGGGCCGAGATTCTTGTGGCCTGAGCATTGCTTGGCATTATTAGCACTCCGGCGTCCGACAGGGCTTTCTCTTGTTTTGCGAGATTCTGGGAGTCTCCCTCTGTGCCGATTACTGAAGCAACAACAGGAAGATACCGACCTGCTTCCTTAGCGAGACCCTTTGCTTTCTGGATTGTAGGAACCAGCTGTCCTGCGGGATCATCGTTTGAACCGTATCCCAATTCCACATCGATAAGTATGACGGCTGTTTCTGGATCTCTTGCCTCTTGGAGGATCCTCAGATTCCTCAAGCTAAAGTCGATCATCGGGTGCGCCCTTCCTTCGACGAATTCTTCAGCCCCCATGTCTATGCAGGAGTGTTTCTTGCTGGGAGCGTCGCCAGGTATCTTTTTCTGTGGGTTGATGGGAGCGTTCGAGAACACCTCGCCAAGAATCGGTTGAAGAATTATTTCCGACTCATAGCATAGAGTTCCTCCAGAGAAAAGACCGCGAATATATTGTTGGCTACTAGCGAGTTTCTTGTGCTCCGCCAGAGCCATCGAAATGGTTTCCTCAGGAACGATTCCCGCAGCAGCCTCTGGCACTGCTCCTGCAAAGCTCACATGCAATCCTGGCAGCGTCTTCGAGAGTGTCTGCAGTTCTGAGCTTGCCGAGCATGTGAGGGTTAACCTTGCCCCCTAAGAAGTTCACGACAACAGGTTTACTGCTTCGTCTTGCGGCTTCGAGAACCGTTTCCCTCGCACTGGGGGCGGGAGGTTTTGAAATTAGCACTATTACCTTCGTCTGTTTGTCCCCTTCCAGCAACTCGAGACCCTGAACCGTAGTAATCCCCCCAACTTGTTCAGAAAGGTCCGCCCCTCCAGTACCAATGGCTTGAGTAATACCGAGGCCAGCCTTGTGGATGAGTGTTGTAACCTCTTGCAGACCAGTCCCAGACGCTGAGACGAGACCGATTGTACCTTCTCGGATCGCGTTTCCGAACCCTAGAACTTTATGATTGATAATCGATGTTCCGCAATCTGGTCCCATCAGTAACAGGTTTTTCTCCCTGGCAAAGTTCTTCAACTCGACTTCTTCGTCCCTCGAAACGTTGCTGCTGAAGAGGAAGACGTTCAAACCTTTCTCTAACGCGTGCATCGTTTCCCTCTTTGCGAATTGACCGGGGACGGAGATTAATACCAAGTTTGCGTCTGGAATTTGCTCTAACGCCTCTTCCAACGATGTTGGCAGTGCCTTCTCGCCCGCGGGTTTCTCCTCCATAGCTAGAAGCCTGTCGGTTTCCTTCAATGCGGCGTCCAGTGATTCGGCTTTCTTGGCTTCGATTGCCACAATCATATCGCTGGTTGAAGCGGTACTAATGGCAGCATCTGCGAATCCAGCTTCTGACAGGACTCGGCGGTTGAGTTCGGTTGCCATAACTACAGCAGCTTGCGTGATTCCAGGAAGCTTTGATATGCTGTTCGAAATTTTCATTAAGCTAATGGAGTCTCTGTAGGTTGATTTTTTCAAAATTACTTTGGTTTCATTCGGGATTCCTCCTTGCCAAAAATGACTGTTTACCTATTACGAGTAATGTCCCGAGGGCGATTCCCAAAACGGTGTCGGTGCCCGATGTTTCACCTATCTGCAGCACACGCATCGTTTCTCTTCTAACCGTTTCCGACTTCCCTGTTAACAGTGCGGTGCAGAGTCTCATGACTATCTCGTTTCCTCTTCCAGAAGCTGCTTGTTTAAGTAGTTCCTCGCTTAGAAGGGTTGTTCTGCCGCGAACTTCTTTGGCAGTCGCTTGCGCTATAAGCTGGCTTGCGTGTCGCGCGTTTTGCTTGTTCTTTGCGTAAAGGAGGCATAGTAGAACGAGACCTGCGAGCATGTCATCGGAGGATGGGGTCAGTCCTGGACCAAGCCCTATGAGTCCCCTAATTGCGTCCTCTAGCGCATTCTTGTTTTCTGAACGAAATGCATTTTCGAGCCGAATGATGCGGGGGATTGCAAAGGAAGAGAAAATGTTCAATTTCTTGGGCATCGCTTCGACTGTTCCTGGAGTTATGAGGGCGAACAACTCTCCAAGCCCAGACATTTTTCCAAGGACCCGGGCGGTTTCTATCATAACCTCTAAGTTTGCTTCAATCTCGTGGTTTGGCAGCACTGGCATCGTAAATCTTTGCTTCGGAGAGTAGATTTGAGCAGAGCCGAATGAGAGCAAGTTATGATCGCCGAGTTCCAAGGTAAGGTCACGAACTTTAACTGTGTCTCCGGCCTTCACTTCGAGGAAGGACAGACCTAGAATTCCATGAGGCAGTTGCAATGTGACGTTTAGAGGACCCCTCTGAACAGCTTCTGGAACCAAGCTGACCAGTCCTCCTTCGAAGAGAATGTTGATGGCTGACTCGAACACTCCATGAACAGTTCCTTCTCCTCTGAGACGCGAGTAAGCTGTGCGTCCGACGGAAGAAGCCTGCATAATTCTGCAACAAGACTGGGTTGTCAACATGCTTTACGTCTCTAAATTTGATTTCAACTTTTCGCAAAGCCTCCCATCATCAACCCTATTTCCTCAAGTTTTGCATCTGCCCTCGATACTGTTCCCATGATCTTTCCCTCATAGATGACTGCAATCCGGTCACTCAAGGACATTATTTCGTTCAAATCACTAGAAATCAAAAGAATTCCTACGCCGGCTTTTCTGCGCTCTTTGAGTGTTTCATGAATGAACTCCGTTGCACCGACGTCTAAGCCTGATGTTGGTTGGGCCGCAATCAGAACGCTTGGGTTTCGGGACAGCACTTTTGCTAGAATTGCTTTCTGCATGTTTCCCCCTGACAGAGTTCTAGCGGATACGTCTACGCTGGGGCATGATATGGAGTATTCTTGTACCAAGCGTTCAGCATTCTTGTGAACCTGTTCGTTATCAATCATGTATGTCTTTTCAAATCGCGGGTCATTCCTTACCTCGAGGATAAGATTTTCCGCGATGGACATGTCGAGCAGGAGGCCGGAGCCCATCCTGTCTTCGGGTATGTGCCCGACGCCGTGCTTTATGAATTCTCTGGGTGAAGCATTGGTGAGGTCTGTTCCTTCCACGAACACCTTTCCGCTGATTACCTTTCTCACCCCGGTCAACACTTCAGCCAACTCGGTTTGTCCGTTCCCAGAGACACCGGCTAACCCAAGAATCTCTCCCCCGAGCAATGACAAGGATACGTTGTTGAGACCGAGTAAGCCTTTTTCATTTCGAGCCGAGACTTGCCGAATTTCTAAAACTACCTTCTCTGAAGATGTCTCTGAAGGCAGCCCGTTCTTGATTATGATCTCTTTCCCGACCATCTTTTCGGCGAGTTCATTTGGGTTCGTATCTTTGGTTTTGAGCTGAGCTACGACCTCTCCATGCCGAAGCACGGTCACCCTATCGCTGACCGCCATCACTTCGTGTAGTTTGTGAGTTATCATAACTACGGCTCGTCCTTCAGCTGCCATTGAGCGCATGAAATTGAAAAGACCGTTGATTTCCTGGGTGGTAAGCACGGCGGTAGGCTCATCGAGTATCAATACATTTGCGTCTCGATATAGCGCCTTAATTATCTCAACCCTCTGCCTCTCCCCCACGGAAAGCTGATCCACTCTCGCGCTCGGATTGACTGGTAGACCGTAGTCTTTCGCGAGCTCGTTTACCCTCTTGGTTACGCTTTCAAGGTCCAGAAGAGGCCACCGCTTTGCTCTCAGTCCAAGCCCTACGTTCTCCGCAACGGTGAGCGTGGGGACCAGCTCGAAGTGTTGGTGCACCATTGATATCTTCAACGCGATTGCATCTTTTGGAGACTTGATTTTGACCCGTTTTCCCTGTACAAAGATCTCTCCGGAGTCAGACCTATAGAGACCGTAGAGGATGTTCATCAATGTGGTTTTGCCTGCCCCATTCTCTCCGAGAAGGGCATGAACCTCTCCTCTGTAAAGTGAGAAGTCGATTTTGTTGTTGGCTAACACACCGGGAAAGCTCTTCGTTATTCCCTTCATCTCAACGATCGGAAGGGAGGATGAAGACTTTGAAACTTCTTCAGACATCTCAGATCATCCCTTTGCTAAACAAAAAAGAAGGGAGGGTAAAGATGGCAAATTTGAACTATGGGGTTGCTGGTGGGTTTTGTGTGTAGGTGAAAGGAACTTGTACTGTGCCGTTGTTGATCCCGTTGGAGGTGTCTGCGAGCAGTGTCTTCACTGATTGTGGAATGACGCTGTCATAAGCATGGAATGGCGCGAGCGAGCCAAGATTCATATTGATTACTTGGCCTCCGATTTGGCTCCAGGTGTTACTATTGATGTGCTGGACGACCGTTTGCATGAATGCCGTCGTGTTCAGTAGAACGCTTGTCATCATGTTGTTTGGCGCCAGGCTGACTTGGTCTTGTACGGTGCCTATGATAGAGATGTTTGCCGCGATGGCTGCAGAGATTACTCCTCTTCCGGTTGCATCGGCTATGGGGACTATGATGTCGACGTGATTTGTGTTGATCATAGTCTGTGCGTCTTGATACCCGATGGTTGGGTCAGACCAGGTTCCTGGGACGGTGAGATATACTTTCGCGTCAGGGTTTACGGCGTGTACGCCTGCTTGGTACGCATAGAATTCGAAGGAGAGAGCCGCGAACCATTGGCCGATTATGACGCCGGTGGCTTTTGTTTGGGTCATTTTTCCTGCGAGGACTCCAGCTAAGTAATAGCCAGTGGCTTGGTATCCTGCACTAACTGCGACAACGTTTGACGTTATGTTGTCGCCCGTATATGTTGGACTCATGATGAAGAGGACGTTGGGGAACTGCGCTGCTATCTGCTCGGTGGCTCCGATGAACTGGTTACCGTCGGTCCAGATCGCATTGTAACCTTCTTGGGCGTATGTAGTGATTACTCTCGACTGGTCAGAGTAGGCGACGTCTCGCGAGATTGAAACGTTCCAACCGTAGGTTGATTGGATCCAATTTGCTACTTCGATGCCATTTGCGTTCAATCCGACGTCAGTTTCGTCTCCGCCCAGGACAACTGCAAGTTTGTAGCCAGCGTTTGTGTTCGAGCTTGGTTGGTAAAAGTTGAATGCTACTATCGCGATAACGGCTGCGACAACCACTATGATTATTAGAATTATTGCTGCAATCATTTTGGAAATAGCCTTTCTATTTTCGGTGTGCATAGAAGTCAACTGCCATGTGGTCTGGTATGAAAGTAAGTGATATTTTAAGCTATTCGTGGTCACGTATCTCGATTTGAGAAGTCGAGTGACGGGTCAATCTTCGGCTATTTGCGCTTGTAAGGAACTGTGAGAGAAGAGGGAGGCTTGGTCCCCTTATGGAAGACTAGTATGAAGATTATTGCAAGAATGTAGGGTATCGCTAGGAGGAAGTAGCCTATTCCTGGACCAAGGCTTGAGAAGATGCCAGAGCCGATGAAGGTTGCGGCTATGGAGTAGCCAAGTCCGAACAGCCAACTCCCTGCTATCGCTTTGTATGGATTCCATCCTGAAAAGATCACGACGACGATGGCGATCCATCCTCTTCCTGCAACGAGAGTGTCTCCAGCGTTGTAGAGACCAAGATAGCCGATAACGAGGGATGCTCCTCCCACGGCTGCGAGGACTGCTCCCAGAAGTACGCATAGGTGGCGCACTCGATTGACGTTGATTCCGGCTGCATCAGCCGCCTCGGGATTTTCCCCGACGGCTCTGATTTCAAGGCCCCAGGTTGTCCTGTACAAAACGAGGCCTAAGAATGATGGCGACCGCGAACGAAGCATACACTAAGATGTTCTGCCCGAAGAGGACTGGTTGTAGAGGGCGAACTACTGGGAATGAATTGGCAGTTACGATTCGATAGGTGAAATCGGCGATGCCACCAGCTAGAGTATAGATTACAAGTCCCGCGATTAGTTGGTTGATTCCCACTTTGACAGTTACGAATGAATGTAGGATCCCCATGGCTACGCCGGCGATGATTGCTGCGAGTAACCCGTAGACGTAGGAGCCTGTTGTGAAGGTGACAAATAGGGAGACGAAGGCCGAGAGAGTCATCACGCCTTCTATGCCCATGTTTAGCACGCCGGATCTTTCTGCGTACACCTCCCCGATTGAGGTGAACAGTATTGGCATAGTCAGCGTGAAGCTGGCGGATAGTATGGATATTGCGAGGTCTCCAAGCGAGGACATTCTCCTTCATCGCCTCCTTTTCATCCTGCGGTTAAGCCATGTTTGAACAATTAGGACGGACAGCACTATGACCGCTTGTAAAACGTAGATCAGCTCAATCGGTATGGCTGCTGCGCTGCGTTGGAGACTTTCGCCGCCGATTGAAAGCGCAGAGTATAGCACGGAAGCGATTAGGGCGCCCAAGGGATGAAATGAACTTAATGCAGCAACAGCTATCGCTTGGTATCCGTACCCGGGAGAGAAGTTCTGAGCTAGCAGGTGTTCGGCTCCGGTCACCACAACCATCCCCGTTAACCCTGCTAACCCACCGCTGATCAAACCTACTGCAAGTATGCTCCTCGAAACATCGACGCCTCCGGCTCGTGCCGCTTGCGGATTCGTCCCAGAGGCCCTGATTTCGTATCCTAGGACCGTCTTGTAGAGAACGAAGAACACGCCGACGGCTGCTAACCCAGCGAATATTATTCCCAAACTAAATCTTGTGCCCGGGATGAGGATGGGAAGCCAAGCGGACTGAGGCAACATCGAGGTCTGAAGGTTTCCAGAGTTCGGATCCTTAATTGGTCCGGCCGTGAGCCAGTTAATTATGTCAATCGCTATAAAGTTCATAACGAGCGTCGGGAATATTTCATTTACCTGGAGCTTGATTCTCATTAGGAGCGGTAGGCCAAGCCAGAGAATTCCGCCTGCCGCCGAGGCAATGAGCACCAGAGGAATTGCGACGACTCCGGGTAACCCTCCGAGCTTGGGAACCAACCAGATATGCGAACAAGGCGCCGATGTAGAGCTGTCCTTCGACGCCGATATTATAGAATCTCGCTCTGTATGCCACGAGAAACGCAAGGGCAGCCAACAGAAAAGGCGCCATGAGTACGAATGTTTCCGAAGCGAGGAAGATTGAACCAAACGATCCCGTCACGAGGCCCACCATGCTCGTGATTGGGTTGTACCTGAAGGCAAGTAGGATGATAGAGAAAAGAGCTAGTGATGCAGCTATCCCGAGAAGGTATGAATAGTACTTCTCTGGCCTAAAACCGCGAAGGTGCTTTTCCAGGAGGGTGCGTGGATAGCGAAGGTATTTCTCCCAGGAGAGCCGCATTTCAAGGCGTCCTATTGGTTCGTCGGATTACGTGTACTCCTCTGCGAAAGCCGTGAGTGCTTTCTTGAAAGCTTCCATCGGTGCATCTGCGATTCCTGTGCCTATGATGCCGTGACCGCCGTCTTTGTGGGCGATTCCCGTATCTATTCTAGGCACCGTGTTCATCTCCACAACTTTGCGGATGTCGATTCCGACTGGGACGCCCACGAAATCCATGTACGGAATCCGGAAGAGTGGGTCTTCAGTTATCGAGACTTTCCGCATTGCTCTTGTGTGTTGCACCGCCTCTTGAAGTGCTCCGCCAAATAGTCTTGCCTGGGATGGAGAAGCCGAAAGCGCTGTTCCGCCGAAACCCCTCGATTCCGAGATGGCGCTGTCACCGATGTCTGGAGCGCCGTCGGCGCTGCTGAATCCTGGAAACAGGAACCCTTTAATCTCTCCTGGCGGGACCGGTAAACCATCTGTCGCCCAAGGCGCTGACTTTGATGCCGAAGTCAACACCGTTTCTCGCCATTGCTGTTACGATTGTGCTGTATTTTATTCCCTTGGCTGCGTCCATCATCACCTTGCAACCGCCCATCATGAGGTTGCCGCAGAACCATCGGCCTCCGTTTCCCATGAAGTAGTCTCCGATCTTCCCGAGCGTCTCCTTTGGGAAATCTGTTCTGACGATATGTGGAAGTATCCAGTTCATGAACACACCCCGTGTTGCTTCGAACGAGCCGTGGAGTTCGTCACCCATTTGGAGTCCTTTGGCTAGGAGTTCCTTTACGTTGAATCCGCCTGCGTGTTTGATGGTGGCGGCCATTACCGGAGCAAGAGTTTCTCTTGCGAACTTGACCTCGTTTATTCCTTTCTCGTAACTTTCCCCGAATGAGGTCATGTCGGTCTGCATCCAGTCGGTAGAGGTATTGCCGTGGACATTGTCCTTGAAAATAAAAACAGGATTCGAGGCTGAAGTGACACCGCACATGCCGCTTACGTTGCCGTATTTATGGTTAGGCTCAACCAGTATTTCCTGTCTCTCTACGAGCTTTTCTGCTTGTTGCGGAGTTTCCGCGAGTCCCTCCGACATTATTGCATTAATCACCGCTAGTTTCTGCACTTTGAGCATTCTATCCCATGATATCGGTGGTCCAGCGTGAGTGATCAGATTATCCTTGAAGCCAGGGATGGCTGTTCGCGCTGGCTTCATGTCCACCAGAATAGCCTCAGCGGAAATAATTCGGTTAACAGCTTCTCTGTTCGCTTCATCAATCTCAGAACCCAGCATCTCTATCTCCTCTTATCGAAGTATAAGCCTAAATTGTATATAAATAACGTACGTTGCCCAGAGAGCACTACGAAATGAGACGAACAAAAAGGCTTTAATGCATACCTGAACAAACAAGACAACTCAGGTGTAAAAATGAGCATGGAACCAGGAAGATCACTCGCAGGCATTGGCGCACTGATGCTGATCATCGGCTCGTTCGTACCATTCCTCGGCATCATTGGCTTCATCCTCCTTATGATTGGACTGAAGTACCTTGCTGACTACTACAAAGACAGCGGCATATTCAACAACGCCTTGTATGGCATTATCTTCGGCATAATCGGAGTCGCTGCTGCAGCTTTCCTATTAATAGCTGTAGTCTTCGGAGGCTCGTTCTTAGGATTCGGGTATGGACCCGGTGGAAATATCAGCGGAATCACTGGAGACGTCGTCGCATTCTTCGGTGGCATACTGATCGCTCTTGTCGTTGCTTTCATTTTCTACATACTGATGGCGGTGTATCTCAGGAAGACATTCGATGCTTTGGCAGTAAAGACTGGAAATGGCATGTTTAGAACCGCGGGGCTCCTTTTGCTGTTGGGCGCAATTCTAACAATAGTACTTGTCGGCTTGATACTTATCTTCGTCGCATGGATACTGCTAACGGTAGCATTTTTCTCAATGCCAAGCGCTTCAACTGCTCCGCCTCCACAAGCTGCTCCAGCATAATTCCTGCAATTTCTATTTTTTTTCTATAAAAGCCTAAATTCAGTTTATCGTCCTGCTGTTGTAATCCTTCAGGTAAGCTAGATGTTGTGCGTCGTATGGATAGCTTTCTGTCTGGGGGTATGGGTAGCTGCTCATGTTTTGGAAGGGTAGCAAGCCAACCGTGAACGGCAGGTACGACAACCCATTTCCCTTAAACCACACGGAGGCGACGATAAAGTAGTCTCGTGTCGTGCCTTGAGGAACCGGGTTCGTGTCGACTGGAAACTCTAGGGAAACACTGTCTCCTTGTCGCCCTATTACGTACATATCGTCCGGGTTAAGTAGCAGTTCAGTGACGTTTCCGTAGCGTGTGAAGTTGCCTGTTGAAGTCGAATTCGTTATGAACAGCTGGCTGAGGGTCGCTGAGCCTGGTGATATGGATGTTATGGATATAGGCTGTTGTTGGGTAGTGTCGATTCCTATGTAGTCGAAGCTTATGTCTTGGTAGTATCGAATTCTGAGGGAGTAGTCGTTTGTGGGGAATAGCCCTGTTAGGTTGACGACGAAGGAGTTGGGGTTGACTGGTGGCATTGGAAATTCTCGGTTATTTGGAACGGCTATCCAGTTGCCGTTTTGGTCTTTGACTTCCATGTAGGGAGGCGGCGATGGTGTTACGCCGGGTTGTGACGCGAATTGGGCGGCCCAGTCTCCGCCGGCTTGGTTTGTGGGCCAGGCAATCACGGCTGTGACCAGGAGGTTGATTTGTTGGGCGCCTGTTAGGTTGCCGAGGTTCAGGTCTAATGTGTTCCAGGTCCACCTTTGTGCCACCGTGTAGTTTCCGTCTTGCTTGTTGATTTGGGAGAGTACGTCTTCTCCGTTGTTGACTGCGGAAACTGGGGTGAACAGGCTTTTGCTGACGGTGTAGATGGTACCTTGCCCAGCGAGATTATTTAGGTATGTTCCTCGGGTTGAGTAAACGTCTACGTTTGACGGGTGGTCGACAGCGACTAGTTTGACAGAGTCTAAGATAGAAGATTTCGTCTGAGTCTTCAGTGATGGCCATTCTGTAGTTGCCGTTTGTTTGTTGAAGCTGCGTGCTGTCTAACTTTATGTAGCTCCAGGGGTTGCTGTAGGCAAACGTGATCGTTCCGTCTGGATTGTAGTAGTCGATGAACCCCAGCCAACCTGGTCCGTCAGAAATTTCCGATGCATACGCGTATTCAGTTCCGTTCCAAACGTACAGTGATGGGCATGAGCCTCTGCCGTTTGCGCCGCTGAAGTAAGCGGTGAGGGACATTTGTTCAGTCAGGGTTATCGTTCTTGTAGGGTTTGTTGAGCCGTCTTCCCATCTTTGAAATGTGTAGGCGTTGGCTGCTGCGGGCATGACGATTGTGTGGTAGGTTCCAACTTTTAAGATGATTGAGAACGGTGTGGTCTCTGTTTGATTGTCGAAGGTGAATGCCAATCCCGTGTAAGCGGAGGTGACTGTGAGTGTATGTGTCCCAGTTGGGACAACGGTGAATGCTCCTGTTAATATGCCCAGTCTGATGTTGTATGTTCCTGTGGCTGTTTCGGTTGCATTAAATTGCACTGTCATGTATGTTCCGTTTGCAATCTGGATTGTCCTGTTGTCGATGGTTGCTCCGTTGATTTGGAGTGCCAAGGAGATGGAACCTGTTATTCCTACGTTGCTCAGTTGAGCTGAAATTGTAACGGGGCTGTTCGGCCATGCCTCACTTGGGCTAACGATCAGATTACTCATACTTATGATCGGGACGGTTGGAGGCGGTGTTGACGTTGTGCTTGGTGACGAAGACGGCGGAGAGGATGGGGAAGTTGAGGATGAAGAAGGAGATGACGGGGAGGTCGATGTTGATGGAGAACCCGATTGAGTTGCTGGCGTGGAAGTTGAGTTGGAAGGCGGGGATGAGGGCGTTGAGTGTTGGGTTTGCGAATAATAGTAGTATCCGGCTGAAGCTGAGGCAACGATTATCGAAACAACAATCAGGATGGAAACCAATCTACTAAGGGCTGATGACATCTTATGCCTTTATTCGGTTCTTAGTAAGGTATGTGAAGAGTCACTAGCCGTCTGCTGACTTAAAAACTAGGCGGGGAATTGTTCGGCGTTCTGATGGTTCTGAGGGTCACAAGAATCATCATGAAAACAGCTGCAATAGGTCAAAAACTTGAAAGTTGTAACACTTTTTGATTTTTATCTGTGTCCAATTTTTCGGAAACTCCTGCCGCTTTCGAAATGACTGATTATGAATCGTGGATAAGCAAAGCATAATTTGCTTAGGACAGAGAGTAACTCGACATAAAGGCGACCAACACATGCAAAAAGCGTTTAGTCCTGATTCTGAGCCGCTGATTGAGACTCATGGCATTACCAAACAATTTGGCTCTGTTCAAGCGTTAGTAGATTTGAATTTGCGTATTATGCCAGGAGAAATCTACGGATTGTTGGGTCCGAACGGCGCTGGCAAAACCACAGCCATCAAAACCATCTTGGGTTTGCTGGAGCCAACTTCAGGCTGGATCAAGGTCGCAGGCTTCGACCCGATAAAGGACTCGGTTGAGGCTAAATCGAGAATAGGCTACGTGGCCGAAAACCCAATAGTCTACGATTCTCTGTCTCCTCGAGATTTCCTGCAGTTCGTCACATCAATCAGGAAAACCGATCAGTTGACAGCAAACGAGATGATTACACATCTGGCCAACGCCTTTGATATGTCACAATACTTTGACTCACCCATAGCCACAATCTCTCTCGGCATGAAGCAAAAAGTGGCTCTGATAGCTTCACTTATCCACCGACCACGCGTCCTGCTACTGGACGAACCGCTCAATGGTCTTGACGCGAAGAGCAGTCGAATCGTCAAGGATCTGGTATCATTTCATGCTCAAAAAGGCGGCGCCGTGTTGTTCTCCACTCACATAATGGAAGTGGCCGAGCAGATTTGCACAAGAATCGGCATTATAGATCAGGGCAGGGTGATAGCGGAGGGAACATTGGACCAGCTCCGAAGCAAGACCGAAGGCGTTGCCAAGACGCTCGAAGAAGTTTTCCTAAAGTTAACCCACGAAGAATTTGAGATAGCTGACACTACGAGAATGTTGAGGGAGGCATTCTTCAAGAATGAAGTTGGCTGAAGCCTGGCGGCTAAGCCGAGCACCCTACCGAGAAGTGGTTTATCAGTCTCTGGCTGAAGAAAGAGGAAGAATGTGGTGGGGCGCATTCGGGCGGAGTCAGCCAGGCAAAGAAGACCAGAGCGAACTCGAACTAACCAATAGGGCTCTAAGAATCGCCAAATTTGACAAATTAATCGTTTCAATTTTCAACGTGGTGGTAGCCGCAGCCCCCTTCGCAGCAATGCTGTTTGGAGTTCAATTCTTCGGATTGGCAACTTCAATTGCGTTGAGCTTGGCAGTTACGTTGGGCTTTACCACTCTGTATGCGATTCAGACCCTTTCATCGTTCGTGAGCGCCGAGTCTTCAGTCTTGTTGTCGATCTTGCCCATAGAACGCGGCGACTTTTCTCTGATTACTCTCTTCTCTTTCATTCGATCAGTCGACTACATGGTCATAGGCTCTGTAACAAGCCAAGTCGTATTGGTTGCCTTTATGACGGGTTCTCCCATTGCAACCCTGATCATGCTCGTGACCGCAGCTATGAATCAGGTGTTCGCAGTGACGATTGCTCTCTGGTTCTCTAGGGTTTTCCAAAAGAACCTGATGCGAGGAGGAAGATCAAAAGCCAATACCCTCTTGCGTTTAGTTTTCATTCTGATGTGGGGTTTGCTACTTGTTGGCGTGGGATTCATGTTTGCAATCCCCTGGTACACGGTGCTAAATCTGGAGAACTTGCTGTTAGGCTTTGGCAACATCTTTACCCTATTCCTCCTTCTCTTGTACCCTTTCTCCACGGGCGCTCTCATAGCGAGCGTAACCTACTCCAACGTTGCATCGTTGATTGTGCTGGTTGCATCTTTCGCCCTTACAGGTTATGCATTATTAGCCATTCTGGCGGGCAAATGGAGCCTGGGGACGGTGAAAAGCATATCCCAGGGCGCCGGAAAAAAGACCATACGGGTGGCTGCAAAAGATTTTTCGGTCAAAATCCACCATCCGCTGCTTGGTTATGTTCTTAAAGACCTGAAAGTCGCCTCCAGAAATCCAGCCACTGCCTTCTTCTTTGCCCTTCCCGTCCTGGAAACAGTGATGATAGCCCTGCTTATTTCGAATCTATCAACGCTAAGAACTGCAATGCTGCTCGATGCCACCTCAATGGGCGCAATCTTCGCTTTGCTCATACCGCTCGCCCTACTAACTGCAGAAGGAAAAGGACTCGAGTACACCAAGACCCTGCCAATAAGCGCCCGCAAAATAGTCATCTCCAAAACCCTCGTATCCACTGCAACGTACGTTCTCGTGCCGTTAGCTTTGATTGGGCTATCATTTGTTAAGCCTCTAACTTCGTTTTCCAGCATTCTCATTCCCTGCCTAACGACGATTTCGGTGGCGTCTGCAAGCGTCTTCGAAATCAAACTCTTCCTGAGAACAGCCGCAAAGAGCAAATTAGGTGCGATTGCTAACGACTTGGAAAAACTGGTCCTAGGGGTCCTGTGTGTACTTATTCCCATGGCTGCTTATTCAGCTACTTTTCTTTTGTCCCTCAATCACGGCTTGTCCCTCTTAGCCATGGGAGTCATCGCATTTTCGGAACTAGCTGCGGCTATCTATTTGCTTAGGCGGTCTTGAGACATCGAACTCCATCCGCGTGCTCAGCTTGCGTGCACGCACATCTGAAAAGATTCTAACTGTTCTTCTCTAAGGCATGCTTCTGCTTCGCAGGATTCCCAAAAGCCTCCAAACTGACAATTTTATCTATTTTTCGCTTTCTTCTGAACAGATGAAGAATTTTGGTTCCCAAGTCCAGCTCTTCGCGAGGATACCCGAGTGCTAGAAGAGCCACTACCCTGAATTTCTCTGGAATACCGAGAAGCGTCTTTACTTGATTCTCGTCGAAGCTTCCAACCCAGCATGTGCCCAACCCTTCGCTGGTAGCAGTCAAAACCATGTTCTGTAATGCAATAGCAGTGTCAACCCCATACCAATTGGGAGACGACGTTCTGTCTCCACAACCAACGATTACTACGGGTGATTCTGCCAAGAACTTGGCAAATCTTCCTTTGGACAACATATTTCTCTTTTGCTGATTCGTAACAACGACGAAGTGCCATGGCTGTATGTTACCAGCCGATGGTGCCAACCGACCCGCCTCCAAGACTCTGTCCAATTTCTCCGCTGGTATTTCCTGCGCCATATAGGCCCTGACAGAGTGCCTCTTGCGAATCGCTTCGAATACCTCCATTGCGATCACCAATGTTAATTCATTGTTTTTCTGTTGAAACAACCTGTGAGCATGCTTAAAAATAGCGCACGTTTCTAATTGCAAGCTTCGAAAACGAAAATAATAAAAAACTTGCCTTCTCATATGCTATGGTGAACATTTTGAGCACTGAGCCGCCCAAGAAGAATATGCCTTTGAAAGGCACAAAAGAAAATGCTGAAAGAGAAAAAAAATCAATTAGACCTACGAAAACACATTGGCTCCCGATGCGTCGCAGAGCTTCTGATCTAACAGAGTTTGACAGAGTTTTTGAGAAATTTAGGCGTGACCTTGAAGACACTCTATGGCCGTCTAACCGTTCTATAGATAACTTGTTTTCCAGAATGCCGATGGTTGAAATCAGGGTTCCCAAGATAGACATGGAGGACCGCGGAAAAGACTACTTGCTGAAAGCAGAAATGCCCGGGTTTAGCAAGGAAGACATCAATCTTGAGGTTACTAAGGATTCTGTGGAAATCCAAAGCCTCGTAGGATGGAAGTACGATGATAAAACAAAAGACTATGTTTGCAAAGAACGCGAATGTGAATCCTTCTATAGAATGGTAAATCTTCCTGAGGAAATAGACGCTGACAAAGTGAGCGCGAAGTTGCAAGATGGCATATTGGAGATCGTACTGATAAAAAAGGCTCCCAAAGAGAAGAAGAAAATCAGTGTGAGCTAAACCCACTAACCGATACAGGATAGAAGAACAGTTGAAATGTCTCCCGCCATCCCTTTTTTTCTTCGTTAATTGAATTATAGGTAGGCTTCTGGAACTGGCCAGAATGCTTATTCAGTTGGCAGGCGTGTCCAGAAAACCAAAATAGCCTCCTCAGCTATTTCACTATTCAGGCTTGAGTTATGAAACAATTCGCTGTGGAGTTCACGATACTGATAGACAAGCTCAAAGAAGAGGGTAAAATCAAATACTTCCCCTATTTCAAGAGACGCCAACTCATTTGACTGCCCAAAATGTGGAAGCCTTCTTTCGCCGGATAACCCGAATAGCTACTCTGAGTTTGGCTATGAAGAGCATGAGGGTGCTGTCATACGATGTAAGCGTTGTAAAACGCGAATTAGATTGCTCTGGCAAACCGATTTCTCTCGGTCAATTTGTAAGCAATTTGAGAAACCCAGGTGAGCCTTGTTTATCTTTTCCCGTTTAGAGCAGACGTTGATGTCGATATTTTCCAACTATTTTTTCGGAGACGTCTTGTTTGATTTTCGTAAGTTTAGGGAAATTCGGAGAGTAGCAAACCTCAGAAATGTCTGTCCAAGTCACCAGAATGCTTTCTCTGCTAAAAGCCCAACTCTCCCAATCACAAAAACTTAATTCCCTATCCCGATTACTTGAGTGTGGTGATTGCGTTGGGTATGGGAAGTAACAAGAAGAAACCAATGACTAAAAAGGAAAGAGAAGAAAAAAGAAAAAAGCATAAAGAGAAGCGACTAAAGAAATAGTCCTCAATTGTGGTGCGCGTGTGTTATTGCTTGTTGGAGTGTGGATGAATGAGCGTTTCAAGTAGGAAAAAGAAAAATACAGATTTTGAGCGTCAAAAGAAAATGCGGCGAGATAAGGAGCTGAAAAAGAAACAAATGAGAACAGATCAGCTTCCGCCTAAGCACGCAAAAGGCGAGAAGCGGCATTCTTGACTCTTTTTCAGCTTTGAATTAGCCAGCCATGACAAGAGCGCGTTTGGCGGGAAAGGTTTTAAACAGATTGAATGGTAATGAAATTGGTGATAGCATGAAGGGATTCGTAACCAATCTTGAAGAAGAAACTCGAAAAAACACTGACTTCCGACGTGTGCTGTACACAGGGAAGCATAGCCAGCTTGTGCTGATGTGCTTGAAGCCTATGGAGGAAATTGGGGCAGAAACTCATGAGGATGTAGATCAATTCTTCCGTTTCGAAGAAGGCGAGGGGAAAGTAACCATCGACGGCAAAGTGCATCCTGTGAAAGATGGAGATGGCGTGATAGTGCCCGCAGGCGCTAGGCACAACGTGGAGAATTCTTCGAAGAGCAAAAACCTTAGGCTTTACACGATTTACTCGCCGCCCGAGCACCAAGACGGAGTTGTTAGGCACACTAAAAAAGAGGCAATGGGTAGCGAAGAGCACTTTGATGGTAAAACTACGGAGAAAAAGTAAAAAGTAAAGGAATAGAACATATATCATGGAGTTCTATTTCTCTTTCTTTTAGTGGCTACGTTGGACAGGTGTGCCATCCCATGTCTGCTGTATGCTCAGGAAGCAGCTTTGCGCTAACAGGCGCCAGGATTTAGAGGGCTTCGACAGACAATAAAAAGAGGTTAGGGCTCATTGGATTTCAGTAAGAGTCCTAAATTGTTTTTTGTTTAAGCCAACTCCTGGCTCTGCGTCTAGGCGTTTGTGCACTTTTCCTTTTGTGAACATTATCACTGTCGGGTAGTATTCTATGGCGTATTCTTCGCAGATATCGGGCTGTTCGTCCGCAATTACGCTGAGGCAGTCTTTTGGATTTTTCTTTGAGTATTCTTCAAAAATTGGCAGAATCGCTCGGGAGAACGGGCACCATGTTGCATAGAAGAGAACGAGTGCCTTTTCTTTGTTTTTTATGTCTTCGCGAAAAGTGCTTTTTCCTTTGGTTCCCGCTTCGCGTTTTTGTACCTTGCTCATCAGTCTTTACCTCGCTTACTATTTTGATAGTCCATGCTGCTTCATAAACCCGGCGAGGTTATAGAATAATCTTTCTTCTGCGATTTCGTTGTTCTTTCACGTGGCGAGTGTGCAGAATTCGAGCTTTGCTGTTTTTCCCGTGGGTGGGATCATCTTTCCGTCTGCGCTTTTCATTGGTCCTTTCATGGTGACCGTCCAATCGGCGAAGGTGCACGTGTGGGCTCCTTGGCCGAAGGCGATTTTGTATGGTTTGTTGTTTAGTTTGTTGTCGAAGGTTTTGAGAACTCTTAGCCTCGACGTCGTGGTTGTGCCTCCCGACTGTAGGAAGAGGTTGAGCTGGCCAGTGGATCATGTCATTTCCTTCTTGAGGGCGGAAAAGCTGCTTTTTCGGTAGCCGAAACTAGTTATGCCGAACTAAAACCATAAAGAAAGCAAATCCATCTCAATGAGGGACCGAATGGTTTTGGTCGGCAAAATATAGCGTTAGTTAGCACCGAATGTCCGTGGGTCGGAGAACCGTTTCTCGTAGCTGATGAGACTTCTCTGCTGCTGCCTCTCTATAGCGGTGCAGACTGATGTTGTGGTGTAGCCTGCGAAGCTGAGCAGGTTGGCTGCTGATGCGTATAGGAGAAGCAGGTACTTCTTTGCGTCGGGGTTTACCCCTTTCTCGATGAGTTGTGCTGCTTTAACTCTGCGGTCGTGGCGTTTGTCTTCCGCGTGGGTGAAGAGGAAGCGCACGGTGTTTCCCGCGTGGACCTCTGCGCCTTCTTTAATCAGCTGCTCCGCAGCGATTACTTGGCTGACGTGCTGCTTGTATCGCTCCGGGTTTTTGGACATGTGCTTCGTGACGATTAGGTCCCAGAGTTCTACTTCGTCGTCGAGCAGTTTTCGCCGATATGTCTTAACGATTTCGAGGGCGTCGGGAATCTTTCTGCGCAGTTCAGCTGTGTTGTTGGCTTTGGCTAGTACGTTAATCATTTCTGTCTGTGCGTCAAAAATGAAGCGCGGGGTATCTCTGCGGCGCACTTCTAAGCCGCGGACCTTGATCTTGCCGTTCTCCATCACTCCGTAGTATCGGTTTAGGACTCCGATGCGCGGGTGCATTTTTGAGGGTAAGAAGGCGATCCATTTGTATCTGCCCTCGAAGGCTATGGGCACTTTAGCTTGCTCGGTTATTGTCTTGCATAAGGATTCGTACTCCTCGATTGTGGCGTTTTGTTTCTTCAGCCAGAGCGAGTCGACGATGCCGTGGATAACCTCGAAACCGTGTTCTTCAGCCGTGTGGGCTGCTTTTAGGAGTGTGTCTCTGCCGAATGCGCAGACGCCGATGTGGCCGTCGACGGTGCCGAACTTGGCGTTCTTGTATCCCAGGTAACCGAAGCAAGTGACCAGAATCCACTTTAGAGCTGCTTGGCGTTTATCATACATTTCTCTGAGCTCTGGAGTCTCGGCTTCTGATTTCATGCGCTTGTAGAAGAGCCGTTTGTTGACTACGAGTCTGAGGGTTTTAGGGACTATGCCGTCTCGTTTTGTGCATATGTGGTAGTTCAGTTCGGGAATGCGCAGAGGTGAGTTGGGGCAGCATTTGCAGAGGACGGTTTCGGCTGAGATGTTGTTGTTCGCCATAAGTACTGGGTACATTGAGGAGAAGTCGACTTCGCCAACGTAATCGTGTGCGCCTACTCTGGGTTCGAAGACGAAGCCGCCTCGGTCGCCTACGAGCAGTTCGTACGCTGTTTTGAAGGCTTCTGGGATGCTTTTGTTTCTGGGAATCAGGATGTCGTCTTTTATAGCTTGGTAGAACTGCAGTGAGGACATGCTTGATCCGATGGAGTTGCGTGCCGCAGTGTGTAATGGGACTCGGCAGGTGCGGGCTATCTCGATTAAGCCTTCGAATCCTGCTTCTGAGAGGACGAATCCGCTGCTTTCGTCGATGTGGATTCTCCCATAGAGTCTGATGGCTCCGGCGCGGTAGAATGTGCGTCCGTATGAGAAGAAGGTCTTGCCTGAGGGTGTTTTGGACGTGAATGGTGTGTTGTCTCTGCTGAGGATAAGCTCGTCAACAATGTTGCTTAGCGTTGCGCGTTGGATGAGGTATGGGAAGAGGTAGGAGTCTCCGCCTTGTGTGACGAGGAAGTCTGGGTCGAGTTTCCTGACGACTTTGACGAGTTGGAGTAGCTTGTCTGTTTCGTCGCCTGAGTCGATGCTTGTTTCTGTTTCGTTTTGGGTTAGGGTTATCTTTTTTATCGGGTCTTTGAAGTTTGCGATTTTGCCCTTCTTGGCGATTTCCACGTTAAGCTTGAGCGCTCTGAATTCTGGGACAACGTAATCGGTGGTTTTGACCGAATCTAGAAGGGTGTATTCTAATCCTGTTTCTCTGTTTTTGATTTCTACGAGTGCGAGTGGGAAGATGTCGTGGCTGAAGAAGTAGTCTCGGTCTCCCCTCAGGTCGCAGTTGTGGATGTGGTAGCGGAGGTAGTCGCCCATTCTGAGTATGGTGCGGGTGAGTGAACCGGTTTTTCTGCAGTCCTTCAGAGTAAGCTCTAAGACTCGGGATTTTTCGTTGTCTGTGGGTTGGGCAAATTTGAGGGTAAAGTTCCAGGAGGCTATGAGTTGGTTGTTGTAGAGTTTGCTGATTAGGCGTTCGAGTTCGTCCTGTTGGGCTGAGACGTAGATTTTCGGTTGGAATTTGTCTGTGAGTCTGATGCGTTCGCCTGTTTCGCTGATAACCCAGACGGCTATTTCGCCTTCGCCTGCGGGATAGGCGTCGAAGATCCAGCCTTTGACATGGTCAGGTGCTGCGTGTGTGTTTGAGGTCATCGAGTTCCTTCTGCAGGCTTTGCACCTGTACCTTCAGCGAGAGCAGCATGGACATGGTCATGGGTTCGAATAGGACGGGTTGGACGGCGTTGCCGCCGGCTGAAGCGTATCCCCTGCAGGCATCCATTAGTGCTTCGAAGGCTTCTCGGTCTGTGATGCGTAGGGCGTTGGCGAATCCTTTCCACCTTTGGATTTCGTCCTCTATCGCCATTCGGTAGGATTCGACTGTTTTGCCCGTTGCTTAGGCCTCCATGAACGCGGTGAGGGGCAATTCTTCGGAGGGCAGTTCTGCGGTTCCGAGCGTGAAGGTGGGGTGTTTTTCGAGAATGACTTCTCGTTTGTATTTTGTTTGTTTTAGCGTCAGTACGACGTTTGCTCTTCCCTGAGTTAGTGCTTGTAGGTAGAGGTTGCGGGGGCTTTCCATGTGAGGTGGGTAAGTGGCTATGGCGATTGCTTGGTTTTCTCTTGCGAAGTTTGAGAGGCGCGTGGTGACTTGGCTGTATATGCGTTTGGCTTCTTCCTCTTCCACGTCTTTGTCGAGGAACATTGCGGCGATGTCTGAGACGATTGTAAGGTTGGCTTGGCAGGTTTTGGCCGCCTCGTCCAGTTTCTGGAGGATTAGCTCGGTCATCTGGTATGCTGTGAATGCTCTTGAGATGTAGATGCGGTCCAGCACCTGTTTGGGGTCAAGCTGGCAGAGCCTCGCTAGCCTTGTCGTTCGGTATAGTCTGAAGGTGTTAGCGCCGTCGATGAAGATGACGTTGCTTGCTAGGCCGTCGAGTTGAGTTGGCAGTTGCGCTCTTACGCTTAGGAGTGTTGCGAGGGATTGGACGGCGTTGTTGCCTTGGAGCAGGGCGAAGTCGCCTGGTGCAAAGCCTGGAAACAGTTGACTAATGTTGCGCATGTTCAGCGAAAGCAGAGTCTGAGATGGTGTGGCCTTAACCAACGTGTTTTGGGACAATGCTTTTCTCACTTCTCCCAGTTTTTGTGAGGGATTACCACAAACCGTTCTAGATGCTTCTTAAACTATCGTCCAAACAACTCTGTGAAACCTGTGAGAGAGTGCGGTTAAAGTGAGCGTGTTTAACGTAGGTATATTTGCTGAGGTCTCGGACGAAGCTTCATGGAGAAGAGAGAAAATCTTGCGCGACAGGGTCCTAAGCCTGCTCCTTCGACCAGGCATCACTAAATTTCGCGGGTCTTTCTGAGCATTTCAGTAACTTGATTTTCAAGCTCAGGAAGGTTCTTCTTCGCAGTTGCCCAGACCAGGTCTAGGTTGACGCCGAAGTATTGGTGAACTAATCTGTCTCTCATTCCAGCGATATCGCTCCAATTAACCTCTGGGTGCTCCGCCTTCAATTCTTTGCTCAAGTTTTTTGTTGCTTCGCCGATAATCTCCAAAGCTCGGAGAACAGCATATTGTTTTTCTCTGTTTTCAAGAAACTCTTTTTTGGTCACTTTTTTCATAAACCGCTTTGTGTCAGAAATCGCGTCTGCGATGTGTCTCAGGTACGCCATATCATTTTTCGTAGATGACCCGCATCTCCTTCCGAACAGTTTCTACTATGTAGGGGCTTAAGCTGCTGAAAATTCCGAGGTCTACTTTTCTCTTAAAAGCTTTTGTTAACTCGTTTTCGACGTGGCTTAGATCAAATAGGGTTTTTTGCTTTTTTTTGTCAAACTCGATGGCTATGTCTATGTCGCTTGTTCTTTTTTGCTCTCCCCTGATGGTGGAGCCGAATATGGCTAGAAAGATGATGTCGTTTTTTTTGCAGATTTCAGTAATCTTTTCCTTTAAGCCCTTTTTCTGAAGGATTTTTGGCAGACCCTCAATTTCTAATTCCATGCTTGTCATTAAAGACTGCTTAGACTTAAGTGTTCTTTAGCGTACCCTCAGACAGTTCTGAGAAAACGGAATCTTTCCCTGGTATGAGTTCAGCATGGCGGAGGTGGGATTTGAACCCCTGCGTAAGTGGAGATGTCTCCCAATCAAGACTATGTTGAACCACTTAAAAGACTTTTGACCATCGGAAAAGTTGCTTAAAAACCCAGATATAATTGAGTTCTATTGTCTTTTGCAGTTGCCAAAAAAACGGAATTATTCTATTCTTTAGTTGCGATGTCTGTTTTTCTGACAGCTTTCAAATTGTAACTACCTACTTTCAAAAGTAACAATATCAAAAGATGAATGTAGTTAATCTGATACTCAGCGCTAAGCATTAATGAATGTGCTATCTTGTGCCTCAAATTGTATCCTGCTTTTTCTATGAGTACAAATTTGAACAATAAAAGGTCGTCAGCGTCAAATAATTCGCTCATCCGTTTCTCATACAAAAGGGCGTTTAATTCTTTTTCGTAAGAAATGCTTTTTCCATGTTTTTTGTCAGTTTTTGAAGTAAAAGTGGCAATCCCTGAAAAAAAGAACATGTCTCTAAGCAACCCTTCAATCTTCACGACCAAAGAATCGATACATAAAACTAAATTTGGATAATTTCCTGATGCCCTCCAATAATCCATCTGAGCAAAATATTCAAACAATGAAGGCGCTAACAAGCTTAGCCAATTGTGAGGCACTTCTTTATTGAACCTTTTTTTCGGTATAGTCTTACCGAACCAGCTATATTTTTGGAAAAACTCCATAAGAGTTTCAAATGTAATTTTGTTCTCTTTCAAACCTTCAATGAACACCATATTTAGCAAAGGCATACAGTAATTCTCAAGAATCATATGATACTGATGGAGTGTACGATAGAATTCAATCTCCTCTTGTGTCGTAAAGCATTGGGCGGTATGTCCCTGCTCGTCAGTAAGAGTTATTGGAAGAATAGCTTGCATTGGAAACTGCTTCAAGATTTTCTGTGTCAATTCCTTTGTCGATTTATAATCTGGTAACAAGCTTTTGTCTGTCATAATAAAGCCAATTATTTGCTCAGGTGTAAATTTCATCAATTCTTTTACCCTTTTTTCGCAGTCAGCGATGTATTTTTTAAGGTCAATTTTAACCTCAATTTTAGGAAATTCCAGACTTCCACTCAGTTCGGTATAAATCGTTTCAAGTTTTTCGATTTTCTCTTCGTTTTTTGCCAGCTTGTAATACTCTAACGCTTTGCTACAAAATTCAATAGCAACATGTTTGTTATTCTGTAGATTGGGAGTCATCATTTTTTCATAGGATTCTGCAATCAATTCATTCCAGTTGTATGTGGCTGTTCCTGTTTTTTGTTCGACTCATTTCGCCAAATTGCAGAATAGTGATTGCTTGATGTGAGTCTCCCAATGCTTTGGAAAAGTTGAAGCAGAGGTCACTCATACCGCTAAAATCATCCTTTGTAAACATCGTTTTTTCCTTTATCATTAACCCAAGCAAATCTGCGCGAACCCTGAATAAACAAGTGCTCTCTGAATTGAAATTGAAAATTAATCGTTTCACTTCCAATTTTGCTAAATCTATTTTTGTTGTATCATTAATATTTCTTGAAAGAAGAAGCGCGTTTTCTACCGCACTTAAGACATCAAAGCCAAAATGTTTTTGCGGATTCTCTTTGTCTTTCTGTTCATAGAGTTTAATCAGTTCAAGATAACCATCTATTGCCAATTGCGCATATTTGCCATGTTTCTTAGGACTCCACCACAAAACATGAGCATATCTCGTCTTTAGCATCGGATTGTTTGTTGAATCGAGTCTTCTAATAATATAATCATATGAATCAGGGGAAAAATCATCGTAGGTCGGGTGACTTACCAGCTTACCGTTGCTGTCGGGTAATGTCCATGATGGACTAACAACATTTCGGATAATGGAGAAATTGAAAACATTCATTTCCCATTGAGCTATTGCTTCTAAATCTGCCTTCTTCTCCACATGCATCTTATCGCGTATTTTCTGAAAAAGATTGGCAATATCACGGTATTTGTAATCAATAGCCTTCTCTTCGAGATGCTTGTTTAAATTATCTAAATCTAAGAGTTCAGCCAATCCAATTCCCTTCTGTTTTCCTTCAATCTCAATTATTGGAATTAACCCTTATCGCATTTAAGGAAATGCCCAAAATTTAGTGCAGAAGAACATCCACTTTGGAACTTACTGACCGAATAACAGTCCACATATAGTGAAACTTTCAAAGACTGCGATAGCCCCGAAAGCGGTTGCAGTTGAGGGTGTTGATCCTGAACCAAAGTATACGTAAAGGCTTAAAGCAGCACCTTGGCAAAGTCTCCTATGCGTGGACTACGTAAGGTCGTGGGAAGTTGACGGTTAAGATTGATTTATCCAGAACTATTAAGCCAGACATGTGGGTTTTTCCTGACTATATTGCTCCAATTATCCGCGAATGGACGAGGCATGAGCTTCATGGATTTCGGAGCAACTTGCTAATGCTGATTGAACATACTGGTACTCATGTAGATTCTCCAGCCCACTTCATCGAAGAAGGCCCTTTCATAGACGAGGTCTCCCTTGACAGATTCTGCGGTCGGGCTATAATCCTAGACCTGCATCATGTGATGCTCAATGAAAAGGCGTTCACGGTGGATGAAATTGAAAAATCTGTCCCGAAAACCACGACAGCCATAGATGAAGCTATAATCATACTTCGGACTGGCTGGGAGGATAAATGGAGTACCGACGATTATCAGAGAAACCCAGGATTATCGAAAGAAGCTGCCGAATACATTGTTAGACACAAAGTCAAAGCTGTTGGCATAGATGCTCCAAGCATAGATCCCGGAGACTCTAAAGACTTTCCAGCTCACGTTGCATTGCTTAAAGAGGGCATTGTGATCTACGAGAACCTAAAGAATCTGGAGTCCGTGGGCGAAGCAGAATTCACTTTCGTAGGACTTCCACTCAGGATTGAAAAGGGATCAGCGTCTCCTGTAAGAGCCGTCGCCATAGTGAATAAGTAAATCTCAACTTAATCAAGGTTTCAAATAATGCAGGGGAATCTAAAGCCTATCCAAGCAACACGTTTCACATGATTAGGACACGCGTGGCGAAGCGTGGCTGTAGGACTAAATTTTAACGCAACACACATTAAATACTTGGCAAAAGAGAAAGAGCCGAGATGTTTATGCGTGCGCTACGTGCGTTTGTCTAACTTTCCAATTTCCTCAGCTAGCAAAGGCAGCAGAGTGCCTATATCCGAGACCACGCCTACTGCTTGGGTCGAGCCTCTGTCAAGCAGTTTGGTCACCGACGCAGGATTAATGTCAACGCAAACGAGCTTGACTGTTGAAGGCAGCATATTTCCCACAGCTATCGCGTGCAATGTTGACGCCAACATCAAAACCATCGTAACATCCTTCAGCCTCCTCTTGTATTCTTGCTGCGCTACTACAGTGTCTGTTATAACATCTGGCAAGGGGCCATCATCTCTAATCGAACCCGCCAAAACAAAAGGGACTCCTTTCTTCACGCACTCGTAGATTATGCCGCTTTTGAGCACGCCTTTTTCGACCGCCGCCTTTAGGTCGCCTGCTTTGTAGACTTCGTTTATGGCTACGATGTGGTTTCTGCACCCTCTAACATCAGGAACGCCTTCTTTGAGAGAAACTCCCAAAGATGTTTTCAGTACATCGGCTTCCACATCGTGAACCGCCAGCGCGTTCCCAGTCAGCAGTACATCCACATAACCTCCTCGTATGAGGCTAGCAAGAGCTCCTGCTGCGCCCGTGTGCACGACAGCTGGGCCAGCGACAACAGCGATTTTTCCGCCTGCACGTTTGACGCTGTGAAGGTCTTGCGCTATTTGCCTTATCACTGCAGGCGCAGGTTTTTCGCTGGAAGAACTGCTGCTCATAAACTTGAAAATGCCCGTGCTTTCTCTAGACCTTTCAGGAGGTTTGACACGTACCCCTGTCTCGCCCACAACTATTAGGTCACCCTTTTTCACTTCTCTAATAGGTTTGCAATGGGCCCTTTTAGTGACGGTGTTGATTACTATGACTTTGTCCATCATTGTGTCTTCAACTTCTATCCATTTGCCATCGAAGAAAACTTGGGTCGGGTTGTTTGTTGTAGAGTAGAAGTTGTTGGGAAAAATCATGTCGTCTGGTGCTGGCGCAACAATGGATTCGGCAGTCTCTATAGGAACTGCTCCAAGCGAGTATATTTCGTTCAGAATACCCTCTAGATTTTCAGGGTTTTTTCCCTTGACAACCATCCTGATGTAGCTCGTGTCAGTTTTGTGCTTTCCAACCCTGAATTCTAAGGTTTCGAAATCCCCGCCGAGCTCTATTATTCTATCCCAAATCTTCGTGAGAATCATGGAGTCTATGAGGTGGCCTTCAACCTCAACCTCCTTCTCGTTTGAGACTGTTTTCATCATTAATCTCTTAGCTCCTGCCCAAGCATAGTCTGAAATGCAACGTATTTAAAGCAATTCGGGCGTCCTGGCTCTTTGTCTTGTTTTGTCTTAGGGAACGCTGCTGTCTGCATTGCTAGACTGTACTAGTTAAGGTTGGCAGTTCCGTCCATAGAAGCAGCGTCGCTAGTCTAACTAGCGGTTATGGACCCTTAGCACGCACTATTTTTATCCGCGAGCCGCCTTTTTCAGCGGTTACTCTCTCTCTTCCCCCTTAGAAAACTATCCACAATCTCTTCGAGGCAGATTGGTCCTAGTACTTGAAGTTCGTATTTAACTCTTACAGCTGGCTTGTTAAAACGGATAATTCTTCTCAGATCGACTGGCGTGCCAACTATGATCACATCGCAGGGAGTCGCATCTATGGTGTCTTTAAGCTCTGCTATTTGTTTTTCGCTGTAACCTACTGCGGGAAGGACCTTGCCAAGATGCGGGTACTGTCCATAAATCTCCTTTATCGAGCCAACTGCGTGAGGCTTAGGGTCTACGATTTCTTTTGCTCCAAACTTTTTTGCGGCAATCGTCGCGGCGCCAAAAGGCATGTTGCCATGCGTCATCGTAGGACCATCTTCGATTACTAGAACTCGTTTATTTTTGACGAGTTCAGGCTTTTCCACAGTTATTGGCGATGCTGCATCTAAAACTAACGCGCTCGGGTTAATCGACTTCACGTTAGCTTTCACCTGTTCCACTTTCGCTGGTTCTGCCGTGTCGACTTTGTTGACGATTACGACGTTTGCCAGCCGTAGGTTGATTTCGCTGGGGTAATAACTCAATTCGTCTCCTGCCCTGTGTGGGTCAGCAACGACTACGTGTAGGTTTGGCTTGAAGAATGGAACGTCGTTGTTGCCACCATCCCATACAATTATATCTGCTTCTTTTTCGGCTTCCCTGAGGATTCGTTCGTATTCGACTCCTGCGTAAACGACGCTCCCCATGTCAACATGTGGCTCGTATTCCTCTCGTTCCTCGATAGTGCACTTGCACTTGTCGAGGTCTTGACGGGAAGCAAAACGCTGAACGATTTGCCTTTTCAAGTCACCATAGGGCATCGGGTGCCTGACGACTACGACTCGTTGTCCTTTTTCCTTGAGGATTTTGATGATTTGCCGCGAGGTTTGACTTTTTCCCGCTCCTGTTCTGACAGCGCAAACCGAAATCACGGGCACTTTGGCTTTCAGCATGGTTGATTTGAGCCCCATGAAGGAGAAGTCTGCGCCGCAGGTCAGAACCATGGATGCCTTGTGCATGACTTCTTGGTTGGAGACGTCGCTGTAGGCGAAGAAGACTTGGTCGATTTTGAATTTTCTTATTAGATATGGCAGCTCTTCTTCGGGGTAAACGGGTATGCCGCTTGGATACGCTTCGCCAGCGACTTCGGGTGGGTAAATTCTGCATTGAATACCTGGAATCTGCGCGGCAGTGAACCCTACAACTTTGTAGTCGCGGTTGTTCCTGAAGCGGACATTAAAATTGTGGAAGTCTCTGCCTGCTGCGCCCATTATGATGATTCTCTTCTGCATACTATCCGCTCAAGAGAACTTGAAGGACGGATACTTTTAAAGCACGTGCAAGATTGGCGGGGACTTGAACCCCCAGTCAGGTGGAGATATCACCCGCAAATCCCCGACAGCCAGATTGTCATAAAAAAATCAATTTTGAAAATATTGCTTGCGCCAACAATTCCATTCTCTATTTCTGAAAAGCTCTTTAATCTTGGAAGAGCTAATTGCTAATGGTGAAGATTAGTGTCTGATGATTTGACTCCTGAACAACAAAAGGCGTTACGCACCGAGTCCAACCGCTTCAAAATCTGGGAGATGCCTGAGATTCCAGATGGCAAGCCAACCAAATTTGGATGGATAGTGCGGCATCCAGAGAACTTGGCGCTTGCACCCAACACGGATATTGGGGCCTTCACTTACATTCAAGCCCTAAACGGTGTCACAATTGAAGAGGGCGTCCAAATCGGCAGCCATGTTTCCATTTACACAATCTCCACAATCAACGATAAACAGGGTCCTGTGGTTTTCAGGCGGAACTGCAAAATCGGCACTCACGCCACAATAATGCCTGGCGTAACGATAGGCGAGAACAGCGTCGTCGGCGTATATTGCTTTATCACTAAGGATGTGCCGCCTAACACTCGGGTATTTCGGCGTCAAGAACTCAGAATGGGCGTCAATCTGTGAGGTAGTTTCTTTGTTTTTCAACTATACTTTGCGCGTGCTAAGTGAAATTGGCTAAAAGGTGAATTGTGGCTTCATAAGTTTTGTATAGTTACTCAATCACAAGTGAGTATTTGCTTCCTTGCAGGTGCCGAACGTATTGTGAAGAAAAAAGACATAGTTAGGTTGCTTTCACAGGATGGCGAAATCCACTTCCTCTTGCGAGAGCACATAACCGATGACGAATTCAGAAGGCACATTTGTCTTACAGATGCCGAAGTTGTAACAGTCATGAAAAAAGAGGCCTCTAAACCTCTTCTCCTACTACGCGCAGAATAGCGAATATGCGTAATCGATTTCATTCCTAAACGGGTAGAGTGTTTGGCCGATGCGATTTGAACCGTCAGTTAGGTGGAGATGTCACCCGCAAAATCCCTTTTTTTTGTTCTATTGAAATAATTTATACGGTCTAAGCATAATTAGATGTATAGCGAATTTTGGGAAGTGTGTGAAATGAAGATTGACCCGAACAAAATCTACTTGATGCCACTGATTAGCGGGTGGATTGGCGACACAGGAAAGCTCGCAAACGCTAAATATGCAGAAGCCCACTTCCTTGCCCTGCAATATCAAACGGATTCCGATTCAGTCCGAGCACTCTTGCCAGACTGTTATCAGCCAGCTGAGGAACCCATCGTGACAGCCATGTTTGGCTACTATGACGGCGCCGATTTCATGGCAGGCAGAGGAGACAGCATCGCTTCCGTGTCAGTGGCAGCGCGGTTTAACGGTGAAAAGGACCATGTTGGAGGCGACTATGTTTTGGTGATGTTCGAGAACGAGACTCTTCCGATTCTTACAGGACGTGAACTTCAGGGTATACACAAGTTTTACGCAGATATTTCGCCAATTGAGACTTTGCCCAATGGACACTTGCGGTGTGAGACCTCACTGTGGAAGCATCTGCTATTCGGCATCGACCTTGAAACCCCTCAGGAAGCAAAATATTCTGGTTCGTTCGGTAGCTTCCAAGAGGATAAATGCGAGACCGCTGCTGGGCTACAAATACAGCCCTTCTCTTGAAGGTCCGCCCGACGCCTCCTACCCGACTGTTTTGCCATCTGAAACGAAGCTGGAAGAGTTGTGGCTGGGTAAGTCGGGGCAGATTTTCTTCGGTGACGCATTGGAATCAGATATTGCCATCGGCAAACGGATAGTCGATGCTCTAAGGATGCTTCCTGTTCGTCAGGTTACTCAGACGGCACGATTCCGTGGTTCGCAGGTTCTTAGGAATGACCTGTTTCACCGATTGCGGTAGGCATCCATTGTTGGCAGCGAGTAGCCTCGACGAATGTTAATTTCGCTGGGATTTGAACCCGCTACCACGTGGAGATGTCACCCGCATTTCCTTTTTTGGTTTGAACCAACTATTCTGATATCCGGAAGTTAGGATGATGAGGAACGTTAATAACTCCGGCCTATTTCTCCCGAACTTTTTTCGAGACCAGATGCTTACTCGTGGTAACAAGATGCCTAAGCCGGGCCCACGGGAACCAATTATCCAAAAATGTTCAAGTCCAATTCTCGTACTCAAAACTCATTGAATTAATGTCCAGCGGGCTCCTATCTATAATAGTGGCAAGCTACACTTTGTTAAGGCGGCAGAAATGCTAGAGGCAAGGGGGAAAAGATAAGATAAAAGTAGGTATATTGAGCGGCGGGGGAGATGCACCTGGGATCAACGCCGTGTTGAGAGCCATCGTTAGAAAGGCAATTCAAGACTACGCATATGAAACTGTAGGCATCAAAGACGGCTGGAGAGGATTAGTTGAAGGTGAATTCATCCCGTTAGACTTGAAGACCCTCGTAGGCTTGCTCCCTAAAGGAGGATCAATACTAGGCACGTCGAGGACGAATCCGTTCAAGAGCGGAGATGGAGCAAAGCAGATTCTGAAAAACGTTTCCGAACACGGCATTGAAGCGGTCATTGCAATAGGCGGAGAGGACACGCTTGGCGTAGCCTTCAAACTATACGAGTTGGGGCTCCCCGTCGTCGGAGTCCCCAAAACGATCGACAACGACCTGGTTGGCACGGACTACACCTTCGGTTTCCAAACGGCAGTGGCAATTGCTTGTGAAGCACTTGACAGGCTTCACACAACGGCAGAATCGCATCACAGGGTATAATCCTTGAAGTTATGGGTAGATACACCGGTTGGATCGCCTTGGAGTCTGGGATTGCCGGAGGGGCAGACGTCATCCTGATTCCTGAGAAGCCCTTCGACATTGAAGAGGTCTGCGAATGCATCAGGAAGAGGCAAAAACGCGGTAGAAACTTCAGCATAATCGTCGTCGCTGAAGGGGCCAAACCAAAAGGGGGCGAAGAGATCGTTTACAGCAGCGGGATAGACGAGTTTGGACACGCAAGATTTGGCGGCATAGGCTATTACGTAGGAAAGGAAATCGAGAAGAGATTCGAAAACATCGACACTAGGGCAGTGGTTCTGGGCCATCTTCAACGTGGTGGATCTCCGGTCGCGTTTGACAGGGTTTTGGCTACCCGGTTTGGAATCGCTGCGATTGACCTGGTGCACGAGGGCAGATTCGGCGAGATGGTTGCTATCCAAGGAAACGCCATGGTCTCCGTGCCCTTGAAGGATGTTGTCGGTAAGCGAAAAACGGTTGATTTGAAGCTCTATGAAATAGCAGCAACATTCTTCGGCTAGGTGAGACCCATGCCTCATGCGCTTAGCGCGCTAAAAGGACTGAGTGAAATCCGAGAAAAAATCTCAAAGCAAACATCACCCAAGGCAGAACGGCTGGAGCAAGATTGGACGTTTGAGTTGGAAGACTGATTCCGAAGACGATTGATCTCTTTTGGGATAAGAATGGCGCGATTGTTTGCTAAAGATTTTTGGATTTAGCCTCAATTGAAATTACAGGTAGGCCTCCGTTGCGTATCTTTGCATCATTCTATGACTGTTAAAGTGGTAGGCGATTTTGCCGATTGAATTCTTCATCATTTTTATCCAGTCGTCTCTCCTTGTGTAGAACATTGGAGCAATGATGTATTCTAGCTTGTTGTAAAGATCATCTAGTTCTCTTCTGCGGCCTTCTTCCTGCGAAACATTTTCGTTCGGTTGTGGTCCTATTGCCCAGCCTGTAACGCCCTCAATCCAACCTTCGATCCACCAGCCGTCCAAAACGCTGAAGTTTATAACCCCGTTGTGCGCCGCCTTCATTCCGCTCGTTCCCGAAGCCTCCAAAGGCCGCAGAGGTGTATTTAGCCAGACATCAACGCCTGAGACTAATTTTGCCGCGAGGTCCATGTCATAGTTAGCTAGATAAACAATCTTTATCTCGTCTTTCAGCTTCTGAATGTAGCCAAATATCTGTTCGATCAGTTTCCAGCCAGAATCATCCTTGGGATTAGCTATTCCAGAAAAGATTAGTTGGATTTTGCCTTTTCTATTTGCCTTTTTCAGTCTTTCTAGGTCTGAAAACAATAGGTCCATTCTTTTGTAGCCAGTTGCTCTTCGCGCGAATCCTATCGTCAATGTGTTGTGATTCATGCCTGCATTTGTCACTTTGTTGACGTAGTCGATTAACAGTTTCTTTCCTGCCTCGTGGGCTCGCCAAACATCTTCATCAAGAATCTCGTCTGCTCTTACAAGCAAATCAGGTTCATCTGCCCATCCTGGAAAATATTTATCGTAAAGGTTTCTGAAGCTCTCGCATGTCCACGTGTATGAGTGAACTCCGTTTGTGATGGCGCGGATTTCATATCCTGGGAACATTGCTTTTGAGGAGTCTCGGTGTCTCTTGGCGACACCATTGGTATAATTGCTGAGGTTGAGGGCGAAGAGCGTCATGTTTAGTCTTTCTTGCCCGCCGAGTTTTTTCAGGATGTCGATGGGTATGGTGTCTCCTAGCACTTCTCGAACTAAGTCGTAGGAGAATTTGTCATGTCCTGCGTCGACAGGGGTGTGCGTGGTGAAAACACAGAGGTTTCTAACTTTCTCGATGTCCATGTTATTCTTTTGCAGCAATTCGAGGGCGAGGAGACTGGAATGGCCCTCATTCATATGGTATTTGCGAACGTTTAGACCCAAGGCGTCCATTATTTTCACGCCGCCGATTCCAAGGACAATCTCTTGTTTGAGGCGGTATATTTCATCCCCGCCGTACAGAAAGGAGGTTATCTCCTTGTCTTCAGGAGTGTTCGCTTGCAAATCGGTGTCGAGAAGATAGACAGAAACAACTCCGCCTGTTTGGCTCTTCACCCTGTAAAGCCAAGGCCTGATGGTTACATCTCTTTTCTGAATTTGCACTTTTACCTCTGTGGAAAGCAACTGCATATGCTGTGAGGGTTCCCATGGGTCGGGATGTTCTATTTGTTTCCCATCACTGGTTAACTCTTGCCTGAAATGTCCTTTCTTGCTGACTAATGTGATTCCCACCAGAGGAACTTTCAGATCTGCGCTTGATCTTATTGTGTCCCCCGCGAGGATTCCTAATCCTCCATTGTATGTGTGGATGTCATTTGACAGCCCAATTTCCATTGAAAAGTAGGCAATTTTTTGTCTCATTAAGTAGGCTTCTGTCTCAACCACTTTTCCATGTCCTGTGACGATTATGTTTCAGCTTATGATGAGAGGGCTAATTGATAAAGACTGCCCTTGGTACCTGTTTGCTTCAAAACCTAAGGGAAAAAGATGGTGGTCGGAATGCTTGTTCAGTTGGCAGGCATGTCCAGAAAACCAAAATAGCCTCCTCAGCTATTTCACTATTCAGGTTTGAGTTATGAAACAATACGCTACAGAGTTCACTATACTGATAGACAAGCTCAAAGAAGAGGGCAAAATCAAAACTTCTTTCCGCCTCGATTCACTATCTCCACTTCTTCATAGCTCGAAGTTTTCTGGCACTCTTAGCATTTCAGGATGCTCTCCGTGAGTCGCAAGCCGAGCTCACTCGGCCTCTTACTGAGCGAATCATGTGTCCCCTATGCTGCACCATGCTGTGCATTCTCAACTCATAAGGATTTGAAAAACAAACCTTGCATAGTCTACACCTAAAAGACAAAAGGAATGCTTACTGATAAACTTTTGAATTGGAAGCGCTGCTTCTAAGTCTATTTCCTAACTCGAAAAGCCCAATCCAAGTAAGTACGAAAATCCCAAGAAAGCACAAGAGACGGCTCCACATAACAATGGAGATTGCATTTTTGGCAGTTTTGTGTTTCACTCCAGTCAAACCCGGAGAGCGCAGTTTTGATGCTGGTCTCTAAAACAGAAACACTATTTGCGTATTCATTTCGAACATAACATGGCATGACCAAATTTCCCTCTGGATCTATGTTAATCAACGACCAAGGTTTGCATGTCCAGCACTTCCGTTTAGCAATGGCTCTAAAATAACTGATTGAATTCACCAGAGGATATCCATTTTCTTCATTTCCACAAGTTTTAGCGCAATCTCTTTGACCTTGTGGTATGCAGGCGCTGACGCCTCAGCGTTGCAGTACTGATGCGCCACGGCCACGGATATTCTAATATCCAATTCCTTGGCCAACTTCACCAAATCTTCAATCTCATGAATATTTTCAGCCATTATCGTCGTGTTGACTGTCACTGAAACTTTTTCTCTTGATGCAATTATGCCTCTTACCGCTCTTCTAAAACAACCATTAAAACCTCTAATTGTGTCGTGAGTCTTTTCCAGCCCATCTAATGAAACGTAGACTACTCCGTCGACATATCGCGCTATCTCGTCTATTCTTGATTCGAGAAGAGTCCCATTAGTGATGAGGCTCGTGTGCAAAGGCAGAGACCTAGAAAAGGCAAGAATCTCAGCCAAATCAGTTCTCAACAATGGTTCCCCGCCTTCAAAAGCGATTCCGAAAGCGCCCGAATCGTAAATTCGACTAAGAATCTCCTTTTCTTGCTCTGTACTGGAATCTTGGGCGGACCTTTTCCAGAAGGGGCACATTTTACAACGGAGATTGCAGTTGTATGTTAACTTGTGCCCACAAAACATTGGCATCCTAATTCCGAGCAAGTTTGAGAATAACCCTCGATAGATGCGTAATCCCAACCAAAATGTCTCACGAGCACGGCGAGACCTTGTGTCTCCATTCAGTAAGTTGGAACCTCTACCCCTTTCTACATATCTCTGAAAGTGCAATTTTAAAAACACGTTCTGAGGAGTAAGAGTAATTAGTTTATTTAGGATTTTTGGTTGTTTCACTTGTGTCTGTTTCTGTGTGAGACATGTCTAAAATCCTATCCTGTGTTGTGTCGGAGAGTAGGGAGCCGGGTGTCGAGAGTTGAGAGGACTCATATACCATACACACAGACAGATAACAGAATGTAAGATAGAACAGGGAAAAAAGATTAAGATTTAGTCCAATCCACTAAGCAAACAATTCCTTCGATAGACGAAATCGAAATCATTCCAAGGGGTTCCTCGAAAGGTTCACAGAATAAGAATCTGGTTAGAGAGGATACTCCTGTTTTCTTTTCGGGACTGTGTGGATTAGCTTTCCTTCTCTGTAGTACTCCATGAAGTGCTTTTTGCAGCTTAGGCATTGATATTGCTTGACATGGAAAACCGAATACTTCCATTTCTTGTCAGTAACTCTGGCTGTTGAGCCACACCTGGGGCAGGTAACCATGCTCTTACACCATTACTCTCTTGGCTTTTTGGGTTGATGAGATTTTGGTTTTATTTCTTCTTAGCGCGAGCTAATTCAGTTCGCAAAGAACAAAAATCTCGCGCCAAAAATACATCCTTATAGGTAAGTACTGGTACTATATTGTTAGGTAGACTTCTGATAAAGGATATCCCGCCAAAACCGCCTGTCTTTTATCTCTATTCTGCTAGAGAACGAGGTGAAAGGCATGAAAATCAAAAACAAACTCAAAAACGGTCCAAGGAAAACTGAAGTGGAATTGTTCGTGAAAGTCGAATCAAGAGAGCAAGCTATGAAGGTTTATCGAAAACGTTTGACTGAATCAGTGTACGAACTGATGTATTTAGCTAGGGTATGAAGTAGTCTGCGTTATCACGTTGCTACTTTTTCCTTGTCCTAAACCTTAAAGAAGAAAGAAGGGCGCTTGTTGATTTTTGGCGCGCGCTTGGAGGGTTTTTAAGTTTCAATCTCGCTACTGTCTGTAATAGGCGGCGCCAAAAAGGAGGAATGGTATGAGTAAATCAAGGCAGGGTGGTAGTTATGAGGGAAGGCGTGGTCATGGTAAGGGTTTTAAGCGTTGTCCAGTCGAGTTGGGAGAAGAATTGGAAGTGGAGATTACTGAATTGAGCCCGAAGGGGGAAGGCATAGCTAAGAGTCAAGGGTTTGTGATCTATGTTGCTGACACAAAACCTGGAGACCGCGTAAAAATAAGGGTTATCAGACTAACAGAAAAAGCCGCAAACGGACAAGTAGTCAAATAGATACGCACAGAGAGTTGCCTGAAGGAAGGTCAGGTTATGCTATTATCGTTGTTCTTTCTGCAGCAACAGTCTCTTTGCGGTTTCTTTAGAAATCTTTTCAAGACCTTCAGCTAACTCTGCGCTGTTAACCTCGTCTAACGGGAAAAACTTGCCATCCTTGTTCATGAATACGATTTCCAATTTTCTGTTGACCAATGTTCCGCCTCATGAGAATGGAAATACCTGATTGTTTGCTACCCCATTTCCAGTATTAACCGTTTCTATTTGCGCGCGCAAAAAGACTTAAAGAAGTCTCTGGGCTTATTCGCCATTGGGATGCTTGGACAACCAAGCCATTGCGAATGCTTCAGCCTTTGCTTCGGTTGGAAATTCTGGAGATATCTTTTTCGCTTCGGCATCATTTCTCAGTTTCGGGAAAAGCAGCACTACGTAGTGTTCTCCATACTGTTTCTTTGTGACAACGAGATTCTGTCCTGTGACCTCATTTATGAAGCCCCTTTCATTGTCCATTCTTCTCCAGCCCTTTACCATCTTCATGAAATCTCACCCACTGTTTCAGTCGCTCAACCAAGATATGTTATACTGTTTTCCTTCCAACTAAAATGCCTTTTCAAGAAATTCAATTTTCAAAACAAAGGTGCTTTGCCTTGTCAAGCACACCGTAGGAAAACATTGGAAACGGGGGCGCTAGGCTGTCTCTAACATGTGTAGATTCTGCTTGGGAATGATGTAGGCGTGAGCGTGCCGAGACGGGAACTGCAGGACAAAGAAAAAAGGGATTTGCGGGTGACATCTCCACCTGATTGGCGGTTCAAATCCTAGCTTCTGCAAAATGTAGAGGACGTTTGCGGCGTTCAAGAGAAGTTGTATTCTACAAGCAACACGCAAGGGTTAACAGTCAGGAAAACATAAAAGCGGCAGATGTTCTGAAGTCGCTTAGTCGGGTGAGTTAATTGGAAAAAAAGGTTCGAATGAGCAAATGGGAACCAGAACCCAGAACTGAGCCAGCAGCCAGAACGGAACCAGCGGCAAGAACTGAACCAGAAGCTAGAACGGAGCCAGCGGCGAGGACGGAACCAGCTGCGAGGACGGAACCAGCGGCAAGAACGGAACCAGCAAGTGACCAAAGACAGGTTATCAAGTGCCCATCTTGTGGTTGTCTTCTGTTCTACGTCAAAGGAACCGAAAACCGTAGCATCAAATGCACAAGATGCGGAAACGTCTTCCAAGTAGAGTAATATTCAGTCCGTTTGGGTTTGGCGCACGCGCAGTGAATAGAGCACGTGCATAGAACGAGCAAAAGAAGGGTTCTGAGAACGCTGCAATAAGACGGAAGTTGCGCAGTGGTTTATTAACGTCGAGGCTATTATATAACTGAGGATTTTAGAAACCAGTTTTGGGGAGAGAAAGGAATTGATGACTTATGATAATAAATATGATCAACTAATCCTTTTGTCTTTTAGGTGTAGACTATGCAAGGTTTGTTTTTCAAATCCTTATGAGTTGAGAATGCACAGTATGGTACAGCATAAGGGGCACATGCTCCGTTCAATAAAATGCTGAGTGAGCTGTGACTTGCGACTCATGGAGCGCGTGCGCTTTTGTATTTTTCGCGCGATTAGCGCTCTAAGTCTGTGGGAGAGAGGAGCAAAAAGAGATTATGCCCACAAAAGACCGAGACTAATGTGAATCGCTACTCAGGTATTGATGACTAACTCTATTGATGTATTGGTAAGATTGCTTGAGGGGTGGCTGTCTTGACGATTAAGACGTTGCTTTGTTGATGTGTTTATGAAGAAAACGACTGGATGCTCGTGCGAGTCAAAGAATGTGAAAAGCATCACAAGCAGCGAACCAGAAAAAGAGAGTACAGACCAAAAGCAGAATGCAACAGAAACGATACTAGAGGCGAATAAAAGCGTCTGGGTTTGGATTAAATTTTAATCCAACCAACCACAAAACAGCAAGCCAAATCTTCACGTCTTCCACCCTACATCACCTCCTCTTCACTGAAATGACAATTGAGGAATTATGTCAAGTGTTATAATAGTTCAATCCCCAAACCCAAATTAACGTGCGATCACGTTTACTCTCTAAGATCTAATCACTCATACTCACTCACATACACTCACTCAGCGCGCACACACATACGTTCCCAAACCTTAAATCCGCCTGTTTCTATATTTTCCCGTGCGTAATTTAAATCGGAGAAACATGTAGTGTTTGAGTTTCTAAGTGACCCTACTTTTCAGTTTGTGATAATAACTGCGCTCACAATTCTCGCGGTCATCGGTCCCATAATCGTTTATTTCAAGCAACGAGCTCGCAAGTCCTTGCAATTTAGTATCATTTCACGCACATCTTTGTTCAGCGTTAGAGAAGAAGCGAAAGGAGAAATCGAGATAACCTACCGAGGGATGAAGGTGGAAAATGCTGATTTAGTCTTAATCGAAGTGTCTAACGTTGGTGATGTCCCAATTAGAACAGAGGACTACGAGACCCCGATAACATTTGATTTTGGGGAAAGGGTTCAAATACTGACGGCAGAAGTGACGAAAAGAGAACCAGAGAATTTAGGCATGCAGGCTAGTGTGAGCGGGAAAACCATCTCTCTCACGCCAATTTTAATGAATGCTGGCGATTCCATAACCCTAAAGGTAATTGCTACCACGGTCGGCACAGATATCAAGGCAAGCTGTCGCATCGTTGGTGTCAAGAAATTGGAGGAAGCCAAACCCAAGAGGGATACTTATCAGATAGTGGCGTTTGTGTCTTTGGTTGTGGCATATTTTTCTATGTTCGGTTTTATTTATCTGGCTAGTAGCTATCCTACCCTGGCAGTGGTCTTTGCGATCTTTATGATAGCAGGCTTGGCGTTTGGCGTTGCTGCAATGCTGCTTAAACTAGGCAAAGTGACTCAAGCAAAACTGCGAAAGCGTTCGCGCACCGATACCTGATGAGGGATTTCATTTCTTGGAATCCACGCTTTTCCTTCGCCTCTTAGAAACTTTGCGAAAAGTAGTGCTTCTTCATTAATCAAGGTCTCAATTTGTCATCTTATGTCTTTCTAAGGTAGTTAAAAACCCGTATACTCGATTCCGACTATACTATATCCTATACTGATTCTGACCTATAGTACCCTACCCTTCTTCTGGTCTGAGTGAGAATACTATGTTCTGAATCCTGTATACGCTCTTTTCTTATGCCTTCTGCCGTGCTTCTACTGGTCTGAAAATTGAGTTGGTTGGTTGGATTAAAACTTAGTCCACCACGGTGAGAAATGCACTATCTCTGCGCGCATTATAAGAGCAGCTGATTACGGTTGAGATTTTCTGAACTTCTGGAGCTGTTCTTTATTCATAAAGATTTTCAGAATTTGTAGAGCAATATCCTTGAAGTGTGAAATGTCCTCAGGGCTGACTCTCGTGAAAACATCTTGAAATGTCTCAAAATGTGACAAAGGATGATAGGAAGTAGAGTTGACTGGTTCAGTTTTCAGTTCCTCTACTCTTTTTGCATAAAAAACGTTGCCTTCTGGAACTATCAGTGAAAGAATTGAATCATTCCAGAACTCTTTGAGGTTGTTGATTTCTTCTGCTCTGATTATTGGGGGTGACTGTCCACGAGTCTTCACTTCGAGAAGCATAATATTTTTGTCGTCATAAACGAGTAAATCTGGAGATTTCCTTAATCTACGCCCAGTCTGAGAGCTACTTTTTTCTGGAGTGCGTTTTGACATGGCATCAAGTAAGGTTTCTTCATAACCATAGGCACAGACCGTGTATCCAGACCTTTCCAGCATTGCCCTTATTATGTCCCTACCCAAATTGCCTTTCAGAAAATTATCGGATTGATAGTAGTCCGTCAACTTCTTCACTGTTGCTTGTTCCCTGTCTGACATGAGGATTCGCCTGATGGCAGTATTCTGTTTTGAGCGTAAATAACTTTCCAAAACCGTATACTCGATTCCGACTATACTATATCCCTGTACTGCTATAGTCTTCTACCCTACCCCCTTCCTGTCTGAATCTGAAAATACACTATGCTCTGAACCGTGTACACTGCCCTTTCTTCATGCCTTCTGACGTGCTTTTACTGGTGTAAAATTGGTTGGTTGGATTAAATTTTAATCCTACAGCCACGCAGCCACGCGCACGCTCTCGGACTCGGACGGTCACCCTCTCTCTCACCCCCCTATCTCTCCTGAGAGGAACGGGGAGAGGCGGAGGGAGGTAGGAGACACACACGACCAGACATTGCGCACTGGATCAAACCAACAAAACTTGACCAAGGCGTTCAAGAAGGCCAAAAAACCTTCGGCAACTCCAGCTTTTACCCTACGCGTGTGCTTCATATAAGCTCTCTTCTATCCACTTAGGCGAAAAAGAGAATAACTTACCTCTCGCATTGTAGAGTGGTGATAAATGTGAACGCACGGAAGTTCTTCAGAATCGAAGTTAGCACAAGTTGGGGACATTTAATTAAGGAAAGGAAGACGCTGACTAAAAGAGAAGAGACAATAAAAGAAGCAAGAAGGGCTTATCGTGACGGAATTAAAAAAGCATGGGAAATTTTCGCCCAAGACAACATGGTCGTAAAGGACGCAAAGAAGACTCTTGACTCAGCAATAGACGAAGCATACAAATCATGCTTGCCCGAACACAGAGAGGGAATGTCACAAACCGAATACGAACGGGCAAACATACTTTATCTCAAAACTCTTTACAAAGTTCATCGCAAATTTGCGGATACGATTGGACCGATTTGGGAGACTTTTGTGAAAGACATGGAGACTTATTCATGGCTAACCAAGAAAAATATCTAGAAGCGCAGAAGCGTGCGCGGTTTGTACTAAGTACTAAAACATAATAGCAGAGCACAACGTCTAAGTAGATAGGGAAAGCCTGGAGGGGTGAGATAATGCCGATAGGTAAAGAAGAATGGAATTCGGGAACTAAGTCCGATACATTCGAAAAACAGATTCTGTCTTTTTTGAGGAAAAATCAAGATACTGCCTACACTCTTCCGGAAATAGTGACTGCATTGGGATACACCATTGAAATTAGAGACTTAGGAAGTTTTGTTGGTGGGGTCGCTGGTTTTTGGCTGTTTCAAAATGCTATAGAAAACCTGGTTAAAGAGGGAAAATTGGAAGCAAGGAAAATTGCCAGAAGCACGGGAGAGCAGACATACTACAAGGTCACATAACCATGCTCGCATCTGTCTTTTTGGGGTGCGCTAGAACAAACAATAACATAGCATGATTTGAATGGGGAATGCACCTTTGGTGAATCGCTGAATGAAGTATACTGAGATTTCATATGAAGATTGCGAAAGGAGAGGGTATTCCAGCGGCGTAGAGATTGAATGTGCAGGGCGGCTTTATTCCAAAATATTCCAAGATAGGAGACTTCCCGAGTATTGGTTTGTGGACAAAAATGGTGCTGTGAGGCATATAGAAAGAAAGAGTTTTGACGTGTTAGCCGTAAGCTGGTTTGACCCTTCGGAGAAAAAAATTGTTATGGCCTACCTAAATACAGGAAAATGGTACAGATAATAGATAACGCGCATGAGTATTCCTAAACTGGTAGTTAATTGAGTCTGGCGTATACTACTGCCCAAATGCTGTATGTGGTGTATTGAACGACGTTGAAAACCTGATGGCGTTATGGGATGTACTCTTTAACAAGCGCCTCGGATTGTTCCGCAGACAGATAGTCCGATAGATATAGCTTGATGAGTTCTCTCAAAGCATTTCTTCGCAGTTCCTTGTTGTACTCATTATTTGAAGCATTGTTGATGCTGCTATTTTGATTGTTGATGATGCTACATGGATTGTTGATGTCGTAATTTGGGTTGTAGAAGTCGCTGTTAGGATTATTTAGGTAGCTATTTGGATTGGCATCTTGAGCCTGCAATTGCTTGACGATTCGTCTAAATAGCAAACCGATTGTTATTGGCGTAAAATCACTCCTTAGTGGACCGCTATATTCCTAAGGTAAAACATTCTTATTAGTATGTCAGGTTCAATTTCTGGTTCTTATTCTCTCTGTAGAGCATCACTCTCAAATTTGTATACTCGTCCACTATAACATGCACCAAAGCCGATTTCTAAGCGAAAAGGAGGTGGTCGGGGAGGCCCCTTCGACAGATTGGGGTCGGGGGCAAAATATGACTGGCTGAGTAGGTGCAAGTTGCAGCAAACTTTACATGGCGGCGTCTTCTTACTTTAGGGTGAGGTGAGATTGAGTCGTGATTCCTTTCTTTATGCTAATTCGAACTAAGAAAGGGCAGGCTTTTTCTGTTGTCCAACAGTCACAGACGATTGAAGGTGTTAAGATTGTGCATTCGGTTATGGGTTCATATGACGTTATACTGTATGCAGAAGCAAATGACCTCCCAGACATAAGACGCATCCGGGAGGCCGTCAGCCTAATCAGTTCTGTTATTCGAACTGAAACAGCAGTCCATACCTGATTTGAACAAAGACTAAGCAATATTGAGCCCAAGCGTGTGAGGTGAAAGAAGATAACTGAGAAAGAAAATGTGAAAACCAACGATCAAGAAACAGCTCCAAAAACAGCGCACGTAGAAAAACGAGAAAGACGATATACGAGAGAGAACGAAAAAGCAACCCCCAAGCTCAACGAACAAAACGCAGGGCCACGAAGGTCTCGTGGAAAGAAGCAAAGACGGCAATTCAAGATTGCCCCTAACAGAGGGTGAGGCGATCCGTAGCCCGAAAATCACTCGTCACCGATAGAAGCGCGCGCTTACGTTGCAGCATTAGAGTCATAGTTCAATTTGAGGTTTCTTTGTTCTCCATCTGACGGGTCTCGTAGGTCGCATCTTGGCAAAAGCAACAATGAGCAGAATTATTCCGAGCAAAGCTAACACTACGCCAAAACTAGCGAATGGCTGAACCGTAGGTTGTTCGGGAACTGCAACGCCAAAATAGGCTAATCCTACTCCAATAGCGATAAGAAAAAGGCCTAGAATAGAAAGCAGCAGTGGCAAATTTCGGTTCTCGCTCATTGGACTACCTCTATCCTATAGTGATTCTGGAGATCTCCTACTTTACCCTTCTTCTGATTTATGAAAATGCTATATGTTCTAAATAGTGTCTATTGTCTGTTGGTAATACTCTTTTTTGTTGTCCTGACCCGTTTTTTTTTGGTTGGTTGGACTAAAATTTAATCCCACACACACAAAAAAGAAAAAGCGGACGGCGCGAGTGACATCGCCACTTGGAAGCGGGTTCAAATCCCAGCTTCCGCAAAATGCAGACGGCATTGGCGACGCTCAAGAGAACTTCTTCTACACATGTAGAAGTCAGAAACACAGCCGTCTTTAGAATGGAGAGAGTGGCAGCGGCAATGAGGTTCTGAGTTGGTACTGGACTTTGGGTCGTTACGATACTGTCCTGATATTCGAAGCCGCAAATGAAAAGGAAGCGCTGAAAACTTCTATTGACGTCGCAGAGTTTGTAGCCACAGAAACGCTTGTAGCTATTCCAAGAGAAGAAGCAATAAAACTCGTTTAAAATGGAAACAGATTACTTCCCTTTTTCTTTTTTGATATTTCATAACGCGCGCTAGTGGAAACTTCCGAAAATAAGCGTGTTAGTTTTGTTTCCCAAAATGTTCATCATAGAATTGAATGAATTCCAGTAGTCCACTCGACTTTTCGTTAACATAATCTAATATGGGATAGTTGGGTATGAAACCGTTTTTGTCAGCGCGTGAGTGCTTCCGATGTGTACCAAAGGTAAGGACGTACTTTGTTGACCTATAAGTAATGAGTGAGTGATGGTGTGACAATGCTGACCTGTCCTTTTCCATTTCTTCAAACCAGAATGTCTTTGTCCTAAGATATTCACTGTATTCTTTGTCTATTTCAGGGTGCTTGAGAAACCACTTTTTTTGGTTATTAAAACCCTTGCTTTTCAAGCCTTTTTGTTCAATGTGTTTGTAGAAGCGCGGTGTGAATGTAGCGAGAATATTGAGTATTGAATATGAGAAATGAAGGAATGCATCAATGTCTATCTCAATGTAATGCTTATTCTTTGTCTCTGAAGACCCTTCTTGCTGAGGTAGGTTGAGTTCATCTCTTAGTCTTCTTACTATCAGGACCCAATTGCTGAGTCTACGTTCCATAAGCCAAACCTTTATTCTAAACTCGTTATCGGCTTTCATGGATTTTTCATGCAGATTTGGCAAAAACGACCATCCACAACCATCGGGGTCTGCAAAACCTATCTCCCGATATTTTTGTTCTTGTTTCTCTGCGAACTCTATTGCTTTATCGATAAGCGTCGCGGAATACCTTAAATGAATAACTGAGCCCCACGAAATAAATATTTTATTAAGTCATCCGTATACAAAGGTGTGTGTGGGATTAGATTTTAGTCCAACCAACCAAACCCAAAATTATAATTTAGTGCACACAAACAGCGCATTAATGGGTAGCGGATTGACGGTGGTATGCCTACTCGAGAGACACATTTAGTTACATCAAATAATTCTGGTCTTTCGTGTAGAACTTTTTGGTTTGCTTCTCCTATTTGACGGTATCATACCATTTCTTGATTTCCGTTACTGCAGCTGGAGATTTGTAGAGATTTGAAAGCATGCAGTCTACAGATTTTGGGCATTCAACACATGATTCAGGTATCTTCGCACCTTTTTCTCGCCGCTTTAAATAACCAAAATAGAATTTGCACTGACCGTTTTCTTTTCGCTTTGAATCGCTTTCTTCTGGAAGTATTATTGGTTCTGGAATTTCTACTGCTTCGAGGCACGAGATTATCTCGGGGCTCTCTGCTGATTCAGACAGAATAGAAGTCTCAAATTTGAAAAGTTCTATATCTTCCAACTTTTCTAACGTTGCTAATTCGAACTCTGGCTGAGAGTCGATGTCTTCTGTTGATTTCGTCAGTTGATTTCTTGCTCGAGTGTTTTTTTGAATTTTAGAAAGGCAGAAAGGACAGGCGTAAAATCTGACTACTTTTGGTTTTTCGAAGACTTTTCCGCATGTTGGGTTTGAGCAAACGACTCTCTTCGATATTCTTCTCTTCCTTTTGCCCTTTGCCATTTTGCTTCGCATAGACGCGTCTTAGCATAAAAGCTGTTAACAAAATATTTAACATTTAGTTATCACCAATACTAGTTTTAGCCAAACTAAAGTTCTCTAAGAGACAAAATAAAGGAATCTCCCAAAAAGTTGGGATGAGAATTATATTCTGATCTATCGTGCCCTGCCCCTCTTGCGAGAAAAATGAATGCACTATGTCCTGAACCGTCTATACGCCCTGAGAAAGCTTTTCTTGACCTGATTCCTGCCGTAGAAATTGGTTGGTTGGATTAAAATCTAATCCAACCAACCATAAGCGACTCCAGTTAACAGTTTTCACTGTTTTTTAAAAATGGTTACCCGCCGTAACCTTATCCAACCCATCGTCTTGGTCGTCGTTTGGTTGGTTACTTGGATTAGAATTTAATGAAAAAAGGTTGGTTTTCTTTCCACTAGGCGCTTATCAGCTTAACTGCTTATGTGGGATGCTGGAACAGGGAGTCATCAAGCGTAGGATTTATGACTACGTTGTAGATTCTGTAAGAGATCCCGTCTGAATCAATGTAAGTGCAGTCTCCAGTGCCGTTCCAATTCGCCAGAGCATTCACGTTGTTAGTCCACTGCTTACCACACCCAATTGCCATTATGGTATTGTACGTTGCAGAAACGTCCGTCCAATTGCCGTTAGTCAACCGCCACGCGGTCTGGTCTGTATAGTTTATGATGTTGGTGTAGTTATATTGGCCGCTGCCTGACAAGTCGATCCGCAACATCATATTTGAACCTAAATTCTTCCCCGAAAACTTAGCTAGTGACGTTGTCTCCTTATATGTCACGTCAACGTCATACTGCAAATTCGTCGCGTCAGCTACTTTAACAGTGTTTCCGCCGCTGGGTTCTGTTACCTCTCTGACTGTTTCAGCTCCCTGTTACTTTTCGTCTGCTACTACGAGGATACCGAGAGCATTGACAAAATCTAAATACCGAGAGAATACAACAAGCGCCTATGCAACTAAAAAGAAAGACACAACTGAAACTAGTTTATGCAATCGTAATCGAAATTGTAGTATTTGCAGGGGCGTATGTTCTGTGGTTAGAAGCTTGGATAGACCCTTCCACTCTAGTTTCTGTGGTGATAGCTGACTTGGCAATCGCTGTTCTGTTATATTATCTGTTCGGTGAGCGACGGCGAGGTCGATTAGATGAATTACTAAATATCGCCGAAGCAAACGAAAAATTCTCCCATCTAAGCGTATACAAAATGAAAGGCTACGGTAATTTTGAAGATTATTTTTATGTCGAAAACAAATTTACCAAGAAAGTATACCAAAGTCCAGATTTTCTTAAAGAAGCAATAGACTGTAAAATAATACCTGTCATCGGCGAAATTTTTGAAAACAAAAGCGCATTAATGACAGTTATGAAAGAGAAAGGTTTTACTCTGATTGACCGTGACGCAACTATTAATGAGCTTTTAGCAAAAGAATAAAATGGCTATACTGTTTTTTTAGAGGCGTTTTGTATCAGTGTTAACCACTTGTTTTTTCCTTGAATCTCTATTCCGCATGCTTCCGCTGGAGTTTTGCCACCGAGAGCTTCATGTGGTCTAACAAAGTTGTGATACAGTTGATAACCAGAGAGGATTGGCGTTCTTTTCCGCTTTAGACCTCGCATCGTCTTTTCCCTGTCCCTGATTTCACCGTTCATGCGCTCCATCTTATTGTTGTGGATTGCACCGTTTAATCGTATTTGGCGTATGTGCTTTGTCCCGTCGAAAACTTGGTCACATGCCAGAGAGTAAGACGCTAATCCGTCGGTTATGAGGGTTTTCGGTTGTTTTGCCATTAACCGTTTAGCTCTGAAGAACAGCATTCTTGCATCATGCTTCATTTTTGTTTCAGCGACTTCTTGAGCTATCCAGAACCGAGTTTCATCATCCATCATGGCGAACAGATATTTCATGTTACCCCGCACCTTAACATAAATTTCATCTGCTCTCCAAGTGTCCGAGACGTTAGGTGTTAATGTTTCAGCGTAACTCTCGCATTAATCGAACATACTTCTTTATCCACATGAAAACCGTTTTGTGCGAGACTTCCACGCCTAACAGCTTTAGAGACTTCATGGTGTTTCTCAAACTCTCCCGCTAAAATACAACTGCATCGCTGTGGTGACGGCTTGAGGGTTGTGTTTCATTCGTTCAAACCCGATGTTGAATGTCATGTACTTGTGGCAGTCTCGGCAAAGGAATTTCTGGATTATTCCAGACTTGTTTTTGCGAACGCCGTCTTTTTTGAGGTTGCTTGAGCCACAGTAGATACACGCGGTTATGCTCTCTATTGGGGCGATGTGTTCTGACCTTAACTTCTGCTCGGATGACTGTGGATAATTCCACAGCTATGATATGCTTACATTTCACCTGTCGGTACTTGTTGTCGGGACATTCGCATAACCATTCTCCGTTAACCTTAGTGATACATATATTCGCCTTCGTGAGACTGAGATTTCACCGTGTAAGTGAAATCGTCAACACGCTTAACTTGACCATCTAACCGTGCGATTGCCTCACCGCGCTCTTCTCTGGTTGTCGTCAACATTGCCATTTTGCTACACCGCTACTTTGGTAGTATATGTAGCAGTCAAGTATTTAACCTTTACTACAACGTCATTACGACGACAAGTTTTAAATATTACGTTGTAGTATGTGTAGTTTAGAGGCGAAAACAATGGATGAAAAAAAGGAAATCGTAACCTCTCTCCGAGTTGACCCTAGTTTGTGGAAAGAGGCAAGAAAGGCAGCCATAGATTGCGACATAACTCTCGGAGAGGTAATAGACCAAGCCCTGAGAGAATGGCTACAAAAACAGGAGAAGCAAACCAAATGAGCAAGAACAACCCAAAAGAACCAATCTGGAAAGTCGATGAAAAAGAGATTGATAGAAGCATCCACAAACTAAAAGAGGACTTAAAAGAAAACGACGGAAGAGCGGAACAGTTCTCCAAAAATGCAAAAGAAGTACAAGACCCAAACAGGAAAGCTTTCTTCAGCATGTTACATCTTGTCCAAAATCAATACTGCTATTCTCTCAGCGCCGAATTAGCAGTTTTGGAGTGGTCAAAAGGTCTCAACAGAGCCTTGTCACAGAAACTCCAGTATTTGGATGATAACACGCAGACCCGTCGACTGCTAGTAAGACACGAATCAAAATAAAGAACATTCAAAAGAACGTGGCGAAGGCACAGCTTGTAAACGCTGATGTTCACAACTATCTGAGAATAACCCAAGAGCAAGATAATGATAGACTTAGGAAGATGGGGGAAGCCTTCTTTGACAATGCTACGAGAGGTCACTGAAACTTTACGAACAGTTGGAACGGATGCATCAGCTGAACTTGGAGTTGCTGGAGCAGTTGAATGTTGCCTGCAACTACCTTCTTTCCAACAATGTGCTCGTACCGAACAGAAACACTTTCGCAAGTCTGTTGAGAAAGGCGTGGGCATTGATGGATGAGATAAAAGCAGACGAACCTAAAATCATCCAATACACGAAGCTAACAGACGAAAAGAAACACCTATTCAGAACAGACGAAGACGTACCAGTACCGAATATATCAAGCTTTAAATGTGAGTGCATCAGAGAATGGACTGGAATAGTTCCTCCGCTGTCAAAGGTGAAAAGTTGAGAGATTCCGGTGAAAAAACGATTTGGGGCCAGGTGGAAAAACTTGGCAAAGGCACAAAGGCAAATTATGATCCTGACAAGAAGATTATTACTTTTTGCTTCAACAGAAGCCCGCAAACATCAAGCGAGTTTTTGAGAACATCGCGAGAACTTCTTAGTTAAGGAGCTAAGGGAACTGGGCTACGTCGGTCGTATGAAGTACAACGGAGAGGTAGTTGTGGATGATGTTTCAGAAGAAGATGTTGTTCTTGTGAAGAAAAACCACAAACTCATGATTCACTTGAACAAGAAGCAGATTGGAGACAATGTGGGGGACATGCTCAAATAGGCATGGCTCGAGTATTATCTGCGTTGGGAACGATGAGCAACTTGAAGAAAACAAAATTGAAAACCAAAGGGAAAAAGCTTTACAAAAGCTCCAATGGGAGTGTGTACAGAGTACCACCTAGTCGTAGGCTTACTCGTTTGATTCACCGAGGAAAGGCGATGAGAAAACTCAAGGCACGACTTAACCCCTAAATTATTCAGGCGCGCGATGAGAAGGAAGCGGTGGCATGCGGAAGAAAGGAGAAACTGGAGAACAAGATCGGGGAAAACCTCAGCCTCGAAAAAAGAAAGCGAGAGAAGATGCCCGCAAGAAGAAGAAACTCGACAGAGCTCAAAGACAACTGGCGAGACAATAACACGTAACTTCAGCTTCAAGACAGTAAGCCTGGCAGGCTCTTCCCAAACGAGTCTGCGCTAAGATAGAAAGGTAGAAATCATGCTCTGCGATTATTATCATTGGAGAAGTTTTTGTGAGTAGACGAAGATATTTTGATTCGCCAAATTGCGGGGGCTGCATCTATAAAGGCAACAGTTACTGTTGGGGCCAATGCTCCTTTAACATCTGGAAGCGAGAACAGTATTACTAATGCCTCTTGGAATCTTAGGTGGCAAAGACAGAAAAAGAAATCTGTGGCCTCATAGAGGCTGGATTCGAATATGTCACAGAGTTTGAAGGCGCCAAAATCTTCAGGAAACGAAAACTGTAACGCAGAAAAACCCAAGACACAACGTTTGACGGCCCCCCCTTATGTTTGCTTATAAAGATGCGGGGGGGATTTGAACCCCGGGTCAGGTGGAGATGTCACCCGCATAATCTCCTTTTTTTGTTCCAAAAGCAGCCACTTGTTGTCTCTGTGCCAAAATTCATCCAACAAGCAACCTCACCCAGATGTCTTTAGTTCCACGCCTAAGCTCTTTGACAACGAAGAAAACCAACAGAGCCAAAAACGATAATGGAATAATAACAGATGCCAAAGTCCAATCATTCATGAGCACCAGGCATCAAATGAGGTGTAAGTGAACGGAAACAGCAAGGGATTGTACTCGTGATGCAGGGCGTCCATAAATACGTGTGAAAGACCTCCCAGAAGGCAAACCGCAACCAAGGTCCAGGAAAAACGACACCTGTCTCTGACAATTCTAGAGTCCAGCTTGAAAAGATGCGAGATTATTGGTGAATAGGCATAAACGGTCAAGACAGACAGCAACGTAGCAAGTGTGACTGCCCCTAGAAAGCTGTGGAGAACAAGCCTGCCAAATCGTCCGCCAGTAATCATGTAGACAAATGGGATTTCCAAGTCGGGAACAGCGGTGCTTACAATTAGAGCTGGAAGGCTCAGGCTGGGTTTAATCTCTCTTGCCTAGATAAGCTATGCTCCAGTGAATAGGCGTATAGGGCATCTGGATACTCAAAGCACGAAATATGTTGTCTCGATATAAATCTTGAATGCCAGTCAGGTGGTGATGTCTCCCGCACTCCCTTTTTCCTTTTTTCATTAGAATTTGGTGCGCACACATTAGCAGGCGCAAACAGCTATTTTAAAGAGATAATTCTTTGACTATATTGAGCCGTAAAATGATAATGTATTGGTTCGCCAACAACTTGTTCAATCCTATCCTTAAGACCATCCTTCGTTCACCTTTTCGCTCACTGCTACCTGACAACTGGGTGATACTGACCTTCACAGGAAGAAAGACACACAAGAAACGCTCGCTAATTTTCCATGTCGCACAGTACAAAGATGAGTTCATCGTCGTGCCCGGGTGCTTTGGCGAGCTACCAAATTGGTGGCGCAACTTCCGCAAAGAATCAAAGGTCGACCTGCTTCACAGGGGAAAATCAATTGAGTGCCTCGCAAGGGCAATCGAACACAATGAAACAGATGCTGTGCCTAGGCTCGCAGAGTATGTACGAATTTCTCATGCGGACCGCGTGGGAATTACAGCTGAGACAACGGAAGAAAAGTTCAATGAGTTGGTGACCGCGGCTGCCAAGACTTATCCAGTCGTGGCTATAAGCCGCGTTCAAGCATCAACGGCTCCTAGCGCGCTACTGCACCATAAAACGTGTGGCAGGATGAGCTTGTATTAAACAAACCCTAGCCCTACTTTAGCTGGCAGAGAATGTGAACCTCCACCGCAGTGGAGATGTCACCCGCAAACCCCCTTTTTTTCAGAAGCGAAAAAACATCGATGCTATACAAACGGGATTGGCGCCGCCGAAAGGAACCGCTCATAGGTATGCGACAATATACGTCTATTTTCCCCTTTTTGTTAGCTGAGCTAGCATAGATTGCACTACTAATCACATTTCGGAAGTCTCGGAGCAGTTGATTTCTTGGAAACTCACACTACGGATGTTTCTCTTACTTGTACAGCTCGCTTGCTTTTTTCCAGTAAACATCGGAGTATTGCACAGGAGTGATAAGACCTCTGTGGGATTCTATGATGTCTCTGTGAACAAGCTCCTGAATTTTCAAATAATCCTCTTTTTGCACACTTGCCAATTTGACTGGCCACGGCCTGATATCTTCAGGATATTTCTCCTGAAGCCACTTCATCATGCCTACGTCGACCGGAGCAAACAACAATTTATGCAGCATTGCAGACGTTTCGCTGTCTGGAAGTTGACAATAATACACGGCTATTTTCAGTGCGACATCTAAGGTCTTTGCGATTTGACCATAACTCGCTGGGGTTTCGTGTTTTGCGCTTTTCTCTTTTCTTCGTCTTTCTGCTGTAAGGATGTTGCTTGTGCCCCAAAGGCAAAACTGGGAATGATGTTCGGCAAATTCCTTTTCTGAAGTGACATTAAAGAGACTGTCTGCCGTTTTCATCAGTTGGTCGGAGAGTTTTTCTTTGGAGCCTTCTTTGAAGTTTCTGAGCATTCCTGAGTAGGTTACGCTCATGTTGATTATCCCCTCGAATCTTAGCTTTTCTTCGAAGTTCAGATCAGATAGTTGCCACATTGCAAATCACTTCAACGCTGGCTGTGAAGTGGTATCCAAATGCATAAAAAGCTTGGCATGTTGTTGACTGACCAATAATTCTTTTTAACAAAACAGGTAGGCCTTTGTCTGCAGCAGCATCCCAACAAGCACAAAACCTTAGAATTGAGCAAAGTTAAGTATCCGTACAAGTGAGTTGAATTTCCACCACACGGTAGATTAAACAGAGAATGGAATTGAACCCCAGGTCAGGTGGAGATGTCACCCGCAAAATCCACTTTTTTTCTTTGACCCTGCCAGCTGGGTGTTGAGCGTTGGAGCTAGTCTTTTATGGACAGACATGATAAAACAGCAGGATAGCTAGCTGACAAACTAAGCCGTCAATACTGGCTATTGGCTGACTTGACAGTGAGGTATTGGGCGTGTTGGAGATTGATAAGTTCTCGGCGGTCTCGTCAAAGAGTCTTGAGGGGCTTTCTTGGTACGGAATAGTGAGCAAACTGGGGTTGTTGTCATTCAACACTCAAGGAAATAAGCCAATAGAACTCGTCGCCAAGCTAGCCCGAATTACGGATTCCAGTACTATATTAGTAGTCGGGTGTGGGGCAGGCGGCACTACCTTGCACCTGGCAGAAACTACAGGAGCAGCAGTGTATGGAATTGACATATCGCCAGAATCGATACGCACCGCTAGTGCCCTCGCATCAAAGTCGCTATTCCGTGAGAAACTTCATTTCCAAATAGGGGATGCCAACGAATTATCCTTTTCACCCAGTACATTTGATTTGGTTGTTACTGAGTTTATGGCGTTTTTCCTGCAACAGAGTGCATTTGAGGGGTTTTTTTCGGCACTAAAATCCGGTGGCCAAATTGCGTTGGCGGAACTCGTGAAAGACTCGAAGGTCAATGCTAAAGCGGATGCGAAAATCTTAGCAGCGGAGCAAGCGTATTCCGCAGTATTAGGGTACAAGTTTCATGTCCCCCTGATTACTGAATATATCGAATGGTTGACAAAAGCGGGTTTTGAGAACGTTCGCGTAGCTAAGCGTTTGTCTGAACCGAATTTTCTTGAGAAGATGGAAGCCGCCGGAGGGTGGAAAAACCTCTTCGAAATCACGAGAGTTCTGCTTAGATTAATGCTAGCGAGCCCGGTGCTTAGGGAGAGATTTATCCAAGTCGGACTTGTGAAGAGGATACTCTATCAAAACCGACCTACTGCGAAATATATTTTTCAGGTGATATTGGCGGGACGAAAACCTAACAGTAGCTAGCTGAACAAAATCCTTTTTTCCTTACGAAAATTGCGGGGACAGAGATTTGAACCCCGCCCCAAGTGGAGATGTCACCCGCATAATCTCCTTTTTCTTGTTCCAAAAGCAGCCACTTGTTGTCTCTGTGCCAAAATTCATCCAACAAGCAACCTCACCCAGATGTCTCTAGTTCCACGCCTAAGCTCTTTGACAACGAAGAAAACCAACAGAGCCAAAAACGATAATGGAATAATAACAGATGCCAAAGTCCAATCATTCATGAGCACCAGGGCATCAAATGAGGTGTAAGTGAACGGAAACAGCAAGGGATTGTACTCGTGATGCAGGGCGTCCATAAATACGTGTGAAAGACCTCCCAGAAGGCAAACCGCAACCAAGGTCCAGGAAAAACAACACCTGTCTCTGACAATTCTAGAGTCCAGCTTGAAAAGATGCGAGATTATTGGTGAATAGGCATAAACGGTCAAGACCACCGACAGCAACGTAGCAAGTGTGACTGCCCCTAGAAAGCTGTGGAGAACAAGCCTGCCAAATCGTCCGCCAGTAATCATGTAGACAAATGGGATTTCCAAGTCGGGAACAGCGGTGCTTACAATTAGAGCTGGAAGGCTCAGGCTGGGTTTAATCTCTCTTGCTAGATAAGCTATGCTCCAGTGAATAGGCGTATAGGGCATCTGGATACTCAAAGCACGAAATATGTTGTCTCGATATAAATCTTGAATGCCAGTCAGGTGGAGAGGTCACCCGCAAACCCTTTTTTTTCTCCTTGCATTAGCATAGTTCAGTCACTCAACACAAAATTGGCGATATCACCTGTAACTTCCGTTTTTTTCAGCAGAAGAAAGGTGCGAAGGAGTCATTAATGAGAATAGACGCTTAACCTCTTAATGAACCTCAGCAAGTCTACAGGGTAAGTTCAGATTCATGTCTAACACCAAGGAAATCAACTACTGGAAAATGGAGAAAGATGCGCTTATTAGAGAGCTCAATTCGTCGGCAATGGGGCTTGATGAAGCAGAAGCTGCCCGCAGACTTGAGGAATATGGGCTAAATGAGGTTTCTTCAATTCGACGCAGAACATCGTTCAGCATATTCGCCGCTCAGTTCAAGAACCCTCTGGTTTACGTGCTCGTCTTCGCTTCAGTAATAGCTGGTTTCTTAGGGGACACGACCGAGGCAATTATCATAGTTGCCATCGTGCTTTCCAATTCTGTGTTGGGCTTCGCTTTAGAGCATAGATCGGAAAGAGCAGTTGACGAGCTTAGGAAGTACCTATCATACACTGCGATAGTTATCAGAAGTGGAAAGAAGTTTGTGATTGACACAAGCAAACTGGTGCCTGGAGATGTTGTCCACCTGGCAATAGGCGATGTTGTTCCAGCAGACATAAGGCTGTTGGACGCTGACGAATTCCAGACGGATGAATCAGTGTTGACTGGCGAGTCGACGTCGGTCGACAAGAACACTGCGCCAGTTGCGCTTGACAAACCACTCCCACATCAACTGTCTAACATCGCCCTTATGGGCTCGACCGTGATGAATGGTTCTGGCGTAGGATTGGTTGTTGCCACTGGAGGAAAGACGTACTTCGGCCACGTAGCCTCCAGTCTCTCTTTGTTGCCTCCAAAGACTGACTTTCAAAAGAACATTGCAAGCTTTGGGAGTTTTCTCGTTAAAGTAATCTTGTTGTTGACAGCCTTCGTATTTCTAGTTAACTCAGTTCTGAGCCATGGAGTCTTAGAATCGCTCTTGTTTTCATTAGCATTGGCAGTAGGCATCATACCAGAAGCTCTGCCCGTGGTAATTACTGTCGGACTATCTGAAGGAGCCCTCAGACTTGTCAAGAAAAAGGTCGTAGTCAAAAGACTTGAGTCAATAGAAGATTTAGGAAACGTCGACGTACTTTGCACCGACAAAACCGGAACTTTGACCCAAAACAAGATCAAGGTTCAAGACATCGTCGATTCCAAAAATCATTCAGATCCAGAATTGATCAAATATGCACTCCTCTGCAACTCAGCGTTGGTTCAAGGAGACAGAATTCTCGGCAACCCAATTGATGTAGCAATCTGGGAATACTCGAGAGACAAGGGATTCGATGAAACAGGACTCAATGCGTTTGCATGTATCCATGAAATTCCATTCGGGTTCAATAGAAGGAGAATGAGTGCCGTAATCGAAAGCGATGGCCGCAGACTTTTGGTTTCAAAAGGAGCTCCCGAGTCAATCCTTGATGTGTCGACTGCGGTTGGTGATGAAAGCGGGGCTCAGGCAATGTTAAAGGTAAGAAATGAAGTCGAATCGCTAATTGGAAAGTACAGCCAAACTGGAAATAGATTGATAGCATTTTCGTTTAAGTCAATCGAGGAAAAACCGGAATACTCGGCGTCAGACGAGTCTGGTTTGACACTTGCCGGATTTGTTGTTCTCTCAGATCCGCTGAAAGAGGATGCTGCTCCTGCCATCTCCAGACTGAAATTGCTGGGAATAAAGCTGAAAATTCTCAGCGGGGATGATCCTGTCGTAACGGCAGACGTTTGCCATAGGCTTGGAATCGACTTTCAAGGGAGAGTGCTTACAGGGGTAGACGTTGAAAACATGCAAGAGAGCGAGCTACGCCAAGCCGTGGAGGAGAATGATGTTTTTGGGCGTGTGACTCCGGAGCAGAAATACGCCATAGTCAGTGCTTTGAAGAAAAACGGTCATGTCACGGGATTTCTAGGCGACGGGGTCAACGATGCCCCAGCCCTAAAATTGGCAGATGCAGGAATTTCTGTTGAGTCAGGAGTTCAGGTCGCTAAGGAAGCATCCTCAGTAATCCTGCTTGAAAAGAGTCTGGGCGCCATTGCTGATGGAGTATCTGAGGGAAGGAAAGCTTTTGGCAACATGATTAAGTATATAATGAATACCATAAGCGCAAACTTGGGAAACATGTTTACGTTGGCATTGGGATCCTTGTTTCTTCCGTTTATACCGCTTTTGCCTTCTCAAATACTTTTAACTAATCTTCTCTCTGATGCCCCGCTCCTCACGATATCAACTGACAACCTTGACGAGGAAGGCCTGAGAACTCCAAAGAAGTGGAACATTAAATTAATAGCAAAGTTCGCCTTGTTTTTCGGTCTGATCAGCTCCATCTTCGACTTTGTCACGATTTCATCTCTGATCTACCTTCTTCATGCTGGCCCTGAACTCTTCCGAACGGGCTGGTTTATCGAGTCTGTTATATCCGAGATATTGGTTACCTTTTCCATTAGAACCAGAAGGAAGTTCTACAAGTCAAGACCCAGCAATCTCATGATCGCAGCCTCGGTCATAATGGCATTAGTTACTCTGGCTATTGTTTACTCCCCTCTCGGATTGTTTTTGGAGTTCGTCCAGCCCCCCTTGTGGTTCTTGGGATTAATCTTTGGAATACTTGGATGCTACTTCCTTCTAGTTGAGGGCTTGAAGCACTTATTCTTCAGTCGTTATGAAGTCTGAAAACGCAAATAAGCTACATCTCCGGAAACTGGGGATTCGGTCAAAAGCTGGAGCGACCTCCCGGTTGAGGTGCAGCAGAAGATCAAAGGGTCCCTCGGAATTAAGGCAGCTGAAGAACTGAACTTGGATACCTTTCGATTGTTTCTTTTGCCCAAGCCAAACCGTGAGCAATTGACGACTTATCCTTTGCTTCCGGGTTAAAGGAGTATATTTGGGAGAGCATGGGAGCTTTAAGTCACTGAGTGCTTATCGGGTACTTACATGCGACTTTTGGGGTGATACTCCTTCCGTGCCATTGGATACAGTTCCTTCCGCACGCAACGCCCTGTGACTCAAGTGGGACGAAGGACGGAGCCGAACGCCCTCAGGTTGGCTACGCTTGCAAGGGAAAAAAGAACACAAAAATGAACAATGATACACGCGACAGCCTAAGCCGAAAACGCCTAACTGTTTCTCTAAAGTATTTTCCGCTGCCGACAGAAGTAACTGTTACCTGAGTTGTCACCATTAGCTCGGAAAAAAGAGGGGAAGATATGTTATTGTGGTTGCGATTGTCTATCGTTTTCGGAGTATCAGTATGTTTATGGCTACTGCGACGGCAACTGCGATGATAACAGCAATTCCTACACCCACTATTGTCATTGTGTAATCTGGGGGCGTTGTTTGCGCTGGGAACTGTATCGCTGCTGGTGCTGGACCAACTGACACTGCGGTTGATGCTCCTGAGCTGCTATAGGAGTCATCGCCTGCGAATGAGGCAATGATCTTGTAAGTGCCTTCAGCTGGCGGAGTCCACGCCATTTCGAAAGTCCCATAGTACGCGCTTGTGGTGGCGGTGCCAATTTTCACGCCATTGTCATTTTCGTCTATTGCGGTCAGGGTGACAGGGACTCCAGTCATGGTGAGGTTGTGCCAGATGCCATCGATTGGGTACTGCATGTGTAAGTATTCCATCTGTGTACTCATTGATTCCTTGGACACGCATGGGGTGCCCGGCTGTCCTTGTGACATGTCTAAGACCGTGCCTTTTATTACTACGCCACTTCCTTTGGAAATGACAACGTCGGGTGCTGTCACAGTTGTTGCGCTTTTGCCCTTACCGAACACGTACATGTACCCGTCTTGGCTGCCAGCTGTGAGGTAGCCGTCCGCCATAGCGCCTGGAATCATGGGTCCAGTAATGTTCCATATGCCCTCGCCCGTAGTAGCGTTGATGCAGTGGAGCTTCCATCCTCTGATGATGGGCTGGCTTTGTGAGTGCTCAATGTTGTGTGCATAGATCTTTCCGTCAGCAATGCTGACACCGGCGTTGAAGGGATTATACCCGCCATAGGGAGTTTCGAACGGGACACTAAGATCGCTGTATCTCCAGGATATTTTCCCTGTTTCCCAGTTGAAGGCGTAGATACCGTCGTAGAGGCTTATGATGTAATTGCCTCCGTAGGATGCTGAGCTGTAGGCTCCCCAGGTTCCCCAAGGATAACCCCCGACGTCAAACGTCTGTTGACTAATCCATACTCTCTTCCCAGTAAAGAGGTCGTAGGCAGCCGCGTAGCCGTTTTGCATGAGACAGGCAATTTTTCCGTGGTCAACAGCGGCCTCCGATGTGGCGTATGGGATAAGGTCGTCTGTGAAGTTGCATGTCATTTGTCCTGTTTTTATGGAGTAGCCTACTACGCTAAGTCCTACATAGGTTCCTGAGCCTCCGGGTGCGTTTATAGTTGTCATAGTACCGAATACCCCTGCTTGCCAATCGACGTTACTGGCTATGCTACTGAACGCAACAGACCTGTTCTCCACTATCCTAGATGTGAAGTTGGTGCTAGTTCCGACTGTTGTCCAGTTGATTAAACGGTTGCCTATTGCTGTGTTGTTCGTCTGCATGCTGATAACGTAGTTGCCAATTAGGGTGCCTGCCATGCCTGTTACGTTGGTTGTCACGGCTCCAGTCACTGGATCAATCTTCAGTAGCTGCGTGCCTACCGATAAGAGCTCTACTGACACGCCCCCACTTACTCCATTAGGATCCACACCCGAACCTACAAAGACGGCATTATGGACGATTGAAATGGCTGTTGGAGTAATGCCCCCTTGCGCTGTTGGTATCGCGTAATACCGTTCTCCGGTGCGCAGATCGTAGCATACTGCGCAACTCGTCGGCACCCCATTCACTGGTACCGTCATGGTCTGGTAGCATCTTCCAGAATAGATTAGACCAGGGGTACTGCCTCCAGTCAGATCACCCGGACCGCCAGCCGCACCTAACCCCATTATTCCTGCGTCCGTTCCGACGAGGCCTAGTATGAGGTCCAGTCGTTTCCATACTATGTGGGCAGTGTTTGGCGCTAGGACCCAAGCGTTGTACTTGGTGTTGCCTTTGAAATAGTTGGTGCCAGCTGGCCAGTCAGGGTAGCCTTCTCCACTTCCGCTCCACGGGTAGTTTCCTAAAATCGGCCACCACTCTCTGAGGTTTGTACGTACTGGTCGCGTCCAGTAATCGGTTGGAAGGGGCGCTGGCGGCCAAGAAAGCACTGGTTCCTGCTGTACGACAAGTTCTGTTACTGGAGATGAGGAGGGCTTATACCACCTTGATTGAGCAAAGTTGAGAACCTGACCCTGCCTAAACAATGCTACCACTGTGTAGTTTCCAGCTGGGAAATAGGTTCCAGGAAAGTTAAACTGGAGCTTCCATGTGCCAACCTGGTCGGGTGCGTATTCAAACCATGCTGTGCAGTCTCCCCAATAGGAATACATGGGGCCGACTGTAGCCTTGCTTCCGTCTGGCTTTGTCATCGTCACCGTGAATCCACTCATGCGGTTAGCACCATCAACTGGAGGGGTAGTCCAAATGTTAAACAGTAGGCTCTGGCCGACTCCTATGGGGTTGGGTCTGACGCTAAGGTAGGCGTAGGTAGTTGCAGTCACATCAGGAGTAACGCCTGCAGGTAGTGGCATCCCACTATTGTCTTGCATGTTCGTGTACCTCGTTTGTGCTTGAGCGGGTCGAGCCTGCATTGCCATCAGCATAGCAAAAGCCATCAATAGAACTAAAGCGATTGTAGATGTCAATTTTGCTTTGTTTCTTGAAAATTTCATTTTTCTTTCTCCTTTCCTTTATCGCAAAGCTTGGAAAAAGCTCTGCAAAACTAGCATATTCGTCCAGAACGCTTTTTAAGCTTTTACCGAAAAAGTAAATGTTGATGGAAAGCAGAACTAATGGTACTATGATTCTTCGATACAAAGGATGTTTTTACAAGGTTATCAAGGTGAGAAGCCACGGAGACAACAATTGGACTTTTGAATGCAAAGACCTCGACACAAAACAAAACCAAACCCTAACGCTTAACCTATCAAGCTTCCTTGAAGCCTCGACAAAGCCCTCCCAGCCATGAAATGTCCGAAAGACCTATTCTTCTTAGACTTTAACAATTATGGACAATGGAAAGTCGTCAACGAGGACCAGCTTAGAAAGCTCTAAGCGAGTCTCTCTCCGCACATAGGACATGAGCCTAGCTTGCAAACCCCTTTTACGACCATGCCATTCGTGCATTTGTAGCACAGATGTATCCCGCATGTCTGGCAGCAAAAGGTAGCGTTCATTTCACCGCAGGAATCACACAGTCTCCTCTGGAAAACACATTCGTTGCACAACTTGACTCACGAAGTGAGAGGGTTCCGTACAAAGATAAAAAGCAACTTCCGAAAAGGGTTGAGTACGCAGTAGACTCTGCTGTAAAAGTGACTGACATCGCAGCTTTTCTGTCTTAGTGTTCTTGAAAGAAAGCTCTTGCCTTAGCCAACTGCTCTAGTATTGCTGAAAGTTCGCTTTCGTTGAATGCCAACTTGAATGGGCATTCTTTGGGAGTTTCTTTTCCGTGGACAAACACAAGTCTTTCTTTTTTGTCGTAGTCGATTGTGAAGTTGTCCGTCTCACCTACTCGAACGACTGGGTTTCATCTCAAGAACCCCGTTACCATTTGCTCGGTTCTTCTTGCTTCCCGAGCGGCTTCGCCGTCCGAGAGGAATCCTGGATGTGTGCGTCGCTCCTGCACTTCGTTTCCTCATAAAGCTGTTTGGAAGATGTGATTTTTAGAATGTGCGATTCTTGAATACTGATTGAATCTCTTTTTTCATGATGATTTGCTCCGCAGAGCTGTTCAGAAAGAAAATCGGAAGAAAAGTGTTCAGAAAACCAAAGGTGCAAAACAAGATTATATCCACCGATACCCACTTTCTGTTTTGCTTATGAAGGTGCGGGGGGGATTTGAACCCCCAGTCAGGTGGAGATGTCACCCGCATTTCCCTTTTTTCTATTCTACAGCTCTAAGCGTGTTTGCTAATTGTCGTTATCTCAAACGTATTTCAGCTTTGCATAGAAGTAGCCAAAAGATTACTTCTTCAATTCCATCACTATAAGGTCTATTGTTGTATTTCCGATGTTCTTCATTTCATGGTCTTGCGCATCGAGGAAAAGCACCGAACCAGTCTTAACTTCCATCTCTTGAGTTTTACCTCCAGATTTTAAAGTCGCCTTGCCACCCTTCAAAACATAAAGCACATGGTCAGGATGATGATGCATCTTCGCAACCTCACCAGGCTTCGAAACTACCTCCAGAACGCGCACTCTATCATTCTCATTCAGTAACTTGTAAACATTGGACGCCACCATTAAAGGGTCAATTTCTTTCTTCACCAACCAATTCACCTCCATAGACAATAAATCTGTCCAAATATTCCGGGCGTCAGATAGATAAGATATTGTGACTGATACCAACCTATCACAAAAATGCAGGTCGTTTTTTAGGATTGACGCCCTCTTAAAAGTGGAGATGTATCTTTCAACTGGGAGTTGAATTTCCACCCACAGGCAAATTGAAACAGAGCATGAACTCGAACCTCCAGTCAAGTGGAGATGTCACCCGCAAAACCCCTTTTGAGTGAATTTTAGTCCCCAGACCCAAACCCCAAACTACTATTCCCTTGTTTTCTATAAGCAAAACATAAAATCGTCTACTGTGTAGAGTCTTAGGATGTTGTGAGAAAACATGAAACTCCATTGTGTGAAATGTGGTCATCTGCTACCAAAAGATGAGGGCGCAAAGTCCTTGCTGCCGTTTGAAGTTTACCGCTGTCGGAATTGCGGGGATGGTATGCTTTTTGATATGGCTACGAAGGAAGCTTATTTGGTTCCTAAAAGTCTAGGACTGTTCGAGATGACTCTTGAAAAAGTCAAAAAAGCAATCAAACAAATTCCTTATGATGAAGAATATTAAACTTCTAGTGCGTTTGACAGTCAGCGCCTATGATGAGAATTGCACGAAAAGAGTAGCGTTTTGGTAAATCGCTGAAAATGACTAGAAGCATTAGTGTTCTGAGGCGCATCAGATTCTAACTTGGGAGCGTACAATAGGCTATTTTCTCAGGTGCCAATAGCCCAGCCCCAAGCGGAGATGCCGCCAGATGTCACCCGCAAATCCCTCTTTTTCTTTGCCCTGACATAGATGCGCGCGCTGATATGGCACGTAGCGCGTACTCAACAATGAGGTTTCTTCAAGTGAACCAGACTGGCCACAGCAACCACAGCCGCAATAACCAATGAGAAAAGGTACAATTGAGATCTTGGGAGTCCGCAAGCAGCGGCGGCGAGTCAATTTGAAATCTTATATATTACGACTTGCAGTATATAGACAAGGTGGGCAAGGCGATGAAAGCTTTTACCCGCAGAAATTTGCTGGGAAATCTTTTGAACCACTTTGAAAAGTCAATGCCCCTACTTCTAAGGGGCCAAGAGGCTTAAGGATGAGCGATGTTTTCCCTAGAAAAGTCCTCGAGAAATTCGGTTTAACCGAAAAGGAAGCGGAGGTCTACGTTTTTCTAGCCAAAAAGGGCGTTCTAAAAGGAGGCGAAGTGGGAAAGGGTCTAAGGATGCATAAAGCGCAAGCGTACCGTACCCTAAGAAACCTACAGAGCAAAGGAATGGTTGAAGCCACAGTTGAATCCCCAACCCGTTTTGCTGCAGAACCTCTTGGAAAAGTTATCGACTCGATAATCCGTGCCAAACGAGAAGAAGCAAGTTACTTAGAAAACGACAAAGAAGAACTACTAAGCTGCTGGAAAACCGTAAAGCCAGCAGAAACTGAATCCCGAATAGAGAGGCTAATGGTGATCGAAGGCGATAGCAAAATCTACTCCAGAATCTTCCGAATGGTTGAAAACGCAAGGGGAGAAGTTGTAGCTGTCGTCAGCTTTTTTGCTCTGATCCCTTCGGTGCAATCAGAGATTGAACGAATTATCTCAAAGAAAGCAAAAAAAACTGACCTCCGTCTGAGGCTCTTAACACAAGCTTCGCCGGAGAACAATAAGGTAGTACAGCAAAGTTTCAAACGTACTTCGAAGAGTAAGATCGGAGGAAACATATTATACCGAAGTCTTAATAGCACGTCAGAGCTCAAGACACGATTCTTTGTCACGGATGAAGAAGAGGCTCTCCTTTTCATCACTACTTTCGAAAACCTAGCTTCAATAAGCGAAACTGAAACTTGTTTATGGACTAACAGCAAAGCGGTCATTAACATCTTGAGAGCATTCTTTGAGATGCTGTGGGAAAGGTCAACTGACTTCAGCGACCCGCCCCAAATAACTGAAATTAACGACGAATTTGCTTTTGCCTAATCAAAATCAGTAGTATCAACTTTGCTGGTTGGGAAGGAAGAAGAATTTCAGCCCTATTCCGTTTTCTCTGTGATATTCCGTTAGGTTTCAGTATTTCAAAAACGGAAATGCGCTGTGGTTATTGATTTTTGTTACTCACCTAGTTTTATCAGCACCTTTCATTGAGTATAAGTGGGGCGATTCTCGCCCCTAAAAACTAATAGGAGAGAAAGAATTTTGCAGACAGAAACAAAAGAAACTGAGTTAACGACCGAACTCATCAGCAAATACGCATCAGCGCGCAAAACACTGTTGTTCAACCTTTTCGCGAAGCAAAAGATAGTGATAAACTCGATAACTTACTGGGAGGAGCTGACATGCGTCGGATTCAACCCTGAACTGTCGCAACTTGAAGCAGTCGTAAGCATAAAGCGCGAAACCGGCTACAACGGTGGGCTATGTTCAAACGGCTCCACAGAATACGTCCGGTTCTTCATCGACTGGGGAAAAGGCGCTGGCTTTCAGAATGTCGGACTAACAAGCTTCAAAGCTTGCGACATCTCCGATGCTCCCCCAGGTCCCCAGCACCCATTGAAGTACATGGTCTACCTCCACCTGGACGACAAAGAATACCGAAAATGCTGCGACACACCGGTTACACCGAGAGTGAGAGCAGTTCTTGCTTGGAACCAGATTCCTTCACTGAACCCCAGCGCCAAACCACATTTCGGAAACGTCGTCGACTCGAGCATACAGATTCATCCACGATACACTTCAATTCTATGCCTACTCAAGAAATATCCGTTGGAAAAAGCCACAAGCATCCTCGACAACTTAGACCTCGAAGCAGCCCTGCCCAAACTCAAGCCCACACCCGTTCCTTGGAGCAAACTCGTAGCCAGCTACAAGGAAGCTGGAGTCCCAGACCATCGTCTCATCTATGAAGTTGTATATCCGATGCTCTATGCGGGCATGTCATCCATGGCAACTGAGCAACCAGACCTTCAATACCTGGATCAACTCAAGATTGACATAAACAAAGTAATTGATGTCTTAGCGGGCGCTCAAGCCAATGTAACTTTTGAGGAAGTTGTCTGCGCAGGGCTCAACACTCCTAGCGACATTCTCGGTGCTGTGATTCACATAAAGAAACAAAACGGATACAGCGGAGACCTATGCCAACAGGGCTCCAAAGAATATGTCGCTTTCTGGGCAGACTGGAACAACGACGGCATCTTCGACGAGTACTTGGGACCGCCAGCGTAGAAACCCACGACATTGCCAAACTTCCCGCCGACGGCTTGTACTATTCAGTTATGCTGCCATGTAACTTCACAAAACGACTCAAGCTGTGCGAAAACCCGAACATCATACGAATCCGCGCAGTGCTGTCATGGGCTGTTCAACCCTCCACAGTCGACCCCAGCTTACTCAACTACTGGGGCAACCGTATTGACGTAGTCGTCCAAATTCGGCCAGGAAAACCAGACACTGGACTCATGGACCTGATCTACGATGTCGGGAACGTACCGTTGAACAACATAAGCACCACTAGCTACTTAGCGTTTCCATCGTCAGGAATACTCAACCCCAACGACTGCAGCCAACCAGCCATGGATCGACCCTTTGGTGGCTATGTTAGAGTTGGAGGCCGTATATACAATACCGGTGCTCCAAAAACTGTGTACTATCAAGTGCAATATGCCAAACATGGGACTTCCAACTGGCTACCCGTCACAAACTCGATGACCTTTGAACTAATGCATCCCAATCCCTTCGACCCTCTGTATCCAGAAGAAGTGGTATCCATCGTCAGTCCAGACGGATGGTTCCCATACCTTGAAGACCCAACCGCAGCCCCACCCATTATGGAGCGAACCAATCTACTCGCATGGTGGAACACTGGATCCACGGAAGGAATCTACGACATCAGGCTAGCGTACACAAAAGACTACCCAATCACTTCGACTAGCGTCATACACTACTCGCAAGTCGTCACCATAATTCTCGACAACACAAACTACTCTGTAAGTCCCACACCAAACTCCGTTGTCGACACAAACTACAGACTCGACCTCGTCATCGACGGCGGTGACTGCCACAGCTACCCAAGAAAAAGCAGCATCAACGGACATTTGCGTGCGCTCGACCAACACTTCTGGAAGTGGGTGCTCGACCTCCAACCAACAACGCACACTCATGGAACAGAAGCCAATCCGCAATGCCGGAGCTACGGTTCCTTAGCAGACCAAGGAGACGCTAATGCGGCCTGGACTCTTGACACTTCAAAACTAGATCCCTGCGGCTACACCCTAACCCTGTGGGCCTATGACAGAACCATA
>CAWGAW010000010.1:0-252812 GCA_963820675.1 Candidatus Bathyarchaeota archaeon | reverse complement strand
CTATTGGCGGTTTTCCCTGATGTAAACGAGTGCCAGTTATGAGAATGACCCTGTTTGCCATGCGTGAGAGTAGAGCTCGGGAATTCATATCTGTTCCGTTAAGAGCAGCGACCCAACGAGCATCTGCGCTGGAGAAATTCTTATCTCTTTCCCTAGGTCTAATTGGCTGGGGCTGGCGAGTTGGTGTGTGGCTGTCGGACCCCAAATAGATGAAGGGTCTGAGGAAACTCCGCCCACAATTAGATTTCACCCTTGGGGAAGCCAGAGGCTTGGCTACAGAGCAGAAACGACACGTCCACCCGGACTTGGCGATGATGCACGCATAATGCGGAGTGCGCCGCGGTGGAAACGTTGAAACGGCTGTCCTGCAAGTGGAAAGGGCAAACAGTCGCCGATGAACGATCTACAGGAGGCGCGGGTAGCCCGATTAGCCGAATGCCACAGCAACAAAAGGCGGGTTACGACCAACACACCAGCCCCCCACAACAACATAAGGGAAGCCCACAGCAACATAAGCTCCCCCGCCCTTGAGTATTGGGAAGACGAATTATCAGCTAAAGACCCAGCGACAAAAGAAGTTTATCTAACCAACTTTAGCAAATTCTTAGAATATACAGGCAAGACCCCCGACGAACTGCTGAGACAACGACAAGAAGACCAGATAAATCCAGACCGCAAAATCCAGCGAAGACTTGAAAGCCAACTAATCAAATTCATCTCAGCCAAACGAGAGGACGGATACTCTTCTGCAACACTACAAATTTACTACGCATCCGTAAGGTCATTCTTCGAAATTCATTATTACCCCCTAATAATGAGAAAAGGAGACTACCCCAAAGGAGAAAGCATAGGCGTAAGGTCAGCAACACGGGAAGCAATCTTAAAAGCCGTAGAAAGCAACACAGGCAGACACAAGAAGCAACTGCACGCAATCATCCTATTCCTCAAAGACTCAGGAATGAGAATAAGCGACGCAAGACTACTAAACTACGGAGCAATCCGAGAACCCCTTGAACGTGGAGACAAAGTAATCCCCATCACAATCATCACCGAGAAAGTCAAAACCGTTCAAAAAGCCTTCATCGGAGAAGAAGCAATCCACGCAATCAAAGAATACATGGAATCACGAAGAAAGGGAACGCCAAAAATCCCACCCGAAAACGTCACAGACAAAAGCCCCCTATTCAGAACAAACCAGCCCGACAAGATAAAACGCATCGGAAGAACCTCATTCTCATCAATGATAAGAAACGCCTTCCTAAGAGTCAACGAAGCCAACCTATCCCCCCACAGCCTAAGAAAATACTTACAGACAAGCCTTGAAGAAGCCAAAGTGAACGCAAATTGGATTGACCAAATAATAGGTCACGAACTCATAAATTGCCGTGGAGCATACAGCAAACCAACCGACGAACAACTGAAAGAAGCATACACCCAAGCCTATCCATTCATAAAAGTATATCCAGACCCAACAAACCAGAAAACCGCAACACCCGCACCCGAAACCCCAACGACAACGCAGCAAACCGCAACCCCAAATCAACCCATAGACCTCATAACCCAACTTTTACAAAAAGGCTACGAAGTCACCATGAAACCAGACGGCACAATGGCGTTTAGAATGCCCAGCGCCTAACTAACTTACTCTTTTTTAATAAAAAAGAGTAAGTTAGTTAGGCGCTGGGCATTCTAAACGCCATTGTGCCGTCTGGTTTCATGGTGACTTCGTAGCCTTTTTGTAAAAGTTGGGTTATGAGGTCTATGGGTTGATTTGGGGTGTTGTTTGCTGGCTTGTTGCTGGCGCTTCTGGTGTTGCGGGTGTTGCTGGCTTCTGGCTTGTTGGGTCTGGATACACCTTTATGAATTGATAGGCTTGGGTGTATGCTTCTTTCAGTTGTTCGTCGGTTGGCTTGCTGTACGCTCCTCTGCAATTTATGAGTTCGTGACCTATTATTTGGTCTATCCAATTTGCGTTCACTTTTGCTTCTTCAAGGCTTGTCTGCAGATATTTTCTTAGGCTGTGGGGGGATAGGTTTGCTTCGTTGACTCTAAGAAAGGCGTTTCGTATCATTGATGAGAATGAGGTTCTTCGCAATGCGCTTTATCTTGTCGGGCTGGTTCGTTCTGAAAAGGGGGCTTTTGTCTGTGACGGTTTCGGCGGGGATTTTTGGCGTTCCCTTTCTTCGGGATTCTATGTATTCTTTGATTGCGTGGATTGCTTCTTCTCCGATGAAGGCTTTTTGAACGGTTTTGACTTTCTGGGTAATGATGGTTATGGGAATTATTTTGTCTCCACGTTCTAAGGGGTTCTTTGATGCTCCGTAGTTTAGGAGTCTTGCGTCGCTGATTCTCATTCCTGAGTCTTTGAGGAATAGGATGATTGCGTGCAGTTGCTTCTTGTGTCTGCCTGTGTTGCTTTCTATGGCTTTCAAGATTGCTTCTTGTGTTGCTGACCTAACGCCTATGCTTTCTCCTTTCGGGTAGTCTCCTTTTCTCATTATTAGGGGGTAATAATGAATCTCGAAGAATGACCTTACGGATGCGTAGTAAATTTGTAGTGTTGCAGAAGAGTATCCTTCCTCTCGTTTGGCTGAGATAAATTTGATTAGTTGGCTTTCAAGTCTTCGCTGGATTTTGCGGTCTGGATTTATCTGGTCTTCTTGTCGTTGTCTTAGCAGTTCGTCGGGGGTCTTGCCTGTGAATTCTAAGAATTTGCTAAAGTTTGTTAGATAGATTTCTTTAGTCGCTGGGTCTTTAGCTGATAATTCGTCTTCCCAATATTGAAGGGCTGGGGAGCTTATGTTGTTGTGGGCTAACGTTATGTTGCTGTGGGCTGAGGTTATGTTGCTGTAGGGGGCTGGTGTGTTGGTCGTAACCCGCCTTTTGTTGCTGTGGCATTCGGCTAATCGGGCTACCCGCGCCTCCTGTAGATCGTTCATCGGCGACTGTTTGCCCTTTCCACTTGCAGGACAGCCGTTTCAACGTTTCCACCGCGGCGCACTCCGCATTATGCGTGCATCATCGCCAAGTCCGGGTGGACGTGTCGTTTCTGCTCTGTAGCCAAGCCTCTCGGCTTCCCCGAAGGGTGCAATTCTACTTGTGGGCGGAGTTTCCTCAGACCCTTCATGTATTCGGGGTCCGACAGCCACACACCAACTCGCCAGCCCAGCCAATTAGACCTCGGGAAAGAGATAAGAATTTCTCCAGCGCAGATGCTTGTTGAGTCGCTGCTCTTAACGGAACAGATATGAATTCCCCAACCTCTACTCTCACGCATGGCAAACAGGGTCATTATCATAACTGGCACTCCCTGCGTCGGGAAAACCACAGTCGCAAAACAGCTCGCAGAACAGTTAAACGCCATTTACATAAACTTAACCGAACTCGCCATGAAGCACGACTTGATTCTGGGCGAAGACAAGGAAAGACACACCACCGTAGTCAATGAACGAAAGATGAAGGCAAAAATATCCGACATCATAGAAACCGCTGAAAAAACTGACGTGATAATCGACGGACATTACGCATCCGCGGTTACGCCCAAAGAAAAAGTAACCCACGCGTTCGTTCTCAGGCGGAACCCTATCCAACTTCGAGAGTTCATGGAAAAATGCGGCTTCAAAAACCAGAAACTGTGGGAAAATCTCGCCAGCGAAATCCTAGACGTTTGCCTCGTCGAAACCGTGCGAGAACAGCAGGCAGAAAAGGTTTGCGAACTCGACGTGACGGATAAGACCGTGGAAGAAGTCGCTGAAGAGATTACGGCTGTTATCTATAACCGCAAGAAATGCATTTTTGGCGGAATAGATTGGCTGGGTATGCTCGAAAAAGATGGAAAACTCGAAGAATATCTGAGAATCTAACCTGTTACCTCAGGCTCATGGCGATCTTCTGTCTGGTTAACAACGTTACTTTGCGTCGGTTCGAGTAAGACTTTGCATGGTCGCTGAACTTCTCCCCAATCATAATCGGATTCGACAAGCCTACATCTGCTGAAGCCGAATCCAACCCGATGATCACGTTGACTCCGATAGTCCTGTTCCAGTCTCGCACCCAGACCCCCTGCTCCACACGCCCTTTCTGTACGATGAGGTCGAATTTCCGTGAGATGCCACTGAAGCCTTCCATGGCAGAGTCGGGGTTAACCACTTTGTAACCTTCCTTCTTGAAATACTGCGCTGCAATTTCAACCAAGTGCGATTTCGGCTTCAGACCTTCTTCATCCTTCATCCCGCTCATTCTCCCGCCTCAAATGTTATCTATGCGATTGTGGAAAAGGCTTTCGGAGAAAAAACACGTGGGAAGCACGCTAATCATCAACTGCACGCACTGCGGCGGTTTGCTCCTCGCCGCTGAAGACCATAAATCCAGAACATGCCCATACTGCGGCATGCACATAGAAATTAGAAGAGCAAACAAGGTGGCTTCCGCCGAGGATGCCTTCGAAGCTTCTAAGCTTCTCCGAGAACTGAAGAGCAAGCGGCAATCCAACGTTGGAGGAACCAAACTGGAAAAGTAACATGCGATTCAACGATGGCTACGAAGTCCATTCAAGACTCAAAACGTCCTCACCGAAACGCTCCAACAAGATCAGCAGAATCTGTTTCCTCAACGCCTCACCCTTCAAGCCTTCTTCCCTGAGGCCTGCAAGCTCGTTGGCAAACACGTCATCTTTGATAGAGGTTTTCACCCAGTTCTCGAAATCTCCCCGTTCTAAATGAAACTCCAAGGAGTCAGCAGCAACTGTTTCAACGACAAAATAGAACTCCTTGATGCTCCGTGTTGATACACTAGTGGGCTGTCCGATACCAATGTAGAATTGAAACGCTTTGTCGTCTGGCAATTGAGTTAGAGCGACAAGCACGAGTTTACCCTTTTCGGCGATGGCGTAACCGTGCTTGGTTTTCGTCACAAACCCGTCTTGCGCCAGTTCCTTCAATGTCTCCAGAACTTCTGGCATTGTTAAGTCCGCGTGACGCATGAAATCTTCCATGTCTGTGCTGTGAGTTATCATGCTCATTGCACGCAGGACTATTAGCCGTTTGTTCGTCATTACGTTCACCAAGATGAGAAGGTTACAGTCGTCGTGAATCTTAAACTTGTTGACCAATGCAAGGTTCAAACCTTAAATAACGCCGCACCTATCCATTCTTAACGGTGTTTTCCGAATTGTCAACAAACACAGCACAATCCTCCGCCGTTATTTGGACGGGCAAACCATGGATAACCCCCGACGTCGTCGCCAGAACCGTACTCGTCATCGTTCTCGGCAGTCATCATTGTCTGGTTGGAAAGTCTCGACAACGCCGCAGCCTACATCATCCTTGGCATTCCAGTCTGGACATGGACGCTCTCGGCGTTCTTAGTTGTATGGCTAATCAGCCTCGTGCCACTCCTCCTGCTTAGAGCCGCCCACAAGTACACACTTACGCAGCGGCAGCCTCGAAGTCAAAACTGGCATCGCCAGCCTCCAAACCTTCGTCCTTTCGCCATCAGGTTTCTCCGACCTAGAAATCGACCAATCACTGCTTGGACGCATGGTCGGCTACGGCAACATTATCATCCACACCCAGAGCGAACGAACCGCCACGATGCAGAAAGTCAGAGACCCAAACAAAGTCGCTAGCCAAATAAGAGACTTCATGGGCAAGCCCATCGTCAGAATCGAAGGGCAACCACCAGCGCAAACCCAATAACACCGTCTGCTCTGCCAAAACACATAAATTCCAACGCAGTATCCTATCAGTTTTTGTCGGGAGGTAGCTCAGCCTGGCAGAGCTCTCGAACCCGCTAGCACGTGCTTAACGGGTGGAGACGCTGTAGAGGTCTACCCACGGTGGGCTTCATTCAAGCCTGTCTAGGCCACAGATACCGAGCCGTCGCAGGTTCAAATCCTGCTCTCCCGACCAACTTATTCTGAAACTACGATTATTTTAGGTTTTTAGAATAGAGTCTTTTTTTCGTATTTCTAGAAAGCGGCTATTTGATTGCGACCAACGACTGTTGGAGTTGCTCTGGATGTAGATCTAGACAGCAATCAGCATATATATTCCAAGTTAATAGCTTATTAATACGGTGTTAATATGGTCAAGGCGATAGTAACTATTGACGAACGGACGAACCGAATTCTCAACATTGTTAAAGCCAAGTACGGTCTCAAAGACAAGAGTCAGGCGATAAACTTGATGGCAAAACAGTTTGAGGAATGCGTCATGGAGCCTGAGATAAGACCGGAGTTCATAGAAAGCCTGAAAGCCTCAGAAACTGAAAAGACTGTAAAAGTCAAAGACTTCGCCAGCAGATATTCTAAGTGATTGCTTGTATTCTTTAGAAGTGGTTGAAAAAGTAGATAGAATATTCAAGAAACTGCGAAAGAAGGATTTTGTGCAGTTTGAAGCGGTATCTGGAAAAGTAAACGAGATTTTGGAGAATCCTCAGCAATTCAAGCCTTTGAAGAGTCCTATGCAGCATATGCGCCGGGTACATGTGGGTTCCTTTGTGCTAGTCTACGACATAGATGAGGCAAGAAAAGTTGTCACGATAAGAAGATACGAACACCATGACAGCGTTTACAAATAGGTTTATTCCCTAGACTAAAGAAGAGCTAACTTGCCTGGTGGGTGGAGACGCTGTAGAGGTCTACCCACGGTGGGCTTCATTCAAGCCTGTCTAGGCCACAGATACCGAGCCGTCGCAGGTTCAAATCCTGCTCCCCGAACCATTTTTTGGTTGTTTTTCCCATACGCCACAAAATCAGCTTCTAATCTTCGTAAGAAACCGGAGCCACATCACCAATGCACATCGTAAATGCAGATGCGTACCTGTCTACAACGAAGCCACTGCACGATGCTGCACAATGGTGCACAATGAAACAAACATGACCGCACAATGGTTCAACATGACATCACAATCGTGCGCAATGCTCTAAAAGCTCCATTCAACCAAAACAACAGCAAAAACAGCCCAAAACAAAAACGGTTGTCATTGTGTCACAATGAAAAAACCACCGCGCAAACCCAAAAATTGACCCTTCGAAGAGAATCCACAGCTAAGTATGCATCAGCACCGTTTCAGTTGGTGCAAACCAAATATCCCTGTACAACTGAAACGTATGCCAACCAAAACGTCGCCACAACCCAACGAATCCCACTCGTTCGAAACCTTGTGCATGAAAAGTGGCAAGAGACGCTTTATTTGCTCTTCGAACTGAAGCAAAAACCGCCTCCGCACCTTCACGTTTCAAATCTTCAACGCCCGATTTAACCAACGCAGAGGCGATGCCTTTTCGGCGCTGGTTCGGGTGGACGGCGAGCCAAAGGATGCAGCCATACTTGTGTTTGGCAACATAGAAGTCTGTTAATTTAGCGAATCCCACAGCAATACCCTCGAATTCGCTGATGAGCAGGCTTCCCTCTTCTGAGTCAACGCTATTTGTGGCAAAGAATCGGATAAACGTTGGAAAAGACAAACTGATGATCATTTTCAATATTGCTCTATCACGGCTTTCTGCTTGCCTTATCGTATTTCCCTCTCTCCGACCTTTCTGATACTGAATAGCTGAAAAGTCTTTAAGAGCCTTTAACTGAATTCCTACTACCTTCACAGTCAAGATCCAAAGTCTTTGCGAAATTTTAAATAGAACCTCTCAAAGGAGTGCACTTAGCGACGTGAACAGAGTGGAACAGGAAGAAATCCGAGTACAATACAGCGGGGTCATCATCTTTGCCGCCCAGCTAATCAGCATAGCCACTGGTCTCGCCTTCACTCTGCTCTTAACCAGAAGCCTTCCTCAGGCTGAGTTTGGCACTTATACGTTCATGTTTGACTTGATTTCGTACTTCGCGATTTTCTCAGGAGTGTTTCCCTTCTGGGCTGTGCGTTTCATGGCACGAGGCAGAGAGGGCGTGACAAAGACGGTCGTCTTCTCTAATTTCGCCCTGAGCATGATTTCCATAACCTTGTACTTCATCCTTCTCCTGCCCGTAACCAGCGCCTTAAACGTCAACTCCGCCTTCGTCATCTTCTACGCTGTGGCTTCAGTCCACATAGTCAACGTTCACCTGCTAAACTCCCTGCAAAGCATCCTGCAAGCGAGGAAACCTCAGGCAACAGGCATAGGATTGTTGGTTTCAGAATTTCCAAAAGTCGGCTTAGCCTACACACTCGCCATCAGCACAGGCCAGGTTTATCTTGGAGCGCTTGTTGGGTTCTTGATTGGAGAAATCCTGCAAACCGCCTATTATATGAAACTTCTTTCTCCAGATTTTCGCCAGCATCTGCACTGGGGTTACGTCAAAGAATGGACGAAGGGTTCAACGGCGCTAATTTTCGGTTTGGTAGGTGGACTGTTTGCAAACTTGGTGTTCTCGCTTCTCTTCGTGTACGGCGGACCCGTTGCCAGGGCGAATTACCAAGTGGCAGCGCAATTTGCCGCCGTCATCGGCTATTCCTCTGCCTTGGCGTTTGCTCTGTACCCTAAGCTGCTTGCTCAGGAATGTTTCGAGGAAGTTGCCGCAACGCTCAAATTGATGTTAATGTTCGCGCTGCCCCTGACGGTCTTGACGATGGTTATGGCACCTTCACTGGTAACAATTCTGAATGTAAGCTACAGTTCTGCCGCTCCGGTCTTGATTGCGTTGGCAGCCGATGCTCTAGTGGTTGTGTTGCAAACATTCTACCAGTTTGTTCTGATGGGCTCCGAGAAACTCGACGAAGAAGCCAAGATTCATCTTGGCAGTTTGATAAGAAGCAAGATATTTCGTGTGAACGCCCTGACCTACATTCAAGCGGCAATTAGTATCCCTTTAGTCTACTATGTGTTGACGACATTCACCGTTGAATCTGCGCAACTGGCGTTCTATTTTGCCCTAATCATCCTATTCACACACGCCATCCTGCTGGGTCTTGTTTACGTGTGGACGATTCGCTCTTGCCAAGTCAGTGTTCCATGGGTTAGCGTTGGTAAATATGCTGTAGCCTCCGCAGCGGCTGGGCTCGTGCTTTTCTTGCTTCCGCATCCAACGAAAGTCACCCTCACGTTTGCAATGTTGTTGGGCGGTGTTGGAATTTACGCGGCCATCCTCCTACTTGTGGACAAGTATTCGCGCAACCTCGTGAGGGAGTTAGTGCGGCAAGTGCCAGCGGTCTTTAAGCGCAAATCTGGCGAAGCAGCAACCAAATAAGGTTTGTTTTCAGAGAATCCGTAGACTCGAATAGTTGTCTGTGGATTTAAGGCGGCTAAGTGGAGCAGATTTTTCTTTAAACAAAGCACTGACCACGGTGTGCTTGGTCAGGGTCTCACGCATTCCGCCTTTGGTCTATACGAACGTTTGGCTGTTCGTCTTCGTCGATGGGTTTCGCACTCATTAATCCGTGTCAGCATCCAGCCCTTGTCTTCATACTTGCAGCCACAGGGTAAAGTAAGAACTTCCGAATTGCTCACGGTTTTCTCGCTTGCCGGCATGTGACAACGTCAACCCTGATATTGTCTCCATGAGTTATTAAGTCTGACGAGAATAACAAAAATGATTTTGCTTTTCAACGCTAATATAGGCGATTTGCAGATTTGACAGCCGAAGGAGAGCGTGGACTTGCATTTGGAGGAAATGAAGGCGGAAATCGAGAAGCTCGTCGTCTCCAAAGGGTTCTACAACCAACCCGAGGATATACCCAAGAAATTGCTATTTGCATTCATCGAGTTGGGCGAAGCCAGTGACGCATGGAAAAAGGGCGCCTCACAGGAAGCAATCGCCGAAGAACTCATCGACGTGATTTTCTACGTGCTGGACGCAAGCCGCCTAGCCTGCCCATCGGTGAACATGGACGATATGTTCAAGACAAAACTTGAAAAAAATCTCGCCCGGGCCTTCCAATACGGCGAAGGACACAGACAAAAATAATCCCATGAGATCATTCCTAGTTTTAGGAGGACACAAGTGAACACCGCTTACCCTCGGAATACGCGATTCAAGTGCGTCAGATGCGGTATTTGCTGCGGCGACACTAGGAAGAAAACTAGGCATATTCTCCTTTTGGAAGAGGAGGCACAAAGCATCGCTTCGGCAGCGAAGAAACCAATTTCTGAATTCGCCGTGAAACTGAAGGGCAAACAGCCGTACACTTATGAGATGAAAAAATCCAGCGAGGGAGGCAAATGTCTATTCCTGACGCATAGACGCTGCACGATGTATTCGAAGAGACCTTTAATCTGCAGGTTCTACCCGTTCGGACTCGAAACGAACCAGACTCGGAAAACATTCTATTTCACGACCGAGTGTCCCGGAGTCGGAAAAGGGACACTTATGCAGGTCACAGATTTTCAAAAACTATTAAGATTAGCTAACAAACGGTCAACGAAGAGCTTGGGCAGTGGCAAAGTAGAAGGTTAGACTTCGACTTCAAACTGATTCAGGTAAACTCTACAACTGTCCCAAAACGTCTCCCTTCTCCTGAATGTACCCGCAGTAATGGCACCTCAAGACCAAAGGTTCTTCGCACTCAACATAGAACTTTGCAACGGCAGGCTCGTTGCTGTTGCTGATGCAGCTGGGATTCACGCATTTGATAACTCCCTCAATTACCTTCGGCAACTTAACCTCTAGCTTCTCCACCACGGCGTAGTTTCGAATGATGTTTATCGTCGCATGTGGAGCTACTAAAGCGATGCGGTTCAGTTCTCTCGGGCTTAGGGCGCGACCCTCGATTTTAACAATGTCTTTGGTTTTCAAACGCTTGCTTGGCACGTTAATTGCTATGGTCATCACGCGATTCTCACGTCCTGTGATGCCCAGAATCTTGACGACGTCCAAAGCATAGCCGCCGTTGATGTGGTCTATTACCGTGCCATCCTTGATTTTAGAAACGCGCAGTTCCATCTCGCTCATACGATTCTCTGCCTCGCGAAAGGTATCTGCGGCTGCAGATAAAAATCTTACACGACGCCTTGGAGATCAAGCAGGGCCAGACGCGATTTCGATATCTCTTATTTTAGCCTCTTTGACAGTGTTCTTGACTTGAACGGGCACGGGTTTTGGCAGGGCTCTCAAATCTATTACCGTCGTTCCTGCGAACTTGTCGAAGTATCTCAGGATGTTTTTCTCCCTCAGTTCAATCGCCATGTCAAATGGTAGGAGGAACGACTTTCCAAAATTCCTGACCGCCGAATGTTCGTAATCCAGTTTCTTGCCGTCAACTCGCACGACCTTCAACCCCACTAAACGTTTGCCTAAAGTCTGTCCATTGAACCCTTCGAGAAGCGTTGAGTACACGAAAAGAAGCCCCAACGTTACAAACGGAACCGCGCCCAGATTCAAAGCAAAGGCATTTCCCAACAAGAACGGGAGGAGTTCTGGAAACGAAAACAACAATGTAACCGACAACATGAGACCTGCGTCGAAAAGAAACGCCAAACTCCTTTTTTTAAACGAAGCATAAGGAAGCTGCCCTGTTTTTCGCCTAACATCTGAGCCTTCTGCCCATAGCTCCACATCTCGGATTACGCGGAGCGCACGCTCACCAGTCCTGCTCAGCTTGTACTTTCCCGTCGCAGTCTGTTCCGTGAACGCGGAGAGCGTGCGCAGGTGGAAACTGAGCTTCCCCGTGTCAGTTTCCAACACGTTCAACAAGTCGGTAAAAGAGCATTCGCCCTTCTCGTGAATGAGGGCAAGTATGTCTCGCCGAAGAGGGTGGGAGAGTATAGACAGTATCTTTGACACGCTGTCATCATAGACTGGAATGTTGTTCGTTCCCCCTTCTTCGGAAAACATCCTTTTTGACTATATGGGACTGTTTTCTAGGGAATGTCTGTGTCATAGCTTTTATATAAATCAGACTTATGAAGGGCAAATCTCCCTTTTTTTCGATTGTGTTGCACAAAAAGCGCAAAACTATGGACTTTTATGAGTTTGTGTCGAACATCTCGCAGGTACTCGCAAGATTCCCCGAGTCAGACAGGAAATACGCTGACCTCAAATCGCCAAAATTAGGTTTCAAGGAAATAGAATCTTACAGTCGTCTAATGTAATGTTGACTCGATAACTATGTATAGAACGTTGTTCCCGCGGAGGAGCACGCTGCCGTAGTTGGCAAACATCTGCTCATCCTTAAGCTCAGTGGCCCCCTCGAGCAAGATGTTCATGTGGCCGTCACATTTTACCATTTTGCCCTTGTATTCGCTGCCGTTCTTCAAGACGACCTCGATGTTTCCGTGGAGTTGCTTTATGAGGACGTTTAGGGGTTTCTTGCTGGGTTCCATCATGGCACCGTGTCCATTAAGCTGGTTACAGTCATAAGCAGAACCCAACGCATATAAAAGTCTTGTCCATCATCCCTAACGCTCAATTAGACTTGGTTTTCGAAAAAAAATTAAGTTGTTGACGGATTCGTTTCGAAAGAGGAAAGTTAGGTATTTGATATTTTCGGGTTTCTATTATGACGACGCATCACAACGAAAACCAGCAACAAAACAATCACTGCTGCAAAGGCGGCAGCAGAAATCTCTGGCAAATATGACGCAGTATTTGGCGTCTTCGGTTCGAGTTCCGGCTTGGAGTTTTGCGTGCCTTGCGAAGGCGTTGCTGTCGTGGAGTTTATTGCTGGGGGATTTGATGAGGGAAGGACTGATCCATTCGCTTGAACTGGGCTAGGGTAGGTTTCTGTACCTTGAAAGCCAGGCGTGCTTGCCGTGGATTGCATGTTTGCATCGTCTGAGTAGCCTTGGCTCTCCCACTTGCCCTTGAAATCGTAATCCATGAGAGTTATGGTTGTGAGTTGGCTGATCCATTTGTAGCCCCATCTTCCCGGGACCACGAGACGCAGAGTTTCGCTTAGTGGGGCTCCATCCTTAGCATAAGCTACGATGACCGCGGGGTCCAGTGCTGATACAAGGTTCAGGTCTGTTGCATATTGGTCTGTGGCGAAGAAGGCGACCTTAACTGCTGAGGGCTCTACACCAGCTTGTTGCAGAAGAGCGGCAAGGGTGACGCCTGTCCAAATTCCTGTTGTAACGATTTGGTTAGGGAAATCCACGCAGAAAATCGTCGCTTCCTCAGTGGTTTGTGGCATTGCCTTGAGGTCGTCGAGGTTAAGGTTTAGAGGGTTTTGGACTAACCCATTGATGACTAGCCCCCAGTCAGTGGATGTTGCGGCTTTGGCAGGGCCTGTTGCCGTGGCTGTGAAAGTGCTGATAATTAGAAAGGCTATGAGCGTGGTTGTTTTCAGTGAAAATGAGAGTTTCACCGTTTCGTCACTCCCATTATATTTATATAACATAAGTTATATTTAAGGTTGGCTAGCAGATTAACGACATCCTACGCAAGACGGTCATGGAATTTTCCGTAACCTTTTTGGCTTCGCACCATCATCATGTGAGCAGGAGAATTAACGCCATGAAGCGTTTTATGGTGGGCTTCGTTGCGATAATCATTTGCGCAGGGCTTGTGTTTTTCCTGTTCTCGCAAACCCTGCCCACCAGAAACGCGGCGAACGTGCCTTTGCACTTTGGGGTTATGTTTCAAGGAAACACCGTCGCCGATGCAGAACTGCTTATCGATAGGGTGCAGAAATACACTAACGTTTTCGTGATTGGGCAGACACCTGTATCCAGGAACGAGACATCCATCAATGAGGTTGCGGACTATGCGGTTACTAGAGGGTTGGACATCATGGTAAACTTCGGTTACTACGACAGCCACGCGATTCTCAACGATTCGTGGCGTCAGTGGACGTGGCAGCTGCCTTGGCTAGACGCTGCAAAACAGAAGTACGGGAGCCACTTTTTAGGCGTCTACTACGACGATGAGCCCGGGGGAACTCAGCTTGATTATGATTGGGCAGGCTTCTTTCAGAATTATTCATCCTTCTTTTCCCTGCCAGGAGATTATTCGCTGAAGGGAATTTTTGAGAAACTTCATACTGCAAACGCCACAGGCATCCCGCCCTCTGACTACGACTTGGAAGAGTATTACTACGTACACGACAATCTTCAATCAAGCATTACTGGTCTTAGACTGTTAAGGGACAGGGGAATGATGACGGCGACTTCTGATTACTGCCTTTACTGGTTTGATTATCTGGGTGGTTACAGCACCATTTTTTGTGAGCTCGGCTCGAATACGAGTGTTGTTCAAAACATTGCGGAAGTGAAAGGCGCCGCTCACATGCAGAACAAACAGTGGGGCGTCACAGTGACGTGGAAATACGACCAACCGCCTTACCTCGCCAGTGGAGACGAAATTTACGGTCAGATGGTTCAGGCATACCAGGCTGGAGCAAACTACATCTTGATTTTTGACTACCCCTATCTTCCACGAAACAATTATGGGGCCTTGACAGATGCCCATTTCGCTGCTCTGCAAAGGTTCTGGAATAACGTCGTACAACCGAGCATGGGGCACGCTCGTGACTACGGTTCTCCTGACGTTGCGTTGGTTCTGCCTAGAAACTATGGTTGGGGACTGAGAAACCCGCACGACACTATTTGGGGCATGTGGGGACCGGATGGCAAATCATCCCAAATCTGGCAGAACTCCCAAAAGCTCCTCTCGGAATACGGATTACGTTTGGACATAGTTTTCGACGATGCATCGTACCCAATCACAGGGCAATACAATCGTGTCTATTTGTGGAACGAGACAGGAATTTAGGCAATGGGTCATTTGCCCATCTTCTTTCTCAAAAAGCCGACGACACGCTTCATGGCAACCAACAACGGAAGCCCCGCTATCGCAGAGAATATGCTCACGATTTCCACTCGCCCAACCACCATTGCAAGAATTAGCAGCCACTTGTAACCCACAGGCATCAAGACCGTCGTGACGCCCATGCTGACGCCGTTAGTCGTCAATGCTGAACCAACCTCAAACACCGAATCAAGCATACCAATCCCAATCGTCGAAAAAACGATGCTCAAGATGATTAGCGTGGCGATGAAGCCTATGACGCTGATCAAGACTGCGTTGAGTTCTTCACGGCTTGGCTGGTCGCCTTTCTTTCGCACCGCGCTTACGATTGTCTGGATGCGCTGGATTCGTATTCCACCAGCCATGCTGAAAGCACAGCCACCCGCCAAACCTACCAGAATGAATAGGATCTTGGCTGGAAGAACCGAAGAGCCAATGCTGAACACTTCGATGCCCGTGGATGATGCCATGCTGACGACGTTGAACAGGGATTCAAACGGGTTGACCCACGCCAAGATGCTAATAACCACCGTAGACCCAGCGAGTATTTCCAGGTAGAGCTTGATTTCAGGGGTTAAGAGTTTGCGAAGCTTCAGGCGGAACAAGTTATAGTGGAACCGAAAGTTCAGCGATCCAAGCAACATGAGGACGAGAATGCTTATTTGAAACAGACCAATTCCTCCCGTGATGTTTGGCTGGTAGCCGCCAGTTAACACGTCTATTGCAGTGCAAGACGCCACAACGACGTTTGAGCTGTAAGTGAAATAGAAAACTACCGTAAATATGGCAACGAAAGCGGTGTAGATTAGCATGACTGACAAGAGCACCTTTCTCAGGTTGGGACTCAGTTTGTCGACTCCGAAGGTTTCAGCGTATTCTCCGAGGGTATCGTTCGGGTATAGGAAGGCATCGAGGATGTAAATGAAGCCGATGCCTCCGATGAACTCGACGAGACTGCGGTAGAACAGAAGAGACATGGGAAGAGACGAGGCGTTCGCAACGAAAGTGAAACCTGTTGTCGTGAACCCACTGACAGTCTCAAAATATGCATTCGTGAAGAGGTCAAACGGGTTACCGCTACCGAACACATTGTTCCAGATGAACGGAATCATAAGCACCAAAGGAACGACGATGAATGTGATGAGCATGAGCCAAAGAGACGTCTTATCGTCCAGCTCTTTTCGTTCACAGAAAGAGTTGAAGACGAAACCTGCGCCAAAAGCTAAGAAACACGTGGCAATCAAGCTGCTTATGGATTGGAGTTCCCCGTTCTGAAGTCCAATCGCAATCGGCAAGACAAGGAGCAGCCCGGTTATTTGGAGGAAGAACCCAAAATTCGCTACAACACGGCGTATGACGCTCACAATTCACCCTCGACTAGCAAGTGCTCTGACGTGTTTACTCAAGAACAGAACCCACATAACGTTATAACGCTTTCCTAATCGAGTCCTCACGTAAGGCCGCAGTTTTTCCCTAAATCTCTATCCACCCGTTATAGATAGATTTGGGGGTCAGGCAAGAAACCACACAGCAACTGCTCATCATTCAGATTGTTCTGCTTTTCCTTTTCCCCGTTTCCTTCCGAATCTGAGTTTTGCGGTTAAGATTTTTTCTGTGGCGAAGAGTCGCGATGCGAGGTACATTACGATTATAGTGAAGGCTGCAACGTAGATTATGCCCAAGCCCGCAGTCAAGTAATCCCCTGCGATAATCGCTTTGCTTGCTATGACTGGTTGACTGAACGGGATTGCAAAGAGCACGGCTTTGATTGCCAATGGAAGCGTGTTAACGTCCAAGTAAATGAGCGCCAGCGATGGGATGAAAATCAGCGGGTATACGTAGCCGACCAACGCAGTTGCCCCTCGTACGTCCTCTGCGAAAGCCGACATTATGACCGCAAGCGCCAACCCGGCAAGTAGCGTGACGAAAAGACTGACACCAAGCAAAGCATAACCGAGCGCTGAAGGCACAAGCCCCAGCTTAACCAAATCAATTGACGAACCGACCGTTGCTGACATGCCTGAGAAAGCGGAACCCAACACGTAACTGTATCCAACCAGATACGTTATCGCTCCAACACCTGCGACGATGGCTGAACTCGACAGTTTACCCATAAGAATGGCGAATCTGTCCACAGGAACGGTGAGCAGCGTCTCAAGGGTTTTCTCCTCCTTCTCCATCGCAACCGACGTTGCCGCAATCTGCATCGCATAAGTCAACAGAATCATGATCGTGATGGGCAAGATGATTGACTGTGAAAGCAGCAAAGACGACAACGCTGAAGGGTCAACGTTCATCTCGATTTCACCCTTAATTATCGTTGACTGAGTAGCGGAGATTGAGTCAGGAGCCACTACACGGTTGAAACTGTAGACCAACGCGCTAGTTCCGGCCGAGCTTATGCCCGAGAAGATTCCGCCAAAAGAGAATTCGCCGTAGATATTCACAGCAGCAGTTATGTTCGCGTTCCCGTTGAAGTGTCGAGTCATGTTGACGCTGAAGTCTGACGGAATCTCCACGAATTGCGTGCTGTTGTACTGTGCCAGCAGCCCCTCCGCGACCGCCTGCTGCGGAGAAACCTTATTGACAACTGTTACCCTCGCGTTTGCTGCTTTCAGATATGACGTAAAGGTTTGACTCCAGTTTCCTCCGTCATTGTTCAAGACTAGCACGTTGGCTTTTTGAGCCTGCTCCACCGCTGACTGCTGCGCATAACCTAGAACAGCACCTAATGCAGGAAACATAATCAACGGGATGATGATTATGCCAACGAGTATTTTCGGGTCACGAATCAACTCCTTAAGCTCTTTCACCAAAATCGTCCTGAAACCGCTAAGCATAACCAATCACCTTCGCAAACACTTCCTCCAAATTCTGCGCCTCAAACCGTCGCTTAAGCTCCTGCGGATCCCCCTCAACTGTAATCTTGCCCTTGTTAACCAACGCCACACGATCGCAGAGGTATTCAACCTCCAGCATGTTGTGGCTGCTGAGCAGCACGGTCACGCCTTGCTCCTTAACGTGACGCTTGATTATCTGTCGCACATGGTAGGCATGCAACACGTCTAATCCGCTAGCTGGTTCATCCAAGACCGCCAACTTCGGTTTCCCCATCAACGCTCTGGCCACCAACAAACGTCGCTTCATACCCTTGCTGTATGTCTTCGCTCTATCCTTCAACCTCTCACCCAAGCCGCTAATCTCAGCAGCCTCCGCCACAGCCCCCTTCCCCCCATTCGGGAGAAACTTGGCCATGAACTCCAAATACTCCCAACCCGAAAGATTTGGATAAGCACCAGCCTCCTCGGGCAAATAAGCAATAATCTTCCGAACCTCGCCAGCCTGCCGCACGGCATCCAAACCGAAAACAGTCGCTGAACCTGAGGTCGGCAAAATTAAAGTACACACGATACGGAGAGTCGTCGTCTTACCAGCACCGTTCGGGCCAATCAACCCAAAAATCTCCCCTGGCTTGATGTTGAAAGATATCCCATCGAGCGCCCGAACAGTACCAAACTGCTTTACCAAATTTACGATGTCAACGGCAAAACTCAAACAGACACCGCCCAATCAAGCCACACAATAGCCACAAGTCCACATATAAGACTTTACCGTCCACTAGCACCTAACTCGAACCACACCCATTGCGGCTGTGCAATCGACCTACCCCTCTCTAGTTCGTGGCATTCTGGTTCTGACGCAACCTCCAACAGGCTCGTATTACGAATCTCTCTTAGTGTGGTTTTAGCTGCTTTCCAACGAATAGCACCGTCCCTCCATAGAGCCAGACGCATTTTTTTATTATACTCCAAATATGAGGACTTCTGGCGGTATGAAAAGAAAGTTGCCCACACATCAACGGTTAAGATGATGCCTGTGGGCGTTTAATGAGCGCATCCATCAGGTCTGCTTTCGTCACGATTCCCATTATCTTGTTTTTATCAGCTGGGTCAACGACCAAAACTCTGCCCGTCTCGTTCTTAGTCATCTTCCTGAACACGTCCAGCCCTGTCTCTCCCGGTTTTACAGTGACAACTTTCTTGCGCATCACCTGCTCCACGAGGGTTTCCTTTCGCTTTGACTTATCGATTTGCGCCGCTTCCTCCAGCGTGACCTCTCCAATGGGTTCGTTTTTCTCGTTCAAAACGGGGTAGCCTATGTGCTGCTCACGTGTCATGCGTTCCAGCAGATGCTCCACGGTTTCGGTATTTCTCACCGTTGAGACCTGCTTCGTCATGATGTCCTCCACCTTGAATTGGTCGAGTGCGCTACTCTCCCTGAGCGGGATTGCAGAGGTAAAAGTGAACTCGTAGGTCCTCTCCAGTTCCTCTGCTTTCTTGAGACCAGCCTCGCGTTTGAGCATGGCGGCGCGGATGATGCGTTCGTAGACTTTTGGTTCAGACTCTATGGGTTCGGATGCTTAGAATGCCTTTCTCCACCGCGGAGTAGAAGAAATCCTCGCCAGACTTCGTTCGAATGATGACGGTCGACCAGCCTTCAAGGGGGTAAGCTCCGCCCACGGAGATGTCTGAGAGTTCGGAAGTGAAGTCGGTGCAGACTCCGCAACTGGGCAGAATGTGCTCCTCAATCTCTTCAATAGGAAGCCTGAGTGTGCCCGTTGTAGTCTGAATCACGAACTGATTTGATAAGCGAATCTGCTTGATATCCGATGCCTTAACGTTGTACTCCTTTTCCAAGTGGTCAAGCAACGTTGAACGCGAGAAAGTTCCGAAACAGAAAAGTCCGATGCTAATTTTCAGGTTCGGTCCGAGCTTGTGTTGCCATGCCTCAATCTTGCGAAGCGCGCGTATGTGACAGGGCACGCCTACGAACGCTATCTTCGTCTTGCCATATCCCGTGACGGCTGCACCGAAGGCCTTGGCGACCGATGAGGGGAAGAATTTGCTACCTACCGCTGAGAGTATGTCATCGGGTACAAGAGCCACCGATGCTTTGGGATTGGATGGATCCTGAGGCTCACCCGCTGAGACGATGGCGCTATCGAAAACTTTCGTTTCTATACCAAACTTTAGAAGCGCAGTGACGACCCCTCCACCGCTGCCTTTCTCTCTTAGTTTCGTGTCCTCGGCTTGAGCAAGGACGATCTTCCGATGATAACCCAACGCCTCATTCCTCAAAGGAGCGTCAGAAACACACTTCAAGCTTCTGAGTAAGAGGGCTTCCGAGTGAGGACAAATCTCATAGCAAATCGGGCACAGATCCAAGTCCTTCGAACAATCATGCATCCGCTTAAGTTTGTCACCCTCGATCTGAATGGCTCCAACGGGGCAGGCAGCCTCGCAGGCTCCGCAGAGGGTGCAGAAGCCGAAGCGAAGAACCTTCTTCTCCAAGACGTTGTAGGCTATTAGCTGATCGCTCTTTGCAGTCACATATGCCCCTCCATTAATATTTCCCGTTAAGCTCCTTAAATATATGGCTATGGAGATAACCCTTTTTTCTCATGGTATGCTGTCGCTGTTTTCGTCATTGGAACTGGAGGACGGTGTGAAATCTTCTTTCTAACTTTGTCTTCTGTTGCGGCTAAAGAAATCGCGGGGATGGAGCTCCATACCTCCAAGTAAGTCCCGCTCAATTCCAACATGCTCTGCTAAAAAATTGTCAAATTTTGTCCATAGTGCTCAATGTTTGGCTAGCCCCGTTCCAAGAAAGCAACTGCAAAAACAGCCCGAAACAGAAACAGTTGATTTTGAGTCTCAAGGGCAAAAACCATTGAGCAACCACAAAAATTTCCTCTCAAGGACCTCCGCACAATTTCTGCACAATTCTGCACAATTTGACGTGCAAATAGTTAAGAGCTCAGTTAAGCAAAATCAGGTAGTATAACCTTCTGAAAGCAGGTTCACGTTGGACTGCACAAAACCTACGTAAATTGTGCAAACACAAAAAACTACTCCACAAAGCCCTCCCCCACAGCTTTCTGCACAATAGCTACACAATCGTGCACAATCGTTCTGCATACTCAGCACAATGCCGCACAATGAAACTGCATACATCGCACAATGGATTGCAATGAGCTAAAAGCTCCGTTCAACCAACCCTGCTACAAAACCAAACTGAAACAAAAACAACAGCCATTGTGGCACATTGAAAAAATCCATTCTTCAAACCCAAAAATTGATTTTCAGAAGCGCAAAGACAGAAAGCTGACCTACACAGATAGAAAAATCATATTAACCCAATCAGAGAAATAAAACACATGACAGGCGCGCACCCTAATGACTGAAACCCCAACACCCACGAAGAAAGGGGCAAACCCACTAACAGTCGCCATACTCGCAACCATCGCAATACTAGCAGCCTTCTCAATCTTCCTAAGCCTAGTCATCCCAGACTTCGGCAAAGCCTTCCTCTCAGGCGACAACATAGCAACATACGTCGCAGGAGGCATCGTCTACGAAGTCATCTTCACACTCCTAACCCTCGCAGCCGACGTTCTCTACATCCTCGGCGGCGGATTGATAGCCTTCGGAGCAGCACTAGTCATCATAAGATTCATCCAGATTAAGCTGAAAGACCCATACCAACTCGCCTCGGTATCACGTTATTTTTCAGGCTACTTATCGCTCGGCTTAGAATTCTTCATAGGCGCAGAAATCATAAGAACCGTCGCAGTAAGAACCTACGACGAATTCACGCTGCTAATCCTCGTCATACTCAGCAGAGGCCTGTTCAGCCTGATTCTGTACCTGGACCGAAGATGGCACGGAGCAGCCGAGACCGAATAGCCTCGGATTTTCCTTTTTACAGAACCCATAGTTTCTCGGGATTCAGGTGCCTAAGACTTAAATCTACGAGAATAGCCAATAACAGCAATTAGCTCGGGAAAGCATGGGCAAGAAATCATCCACCGCTCCAGCGTCAGTATGGCAAAGCTCGACAAACAGGGGAGAAAACAACGAACAAAACATGCTGACAGCAGCACCAAGTGAACTCGGACATTTACGCATTCCAAATTACGACAACCTTAAATACGTTCACACAGGCTTCGCTTTCTATTACAAATGCACTATCCTTGATGGTGACAACTAAACATGCTCCTTGACGGCATAGTCGCATTCATACTAATCGTCGCCGCTGCCTCCCTCATTTACGTGCTCGGGCGACGCTCCGCACCGAAACCTGCCAAGACAGAAAACGCAACCATGACTTATGCATGCGGAGAAAAAGCCCCAGTGCAGAAGGCACGAATCAACATCACTCTGTCAAAATACCTCATCTACTTCGTCATCCTTGATTCTTCGGTTCTACTGCTTGCTTTCGCCACCCTAATCACGCAAGGCGCAAACACGGCCTTGCTGCTTGTCTACCTTGGGATTTTACTGGCGTCGAGCTTTCTGCTCATGGGAGGCGACAAAGACTAGTGACTGTGGCCAAAGCCGTCCTATGGTCTAGACTCAAGTCTCCATGGGTACTGCACTTCAACTCCGGAGCCTGCAACGGATGCGACATAGAAGTCGTCGCTCTCCTAACCCCAAGATACGACGTGGAGCGTTTCGGAATCAAACTGGAGCCCTCACCCCGACACGCCGATGTCTTGCTCGTAACAGGTTCCGTCACACAACAATGTACGGAACGACTGAAACGCATCTATGACCAGATGCCCCAACCAAAATTCGTAGTAGCCATCGGCGCATGTGCATGTTCAGGTGGAGTTTTCAGAGGAAACTACAACGTACTCAACGGCGTAGACCAAGTAATCCCCGTAAACGCATACATCCCCGGATGCCCACCTAAACCAGAAGCCATAATCGACGGCGTCGTGAAACTCCTTAACTCTCTCAAACCAGCAAAACCAGAAAAAGAGGAGAAGAAAAAATGAATACAAATGAACCAGACATAGTGGCTACCCTGCAAGCCAAGTTTGAAAACACAACAGTTCAAGTCCAACCTGCACAACTCGGAAGAGCAGCAATCATAGCTGATGCCTCAACCCACCGAGATGTGTTCAAGGTGCTCTTGGAAGCTGACGAAAAAACCGCTATCTCTGCAATCACCGGGATCGACCTCGGAGCAAACCTCGGCGTATTCTACCACATCCGAACTTCGAAAGGCGGAATAATCACCATTAAGGCCGAGGTTCCGAGGGAAAAGCCCCAAATCAAGACAATAAGCGACTTGATGCCGGGCGCAGCATTTCATGAACTGGAAGTCGCCGACTTACTGGGCGTCGTTTTCGAGGGTCATCCGTGCCCTGGCAGGTTTGTTCTTCCGGAAAACTGGCCAGACGACGTTTTTCCATTGAGGAAGGATGCAAAAGTTGACAACATGACGCTGAAGCAGACACCAACGACCGAACCCGAGGCTTCAAGCGACACAAGAACTGTGAAGATAATTATTGGTCCTCAGCACCCTGCTCTGCTGGAACCAGAAAAGTTTGTCCTCACCGTTGAAGGGGAAATCGTGAGAAGCGTCACACCACGAATCGGGTATGTGCATCGTGGCGTCGAGAAAGCCGCTGAGTCACGCACGTATTTGCAAGACGTCTACCTGGTTGAACGCATCTGCGGAATATGCAACTCTTGTCACGCTTCATGCTTCGTTGAAGCAGTCGAGAAGATTCTAAAAACCGACGTCCCCCCAAGAGCCAAGTACATTCGAACCATACTCTTGGAACTCAACAGGTTGCACAGCCATCTGCTCACGTTGGGGCATGCGGGACTCGAAATCGGTTTTGAAACGCTGTTTCAGTACTTCTGGCGTGACCGAGAACCCATAATGGACATAACTGAAATAATAACGGGCAACCGAGTCATCTCGTCAAGCCTAACGGTTGGCGGAGTAAGACGTGACATTCAGGAAGCAGACATCCCCAAAATCAAGAAAATGTTGTCCAATTTGAGAAAGAGACTACCCTTCTACAAGAATGTCTACGAACACGAGCCATCGATAAAGATGCGAATGAAGAATGTGGGCACACTCAAGAGAGAAGACGCTCTGAAACTCTGCATTGTAGGACCAACCGCAAGAGGCTCAGGAGTAGACATAGACGTTCGAAAAGATGAACCCTACGAAGCATACGGCGAAATCCCCTTCAAAGTAATAACCTACAACACAGGCGACACCTGGGCTCGAATGAACGTTCGCATGGACGAAGTGGAAGAATCAATCAACATAGTAGAATACGCGCTGGACCATCTGCCTTCAGGCCCGTACAGAGTCAGAGCCCCAAGGGTTGTCCCACCAGGAGAAGCTGTAAACCGCGTTGAAGCACCGCGGGGCGAACTCTTCTACTACGTCAGAAGCAATGGAACAGCCTACCCTGAACGGGTTAAGGCACGCACGCCCACATTCTCCAACATCCCAGCTTTTCTGGAAACCGCTATCGGAAGCAACATCGCGGACGTTCCTCCGAACTTCGTGAGTTTAGACCCATGTTTCTCTTGCACGGATAGGTAGGATGACGACGGAATGGCGCTTGACTTCTATTTCTTTTTCAGCGTGCTTGTTTTTCCTGGGTTCACCTTCATCCTGTTCTTCACTTTGTTCTGCGACTGGGTGGAACGAAAATTCGAAGCTAGAATACAGAATCGTGTCGGTCCAGCTGTAGCGGGTCCTCACGGAATTCTGCAGCCTCTCGCGGACTTCATGAAACTTCTCACCAAAGAGGACATTGTGCCATTAGACGCAAAGCAGCTTCTGTTTAAAGCAACTCCGATTCTCTCCTTCTCCATTCTAGTCTTTGCTATGTCCCTCCTACCAATTGACGGATCTGCCGCAATACCTAACGCAGGCTTCACTGGAGACCTCATATTCATAATGGCGCTGGTCACCCTCGCTAATTTCCTCCTGTTCCTTTCAGGATGGGCTTCGTCAAACCCGTACGGCTCGATAGGTGCAGCGAGAGTTTTAACACAGTTCCTCGGCTACGACATCCCACTATTGCTGCTCGCCTTGGCACCAGCGTTTCTAGCTGGAACACTAAGCATAGCTGTTATCGCCACAAGCCAATACTTGCCCTTCATCGTGCTCGCGCCATGGGCATTCGTACTCTTCATTATCACTCTTCAGGCGGAGTTGGAGAAGGATCCATTTGACATTCCCCACGCTGAGAGCGAAGTTGTGGGCGGGTTGGAGACCGAATATTGCGGCGGCAAACTTGCCTTCCTTCACCTCACGCGAGACGTTCAAATCGTTTTCGGAGCAGCCTTGGTCGTGGAGCTTTTCCTTGGCGGACCGTACGGTCCAGTGTTCTTCGGTCTGCCCCAGTTCTGGTACACACTGTGGTTCGTGCTGAAGCTGCTGGCGATCGTGATAATCTCGGAATACTTGACCACGATGTTTGCTCGACTGCGTATCGACCAAGTTGTGACGGCTAACTGGAAGATAATTCTGCCCTTGTCTGTGGCTGCGTTTGCCCTGACGGTTGCTTTAGGGGTTTGGGTATATCCGCTGGTGTAAGCTATGACGAAAAAACCACGAGTATCACCCATGGTGAAAGAAGTCTTTTCGCATCTGTTCAAGAAAGCGGCGACGAGCAAGTATCCATTCGTTAAGTGTGAAGTCCCCGAGGGCTTTCGAGGCAAACAGGTCTTCGACATCAACCTCTGCATCAGCTGCGGTCTGTGTTCCAGAGATTGCCCCGCGAAAGCAATAGAGATGGTAGAAGTCAACGGCAAAAAACGTCCTCTGTTCCACCTTGACCAGTGCATCTTCTGTTATCAATGCGCCGAAAGTTGCCCAAGAAGCGCAATAAAGCCCACAGCGATTTTTGAGTTAGCCACAACTTGTAAATCCAGCTTGGTAGTAAAACCAGAACAAAAACCTGTAGAACAGACTGGTGCCTAACTATGATCCTTGAAGTGCTCTCCGCAGGACTCGTAATTACGGCGTGTCTGGCGATATTTCTTGACGAGGCAGTATATTCGGTTGTGGCACTGGCGGGCACGTTCCTCTTCACTTCTCTGCTCTACGCTTTAAGTGGTGCAGTTATCGTAGGTGTTTTCCAGTTCGCGGTCGGTTCGGGAACTCTGGCTATTCTGTTTCTTTCGGGCGAGATGCTCAGCGAAAAACCCTTAAAGAAAACCTCCCTGAAAAACCTGCTAACGGTGATTGTTGCTGGGGCTCTGCTGTCTTTGTTGCCCATTTTCCTGTCCATCTCAGCACCTCAAGCCGAAGCTTCAGGCGTGTCGTTTGGAGATGCTCTTTGGAACTTAAGAGCGGGCGACGTTGTCCTGCAGGGCTTGGTTATTTTGACTATTGCAATGGGCGTAGCCATAATTCTGTATGAGAAGAGGAATGGTGGGAAATAGTGGACTTCGTTATCCTCTCCTTGGTTATGCTTGCCATAGGCGTGTACGGTTTGCTCACCAAGCGGCATTTGCTCAAAGTGTTCGTGTCAGTTGAGCTCATCGCGACGGCTGCCACCTTGAATTTCGTGCTGCTTGCCGCATCGACCGGCATAGGTGTTGGGGAAGCTTTTTTGGTCTTAGCCTTCTCCACCGATACCGCAGTCAGCGCTGTCATTCTTTCTCTGCTTGTCATCGTTCACAAGAGATACGGAGTTAGCGACATAAGCGAACTCGTTAAAATCATCGAACCGAAAGAAGAAGAAGCCGAGGTTGAAACATAATGCTGTCTGACGTAAGTTCGTGGCTTGTCTGGCTATTCCCACTTGTTTCATGCTTATTCGTGCCCCTCGTGGCTCGGATTGGCGGTAAAGCAAAAGAATACTACGCGGTGCTAATTACCCTGATCACTCTGGGGTTCGCTTTTACTCTGGTGCCTGATTTAATCTCACCCAGCTCTGGAGGAGTTCTCGAGTATTCTGTCACGTGGATAACCACGAGCATAAGGGCAGGCTATTTTGTCGACCCTCTCAGCGTCTTGTTTGCGCTGTTAATTTCCTTCTTCGGCTTGATAATCTCCATCTACTCGTTGGGCTACATGAAGGGCGAGGAGGGTTTAACGCGGTATTACTTTTTCCTGCTTCTCTTCATCGGTTCCATGAATGGCCTCGTAATCTCAGACAATTTCCTTCAGATGTTCATATTCTGGGAGATGGTTGGTCTGTGCTCGTACTCGCTGATTTCTTTCTGGTACAAACGTCCCGAATCCGTGCACGCAGGTGTGAAAGTCTTTCTAATGACTCGAGTGGGCGACATCTGCTTGCTCGGGGCAATCGGCTTACTCTACACGAGTCTGGGTTCGTTCAGTTTCCGATACGCCATGAACAACATCACCCTGATTCCAACATCGTACTTGACAGCTATCGCTTTCCTCGTTCTCGGTGGAGCGATCGCCAAATCCGCTCAACTTCCACTCTTCACCTGGCTCTACGGTGCGATGGAAGCTCCAACTTCTGTCAGCGCTCTGTTACACGCTGCAACGATGGTGAAGGCAGGTGTCTACTTGGTTGCTCGTTTCATCTTCATTGTTGGTCCGCTCGTAGCGACGATACCTTACTGGTTGCCTTCGGTCGCTTGGGTTGGAGTGTTGACTGCTTTCATAGGTGCTACGCTGGCGTTGTCCACTCCTGATATCAAGGGAGTCCTCGCTTACTCAACAGTCAGTCAGCTCGGCTTCATGATGGCCGCCTTAGGAACAGCCACGTCTGCGTCCTCCCTGGGCTGGTATGCAAGCCTATTCCACATGATGAGCCACGCTTTCTTCGAAGGACTCGGATTCCTCCTAGCAGGCGGCATAATTCATGCTTTGGGCACACGCGACATGCGATTGATGGGTGGATTGCGAAAAGCGATGCCAGTCGCTTTCGGACTCAGCATAATCATGATTTTGACTACAAGTGGATTGCCGCCATTTGCAGCGTTCTTCAGCAAAGGCTCCATAATCACGAGCATATCAGACACTGGGAACCTTTGGCAGACCATACTCATCTACGCAACAACCGCGATAACGTTTGCTTACAGCCTCCGCTTCATCACGCTGACTTTCCTCGGAAAGAGGTCGGAGCACATCAAGGAACTTCACGTTCATGAAGCCCCCAAAATCATGCTTGCACCAGCGGTGGTGTTGGGTGTCCTGTGCGTAGTGTGGGGTTTCGTCGCCCCTTGGCTCGGCACATTCCTCGGCGTCGAGAGCCCGATTAGCTTGTTGGGATCGTTCCTTAACCTGGAAACTCCCATTTTCCTCGCCATACTCGTTCCAACAGGCTTAGCTATATATCTAACCTACTACAGAAACTCGGCCTTAATGATGAAACTCCGAAGCCAAAAGAACCCCATAACAACTCTGCTAAAACATGGATACTTCTTTGACGACCTGTACGAGGGCATCATTTCCAAAGGAACCATAATCTTCTCAAGCGGCGTTCGATTCTTCGAGAACACCGCTTTCGGGGTCTTCCCGCAAGTTGTGGCAGGTTTCGTCATCAGCTTCGCCATAGGCGTCCACAAATACCTTGACGTGTTGGCAGATCAGTTGTTGAATTTGGTTGCGAACAGGACTCTTACTTCAGCTTCGAAGATGAAGAAAGTGTCATCGCAGTCTCTGCAGCATTACTTGGCGGCTGCACTGCTCGGCTTCATACTTATACTCATCCTGATAATCGCAACAATAGGAGTGTAAAAAATGGACTACGCATTACTAATTGTATTCGTTCTGCCCATATTGTCTGTTCCCTTCGTATACTTCGCAGGGAAAAAGTCACCAAAAACTTCAGCGCTAATCGTAGCGCTAGTTGCTTTGATAAACATTGGTCTGGTCTTAACAACTATTCCTACGGTGCTCAACAGTCCAAAACATCACACCTATGTGGAACCCTACAACTGGATTCCCGTGTTGAACCAGACACAGTTCACCCTCTTTGTTGACGGGATAAGCGTGTCAATAGCCATCACAAGCCTAATTCTCATCGTCGCAGCGGCGTTTTTCTCAGTGAACTACATGGAGGGCAAGAAGAACCTGCCAGTTTACTACGCCTTATTTCCTTGCTCTCGGTGGGTCTCGTGGGCGTTTTCATCACATCCAACCTGCTGCTCTTTTACTTCTGCTGGGAACTCATGCTCGTTCCAGCTTACTTCATCGTGGGCGGTTGGGGTTACCGCGAGTCATATCGTGCAGCTTTCAAGCTCTTCATATTCACGCATGCTGGTGCGGTTTTCGTGCTCTTGGGAATTGGTGCTATCTACTTCTACACGGGTACGACGGATATGTTTGTAGCACAGTCCGCACTGCTCTCGGTCGCACCCGACCTGGTGAAGTGGATTCTCTTAGCCTTAACAGCTGGCTTCGCTGTGAAGATGGCGATTGTTCCCGTACACATGTGGCTTCCCGACGCACATTCTGAAGCACCCGCAACGATGTCCGCGCTGCTGAGCGGCGTCATAATCAGTGCAGGAGCTTATGCGATTATTCGCTTGTCATTCGGAGTGGTTTTCCCTGCTGTTGGGGCGGGTTTTGGGCTCGGCTTCCTTCATGCTCTGACGATTTTCGGCGTGATTTCCGCCTTCTTCGGGTCACTGGTTGCTCTCGTGGAGACCGACATAAAGCGCATAATCGCGTATTCGAGCATCGCACACATGGGCTACGTCATGTTTGGAATTTCCCTGTTCCCAGTTGGACTCGCCAGCGGCAACCCTGTCGTGCTAGCGACGGCGGCTATTGCCATAACGGGAACGGTGCTTCACCTCATCAGTCACGCTGTAAGCAAGGGGCTTTTCTTCCTTTCCGCGGGTGCGGTCATGCATCAGACAGAGGAAAGAGATGTCAATGAAATGGGCGGATTAGCTGGTAAGATGCCTTTCACCGCAGTGACTGCGACGATAGCTGCGCTCAGCATCGCTGGAACGCCGCCCTTTGCCTGCTTCTTCAGCGAAGCTTTCATCTTCGTCGGAGCCTTCGCGGTAATAGCTTCCGACGGATTCTACCTTTTGCCAACGGCTCTCATGCTAGTTGCAACGGTGCTTTCGCTGGCGTACTCTTTGCGGTTTATCTCTAAGGTCTTCCTTGGGCAGCAGAAAGTGACGACGGAGAGTGTGAAGAAGATGATTTCGGATGTTCCTAACTACATGAAGTTGGCGATGGGCATCCTAGCAGTTCTCGTGGTCCTCATAGGTGTCTATCCGACGATGTTTACAACGCTGATTGAAACGGTGCGCTTTGGCTGATCGACAGGAATCTTCATGGTTGACTTTGTAGACGTTATCTTTCCAATAGCAAGTTTGGTAGTTTTCGCACTCCTGACGGTGCCCGTGTTCAGAAAGGCCAGAAAAAGCAAACACTCAACAGGGTTCAGCCTAGTCTGGTTTGCAGTTGTATTTGGCACGGTTTTCGCCGCTGTGGCAAATTTGACCTCAAAGTACTACGCTGTTGGTACGCCAGAACCCGTGAACATTACATTGGCTCCGGCGCCGTTGTCTTCGTTGTCAACCGCTTTTATGATTGATGCCATGTCGATTTACATGGCGGTGATTATCTGTGCGGTGAGTGCTGTCGTCTTTCTCTACGGCATCTTCTACGTTAAACTAACCGAGAAACCTTCTGAAAGATACTACGCAATCATGCTTATGCTGACTGCGGCTTTGATGGGCACGGTTTTCTCTGGCGACTTGCTCACGCTTTTCATTTTCTGGGAGTCTGCAGCTGCAGGTTCGAGTTTTCTGATGATTTTCCGCAAAAAACCGTTGTCGCTGAATGCTGCGTTGAAGTATCTGGTGATGATTATTGTTGCGTCGGCTTTCGTTGTTTTCGGGATTTCTCTCGTTTACGGGTTAACAGGGTCGTTGAATTTCTGGGCAGTTAAAGCCGCCTTGATGACGTTGGCTGACAAGCGTTTGCTCGTCTTGGCTTTCATATTCATCGTGACTGGTTACGCTATTGAGTCGGCTATCGTGCCTTTCCATTTCTGGTTGCCCGATGCTTACTCTGCTGCGCCTGCTTCTTCTTCATCTTTTCTTTCAGCTCTGATCGATCAGGGAAGCTACTACGTCTTGATTCGAGTGTTGATTTTCATCTTGACACCCACGCAGGTTTTGGACTGGCGATTCATGCTGGCAGTGATGGCTGCCTTGACGATGATTGTAGGGAACTTGTTTGCGTTGACTCAGGATGACGTGAAGATGCTGATCGGGTATATCTGCGTGGCTGACGTGGGCTACAACTTGGTCGCGATTACGAGTGTGACTGCTCTGGGGTTGGAGGGGAACCTTTACTTCTTCCTCATCGGCGGCATGACGACTGCGCTTGCTTTTATGTCCGTGGGCATCATCAACCATTACGGGTTTAAGTCGCTGGATGATTTCTCAGGATTGGGCTGGAAAATGCCTCTTGCAAGCTTAGCTCTGTCGATGGCTGCCTTCTCCTTCGCAGGGATTCCTCCGTTTGGAGGTTTTACAGCGAAGCTTCTGGTGTTCACGGCTGCGATTGAGGCGAACATGAGCTGGCTTGCTATAATCGGTGTGTTGGCGAGTGTCTTGCAAACGGCTTACCTGTTCAGGCTCATTAACTACATGTATGGGAAGAAGCCTAAGGACGAGAAACGCATCAAGGAACCTAGATTGCTGCTGATACCCGTATTCATACTCGTCGTCGCCATAATAGTCCTCGGTCTGTACCCCGAAATCGTCCTACGCCTAATCGCCCCAGCAGCAAACCAACTTCCCATTCATCTCCTGCCGTAACACCTTCGTCTGAACGCTTTCGTGCATCTGTTGCTGTACGACTATAAGGTTTCAAGTTGGTAATAGGTGTACAAAAACATGTTAACTCGGTCTGTGTTCTATTCAACTTGTTCTTTTATGAATATGGTTTCAGCGATGTTTCTGAAATGTTCGTCTCCTGTAACAACTTTTCCCTTTATCTTCATAGCCGTGCATAGAATTATGGAATCTGCTAAGCCCCAATCTTTGGCTTTGGCTCTGATGTTCACGTTGGTTCCACCTGCTTCAACTGCGGTTTCAGAATCTAAGCTAATTATCTGACTTGATGCTCTGATAAATTCTAACCTCTTTAATCGTCCTTCCGAAGTTTCGTTTCCAAGGGTAATTTCCTTTTGTAATTTTCGGCTGACTTCAGCAACCACTATTGTCGGCGTTACTGCACTTTTACTTTCGATGTATTCTTTTGCGTTTTCTCCATACTTGGAGGCTTTGAAGTACTCTATCCAAGCGTAAGCATCAATAATATATTTAGACGTCATGGAACTCAGCTTCATCCTGATCTGAGAATGAGTTCAGCTTACAGTTTGAACCAAACATTGAGCGAGAAATTCTCTTTCTTTCAGCGATTAATGTTTTTATGACTTCGTCATGGCTTTTTGCCTTTGTTTCTCTTTTGACTTCATTTAGCATTTGCAGAGTCTTTTCATCTACTTGAACGGTTGTTGGCACAGCAATACCTATAACTATAACCATAGCAACTGGATATAAGGCTTCTTCCGCCAAAAGTCTGAATTAAGGCTTAACGCGTTCAAGAGGAGGGATGTGAATTGAGGGTGGCGCCGGGAATGGGATTCGAACCCATGCGGACCTTGCGATCCACGGGCTCTCAAGGCCCGCGCGTTAACCACTCTGCCCTCGGGATGCCAAACAATGTTGAAGCATTATCCCGGCGCAGTTTCCCAGCACCAATTGACTTCCTTTTCTCCATATTAAAATGTTTATCCACGATTGCTGCTTTGAATTCGCCTGCAAATCACTTAATCGGAAACCTGCTTCTGAACAGAGGTTTTCCGGGCGGATTCATAAGCGAGCCAGGTTAGAGGAACGATGGCGATGAAGACGTAGCGAACCATGTTGGAAACGAAGTACCTAACTTGTGATTGTGGAAAATACGAGAGAAAGAAGGGTGGCTCCCAACCGGTCTCGTAGATGAAATTAACCGCTGTAACAATTAGACCGACTCCAACGGTTAGCATAACTGAAAGCAGTAAGCAACTGACCCTTTCATCACGAATTCTTTTGAAAGAGGCTTTGAGGTAGTCAGCGAAGAACCAGCTGTACGCCAGCATGAAGAAGACTAGGAAAACTCCGAAAAACAGAAGTTCAAGGAAGAATCCGCCTGGGTCAAGGCTAAACGTGTACGAAGTTGCCTTGTACATGTATTCGCTTGGTTGAATGGCGAAAAACAAGCCTTGCAACGTGCCATCCCAGAAACGGTAAACGTTTCTGACGGTCCAAGCGCCCAGCAGAGAAAAGAAAACCAAGATAGCAATGACGTAATTCTTGTTCTTAAAAACGCCCCAGCGCATGTAATAGAAACGCCACAAAAACCCTGACACCCCCGCTATAATGAAGAAGTAGCCCACGCTGGACTTGACTAGAAACCCAAGCGCCGCAGTGAACCCGGCAATTATGATTCTGTTTTCTTTTTCTGGTTTCAAGCTTTCCAGAATAAAGTAGAGCGTCACCGTGTAGAATACTAAGACGAGTGGTTCGGCAAAGTTGCGCGATACCGCAAAAACGTAGGGTGGAACTGTAGCGACTAGACCCGTTGTTATCACGGCAGCCGTGTCTCCATACATCCTTCTGGTTATGAGAAAAACTATGACTAATGCTACGACAAAGCCTAATTCAGCAGCAATTCGGGTGCCCACATCAACGGGTAAGAAAGTATAGAAAATTGAAAGGTACAAGGGGTAAATGGGACCAAAGTGATGGGTGAAGGTTCCGTCCTGCAAGAATTCATGGGTTGTGAGAAACGATTGTGCTATGCGCTGATAGACCAATCCGTCATTCATCCAAGAATAATTATCCTGCGTTGCTCGGCAGTTCAGGTAAGTGAAAGCGCAGACACCGACAATAATGACAATCAAGAAACTGGCAGTGAGAACCTTTTTCGGTGCCTCCAGGAGGCTTGGTCCCTTTCTCAGGAGTATTATCCAAGCTGAGCCTAATATGCCGGCTCCGAAGTAAGTGGCGAACAGAGTCACGTGTGCGTCGTTTCGCATGAAGGCGTACCAATCATTCATGTCACCTTGCAGGTAAAGAAAAGCAAACAAGCCGAACAACACGTAGAGGCAGACGAAAACAGAAACCGAGACGGCGAAGTGCTTCCCCATGGTTTGTCGTAGTCTGTCCCTTAGCGGTGCTGCCTTTGACCGTTGCGGAGTCATAGTCTTCCTGTTGACGCTCTGATAATAAAAGAATTGTCCACTTCCCACCCAACTTGAGACGTCTACAACGAATTTTTGGCAAAAACCTTAATCTCTCAGCCGCACCGAATAGTCTTATGGACGGGAAACTGTCAGTTTCTATTCCAAGGAACTTGCTGGACACGATTCTGGCGGGGGCGAAGCAACTCTACCCACGCGAAAGCTTCCTCCTACTCCGTGGGAAAAAGAAAAAAGGCGTTATCACAATCTCCGACCTCGTCATCGCGCCATTCGCTGTTCATGGTCGCGGGTTCGCCAGTTACCCAAGCCACATGCTGCCCATGGATTTCTCCATCGTCGGTACCGTGCACTCTCATCCATCGGGGAACACTCAGGCTTCGAGCGTGGACCTTAACCACCTTTTCGGCAGAGTGCTCATGATTGTGGGTTATCCATTCATCGATGAGCGGTGCGTGGCTGTTTATGGCTCGGACGGCGAAAAACTCACTTTGAACGTGACTCCAAGCAGCGAAGACCGAATAGATTTTCTTTAGCGCGGAACGTGTGTGGCTTGATACTCCAGCAAGAAGTCTGTTGCGAACCTGTCCGCGTTTCGCTCGGTTCCTTTGTGCTGTTTGTCCACTGATTTGCTGCGTAGATGATGGTAGAACTCGTGCAGAATAACGAATGGGTTGCTGAAGACGTCGCTGTTGAAGACCGAGATGGTCTCGTTCTTCGGCTCGTAAACGCCCATTGCTTTCTTTACGTGTTTCTTCGGCAATCCAACTTTGAGGCGTGGAACGTTCACACCGTAATGTTTGGCGAGGAGGCTGAGCGCCTCTTCAGGTTGCTGGTTTAGAATGAGCGAGACGATGTACGGTTTGCTGAAACTGGTCTCTTCACGCGACATCGTCAGCCTTGTATGGTTTGTTGCTAATAACTCTAACTCTTCCAGAGCAAAGTTAAGCGAGAACCTGGCCGAGGAAATAGACCTCTTAGATACGATGCTTTCAAGCCTCGTTGAGTTGCTAGAGGAAAAGGGTATCTTGACACAAGCGGAATATGAAAAACGAATCATGGAAAAAGTAAAAATCAAATAGGCGTTCTAAGGAGCTATTTCCACGATGCAGGGAATTGACCGAGCGGAAAAAAGAGGGAAGCTGAAACTGGAATAGGGTCAGTTGAGGTTATCTTCCCTTGCCTGGCGTGGGTACAACGCCGAGTTGCTGCATTACGCCGAGGGTATCAAACCTTTCCCAAGATTCCACAAACTTGCCGCCAGCAAAGCGGTCGATCTCGACCGACGACCACGTCGCCTTCTTATTGGTAGCGGGGATACCCATAAGTTCACCCTTGTGTGTGCCAGTCCCTGTGAAGCGTATTGCTGCCTTGTCTCCTTCGACGATTATGTCGTCAAGTGTTACATGAAGGTCGGGAAACGCGTCCGTAGAGATCGCCCGCATATTGCTTGAAGTCCTTGATGCCGCGTATGTCCTCGCCAATGCCTGGGCGAAGAACATAGTTAGTGGCGCATAACTCGTCTGCTACGGCCATGCCTGCCGCCTTCCCCTTGTTCGTCTCCGTAAAAAAGCGACGCTCGATCGCCTTAAGATCTTTTGTTGACATGACAAATCACCTGTAATTGCGTTAACTGTATCTAGTATATATGACTTCAAAGTATCCTCCTAGGTTGCTCACGCTTTAGATAAACTGCTGATGTTTTCTGAGAACCTGATTGCCTCCATAATACAGTATGTTAAGGTCGAATGGGCTCTTAGCCATACTTGATTAAGAACGTGCAGGGTCACCACAACAGACTTAACAGTGCCCTCTTCCAGGATAGTCTAAACTCTCGTCATCAGAACCCAGACATTGTTCAGTGCGACGAACACGAGAAAAACCAGTGATGCTGTGTAGGCGGTTTTTAGTATTAGATTGACTGTTCTCGTGCTCCTGCTGTGCTGGTTCCCTTCACGATTCAGAATCCTGAAAGCCAAATAGAATAAGAAGCCTGCACCGAATGCCGCTCCGAGTCTCAACGTCGTGAAAACTGGCACGTTGCCTCTTGCAAGTCCTGAAAGAAAGGGGTTGCTCTCGACGGCGCCCACGCAGAGTATGCCTACTATCGTAGTCAAGCAGTCTACGGCCCCCAATAGAACAAGTAGGCTTGAAGCAGTTCTTGCTTGCACTTGCCTTTTCTCCTGTTCTCCTCAGGATGCTTGTATGTACTTTTTGTGGTTAAGAACTAAGATTGCTGGATGGAAATATTTCGCATCTCGTACCATACGCAAATTTTCTAGTTCTCAGTGTGCGAAGACCAAATAGACTCAAAATAAGTATCCGCCAAATCCACGATGAACGGGTTATCCGTAAGCAACCATGTCATGTCTTTGATATGCTTCGACATGTTCGTGCAGATGTAGCATGTTTTTCGGTCAAAAATCGCCAGTTCAACCCGGGGCGAAACCGTCACAAACTTGAAATTAGCGTGACGAAACTTGGCGACAAGACTGGAAGAGAAGCCTTCAGGGGGCGTCAGCAGGATTTTCTGGGCCTCACTGTCCGTGATAATTCGCATGGTCACTTTCTTCCTGATGACTTCATCCAAGGATGCTTCTGCGTAGAAATGGGGCCACTGAAGAAACTTGCCTTGTGGAATTACGACATCCACTGTCTCTTGGACGCTCTGCCAAGATGTTCTCCAGTGCGAATCATCTTCTCTGGGTGGCAGAACGATTATGTGCGATTCTTCGTCAAAGTTCGCGGTGTCCCGCCGGTTCTCCAGGGTTCTTTTCGCTTTCTCCTTCAACTCGGCGTTCTCTTTCGTTCTGCGGCGAAGCAACTCTTCGAATGCTTCCTCCATCGACAGTGCTTGGAAGGATTTGGGCGATGTCACAATCTCTTCAACTAGCCCTTTTCTGTGAAGGCTGGGTAGAACTTGATAGACAACTTCTCGGGCGATGCCTGAGGACTTAGAGATTGATTTGGCAGTGGCTTTTCCAGCCCCAGAGAGAGCGTAGAAAACTCTTGCTTCGTTTAGCGTAAGCCCTAAACGTCTAAGCAAATCAACAAACTCGGAAGAGTCCGCCACCCACAACCCCATCACAAAAGTGCGGCTTACAGGAGTTAAATTTTGCGGAACTAGCCTTAAGGGAGAAAAAAATCAGAGATTTAACTGCAAAACATTCGACTTCTGAACTGAGCCAATCCTGTAAGAGAACGCTTAACTTACAATGTTTTAAAAGTTTTCAGCTCGAAATATGTGAACCAAGGGGAAAACTCGAACCGCTCCTTTTCAGCATGGGGGCTGAAAGGGTCCTGGACAAAAGAAAAAATGTAGACTTACAGAAAGTTGCATTTTCTCTTTTCTCCAAAATCCCCCGTCCAGGGCCTCAGCAAACCCCCGCTGGCTCGATTTTTTTCTACATGCCTGAAGCCAATTAGATTGACTGTTGTTTCAGCCTGTTAAGACAGAAAGCTTACCCGCCCCCCAAATGACTTCAAGAATAGATGCTTCTCTTGTCAGAAGGAAGAAACTGGGAGAAAAGCGCACTCCTTCTTCTTGTTTAGTGTTCTTTTCTTAGGCTGTCCCTTAAGTAGACTTAAGGTTGAAGAACAACAACAATTGGAGAATCACTGTTGTTCTTCTCCGGGTTGTCCGCTTGCGAGTGAAATCTCATTCCCTATGTTGCAGCTCATGGTTTTCAGTCGCAGTTGCCTTTTCCGCATCGAGTTTTGGTTGAGATTCAAAAAAGCAAGAATTTGCCATTCATTCTCAAGCCCCAGGTGAGTTATGGACAAATGGTTTTTTGGAATTGTTGCTCGGACACTCAACCAAGAATTACACAAAATTTGCAATGCTTTTGTGCAGAGCGAAGTAGCTATATATCAGGAAACAAAAGTAAACTAAGCCAACGTGGGCCGGTCGTCTAGCCTGGTTAGGACATCTGCTTGACGTGCAGAAGGTCGCCGGTCCGAATCCGGTCCGGCCCACTTCAAACTCACCCAATAGGCAGATGCCGAATTTAGGGCATATTTAATTAGGAAAGCTTGGCTCGTTGTAGGTATGAGTACTTTCGTTCTGGTTCATGGCTCCTGGCACGGGGGATGGTGCTGGAAAAAGCTAACACCACATTTAACAAAGAAGGGGCATCTATGTTTCTCGCCGACGCTTTCCGGGATGGGCGAAAGATTTCACATCGCTACGCCCAACATGGGTCTCTCGGTGCATATCCAGGACATAGTCAATTTGCTTGAATTCGAAGACCTCAACGATGTCATTCTAGTCGGACACAGTTACACTGGAATGGTCATCACAGGCGTCGCCGAAATAAGCACACGAGTCAAGAAATTGGCTTACCTCGATGCCATCGTCCCTGAGCATGGCCAGAGCATGTTCTCGATTATGCGCAGGTTTAGAAGCCCAGTTCAAGCAAAACGCAGACGCCAAAGGAATGGTTCCCTCCTGGGCGCCTGAAGACTTCGGGGTAACTGATCCACGTGATACCGCATGGATGAAATCGCGCTTAACTCCCATGCCCATCCTAACGCATCAGGAAAAGCTATTCGCGCCTAAGATGAAAGCGAAGAAACTTCCTCGCTACTTTATTCACTGCATGCAGTTTGGGCTGGGAGATTTTGCAGAGAAGATACGGCAGGAAAAAGGAACCGTGTTTGAACTAGATTCAGGACACGATGCAATGATCATCGAACCAGAAAAGCTCTCCACAATCTTGGATAGAATTGCCACTTCTTAGACTATGGCTAAATTCTTGTCCACTCTCATCCGAGGCCTCTTTTGACTAAGAAGCTTATGGTGTCAGGTTGGATAAAGTCCGTTTCGTCTCACCTTTAAAATCTTTTTTTCTGGTAAATTGGTGCTAGGATCCCCCAGCCAGTGTCTTGCTGGACTCTGCAGGACTCAGACCCATTTGGGGGTAAGTCCGTCCTATTCACACCCATCATTTTACCTTACTTTAAGAATCCCAAGTTTGATACTATGTATTTTTTCGCGTGAAATTTAAACGTGAATTTAAAGCTAATGTCCAGCGCTTGCTTTCTTTTGCCAAAATTCATGCAAACCGTTCGCGTGCACCAAAGTTAAATAGTCCATTTTTCCTAACTAAACTCAGCGACTTTTGCGGTTGTCGTTAGCATGATAGGACAAGAAGATATAATCTACTTTGTTTTAACAGACAGGTTCTGCGACGATGGATCTCAAAAAAATTATGAAGTAAACAAGCAAAAACCGAATGCCTACCATGGCGGAAATTTTGCAGGGCTAATTACAAAGATTCCTTATCTTAAAAACCTTGGAGTAACCGCTGTCTGGATTACTCCTGTTTACCTTAACATCCATGAGGGTCCCAATGGTGCTGAGTCGTACCATGGCTATTGGAGCTTAGACTTTGAAAAAGTCGACAATCGCCTTTACAACACGAAGAGAGATTTGCCCGAGGGAAGCAAACAATACCTAAAAGAATTAGCTGATGCTTTACATCAGAACAACTTAAAACTAGTCCTTGACATGGTCGTCAACCACACAGGATACAATCATCCTGGATTAAGAGGCGATCTCTCCACACCTATCAGGCCTTATTGGTTCAACCCTCAAGGCGACCCTTCGCCTGAAAAGATGTGGCTTTTTGGTCTTCCCGACCTAAACCAGAGTAACCCAGAAGTAGCCGACTACTTTGTCAATACCATCATAGATTGGATAGAGGCTACTAGGCATCGACGCCATCCGCATGGATACAGTCAGGAATGTTGAACCCACATTCTGGTACTTGTTCAAAAGCTACATACGAGGAAAATATCCTCAAATCACAGTCATCGGCGAGGTGCTTGACCAAGACATCCCAACTTTATCCAAATATCAAAAATATTTTGCCTTCGATTCGCTTTTTGACTTTGCACTCCAAGAAGTAATCTGGGACGTCTTCATCCACGGCCAGAGCCTTAACAGGATAGCCCGACCCAGATTAAATAGTACAGATAAAGACAAAGATAAACAGGAGCCAAAAGGCGTACTAGACAGGGACTTCCTGTACACAAACCAGAACCGACTTGTCACACTCATTGAAAACCACGACTTGTCGAAGCGATTCTTTTCAGAAGCTCTCGACGCGTGCAACGGGGACAGAAAGCAAGCATTAAAAATGTTCAAGGTAGCCACAACTTTTCAGTTCACCACGCGAGGCATCCCCCAAATATACTACGGCGGCGAAATCGCCATGGAAGGCTACGGCGACCCTGATAACCGACGCGACATGCGATGGGAAGTCTTCGAAGACCGGCTAGAACCATCAAGCAAATACCCCATCGAAAAAGAAGCGTTCGAACACATAAAGAAACTAACACACCTACGAAGCAACAGCCAAGCACTAAAGTTTGCTCCACTACTAACGCTATACGCCGACTACTTCCTGTACGCTTACCTGAGAGAGTACAGAGGCGAAAGCGCAATTGCGGTTATCAACAACGGAAACGACCGCATGCCCTACCCATTGAAAATAAAGATAGGCGGCAACTCGAACATTCCCCCAAGAATCGCTAACAATCTAGAAGGAAAAACACTTCAAAACCAAATAAATCCCAACGAGGCACCCATCAGTATTGACCAAGAAGGCTTTTCTGTGCAACTAGACGGGAAAACAGCAGCCGTCTATAAGTGACCGCTACCAATGTTCTGAAGTACTGAAGGAGAGCTCATACAGGGGGCAAATCTTCATTAATAAACTAACACCTAGCTGAAAATGCCGAAACTAGCGGTTCCGAACCCATTTGGGTATGGAACCCAGCGGCCTTACCATTTGTTTTATGGTCGAAAGTGGAGGATTTGCTTAAAACATTAAGCACATCTCACCGGACCCGCCTTAAGACTTGCTTAATGTATTAAGCGAATCCTTTCATCTTCCACTAATGTGGTTCCGACTGGCTTTGGGGATGTGTTCGGTTGAGGCTTAGACTGCATCGGATTTGAGCCTAGAGTGAACTGTTGTGTGGTTTGCGTTTCTTCAGGTGGACCAAGGCAACCACAGCAGCTAAAACGGTGGCAACTGCTGCGGTTACGATCAAATCAATCCAAACAGTTGGAAGGAACACATCAAAGTTAACAGTCCGAGAAGAACCAGAGTTCCCTTCACCATCTTCGCCATAGATGATTAGGCTGTGGGTGCCCCACGACAAGCCTGTAAGCGTCGTATTCCCCGAAACCGTCACGTTTGAACCTCCGTCAAGGACATAACTGAATAACGTAAAATTTAGCCGTGGGAAGACATAACGTGAAGGAGCAATAAATTCTACCTCAACGTCGCTCGAGTAGTAGATTTTGTTCTGTGGAGAGTAAGCCTCGATATCCGAAGGTACAATAGGATTTGCAGCTGCCAAACCAGCAAGGAATATCCCAGCTATGAGTGAAATCGAGAACACTGAAACGAGCGTGGCCGATACTCTCTTCATTGTGGCTCAGCTCCACGTTTCCTAGTGTACACCAGAGCAGCCACGCAAACAACAGCTACAACTGCCACAGAAACAGCAGCAATCGGCAACCACGGGAAAGGCTTTGGCTGAGATGTAGATTCAGGCTTAGCAACTGTGAACATGATTCTCTCTGAAGCTCCGACGTTGCCTGCTGAATCCCACACATAGAGCGTCAAACTATGCAAACCATTAGACAGATTTGTCAAAGTGCAGTTACCAGCAATCGTCACATTATCGCCCTCATCGAGACGATAGCATAGTTTTTCAGTCGGTTCGTTCACCATAAAACTTAACGGAACCTCACCCAAAGTATAAGACACATTCTGCACAAACCCAAGCAAGAAAATTGATGGCGCAGTAGCATCAACAACAAAAGACACATTATCCGAATACGAATCCAAGAAGTAGATCAATGCTGCATCATAAATGTACATGTCCGGCGTTGCATAATAGCTCTGACAATTCACATGCACCCTTATCGTGTGGTTGCCTTCAGACAACCCAGATATGGTGCCCGCGTAAGTGAAAGGTTCTTGTTTGTGGGGGTCTGTCTCATCGCCAATCAGGACATGTTGAACCTCATCGATGATATACTCTACTTCCATAATATTTCCGTGAACATAGTTATTCTGCTGAAACCATGATGAAGGTTTTTCCACGACAATGGAGTAAGGAACTGTTGTGTTATATGTCATGTTTTGCTTGGGCAACTTCATGCTTATTGACGGTTCATTTAGGTCAGGGGTTGAAGGCATATCTGGTCGAGGGGTAAAATTAGCGTTTGCCACACGCACAGCCCAAATCATTGCAGCTATGCATGAGACTGACAGCATGACGATGAAAATCAGTGCAGTAGCTGTTTTGTTCGTGGCTTATCCCCTACTTTCTACTGGGTATTTCTTGGGATTAAAGGGTTCTTGTCAACCTTTCTTGACTAACCCCTAGTCAAGGATTCTTGACTACGCCTACTTGAGTGATTGCGATTCTTGAAGTATATTTCATTTTTTTCCCATGGTTGCTTTGTCTGCATAGAGAAAAACTCATTGAAAGCGAAATTGTGGCGTGATATGCCAGAATAGGTATGAGCCTGAAACTGTAAGTTCAAGATACGAACCTCCAACATTGTAATTTCCAGTCTGGATAAGGCTTAAGGCGTCTTCGGAGGTAACATCAAGCGTGGCAGATGCTCCAACCTGTCCGTTTGCAGGCACGATTTTGTTTTCAACTATAACGTTGCCAACATGAATGGCATCTGGAACACCTGGAGGCCCAATGAAATGCAGGTTGCCATCGTAAGGTGAACCACCATAGACGAAAATAGTAATGTTGACAAGGTCAATTGTCAATGGAATATTTGCACTGTTTGCCCAAATGAATTCGCCAGAAAAGGTTACACCTGCTTGCTCCACAGTGATTGAACCCGAATGAGAAGCAAAGCCAAATTTGTAGACTGCGTCGGAGACAACCGCATGGGCAACAAAATAACTAATGGGTAATGCGATGGCTATGATTACAATTAGGAGGAGACACAAAACGATGTATTTTTTCCTCATACTTATCCTACCTTAGATTTGCGTTTCTTGAAGTAAACTAGAGTCGCCAAGGATATCGTTATGATGAGAAACAACAGAAAGACTGAAGATGGAAACTCTGGGATTGAAGGAGCTACTGTATTTGACAACAGTGATGCCCAAGGTTCTGGCAACGTTGGAACTTTGTCTGAAACGTTTGGTTGATTCAACAAGGGATGGTTATCCACATTCATGCCCGTAAGCGAATAGGGAGTATTTCCTGTGCCAGATTGATCCACTTCAGACATGTTTGGATACTTAATTAGGTAATCATCCCAGTAGTTGCCTATTTTTCCATCATCAAAAAAGTTGGTGCCGTTAACAGCCCAGTTGGTCCCAAAGTTTTTAGAGTTATTTACGAAAATGTTGCGCAGAAAAAGATTGTTCTCCGCAACCAAATGGTTGCCACCTAAAGCCAAGCCATATCCGTCATGCCCAATTCCCACCCCAGTATTCCTAACGATGTTTCCAAAAAAGACGTTGTATGACCCTTCCCCCATAAGGATGCCCCATAAGCCACAGTTGTCTATTCTGTTCCCTGCGAAGAGATTGTAAGAGCACTTTTGGGGGCCACTACTTATTGAAGAGCCTATCCAAAGGCCCATGTTGGCACCAGATAAGGTGTTGTTTACTATGATGTTAGAATAGGCATTTTGAAGGTCAAACTCAACCAGCGAGTTTCCAAAGATGGTGCTGTTAGAGGAAACTAATATGAGACCGCCAACGTTGCCTGCAATCAAATTGTGTAAGCCGCCGATTTGAAGACTAATGCGAGTGTTGTTTGCTACTGTTAAGTTATCGCCTCCAAGTGTAACGACGCCTAAAACATTTTCGTTAATTTGTAGCCTATCACCATTTCCGTTGATAGCGTTTGTGCCGCCCATGATGGTAAAACCTGAAATCGTTACGTCGCTAGAGGTTATGTACACTCCAAATGTTGGGGCTGGAATCCAATTTACCGGCTGGGTTTTCAAACTTGCTATTTGCACATTCCAGATTTGTGTTGCTTTTTCAGCTAGCGCAAATGACCATTTGGCAGTTGTTGGTTTCTCTGAAGTTGTGCTTCGGGTGGATGTCAAAGTGGGGGTTAAGTCTTCCAACGTTGCACCGCCAACTATGATTGTGCTTTTGGCGTCTTCCCCTTTCAGTGTTATTGGCTTGTTGAGGGCTATTCCCCCAGCATAATTGCCCTTTCTTACAAAAACAGTATCGCCGGAAGAAGCATTTCCAACCGCGGCTTGTATAGAAGGATAATCATCGGGAACAGTGATCGTTTTGGAATCTGATTTAGCAACGTGAACTCCAACGCCTAACGAAAACAAGAGTGCAGATATTATTATTGTTGCCATGAATGCTTTCTTATTCACAGGCAATCATCTGACCATTTGTTTAAACCATCTAAAAGCATTCTAGTCAATGTTACTTAACCTCGTTTTGGTCAAGGTTTCTTGACAGGGTGCTCTGTCTCGCTACAAGATGCGCAATGGTGCATGAGTTAAGCCAGGATTTCTTCTCAGGTAACCCGACTATTATTGACAGCGTGGCTGCAATCAGGATTGCCACCATGATAATCTGCGACTGAAACTCTGGTATTGCGTCCACACCTGAGCCTATAGCATAAATGGTTCCGTTTCCTGTGCCTACATAGATGACGCCGCCCGCAATCGTAGTTTGCCCTCGGATGAAGCTGCCAGTTTCGTATTGCCATATTTTTGCTCCTGTCAGTGCGTCCAACGCATAGATGTTGCCATCGCCTGCTCCTACATAGATAACTCCGGCTACGATGGCAGGGGACGCCTGTGCATACATTGGCGTTGAATGCCAAATTTCTTGGCCAGTGATAGCGTTCAGTGCATAAACGCCACTTCCGGTGGAAGTGTAAACTATGCCGTTATTGTAAATTGGGGATGAGGTGAAAGAAGACAGATCTGCGGTGGTGTGGTTCCAGATTTTGTTTCCGCTGGATGCATTTATTGCAAAGAGATTACCATCACTTGAGGTTACATATACTACTCCGTTGGCAAAGGCAGGAGAAGAGGAAAGGCTTTCATAGGGGTAGTTATCGAGACAGTTAAACTTCCAAATTAGGGCTCCTGTTGCCGCGTTTAATGCGTAAAGGTACCCGTCATCGGAGGAAATATAGACGGTGTTGTCGACAACTGCAGGTGCAGAGTTAACGTAGTCGCCAGCTGTGAACTTCCATACTTGTTGACCGTCGGAGACTCGGAAAGCGTAAACGCTGTAATCAACAAAAGAGCCAATATAAACCATTCCTCCTGAAACTGCAGGTGACGAGACCAAGTCATGATGCTTGGAGAGGACTGCCAGATTTTAGCTCCAGTATAAGCGTTTATTGCAAAAACGCCATCGTCGCTCCCTATGTAGACGACGCCGTTAACGACTGCTGGAGAAGAAAGCGTACCCATACCGGGTAAACTGTAGCGCCAATAACAGGTACCAGTGTAAGCATCTAATGCGTAGACATAGGAGTTATGGGATGCATCATACACAATACCGCCGACAACCGCTGCAGAAGACGTTACAGCATTATCGATTTCGCCTCTGTCGACATTAAATTTCCAAAGCAAACTGTTGCTGACTGGAGCGATATTATCTGGTGTGCCTGAATGTTGTAGATCATGCATAAACATAGGCCAAGATGTGGAGGGCGCAGAAACAACAGTGAAGGTAGCCGAAGCGGAACAACCCGAAGCGTCAGTTACGATAACTGGGTGTTTTGCAGGTGCACAAGAGGGAATCGTTACTGTTGCAGAGAAATGCCCCATGGAATCCACGCTTGAGCTGCTTAGGGTGATGGGCGCTCTGTTGAAAGTTCCAGTGACTGCTGAATAGACCGTGAAGCCGCTTCCAGATACAGTCGCCACCGTGCCTGCTAGACCGAACGCCGGAAAAATTGATATCGAAGATTGGGATGCCTTGCCAAAAGCACAAAGATAACCATTGCTGTTCCTTATGTATAGGACTCCGTTGGCTATTGCAGGAGACGAAGTTGTACCCACATTGCTCATCGCATAACTCCACAGTTTAGCGCCTGTGGCAGCATCGAGTGCGTACATATAGTTCCATCATTGCCTGCCAAGTAGACATTTCCCCCGGCAACAGCAACAGAGGAACCCATCCCTGGAGAGGTGGGGTAATTCCAGATTTTAGCGCCTGTGGTAGCATTGAGAGCAAAAACACCGTTGTGCCCGCTTCCAAGATAAACAACGCCGTTGGAGACTACGGCAGTTGAATGAGGACTGGCCCCAGTGGAGTAGTTCCATATGAAAGCGCCCGTTTCAGCATCTAACGCATAAAAGAGGTCACTTTGACAAGAAATGTAAAGTTTGCTATTGGCAATTGTGGGAGTATTATCTGTGTTGCTCATGTATTGAAGGTCTCTGCTCCATTTGAGCGCTCCATTCTGTGCATTCAAAGCGTATACGTAGCCAGATTCGCTTATGTAGACGGTGTCGGCAACCACCGTGGGGGATCCGTCTCCGTTGCCGCCAAGAGATGAGCGCCAAATTATTGAGCTTGTTGAGGCATTTAACGCAGTAACATAACCAGTTGAGCGCGCGTAGTAAACTCCATTAACAACTGCAGGAGAGGAATAGCTCCAGCCAGCCGAAAAATTCCAGGCTTCTTTACCAGTGGATGCATTCAAGGCGTAATCCATGCCGTACCAGGTCCTAAAATAAACAAAACCGTCTACGACAGCTGGTGAAGAGACAGAAGACCCATCAGATGTATGGTTCCAGAGTTGAGTACCGCTAGAGGCGTTTAACGCATACATGTATCCATCATCTGAGCCAATGTAAACCACACCCTCCACCATAGCAGGTGACGAACCGACTATGGAAAAAGCCTCTTCGTCCAGAAGCACGTCCGTTGTCCATAGCAAATCATGAATGGCTGGCGCAATGTTGTCAGGAGAGCCCGAATGCGTAGCGTCATATTGAAACATCGGCCAGTCATTAGCAACTGAATTTGCACTTCCAACATTTCCAATGCTCAGCGTTCCGGCCACTGCTGAAAATAAGAAGACCAGGATGAGGGCCGATGCCAATATTGTTCTTTTCACAAGGGTTCAGCCTCATGTTGGCGTTTCTGCAGGTACACCACGGCAGCCACGGCAACCACGGCTGCAACAACGGAAACAGCGGCAACAGGATATGTTGGGAAAGGCTCTGCTTTGGTGGTGAAAAAGATAGTTTGCGAAACCCCGATGTTTCCAAGCGTGTCCTTAGCGAAGACAATAACATTATGTGCTCCATCAGGCAAGCCTGTCAAGGTCGTGTTACCATGAATCGTTACTTCATTTTCTCCGTCTAGACTGTAGCTAATCCTTGAAATGTTGGTAAAAGTGGGCAGAAACTCATTGTCCAAGGGGTTTGTCTTGTCAATTGTAAACCTCAGAAGAACATCGCTTTTGAAATACGTATCATTTTGAGGGGAAATGATAGCTACGATTGGGGGAAGTGGTTGCGGCGACCAACCGACAAAAATCATTGTAAAGTAAATAGTGTCTGAGGCTCCAATGTTGCCCGCGGTGTCAATGGCATATACCTTCACGCTGTGACAGCAAGAATTGGCTGCAAAAAAATTAGAAGAATCTATGGTCATGTTTCCGTTTATTGTTTGGTTGGCTTTGTTGTCAAGGCTTAGTTTTGCCCATACGAATGGTTCATTCACTGAAAAGTTGAGAGGAAGTGCGGTATCAAAATTAGTGTATGTTTCGTTTTTGGGTGAAATTATGAAGATTCTTGGTGGTTCTTTGCCCCAGATGACAGTGCTTGTGTCTACTGTGAAGGTAACGGTTGAATTGAAGGCGTTATGCCAGTTTGTTAAACCATTGACAACAAGAGTGTGTTGACCATCGGTCAAGCCAGATAGTATATCACTCACAACTAAAGTGATTCCTTCGGAGTCGGAACCATATGAATAGGACGACAGCGTGACGTCTGGTTTTCCATCCAGACTGTAAGAGAGATTCGTCATTTCTTCCATAGACCAGCCTTTCATATAAGTTGTGACTTTGAGACTTAAAGGAACACTCTCGCTGTAGGTTCCATTTTGTAAGGGGGATAGTATGGCTAATTCAGGAGGAGACCAAATATGCCAGGAGCTTGGATTAGCCGATGCAATTTTGAAGGATAATACTTGAATAGCACCTGCAAGTAAGACTATGATGACTACTGCGGCAACTTTGTGCGTAACTTATCCCCTGCTCTAATACACATCATTTTACGGATTAAAGTGTTCTTGTCAGGGTTTCTTGACTAAACGTTAGTCAAGGATTCTTGACCACGCTTATGCGCTCAACTTTTGCGTTTCTTCCAGTAAACAAGAACAATCACGATGACCACAGCAGCAGTAACTCCAACAATCGCAGCAACGTGCAGCCATGGGAAAGGCTCAGGTGGTGCTTCATGCGGTGTGCCTCCATTCCAAGCCACCGAATAGAACACAGTTTGTGGCACAGCCCAGTTGCCATCCGTGTCATTCGCGTACACCGTTAAGCTCCTGCCGCCAACGGGAATCTCAATCAAAGTGCCATTGTATGCAGTAAAGTTTGCTCCTCCATCAAGGCTGTAGCCAACCCAAGAAAGCAAAGCGTTAGCTTCAAACGTCAAAGGCACAGTGGCGTATGAGTTGCCTACTGCAGCATAAGATGTGTTCGCAGGAGATAGAATTGAAAGCGAAGGATGTGACGAAACAGCAGAAGAGGACTGAGACGAATTTGTTGTTGAGTTGTAAGCCATGGGTATGTACTGCTCGTTGGTCGCAACGGAACTATAGCCTTGGCCGCCTCCGATGGCGTATAGTATGTCATCGAAAACTCCGACCGCCGGCAAATAGCGTTCAGTAGGCATTGAAGCCGCAACACTCCAGTTGTTTGCGGTGGGGTCGTAGGCGTAGTTGTTGGTTCCGCCTGTGAGAAAACCTGTCGAACCGCCTATCACGTAGATTCGCTTAAGTGCAATCGTGCCTGTTGTCGCGCCGGCACCGGCTTGCCAAGTTGTTTCAGGAATAGGAGCACCTAAACTCCAAGAGTTTGTCACTGGGTCATAGATTTGGGTGCAATTCAAGGCTATATCGCTCGCTGCTGGAGGATTGGGGAATAGGTATTCGTCTTGTCCGCCAATCGCGTAAATCTTGTTGTCAATGGCCGCGGAGGCATAGTCAACGACAGAATAAGGCATTGGAGCACCCGTGGACCAAGAGTCGGAGATAGGGTCGTAAATCTCGGTTATATTTGTTGTAGATGATGGTCCTGCGGTTCTCCCTCCCATTACGTAGATTTTGCCGTTTACTGTCTCCGCGTTTATCTCGCTTCTACTGGTTGGCATTGAAGCTTTCGTTAACCACGTGTTTGTTGCGGGGTCGTATACCTCGTTTGTGGAGCAGCTTAGTTGGTATTCTCCGTTGTGGGTGCTGCCGTTGTTTCCTCCTATTACGTATATTTTGTTTTGGCAAACGGCTAATGCAAAGCTGGTTCTTGGCGTTGGCATTGGTGCTTTTTCAGTCCATCTGTCCGTGGCTGGGTCGTAAGCGTAGTTGGTTGAGGCACTGATAACAAATATCGTAGCGTATGCCGTCGCAGCTTTGTAGCCTGCACCCGCTTGGGGAATAGGAGACTTGCTTACCCAAGAATTAGGGTGAGTGTTCACGAGCTGAGATGCAGCTATGGGGTTGCCTTTGGCTATGTTGGCAGCGATTGATACGACCAAGAGCCCAATGAGTACGGTTGACGTTAACAACGTTCTCTTCATTGTCTTCGATTGGTTCTCGTGCATCAGCTACCCTCCGCTCCGCGAGGCTGTTTTCGCCGTCTATGCAACAAAACATAACCCCCTATCCCGAAAGAGATGAGTACAACAACAAATGCTGCTGCAGGCACGACTGAAAGGCCGATGTTGTTGCTCATTTTCGCAGAAGAGAACGAAATCAGGAGGTCTCCAAGAAGTGTCTTGCCGAATTCTGACACCTCGTCGATTTTGATTGTCACGTTCTTATCACCATGGGTGGCATATTCGATTGGCTTGAGCGTTTCGGTTTCCGGATCGACCGTGTTAACCTTGAGATTTGAATAGTTCACGTCCATGGCTATGGTAAAATGTGCCACAGAGGAATTATACACGGCTGACAAGTATTCTTGGATGTTGAGGTCGTAGAGGAAAGCGTAGCTGCCGTTGACAATCTGCAACGGGTGCTCATAGTGAATTCTCAGCACAAAGCCGCCTGAAACATTTTCGAGTACCGTGAGGATTTCCTGCCAGTCTCCAATAGTGGTGTAGTGGAGTGCTTCGGAGTTGGATTCTGTGAAGTTGCTCCAGCTAAGCTTGCTATCGTTCATCCAGACGGAGATGTTGATTGTTCCAGGTGGTATTGGGTAGATCATAGGGATTGAGGTTTCGTCTCCCGAGTAGGCTATGGGGTACGTTCCGTCGATTTTTGCCCACAATGTGCCGTCTACCTGGGTTATGGTGTAGTTGACTTGTTCCTCTGGCATCGAGAATGGTTGAGCGTTTACAGTGAAGAAAATCAGACCTGTGCTGAAAGTGGTGTTGAAGGATGTTGCGCCGTAGACTTCTATCCAATGTCGTCCCTCTGACAAGCCAGAGAGCATAACGTTTCCAGTGCCGTTGAAAACAGGGTTCGGGAAATAGTTGCCTGGAACCGAGGTTACAGGAATCTCTGATCCCGCATGTCCGTCCAAGCTATAATTAAGCCAATTCAACTCCTCTTTGTTTAAGTCCGCCCCCAGATACCATCCGAACAGTTGAACCGTGACATTCAATGGAATATCGCTGGACGTGTAGGTCTTGTTTGGGGATGGGGATAAAACCGTGAGGCTGGGTGAAGTATATGGTTTGAAATTTGCCAGTACTGATTCTGTGGAGATTGAAACCAGCACCATCGCAAAGAAGATTATGACAAGTGCTGCAGCTATCTTGTTCGTGTTATCCCCTACTTTAGAAAGCACCGTCTGGGCGATTAAAGGGTTCTTGTCAACGTTTCTTGACTAACCCGTAGTCAAGGATTCTTGACCACGCTCTGCTTTCACCCTTTGGGTTCTACGACAAACCTTAAGAGGTGACAGAGATAGAACAGAAACGGGGATTTGGAGGCAAGGCAATCTACTCCCAAGTAGAGACTGCAAACCTTCGTTTGAATTTTCCCTGACTCCTCCTCCCTTTCGGAAAGATCGGGGAAACTTGCCCCAGATCCTCATCCAAAATCTCAATGAAAGAGCCGATGACGGTTCAGAACGCAGTAGGAAGAAAAGAGAAATAGAGAGTGCTAATCTCTTACTACGAAGTTCCTAACGTAGAATGTTCCGCCGGCTCCAGTTGACATGTACAGTTGATTGATTTCTCTGAACGTGAAATCGTTTATGGAGTCCACCGTTAGCGAGCCAAGGAGTGTCTGGTTTTCATCGTAGACTTCTCCGGTCACCGTGAAAGGAGTCTCTGTGACCTTGAGCACCACGGTATACCAGATGTCTGGCTTGACTGGGGCGTCTGATCTATCTTGAGGCGATTCTGGATGCCAGAATTGGTAGCCATTGTTGTAGCCTATGCCATTGTAAACGAAAGGTTCCCAGTTGCCCTGCCAGCCGTATCGGTCGCAGAGGGCGTCGTGCCAGGCAAGCAGAAACTGGCCTCCAGCTCTAGCACGGCACCAGAACCCAGCGGAGCGAAATTCTTCGGAGTCTTTGTCGAGGTGTCCAAAGCAGAGGGTGAAACCTTCTCCTGCTTGATCAAGTATCACTTCGCCCAAGGTCTCTGCCTTGAGGTCGAATGAGATTTCGAAATCACCTGAAGGGGTGAAGTCTCTGAAAAGACAGGGCGGAATGTGACGCCCATCGCCTCCCGACATCGTAAGGATTCCATTGTATTCTGAGATTTGACCGCCTTCAGGTCCCCGTCGCCAGTCTTGAAGTATTCCGCGATTGCTGACCTGATCTGATGACACGATGAAAGTTATTGTTGAGCTCACAGCACCTAGATAAGTGACGTTGAGACCGGCGAATAGTTGCCCAGGATAAGCAGCATAGGCTAAGTAATTGCCAATCATCTCGGGCTTGTAAGCAACTGTTAGCGAACCTTTGGGGTCTGACTGGAACGGACCAAGCAAATCGACGGTGCCATCAGGACGATAAACCAAAAGTGAAAGGTCACTAAGGCAATAATTTGCGGTCGGAAGCAACGGCGAAACCACTGCAACAAACGAAACAGCATCCCCAAGAGCGACCGCATCAGGCAGGACTTGCAGTAAAATCTGTGTCTTAACCCCATCCGTCCGGCTGATTTCTGAAAACGGAGTAACACTGCTATCTCCATTCAGCATAGCGATCTCATTGTCACCTGAACCTGAAGCGTACCCTGAAAAGGAGAAAGGAAGGACTGCGAGCAACAGCACCAGTAAGATAGCTGCGGTCGCAGCCCTTTTTTTCTTTTCGAGCAGGTTGGAGGTCTGGGGCGAAGCTGGCATAATTTCGCTTCTCAATAAAGCCCTAGTTCCTTGAGCATAAATGAGTTTTTGTAAAGGTTTCTTGACTACGAGTTAGTCAAGGATTCTTGACCCCGCCCCGCACGCTCGGCAGCTTGCGTTTCTTCAGGTACACCACAGAGACAGCAACCACGGCGGCAACAACCACAGCGACAGCGGCAACGGGCAACCACGGAAATGACTCTAACAGCGATGACTGCAGGGGATTTGTCGAGGAATCAGAGGGCGTTGAAGGATCTGTCGAGCCTGAAGAGTTTTGTGGCGGAATCGGCGAAGGTGGTGAGTCTGAACTTTGTGTTGATGAATCATTATTGGGCTCGTTGCTTGAGTCTACTTTGAAGTCAATCGTTTTTTCAGTGAATGAGGGAACAAAATCAGTTTCCGCTTTTACTGAAATGATTATTCTATGCGAGCCTGCTGCTAACCCAGAAAGTGTAAAATTACCAGTAAAAACCTTCCAATCAGAAGTTTCAGGTTCCCCTTCTGTGTCCAAAGCGTAATACGACCAAACAACCTTTAAGTTGAGGTTATAGACGATTGGAACTTGGTTATTGTGGTAAGTTGCTTGGTTTTGCGGTGAGATAACGGTTAGGATTGGCTGAGGTGGCGTTGGTTCCGGTTGCCCTATATACAATGTCTTACTATCCCATGAAACAAAATTCGCATATGTGTATACTACAGTAACGTTTAGGGTGTGTGGACCTTGAGACCACATGGGTATTCTTGTTTGTCCTTTTGCTTCAGAAAATGGATAGCCACTTGCCGTAATCATTTCAACAGAGATTATCGGTATCGAAACGTTTGCTTGTCCATCTAAACTGTACCATGCTTTTCTTGTACATTCTGTAATATCACGCCATACACTTACATCAATTTTCAAGATTACAGTGTTAGTTAAGAAATCAGGTGAATACGTAACGTTAATGCTTGGAGGGCCAGGTCCAGAATACGGATTAGCCTTTGCTGGAGGTTGCACTTGTAGCATCGCACTGAGTAGGACAATTATGACTGCTGCCAATACAAGGATAGTCTTCTTCATACCGAATAGTTCTCAGTTAGATTTTACTTAAAGCAGTTTTTGTCAACGTTTCTTGACCAACCTGTAGTCAAGGATTCTTGACCACGCCCCACGCGCTGGGTGGTTTGGGTTTCCTCTATTTCTCTTGATTTGGGTGTCTTCTCAGGATTAATGCTATGAGAACCAAATTTCCAATTAAAGCTGCCCAGAAGATGAAGAATGGATAGTTTGGAATCACTGTTGGAAGCGGTCTTGGTATTTGGGTTCCGTCGCTGGTCCAGCCAACCGTGCCGCCGGTCACTTGAAGCCAATCTACGTTGATGATCGGTATCGTGGTGCCGCTGCTGCCATGATATGCCTGGCTTGTCAGGTTGTCGATGAAATCCCAAATGTAGATGCTTGAGAGAATGAAAGCAACAATCACCAACGCATTGAAAACGACCAAACAAACAAACAGTTTACTTTTAGACATCTGATCCCCTAACAAGCAATCGTATGTTTGGAGATTTTAGATTTTCCACTTGACCACGCCCTTCCGCATTGGTTGGTTTGCGTTTCTTCAGGAACACAACCACAGAGACAACAACCACGGCGGCAACAGCTACGGAGACAGCAATGGCAGAGGAGGTCAGAGGGGGCAGTCCCAGAATGTTCTCCTGAAAATCGTCTGTGGTTTGGACGTTTACTGTAAAAGAAACAGTTGCATTGAAAGTCGTTTTTTCAGAATACACGGGTAACCCTCCAGAGCTTCTAGAAGTAACATAGAACGGAATATTCTCCCCATGAACAAGAATACTGTGAGGCCCATCTGATAAGTTAGAAAGAGTGGCCTTACCGTAATAATACATAAAATTTGGACCTCGTGAATAGGCTATTGGAATATCTTGTTGTCCGTCTAAGCTGTAGCTCAATGAGGTAACGTTGTCCCAAGGAGGAAAGGTTACGCCATAAATGGTAACTGTGACATTCAGAAGAACACTTGAGGAATTGTACACCTCGTTTGGGGAAGGCGACACAATAGTGATTTTTGTTGGGAAATACGGCTTAGGATTAGCTTCTGTCAAGCTAACAAATTGTGTATTGGATAAGAAGAAAAGCATAACAAGAACAGCAATCAAAGCTGAAGCTCTTGCTATTTTAGGCGTGATTATCCCCTCTGCGCTTCTTCAGGTACACCACCGCAGAGACAGCAGCCACGGCGGCAACAACCACGGAAACAGCGGCAACGGGCAACCATGGAAAAGGTTCAGAAAGCGATGTGCCTGGCAATTTCACCGTGAAAGAAACAGTTTCGTTGAAGGGTATTCTTTCGGAACAGTTAGGATATCCAGGAACGATGCTGTATGGAGTTGATTCTCCATGGACAAAAACGCTGTGGGCTCCGCTAGACAGGTTGGAAAGAGTGAATTTCTCATGCAAAACGATGCCGTATATGGAACGCCCAATAGGTATTCGAATATCTTGCTGTCCATCCAGGCTGTAGTTCAATGAAGTAATGTTGTTGTAAGCGATTGGATTTCCAGGACCTGAAAGCACTGGCGTCGCACTTACGTCTAGAAGAACCTTTGATGAATTGTACACTTGGTTTGGAATAGGAGAAGAAATGTCGATTGAGGGTGGAGCATATGGCTTGAAATTCGCTGAAGGCGACTCAATAAAGACCCCAAAAAGTACCATCGCAAAAACTGCTGTGAGAACCCAAACTGACAATTTCACGGCGGGGTAACTCCACGTTTGCGTTTCATGAAGTTAACAATACTTGCCAAGGATACAGTAACAATGAGGAGCAGCAGAAGAACTGAAGAAGGAAACTCCGGGACTGAAGGAGCTTTTGAATTTGACAGAAGTGATGCCCAGGGTTCCGACAACGATGGAACGTTGTCTGAAATGTCCGGTTGGTTCAACAAGGGATGGTTGTCAACGTTTGCGCCCATGCCGACGAGCACGTACGAAGTATTTCCCGTCCCAGATTGTTCCACCTCAGACGTGTTTGGGTACTTAGATAGGTAATCGTCCCAGTAATTGCCTGTTTTTCCATCATCAAAATAGTTTGTGCCGTTAACAGCCCAGTTGGCTCCAAAGTTCTTCGTGTTGTTTACGAAACTGTTGCGAAGAAAAAGATTGTCTTCTGCAACCAAATGGTTGCCACCTAAAGCCAAGCCATATCCGTCATGCCCTATTCCCACTCCAGTATTCCTAACGATGTTACCAAAGAAGACGTTGTATGACCCCTCCCCCAATAAGATGCCCCATAAACCACAGTTTTCGATTTTATTTCCTGCAAAGAGATTGTAAGAGCACTTTTTGGGTCCGCTTGTTACTTGAGCACCTATATACAAGCCCATGGTAGCGCCAGTTAAAGTGTTGTTTGTGATTATGTTGGAGTTGGCATTTTGAAGCTCAAAATCGACCAGCGAGTTTCCAAAGACAGTGCTATTGGAGGAAATCAATATGAGACCGCCGGTGTTTCCCGAAATTAGATTGTGGAAGCCACTGATTTGAAGACTAATGCGAGCGTTGTTTGCCACCGTTATGTTATCGCCTCCGAGGGTGACAACGCCCAAGATGTTCTCTTTGATTTGTAGGCGATCGCCATTTCCGTTGATGGCATTTGAGCCGCCCATGATGGTAAAACCTGAAATCGTAACGTCACTAGAGTTTACGTACACTCCGAATGTAGGGGGCGGAATGAAATTTACTGTCTGAATTTTTGAACTTGCAGTTTGCCAATTCAGTTGTGCAGCTCTATTCAATGTTGGGACTAGGTTAGACGCTAAAGTTGGGGTTAAATCTACCAATGTTGCACCTCCAACTATGATCGTGGTTTTGGCGTCTTCCCCTTTCAGTGTAATCGGCTTGTTAAGACCTATTCCCCCAGCATAACTGCCCTTTCTCACAAACACAGTATCGCCTGAAGAAGCGTTACCGACTGCGGCTTGTATGGAGGGATAATCATCGGGAACCGTGATCGTTTTAGCTGACTTAGCGACATTAATTCCAGCGCCTAAAGAGAACAAGAATGCAAACAGGATTATTCCCAAAATAATTATGCGCTTATTCGTGTTCTATCCCCCATCTACCATGAGCTGCCTATCGATTAAAGGGTTCTTGTCAACGTTTCTTGACCAACCCGTAGTCAAGGATTCTTGACCACGCCCCGCGTTAAATGAGGATGCCAGTTGGAATCATCTCAGCCGTTGCTGCATCCACCCAGTATAGCCCCGGCGGCGGAATTTGGAGCAATCCATTGGAATTGACTATCCCGATGTCCCAGACATAACGGTACGTGATTGTGCCGTTGGCTACGCTCTGGACTATGACAGGGTCATAGCTGGCTACAGGCTCCGTAACCTCGCCTAATCTGTAGCTTCCGTTGGATAGCAGTGTGTGGTTACCCTCTGCAAATGTCACGTTTTCCGTGAACGCATAGTAATCCAGAGACACCTTCACGGTCATGTTGCGAAGCGAACCCTGATCCCATCCGCCCTCATCCAAAGCAGACTTCAACGCCTGATACATAGGCACAGGCGGAGAAAAACCCAGAACCGGGCTGGAGACATTCACGCCCCCGAACTCTCGGCGAAACGCCACCTCTCCATTGGTTCTCATGACCATATCCGGCACAAACGCGCCACTGCCGGCATCAAGCACGAAATAGAACGCATTTACGTTGTGAATGTTACCCGGAACGCTAGCGATGAACAGCTGGCTAGGCTCAAACCATAATGAGTAGGCGAATCCCTCGACGCCATCGTCGATTGCAAAGTAAACGTCGGAACTCCGCGCCTCATGGGAGCCAAGCTCATACAATATTCTCGCGGTCGTGCTGTTAACCTTCTCATAAGGCTCCATGGTCGTCGCGAATGTCGCATTAACAAACGTGATGAGAAGAGCATATTTGCCAGTGAATGACCCTCGGTTATAGCAAAAGATGTTAATGAGCGTTCCATCCGATTGATTCTCTTCTAACCAGTTGAAAGTTACCCAACGGTTGCCGTTCAACCGATACTCATAGTCCGAGTTTGTTCCATAACTGATGTACGGTTCAGTAAGCCAAACGATGCCCCCACCAATCACAACTAGTCCGACTATAAGAGACACCATTCCGAGGGCAAACAATGTTCTCCTTCTCAATTCGAATCCCCGATGTTCAACGTTTTACTTTTACTTTCGGTTTTATCCTCTGCGTGATAATCGAAAAGGTTAACGCGGATATGCCGATGGCTGCCACAATGCCGCCTGCCCCGAAAAGAGCCGCCTCAAGATTCCCATCATTGCCGGATTGAGCAATAAACGGCTGCACAAGTGGATATCTGTCCACGTTGCCAAAGCCAAGCTCGAAAGGAACATCGCCAACGCCATCCCCATTTCCGTCAACTCCAATATAGCTGCTCCAATAGTTGCCTTCCTTACCGTAATCCCAGAAATTCACTGCTTTAGACGCGTTGCCTTGCAGGAGGAGATTTTCAGTGTTGTTCACGAAGTTGTTATGGTAAAGCGTGTTGTTGCCCAGAGGACGCGGATCGTAAGAGTCCAACAGCAGGCTGTGGCTGCAATTCGCAACCACGTTATCATATATTGTGCTGTTGACGCCTTGGATTGAGATTCCAGACTGCGAAAAGTTAAGCACAGTGTTTCCATACACGTTGCACTCCGAAACTAAGGTGATGCCATCTATCCCATGAATCATGTTGTTGTTTGCGACTGTCGTGTTATGTCCTGCTGTTATCGCTTCACCCACGTTTGCAATGTTATTCCAAGTGATGGTGTTCGAGGAGCCAGAATAAGTTGAGATGCCAAAAGATCCGCCAGTTATGTTGTTTCCTAAGATGATGTTGTTAGTTGAAAGAGGAGCACCCTCTGCACTTCCGAAGTAAATAGAGTCACATTCTACGCGAAAATCGTTGTTAATTATGCTGGAATTACTTACGGACTCCGCTACGACACCCTCGCCATCATCCAGAAAAGTATTGTCCAATATCGTAATGTCGCTGCTGTTTTCAAGCCGGAGTGGAGATGTAAATTGACTCAACACAACATTCCTGACTGTAACGTTGTGCCTGCCATCCAAGATCATGCCTGCATAGGCGTAGCTTTCTCCGCTCTTGAAACCCTGAAGTCTGTGACCTGCACCGTCAATGACGATGTTATCACGCTGAACCACAATCGTCAAGTTGACCACGTCTCCCATGAACACGTAGGTATCTCCCACTCGAGTGATGGGTACGGATGTTGAGTTCAAGCTGCCATCACCCTCGATGCAAACCGCATCAACTGGGAACCTAACCCATATTATCGCTCCAGGAGATGGAAGAGAACGAACTGAAGAACTCAAACCCAATGCAACTAGCGACGAAGCTCTCTCACTCAGTGTTTGCGAACCAGCTTGAGAGGGGAAAAATGCAAAACTCAAGCCGCCTAAAACAAAAACAGAGACCAACGCCAAGGTAATCGCGAGGATTAACGAATTTCTATGCTCACTCAACGTTCCACCACTTTTATTCGGATTTGACAAACGGCTACGCACTAATAATTCTACGTTTTAGAACAATCCTGCTCCCCTGCCTGAATGGTGTTCTAAATGTTTGAACACGAATGCCCTTAAATCAAGGAGCCACAATCACTGAAGCCCATATGGGGGATAGAGCAGTCTCAAACGAAGCAGGCACCGTGCTCAAGGGAACCACGTTGGAAGTCTACAGGTTCCTGTTGAAGAGTGGCAAACCCGTCGGCGTCCGAGGCGTGCAGAGAGCCCTTAACTTGAGCTCCCCTTCGCTCGCTGCTCTACCACCTCACGAAGCTGGAAGAATCAGGTCTGTTGAGCCATGAGAGAGGCGACTACGTAGTCAACAGGGTTGTGCTTGACGATGTCATCAAAATAAGCCGCTTTCTTGTACCAAGATACCTATTCTACGCCTTATTCGCACTGGCTGCCCTCATACTTGACTTGACGGTTTTCAAGCCTTCACCAATTACGAGCAGCTATTTCTTTGCCACAGCCGTAATCTTGGGGTGCACGGTTGCCTTCTTCTTTGAGACCGTGAGAAAATGGAGAAAAGGTACGCTGTAATCTTCAACGTTTCTTGACCAACCTGTAGTCAAGGATTCTTGACCACGCCAGTGCTGGTTGGCTTGCGTTTCTCCTATTTCTCTTGACTTGGCTGTCTTCTCAGGATTAATGCTGTGAAAACCAAGTTTCCCATCATAGTAACCCAAAAGAGCCAAAAGGGATAATTGAAGTACAAGAATATGCCTTGAACAACGGATATCGTTCCATCAGCGTAATGGTAATACATCACGTGGATTGAAAATGGACTCCATTGACTTGCAGTCATGGTTGGATAAGTGGTGCTTACAGAATCCCAAAGTGAAGAGTTACTATAAACAAAAGCCAAAGCCATCAACACATTAAAGACAAACACAAGAGCTATCAGTTTATTCTTAGACATCTAATCCCCTAACAAGCAATTGTCTGTTCGGAGATTTTAGATTTTATTCTTGACTACACCCACGTCGTGGTTTCTGCGCCTCTTTACGTACACCACTGCAGCCCCAACAACCACAACAACAACCGCCACAGAAACAGCGGCAACAGGCAGCCACGGAAAAGGTTCAGGAGGTGTGCCTCCATTCCAAGCCACCGTGTAGTAGACTGTTTGCGGAGCCGCCCAGTTTCCAGCCGTATCATTCGCGTAAACAGTGAGATACCCGCTTTTAACCGGAACCTCAACCACCGTGCCGTTAGACGCGGTGACGTTTGCTCCGCCGTCAAGACTGTAGCCAACCCAAGAAAGCGAAGCATTCGTCTCTAAGGTCAACGCGACAGCAGCGTAAGGAACACCCACGGCGGCGTATGACGTGTTGCGTGGAGAAAGGACAGAGATTTTTGGAGAAGAAGACGAAGCTTCTTGAGTTTGCGAGAAGCTCGGGGTGTTCCCGACCAAGAGCTGCGACCAAGGAGCAGGCAATGCTGGGAATGCGGCTGACGCATCAAGCCGATTCATGAGAGGATAATTGTCTGCGACATTAGCGTAGAGCAGATAAGGAGTATTGCCGATTCCTGAATAGCCTGATTCCGTTGCATTGGGATATTTTTTCATGTAATCATCCCAATAGTTTCCTTCAGCGCCGCTGTCAAAGAAATTGGGGCTGTTCATGTCCCCTCGTGCCTCAAAGTTCTGGGCGTTATCGATGAATATGTTGTGGAAGAAGAGGTTGTTTTCAGGTTTAAGATGACCTCCGCCCAAACCTAGCCCCACCCCCGAGTTCCTTGCGACTCGATTTCCGTAAAAGACGTTGGCAGACCCATTCTGAACCAAGATTCCATAATGGCCTGCCTGTTCAACCGTATTTCCAGCAAAAATGTTGTATGAGCCGCCGGGATTCGCGTAGCCGATGGCGATACCCACGTCGCCGCCCTTTTCCACATTATTGGTGATTGTGTTGTAGTAGGCGTCGATTATCCAAATGCCTATGCTTCCTTGTTCAACGAATGAGTTTCCATCGACAACATTCCTGGAGCCAATTAATGCCATGCTACCAGCGTCATTGTTGACAATCGAGTTTGACGTACCTGTAGTTGTTATTCTTCCAACTTGATTATCTCTGATTGTGTTGTTGGAGCCGGTGACGTGTATGGCTGTCAACGTATTGTCTAGTGGCTTGGCTACCGTTTCCAGTCATGTAGAAACTCGTAGCCATTGTGATGTTTGCTATCTGGATTCGGTTTCCGTTTGCCAAGACGTCTCCGCCGTCGCTTGTGATGATGAGACCTGAGAACTCTACATCATCTGCGTAGATTCTGATTGGATGATCATAAACCATACCAGTTCCGCCTCCTGGGATGGGTGTGGACACCTGGGGTGGGTGCAGACCTATTTCTGCGCCATTGATGTGTTCGCTCATTATTGTGAGTGATTTGTTAATTACCAGGTTCTGCTCCAAATATTTTCCGTTTCTGATGAGTATGGCATCGCCCTCTGAAGCTTGATTGATGGCCTCTTGGATTGTGGGATAATCGTCCGGAACAACAATTGTTTTAGACTCCAGCGTTCACGTGTAAAGGAAGTTGTAAGGCTAACATCGCCAAGAAGATGGCTGCAAGAAAAAGCGCTGAAGTTGGTTTCTTCGTGGCTTATCCCCTGCTCCAACATGGGTTGCTTTGGGGATTAAAGGGTTCTTGTCAACGTTTCTTGACCACGGGTTAGTCAAGGATTCTTGACCCCGCCCACGCCAGAAGCTCCGTTTCTTCAGGTACACCACAGCAGCACCGGCAACCACGATGGCAACCGCCACAAGGACAATTATAGCTAAGAATGTTAAAGGAGCCGCCCCCAGAATGTTCTCCTGAAAATCGTCTGTGGTTTGGACGTTAACTGTAAAAGAAACGGTTGCGTTGAAGGTCGTTTTTTCAGAATATATGGGTGACCCTCCAGAGCTTCTGGGAGCAACTTGGAACGGAGTATTTTCTCCATGAATAAAAATGCTGTGAGGTCCGTTGTATAGCCCAGAAAGAGTAGTGCTACCACAATAACTCTGATAGCCACGAGAATAGGGTATTGGAGTGTCTGCTTGTCCATCTAAGCTATAGCTCAATGAGGTAACGTTGTCAAAAGGAGGAAAGGCTACGCCATAAATGGTAACTGTAACATTCAGAAGTACACTTGATGAATTGTACACTTGGTTTGGGTAAGGAGAGACAATAGTGATTTTTGGTGGGTAATATGGCTTAGGATTAGCTTTTGTCAAGCTAAAAAACTGTGCGTTGGATAATGTGAAAATCAGGACAAGAACAGCAATTAAAGCTGAAGCTCTTGCCACTTTAGACGTGAGTATCCCCTACTTCATTGTGCACTAACCGCGTATTAAGGTTCTTGTCAAGGTTTCTTGACTAACCCGCTGTCAACGATTCTTGACCCCGCGCAGAGGGTGTTCTAACAGTAGAACGGAAGTGTTCTATGACCAGAGCTAATAGGCACTTACGCAATAAGGTCGAGCGGAGGTAAAGAGAAAATGCAAATCGCAGCAAAATTTCTAATCGCCGCAATATGCTCGTTGACAATTGGAATCGCTTTCGCCTCACCGCTGCTCATCTCAGAACTTGCGAAGCCGTTTCCAGTCGTGCCTGAAGGACCAAAAGCAGAGTTCAGCGTGGAAATAGTCTACGCCGACTTTAGCATTCAAGAGGGCATTCTGGAGACGACGGAAACTAACATGACGCAAAACTTCACCCGTGCTTATCCTTACATAAACGTAACTTACATGGTTGTCCTCAACGTCACGAATCTAGCTGATATTGAAGCGAAACTCTCGGAAGTCAGCTTCTCCGCGGCAGAAAACATCACCGTCTTACCATCAGCTCTGGGCGGTTATTCTTTCGAGAGGAGTGGAGGTCCAGGAGTAAACTTCGGCGGCGTCGTAAAAGGCATCTGGCTTGATAATAATTGGCTAAACGTTACTTGGATGCCCGGAACTGAATATCCTTCCAGCTTGTTCAGAATTATGACGCCACAGCACATCACGATGGATTCGGTGCCAGACCTGCCTGATAATGCGACTGAAACAGGAACATGGGTTGAAGGCGTACCTGTCGCCGAATACTACAGCGCCAACGCATTAGAGCGTACTGAGATCTACATAAATGGTGCATGGGTGGATGTGACTGGAAGAGTTCGACCGGACAACGCACAGCCAATGGTCATGTCGGTGCATACGCTGGCAAGCAGAGTCTCCCAGAACTTCGGTGGACTACCATACAGAAACGCGGGAAATGCTAGCGTTGGACCCGTGACGGAACTGCCGGGCTGGAAAATGTACAACGGCAACGGACCTGCTTATCGATGGGTTAACGCAAGTGGTTTCAGCAACGTTTGGGCACCTGGCCAATCGCGATTGATAATGCTGAATAGCACTGTGATGCAGACATACAGCACGGAATCTCAGAAACAAAACTTGCTCGCAACGATTGCCCCATTAGTAACTGGCGAGATTGACCTTTATGCTTCAGCCTCAAGCTACCTCACAAACTGGCCGGTCGAAGGCACATACTACAATACCTACTCAACCGCCACATATCTTAAACACGTTGCAGTAGAAAACACTGGAAGCAAATATGTGTACAACACTGCTTTGGCAGAGAATCAGATATTCCAATCCGACAAAAACGGCATAGAAGTCTTCATCGCACCAAGGAGCTAGGCATGAAACTCGCAGACGAAGAGCTGGAGGGCAAAACCCTCAACGTGTACTCCTACGTGGTCAAAGAGGGCAAACCAGTGGGTCCACGCGAAGTCATGCGCGGCGTAAACCTCAGCAGTCCCAGTGTTGCGTACTGGCATCTGCAGAAGCTCGAAGCCTGCGGACTCTTGGAGAAAAACGCGTACGGTGAATACATCGTTAAAGAGAAGGTAAACATCAGCGGGCACCTGTGGATTGGCAGAAATCTTGTGCCGAGGCTGCTGTGCTACTCTCTCTTTTTTCTGGGCATTGTAGGCACTGAAATGGCGATTGTCTTGGTTCAATTCTTCGAGCAAGGACAGCTGTTGAGCATGGATATCGTGTATTTGCTTGTGACAAATGCCATCGCGATGGCGCTGTTTCTTTTTGAAGGCCTTTTGCTTCGCAGAAAAACCAAGCCAGAGAGCGAACCAAAAAATTAGGGAATTCTTTTCTGCCACATTCCTTAGTATTACTAAAAGGGTTGACTCTTGTTATTGGCTTGTAATTTTCCGGTGCCAAAATCCTTAGCAGTCAGGGTTTCTTGACTAAGGGTTAGTCAAGGATTCTTGACCACGATTGCGGCGGCCTACGTTTCCTCAAATACACAACTACACCCGTCAACACGACTAAACCAGCGACTGCAACAAAGAGGACGACCCACTGAAAGCCAACCGACACGGCGCCGCCGGGAGACAGATGCGCCACGTAAACCGGGTCATGCTCAATAACCTCCCCACTCCCCTCACGCTCGCAGGTGCAATTTTTTTTCAGCTATGTGGTGCAGTTTTGTTCCAAGTGAAGTGTAGCTACATATTACTGTATAGAATATGGGCGGTTCTATAGTTTATTTGTACATTTCTCATAAGGAACGCCGACGACGTAGTGCATGATGACGTGAAATGGGCTACAAGAAAAACAAAACAAAGAGCAAAGGAAAATGCGAAATCGAGCAGCCTTGGTTCTTCGCTCACCTCTAGACGCAAGTGGCTCCCGAGGACAAGTATTCGAAAGCGAAATACGCAAATCGTGAAAATCGGGCTCGCGCACCCAGCGATGAGCATACTTTCGAATGGATGCTTGCAATCGATTTAGAAACGTCTGGTCTCAGGTCACTTTTGAAATGACGTATTGCGGTTGTTCATCGTCGCTATAACATGTGAATAGACAATTTGGCAAAGTTAGAAATGGATTAAGTCCACCGCAAACCGATTCGATATATTCGGCAGATCGTTCAACACGTAGACGAAGGCGTGTCCCCGCTACTTACCCCAACGTTCCTCTGCAATCTTCTTCAGCTCGACAATGGCTTCCCTTGGCTGGTCGGGCACTTTCTGAGTGGAAGAGGACGCTGAAGATTTTGGCGCTCCAAACGTCGAGAGGAAAACGCATGCCGGGCATGACGATTTCAGCTGAGTAGTCGCCGATGCCCCGCAACGTCATCAACTGCTTCTTCGCCTCATCTGGCGACATAGCTGCAAGCGCCTCCGAGGTAGGGAAGCCTTTTTCGAGGGTTTCGGCGATGCACTTCAAGTTCAACGCACGGTATCCCAGCTTGGCTTTCTCTTTGAGCTCGCTGACGGGGAGGCAGGCGATTTTCTTGGACGAAGGCCAGTGCATGATGGTTTTGCCGTCGAAGGCGACGTGTTCGCCAAAGCTCTCGATGAGCAGGTCCATCATCTGGTTGCTACGCTTCATGGGCGCCATCTGCAACGTCACCGCCAGAATCAGGGCGGGGAAAAGTTCAGGCCACGCCACCGTCCTCATCCCATGCAGGTCCTCAACGGTTTGCCGCAGTATCTCATCTCTACTGGCGATGGCGTAGAATCCACGTATGTCCTCCTTTACCCCCAAGGCTCGCTCGACGGTGCGGCTCACGTAGTCCTTCTCCGCATCGCCCATGGCTTTGTCTGAAAACACTGCGCAAACAACCGCGGGCTTACGTGAAGTTCCAGCCGCCTCAAGTCGGAACCCATATAATCGCTTGTCCAGCCTCGCCGTCGTCCATAGCGTGCCGCCCTCAAAGACCTCCGTCGGCGTGGACCACCACCAGCCCGCGGGTTTGTGCACGCTGAGCGTGAAGCTGTAGGGTGGGATGGCGGCGAATTCGACGTGGTGCTTCTCGGTGAACACGTTAGGCTCCATGGTAATCTTTTAATCCAAAGCTAATAAACGCAACACTATTATTTGCCCATCTCCAACAGAATCAGCAAGGAGATTATGTCTATGGATTTTAAAGGCAGCCAATCCGAGAAGAACCTGCTCGCAGCTTTCGCGGGCGAATCCCAGGCACGCACACGCTACACTTTCTTCGCCAGCCAAGCTAGAAAAGAAGGCTACGAGCAAATTGCAGGTATCTTCGAGGAGACCAGCGACAACGAGAAAGAACACGCCAAACTCTTCTTCAAACACCTCCAAGGCGGCGCAGTTGAAATAACTGCATCATACCCCGCAGGCCTCATTGCTAAGACAGCAGACAACCTGAAAGCCGCAGCTGAGGGCGAAAAACTCGAGTGGGGTACGTTGTATCCGAACTTCGGCGACATAGCAGAAAAGGAAGGCTTCCCAGCCGTGGCACAGACGTTCCGAATGGTGGCGAAGGTCGAAGCCTACCACGAACGCAGATACCTGAAACTGCTCGACAGCGTTACGAAGGGCACGGTGTTCAAGAAAGACCAGCCCATCAAGTGGAAATGCAGAAACTGCGGCCACGTGTTCGAAGGTGCCGAAGCACCAACAAGTATGCCCAGTCTGTGCGCATCCGCAGAGTTTCTTCGAAGTTTGGGTTGAAAACTACTAATCCACCCTTTTTCTCCTTTCATGGCACCGTTCCATTCCAGAAGAACAGACGCTCATAGCGGCTTCTTGCAGCGTCAACTACTCCCAGCTCGTCGTAGATGATGTCCAAGCCGAAGCCGTACTGCTTCACCAAGCGTGTTCGTGTCGTTCCAGACTTTCGGCGACAACGCGTCCGCAGGGAATAAACCCCAGATGCTTTCGTCGGGGCGTCGGAGCCCAAACCCATAATCCTTCGGAAGAACGTAGGCTACGCTTGCTTTTCTGGTGTCGAAATCTTGTGGGGCGCCGTGAATGTAACTCCAGAACCGCTTCAACGCGTTAAAATGGTCATCATTCAGGATGCCGTAGGGGTGGAGTTTGGGGGCGTCAAAGACGATGACGTATCTCGCTCCGGCTTTGTACACGTTGACCATGTCGGCGTAAAGTTCATCGCCCGACTCGATGTACGGTTGGGCGTTGTATTTCCAAGTCATCATGGCTCCCCAATCCGTTCCAAAGTTTGCTGCGGCGCCTCTGCATTCTGCCACGGCGATTTCACGAGTGTTGTTCGAGCCGAACTCGGTGAAGACAGCGGAGTAGTTGGTTTCGTAGTCGAACCAATGGAGCGCGTAGTCTGCGGTGAAAACTTGAGGCGCATACCTGAGATTATAGTTTACGATGATGCCTAAGCCTGTAACGTACTGTCTCGACGCGTTGTTGTAGCTGGTTGCGGTGGTGACAAGCGTTTCGTTGCCTTGGTCCACTTGATTTCCCCCGGGCTCGTCATAGCGATAGACGCCCAAAAATTTGGAGCCGTATTTCTGTTTGGCTTCTGCAATCCACAAGAAAGGAGAGAAAGTCTTGTACATCCTGCTATCGGTGAAAAAAACGATAAAGTTCAAACCAGCGCTGCTGACGTAATCGCATGTCTCGTTCAACGCGGATTCATTAAGGGAGATTTCGGGCGCCCCAACCACGATGAGGTTCGTATAATCCTTAACCTTGTCCACCATCGCTTTCATGTCGCTGGCGTTGGCACTTGCGTAGGCGGGCTCGACGCCGACGAAAAACTCGGGGCTTACGGCGCGCTGGTCTCTCGATTGCAAGGCTGTTAAGACCGACACTAGAATGATTGCCGTGACCAAGAATTACAGCCGCACCTGCTATTTTCTGGCGCATCTCTCTCACCGCTCAATATACGAATTGCTTAGCTAATAATGGTTTCCCAGTCATGTCAAGGCAAGATGGTCTCATTCCAAAAGATCATGTTCGCTAAGCGTGCGTAGACGTTGCTGAGGGCTTCGTCATCGAACACTATGTCAAACCCAGCACCGTATCGGTCGGTTAAAGTGTTTATGTCGTTCCAAGCTTTAGTTGAGATGTTGTCGGCGGGGAAGAGCCCCCAGATGGTGTCTGTGGCGCTGCGCAAGCCCGAGCCGTAGTCGGCTGGCAGGACGTAGCACTGCAAGCGCTTTCGTGGAGCCGAAAGCCTGTGGGTTCGCGTGACTCCATTGCCAAAATCGCTCTAAAGCGTCGAAATGTCGGTCTGTCAAGATGCCGTAAGTATCGGTCTTAGGGTAGTCAAAGACAATCATGTATTTGGCTCCTGACTTTGTAAGCAGTTATGAGGTCGTTGTACAGGGCATTAGGGTCCTCAATGTATGGTCGCATTATCGTATTTCCACGTGATGATGGCGCCCCAATCCTTGCCGAAGGCGGTTGCTGCGCCGCGGCAGAGGGCGATTTGGCGCTGGCGGCTCTGGTTGCCCACGAACTCCGCCAGCATCGCGTCGTAGCCTGCTTTGTAGTCCCACCAGTACAAGCCATAATCAGCCGTCAGAATCGTGTTTGCGGTGCCGTTGTAGAAGTCCACGTGCTGCTGGAGTATGTACGTGTAGTTGGAGGCGGTGTCTGCGTAGGTTGAGGCGTTGTTGACGAAAGCCAGCTTCCGGTTGTCCAGCTGGTCACCGCCGGGTTCGTCGTAGCGGTATAGCGCGAGGAAGTCGTTGCCATATTTTTGCTGCGCCTTCGCAGTCCAAACCCGCGTGTCAAAGCTGTAGCTCGTGAAGTTCGTCAGCAGAACAACAATTTTGAGCCCAGCATCGTGGATGTAGTCGCAGCTCTCGTTCAAAGCGGATTCATTGTAGGTCAGCTCGACGGAGCCGATGACGAAGACGTTGGTGTAATCTTTGACCCTATCAACCATGGTGCGGACGTCGCTAACGTTGGCGTTTGTATACGCCATCTCCACACCCACGTAGAACTCTGGCGTTTGAGCGGTAGGTCTTGAAAAGATAAGCGCCGCGACAGACGACACTACAATAAACGCGATGAGAACGAATGCCAACACGATGATTTTAAGGTTCAAGTTATCCGTCAAAGGAAGCTGCTTCGTTAATAACAGTTACCGTATTTTCGAGTCAATTTTCCAACGTGCCCTCATCGTCGCCTTTTGAGAAGAAACCATCTAACCAAGAAGAACAATTACTTGGCAGCAAACTTGGTTCATGTAAGTCGGAGGGCAAGAATGAGAGAGCATCATAGGAAGTGCCGCGCTTGCACCAAACCTATCAGCCGAGGCAACACTTCAGGGTACTGCAGAACCTGCTACGGACGTCTTGTTCTGCAACCCGCGGGAACCGCCGCGAAGACAGCGGTGAGGCGGCAAGAAACACAAACTTGATACTCTGATTAGTAAAGAATGTTTGTTGCTCGCCAAATACATCAGAGGGGAAAGAACGAAGTTGCGTCTCGGCAGTAGGAATTCATTGGACCAATTGTTTCTGTGGGTCCGTCAGGCTTTGTGAAAGTGACTGAATATCCTGTGTGTGCTCGATTTACCTGCGTTGCGGGTTGGACCCAAATGTTCACTAGCAGTGGTTCATTCAGTCCGATAGGGTTAGGACTTACACTAAGGTAGGGAATTGTGTCGAGCGTCACGCCGGGAGTAACTCCGGCTGGCAGCGTTCCTCCTGTGTAGTTTAGATTGGGAACTTGTGCTTGAGCTGGCATCGCCATTAGTGTTACAGAAGCCATCAAAAGAACTAATATGATTGTAGTTGCCACTTTTCCTTGCAATTTCATTTTTCTCTTCTCTTTTGGGTTTATTATTAAGCTCGGAAAGAGCTTCGTGGAAAGCAGAGAAATTCTACCCCTGAAGAGCAAAAGTTTCAAATCACGATGCTATCATGCAGAAAACTCCAAGAAAAACATGGTGCAAATGCTTCATTCTCGGGTTGAATAGTGAAAAACACAAGTTCTTGCACTTGTTATGGTGTGTTTGATAAAGAAAAAGGGAAATTGAGTTTTTGGTTTTCTGTTTTCGCTATTTTCTTCTGAGTATCAGTACTGCCAAGGCAACTGCAATTACTATTGCAATGCCCACACCGATGACGGCGTATAGTATGGGCGTGGTATCTACAACTTGGTTGGTCAAGTTTGGTTGTGTAATCGTTGGGGCTGGTCCAATTGCTACAGCCGTTGCCGCAGACGAGCTTCCATAAGAATCGTCACCTGTGAACGAGGCGGCTATGGTGTAAGTGTCTTCTTTTGGCGGCGTCCAAGCTTTGCTGAATGTGCCATAGTAAGCGTTAGTTGTTACCGTGCCAATGTCAGTGACAGACCCATCTGAGCCTATTGCCGTCAACGTGACTGGAACGCCAGTCATGGTTTCGTTGTGGTATATCCCATCGATGGGCATCTGCATGTGTAGATACTGCATTTGCGTTGCCATTGAATCTTTGGATACACAGGGTGTGCCAGGCTGACCAGGCGATTGATCCAATACTGTGCCCTGAATCAGAACCATATTTCCGTTTGTAGTGACTGCTGGCGAGACTGAAGCTGTTGTAGCGCTTTTTCCTTTGCCGAAGACGTACATGTACCCATCATATTGATTGGATGCTACGAGGTATCCGTCGGCGATGGCACCTACGCTCATGCTTCCAGTTATGTTCCATACGCCTTCGCCTGTGGTTACGTTGATTGCATGTAGTTTCCAGCTTCGTGCAAGTGGCTGAGTAGGCGTGTGTTCTGTGTTGAATGTGTAGAGTACACCGTCAGCAATTTTACCACCTGAATCGAAAGGAGAAAAAGCTGAGTTGACGCCATTTGAATATGCATTTTCGAACGGGTTAGATGGTGCGATATAGTGCCAGACTATTTTCCCAGTGTCCCAGTCAAAGGCGTATACGCCATCATAGCTAAATCGGAATAGCAGACCGTAACCAGAGGCTACAGAATAAGCTCCGAAGCTGCTTGCTCCCCAGGGATAATCCATCAACTCACTTTTCCATAACTGCTTCCCTGAAGCTAGGTCCCAGCATAGCCAGTATCCTTGTCGCATGCACACTGCGAATTTTCCGTGATCAGCAGCTGAGACGCCTCCACTGTATACGACGCTGTCGGTAGAAACGTTCCATAATAGTTGTCCCGTCAGCAAGCTTGCGCCCATCACGATTGTCCCAACAGTTATGCCTGTGCCGTTAGAGTTTATGCTGCCTTGTTGGACACCTACTCCGGCTTCGAAATCGCAAGTACCTATGCTGCTGAATGGAAAAGTAATGTTGTTCTTTATCCTTGCAGTGAAATTATCGACAGTCGGTTGTCCTCCTGCAACACCCATACTAGGTAGGCCTGCGTCGTTCTCTATAGTCCAGTTGATTAAGCGGTAGCTGGTCGTTGTGCCTATTCTGATCGTTTGTATGCTCAAGACGTATGGGTCGTTGTACAGAGTGCCTGCTGACACGCCAGGAGGTGGTCCTGTCACATTAAAGTTCACAGCTCCAGTCAAAGGATTGTACTTTATGATTCTTCCTGCGGCTGTCGTTGACGGTGAGGTTATCGACACAAAAGACACGGACACGCCTAGTGCTTGCTCACCAGGTGTTTCAGGAACGGCGGTTTGATAATCAATGGCTGTGGGTGCTGATTGACCAGAGGCTAATGGAATTTCCCAATATACTTCGCCAGTGCGTAAATCGTAGCATCGCCAGACGCTTTCTCCAGTTGTAGATGTCGTGCTTGAGGTTCCAGCTCTCGTAACAGTCTGGTAACATCTTCCGTCGTAGACTATACTTGGTCCACCGCCGCCTATCCCGACACCAAAAGAGGTTTGACCCTCGACTCCTCCGATTAATCCATATATGGAAGCAAGTTGCTTCCAGGCGATGTGTGCACTCTTTGGTCCTTGAATCCAGGGATAGTAGGCGTAGTTGCTCATGTACGTGTTCGTTTTAGCCGGCCATGTACTGCCTCCTCCTTGACCGTTAAACGGGTAGTTTCCTGCGATTGACCACCATTCTCTGTTCACCGATGAAATTGGTCTTGTCCAATAGTCGGTTGGCAGTGGGCTTCCTGGATAAGACCGAATCGGTTCACTTTGCACGATAAGTTCTTGCTCTGCTGTGGAAGTTGGCTTGTAATATGCTGATCCAAGATACTGGTTGGGTTGGTAAGAGCCTGGAAGTGCCTGTATGGGTGTAGTGGAATACACTCCGTCAGTGTAGTATCCCTCTGGGTAGTAGTTTCCTGCGACGTTAAATTTGAGCTTCCATGTGCCAACTTGATCAACCACATATTCAAACCATGATGTTGCATCTCCACAATACGAGTTCAACGGCCCAATTACGTCTTGGGTTCCATCTGGTTTGGTGATTGTTACGGTATATCCTGAGTGGTATCGATTCCTATTGAGGGGGGGAACAGTCCACATGTTAACTAGTACGGGTTGACCGGTTCCCACGGGGTTGGGTCTGAAGCTAAGGTAAGCGATGGAATCAACAGTCGCACTTGGAGTAACGCCTGCCGGTGGCGATGGCTGCCACACCGTGGTAAAACTGGAGCCGCCGGTTGATGTTGTTTGAGCTTTAGCTGGCATCGCTATCAGTGTGATAGATGTCATCAAAAGAGTTAAAGCAATTACAGTTGCCTTTGCTACACTACTTGACAAACGCATTTTCCTTTCCTCATTGTTTTATCACGAAACTCGGAAAGAGCTTCGCAAAACCCTTATGTGCATGAATAAGCTTTTAAGATTTTTGTGTAACTGGCTTCAAGTTCTGAAAAGCCAGCGTTAAGCAGTTCCGAACATTTTTTGCGCGAGGGAACTTTGGCTTAGTTCTGGACTTTTTAAAGCTAAAAAGGAGAGGAATTGGGTTGAGTTGTTTTAGCGCGCGCTAGTCCACACAACCACACATCACTAATCACGAGCTCCAACGCCTACTATCACATACACATACGCAAAACACAACACCCACTAGTTTGTGTATCCAACCTCCCAGATGAGTCGCGATACTACAGGACCTGTTGCAGGCATTTTGGGCTGCATTCCGTAAAATCGCTGCGGAGCTGAGGTCAAGTGCTTAAATAAATCCTCAACCGAGGAGATTACGTACTAAGTTGCTCTTTCCCCAACGCCCGCCCGAGCCAAAAAGGGACAAAGTCTAATGGGGTGTGTTTCAGCGTGAATCCAATCTGCCGGGGCAACACTTCAGGGTACTGCAGAACCTGCTACGGGCGCTTTGTGCTACATTCTGCTGGATTAGTTGCGAGGCTAGCCAGAGCAAAGAATGACCTACAGAGAAATGGAGATGCTGAACCTAATGTTGCCCATAGCGCACGCTAAGTGGGAATGCGAAAACAAAGTTTTAAAAAAGAAAATAAAAAAAAGAGTGGAGTATTGAGTTCTCGTCGTTTTTACCGTTTTCGGATTAGAGCGACTATTCCGATTACTATGGCTATGACCACGAGGACGAGTATGCCGTAGAGCAGCATCGTGTTGTCAACCGGCGTGGGTATCTCTGGTGTTTCTGGTTTTGCTGGTGCTGGACCCACTGATATGCTAGTGCCGGCGGAAGAGCTGCCGTAGGAGACGTCGCCAGCAAACTGAGCGATTATCGTGTAGTCGTCCTCGTTTTGGCGGAGTCCATGCTTTGCTGAATGTGCCGTAGTATCCGTTGGTTGTGACCGTGCCTAAGTCGAATCACTGTACTGTCTGAGCCTATTGCAGTCAACATCACAGGAACTCCTGTTATGGTTAGGTTGTGAGTCGACTCCGTCAATTGGCATCTGCATATGTAAGTATTCCATCTGCGTTTCCATTGAGTCTTTCGAAACACATGGTGTTCCCGGCTGAGCAGGAGACTGATCCAGCACTGTTCCCTTTATCACGAGCGAAGTCCCAAGAGGCACGCTAGTATCAGGTGCCGTCACAGTTGTCGCGCTCTTGCCCTTGCCGTAACAGTACATGTATCCGTCATCCCTGTTTGCCGCTACAAGATAGCCGAAGGCTCCTCGAACTGCCGTATCAATCCCATTTATCGCCCATATCCCCACGCCAGTGGTAGCGTTGATGCAGAAGAGTTTCCATCCTCTGCTATAAGGTTGATTGAGGGGTGGATGCGCATAGTTTGCTATGTAGAATTTACCATCAGAAATCTGCACTGTAGTGTCATAGAATGGATTGTAGTCTTGGTATGGAGTTTCGTAGGGGTATGGCGCTAGGGCCGAGAACAGCCAAGCTATCTTCCCTGTAGTCCAGTTAAATGCGGCCACGCCGTCATACTGCGGGTAGTAGAGAAGACCGTAGGCTGACTCAACACCGTAAGCACCGAAAGTTCCCCAAGGCCAACTTGTCGTCTCGCTAACCCACAGCGCTGTACCTCTGTGCAGATCCCAGCAGTGCCAATGTCCATCGTTCAAACGCACCGCAAACTTGCCATGATCAGCGCACGCCGTGGTTCCGCTGAAGAAAGCCACCGTAGACCGGTGGTCACGTCGGTTGTGATGTTCCACAGAAGATTTCCTGTTCTCATGTCGGCAGCCATTATAATCTGGCCATAAGTTACACCAGTGCTTGAAGATGTTATGCTACCCGTGTTAACGGCTATGGAAGATTCGTAGTCGACGGTGCCTAAGCTGCTGAACGGCCAACTTACATTGTTCAGAACTCCAATACGTCGATTTAATAAGTCCGGATACGCGAGGTCTCCAGTTATGCTCCAGTTGATCAAACGGTAGTTTGGCCGCGATGCGTTTCCAATGCTTTGCACACTGTAGAAGCAAGGAGCGGATTCACCGTTAGCATAGAACGTGCCTGACGTCAGGGGAGCAATCGAGATGTTCCACATAACATGAAGATCCAACGGGTCGTAGGTGACCAGTCTTCCTCCGGTGATAGTCATAAACTGCACGATTGTACCTCGCGCTTGAGCCACGTTGCCTGGAACGGCTTGCAATAGTTCTCGTGACGTAGTTAACCATCGTCGGGAACGACTCGCCTGGTTGTTGTGGCCTCTCAAAGATCAGATTTCCAGTGTATAAATCGTAGCATTGCCAATAGGTTGTTGTGGTCGGTCCGGTTGGTTTTGCAGTGGTCTTGTAACCCATGCCTTGATAGATTATGCTAAAAGTGTTCATCCCAAAATCATTCACGTAGTTATACTGCCCCAAGGCACTGCCGATTATGCCTCCAATGGCAGTGCATTTGCGTCCACACTATGTGTGGAGAATCTGGCACCGTCACGTATGGAACATAGTTGTAGTTGCTCATGTATGTGTTCGTGTCAGCCGGCCATCCAGGGCCTCCACCGACGATGCCCGTTGCAGGGTAGCTGCCCAGAATCGGCCACCACTCTCTGTTCTCCGGCTCCACCGGAGTCGTCCAATAGTCTTTTGGCAATGGACTTGGCGGCCAAGACAGCGCCAGTTCGCTCTGCACTATCAGGTCGTAAGGTCCATCAGTGCTGGGCTTATAGTAGATACTTAAGGGAGCGTTGAAAGTCCCTCCGGCGTACACCGCTTCTGCCGGAGTGTAGTTACCGGCTGGATAGTATCCACCAAGGAAGTCAAACTTGATTTTCCATGTGCCAACTTGGTCTACTACATACTCAAAATATGCCGTCGTATCTCCTTGAAAGGAGCTTACAGTCTTCGAGTCTGTGCTTCCATCCGGCTTCGTGAACGTCACCTTATATGCGTTTTCTAAATATCTTCCAGCCCAAATCGGAGGTTCTATCCACATATTGACCAACAGTGGTTGACCAATACCTACGGGGTTAGGTCTGAAGCTCATGTGAGCGATGGTGTTGATAAGATACGTCGGGGGTGACGCCGGCCGGCAGCGGAATGGAACCCGGCTTTTGCGGATTCGTCTGAGCTGTTACATTTGTTGCAATCAGTGAAATATTAGCCATTAGAAGAGCTAAAACAATCACTACAGTTGTCCTCGCCATTTTCTTAAGAAATTGCACTTTTCTTTCTCTCTCCTTTTAATTTATAATGAAAACCCGAAAAGGCTTTCACAGTAGCATATAGACCAGAAATTGATTTAAGTTTTTGCTTTTTCTGAAATTGAGCGGTCTTATCCTTAGCTCTATGGCAGTTAATACCAAATTAGAGGAGAAGAATTTTTTCGACCAAGAAATCAGAGCTCTTTGAAAAGCACACGATCCGTTGATGAGAAAACTGATCGGTTGATGACTTGAAGGTTGAGGTCAAGTGCTTAAATAAATCCTCAACCGAGGAGATTACGTACTAAGTTGCTCTTTCCCCAACGCCCGCCCGAGCCAAAAAAAGGACAAAGTCTAATGGGGTGTGTTTCAGCGTAGTTCATCGCAAAAAACCGGCAGAGGATTCGCCAGAATTCAAGAAGGCGCGTAGCTACTGCTTTGACAACAGCAAATACGACCCAAAATTGCAGGAGCGCATCTTCGTCAAAACCTTTGAGGATCCAGTTGCGAACGTTAACATTTCGCTTGGCGTCTACCCGGATCCCGAGTTGATTCCTGAAGTTCCTCAAGGCTTAGTTCTCGCGGATAATCGGTGTACCGGGGCGTTTCAGTGACGGAGGCAGATGAGTGCGCGGAGGCGTACAAGAATCCTGCTTGCCTGTATGTTACGCAGATCAACATCAACACCTGTGATATGAAGGATATTAAGCGGGCTTTGCTGGGTGAGGATGGCACGGGTTTGTGGGGCGGGATAGTTTATGAGATTTCGCTGTTGAAGAGCGACAGCAAAACGACGAGAAGTTGGACGGATAACCTGAAGCCATTTGCTATTGCTGTTGTCAGTTCAGTGTTGACTTTTGCTGTAACTTATGCTCTGACTAATCACTGGTGAAAGCTCCCGTTTACTACGAGTATTCAGGCTCACTTAGGAAGGAGCGTGAGAATTTGAATTGGAAGAAAGAGATAGATGAAGCTTTGAACCCCATTTTGGAGTTGCCGTTTGATTTGCAGGAGATCCTGCTGGGAGACCTGGTGGATACGGTGAAGAATCGGGTTGCTTTCATGTAGGCGGTTGCTGCTAAGCGTAAGAGTTAGGTTACTACGAGGATCCTAAGGGTGTCTGTGTGGCTCTTCCTTGCTATTGGGGCGCAGCCGAATTGAAGATCACTGACTGCAAGGACTGCTATGCGAATTTGGCGTGCTTGAAGGCTGGGGAGTTCGAGAGGCTCGCTGAGAAGCCGTGTGTCTAGGAACAGATTTTCCTATGGGAATGTACACTCATGAACCCTGAGCTTCTGCATCGGCGTGAGCAACTGCTGCAGCGTATGACTAAGGGCATGACTCTGAAAGATGTTGCGGAGCAGATGACGAAGGACGTCGTTGACCCTTATGAGCGGGAGAAGCAGGTCAATGTTATTCGCCGGGACTGGAGTAACCGCAGCCGTTGGATGATGAATGTTGTTCGGTTGAGTGATGGCACGTTCCTGACGGAGCTTGTGGCGGGTATGAATGAGGCGATGAAGTGCTGTTGGGTTGAGTATTATAGGGCGAAGAATCCGTCTGCTAAGATTGGGGCTCTTCGAACGGTCATTCTGGGCCTCCAAAACCTGCCTATTTTTTTCAGCAACCCTACTATTCGAAAGGACACCTCTTTAGCTAGCTCCATATACTGGGCTTCTCTCTACACATCTGGCTGCAAACTCCACCAAGGAATTGTCACTGAATTGTCACTGCAACAATTTCGTTGCATGGGTGAACAATTCTGAACAATCTTCTGCAAAGCCCTTCAAGCAAAAGCAACCGCTGAAGCAGCCTGAAACTGGAACAGCAGGTTTTGTTCAACAAAGAGAACCGGCCAGCGAACAAAAATATCGCCGAAAAACACCACAAATTAGCCATCAGAAGCCACCACATCAACCGTTGCAATTTTGCACAATCCTTCACAATCTTGACAATTCCTCACAATTCCTGAACAATCACAGAAAAGCCCAGTTCAATGAAAGCAACTTGCTCAACCTTCTGAACACAGACTCACGTGACCCGCACAAAAACTACGTCAACCCACCAAACCCAAAAATTGCTTCCCAGAAGCTCCTCTTCACCGTCACTCCGCTCAATGGTGCTCAATGAATCTGCATGGTTTGCTCAATCGTGTTCAATTGCCTCGATGCTCCGTTCCAAAAGAGCAACAAGGAAATCAGCCTGAAACAAAAACAGTTGACATTGAGACTCAATGCGAAAATCCATTGACGCAAACCAAAAACTGCTTTCGGAAGCCCTCCTCACCGCCTTTCTCCGCAACATTCTCGCACAATGGACAGCACAATGACGCACAATGCACCCAGCATGTCCGCACAATGGTTCAACATGACAGCACAATCGTGCGCAATGCGCCAAAAGCTCCATTCAACCAAAGCAACAGCAGAAACAGCCTGAAACAGAAACGGTTGACATTGTGTCACAATGCCGAGAACCATTGTGCAAACCCAAAAATTGACTTCACAATCCTCCTAAACAGTAACTCCTAAACAGTCCTAACAATGCTCCACACATAAGTTACAGCCAATCCACAGCCCTCAAAACCGAACACGGAAATTCCCCAAAACGTCAACAACCAACTCACATCATTACCCAAACAACCAAGAACTCAAAGCTAGGGATAGAAAGCTGACTTAACACCACTTGCGTCTGCAATCGGCACCTTCGCAGCAAAAACGGTTATCACATGGAAATGGAGACTATGCCTGAACAGCTCAGGAGGGATTTTCGAAGGGAAAGTTTAAAACATTCTCAAGCACTAAATGTTCAAACGCAACGTGAAATGTTACCGAGAAAGGGAGAATAGCTAATTGAAGGCAAGGACGTCAACACTTATCATTTCAGTGCTGTTGAGTTCCGTGTTATTCGGCATAGCCTGCGTCTCCGTTCTTGGACAGCAATCTGGAACAACCATACAAAATGTTAATCCAGCGTCTGGAGCTGAAGGAACACAAGTTAACGTCCAAGGCACGATCGACACCGCCAACGGTTCATATTTGCTGTATTTTGGGAATCAACTCCTTCAAAATACTACTTCAAACGAGTTTACAGTTAGAACTAACTTCACGGTCCCTAATCTCGCAAGAGGCGCCTACAACATAACCCTTACGGACATAACCACAAATAACAGCGCCGCCAAAACCTTTACCATAACCACGGTAGCTCCGAGCGGTCTTTCCGCGATTCCTTTTTCAACGTTCACGATAATGGGCATATCCATCATCGTCGCCTTCCTCAATAGCGGAGTCAACAGGGCTCTGGTCAGCCACTTCGTCGGATGGGAACAATACAAGTCAATGCAGAAGGAAATGGCTGAATGGCGTTCGCAACAAATGGCCGCTGCGCGTGCGAACGACAAAAAACAGCTCGAGAAACTAAAGAAGAAAGAAAGCCAAATAATGAACATGCAGAAACAGATGGCCAAACCCCAACTCATCCTCTTCGGCATCTCATTCATCTACATCGTCGTCTGGATTTTCTTCCTCACACCCACCTACGGCGCAACGACCGTAGCGTACCTGCCAGGATTCGAGAACACCTTAGTCTTCGGACCCCACGGTTCTATGGGCGTGTTCTACTGGTACCCCCTTTGTTCTATTTTGTTCGGAACATTAGCTTCGAGAATAATGGGCATCCTTCCCGTCGACTAACTACCCATGCTGAGGAACAACCGATGACCTCCAACCCAACCACGAAACACGTTAAACAGGAAGGAATTGTCATCTGCATTTCAGGAATGGCAGGAACGGGAAAAAGCACCCTCGCCCAGAAACTAGCAAAGAAATACCACCTGAAGTATTATTCGGGCGGAGACGCACTGAAAGCCCTCGCCGCCGAAGAAGGCTACGACGCCTCCAAACCTGGCTGGTGGGAAAACCCCGTGGGCTTGAAATTCCTCAAACAACGCCAAAGCGACCCAAAATTCGACAAAGCAGTCGACGGCAAACTCATGGAGTATGCGGAGAAAGGCAACGTGCTTCTGGACAGTTGGACGATGCCCTGGCTAATGAAAAAGGGGTTTAAGATTTGGCTGATGGCTTCGATGGAGAAGAGAGCTCAACGAGTGGCTGAACGCGACAACATGACGTTGGAGAAAGCCCTGCAAGTCCTCAAGGAAAAAGAGGACCGAACGAAAACCATCTACAAGAAACTCTACGGATTCATGTTGGGCGAAGACTTCAAACCCTTCGACTTGATTTTAGACACTGAGAACATGAGCGCAGGAGAAGTCTACGAAACTTTGTGTCACGTAATCGATAGTATGATACTGAAAAACAACACATAGACTTAGGAACAGAGGAACAGCGGAACACGTAGTCTCTACTTGATCGCTCTTGTTGAACTCGGCAAACCGCATGATTGAGGACCACGAAGGATAGCCGAGAATTTTCAAAAAGGATTAGCTGACTCATCATTGGCCGTCAAACCTGTTCTCGACGTTGAAGAAGAACACACTTAGCATGAACATTTTATGGCAGTTGGGAAGAATTATGGATGTCTTGCCATGCTTAGAGGCTTACCATTATCTTTCAGGAGAAACTGCGAGTTCTTCCACTGATCCTTCGCCAGCACGAGGTTACCGTAGGGGCTTCCATGCAGAGAGTAAAAAATGTAGCAGAGGTACGTGCACTGGCTGCACTGCCTGTATATTTTCCGCAACTCGTCAAACCTTCCGCTGTTCCATGTTTTCGGCAGGTCGAAGATTGACCCCGCGACGTTATGAACATGGCAACCGGCGATTCTGCCAGCATGGTCTACGACGAAGAAGTTGCGAAGCGCCTGGCAATTCCATGTTCTCCTGTCCTCAGAGTAGAGGCTTCGGAGCGCCTTTAACAACCTAGTTGTCATGAGGACTCTCTTGTCTTTATTTTTCAACTCGCTTAGGTCGTCAATGAGGTCGACCATGGCTTGCTTGTCTTTGATCATGAATTCGTCGTTTACCTTGCCAATCCTGAAGAGTTGGTTGATGTCGGTGGACAGATCAAAGGAGTATAGGCAGTACCACACGGGAACCCCTCGACTCGTGAAGTATTTGGTGATGTCCAGAATCTCGTACACGTTCATCTGCGATATTGTCGGCGTGACAGCCACGTTTATGCCTTCCCTCTGAAGCGTTTCAACGCTGTGCATAGCATTCTCCCAAGCACCGGGAACTCCCTTGATGTAATCGTTCTTAGCTGCATCCAAGCTATCGATGGAGATGGCGGCGAAGTCCACGTTGCGCAACGCCTCAACCTTCTTGGCTGCCATGCTGCCATTGTCGTAAACGGTCGTGACGAACTTTCTTGACGCGTATTCGATGATTTCCTGCGCATCCTCCCTTAGGAGTGGATCGCCCCCAGAGAAGACAATTTCAACCACTCCCAAGTCTTTGAGAATGTCGAGCCCGCGTTTGATTTCCTTCGCCGATAGCTCATTCGGGTCTTGTTCTTGGGGGATGTTGCAGCCTCTGCACCGGTAGTTGCAACGCCGAGTTATCATCCATTGGACATGGTGAGGTTTGCCGGGGACGAGGGAGCGGGCGGCGATAGTTGCTGCTTTTTTGAAGTTTGAATTCACGAAATCGTCACTTGACCGTTGAATTGATATTAGAGTATCTCAGTATGAACTATAAAAACCATGCACAGATGCTAGACGAGGGGAAGAGCGAGACGAGTTCGCAGTTCGAAAAAGAATACTTCCGAAATCGAGAGTACAGAAGCACAGAAGCGTTAGTGAAAAGAAATGTGTTGGAGGTCGTCAGTTGGGCGACAAGTGTTTCAGACACCGATTTCTTTTCTGGAAGGGGCAAGAAAGCTTTGGATGTGGGGTGTGCCTATGGATACTCATCTCAGATTCTGGGAACCTTAGGTTATGAAACATACGGTATTGATGTATCACGATGGGGTGTCAAACAGGCTAGAACTAACTCTCATGCGGATTTTCTTATTTGCGACGCACAAACGCCGTTTCCTTTCAGACCCGAGAGTTTTGATTTGGTAACATGCTTCGACGTTCTGGAGCACCTCCGTTTTCCAGAGAGAGCAATTCGGAACATGCTGGATACCTGCAGAGGCTGGTTGATTTGCACGACTCCGAACAGGCGTGTCGAGAAGCCAGTGAGACGAATCATGGGAGACTTCGATGAGACACATATAAGTGCAAAGTCTCCTTCTGAATGGGAAAGCAACATAAGAAGTTTGGCGTCGGACAAGCTGGTTAAAGTGGAGACGTTCTTTGATCTCACTGCGAAACTGGACGACAATCGAGTCTTCTTTAAGTCGTTCAAACTGCCTACGCTGGGGTTGACAGTGAGGATACTAGTGAAAAAATGAGGTAGATGCCACTTGGACACTGTTGACGTTGTGGTGCTCACGAAGAACAGTGAGCGTGTCCTAGAAAAAAGCGTAGGCTCGATTTATGACAACCTACCAGTGAACAAGTTAATCGTGGTTGACGGCTATTCAACCGACAGGACACTTGAGATTCTAGAACGTTTCAACCGAACCTATCACAACGTGGAGGTAACGATGGATAAAGGGACGAGGGCAACCGCAAGAGAGAAGGGAATACGCCAAGTCTCAACCGAATGGTTCGTCTTCGTGGACAGCGATGTCGTCCTCTGTCACGATTGGTACAAGAAAGCGCTGAACCAGGTGGACAAGAACACGGGTGCGGTGTGGGGCATAGAAGTTTGGTCCACCATTCGGAGCCCGAGAACGTTGAGAGCTTTTTTGGCTGTTACGCGTAAAATCTTCGAGCTCAGAGGCGGAACCCACGACACGATGATCAAGACGGAGTTGGTGAGAGACATCGTGATTCCTCAGAACTTGCACGTCTTTGAGGATGCTTACATAAAAGAGTGGATAATCAAGAAAGGATACCGTGTGGTCGCATCCTACAGCCCCTTTTGCATTCACTATAGGCCCAAGGAGGTTTGGACGTTGAAAGGGAGCTTGAGGATAGTCTCCGACGCCTTCAGGTTTGGCGGCGCCAAACTTGTTGCTAGATTGGTGTTTGCCTATGGTTTTTACACGGCATACTCGGTTTACCAGTTGCTCATTAACAACGTTTCAAGACAACTCTGATTTCAATGCGCAGAGGCAACAAATAGCCAATTTTCGGTGGTCAACAAAGTTCTTATTTTCCACCAAATAATACATTGTGCAAGATTGGACCCAAGATTGGAGACAAGAACAGGAGTACCTTGATGCAGGCTGTTGATGTGGTCGTTCTCACTAAGAACAGCGCACACCTTCTCGACAGATGTCTGACATCTGTGTATGAGAACGTGCCCGTCAAGAGCCTGATAGTCGTGGACGCTTATTCGACTGACAACACGTTGCGGATTGTTAACAAGTTCCGCCTAAGGCATGGCAACGTGATAATCTTGAGCATGAACGGTACACGAGCCAAAGCACGTGAGGCGGCAATCCGCTTGGTCACAACAGATTGGTTCATGTTCGTCGACAGTGACGTAATACTTAGCCGAGACTGGTTCAACAGAGCTCAGAAAAGCGTAGACGAAGATGTTGGGGCGATCTGGGGAATGAACGTTGACGTTATCCCGAACATGACTCAGGACAAGCGTTTCATGAAGTTGCAGAGTCTCATAGCAAGACAATGCTTCTACCTGCGCGGAGGAACACACGACACTCTTATTCGTCGCGAGACAGTCGATGGAATTAAAATTCCTGAGCAACTGCACGCTTACGAAGACTCTTACATAATCGATTGGATAAAGAAAAGAGGCTACAAAGCCGTCATCGGCGACGACGTGTACTGCCTGCATTTCAAGCCGCCGACGAACTGGAACCTTGAGAACGGGATTTCAGAAGCAATCTTGGAGTTGAAATGCGGATTGGTCTACAACCACAACTACGAATACGTGGCTTACTACCCCTTCTTCATGTTCCAATGGTTCATACAACTTTCCATGCAGGGCATCAAGAAGCTACTTTCGAGCTAACGCTTGCCACAAGTGGTCGGACACCGGCCGTGGTAGCTCCCGTGCACTTCCGTCTTTCTGCATTAAGAGTCGTTTGTTGACGTTGCCCCCGAACTCGCCGATTTCTGCAGCGCAGATCTTCTTCTTCGCCAAATTCTCGATAATCTCAGCCGTTTTTCCAGCTTCCGCCGCAATGAGCAATGCACCTGAACCAATTAACTGGAGCGGGTCAATTTCGAAGTATCGGCAGATTTTGGCGGTCTCAGGTTCAACGGCGATTTTGTCCTCGTAGACTCTAACCCCGAGGTTTGAAGCATCTGCCATTTCGTGGATGCCACCGAGGATGCCGCCCTCGGTGGGGTCGTGCATTGCATGAACTCCGCCCGTCCTATAGGCGATCAACGCGTCTTGGACCACGCTTATCTGGCTGTAGAACTCCTTGGCATCGCTCAGCATTTGGGCATTTAGGGCTTTCATCAGCTGGCTTTCCCGGTCCGAAGCTAGAATCGCCGTGCCTTCGATGCCCGCGCTCTTCGTCAAAATCAGTCTATCCCCTACTTTTGCGCCGCCTGCCGTGACGTAATTGCCTTTGTCGGTTAAGCCCATGATGCAGCCGACGACGATGGGGTTAGCCAAGCCGGGGGTGGTTTCGCAGTGTCCGCCCACGATGGCGATCCCAAGGGCTTTGGCTGCAGCGTCCATCTGGCTACTGATAATTTCCACGGTTTGTCTGACCGCGTTTTCTGGGAGCATGATACAAGAAACGAGGAAAGTGGGTTCGACGCCGAAGGTAGCGACGTCGTTAGCGTTCACGTTGACCGCTGACCAGCCAATTCGCTCGACCGCCGCGGTGATGGGGTCCATGGAGACAATAAGAGATTTGTTTTCAATGTCGATGATCGCGCCGTCAATGCCTGCGGTTGGTCCGAGGACGACCTCGGGGCGCTTGGCGCCGAGGTTCTTGAAAACCACGTCTGTAAGGATGTTTATGGGGATTTTTCCAGGCGGTAGCGTCATTTGACCCACGATTTAGATTGTTGCGTGTCTGCCTTTTAAGTTACACGAACCGCTCCATCTTCAGAGGTCTAGTTTGTCCACAATTTTGGCAGGTTTTTCCGTAAGACCAGCGCCAGCGGAATGCCGATGAGCCCTCCAACAGCAATTTGGGAAATGTTTCCTGGAACTTCTGTAAGGGCTGGCGCCAACCCATATAGGTACAGCTCGGTTAGGAAGTATCCAGCTATCATCTCTGAACCTGCAAAAACAACGGCAATTCCATCCCGAATCACGCTCGATTGGTTCGATATCAGTCCAGCCAGCAAGCCTTCTATTCCTTTTATGACGAAAGTAAACGGAGCAAAATACCCGTATCCGCCAGCTATGTCTGAGATTGCTGAGCCCACCGAACCCGCGAAGCCCCCCACAACCGGACCAAACGTGAGGGCGCTCACAAAAATCATGATATCGCCAAAGTTAATGTAGCCACGCGTTGCGGGGTTGGGTATCTGCACGATGAAAGTTGCCACTGCCACGAGCGCCGCCATGATAGCTGAGCGTGTTAACTGCAACGTGATTCTTTGCTTTCTAGATTCTTCTTGCGCGTTTCTTCCCCCGTTTCTGCATGACAGTGTTAAGGTGCGAAAGCTGCATTATCTCAGCCGAGCTTCCTATTATCTCTGCTTAAATCGATTATAGGTTGATTATTCTCGCCTCTCGCTTGACTGTGTCAAGCAAGCCAACCGTCGGTTTTCCTGTCAGGTACCCGCAGACTTCTCCAGGATTAACCACCAAGGTTTTGCCCATGTTCATGGACACATTAGCGTGCGAGTGCCCATGGACAACTGCGTTGAAGCCTCCGTGACTTGTCACTGCGTTCAGCAGTTCGGATTCGTCTCCGTGAAGGAGCGCGATCACAAAACCTTCCACGTTTATTTCGGCGAATCTTCCGCGAATAGTGCAGTTTGTGGTTTCGCTGAAACGTTTTCTGAGAAGTTCATGGTCCCCATCGTTGTTGCCGAAAACGCCGATGAGCTTGCAGTTTAGGGCTTTGAATTTTGGGATGACGAAGGGTGCGACATAATCGCCTGCGTGCAGGACGAGCTCGACTTTTTCTTCGTTTAGTCGGTTTATGGCCTTCTCTATCAAAGGGAGGTTGTCGTGTGTGTCTGAGATTAAGCCGATTAGCATGCTTGTTGCCTGTTGTTGATTGAGGGTTTTGTTGCAATAAACTTTTTGTTTACTGACGTTGTGATACTTGGCTTCGTCGATATTCCCGTTGCTGACATATGGAAACGTGCGAAACACGACTTAATATGCGCACCACAAAACAACGTTATAGAAGAAAAATCCAGAAGAGGGACATAGAATTGAACTCTTGGAAAGCTGAAACAACGAGTAAGCGCAGGGACAAACTCTATATCATCGCCGAAATCCTGGAAATCTCCAAGGAAGGTACACTCAAAACCCAAATCATGTACCGAGCTAACCTAAGTTTCGCGCAGCTCAATGATTACCTCAAGTTCATGCTTAAGATCAAACTCATCCAGAAAATCGTACAGCAAGGCAAGGAAATATACGTCGCAACCGAGAAGGGCCTGGACTTCCTCCGACGTCAATGCGAATTGAAAGAACTGTTGAAGACTGAAGAGGAAAAACCTCGGAACGGCGTGAAAATTCCCCCACAGAGTCTGCTCAGGAGAAGCTAAACGGCAACCCCGCTCTCAAAGTCAATCAGGTAAGTTTCTTGCTCGGGCAAACACCCTTATCAATCTGCAACGTGTTACCCGATGAGTTGAGAAAGGAGAAGGCATCCAGAAGAAGGCGGGTTTCGACTTGAATTCAAACCCCCAAAAACGATTCACCTTAAGCTACTTGCTTTTCATCGTGCCCTTCGCGTTGGCTTACCTTTCATGGCATTACTTCCCAGCAGCTGCCCAGACTATCATCCGAAACGTTTTTGGCTACGCTGTTCTCGAACGCACCGCAAACCCAATCTGGCTTGGCTTGATAAGCCTCTTCTACACATGGTACACGTTTCTGGCCATAGGCTTTGCAGGTTTCTGGATAACTGCAGCATTCATCGCTCGACAAAAGCGAACTGCAGGCAAGCATGGGTTTTATCCGATGGTGTCGTTCGTGGTTCCAGCCTTCAACGAAGAAAAACACATCGAGGGATGCTTGCAGAGTTTGGCTGTGTGCGCCGAAGTATACGACGGAAACTGTGAGGTCATCGTCGTGGATGACGGAAGCACCGACTTCACCTTTGAGGCTGCTTGGCGAGCGATCGCCAGATGCAAGGGCACTTTGCAGTGTAGATTACACTGGAGAGTTGTTCGTCAAATGCCGAATCTGGGCAAGATAGAAGCTCTGCGCACGGGGGTGAACGTTGCTTTGGGTCAGGTTGTAGCCATTGCCGATGCAGATTCAGCGTGGTCCCCCGACGCATTGACTAAGCTGGTTGATGCTTTATTCGCATTTGGACACAAGGCTGCCACGGGATACATTCATCCAAGAGATGACGGCTCGGACGGGTTTTTGGTGGCGCTGCAGCAGCTAGAGTACAGTCAGGGTTTGGGGATTGACCGTTGTGGTCAGTCGCTCGGCAGTTGCGTTCTCGTTGTTCCTGGGGCAATTGGAGTCTACGACGCAGCTTTGCTGCGAGACATCTTAGTTGAGGGCAATGTTCGGAGTGTAACGGAGGATTCGGAGATTACATTGGAGATGCAGAAGCGAGGCGGCAAAGTGAGCTACAACAGCGGCGCCTGTTGCAGCACGGATGCGCCCACGGGTTTGGCGGCTTTGTGGCGTCAGCGGCTACGTTGGTTTACAGGTTGGCTACACAACATCTTGGATATTCATTCGGATTTGTTCATGAGGGTTTCATGGGTTTCCGCGTTGCTATGGTACAGCTTCATCTTCGAGTTCATCGGCGTCTTCGTGGACTTGGCAGCTGTCATGGCGTTTCCGTTCCTCTGGTGGTTCGCTCCTGACAGGATCAACTTCGCGCTTAACCTCATCGTGTTCGTCCTCTATGGCTTGGTCATCAGCGTCGTCAATCAAGCAGCGGCGCTTAGATTCGCTTATGGCGACTTTAGCCACCTGAAGCTGCTCAGCTACGCGGTGTTCTACCCGTTTATGTGGATAATTAATGTCTTCGCACGCATACGTAGCGTCGTTGCATACGCAAGGGGCAGCAATGGCAAATGGCGCTGAACGGTTGTACGAACTTTGTCTATCCCCTCTCTCAAGACCCTGACAACCCCGAAAGACGAACCAGACGCCTTTCAATTCCCGAAAAAGAATATTCGGGAAGTAACGCTGTATCCGCGTGACGGGGTTAGGTTGATCCCTTAATTGGGCTTCAAGTATGCGATATAGTCTACTGCCTACGGGGGGGTAAAGTTTATACAGTTTGATATACATTTTGATATACAGTCGTGAGTGCGTATGCCTAAAGGTATGCCTAAAGTGTTTAAGGGTTTCAGGTTTAACTCTCAGCTATATTTGAGTTTCAAGGAGTTGGCGCTTAAAAACGGTTACACTGTGACCGCTGCCCTTGAGAAGTTCATGGCGAGCTCTGTTGAGTTTGGTCTTGTTTTTCCGTCAGCCGCTAAAACTGAAAACGCAGAAGCAGAAGCCCGTATCATGCTGGCTTGGCTCAAGGAAGGCAAGTACTGGGTTAACCTCGGCAGTGGAGAAGAGACAAGCACAAAGGGCCGTCTTCTACAGCTCTTGCCAAAAGTTGAAAGTGCCGAATTGAGAGCGGAAATTGAAGCAACCTTAAAGAAGAAGTCTTAGCATTTTTGAGCTTCAGAATCCGCTTGAAGTTTTGCCCTTTAACATTAAAAGCTACAGGCGGAGAAGTCCGAGGTATTGAAGGGATTTTATCCTCGCTGGTATTTCAAAAAAGAGAGTAGGGGATGAACGTTCTGTTGGCGCATTGCTAAGGACAATTTCCGATTGCGTGATTAATGTGGAAACAGGACACCAACGCCGGGCGGGGCTGAATGCGAGGCTGCGCGGCATGCCAATGCCAAAGCCATCAGTTGATCATCGTGTCTTCCCTGTGGATGCCAGAATTTCAGGTGGATTCGCTCCTGCGCCGTTTTGGGCTGCAGGTACTCGTATTGTTGCTCGTTCATCTGCGCGATCAACGCTTTGTCGTCTCCAATTATTTTGAGGAGTTTCTTCTCCATGAGCAATTTAAGGTTGTTAAGCATGTTCTCTTTTTCGGCGTCTGTGAAGAAAACGCCCTCAACGCCGCGTATGTAAATTCTATGTAGTTCATCTATGACGGCGTCGCCTATGCCGCCCTTGTCCACGCTTAAGCTTTCAAAGTTGAAGACCTGCTGTGCCTTGGCTACGTAGCCGATGACTTCTGGATAGTTTGTGCCCAGTGGAAGCTGGCGTTTATGCACTAGCCTTATCTCGCCAGTCTCGAGCCTTTGCACAATGACCAGTACGCTGTAGTCGATTTGCTTGCCTAAGTCTAACCCAGCATAATATGGTCCTTTAAGCTGTTCTGGCGTAACTTTCTCGATATCTTCTACATAGGCGCTTGGGGAATATGGGTTTCCCAGTTCGGGATCCACGCAGTCTACGATCAAGTTCATAGGGAAAAATGTGTATGTAGCTTCTACCCACATGCCTTCTACTTCGCGCTGCCATTCTTCACGTGTCATAACCTCTTTCCACTCATCAAGTTGCGCCTGGCTGACGAGTGGGCTTTGATAGCTTGCGTAATGGTGTACGCTGTAGCGTCTGGTGTCAAGAAAGGCTTTGCGGAAAACATGATCGTGGCTCATGGGCGTACCACTCATGATTAGGCTTGCGTTGGGTTTTGTTAGCATCATCATTATTTCGCTCGTTATCATTTCGCTTGGAACAATCGATGCCTCGTCAATGAAAACATAGTCTGGATGGTAACCTCTCAGCTTGTCTCTTGAGCATGGTAGGGCAATGAGTCTTCCTCCTGAAGGAGACTCCAGCTTTATCATTGTGCGGTTTGTTCCAGGTCGTTGAATCATTTCTCGCAGGAGCGGGTTAGCCATGATGGTGAAGTAGCAGTAGTCGAACATGATCATAGATTGTCTTTGTGTGCTGCTTACGATTAGGCTCTCCACTTTGGGCTTAGTGTACAGGAGCCAGAGGTTCTTTCTGCTGAACACTAAACTTTTACCCCATCCTCGACCGCAAACCGCCACCTGTCTGGGGCTATTGTCTCTAAGAAGCCTCTGATGCTCAGGCGCTTTGATAAGCCACTTGTCACCACACATCAAAACTGCGAAGAACACGGGGTCCTCGGTCAGCTTGCTAGTTATTTCTTTGTGGTTTATTAGCTCTTTTAGGGCTTTGGGTTTTTGCGATAAGTCCTCAGAGACCTTAGCTGTATACTCAAGGTCGCCTGTTACTTTCTCAATGAAAGCTTTCTCGTCCAAACCTTAAACTCTCTCCTTACGAGCCTACGCATCCTGCCGTCGGCATATTTCTGGATGTAGTCGCCCAAGGTTTCTTCGTTAAACTGAGAGTTTTCACCTTTCTGGTTGAGCAGTTTGTTTAGGATGCTCGCGTGATATCCTATGGCATTGGCCATGCGGGTCTTTTCACCCATTGAAAGCTCAGGGTTGCCAAGCATATCCTTCAACTTTTGCAGCATATCCCATTCTATGGCAATAAGGTCGTCAAGATTCACTCCCTTTTCTGCGCACATAACCTACCTCTCCAGGCTCGATGCTCAAAATATGATTTCAGCTATCAGACTGCTTGAACTTGAGCCCATAGTTAGCATTCTCCTTTTAATGGGGAATTTTAGAATGCGCCATTAACGCCTTTTAAACTGTCGTAGAAACTACATTCCACAGCAGGGAAGAGGTGAGTGAAAGTGAAAATTATATTTAATGGATTTTTCCATGCATCGTTTTAGCTGCGGGCAATGAGTATTGAAGGATGGGTATCTTTCAATTCCCGTTCCTTGAGATTTCTCCATGCATCACGAAACCGCCACCAACAAAAATATCGTTGGCGTATTCGGGAACGTTCATTTGCGGACACAAGCAGACTTGTCAAGGGTCCTGAAGGTTGTGGTTTAGGTTTAGAGTTGGTCGAGATCCTCTAGGTCCATGGCAAAGTAACCTTCTTCACGTAATTGCTGTTTACCACTGATTTTTTTGGCTATGATTCCATAGTTTTCTTTCATGCGGTTCCATCGAAATTGCTGTGCCTTTGTTTTTAAGTTTTTCAGGATTCTTTGGGTGTCTTGGTTGTTCAGTGTTCCCCACTTGATTTCTATGAATGTTGCGTCGCGTTTTTCTTCTTCGATCGCGATTAGGTCGATTTCGGTATCTTTGTACCACCATTTCCCAATCCTGGTGAATTTGAAGGGAAGTTGGTGTTTTTGCTGCATGCCTTCTAGGAGTTCGAGGGTTATTTCTTCGAATGCATGCCCAAGGTAGGTGCTGTAGTCTTGGCGGATTCTGTTTAATGTAGGTGTTGTGTTTCCTTTTTCAAGTTCTGTTTTGTTAGTGAAGACGTATTTGAACCAGAAGTTTAGGTAGTTGTCGGTTATCGTATATTGTCCTTTTCTGGGCTTGGGTTTTGCGTCAAGTGGATAGATGCGTTTTGTGAAGCCGAGGGTTTCGAGTATGCTTGTGTATCTTGAGAGCATGCTTTTGTCCATGTTGGTTAGATTGAGAATGTCGCCGTAGCTTCTGGCACCTTGAGCTATGGCTTGCAGGATAGCTGCGTAGTTTCGTGGTTCTCGGAGTTCTTCTCTGAGGAGGAATTCTGCTTCTTCGTTTAGAAATTCGCCTTTCTGGAGGATTTTTTGTTCCATGTTTTGCCAGAAGCTGAGGTTTGGGTTGAATTTTTGCAGGTATGCAGGTACTCCGCCTAGGCAGGCGTAGACATGTATAAGTGTTTCAAGGTTGTATTTTGGAAAGAAGGGCTTAAGGTTGGGCAACATAAGGGGTTCGAGTTTCCATTGAGCGGTTCTTCTGCCGTAGAGGGGACTTCTGTAGTTTAGGACTTCGGTCTCCATCATTGCGATGGATGAGCCGAGAAGGATAAGCATGGTTTGGGTGTTCTTGAGGTTTTGGTCCCAGATTTTCTGGAAGATCGAGGGTATGGCGTGGTTTGCTTCTATGAGGTTGGGGAATTCATCCATTATGATTATTGTGTTTTTGGCTTGGTTCCATTTTGTGAATTCTTGGAAGAGTTCAGTCCAATCAGTCAGGGCAAGTTTTGCAAAACTTTCATCCTGCAGGAAACGGCCCATTTCCTGTTTTAGTTCCTGTAGCAGTTGATGTTCTGGTCGGCGATCCGCAAGGAAATATACAGTAGGCCTGTTTCTTGAGAATCTTAGGCAGAGCTCAGTTTTGCCCACTCTTCTTCTACCGTACAAGACCACGAATTCAGCCGCTTGAGTGTTGTAGTGTCTTTCGAGAAACTGAAGCTCCAGTTCTCGATCAGAGAATAGTTGAAGCATAATTAGGATAATCACGATTCAACTATATTAGACTATGCAAGAAAAGGGAAAAACCGTAAGCCATGAACACCAGCAAAAGAAAAGCATGTTGAGATTACGCCGACATAAAAGCAACGTTAAACGAGTCCTAGACACATAAAAAGAATACTCCAAACCGAAGAACTCCCACCCATACGAGTAGCTAAGAAAATTGACTCTTTGCGCTTGCGCATTCTTCAAGGACCGCTTGCCATTGATGATTTTGAGTTTTCGTCGGTGCTTGACATGGCTGGGATAGGTCAGGGACAGCATTTCCTAAGGGTTGAAATATATGAGCTTTGGTCTTCGGGAGAAAGACTCACAAGCGCGTCCAAAGAGGCAACAATTGAACATGTTCCAATCAAAAGAGAAGACAGGCTGACAAAAGTTCCAATAGTCAAGAGCGTGGCAGGCGCAGATTTAGCGATTGTTACCGCCTCAGAGAAGAACATTTACCGAGAAATTGACGAAGAAATGAAAGAAGATTCAGAGAGCAGACGAGATCATTGGTAGAAGAACGCCCGCGCAGAAAGAGATTACTGAGTTTGATGGGGGCAAGCAAAACATGTTGAGTCACTCCGAAGCCGTCGAAGTTTCTCTGAATATACTTCGAGAATTGCCAGTATGAAAGCTGTTCCATAATCGTCACTTTCAATAGCCCTTCTCTTCTCTCTGGTGGCTATTTCTTCAAAGAGTCTGGACAGGTTCTGATATATCTCTTTGTTTTCCTTCACATTTATCCCTCCTTATGTGCTGAATGTAATGTCTATGGTTAGAAAACTCTATATACTTTTGTCTACACATAGTACGTAAAATAACACACAGTGTACACAGGCGTCCATATCAAATGCATATAGAGAAAGAGCTTGTTGAGTCTAAAATCGCCATACTAAGAGGAAGAGGCTCGGAAAACAACCGGCTGCTGCTGGAAATTGTTGCCTTGGAGGGCGCGCTAATAAAATACGATCTATTCAAAAAAGCAAAAGCAAAGCAAAAAACAATGCAGTACCCGACTGTAAGTAGGAGAATCGACGATTTATTGACAAAGGGTTACCTGCAGATAGTGGGAGAAAGAAAAATCACAGTTGGAAAAAGGGAGGATAAGTCTCCAACATATGGTCTAACTTGGAGCGGTTTTATCGCCAGTCTCACACTAAAATCGGTTGCCCAAAACGTCATGTACATATTGGAAAGAAACCCTCAACTCCAAATGCCCTTTCCGCGGGAACTAACATTCAGAGTGGTCAGAGAGCTTTTCTCTGAAAAAGAACTAAACCTACTTGCACAGTCCCTTCTAATAGGGTATCTCAAGGCTATTCCAAAAGACTTGGAATTTCTAAGGCCTGAGCAATATCCGCTGTATCTTCTTCCAGCCATAACGGAGGCTCCTGAAATAAGAGGCAAAATCGAACAAAAGGATCTGTCAGGACTGTTTCAAATCCCGGAAGTCTATGAATACTTCAACAAATCTCTTACCAATTTTGAAAAGGCGCTTGAGGACTCGTTATTAGGAATTAGAAAAATAAGACAAGCTTATCTTTCAAAAGCTCTTCCAAAACCAAACACGCCAGGAAGCTCTAATGAAGCTTGCAGAGAAAGTTATCATAACGATGAGCAGTCGCAACAAGAGCAACGAAGTGGTCAAAATGTTTAAATATCCTATTATTCCTAATAGGATAATATGCCCAAGAAGATAGTTAGTTTCACGCTTTCTGAACAAAGCATAGACAAAGTCGACAAGACATCGAAAGCTCTTGGTATGAATCGCAGTGAACTAATTGAATTCATGCTGGAAAAAGGCTTCACTTTCTCTAAAGAAGTGGAAGCAACGCTGAGTGACATTTCAAAACTTCAAGAGGATACAAAGAAGAAAATTCAGGGGGTGAAGCAGAAAACTTGTTAGGTGATGTATTCCGTCTAATTAAAGCAGGTTTCAATAAAAGATTAGCCACCTATTTCGCAGTGGTAACTTGCTTCACGATGTTTGGGTCCTTACCAACAGCCAATCTGAAATCTTCTATTTCTTCTTGCATTATCCCTGTCTCCGGCGTCTTCCTAATTGTAGTAAGCAGGAATTTATGATCCAAACTTCAAGTTCATTCTTCTACTAGAAAAGGCGTAACCATCCCAGCGCCAAACGAGTTCCAATCCCTCGCAAAGAAAATGGGCACTTCTATCAAAAAATCAAAATCATAAAATAAAAAGAAAAACGCCTTTCACAAGGAACGAAATAGCCTTCACAACGGGACTCTTGGAAGAATTCAGCGAAAAGGAAATAATGGCGGTTGCAGCTCATGAAATAGCTCATAAGAAAGGACATCACGCCCTGTACAGAACCGTAATCACGATGATCTTCGTCTCTATCGCAGGGTTGTCTTGGTCTCGATTTACAGCACCTATCCTATTTAACGAAGCATTCACCCAGGCGCTTCTGCAGATAATGATGGAGGTAGCCTTGCTTGCATTCATGATGGTTGCAATGATTCCGGCAAGTTGGCTAATGGAGCTTAAGGCAGACAAAGCCGCTGCAAGATTCGTTGGGAACGCAGTATTAAATCAGCTTTGCTCAAATTAACGCCGAAAAAAAGATATGAAACAGAATTCGAAGACACATCCTTCAATTCATGAAAGAATAAAATACCTTGACGACTTGAAGTTCTAATACATTGCTTGTTCAAACAACGTAAATCAGAGAAACACTAATGCGTTTTCGGCTGAGACTGCTTTGTATTTCATTGTTGATTTTTGTGTCTCCTCTGCTCCCTGTACTTGCATGACCAAAGCGTGTTACTCTCCAGTTGTCCATTCTTCCGCATATGATCTGAGGGTTACTCGTCAAAATGTAGAAGGGCAACCTCGTCTGTGAAGTGTAAAGTTCCGCGATAAAATCCAAGAATCGTTTCCCAATACCGATACCCTGATAATCAGGCAAAACGAAAACGTGAATTAAAGCATCTGAACTTTGGCTTTAGCTCTTCTCTTTAGCGCTTAAAGGTTTGTGAGGGAGCTTCGGTCTTTCTATATCTTTCATAACGTTTGTTTCTAAATTCTTGTCGTGATGATTTTTTCCTTCTGTGAAGCTTCTCGGAGTAGCCACAAAATTGTTTGAGTCATTTCTTACCCAGCCGCATCTGAGTTTGATGTATTTTTCGCCTGGAAAAGGTATGATTGGCTCTGTCTCAGAAGCATGTTCTTCTTTGAGGCGTTTTCTTGGTGCGTCAGCTATTAAATGATCGAGAAATATGTTCTCAACCATGCTTCTACCGTATTTACTGTCAAAAACTAAGTGAGCATTTGGCAGATCTTTCTTTATGTCATGTCGAAATCTTCTATGGCCAGGTCCTGCAATTAGAACTGGCGCATCCATCCATTCGTGAATATCTTTCCCCGAAACTCCATAGCGTTTTAATGTACGCGCACAATGCTCTTCGCACGTTTTCATTACATCTCTCTCCTATCGGAGTTCATATTGTAGTATTCAAGATGGATTTTTATAGTTTGATAATTCCAAATAACTAAAGCAGATCTATTCTTCTGTCTTCTTCTTCATCCATCAATTTGTTCAGTTCCTTAGTCTTCTTCTTCAGTGACGATATCCGTCTCTGCAGTTTCATGTTCTCTTGAACTGCTGAGCTGCTTCTCAATTGTTCTCTGAGCTTTTCATTATCATCAAACAACCTTCGATTCGCCGCCTGCAATGACTCAAGTTCTGCTTCATATTCTGCTTGTTTGTCTTCTATTTGCCTCTTTAATCTCCTTATTTCTTCAGCCTGCTCATCAATTTCTCGACTACGAGCTTTTGGAGCAAACATTGATATCGTCCTAAGTTCGGCAATACATTCACTACATATGGAATTATTTTTGTAATTTACAGAGAAAGCATCGGTTTCTGACACAGCCTTGCAAAGAACACATCTCCTCGGATTATATGGGGTCTCAGGAGTTAACGAGGCCATTACATCACCTTAAAGTGAAACTTCGCCAAGACTATACGTACACAATTCTTCTGTTTGTCTATTTAGTTTTTTTTATACCCATTGACCGCATACCTTTACTTCCTTTGCCGAAGATTCTACTCCAGTGACCTTCCCCTATGTTTAACGCTGCCAAGCAATCTATGGCTCGTAAATAAGGGAAAACGTTATGCGTTTTCGGCTGAGACTACCTTGTATCTCGTTGTTGATTTTTGTGTCTCCCCGTGTTTCTGGTGCTCGGTACGATGGCGTGTGATTTTCCAGTTCTTTATTCCTCCTCGAGCGATTTGAGGGTTACTCGTCACTATATAGAAGGGCAATTTCGTTTGGGAACTGTATCGTGTTAAGAGAAAAAAGGTTTCTTGCGAGTGATACCTCCGCTCGGGTTAAGGCTCAAATCCCTGGCAAAAGAGTGCTAATAGTGCTTTAAAGAATTAGAAAAAAGAAAAAAAAGATGTTTCTTTAGAGGCTACCCGCTGCAATTCTGCTCCCTTTTTTCTTCACTTTTTTTCACAACGTCAACGGCAAGCTTTGCGGTATCAATCATTTCTTCCAAACTCATTGTCATTACAGCTCTGCCAGCATTGGTAAGCTTGAACCCCGGATGTGCCTCTTCGATTAAACCTGCTTCCTTCAGACAACGCGTGTGATGTTGAATCATGTTCGGGTTGATGTCCAATTCATTCTGCATCTCAGTCCACGTTATCGCTCTTTTCTTGGTTAAAGCTTCAAGGATAGCAAGCCTAATCTTGTTCCCGAATATCGACTTGTGTACCAGATCATACGCTATACGCAAAGCTTGCAAGGTGTCAAAAGCAGTTGGAAACCAGTAGACCGTCGACTCCGCGGGGCAAAGCTGACACCTTCTTCTTTGGAGTTTTCTTCGAAATATGTTTTGTTGCCTCCCGGTTCTTCGTTTCTTGGAAGTACTTCATTCAATCTTTCACCTCCCTTGATTCCAGAGTTGATAAATGCCAGCCTATCCCACTTGCAGAAGGAGTGGAAGGGGAAGGAGAAGATTGCGCTTGTTGTTCTTCGGGGAGGCTTCGGCTCTTTTCATACAAATTCTTGATTCTCTCAAGGGCGTCAAACAATAGAATCGCGTCCTCAGGCTGTGGGTTTTCCCTGCAGAAGGTGGCGGAGAATGACTACAACGTCGCATGCCCGCTCTAAGAAGATCCCCGGTCGCATTCTTCGTTCCCCCTCTTTTTCTCCCATTCTGGTGTCCTGTCGTGGGTCTCTACCTCCAATGTGGGCGGTGTTGGCCGCAGTTATATTCTTATAATCTTATACATATATAAGATTTGTCATTGGAGGTATAAGAGCAACATATCGCGAAGAGAACCGCATGTTTAGATCAGCCAATAATGTTTAGAAAAGTGTTGGAATATTTTCTGAGCCGAACGAAGTGCGCGCTACTTAATGCCACAGGGCTGCGCGAGAGTTCATCTTCCGATTTCTATCCTGCTTTCCTAAACGGCAATTCAAGAAAAAAGAGGGTTGTGCGGGTGCAGACCCAAACCAAAGTTGGTTTTATGCGAATATTGATATACCACACAAAACAAATGGAGTGTGGTGTGATTGGAGATGTCGGTTCAGGAGTTCTTGAACTCAGTAAACAACCCGCGAACAAGAAAGGGGTATCGTTTCGGCCTAAGCAAGTTTGTTGAGTGGTTTGGCAAACCTGCCAGCGAAATTCTTGCAATTGAGACAGGAAGACCTGACGCAAAAGACAGGAGAGAACCCGATTGAGTTCAAGAACAGGGCAGCGAGGTTTGAAAAAGAGATAGAAAAGTTCCACAGCTACCTGATTGAGGAAGGCTACAGCATCAACTCTGCAAGGAACATGACCCTTGGCATTCGCCAGCTCTTTAGGATACTATCAGATGCCCGTTACGATGCGTTCAGGAAGCAAAGTCTCACAGACGGTTCAGACAACAAAGAATTTTCCCCTGGTTATTGAGCATGTCAGGAAAATGTTTGAAGTCGCCAACTTGAAGGAACGCACCATACTTGTCACTGGCGGTCGACACGGGACTCAGAATATCCGATTTCTTAACAATCAAAAAAACAGACTTACCACCTCTGGATACAGAACCACCAATAGGATTTACTTTGCTGACCCAGAAGGAGAAGATCACAGCCAACTGTTTTCTTAGCGAAGAAAGCGTAAACCTACTAAAAACATATCTTTCCACGCTTGCAGAAGAAGAATAATCTCTATTTGTTTTCAAGCAATGGGAAGAGTCATATTTCGGACGAGGCGATCAGCAAGATGCTGAATCGCCTTGCAGAGAAAGCCCAAATTGACCTGAACGGGAAGAGCCTGTCCTTTCACTGTTTCAGAAAAATGTTTCTCAGTGCTTCAATTGATTCGGGAATAGGGTTGACTGCGGGTAAGAAACTTTGTGGAAAAGCTATACCTCGAAGCGACGACACTTATCTGACAACAGTTAAGCTGAGAGAAAAATTCATCCAATTAAAGAAATTCTTGACGATAAAGCAATCGGTGAAGTCGGAGGATCAGCGGCTGGAAAAGCTGGGTTCGTTGGTGGCGAAGCTCGCTGAGGAACTGGAGCAGCAAAAGATTGTTGCGCAGGCTGTTACGGGCGAGAACCTGAAGATCAAGAGAGAATTCGAAAAAACGAGTGGCTGAGTTGAATGAGGAGATTGCTATTGCTCGGCTTGTTGGTGAACAGGTTGCGAAGATTGGCGAAGGGGTGAAGAAATGGCAGATGGAAAAGGTTGAGATTGAAGCGAAGATTGCTGGTATTGAGAGTTTCCAGAAGTTGATTTTGGAGCAGCCGGATGAGGTTGTTCTGGAATTTATCAGGGACATAAGACGGCAACTTGGGGAGCAACGTGGTCGAAGTTCATAGCGGTTTAAGGGGCTTGAAGGAACTTTTTTTCTGTTTGAAAGGCAGACTTGTTGAGGCAACAGTATTGGTTGGTTGTCTCGTTTCCTTTTTTTAGTTTGTCTGAAATTTCGGGGGGATTATTAAGGTACGGTACACTAGAGTCACACACACAAAAAGAAACACTTACGAATCAAGGGAAAAACCAGGAGAGAATTGGTTTTGGGTCAAGTGGGGTTGACGGATCCATTAACAGACTGGGACTTCCTCAGGGTTCCCAATTACATCTGGAAGATCCACTGAGCCACTAACAGGTTAGCGTGTGCTCTGAGCTGGCGCGTTTTTTTCTTTTTGGGATTTCTTGAAAATGCAGCCCCATAATTATTATATGATATACTAATACCATCACACACACAAAGAAACACTCGCAAAATCTATAGAAAAATCATGTGAGAGACGGTTTTGGTTAAGAGTGCAGTCAATGAGCCCATTAAGAGACCCAAACTCTCTCAGGGACCTCATTCACTTCCGGATGAGGCGGACATAAGACGGCAACTCGAACGGGCAAGGCAACCGGGGACTTCTTAATAGCTGAAATGCGCGGTTTTTAGCGCCAGCCAAAGTAACGATCCTTTCTGTTTCAGAGGCAGCCTCCTTGAAACACTAACGTTACCTGATTTCATATTTCTTCTTTTTGAGATTTTTTGGATTTCGGGCCCCATTATTACTTTAAATTAAACTAGAAACCACACACACAATAAGAAACACTGGCAAGATCTATGGAAATGGTGTGTGAGAGGTGGTTTTGGGTTTAGAGGGGCAGTCAATGGACCGATTATGGGGATCGGACTCTCTCAGGGAGCTCGTTTGCGCGCTTCGAGAAGCTCAATGAGGCGGTTAAGGAGATGGATACGCCGTTCCGGAGCGCTGAGCATTTCATAAACAGCCAGATAGACCAGTTCTTGGAGAAGTATGCTGAATACAAAAACAGCAGCAGAAGATAAACAATACAGCATTCCTGCAATTTGCGTTTGGAGTTGGGGTTTACCTGTTTTAAAGAAAGCCTTGAACTGATTTGAAGAATCTTCAGCAATCGGGTTACGCTGCGGGTGATGCGGTTGCCCATGATTATCTTATTGATATTGGGATGAGCATGGATTAGGCTTACGCGGAAATTAAGATACTTCTAAAAAAGAACAAAGACCAAGCTATCATATTTCAGGACTTAACGAAGCAGCTGGAAGAGGCTAATAAGGTTCTTGAAGGCAAGAGAAAGGCCGGTTGATTGGCGAGATTTTGCCGCGCTGGAGGGTTTGCTGAGGCTTCGGGCGCCTAAAGGAGAAAAGAGAATGCAAACTCTCTTTGAAACAAGCTGAAATCGTACACATGCCTAAAGCCTTCTCAGCCCCGTCCAACAAGCTAAATTGGTTTATGACTAAAAAAAGGGAAATTGGATTTGATTTTGTCTCCGCAGTTTGTCATCGTTTTCTGAGCACTAAGAGTATAGCCACGATGCCTATGATTATGGCTGCTATTACTCCAGCCATTATGCCGTAGAGTAGTCCTGTATTGTCAACTACTACTTGGGTTTTCTCAGATATTGCTGCTGGTGCTTCAAGCACTCCCACGCAGGTTTTTGCGAAGGAGCTGCCGTATGATTCGTCGCCCATGAAGGTTGCCGTAACAGTGTATTGCCCTGGGACTTCTGGTTTCCATGTGAAGCCGAAAGTGCCGCTGTAACCGTCAGTGGTTACGTCGCCAATATGCACAGATTTGCCGTCAGGATCAACAGTGTCTAATGAAACTGGGACTCCGGTTATCGTAAGGTTGTGGTAGATACCGTCGATTGGTTTCTGCATGTGAAGGTAATCCATTTGGACGGCCATCGAATCTTTGTTAACGCATGTGGTGCCCGCTTGTGCAGGAGACTGATCCAGTACTGTTCCCTTAATGACGACGCTTTGTCCTTGAGTAATTGCTACGTCAGGCGCTGTCACTGTAGTGGCGGTTTTGCCCTTACCGAAGCAGTAGATGCATTCATCATAATCGTTCTTGGATATGAGGAGACCTTCAGCTACAATTGGGTTAGGTCTAGTACGCAAAACCTGAGCAAATGATATGTTCCACATTTGTTTTCCTGTGTAGGCATCGATGCAGAAGAGCTTTGAACCCCTAAACAAAGGACTTTCCATATATACACCAGAGACATGGTAGATCTTGCCGTCAGCACAGCATGTTCCCCAATAGAAAGGCCAGTTATCTTGGTACGGGGTTTCATAGCCGGCTCCTGTATAGTTGAAGTGCCACACGATTTTCCCGTTAGTGTCGTTGCGCGCGTAGACGCCGTCGTAGGCAGCTATATAGTTCATGCCGTAAGCCAGTGTGTGGTCGTAAGCCAACATATTAAACCAAGGATAGGTGCCCGGTTCACTGTACCATAAAATCTCGCCCGTAGTCGCAGAATGTGCAATAATTGTCCTCATGTTACCTGAGGTTGCGCTAGATTTGGCCAATATGCTGGATATACGAAGATTCCGTTAGCCATACTCAAGGCCGAGGTAGAGTAAGGTCTCTCGTTCTCGGTGAAGTTTCTAATCCACAGCAGTTGTCCTGTCTTGGTGTCAAAGCCTCCACAGGTGGTACTTGATGGTCCGGCCCCTGGCAAACCCGGCAAACCTATTCCAAAGTATATACCTACATCATCCGATATTCTAGTGACGCCTGAGAGCGCATAGGTTACGTTGTATGCTATCCTGCTCGTGAAGTTGGTGCTGGTTCCAGTAATATTCCATTTGATCAAGTATCTCTGGGTTCCATTCGTCTGCACAGAGTAAATGTAGGGGTCATCATAGAGGTTGCTAGATAAGCCTGATGGCAATGAAATGTTGACGGCCAAGTCTCCAGTCCATGCATCCCACTTTATGAGCCTATTGCCACTGACGCTCACCAAATATGGGGTGTAGCCGAAATTCGAGGTATATAGCAGCTTTTCATTTTGGGCAAAACTAAAGCTAACGTCCGTCCTCACCCACAGTTCTTCTCCGGTGTGCAGATCCACGCAATGTGTTCTGGTTCGGCTACCTGAGGCCGGGCGAGTTTCAGTGTAAAAACCCAATCCTGCAATGGTTATGCTTAGCACAGCGGGGGCGGTGCCACCAGTGTACTCCGCATTTTGGCCATATTGATCCGCAGTAGTTATTCCTCCGACGAGACCGCCTGCGCTCGTCTGTTTCATCCATAGTATGTGAGCGGACTCCGGCCCAGCGCTGTATGGATTGAATTGCGAGTTACCAGCATCGTAGTTACCGGTCATCCAATCTCCTGAAATCGAGTACCATTCTCTGTTCTCGCAGGATATTGGACGCGTCCAGTAATCAGTTGGAAGCGGAGCTGCAGGCCACGTGGGGATAGGTTCCTCCTGCACGATAACCGTTGTCACTCGACTCTGGCTAGGCAAATAGATAACAGTATTTCCGACAGTACCTGAAGTGAGTTGCGTTCCTGCTAGAATCGTCTCTCCAGCGTAGACGAACTGAAATTTCCATGTGCCAAGCTTGTCGGGTACATATTCCAGCCATTGCGTATTATCTTCGGCAGCGGCTTCCATCGGTCCAAGGGTTACGACTTTTCCGTCGGGATCTGTAATTTGGATTGTGTAGTTATGAGCATGTAGCGGGTTAGTAAAGGCGGGTGTGATCCAGAAGTTGAGCAAAAGTGCCTGTCCGACTCCTACAGGGTTGGGTCTAACACTGAGATAGGCGAAGGTGTCGCATGTCACAGCAGCCTTGGTGGCGGGAAAGCAAAACATAGACATTGATGTAATGGTTAACATCAGAATCAAAGCAACTGCAATTTTCCGTTTTTCCATTTGTATTTTTCTTCTCCTTATATTTTTAGCGGTATCTCTACCGCGTGTTGCAATTGATTCCTGCATGCTAATAACAACTGGTGAGTGGAGGCACCACCAGCAACAAATTTAAGATTGCGAAGATTCTATTCATTTGCGAGATAAAGGGCAAAGTAAATGGTGTCTTTTGACGAGGAAGACGCTCAAACATTAGTCAAGCTAGGGGTCAATCCTTCTCAAGCAAGAATCTATCTAACACTAATTTCCCTTCGAACTGCCAATGTACGGAAAATAGCCCAAACTGCAGGAATCGACCGCGGAGAAACATACCGCCAACTAGAGAAATTGCAAAAAAGTATCCCTAGTAATAAAGGTCCTAAACTTTCCGAACAAGTACCAGCCAGTGGCTCTCAATGAGGTAATTAGAATGCTGATTCAGCGAAAAAACATGGAAAATGCTGAAACGCAGCAAAAAGCTGAAGCAATGCTAAAAAAAGAATTCCTAAAAATCTGCTCAAAGAAGAAACAAAGATTTCAATCATTCCGGCGGGTGATTATTTCACGCGAGCACATTCTAAGATGTTATGAATCTATCAACGAAGAAATTCTTTGGTACACCCCGATTTCGAGATTTCATTTGATAGGAAGAGCTGACTTTCTGCAAGCAAACAAAGAAGCTTATCCTAGGGGTGCTAAGCACCATGTAATTGCCGAATTAGATAAACCAACAAAAGAAAATATCGGATACATCCAGAACTACAAAAAGGAAAATCCCAATTTCGAAATAAGATTTTTGTATCCTAGTCTTTCGCGTCACATTCACAATTTGGGATAGCAAAGGAATGAACGTCCTCACCGAAATGCCGACGGCTCCCATAGAGAGCCAAATACTGACAACAGATAATGCTCAGCTGATTAAGGTATTCAAAGATTATTTCGAACTAAAGTGGAACTCCGCGATGACAGAGTATCCAAAAAGAGGGACTCCGAAGAATCAAGGCGCTACCCAGCCTCACAAATGCAAATACAGACCATAATTCTTAGGTAGGTCAATGTTTAGGTCAGTATAGCCGAGATCGTTCATATAATTCATCTACCACTCTTCTAGATCATTTTTACTCTTTGATAGATTTTGTAGCCTACTAAAGCGCCAAGTATATTTTCAATCACGATAACAGGCATCAGAATTAAGATAACATTGATGAAAAAGGAAACTACTTCAAGGGAATAGAGGAGATACCGAGTTAAAATGATTAGCAAGATTTGGAATAAGTTATTCCCTAAGGTTGACAAGATAGCCCAAATCCGAATTTTCTTCTTTTTTTCAAAATATCCATAGAAACTATTAAACAATACATCTGAAAAAAAGCGGCCCCCAAAGTTGGAAGTCTTGAAAAGATATCAAATGCTTGCCCAGTTGAAGAGGTTGGTAGAAAAAGCAGAGTAACCAAAACACCCTGCAATAGTAATCTCCACCTTCTACCTTCATACATCAACAGCGCAAAGCCAACGAGAATAGCATAGCCAATTTGAACAAGATAATTTGATCCAGCTATTCCAATGATCATAATGGGGAGCTGCCCAATCGTCACCGCATAAATAAGACCTAAAACTGAAACCATAATTGCAATCGCTATGTCTCTGCTTGCCCTCATGAATGTTTCTTCTAAACAGGTCCAAATTTATGGTTTGTGCATATTGAGGCGGTTCGAAGAGTGGCGTGTTGAAAATCGCAAGCCTCTAACAACAACTCAATTAATTGAGAATGCCACGAACTCAAGTTAGGCGTCTTCCAACAACATAATCATCCGATTTCCTAAAATTATATTATAGGAAACAGATTTTGAATCCAACGTTAACGTTTACTTGTTTTTCAATCCCTTGAGCACATCGTTCCAGTCAGGAACTTCCTTTCCAGTAGTAGTCCTGTTTATTTCATCTATATATCTTTCAAGTTCTGGATAGATCAGTGTTAGGTTTGTGGGTTTACTTATTTCGGCGATGGTACGAAATCGAAGCGCGCATGGTTGTTCCGAAATTGGTCTAAAATGGTCAAAAGTCTTCTTTTGCGAAACGAATCTGAGAATGAAGTGCGTTACCTTTGAGTTTTTTGATGGGAAACCGCACTGGTTTTTGCGTCTGGGATTTTCAGTTAAAGTAAGGCAAGCCATTTGCTTAGAAAACAGATAAACCGAAAGAATGAACAGAAAGCTGAAAAAGCCACAAATCTGCCTCCTAATCTAAAAAACTGACTTAAGACCATTTTTAACCATTTTAGGAACAGCCATGCGCGCTTCTCTACGCCGTAATCGGAGTTGGCATTGCGATAATCATCGCAGTCGCCCTAGCGGTGCTGATGCTCAGAAGAAAGCAGTAAACACTCAGAAACAAAAAAACTTTCCCCCTTTTTCTTTTGGGTTTGAAGATTCGACGGTTACGATAAAGTCTGCGTGCCCATCACAGGCTGTCTCAATAACCATGTCATCTTTAGGGTCTTCTTTGACAATTTTGAGCTTTTTCTTGATTGTCACCACTTCGGCTGAGTTGAGAAGGGCAAGGGATATTCTCTGGATTTCGCGCGAGCTTGTTTTGAATTTTGGTCGCTGAAGCACGCGGGCAAGCTCCTTCAACAACGGGGTTGAGATTACGATCAGGAATTCGCTCTCGATCCCTTTCCAGAAGAGCTCTCTGGGCTTGCCGTCAGAAATAAGAGCGCTTACTATAACGTTGGTATCAAGGACAACTCTGAGCATCCGATCATCTGTGGCGTTTTCTGGCTTCTGCCACTTCTTCCAGTACTTCTTTTTCTGATATAGACAGGTTTTTCTTGTCCATGACCTTGAAGATTTCGTTCCATTCTTTCTTCATGTCGGGGAGCTCGAGTTTTTTCATTATGACGGTGTCGCCTTTGCCGAAGACCCGGAACTTGTTTTTTGGCTTGATCTTGAGCTCCTTCCGCATGGACTGTGGGATTTGAGAGTTCTATGGAAGCCCTGTTCAAACGTGATTATAATCAGGCTGAACTCGTGATTGAGAAAATTTCCCAAGTACACAAGTTGGAAAAGGATGCAGTTATCTCTTCTCATGCGGTCAACATCGAAGAAGTACCCAGTGTTAGGTTGCTCATCGAAAGCATCCGGAGAACGGCAGAATACGCCAGTGATATTTCCGAGGTCGTGCTGAATTTGTATGTGGAATCGGTTCTGACCTGACTTAGAAAGAGTTGGGCGTCTTGAAACCATTGAGGTAATAAGGAGACTAACAACCGATTTCCAGAAGCGGTGGCTCATACCCGTTTGGGGATAAGTCCGGTCCGACTCACCCTCAACATCTTTTTACCAGTAAAATGGAGTCAAGACCCCCATTCCTCTCACGATCGTGCGTTTAAGCACACGTTTACTTGACCGCGTTACATGAAAAGTCTTCCATCTTTAACTCTAAGCAGGGGGACTCGTTCCGGAGTAACGTTTATTTGGAGGCGGGTATTGGTGGTAGTTGGTATACCAGAATAGCATAAAGCCAACTATTTATTGGGTCTTCGGGTGATATCTCCACTGCGGTCGGGGTTCAATTCCCATCCCCAGCTCTTTTTCCGAATCCCAAGCTTACGAGATAGCCTCACACGTGTTTTCTAAAGCGCCGAAAGCGAATCATTGCACGACTAAGATACACACATAACGCTCAACGCAGTTATTCCACGCAAAAAGCCAAATCACTGAAAACGCTTAAAGAAACGCACCCAGCGTCGTCCCATAACCAAACTTTTGGAGAGGGCTTGAATAGCTCCCGCAAATGGCAAGGCGACGTGTCCGCGTTTGAGTGGAGCTTAGAGGGGTTTCGATATATGCGCTGCGCTTCGAAGGGTGCTGGTCAACCAATACCCATCGAAAAGCTAAATTGCGCACACATTTTTCCACACCTTAATTTACTCGTGCGCATGACCGCTGCAGGCTTTAACGTAGCGATACACTTTTCTATCTATTTTTATGGAATGACGCCAAGCGTGTGCTATAGAAATATATGGCACGTGCAGATTACGCTTACTTCGTTGGCTGAACGAGGGCGTGTTATGGCTACAGACGTGCAAAGGGTGAAAAAGCCAAAACTTCCCAAGAAGAGATTTCTTAAGAAAACGATGAACCGCAGGAAACGGTAGATCAGTGAAATGGCTGCCAAACCTAAGTGCAAAACTGCCAAGACTAAGAAATCGAGGTTTGCGGTTAAGTTCTGCCCGAGATGCGGCTCAACCGACGTATTTTGGGCGCAGGGTATGCCACAATTCTGGTCACTCTGGCAGTGCAAAAATTGCGGCTACCGTGGACCCGTAATCTTGGAAGACGGGAACATGGCGGGGAAGCTGCAAGAGGAATGGATAAAGAAACTCTCCAGAAGCCAGACTTAATCGTTGGCTGGTCTTCGCTACATGAATCGTCGTCTGATTCTTGACATGTATGCCATTATAGCGACTGTTAACGCAATCCACGTGACCGCAACGAGAGCAGCAACGATTCTTAGTTCCCAGCTGAAGACAAACAGGTTAACCAGCATGAGCAAGACGAAGAGCGCGGCTGTCGCCATACGTGCAATTCTGAGGCTCATCATGCTGCTTCGTCCTCCGAACCCTCCGCCGCCCCAGCCTCCGCCACCCGTGCCGCGCCGTTCCTGAATCTGCTTCAATCTCTCCTCAGAAAGATAGTATTTGCCATTGACTTCAACGAAGATTCCGAGACCGCCGAGACGCCTGTGCATCGCCTCCTCAAATCGCGGGGGCAACCCTAGTTCCTGGGCGGTCATTGCTTTTTCGGGGCTTGTGGCGCCTTTCTGGCGAAATACTTGCACAATCTCGTTCAGTCGCTCTCTCAGTTGTCCACGTTGCCTAAACACGTTTTCAACTCCGAATTCAGGTTATTTTTCTTCGGTGGTCTCCTCAAGACCGTGCATGATGCGGTTGACGATTTCGCGCATCATGTCTGCCTTTACCATGGCGAGGCCGCGTTTGTTCTTGCCTGACATTACAAGCAGGAGGTCGCCTGATTTGATGCCGAGTTCTTTTCGGGCTTTGGATGGTATAACGACTTGTCCGCGGTCTCCAACTTTTACTGTTCCGTAGATGTGAGCTGTTTCATCGTCACTCATCTTGCATCACACTTTTCATGTAATTCACACAAATATGATGAGCCTAATAAGTTTTGTTCAGAAATCGCACGAATCCCCAACCGCGCCATTGTTTAAATAGGCAAGTCCCGTAAAAAACGTGCCGTGACATAAGTGGCTTACTTACGCAAGGAAAAGCAAACCTTTGAAATCGATTACCCCCTCCCCGATGTCTGGGTAGCGATTCCCGACGTGTTGAACAGTCTCGAATGGACAACTGAGGAAATAGATGACAAGGAGCATCGTGCCAAGATTAGGACGAAACCAGGGTTCATGTCCTACAGCTCAATACTCACCATTGAGGGAACTGCCGTGGATGAGAAGAAATGTCGAATTACGGTGGAGGGTCAAACGCCCGTTACGACAATCACGTCGCTGGCAGATTTCGGGCGCACCAGCGACAGAGTAGCATTATTTTTCGAGACGTTGGCAGGACGAATGAATACGACTAAGAAATCTTAAATAGCCCGCAACGTGACCAAATCAAGAAGTCGCTCAAGCGCAGGTAGGCTGAATTATGGAGAATACTAAACAACCGCAGACTCCTGAAAAGAGAATAAAGGTAAGCAAGGACGGTCCATACTTAGTTTCGGGAGGTATCCCAGTTGTTCGCCAAACAATCGTCGCCGATTCGCAGGGCACCGCAGTAGCGTGGCGCTTTGACAAGAAATTTCCGTTGATGGAGAAATGCGGACTTTGTCGTTGCGGACAATCCAAGAATAAACCGTTTTGTGATGGAACCCACGTGAAAGTTGGCTTCGTCGGCACCGAGACTGCTGCCCCAGAAGAGTACCTTGACAAACCCAAAGTTTTCGAGGGTTCTGTCATAAGGCTAATCGACTATGAGGAGCTATGTGCATCCGCACGCTTTTGCCACCGCGCAGGGGGAATCTGGAACCTCATCAAGGACTGCGAGGATCCCAAAATCAAGCAAATAATTGTCGAGGAATCCTGCGATTGTCCCTCAGGACGACTCGTCGTTTACGACAAGTTAAAGGGAAAAGAGGTTGAGCCTGAGCTTGAGAAATCCATCGTCGCCATCGAAGACCCTCAGGTCGGCGTCAGCGGTCCACTGTGGATTCGCGGCAGCGTGCCTGTGGAGTCGGCGGACGGAAAGACCTATTGCGTCCGAAACCGTATGACCCTCTGTCGTTGTGGCAAATCCACGAACAAACCTTTCTGTGATAGCAGTCATTATCCTGAGGAACATGAGCATAAGGATGGAGAAAAATGAGCAGGTTAGACGTTGGGTTTGAATTGGAGAATGTCGGTAAGCATAAGCAGAGAGTCTTCGTCCTCTTCTGCACCTTGTGGTGAGTTTTATGAAATTGAAAACAGCAATAATAACCCAAAAAGTGATAATCCCCGCTTCGCCCGAGGAAGTCTACGACGCCTTTATCGACCCCAAGAAGCACGCAGCCTTCACCGGTGCGGAAGCCACGTGCGATGCTCGCGTTGGCGGAGAGTTTACGGCGTGGGACGGTTACATCACTGGCAAAAACCTAGAGCTTGAAAAAGGTAAGCGCATCGTCCAGGAATGGTCGACTAGCGAGTGGCCTGATGGTTATCCTCCTTCAAGGCTTGAGTTGACGTTCGTGAAAGTGAAGGATGGCACTGAGTTGACGATGGTGCACTCCGAGGTGCCCGCGGAGCAGGTGGACGAGTATAGGCAGGGTTGGATTGACAATTACTGGGATCTGCTGAAAGAGTATTTTCAGAAAAAGAAGAAACGCGTCAAATAGGATAGCGGTTATTCGCTTGGGGTTTATGTAGGCAGGGGAAAAGACAGGTTAATCTCGGCTTCTTCATGTGGCTTAATAACTGCCTTTTCTTTGAAGCTGCCTTTGCTCAGGGTTTGTTCTAGTTCTTCTTTGACTGGTTCGGGTCGGGTGCAGAAAATGACCTCACTCTTGTCATTTGCCCACACTGTTAGCCCTCGGCTCCAGCCCTTATGAAGTAGGTGCAGGACTTGGTCCTCTTCGTCAAGTCGTAACAGGGCAATCGAGCCCACCGTTTTACCCTTGAGAGCATCTAGAAGCTGGTGTGCTGCCATCTCTGGCTCCAACTCGTCGAGTAGGGCACCGAAGTAATGTGGGATAACCTCGGAGTCTATGAGGCGGGTTTTTTCGCTCTCGAAAACGTGTTCTTTCAGCTTAGCCTTCAGCTCCAAGTAGTTCTCGACCCTGCCGTTGTGCGCCGAAACAATCGTTAACTCGGGCTCGAAATTCTCAACGTAAGGCTGTGTCGCCTCCTTAAATTTCACTGTATCCATGAACTCCAAGCTCGGGTGCCTCACGTGGCCGATCAGCACCCGCGCCTCCGAAAGCTGGGGTTTCAGAATACTTGCAAGTTCAGCCACTGGCGAATCTGTATTTTTAGCGACTTTCTCCGAGAAAACACCGCCATCGTCAAGCATGACTGCGACACCTGCACCGTAGCCGCCGACGGGCAGCTTCTCATCTGCGTATTGGCTTTTCTCGAGTTTCTGAAGAATGTTCACAACTTTGCTTATGGGGATAGGTTTTTTTAGCATGAATCCGAAAATGCCGCACAAGAATACGAACGCTCCTGCAGTAACAGAAACTGCTCTGACTAATAACCTTAAAGGTTGAAAAGCGGAATCATCGCAGCACTGCAGTTTGTTTCGATAAGCTGTATTTTCAGCTGCAACAGAAAACGTAACGTTAGAAAGTTTACTTTATACTCTCACTACTTCACGGTGAAGTATAGCCTTCTCTGGGTCTTCCCCTTATTCTCAATCCTTACGAGGCTAATCTCGCCGATTTCCCCTGTGTTGTTTACGTGTGGTCCGCCGTCAGCCTGCAGATCGATGCCTGGAATCTCCACGATTCGGAAGTCCTTCACGTCGGGGGGCATTCGCTCCGCCAACTTCACGACACCTGGTATCTTCAGCGCCTCGTCTCTGTTAACGAAGTAAATCTTCAATGTCGTCTTCTTTTGCACCTCCAGGTTTGCCTTGGCAACGGCGTCCTCAAACACTTCGCGGTCGGTTCTCGGCAGATTGAAATCCATCTTCGCCTGGTCAGGGTCAACCTGCCCGCCAGTGATGCGTGCATCGTAGTCTCTGTACATCACAGCTGCGATTAGGTGCGCTGTCGTGTGCAGCCGCATGAGCCTGTACCGCCTGTCCCACATTATCGAGCCTTTCACCCAGTCGCCTGTTTTCATGCCTGCGGCGTCGTCGACGATGTGACTGATTTCTTTCGTTTCCCTGTTTATCTCCACCTGCAGCACCGCGCGTTTAACCCCTCCGCTCTCCAGAAAACCTGTGTCGAAAGATACCCCGCCCGTCAAGGGATGAAAGATTGTCTGGTCGAGCACGACATCGTTGCTGCCGACGCGCTCGATTTTCGCCTCAAACTCCTTTCGGTAGCTATCGCGGAGGTAGAGCTGTTTGGTTTCCATCGTCGTCATCTGACTCTGTGATAAAGCCCCATTAACTCGCCTTGCGCAAGCACGTGTCCCTGCATGGCGTTCTCTAAGTCTTCTTTCTCCGAGAACGAGCCAAGATTCAACGCTTTGTCGAGAGCGTAGACCTTAAAGAAATACCTATGAGTTCCTGAAGGTGGACAGGGACCAAAATAACCTCGCTTCTTGGCACCGTTAAGTCCTGCAGATCCCCAAGCCGTGTTCTCCTTGATTTCGGCGGCGGGCGGGATGTTCCAGACCACCCAGTGTATGAACAGCCCCGCGGGGGCATCTGGGTCTTCCATGATGATTGCCAAGCTTTTTGTTTTTTCAGGAATGTTCTCAACCGTTAAAGGCGGGTTGACGTTCTCACCGTCACACGTGTACTTGGAAGGAATCTGTTTGTCTTTTTCAAAAGCTGAGCTTTTTATAACAAAGTCATTCATGGATTAAACCCCTCAGAAGCGCTAGACAAGATGGAGTTGGGAAATAAAAAACTTCCCACACGTTGACTCAGTTAGTCGCACCTTTTTCCTGAAGGTAGCTCTTGGCTTGTGGGTCGTAAGTCCCGAGCCTAATCTTCTCGATTAGCAAGTCCACGAATTCAATGGGCCAGACGTCGTCGCAGACTTCATCGTTAAGTATGTTGCGTTCGTGGTAGTATGAGATGAGGTCGTTCTTCAGCAACAGTATGAGCAAGAACTCCTGTCCATACGTGCGCTTAAAGAGTGAATATTTAGCTGATTGGTGGGGGGTCATGAGATAGTGGGGTTCTAGAATAATTTTTCTTCCGTGAATTTCCTTGTCCAATATGAAGTCGGGGGTGTAAATCTCGCCTGGCAACGGGAAACTGATCGTCTCATACCCGTAAGGAATTTTGAGTTTATTGAGGATGATTGCTGTTTTCTTCTCCCATCCACTCTTGTAGCGGCTCAGCTTCTGGTAATAGGCATGAGGTTGCCCCGTCACCGCATGCATGTGGTCGAAGAACTGCAGCGCTTCTTTCAGCGTTCCACGGTTTAGGCTCTTCTTGGCCAGCCACCTGCCCAGCAGAAAGAAGGGGTAATCGACTCTTGCGGGGTCGTGGGGGAAGAGCTGCCTGGCGAACCTTGTTATTGCTTCGCGCTCGAGCCGCTCGGTCCACGTCTCGCCAGAGGGACGGCATAGCATTGCCGATTAAGCCGAGGCTGGCAGCGACGTTGGCGTTTTCCTGAGTCAGCGGAACTAGCAAGTCAGCAGGTGAAAAATGGTTGAAGATTTGCAGGTCAGGCTGCGGGCGAACCATCCACCGCATGTAAACCCACGCCTTATCCAAGTATTGTCCCCCCAATCGTTCGACATTGCCAGCGAGGTCTGCCACGAAATCTCTTGGCTTCGCGAACGTTCTGGAGTATGTTATGAGGTCTCCGGCTGCCTTGTTCTTTACGAACTCGTTGACGCTGATTAACACAGGTGAGATGGCATCTCGGCCGGGACCTAAGTCGTCGTAGAACTGGCTCGCCACAATTCTCTCGGCAAACATATGCGGTTTACGTATTTCGAAGATGCGGTCGCCATAAATCTGGTGGAGAAGAATCAAGGTTCTCCTCGCGTTCTCAGAGAAACCAACCATCCGGTCTTCAAGGATAGCGGCTATCATGAGCAAGTAATGGGCAACACGCTTCTTCTCCTCAGGGTACTGAGTGTAAGGGTTGAGCAGCAACCTGGGGCTCATGCGTCGGTCCCACTGAACGTCCACGACGTTAGAGTTCATATTTATGAACTTCAGCAGAACAGGTAGTATCTCATCTGTGGTCACGACATTCAATCCCAAGCGAACCCTATTTGTTTTGAAATGACTAGCCATTGTTATTTATAAGCTATCGCTAACTGGAAAATCATCTTTCTAAGGTTACGGCCTCTGTTGCGGACGAAAGATGCTGCAGGATGAAGCTCTGTACGTCCTCTCAGGCTTTCCTCTGTCCGTCTGCTTCGATCTCCTCAGATACCATTGTCACAGCAACAATGCTGTTCATACGGGTGACAATTCTGCACAAAGCTTCATTGCAGACTGGCACTAGACACACAATACCTTTGCAACGCAACATGTTGTTCCAGCACCAAAATAGCAATAGCACCCATGCAGAACAGCGCCAAACTACATACTTGCAGCACAATAGCAAAAACCATTGTCACAACACAAAAATTGAATCCAGATGCCATCTCCACTAAGTTGACATGGCGCCAAAGTTTTTGAGACAAACACCTGAAATGGTTTTCACGGGTCTTCACGATGGAGCCTAAGCTTTGGCAGAAACTCGCTAAAAAAGAAATCACCAAACAACAACTCCAGCAAGCTGTTGAATCCAACTTCACATTGCTCCCCGTCATAATCGGCGGGGTTTCATCGCCAAAAGCCTCGGTCAGGTACGCCTGCGCCAGCGTCCTCATGACGTTGAGTGAGAATTACCCCGAAAGACTGTACCCACACATAGGCTTCTTCATGTCGCTCTTGAACAGCAAGCACCGAATCCTCGTCTGGAACGGCATGGCAACACTTGCCAATCTCTGCGCAGTGGATGTGGATAAGAAATTCGACGCTATATTCGACAAATACTACGGGTTCTTGAACGACGAGTACATGGTAACCGTGGCAAACGTCGTTTCAAACTCAGCCCGAATCGCCCGAGCAAAACCCTACCTCCTACCCAGAATCACGGCGAGATTGCTAGGCTTCAGCGAAATTTCAACATCGCCTCACTTGACCGAGGAATGCACGAGAGTCGTTGCCGAAAAAGCCGTGGAGCCCTTCAATGAATTCTTCGACCTCATGGACGATACCGACAAAGCGAAGGTAGCTGCCTTCGTAAAGGGATATGCAGAAAGTTCTCGAGCGCAGTTGAGAAAGAAAGCTCAGCTTTTTCTCAAACGGCGAAATCTATGAACCCGAAGCGTTTTCCGAAACCTTAATTCGGGTCATTGCACGTAACTCTATAGAGGCGAGAATTCTTGAAGAAAAAAACAACTCCAACCGACCCTCGTTGCGACAACTGCGGCGAACCAATCGACCAATGCAAATGTGTCTGTCCATACTGCGGCGAAACCGACGGCTGCATCTGCTGCATCGGCAGTGACAAAGTCACGGGCGGATAAACCCTCAAAATTCCTCGCCAAGAATTATTCCAACAGGTTGTGAAGATTCAAAATGGTAATAGAGAGCATAAACTGGATGGCTGGCGGAGCACAGGGAAGCGGCGTAGATGCGGCTGCGACAATTTTCGGCAGAGCCTGCGGCTACGGCGGACTCTGGGTTTTCGGACGACGTGAATACCATTCGAACATCAAGGGGCTGCACAGTTACTTCCACCTGCGGATGGCGAAACAGGAAATCCTCGCCAACGTAAACGACGTGGACCTGCTTGCAGCGTTCGATGCAGAAACTGTCCTGAGGCACGTGCAGGAAGTCGTCCCAGACGGCGGCATCATCGTGGACGCCATGAACATGAACTTGAAAGTGATGGATATCCCAACATTGCCCCCGGAGTACAAAGCACAGCTCCAGAAGTTCCTGTCAGAGAACAGCATCGGTGATACACTGAAGGATGTTCTCGATTGGGCTCACAAGCGACAAGTGCAGATTTTTCCCGTACCCTATCACGCGATTCTCGCCAACGTCGGCAAAGTGCTCGGCATCCCACAGATGAGCAAGATTACGCGGATGATCAACGTGCTAACACTCGGCGTCTCCTTTGCCCTACTCAAGTACGACCGAACCCTCGTGGAGAAAGCCATTAGGGCACAGTTTCCACCGAAAATCGCCGACATGAACGTCACCGCGCTCAACCAAGCTTACGAGTTCGCTGAACGCACCTTCAAGGACAACTTCAGACACAAACTCGAAAAACTCAATGTTGAAGAGGAACGCATGTTCCTCACGGGCAACCAAGCCGTCGCCATGGGCAAAGTTCTCGGCGGCTGCCGCGTGCAAACCTACTATCCCATCACGCCTGCGGCTGACGAAAGCGAGTACCTGGAGGCGCACGAAATCCTCAAAACACGCGGCGAAGACGAAGCCATCGTAGTTATCCAAACCGAAGACGAAATCGCAGCCATAAACTCCGCTTCCGGCGCCTGCCTCGCAGGGGCTAGAGCAGCGACGTCCACGTCGGGACCTGGCTTCTCACTCATGGTTGAAGGCTTAAGCTGGGCGGGACACGATGAAGTCCCAGTTGTCATCACCTATTATCAGCGCGGCGCACCAGCAACCGGATTGCCAACACGTCATGGTCAAGCAGATCTGCGTTTCGCCATGCACGCGGGCCACGGCGAGTTCCCTCGAATCATCCTCGCCTCAGGCGACATCAGAGAATCCTTTTACGATGCGGCGACGGCATTCAACTTGGCGGAGCGGTACCAGATGCCCGTCATCCACCTCATCGACAAGGCGATGGCGAACTGTAGTCAAACTTACCCCGTGTTCGACTATGGAGGCTTCAAGATAGACCGCGGCAACCTGGTGACCGAAAAAGACTTGCAGGGGAAGGAGTATAAGCGGTTCCAATTCACCGAGACAGGCGTTAGCCCACGTGCGGCGTTGGGCACGAGAAACGCTGTGATGTGGTACACGGGCGACGAACACAACGAGGAGGGGCACATAAGCGAAGAACCCCCAAATCGGAGAATGATGATAGAGAAGCGCATGAAGAAACTCGAACTCGTAGACAAAGAAGTACCCTCAGAGGAGAAATTGAACTTCTACGGCGACAAGAAATCGGAAAACGTCGTAGTAAGCTGGGGCTCACCCAAAGGCGCCATAATCGAAGCAATCGGTATGCTCAAGGACGAAGGCTTCAGCCTAGGTTTCCTCCAGATGCGCATGCTTCATCCATTGCCTGTTGACGATGTTAAGCGGGCTCTGACGGATAAGAAACGCGTCATCGACGTGGAAGACAACTACACGGGCCAACTGGGCGGAATCATCAAGGAGAAGACGGGCATAAGTCCCAACTATTACGTGCTAAAGTACACGGGGCGACCTACGTCGACCACGGAGATCTATGATGCGCTCAAGGCGATTCTAACGGGGAAAGCTTCGGAGAGGACGGTGTTGATGTTTGGCAACTAACCAAGCAAACTACCGCGTGGCCGACGTTTTCGCAGACTGGTGTCCAGGATGCGGCGACTACGGTATCATGAACGCTCTTCAGATGGCTTTCGCAGAACTCAACTTGGAGCCGCATCGTGTCGTGATGGTGTCGGGCATCGGCTGTTCGGGGAAGGAGCCGCACAATGTCCGTGTCAATGGTGTCCACACGTTGCATGGCCGGACTTTGCCTTTTGCCATGGGCATCAAAATCGCCAACCCAGAGCTGGAGGTATTAGCTATCGGCGGGGACGGCGACGGTTTAGGCATTGGCGCGGGGCACTTCGTAAACGCGGGTAGGCGCAACTTAGACATGACCTACATCATTCACAACAACGGCGTGTATGGATTGACAAAGGGGCAGGCGTCGCCGACGCTGAAGCGCGACTTGAAGACGAAGAGTCTCCCCCAACCCAACATAAACGATGCTGTGAACCCGATTGCGCTGGCAATTATCTCGGGTTACACATTCGCGGCTCGTTCTTACGCATACGACGTCAGGCACCTCAAAGACATCATCAAACAGGCGATACAACACAAAGGCTTAGCCTTCGTTGAATGCTTGCAGCCTTGCCCCACTTATAACGACATAAACACAAAAGACTGGTACGCTGGCGAGGACCGCAAGGACGCAGAGGGCAAACCGCAGAGCCGGCTGTACAAGCTGGGAGAAACGGGTTTCGATCCCGAGGTGCGCGATTGGCAGGAGGACTGGCAGAAGAAGGTGGCGGCTTTGACGAAAGCGCAGGAGTGGGGTGACCGCATCCCAATCGGCGTGTTCTACAAGAAAGAGTACGAATCCACGTATGGTGACCGCTTGACTGCGAGGATACCGTTCTACCCAGAGAGACCGCCTGCGAAGCAGAGACTCTGCGACGATAAAGAAGTATCAATGGTTGATCTGTCGGAGTTTCTCGACGAATTGAAAACAAGTTAGAAATCACCTAGGCGAGAAGAAGACTTTTCGGCAACTTTTCGGAGCCCCCACTTTTCTAACAATGTACAGTGCGGTCAAAACAGCCGCAACTGTGTTCGCACAGACTACAAACGACACATTTGAAGAGTCCTAGGACTCTTGAGAAGGCGACGTAACGAGTAAACTTTCTCTCCCAGCAGAACACGCTGTCCCACAGGAAGAGCATTCAAATATAGTTGCGAATCCTCGACAACTCGAAACAACACAAAAGCTGAGAAAACTTGTGCTAGGGGTTGACGGTCATTTTGCCGTATTTGCCGACGTTCAGCTGAACTTCGCCCTTGAAGCTTGTCACGTAGCCGTTCTCGATTCTAATTTTGTCGTTCACGTTGACTTGGGCGATCTGTTCGTTCCAGAGCGTCAGCTTAATCTTGCCTGATTCGTCGCCAACGACTGCGTCCGCTACGGTATAGGTCTCTTCTCCGAATCGCGACATGACTTGGCGGGGAGTCCCTTTTTCTAGGACGGTGGCTTCGACGCTTACGCGTTTCATGCCGTTTCGTAATTCTGCGATGTTCATTTACCACACTTCCAAGGTTGAAATGGGCGTTTCCGTTGCAGAGGAGTCCCTCAAACCATATAAATCTTGCCTAACCCGCTGCAACCCTATCCTAGCCCGAGGAAACCCAGGATCGTGACGGTTAGGACGAAGGCAACCGCCGAGACAAGCAAGCACTTCAGCCATCCAAACTGTTGAGGTCCAAGGACAGGTTCTCCTTCAGGCGCAGGCGTTCCCATTGGGGTTGTTGGCGCGACGGCCGTGACTTCGCGTACGATGAAGGTACCCAGCCCAATTATCCACACGTAGACGACAATTTGGACAATGCTTCCGATGGTTAGGACGTTAGCGATGGTGGCGTCAACAGCGACGTAAGCTGCATTCGATTCGCCTGGAATGCCAGCAAGGATTTCGACCGGATACTTAACGTTTGGCAGACTGGTAGAGTACGCGAAGAGGAGAACTACCGACTGCACGATCAACGCAATCAGAGCGAAGCCGACGGCGACCATGACCGGTTTCCAGACGACCTTGCCCTTCAAACCTTTAATGAGCAAATACATGAGGGCCGTCAAAAGGAGCCACTGGAACAGGAATGGCGTCGCTGCACTCAGCGCTTGAGAAAGAAGAATTGAACTGCCGTAGACATCTAGGCTGTTCTTGAAAATTCCACGGAAGAACAACCCATCGACTCGCAGGTCAATGCTGGCGCTTGAACTTGCCGGCCACGTGAAGTTCATCATCAGCCCCGTTATGTTGCTCCACGATGCAGCTGAGTTGCTGCTCATCCAAGCACTGGTGTTGAGGGGAACAGTGAGGTTGTTCCAAAGGTGCTGGTCTGCGCTAGTCGTGTTGGAGAATGCTGAGGTCAAGTCAGTGGCGAAGTTTATGGCCGGGCTTAACGAGAACAAGGTTAATGTGACGTTCTGGGGAACCGTGTTGGGCGAGACAACTTTGACTCGCACGGATAGATTGGTGTAACCGTTGTCGCTGCAATCCACCGACTGGCCAAAGTTGTACAAGAATATCTGCATGTTGTTACTGTTGCTCGCGAACTCGAGGCTCGTTGTGTTCAGGTAAAGACTGCTGCTGTTGATGTAATCTACGTAATTGTTCGTGACGGTACCGTTGGGAGCTACCGCCCAGAGAGCGGGGTTCTGCACCCAGATGTCCCCTTGGTCACTCGTGGGTACTGTCTGCTCGAGGTAGGATTTGGATGCAACGATGTAGGAAGCGCCCACCTGCACGACTACGAAGATGATTAGGATGACGATTGGTCCAAGGAACTTGGCGTTCTGGACGATTTTCCTAAACGCTTTGTGAGGTGCGTAGAAAACTTGGATGATTTCTTCGCCTGCCAACCTGGTAAACTCCGCTCTATTCATTCAAAAGGATACATTATTAAATGTTAGCTACATCCCTGCCTTCAAACGTCGGTAAGTTGAGTAATCCACGTATTCAATGAAAGGGTTCTCTGCCTGATATTTCACGTTGACTTTCTGTCGCAGTCGCTTCACGAGGATCTGGTCTGTGGTTCTTAAAAGGTATGCGTCGCTACCTGCGCCCGAACCATAGCTTGTGATGAGTATGCGTTCTTCAGGTTTCGCCACATCCAAAACTGCGGCTAATCCCACGGGTGAACAGCCTGAATAGGTGTTGCCAAACTTGTTCACCACTAGTGACAACTCATACTGATCAGGCTTGAACCCGAGCTCCTTGGCGACCTTCACCGGGAAGGCTGGGTTGGGCTGGTGCGCCACGAAGTAATCTACGTCACCAGCCTCCAAGCCTTGCTGCTCCATCAGCCTGGAAGTTGCTTTGCGAACATGTTTGAAGTAAGCAGGGTCGCCCGTGAACCTTCCGCCGTGCATAGGGTAGGGCTCGCTGTCGCGGCGCCAAAAGTCAGGCGTATCACTCGTGCACGAGTACCAATCCTCAATTTCAGCGATTACATCGCTCTTGCCAAAGAGGTAAGCTGCTCCACCGTACCCGACGAAGAGGTCGAGTTCGCCTCCAGGGCAGCCGCGAGGCGCGGCTTGTGAGTTGTCTGTTCCGATGACCATGGCGAACTGCACCCTCGCCTTCGCATAATTAACCAGTGAGGCAGCATCTTTGAACATGCTAGTAGCTGCTTTGCAGGCGAACTCCGTGTCCACGGCATCCACCGCTTGCACATCACCGTCCTCCATGCCCAGCTTCAGAACCTGAGCGACTTTGGAGGCGATGGGTTTTACCGCGTACGGGTTGGATTCTGTGCCCACGTAGACTTTGCCAACTAGGGCGCTGTCGATACCGGAATGGATTAGCGCGAGTTTTCCTGCTTCAACCGCGGCCGTGACTGCATCTTCGTCGATGAAAGGAACTGCGCGTTCGATGCCGTTCTCCTTTATTCTGAAACGTGAAGTGTAGACGCCATAGCCGACGATGCCAGCGGCATCATACTGCTTGTTGGGCTTCGTGACCGTGTACTCTTGATGAGGGTAATATTCGTCCGCTAGGCTGAACGCCAACGAAATCGTTGGGATAACATCTGTTGCGGAGACTGAGTGGCGTCTGCGGAACCTCGGAATGACCTCTCTTCCTTCCAACTCCGACAGGTCGACGTCGTCGTTCTTGAGGATTTGGTCGGTTAGTCTACCTGGGACGCGGATTTTTCCGCCGTGGAACGAGACAACGCCGTAGATAAAGCTTTGCAGCTTCGTGAACTTGTTCGTCGGCTCATTAACCAAAGTGCAGAGCTCGAGTTTGCCCTTGTCGTAGAAGAGGTCGATGCTCTCCATTTTGCCGTAGCTTTTGCGTCCGCAATTGCTGCAGTAGTCGCGTATCTCAAAGTATTCTTTGCCGCAGATGCTGCAACGGACCGCCTTGAGTCTGTCGCCGAGATAGGAGACTCTGCGTTCTATGGGTTCGCTGCTCATGCTCACTCTCTCCCTAACACTGTGACATAGCTCTTCGTGCCGAACCCCTCGAACTCCTGAGTGCAGCCGTATTTGGGTCTGGTTTTGATTTGTCTGGCGCCTGCTTCGCCCCTGAGCTGCCTGAACACCTCGAAAACTTGAGCTCCGCCCGTTGCTCCGAGCGGGTTGCCGTCGGCTTTCAAGCCGCCATTCGTATTAACATAAATCTTCCTGTCCTTCACTTCGTAAAATCCCTCGTAGTCCTCGCACTTTCCTCGGATGCACTGCCATGCGGTGCCTTCTTCGCAGAAGCCCAGGTCTTCCATCGTCACCATCTCCATGACTGTTGATTGGTCGTAGAGTTCGGCGATTTGGATGTCTTCTAGGTTGATGGCAGCCATCTTCATGGCGTTCTCCATCGCTATCCTCGTTGCGATGAAATGTGTGAGGTCGGCTCGTCCTGGGAAGTTAAGGAAATCTGTGGCTGAAGCGCAACCCAAGACGTAGACGGGTTTGTTGGTTAGTTTCATGGCGTTGGCTTCGTTCGTAAGTATCAAGGCTGATGCGCCGTCGGAGATGGGAGCGAAATCGTAGAGCCCCAGCGGCTTGTGTGCTTGTTCCCGAGCGCTCAACACGTGTTCGACTGTGATCCTGCGCTGGAACTGAGCAAACTCGTTCTTCAATGCCTGGGCATGGTTCTTCACCGCGACTTCGGCTAGGGCGAGGAGGAGTTTGTCGAGGTTTTCCCCCTCGATGCCGTATTTCTTCGCGTATGCCCTCAGCATCAATTCATGGTTGACTTCCGGGGTGCCACCCGCGTAATAGCTCCATGGATCCTCGAGGAGCATGAGGTCGTCCCGAATCTTGTCCCATCGGTCCGTCATTTTCTCGATGCCGCCCACCAGAACGGTCGAGTACGCTCCTGACTGTATAGCGTGACAAGCAGTCAACAAAGCGGCGCTAACGGAGCGGGTGACCTCCATGGGTACGTGAAGCTCGGTGAGTTCCGACAAGAAGCCTTCTTCCAAGCCGAGTTTGTTGGTGATGGGGAGGAAGCAGTCGGCCATGTAGCAGGCTTGGAGGTCCTTGCGTTCGAGTCCCGATTCTTGGGAGGCTGCCAGCCAAGCCTCTTCGATTAGTTTCTCAGGCTCTTTTCCATAATGTTCACCAAACTTTGTTCGCCCAACGGCGACGATGGCTGGACGATTCTGCATTAAGATGGTCACTTCTTGTTGAATAGCAGATACATTTTTCCAATAGGGCATTTAAGTGTTTGCCAAAAATATCCAACAAAGGACAATTTTTCCTTCAGGAAGATTCACTTTGTGCGGGACGAGTGCTTGCGCGGAACCCAACCGCCATAAGGATAAAACCGCTAATTAACTCGACAGCCATTATGACGTTGTAATCCCCTCCTATTACTTCTGACACACCAGCCGCGAAGAGGATTAACCCTATGAAAAAGATAACTGTCCCGAAGTAGAAGATGGGACTTCTAGCCATATTTTCGCCCCTTCACTATTGTGCCTATGGATTCTTAGGTTTTTCCGCTGGGGCTTTCGTTTTCTTTCAGCATCAGTTTCTTCGTCAAAGTGTTTGTCAACTCTTCGAGAGTTTTGCTCAATTCTACTGGATAAATAGGCGGATTAGAGAGTCTCTTGTATTTCTCAGGCAGTTTGGAGAGGTTTGCTTTTGCTTCGGATTGTATCTCATCCAAGGACGGTAACTCGTAGGTTGCTTTACCGTCTTCCATAACTTTCAAAAGCAACGGTTCTGCTTCGAGTTTCTCATCTGCTAAGGCTATGACGTCTTTGACATGGTTGTTCTGCTTGTCTTTGAAGCGGTAAACTTGTTTTCTTCCTGGCAACGTAATTTTTCCCTCGCTCAACTTCATGATTGGCGAAAACTCGCCGTCTCTACCTTGTGTTTCGCAAAGCTTGTAAATCACGTCAACGTATGGCTTGTCCGCAGAGGTACCCATACGGGTTCCGACTCCGAATGCGTCAATCCTCGCGCCATCCCTAAGCAACTCATCGATTCGGTATTCGTCGAGATCGCCACTCGCAAAGATGGTCACGTAGCTTAAGCCTTCTTCGTCGAGGAGACATCTTACCTTCTTACTTGTTTCAGCCAAGTCGCCGCTGTCAAGTCGGACGCCTACAAGTTTGTCGCCCTTCGCTTCGAGTTCCTTGGCTATGGTAACGGCGTTTTCTGCCCCTGCCAGGTCGTTGTACGTGTCTATTAGTAGGGTGGATTTTTTGGGGAAAGTTTTTGCGAAGGCTCGGAACGCGTCAACTTCGTTTTCGAATGCCATGACGAATGAATGCGCCATGGTTCCGAACACTGGAATGCCGTATGCCATGCCTGCGAGTACGTTGCTCGTGCCCTGGCAGCCTGCGATGAAGGTTGCCCGGGCGGCTTTCATTCCCGCGTCTATGCCTTGCTCGCGCCTCAATCCAAACTCCACGACGGGTTTGCCCTGCGCTGCTTGAACGACTCGAGAGGCTTTTGTTGCAATCGTCGTCTGCAGGTTAACGGTGTTCAGGAGGAAAGTCTCAACAAGTTGGGCTTCGATTATGGGGGCGGTCACGCGGATTAGAGTTTCGCGGGGAAACGCTGTAGTGCCTTCGGGCATTGCCCACACGTCGCCCGTGAACTCAAAATCCTCAAGGTACTCAAGGAACTCGTTGCTGAAGCCCTGCCTTCTGAGGTAGGCAAGGTGGGCGTCGGTGAATTTGATGTTCTCCAGATAATGCAGCACCTGCTCAAGTCCTGACACAAGGAGGTAACCGCGATTCTCGGGCAGTCGCCTCACAAAGAGGTCGAAGGTCGCGGGTTGGAACATGTTGTTGTCCAAGTAGCTAGCACACATCGTCAGCTCATACAGGTCGGTGAACATGCTAAGGTTGGCTGGTTTTTGCTCGTCAAAAAAAGATGTCATGCGCTATAATGACGACCAAGCAGATTTATTCTTTTCTAACCAGCTGTTCGAGGCTACGCTCACGAATAACACATTGGGAACCTGATAGAAATGGAATGCACAGAATGCACTCACCCGGAAGGGATGGGTGAAAACACTTCCCGAGCAGACTCATCCCTCCCAAATGGATGCAAACGGACTTGTCGCAAGGTTTTTATGTTTGGCTTAAATCCTTAAGGTGAACACGCAAAAAAACCCGAACTCTGGATTGATTGGCAAAGCATGGTAAGAAAAGCACGAATCCGCCTCACAAGCACCGATTACAACAAGCTTGAAGAGGTCTGCAACGAACTGAAGAGCATAGCCCAGAAGACCGGGGTCAAAATCAACGGGCCCGTCCCACTGCCAACGAAGCGCCTGCGTGTCCCAGTACTAAAAGCTCCATCAGGGGAAGGCACGGCGACCTGGGACAGATGGGAGATGCGTATCCACAAGCGCCTCTTAGACATTGATTCGGAGGAGCGTGTCATGCGAAGAATCATGCGTATCCGCGTGCCCGAAGAAGTGCACGTCACGATAGAACTCATCTAAGCCTTTTTTAAACGGCTACGTAACCGGAGATAACGAGATAATTCAAGATTGCCAATCCTACGCTAGCCGCGAACATGATTGCCCAGATTTTCTTGTTCCAGCTGAAGATTTTGAAGCCGTCAAGGATTCCAATCGGGATGAGATTGAAGACTGCCATGAACCCATTCAAGAACGCAGCTAACAATAAAACCAAGGCAACATTAGGTGCAAACGTCACCGAAAACAATGCACCGCCGAAAAGCGCAGCCGACAAGAAAATGTTCACCGCAGGACCCGCAATCGACACCCTCCCCATGTCCTCCATGTTCGGGGAACTCCCAATCATCATGGCACCAGGCGAAATAATCTTGAACACGGGTGAAAGCATCGAAACCAACGTCAAAACCGCACCCCACATCGTCAAACGGAACTCAGCCCACAAGCCACGCCTCTGTGCCGTCACCTTGTGCGCTATCTCATGAGCGAAGAACGAAAGCGTCAAAACCACCGCATACACCGAAACCGCGAACAAATCCGCCGCGTTCGCAGCGCCAAAAATCCCCGGGTAAAGCAGCAAGGACAACCCGATGCCCATAACCAAAGCGGCAGCAACTGCCAAATGTTTCAGTTCCTTGGAGCTGAAATGCACTTTTCCCGTCAAGTTGCGCGGCTGACCAAACGTAACGGAGTATTGGTAAGACTTCGGCGCCTGCACAACCAAGACTTGCTCCTGTTTCGACGCCCGTGCAGCTTCAATCTTCTCGCAGTTATGATTCTCGGGCAACCGATGCTGACCGCAGAAGTATCCTCCGCAGTGTGGACATTGGAACGGAAGAAACGTCTCCTGCCCGCATTGATCGCATTTCATGTTTCAAGACGCGCCTTCCAAAACGTTACAAAGCCACCGTTTATAGTTTATTCCGCAAGAACCGACTTCTCTCCAACTTGGAACGTCCAAAAAATCATCGAGCTTCCACACCAGAAGCATCAAGAGCGTGGTGCAACCGAAAATCGCGCCTGGCTTTTGAAAGACTCCTTTCTTTTTACAGAAAACGGTCCCAACTATTCATTGATGGGTTGATTCAATCAAATGACGGTTGCGATGCGGATGGCGGGAAAAAACAAAAAAAGGAAAGCTCATAACTATCTAACGAGGGCGAAGCGTCTTGACGTTGGGCTGCTTCATCGCATCGAAAGAAATCTTGGTAGACGCCGTGGGCTGGGGCGATCTGCTGCTCGGAGTCGTTATCGGAGCAGTGAAACCGCCGAATCCGATGCTCATGGAGCGGAGAATTCCGACGTCGGCTTTTCAGCCGCCTAACTTCAAGAACCGAAAATACTTTGATGACGCCATAAAGATTGCTGATGAGATTGTGGCGGTTATGCAGCCCGATGAAGACACTTGCTTTAAGGTCTGCAACGAGTACATTCTATCTTCTATCCATAAACACCTTACTGAGCGCGGGTTAAACGTTCAGAAGGTCGAAAATACAGGTGCACTCAGAGGGATGGTTGAGCGAGGCTACCTTCGATGGTGTGCCGAAGTTGGCGTCCCCGAGGAACGACTTGGAGACAAGAGGCGTTTCTGGACGCTTCTGGAGTGGGTGGCTGAAAACCCTCACCTCAGAGAGGGACTCGTGAAGACTGGCTGGGCGAGTTGGCAGCGGAGGTGGCGTGAAGAGATTTACATGAAGCCGCTAAGGCTGCGAGAATAGTTTGGGCTGCTTCTTGCAGGTTTATTAATGTGAACAACAAAGTATCAGCCATGTACTCCGGTTTCGTTCTATTCTGCACCAACATTACGCAGGAACAGTGTTTGCGGGAGAAGCGGTACACGTGTGCCGACAAGAGAACCACTCCGACCTCCAAGATCGCGGTTGGCTCAATACTGTTTCTCTACAACGCTGACGACCAGAGCCTTCTCGGTCCTTTCACTGCGCTCAGCGAAGGGGGAGAAACCGTGGATTCAGGCGCATGGGCGATGAAAATCGATGAGCACAGCGCTTCCGAGAACGTCAGGCTTGAATGGGAGGACCTGCATCGACTCGAGAATGCTCCAGCAGAACTACCTTTTCTAAGGGCCCCGGCAAAGTGCACATTAACAACTACTCAGACTGAGCGTGCCTTGGATTTGTTAAAGCAGGCGCCGTTGTACATCACCGAGAAAAACACGAAAATGTCCTGAACCGTAAACAGGGATTAACCGATTTTCTTGACTTCCAGCGACAACGTTTTGTGACAGTTTGAGCATTTAGTTGCGATTATCTCGAAGCCGTTCAGAATGTCAAATTGACTCATGCAGTACCTACTATGCTTGACGTGTTCGCAGACAAGTTGACTTACGTCAATCAGCCTGTCTTGTTCCATCTCCCTTCCCAAAAGAGCGTCAGAAACCCTGAACAGATAACGGTTGTGGAAGAATCTTCTATATCAAAAGCAAAATGTTCCCTGCTTCAAAGGTTTTCTTGAAGAACAAACCAGAAACGCATCGACACAACTCACACTCCGCAAAGCCGTTGGCCAAAACTTGCATCAGAGGGTGCGTGCACCCAACAGGAACCCCTCCTTTCAAGAAGGAAGCCAGACGGAGTTGTTTGTTGGGTGCACGCCGTCGTGTGGGGGACTTACACGTGGTCGAAGTAAAATGCCGTGACTGTTTTGAGGGCGCGTCTTCTATGTGTTCTCGGTGGGGCGATTTTCTGTGCGGGTTTGCTGGTTATGAAGACGGAGCCGCCCTGCTGGAGGTGTTCTTGGATTAGTGGGAAGTCGACGTCTCTTTCTTCGTGGACTTCAACCTGATTGGTTGCGTCGTTGCAAAGCAGCATGATTTGGTACGTCAGGGTCTTTTCATTTTTTGGTTCGATTAGTTCTTTCAGCACGTTTTTCTCTTCCTTTTCGTGTTTTGGAACAATACGCTATTTGCAGGGTTATGGTTTTAAGCCTATGTGACTGTGTTAACACTACAACAGATACAACGCGTTCAGGCAAGTCGAAAACTGCTTTTCATTCAAGAATGAACTTCAGAATTTTTTCTCTCTTCGTCAGAGATTCAACAATCAAGCCTGGCTTTCCCACTTCAAGCTCCGCTCTGCCATACACGCCCGTCAAAACGGCGATGCAGTCCATTCCGCCGTTTCTTGCAGCTTGCACGCCGAAAATCGAATCCTCAACCACAACGCAGTCTTCGGGTTTACACCGCAGTTTGGCGGCAGATTTTAGGAATATCTCGGGGTCAGGCTTAAATTTTGTTACTTCTTCCACGGTGAGAACAGCTTCAAAGCATCGCCGAAGGTTCAGTTTTTCGAGCAAGTCTTCAACTACAGCGCGATTGTTCATCGATGCCAGAGCCAGCCTAACCTTCCCCTGCAACGTTTCAAGGAGATCGCATGCGCCTGGGAAGAGCTTAACTTTGCTGCTCATGGTGATTTCGGCCTCAATCTTCTTCGCCAGAAGCTTTTTGATAACCGCTTCGTCTACGGGTTTGTTTGCGTTCTGGAGGATTTCCTTGAATGTTTGTGCTGCACCCGTGCCAATGCGTCGCTCGATGAACTCAGAAGATACGTGAACGCCGACTTCTTCCCTTACGGCTTTCTGGAAGGTTGCTACAATAACTTGTCGAGTGTCGGCGAGAGTGCCGTCCCAGTCGAACAAAACCGCTCTGTGCAAGCTTTGTCACTGGGGGTTTATGCCGAGTTTCTCTCGTATGGTTTGGCTTTTCTTGGTGGCTTCCTCGACTGCCCGCATCAGCGCCTGCCGAACGTTGCTGCCTTCGAGTTCGTAGATGGCAGCGATGGTTGTTCCGCCTGGGGTCGTGACCATCTCGCGGATTTTCGCGGGGTCTTTGAGTTCGAGGACGAGTTTACCCGTTCCGAAGACGGTTTGTGCGGCGCTGTTTAACGCGATGTTTCGTGGTAAGCCGACCTTCAGCCCTGCGTATATGAGCGCCTCAACGATGATGGAGAGGTATCCTGGTCCGCTGCCGCTGAGTCCCGTGATGGCGTCCATGTACTTTTCGTCCACCTCTTCGCTCACGCCCATCATGCCCAGAAGCTCTTTAACTTGCTCCTTGTCTCTTAGCGTCACGTCTTTGTCGCAGGTGAAGGCCGTGTACGATGCCTGCACGAGTACGGCAAGGTTGGGCATTATGCGAACGATTCGGGCATCTGGAACTATCTTCTTGAGAAAAGCGACGGGGACGGTGCCTGCACTGGAGATGAGGATTTTGCCCTTGAGTTCGGCGGATATTTCCTTGAGGACTCGTTCCTCGTCGCCAGGCTTCACGACGACGAAGACGATTTCTGCGTCGGCTGCAGCTTTGTGGTTGTCTGATGTGGCTGCTACGCCGAGTTTCTCCATCTCCTTGACTCGTTCAGGGATGGCGTCTGCTGCGGTGATTTTGCCCTTGTAGCCGCCCTTGATGAGGCTTTTGACGATTGCGCCGCCCATCATGCCAGCGCCGATAACTGCGATTTTGCTTGCCATGCAATTCGCCTTTGCATTAGACTAATGGGCAATGGCACTTAACCTTTGTCGTTTTTCGCATTCAACGTGCCGGACGACCATTCTATTTGGGGGCTTAAGCAGAAGTAGAATACCCTTACCAGAAAAGATGGGCATGAGGCCTTGCGATGCAGCTCCGAATGCCCAGTCGGTCATTACTATTTTCTGATTTGCCCACTGCCGAAGATGAAGTACTTCGTCGACGTCAAATGCTGCACGCTCATTGGACCCCGCGCATGCAACTTCTGTGTGCTGATGCCAATTTCCGCGCCCAACCCGAACTGGTTGCCGTCCGTGAACCGCGTCGAGGCGTTCCAGTAGACGGCCGCGCTGTCCACCTCGCGGATGAACCGCAGCGCCTTCTCGAAGTCCATGGTGAGGATGGAGTCGCTGTGCTTGGTGCCGTACTTGTTAATGTGCGCGATAGCCTCGTCAAGGCTCTGGACGACCTTGACCCCAATGATGAAATCTGAGTACTCGGTGTACCAATCCTGTTCGGTTGCGGGTTTTGCGTCTGGGATGATTTTGACGGTTGCTTCGTCGCCTCGAATTTCGACTCCGCCTTTCCTGAGAGCTTCGACCGCCACGGGCAAGAACTTCTCAGCAATGTTCCTGTGAACGAGAAGCTTCTCGACAGCGTTGCAGGTTCCGGGTCGCTGACACTTGGCGTTCACAATTATGGGCACCGCTTTCTCTTGGTCAGCATCATCTTCGACGTAAATGTGGCAGTTGCCCAAACCCGTTTCGATGACAGGCACCTTCGCCTTGTCGAGCACGGTGTGGATGAGGTCGGCGCCGCCACGGGGAACAAGCACGTCGATGTAGCCGCGCATCCCCATGAACTCCTCCGCTACACTTCGGTCGGTCGAAGAGATAACTTGGATGGCGTCTTCGGGCATACCCGTCCCTGCGAGTGAGGTTCGAAGCACTTCGCCTATTGCGAGGTTGCTGTTTATGGCGTCTGAACCGCCACGGAGGATGACGGCGTTGCCCGACTTGATGCAGATCGCGGATGAGTCTGAGGTGACGTCGGGTCGGGACTCGTAGATGACGCCGACGACGCCGAGGGGTACACGCATCATTCCGATGATTAAGCCGTTGGGTCGCGTCCACGTCTTGATGATTTCGCCCACAGGGTCGGGTAAGACGGAAACTTCGCGGATGCATCGCGCCATGTTCTCAACTTTTTTCTTGTCGAGGGCGAGGCGGTCAAGCATAGCGGCTTTCATGCCCCGGGACTTCGCGGCTTCAGCGTCCTCCCTGTTGGCTGCTAGGATTTTGTCTACGTTGGCTTCGAGCGCATTCGCCATCCTGCAAAGTGCGTTGTTTTTCACGTCAGAACCAAGCTGCGCTAACACGACGGATGCTGCTCGTGCTTTCTTGCAGGTTTCAAGCATGCTCATTTCATTTTCCCTCAAGAGTTAGGTGGATGTTTCGTCGTTCGACGACTTGCTTAGGCTTTTCGACGCCGAGTTTCTTCGTAACCTGTGTCGCCTGTAACCCTTTAATATTGTGGAGTTCGATGCTGTTGTAGTTTGGGTTGCCCTTCGCAAATTCCACGCCGTCCTCGCCCATGAGGCTGACGACATCGCCTACCTGGAAAGTTCCAACGACTTTCGTGACTCCAACTGGCAGCAGGCTGGAACCTTCTAGAATGGCTTTTTTGGCGCCTTCATTCATGTGTATCTGCCCTTTTACAGCTGCCCCATAGGCTATCCAACTTTTAACTGCTGGAAGCTTAGGCTGCGGTTTGAAGTATGTACCGATTTGCTTGCCCGCGATGAGATCTGTGATGACATTTTTGCGTCGGCTACTGGCGATGACGACTGGGATGCCGCAGGTCGTGGCAATTTCGGCGGCTTTGACCTTGCTTTGAATTCCGCCCCTGCCTAGCCGGCTTTTGCCGTTGATGGATTCTTTGAGTTCACAAGTGACGCACTCCACCGTCTTAATTAGCTCAGCGGTTGGGTCTCGGGGATCCTTCGTGAACAACCCCTCCACGTCGCTGAGGATTATGACAAGGTCAGCGTGGAGGGCATTGGCAACAAGGACACTGAGAATGTCGTTGTCGCTGAAGTTCACACGGTAGCCCTCAGTAACTGGTTTAAGTTCATCGACGCTGGTTACGTCGTTCTCATTGATGATTGGAACGACTCCGATTTTCAGAAGCATCTCCAGCACATTGCAGGTGTGCAAATACGAGGTGCGGTTGGAGAGGTCCTCGGCAGTGAGCAGTATCTGGGCGACCTTGACGCCGTGTTGTCGAAAGAGCTCGCGGTATTTCGCCATGAGCACACCCTGTCCCGCGGCCGCACTCGCCTGCTGGAAGACAAGGTCGTGCTGCTTCGGGGCAATTCCGAGTTCTGCGACGCCAGCGGCGACTGCGCCTGACGTGACAAGTACCATGCGATTGCCATGTTTATTCGCTAAGGCAATTTGTTCGGCTAGCAGTCGCATTTCTTCCTCGTCCAGCCTGCCATCGGCTGTTGTTATGCCGCTGGTCCCGACCTTCACGACGATTAACCTTGAAGGCATTCCCGTTCCACTTTCGCTGATGTGTTTCTGAAATATTGTTCGTCTTGCTTAAAAAACCAACCCACGACAAAACCCACATGTTTCCGATTAAGATATTAAAAACCTCGCTTCTACATTCTGCAGGCTAATTCTGAAGGTGATTGATAGATGAGTCTTCTGAGAGACAGAGTGGATGCTGGGAAACAACTCGCCAAAGCTCTTAAGACCGCTGGCAAAGACGCTATAGTCCTCGCGGTTCCGCGGGGCGGGGTGGTCGTCGGGTTCGAAGTCGCAAAAGCGCTAGGCATCCCGCTGGACATAATCGTCACGAAGAAAATCGGCGCACCAGACAACCCTGAACTCGCAATCGGCGCAGTCGCAGAGGATGGCACGTTCATCCTAGACGACGACATCGTTAGGCAGGTGTTCGTTCCAAAAGGTTACGTTGAGGACGAGGTTAAGAGGATGAGGGAGGAAATCCAGCGCCGCCTTGTTCGCTATAGGGGCAGCGTGCCCTATCCGAACCTGAAAAACCGCGAAATCATCGTCGTCGACGACGGCGTGGCGACCGGTTCCACCCTGAAAGCCGCGTTGCGGCTACTACGAGGAAAGGGCGCAAAGTCCGTGACAGTTGCCGTTCCCGTCGGACCACCCGACACCATACAAGAATTGGAGAAAATCGCCGACCGCGTCGTCTGTCTGCACACACCCGCGCTGTTCTACGCCATTGGGCAGTTCTACGAGGATTTCTCTCAAACCAGCGACGAAGAAGTCACCGAGTTGCTTAAGCGAAGCCGACAAAGCGCCCCAACGGAGGATCGTACATGAAAAATGCAGTGAAAGACGAGAGTGTCGTCACGATTCCATCGGGCAAAGTCGCCATAAACGGCAACCTCAAAATTCCCGCACAAGCCAGAGGCATAGTCCTCTTCGCACACGGCAGCGGAAGCAGCAGGTTCAGCCCACGCAACACAAAAGTCGCACGAGAAATCAATGCTTCAAGCATCGCCACCCTCCTCATCGACCTGCTCACCGAAGAGGAAGAAGCCGAGGACATGTACACGGGCGAATATAGATTCAACATCGATCTGCTCGCCCAACGACTTGTTGACGCAACCGCTTGGACGAAGAAAAATCTGAACACGAAGGACCTCGTCGTCGGCTACTTCGGAGCCAGCACAGGCGCAGCTGCAGCTTTAATCGCCGCCGCCCAACTGCCTCAACACGTTAAAGCCGTAGTTTCGAGGGGCGGCAGACCCGACCTCGCAGGCACCGTTCTTCCCAACGTGAAGGCGCCAACACTGTTAATCGTGGGAGGAGACGACCTCGAGGTTCTAGAACTAAACAAGGAAGCACTCGCGCAACTGTCGTCAGAGAAGAAGCTCACGGTCGTGCCTGGAGCCACGCATCTCTTTGAGGAGCCAGGGAAACTGGAGCAGGTGGCGAAGCTCGCTATCGAATGGTTCTCTGAACACCTCAAGTGACAACTCGTGTCCAACTCCTCAACCGTCAGGGTGTTCTTCTGCGGCGACGTCATGACGGGCAGAGGCATCGACCAAATTCTACCCCACCCCTCTGACCCTGCGCTGCATGAATCCTACGTCAAGGACGCAAGAGAATACGTCAAACTCGCCGAGAACGCGAACGGCGCAATTCCAAAACCTGTCAGCTTCTCATACATTTGGGGCGACGCTTTGGAAGAGTTTAAGCGTTTCTCGCCAAATTTGCGCCTCATCAACCTGGAAACTAGCGTAACCAGAAGCGACGAGTGCTGGCAAGGCAAAGAGATTCATTACCGCATGAACCCAGAGAACATCGGTTGCTTACGCGTTGCAAAGGTTGATTACTGCTCGCTGGCAAACAATCACGTTCTTGATTGGGGATTTTCGGGGCTGAAAGAGACTCGGGATGCATTGAAAGAAGCGGGTATTGAGGTGTCTGGAGCGGGCGAAAACCTCGACGAAGCAGCGTCACCAGCTATCTTGGAGACAAAGGGCAATGAACGAGTCTTAACTTACTCCTTCGGGTCATTAACGAGTGGGGTTCCATACGAGTGGGCAGCCTCAGAAACTCGGGCAGGCGTCAACCTATTGGAAAAAAGCTCATTTAACTCCATAAAGTACCGCATCGCCAGCGAGAAGAGGGCAAGCGACATCGTGATCATCTCAGTGCATTGGGGAGCAAACTGGGGCTACGACATCGCCTTCGAGCAGCAGAATTTGGCTCATAGACTAATCCGCGATGCGGGTGTCGACTTGGTCTGGGGGCATTCTTCGCACCACGTGAAGGGCATCGAAGTCTACGAAGGTAAGCTCATTCTCTACGGTTGCGGTGACTTCCTCAATGATTATGAGGGCATCGGCGGCTTCGAGGAGTTTAGGGGCGACCTCAGCCTCATGTACTTCGTTGACGTCGCTGTGGGCAATGGCAGATTGGTTGCTCTCCATATGGTCCCTATGCGTTTGAAGCAACTCAAGTTGAACCACGCCTCGAAACCCGACGCGGAGTGGATGGAAAAAACTCTGAACAGGGAGTGCAGAAAGTTTGGCACGGCAGTACGTCAAGCTTCGAGTGGCTTACTCACTTTAATCTTTCCAGCCGAAGGGTGTTGAGCAGCAAGAGCATCGTTACGCCATCGTCTCCTGAAGCCACCGTGAACCAAAGAGGCGTCAACCCCGCCAGCCCAAGCACCCCCAGGATCAGCTTAACCACGAGCGAAGCGGCTATGTTCTGTTTGGCAATCGTCATAGTCTTCTCGCTTAACCTCACGAGGTAAGGCACCTGCGCCAACTCATCATTCACCAACACAACATCGGCAGACTCCAGCGCCACATCCACGCCGGCCGAGCCCATAGCCACGCCGACGTCCGAAGCCGCCAGTGCGGGAGCATCGTTTACGCCGTCGCCGACCATCACGACTAAGCCATCTTTTCCCTTCATCTCCTCGATGCACTTCAGTTTGTCCTCTGGAAACAGCCCCGCATAATACTCATCAATCTTCAGCAACTCCGCGGTCTCCTTAGCGATCTCCACTCTGTCACCCGTCAGCATCACCGTCTTCAACCCATCGGCTTTCAACGCGCTAATCGCCCGTTCAGCGTCGTCCCGAACCTCGTCAACCACGCAGACAGCGGCGAGACCCGTTTTGCCCACGGAAACGCAGACCGCCGTGTGAATATCACCCTGCGTGACCTCAAACGCCTGCTTGCAGTCGCAGCCCTGCTCCTCCATCAACTTCAAATTCCCCACCGCAACATGCACGCCATCAACTAACCCGACGATGCCTTCGCCAGGGATTTCAGTCACATCTGTCACCTTGAACCCAGAAATGTCGATGCCACGCTCAACGGCTTTCCGAACAATGGCCTTCGACACGGGATGATTGCTGAACTGCGATAACGCCGCAGCACTCGCCAAAGCCTCGGCTTCAGCTTTTTCAACGGGACGAACTTCATGAACAATAGGCTTTCCCAACGTCAACGTTCCTGTTTTGTCGAAAACCACTCGTTTGACCCGAGCAAGTTTCTCCACGAATACGCCACCCTTAATGATTACCCCGCGTTTTGCAGCAATCGTTATCGCTACGAAAATTGTTGCAGGAACCGAAATGATAAACGCGCTCGGACACGAAACCACGAGCAGAATCAAAGACTTATACAGCCAACCATTGAAGTCGCCGCCCAGCAAGAAGGGCAAACCCAAAGCTGTAAAAATAGCAAGCAAAATCACGATAGGAACATAAACCTTCGCAAACCTGTTAACCAACGTCTCAATCGACGCCTTGCGCTTGCCAGACTCAATCACTAGCTTGACAATCTTGGAAACCAGCGTCTCGTCCGCTTTCTTCGTTACCTCCAAGCACAGGACTCCGCTAGTGTTGAGAGTTCCCGCATAGACACAATCGCCGACGCTTTTCGCAACTGGCTCCGATTCTCCTGTAACCAATGCTTGGTCCACCTGTGAGGCGCCCTCGACAATGTTTCCATCCAGGGGGATTCTTTCGCCAGGCTTCACACGAACAGTCATGCCCGCCCGGACCTCACCAACGTCCATGCTGGTCTCAGTGTCATCAACTAGGACGCGGGCTTTGTCGGGCATGAAACTCGAAAGCTTCTCCACCGTCCGCCTAGCACGGTCTTGAATGTAACCCTCAAAATACTCAGCCAAAGAATAGAGAAATAGGACTGTTGCGGCTTCAAAGAACAGCCTTAAGTAAACTGCGCCCAGCCCCGCCACAGCCATCAGGAACTCGACGCTGAACCTTCGCTCGATCACCAATTCCTTCAGGCCGATGGCTCCGATGTAGACTGCGGCGGCAACCACCACGACGAAAAACAAGGCGTCGGCGAACGAGGCAAGGTTCACGTATGACACCGTAAACCCGAAGGGCAACCCAGCAAAGAAGGCGTACAGAAAACCGCCGACGACCATCGTTAAGCCCAGCGAAGCGGCGAGCAGGATGAGTACTCGTCTGTTCTCATGCTCTTCCGTCTCTCTAATCTCTGGCTTCTCCTGACAGCTTTTCTCCGACATAACACCCTCAACATTAGCAACGCGAGAAATCATATTAACGTACTGCTGGACGCAGATCACTTGCCAAACGCTTCTGCAACAAGCCCAACAACCTTCTTCGCTTGGCTGCCGCCAACGTCCCTTAAAGCGTCAAAAGACATCAGACCCAATCCGCATAGCTTGCCACTCCCAGATAGAACCCTCGCGATACTCAAGAATTCTTCCTTCAAAAGACCGTCGGGCACTGGAAGACCCGCAGCAGAAAACACAGAGCTGTCAAGCACGTCCAGATCGACATGAAGATAAACGCAATCGCATTTTGATTCAAGGTAGCTGAGAACGTCCTGCGCAGTTTCCTCACCACCCTTTAACCTGATTTCTTCACGCTTGTAGACCGTAACTCTGGATGCAGCCAACGCCTTCGCCTCCAAGAAGTCCAAATCACGAACTCCGACGAGAACGATATTCTCCTCAGGTAACAGGGGCGAGTAACCAAACATCGCTGTGAGCTTTTCTGGTCCCCGACCAGCTGTGATGGCGAGGTCCATGCCTCCGATGATTCCCGACGGCGTCGTTTCTGGGGTGTTGAAATCTCCATGCGCATCCATGTAGACCAAGCCAAGTCGTCGATTTGGATTTCGCAAGCCTTCAATAACGCCCATGATTGCACTGCAGTCTCCGCCAACGATAAATGGAAGACAACCCACCTTCAAGGCGTCTTTGACCCTAAAGGCTAGTGCTTTGCACAGGGCTTCGACCTGATTCGGCTTGAGCAATTTGGGATTGCTGTTGTCGGCCGTTGGCATGGTCACTCTTAAGTCTCCGAAATCAATCACGTCGCCAATCTGTTTCAACACGTCGACGATTCCCGCCTTCCTGAGGGCTTCAGCACCTCTTTCTATGCTGATTCCTTTCGACCCAGTGTTGTAGGGGACGCCAATTATGCCAATTTTATCCAATGGGAACCTCTGGTCATCGTTTTTTGTTTGGCAATTGTTTTAAGCTTTGCCGAGAACATACACTAAGAGCACGTTACCTTGCAGGAGAAAAACGTGACAGCCGTAACCGCCAACGGTCAATGGAACATAGTCCTGAGCGGCTGCCCCAGAGTGGGCAAAACCAAACTTGCCAGCAAACTCATCACCGACCACCAATATTTCGCACGGATCGGGGTGGACGAACTCCGAACCATGTTCTTCAGCGAATCCTATCCCTGCCGGGACGAATACATGACCTACTCCATGATAGCTGAAATGCGCGATGCCCTTCTCCGCTTCGGCTACAGCGTAGTTGTCGACTCAACCGCTCCGTTCAATGTGACCCGACAGTTCCTCCTGACGACTCGCGTTAAACCTGTGAACCCGCTGCTCGTCATCGTCACGGTCGACCGCCCCGTTTTGGTCGAACGAACCATGGAGACCTACGGCGACGAAGATAAGTTCGTGGCATATGAGAAACGTTGGGAGAATCCGCAGGAAGGTTTCCCAGTTTTCAAGTTCAAAAGCAACAACGAGGAAGAATTCAACGACTACTATGCGCGATTGCAGGAGCTTCTGCAAAGCGAGATCCATCCGTACAAGCCCGAATTCCACTCGGCACTAATCTCAGGAAATGGGATAAGAAAAACATTGAAGAGTTTTCTAAGCAAACGCTAAGGCAGAAACTGCTTGTAAACTGGATGCGTCTTGAACCTCAACGTCGTCTCAGACCGCTCCACCGTGCCGCTCGGCAACCGCATACAAATAGACTGCACGATGGCGCCTTCAGGAATCAACCGCACGCCATCCAGCAATTCGCCTTTCGTGATGCCTGAAGCCGCAAAAACGAGTTCCCTACCTCTAGCCAATTCATCTTCGCAGTAGGTCTTTTTCACGTCTACTCCTGCCTCGGCTAAACGATCCATGCGTTTCGGATGGTCTTTCTCGCCCTTCCAAACCCTGACAAGCATAGTTCCGCCGAGGCATTTCACGGCAGTCGCCGCAATTGTAGCCTCAGGTCCCGCGCCAGCACCCACGAGCAAATCAACACCGCTGTTCGGGATGCAGCAGACGACGGCTGCCGCGATGTCGCCGTCTGGAATGAGAATGATGCGTACGCCGAGTTTTCTGAGCGTAGCGAGCATAGCGTTGTGTCTGTCGCGTTCAAGCATGATGACCGTGAACTTCTCAATAGGAGTCTTTTTCTCCTTAGCGACTGTGCGCACCATGTCCTCCAAACTCATGTCAAGGTTGATTTTGCCGATGGAGTTGCAGTCGGTGGCGATTTTGAAATAGTAGCCATCGTCGGGTAGAACTTGCAGGCAATCTGGTGGCGCACAGGCTAAAGCGGATATGGCGTCTTTTCTGCCCTTGCTCGCCGCGGTTGTGCCGTCGACCGGGTCGACTACGAATTCAACCTTGGGTCCTCTGCCCGTTCCTACTTTCTCCCGCATGGCGAAAGCGGGTGCGTTGTCTTTGGGGCCTTCGCAGTTTATGACTTCGCCTTCGATGTCGGTTTGCGCGAGTACAGCTCGGCTGAATTCTACGGCTTTTTGGTCGATGAGGTCGCAGTTTCCTTGTCCAATGTGGAGGGCTGCGCCGATTGCGGCTGCGACGGTTATTCGGGTTAGAGAGGGTGCTAACGCTCGAAGTGAAACCATGTTGTTTCCCTGCGGAAACAATTGTTCTATTAGGTAATTAAAACATGCGGATATGCTCTATATTTGACTGAGAAGGCAACGATTTTCCTTGTTGAGTCTCGCTTATCCTTTGCCGTTTCGCTGTGGTTCGGTGGGGAATTTTCTTGAAAATCAGGTCATGTGGCGGTTCCATAAATGTCCACGCTCACCGAAGCGCTTGTAGAGGCGCTTGTAGTTTTTGCGTCAACTAAGATAGCCCAAACTACGTCCTGAGATGGAAACAGTCTTAAAATATCGTCCTCAGTCAGCCAGACCGATGTTGTGTTCGTAAAACTTTTCTCTATGCTCTGGGAAATTACATTGTCTACAAATTCGAGGCGAATCCGAACCGTCACGGTTTCGCCCACGGCTACGTTTCCTTGCACTTGGATTCTGGAATTGAAGCTGGAAATCGTGAGCGGGCGAGCGTGAATGTTCACCGTATTCCCGTATGCATTGCCCGTGCCGATGGGTATATCTTCGCTGCGGCGGAACACGCTGCCCGTGCCTGAAAGCCACACGTTGTTAGGGTTGTAGATTCGCGCTGTCCAGTTGCCGAGGAAGCTGACGCCGTCGGCGAGGATGGGCGCTGGGTTCGCGTTCTGCCCGATAGCGATAGCGTACATGTTGTTGGGTGAGTCGGCGAAGGATTCGAAAACAACTCCTGAGATGAGGGTTTGGAACATAGCGCCGTCGACGAGGAGTCCTGTCTGGTTGCTTCTTCCATCTCCGCCCAGCCACATCCGTGAGTTAAAGAGTTGGCTGTCCGAGAACTCCGCCCCTTTTTCCACGCTTATGCCGACGGAGTTGTCCTGCTGGTTGAAGAAGCATCGTGAAATCTCCGTGCTTGCGTATGAACCATTAGCGTTAACACCGCTGGGTGTGCGGAAGCTGATGGATTCAGTGCAGTTTGCGAAATGGATGTTGTCGATTTTTGTGGCCTCGGTCCACGTGTCCGTGTTAACAAGTTCGAGGGCGGTTGTGCAGTTTTCGAACGTCATGTCGGAAATGGTTGTGGCGAAGCTGTTCTCGATTCTCAGCGAGCCATTGATTAGCGTCAAGCCCGAAACTTCATTATCTTGGGAGCAGGTGTAGTTGTCGCCCTTGATGATTATGCCGAAGCCGTTAGCTGTCATGTTGGCGCCATCGCTCACAATCCTCGCATTCTGCTCATTGAGGATTTGGACGTTGCTGGTTAAGGAGTATGCCCCCGCTTTGAGGTACACGTAGTTGCCTGCAGCAATGGCTTGGTTAATGACGTCTGAAGCGGTTGCCGAGGCGAAGTCAACCAAGCCGCTCTGCTGGTTTTTGGCTTTGACGACGCCATCTTCATTGTAAATCACGTAGTTGAAGACTGAGTCGTCCGACCTGAAGTCTCGCTGCATGCTGAATATCATGTACGTGTTCACAGCGGAGAGGAGCAGTGAAACGGCGATGACGATTGCGAAGACTCGTTTTGACAGGGTGATTTTCATGACTGTTTGTCTTCCCGACGTTTCTAAGTTGGTTACATGGAATAGATGTGTCAGATGCTCGTCAAATAAGGTTTATCGTTGCATGTGCTCTTTGCCAACTGAGCACAGAGTTGCAGGGCTACCTAATTTCAGTCAAGCAGCATGTCGAGTGGCAACATTTTGTTGACTTGCAAGTCCTAGTATTGGGCAATTACTGCTCCGTTGAATTGAAATAGCTCAAAGGTTTGATTATGAAATAAATTTATTAAAGGCGACAAGCTCAGGGTTGAAAAAGTCAATATTTAGGACTTCATAAAAAAATAGGAGAAAGGAAAAATGAAATTCTCAAAAACAAAAACGATTGCTATAATCTCAATAGTTCTGATGATGACTTCTATTACAGTGATGATTATGCCTGCGCAAGCTCAGGAAGGAGTACATGGCGGGTCACCTCAAACACCTGTAACTGGTGGACCAGTTCCAGCAGGTGTTACGCCGAGTTTGACAATACAGACAATCCCATACATTAGCTTCTCACCAAACCCAATTGGAGTCGGTCAACCCGTGCTGGTGAACATATGGGTTCAACCCGCCACAGTCGTCAACCGAGCACACACAGGATACACAGTTGTAATCACTAAGCCCGATGGAACAAAAGTAACGGTTGGTCCATTGGTTTCCTATCAGGGCGACACAACCGCGTGGTTCCAGTACGTCCCCGACGCTGCAGGTACATATACTCTTCAGTTCTTGTTTGCAGGCGACTACTACCCAGTAGGATACTACGTCAACGGAGTGCTAACACCCGGCGCAACAACAGGAGGGTTCAATGCCACACAAGATGTCTACTACGCACCTTCAAAGTCCGACACCTATTCGCTGACCGTGCAGCCAGACTTCGTCTCAAGCTGGCCGCCATCACCCCTGCCAACGGACTACTGGACTCGACCCATCTCGGTTGAGAACAGGGAATGGTGGGTAATCGGCGGAAACAACCCTTACAATGAAGTCGGCGGCGGCACGGGTACTGAAGGCTGGCCAGACAACACCAACGTGTACCGCAGCAACTACGAATTCACACCATACGTCACAGGACCTAACAGCGCTCACGTGGTTTGGAGAGAACAGGGCAACGGTCTCGCCGGCATCTTCGGAGGCCTAATCGACGGGGCATACACGCAATTCCAAGCCCCCGACCAAGACTTCTCTGGCGCAAGTTTCGGTTTCGGCACAGCTGGTCCTGGCAACGGAGGAAACCCAAGCATACTGTTCGAAGGAAGAGCCTATCAAACGACAAACAAAGTGATGCCAATCATGGTCAACGGTACCGTTCAGAGTATGCCAACAACTGTCTGGGAGTGCTTCGACATACGAACTGGAAAAGTATACTGGGACCAAACAGGCATAAGCCAACCGCCTACAATCATCTCCTACGCTGAAAACAGCCCGCCAGTTCCAGGCGCACTCGGACGAACAGACCGAACAACCGTAAGCCTCGTATACATCGGTTCCAGCCGCGTCATCAAGTACAACCCGATAACTGGCGCTGTGGCACTTAACGTCTCAATTCCAGTGACCACAGGCACTGTCTATGCTGATCCCTATGTGTTGAGCGTGCAAAGTTTGGGCTCTGGGGCTAACGTTCAGTACCGTTTGATCAACTGGACGTTGCAGGGACTTGGCACGACTTTTGCGACCAACGTCATCAGCAACATATCGTACCCATTCTCTTCGCTCGGCACCGCTGACTACGAATCCATGATTGCCGTTTCATCAACCAGTTCGTCTCCCCCGGGAACAGGCGTATCTTCGAACGTGCGACTAATGGCTGCAAGCTTAACATCCGGAGCGCTACTGTGGAATATTTCGGCAGACGTCGGTTATCCCATTTTCAGTGGGTTAACTGGCATCTCTGACCACGGAAAATACGCTCAACGCTTCGATGACGGCCACTGGTACTGCTGGGACCTGCATTCAGGAACACGCTTATGGACAAGCGAACTGTCGACCTATCCGTGGGGAACCTTCGGAGCCTACGCACAACAATCAGCTTACGGGCTTCTCTTCTACAACCAATACGACGGAGCCGTTGCATACAACTGGACTAACGGAAAAGTAGCCTGGAGATTCCAAGCACCATCCATACCGTTCGAGACTCCCTACACCAACGGAACTGGGAACCTTGGTGGAGAAGGCTATTCCTTCTTCAGTGACGGTATAGTTGCCGATGGAAAGCTCTACACATATTCCGTTGAACACTCGCCTACTGCGCCGCTTACTAGAGGTTGGCGGTTCTTCTGCATCAACGCAACCACAGGCGTAGGCATATGGAACGTTACAGGCTCAATGATACCCGGTGTCGTCGCTGACGGATACCTCACTGCCACCAACTATTACGACGGATATATGTACGTCTTCGGGAAGGGCAAGAGCGCAACAACCGTTACAACGTCTCCAGCAGTGATTGCTAAAGGCGCAACCGTGATGATTCAAGGCACAGTCATGGACATGTCTCCGGGAGAGCCTAACACGCCGTGCGTTTCGAAGGATTCGATGGCAACGGAGATGGAGTATCTGTTCATGCAGCATCCGATTGATGGCATCTGGCACAACACAACGATGACCGGCGTCCCAGTGTCGCTGACCGCCATAGACTCTAAGGGCACCTTCACGGAAATCGGCACGGTCACGACAAACGCGTACTTCGGCACCTTCAGCTTCGCATGGACACCGCCAAACCAGGATACTTACACCCTTGCTGCTTCGTTTGCTGGCGACGATTCTTATGGTAGTTCCGGAGCGAGGAACCGCAGTTTCCGTTGGTGCAGCACCAGAAACCCCGCAGACGCCCCAGTACCCCACGCCAGTCGACAACACGATGCTGCTCTATCGGCATACTCGCATCGGTTGTCATAGCTATCATCATAGGCTTAGTCGCCATAGCGTTAGTGCTAAGAAAACGGTAAAACCACTCTACAATCTTCTTTTCTTTTTTTTAAGAAACCGCAAGAAACTCCTATTTTTCGTGGTACCTTAGAGCTTCACAATCTCCGCGTGCGGTACACCCTCAATCTGCAACACCGCTTCAGGATGAACGTAGCCTTTCTCGATGGCTTTCTCCACGCAGTTCTTGCCCACCATATTCACGATGGTCGAATTCGCAATCATGCTCACGGCCTCTTCTAAGCCGACTTTGCCGCCGTTGTAGAACTCGTCCTTGATGTGGAAAACGATTTTACCCTGCCGAAGCGTCTTGCCGAGGAGATCGCAGTCGCAAATGGCTAGGAGCACGTTTCTGCCAACTCTCTTCAGGTTCACGTAGACTTCCAACAGCTAAAGGCACCTACAGCTGCTTTATGGATGATCTTGCTCCGCAGGCGTTGCAGACTAAGGAAGCTCAGGCGTTTTTCCTTGACGATTTTGGTGTCGGGGCGTTTGCACACAGGACAAGTTACGAACCCTTCCATATAGCGTTGAAGCAGGCGTCCGAAGCTGTCCCTACCGAATTTGCCTTGAAAAATCGCTCTGCCCTCGTGATATGTGGCTGCGGTCGCCATCTCGCGGGTGAGGAACTTAAGGATGTGCTGAGGGTCGCGGTCGAGCGCAGCGGCCACGTCCTTGAAATTGTTGATTATCGTACGCATACCAACGGTGTTGATATAGAGGATGGGCAGCTCGAGGCGTTCACGTTTCGTGGAAACCTCCGGTATCTGCTGGCAACCGCGTTTGAGGAGGTCGTTGTAATCGTACTTCATGGTAATCGTCCGTGGAAGATGAGGCGGCAAGCCATTTAACGCTTTTCATCTTGAAACTAGTTTTGGGCGTCTCTGCAGGAATTATTGCATTTGAAAATAATTGACAACCACCATACGCTGCATCCAATCAAATTATTAATGTAGGTAAGTACGTGGTAAATGCTCACTTCCCTCAACAACTTGATGAAGCCATACCGTGACTCCAGTGTGTATCATCCAACAAGCGTCCTGTTGTGTCATTCAAGAAACGCTTAATCACACGAAGCCAATATTAATCTGTAATTCACAACCTTATTATCCATACATACCATAGAGGCAGAAACGTGACGGAACCGCAAAAACCTGCAGAAGCCAAAACCCTCAACGAGCAATTTGAAGCCCTCGAAAAACAAGCTCAAAAAACGCATGAAGAAACCCAGCGTCTCATCAAGAACCGCGACCAACTCAACCAGCAATTCAAGCAGCTCCGAGAAGAAACTCGCCAGCTCAAAGCGGAACGCGACGGCGTGAACGAGAAGGTCCAGGCTCTCAAAGCGCAGCGTGACGAGACTCGAACGTCAGTACAACCAGTCATAGAGGAGATAAAGGCAGCCAGAGAAAAGATTGCTGAACTTAAGAAGAAAACCCCGAAGAGAAGCCAACGGGACCTTCAAGAGGAATTCGACGAAATCGAATGGAAAATCCAAACAACCTCTCTAGACCTAAAGGAGGAAAAGTTGCTCATCGAGAAAGTGAAGCAACTCGAAATCCAACTCAGCGCCTACAAGAGAATCGACCAGCAAACCAAGAAGATCCATGAACTCCAGCAGGGCTTAAAAGCTGTAGACGAAACTGGCGAAAAACTCCACACTGAACTCTCTACGCTCGCACAGCAAAGCCAAGAGCTCCACCAGAAGATGCTCGCCAAAATCGCCGAAGCCAAGAAAATCAAGGAAGAAGCAGATAACACCCACAACGCCTACCTGCTGACACGGGAGAAAGCTAGACAACTCGACGAAGAACGCCGAAGACTTGAATATGAAGAGAGAAGAATCCGAGCCGCCGAACGTCAACAGAGAGCGGAACAACGCCTGATCCAAGAAACTCAACGCAAAACCGAAGAAGCCCAACGCCAACAAGACGAAGCGGCGCGAAAAACCACTGGAGAAAGAACTCAAAGAAAAACTCGGAAGCCAAGCCCGAGAAAAACTTCAACGAGGCGAAAAACTCAGCTGGGATGAATTCCAACTGCTAGCCGACGAAAATGAAGAGGAAACGCAAGATTAAAGTCAACTTCAGAGAAATAAAAGGCAAGAAACAAACATGAAAGAGAAGGAGACAGCGGAGGAACAAACAGAAAAACGAATCCTAATTTTGTGCGTTGACAGGGACGCAGACATAGAGACCAAAGCAGGCATCAAAACTCCCATCGTCGGAAGAACCGCAAACCTCGACTCAGCCGTCTCGCTAGCCCTCAAAGACCCAGAAGAAGCAGACGCCAACACAATGTTCGAAGCTGTACGCCTTAACGACCGCCTGCAAAAGGACAAGAAGCCCGATGAAACCTTCGAAGTTGCCACAATCTCAGGGTCGGAACTGGGTGGGGTAAGCGCTGATAGGAAGCTCGTCGACGAGCTCAACACGGTCATAGATGCGTTCAGTGCCACCGAGGTCATCCTTGTCACCGACGGTTTCACCGACGAAGCGATACTGCCGATAGTTCAGTCCCGTGTGCCCGTCTCCTCTATCCGGCGTGTCGTCATAAAACACAGCGAATCTATCGAGGAAACTGCGGCGGTCTTCACTAAGTATTTCCGCATGCTCTTCAACGACCCTAGATACTCACGTGTCGCTTTGGGGATACCTGGACTCTTGTTCCTGCTCTATGGAATTCTGTCGCTCACTGTCTCAGGCTTCACACTTTACTACTATGGCTTAGCCATAGTCATAATTCTAGGCGGATTCATGCTTATCAAAGGGTTCGGAATCGACAAGTCCGCCAAAGACCTCTACCATTGGGTAAGAGAGTATTCGCCTCCGCCGATTCGGGTTCAAATCTCTAGCTACGTCGCCATCGCAGGCATACTCTGCATGGCAGTAAGCGTGTACTTAGGGGTGACAAACGCATTAGCTTTCACTAGTTCAGCGCATTTTACTGTTCCCCAAGATTTTGCTGGTTGGCTGGGCGCCGTTCCAGGCGTATCAGGATACTTCATCAAAGGCACGGTTGACCTGATGATCGTCGGCATCTGCACGGTTTTGGTTGGAAGAAGCCTGCGCTTTTACTTCGAACGAGACGCAAGAATCCTGCGAAACGCGGCTCTGATCGTGTCAGTTGTTTGGACCCGCTGGATTCTGGATGCGACAAGTGACATACTGATTAACCCGGACTTAGGTTATGGCACGTTGGTCTTCAACATTTTTGTGGGCGTGCTCATCGGCATAGCATCTGTGCTCATTATCATAATTATTCACAGATCAGCAAAAGACTTCTTCAGAGGGTCAAAAGAAGAAGTGGATGATTTCGGTGAGCCTAGCCTCGAAGCTGTTTCCGAATAATCTCTTCGGCAGTCTTGACCGCCTCGCTGAGTTTTTCGGGTTTTGTTCCGCCACCTTGTGCGAAATCACGACGTCCGCCGCCTCCACCGCCGAATAAGGGAGAAGCTTGTTTGACCACATCGCCCGCGTTTACGCCTTTTTCAACCGCTGTTTTGCCTGCCATGACGAGTATTCGTGCTGTTTTTCCATCTGAACCGTAGAAAAGAGTTACGGTGTTTTCGTCGCGTTTTATTGTTTCGCTGGCTGTTTGTACCATGCGAGCGGTGTCGATGGATTCTTGAAAATCGCGTTTAGTGAGTCTGACGCCTTTGATTTCTTCAATCGTTCCTGTGGTTGCGCCTGTGGTAGTTGTGCTTTCTTTAGTTGCCATCTCTTTGATTAATCTGCGTTTTTCGATGTTTGCCTCCTTCAGCTCCGTAACCAGTTTCTCGGCGGTTTTGTCTAACTTCTCCAGGGGCGCAGCCATAGCCTCCGACACTTTCCAGAGGATGCTCTCTTGATGCTGAACAGCCTTCAAAGCTTCCAACCCAACCGCGTATCCTAGCCGTTCCACGCCGTCTTGCACCCGCTCCGTATAGACAATCTTGAGGAATCCAACTTCGCCCGTGTTCTTCAAATGCGTTCCCGCGCATGCTTCGACATCCCAGTCTCCGGTCTTCACGACGCGGATGTCTTTGCCTGGCACTGCTCCTCCTTGGTAGAGTCTGAAGCCGTAGCGTGATTCCGCCTCGTTCCGAGTCATCCACCTGGTTTCAACGTGCATGTTTGCCATGACCGCCTCGTTGGCGAGGGTTTCAATCTTGTGGATTTCGTCGGGTGTCAGTCTTCGATAGTGTGAGATGTCCAAACGCGATGTCTCTACACCTTTTTGGGTGCCGTGTTGCCAGACGTGCTCGCCCAGAACCCTCCGCGCAGCACCGTTAACCAAGTGCGTAGCGGTGTGGGCTTTCATGAGTGCGTAGCGTCTGTTCCAGTCGAGAATACCCCTCACGACAAAGCCTTCTTTGGGCAGTGATCCCATGACCTTGTGGACGATGACTTTTCCCACTTTCACGACGTCAACGACCTCGGCTGTGAGTTCGTAGAATGTGAGGAATCCGTGGTCTGCGGGTTGTCCTCCGCCCTCAGGGTAGAAACAAGTCTTGTCCAAAACGACATGTCCGCTGTTGGTGACTTTCAGGACTCGGGCTTCGAATTCCTTGGCGTACGGTTCAGCATAGTATCGTGGCTCTGTTGCAGGCAATCCTCTGGGCTTCGTCTTCCAGGGATTTTTCGGCTTGGGCTTCCTCCTCTTCGGCGGGTTTGGATGCTTGCATGTGTCGTTTGGCTATAAGTGCGTAGAAGTTTTCGGGTATGTCGACCTTGATGCCTTCAGCTTCGGCGGCTTGTTTGACGATTTCGGGTGGAAGCCCGTGGGAATCGTACAGCTCTGAGAGTTTATCTTCGGTCAGCTTGGTGAGGTGTTTAGCTTTGAGTTCGTTGGCGAGTCGTTTAACCATTCCTTCTCCGCGTTTTATGGTGTCGGTAAATTTCTCTTCTTCGACTTTTAGCATCTCTAAAATCTCGTTCCGCATCATTTTGATGTGCGGGAAGTCGCGGCTCCAGTAGTCGATTTGAAGGTTTACGATGTCGTAGAGCTGGTCGGGTTTCATGTTTAGCGTTCGCATGAGGCGATAAACTCTGCGGAACAAGAGCCGTGCCAGGTAACCTTCATGGATGTTTGATGGAACGACGCCCTCCGAGAGGATGAAGGTTAAGGTTTTTGTGTGATCGGTGACTGCCCACGCGTTCTCGATGGGTATAAGGATTCTATCCATGGTTTGCAGGTCTATGCCTGAGAGCTGGGCGACCCGTTTTCTGGTGACCAAGCGGTTTGCCGTCTTGTCCACGCTGACCAAGCCTGAGTATTTCGCTATCCGTTGAAGAAATTCTTCATCCACGTCCGTTATGCCTGCCATTTTGAGAACTTTGTCAACTAAGTCTCCGTAGGTGGCCTGAAAGAGGCTGGATACGCCTTGGCTAACCCATGTGAAGCGGTCGATGCCGTAGCCGGTGTCTACGGTGCGGATGGGTAGTTCGACGAAGTCGTTGCCGACGACTTTGTATTGCATGAAGACGAGGGTGCCCACTTCTAAGCCGCGCACGATGCATTCGACGTCTGGTCCTGCGTTTCCGCCGCCAACCCAGACGCCCTCCTTGTAAATCACCTCTTCTGAGGGTATGCCAAGTGCTTCCGTGGCGAATTCGTGGTGGTAGCGTACGGTCTGGTCCTTCCAGTAGACCTCCTTGTCTGGATAGTTGAAGGCGTGAGCTCCACCCATCTCGAAAATCGTCAAGTGCCTGCCAAACGTGGGACCAGTGTTCGAGATGTCGGTCATTCGGATGCAGGGCTGCGAAATCACCAGAGGATTTGCCGGGGGTGGCGAGATGCCGTCGGTCACGTAGGGCTGGAAGTCGATGATGCTGGCGTGCGTGAGGTATATGTCGTTTCGCCAACGTGCCACGACCGGGTAAGGCGTAATTCGCGTGTGCCCGTTCTTCTCGAAGAAGGAGAGGAAAGTTTCGCGCATCTCAGAGAGACTAAATGTTCGTTTGGTGGGTGGGTCTCCGATGAACGTGTAATAGCCGCACTCGTCGCTGGTGGATTCGCCGCAGGTTTCCTGCTGCGCGTTCTGTGTCCAGTAGTATTCTCCGCATTTTGGGCAGAGTTTTCGGACGAAGCCTTCTTGTTTGAAAAATGGAAGCGCATACTCTTCCGCTGGGAAACCTTGCATCTCACGTGGCACTCCGTTCGAAGGGTTTACGGGGTTCACGGATTTAAACGATTTCGCTTCAATTTACCCGATTTTAAGCCCGAGCAAAAAGCCAACGACAAAGCTGCCGACGAATGGCAGGACCGAAACAACGCCAACGATCCATGACGCAGCCTGTCCGGCAACCCCAAGGCCGTTGGCGATGGTGTTCCAGAGGGCGCTGTAGTTGATGTTTATCACTCCGTTGACACTCAAGTAAAGAAGCGCCAGCACGAACAAGCCAATGATGACGATGAAAACCTTCGTGATTTTCTTGAGGGCGAAGCCGACGACGAAACCACCCACGGCACCTAAACCAAGTTGCTAGACAACTGGTGTGATTATCTCACTCATCTGAAATCCCACTCCAACGTACTCGTTCAAGGGCTTAAAACATTTCCCTCATGTTAGGGATAAGTTTCCCTTAGCAGTTCTCGCATAACGTGGGCTGAAGCGTTTGTGCGGATGCCTCGGGAATTGAAATGCGTTCGGACTGCGTTGTAGCCTTTTTCCTTTAAATCCGCGAGAATTTTAGCCACTGACGGCGCTGGGAGCGTAAGTTTGGCGCTGATTTTATCGAGTACGTAGTACGTGGGTGGCGCTTCTGCCTCGCCGATTGTGAGAGACAAAAGCTTGGTGATGGTAGTGCTGTTCCTAAACGGTCGGCGCGCGTTTTCGTCAGCCATCGCCTCGCAGAATTGCTTGTCCAAGATGTTTCCGAGCCAGAGTGGTCCTGCGTAGTCCATCGGTGAGTCACACTCGGGGCACTCGGCACTCTTGTCGAACAGCGAGGTCGTGGTTTCTCTGTGGAGACAGTTGAAGCAGTGTAGGATGAATCCAAGGTTTTTGATGCTGTTGTCTGCTTTTTTGGCTCCGTAGCCAACTTCGGCGTAGACCCTTACGTAGTGGGCAGTTGAATGGCAAAAGGACACATGGATGCCAATGTCGTGTTTTGATGCCAACGCAGCGGCGCAGCCAGCCACGAGACGCACCGCAAGTTCGTGACAGTACTCAGTCCGCAATGGCCTGCCGCCGTACTTCCGTGTGCAGGCGCGTGGGTGAACCCCACAGAGCGGCGCTAAATCCGTGGCTGTCAAAGCCAAAAGTCCATCATTCCGCAATGCGCGGATAGCAGAATCGAGGTAGGGCACGGGGGAGCCGAACGGGTCCAAATCGACGACGTCGAAGCGTTGGCGGGGTTTGCTGTGGCAGCTTAAAAGGCAGTTGGCGTCCTTGTGACTGACTTTGACGCGGTCTGCGAGATTGTTGAGGACGACGTTTTGCTTGGCGATGTTGACGGCTCGCGTGCTGATGTCGTTGATGACGACTTTGCCTGCTCCATGAATCTCAGCGGCGAACCTCACACCCCTCACACCCGAACTTGTGAGCGGTTCGCAAATGCTGATTTCGCCGCCCCTTTTCCGCTGATAAGCCTGCAACGCCAGCACGGATAGGTCACGGTTCAGCTCCATGACGGGGTTGTAAAAAATGGGCGCCTTCGACGGAGCATACTCGGAGGACCTAGTCACATAGGCCGAGAGTTTGGGAACGACCACCGTAACCCTGCCTTCGCGCACGGTTTCTGTGGGGAAGTCGGGTTCAGAGGATTTCGTCGTCAAGTGCTGCTACGTCTCCAGGCGAGTATGACAAGAAATTTATGTCCATATTACCTTTCTGGTCTCCGAGACAGAGAGCATGAAACGCGTCCTCCTAATCACCGGACCACCTGGTGTCGGGAAAACCACGGTTCTCACGAAAACCGTCGAAATCCTCAGGGGAAGAGGCGTCAGGGTGGGCGGTATGCTGAGCCGCGAGGTCCGCAAAGGTGAAGTTCGCGTGGGGTTTGAAATCCTCGACTTAGGCAGCGAGAGGCGAGGCTGGCTCGCGCACGTTAACCAGCAGACAGGTCCCAGAATGGGCAAGTACCGCGTCAACCTGCTAGACCTTGAACTCGTTGGTACCAAGGCAATCACAGACGCCCTCGAGAACAGCAGCATCGTCGCCATTGACGAAGTTGGACCTATGGAACTCTTCTCACAGAAATTCAGAGATACCGTCGAAGCGGCGTTGAAAAGCCCCAAGACGGTCATAGCCGTCATCCATTGGAGCGCAAAGGACAAAGTCATAGAAAACATGAGAAAGATGAAAGGCGCAGAAACCTTCACTGTAACGACTGAAAACAGGGACACACTCAGCGCAATAATAGCAGAGAAAGCCTAAACAGCATTCGTATTTGGATCGTAATCATTCAGAGCATGGTTCTGGCTATTCGTTTCTGATGCGTCGTTTCAGCATAGCCTCCTAGAGCTGAGCTTTCAGAGCGGCATTAACCCTTTTTCTTGACTAGGTAGTTTTGTGCAACAAATTTTTTCCCATGTGTTCATGACAAACTAAGCTTAGGGACAGAGACGAATTGTCGCTTTTCGAAACTCAGCTGCAACTCGATGTGGAAACGGCAGCTGTGACGGAAAACCATGCTGCAACATACGGAATGAAGCCTTGACTCATAAGCGTTGAACCGCCCAGAGAAGAAGATGAACAGTTGTCCGTGCTGTTGTTCATCTTCTTCAACCTAGTGTTTCCTCAAGGAACCGCCATTTTGCGGGGCAGAGTTGTCAACTCACATCAGGAAGAAGAAGAAGTGTGCACCCTGCCTAGTTTCTTCTTCTTTCTAACCAGAATTTACTGTTTTGGGTCGTTTGTTGGGCGAGTTAGTTTTCCGTTTCATAAAGTTGAAATACGTCAGGCTGGTTCGTTATGGACACATGGAAAAAAACATAGAGGAGAAGTCGCTGTTTGTGGAGAACAAACAAAAACCATGTTGAAAAACTTGAACGTCACTGTTTCTCGTAGAGGTAAAGTGTGTGAGACGGATACCCGACCTGCGGGTTCTCGCAGAAATTCTCCACCTTCACGGGCTTCCACCCTATGATTTCGTAATCGTGGGAGACCACACGCACCCCTTTCTTGAGTTCCTGCTCCATCTTTGGTCTGATTTTCTCGTTCGCGCTCGTCGTTAAGTAGAGGAAAACGACGTCTGCCGACATCAAATTGACCGCGAACATGTCGCCATTGACGATGGTCACTCGGTCTGCGAGCCCGTTGTCAAAGATGGTGCTCATCGCCTTCTTCGCCAAGTCCTCGCGCAACTCGACTCCGACGGCTCTTGCGCCAAAAGTCTTTGCTGCCATGATGACTGTTCTGCCGTCGCCCGCGCCCAAGTCAAAGAGGACTTCGCCCGGTTTCAGTTCCGCCAGCCTCAGCATGCGCTGCACAACTACGACTGGGCTTGGGACGAAGGGTGCGATGAACAACCTACTAACCTCTAAGAGTTTTAAACGCGGATGTTGACTTTAGAGACTTTGCGCTCATCTCTAGGCCACGTACGGTTCCCGTTTCTGCTGCGGGCGTTTAGCTTCTCCGCATTTCACGCAGCTCTGCGCGCACAGTTCAAGGTATTTCTCCTCGTCCTTTGAACCAACCGCCGCAGCTGCTTTCTGACAGAGTTCGCTGGGTTCGGAGCACCCTTCTTCCTTGCAGAGGGTTGAGATATGTCGGCAAATTTCCTGAACATCCATAGGCTCCAGCACCGCCCTGTTTGTTCGCACGAGCAAGCAAAGTTCGCGTGCCATAACGCAGGTCTTGACGTATTTGATTCGTTCGAGGACTTCTTCCCGCATCTTTTTTCGGCTGACTTCCACGTCCGTATGCTCCTTAGAATCTGACTTGATGGTCACAGAATTACGTGTCGTTCAGCTTAAAAGCGTTTGTAAAAAATATAGCAAAAAAGAATATTTAGCCTCTTGTTCAGCCGAATCGTCTGCTCAGAGTCCTTCGCTCCACTTCGAGGACCAGTTCATAGAATCGGTCGCTCAGCTTTGGTTCACTCTGCAAGACCGGCGCGATTTCTTTGGGAGCCACTTTTCTGGCGCTTAACGCTACGGCTGCTGCCTTGCCGTACTTTGCGATTAGCACGGCAGTCGCCTCAGCCTGCTCTCGCAGTTTCTCTTCAGGTTTCGCCAGTTTCTCGCCCCGTTTCTCAACTAGCGTCAGAGACTTATCCTCTTCAACCTTCAGCAGCCCCAACGCACCTGAGCCACATCGTGGGCATTTGGGTTTATCAGGCAAGTCTTTGATGCGAATCATCTCGGAGTAGCTCCAGCAATTGGTGCAGATGAAGTTGCCCGTCTCGTTCAGGAGCCGCACCTTTGCTGACTCCACGAGCACCGCCCGCATGCGCTCAGGCGGAATCAGGTCGGTCTTCATGCTAACCCTTTCAATTCCTACCCGAGCCACGGGAGTCGCTTTGCCACCAGTCTCCACGACGCGCAGCTCTATTTCGCCGTTACGAACCTGACCCAAAACGTGGATCAAACCTTCGGCGTCAAGGTCCTTCGTGAAAACCTCCTTCAATCCCTCATCGTATATCGGGGTGCCCTCGAAACTCGTTACTAGCTTCTGGAGGCTGATGTTGCTGAAGTCCGCCCACTTTTTCAACGCGCCGAAACGTCGTGCGCAGTGAATTACTCTTCGTTTGAATAGCCCTGTCTTCACGGTGGATTTGGTAAGCAGTTCTTTAATCGCCTCAGCCGACAGGTCGTTCAACTCGCTGAAGAGTTCCAAAATCCTTTCGGCGTTTGCCGTGCCCATTGTCTGCACGAAGATGCGGTATGGGTCATGCTGGACGACGATAACTTTTCCGAGTTTTTCGCCCAGAACCTGCCCCAACAGCTGTGCCATTGCTCTATTCGTCAAGGAGCCTAAATTGCAGTGTATGATGACGAATTCATTCCAGTCCTCTATGACAAAGCGTTTTGGAGTGGGAACATAGATACCAGCGTTCACCTGCTCCACTGTTTCAACAAGAGCGCGTTGAATCGCTTCAGGCTCCGCTGGATATTTCTTGCTTAACTCAACCGCAATGTCGCCTGCTGACGCTCCGCTTTCAATCCTATCTTCGACGAAGCCTCTGAGTTCTGCGACCTCTTGCGCAACGGCGTAAGGCACTGGGATTTCTTCGCCAATCCAGCTGGGAATAGCTCCTGTCGGGTCGTCGACGGGGCGAACGTAAACCTTGTCTTCAGTCGAGTGGATTATCTGCCAGGGGCTGCCGCGGATGACGAATTTCGTGCCTACCTTGCCGTACTCAGCCATGAACGCCTCGTCCAAGACGCCAATGGACGTGTCGGTGGATTCGTCGATGACGAGGAACTGTTTCTCTTCAGGAATCATGGAGAGGTTATCGAAGTAGTACTCGAATAGGGCGTTCGATCTTGAGGGTTTCAGAACGACTTTGTCCTCGAAGCTCACCCAGGCCAACCGTGGGAATCGACCGTGCATGTACTTTAGGGTTTTCTCCACGTCTTCCATCGTCAGGTCTTTGTAGGGAAAAGCGTTCTTGGCAAGTGTGAGAATTTCGTTGAATTCTAAACGTCTTGTTTTGAGGAGCAGTCCTGCGATTTGATGTGTGAGGACGTCGTAAGGCTTGGGTGGAATATCTACGGGCTCCAACTCCTCCCGCAACGCTTTTCTGGCGATAACCAATGCTTCTAGCGTATCGTCTGAGTCCATTCCGATGACAACGCCTTGCGCCACATGCCCATACGTGTGTCCAGCTCTGCCTACACGTTGAATTAGTCGAGTGACTTGTCGTGGACTCATGTACTGGATAACGAGGTCTATGCGTCCGATGTCGATGCCGAGTTCGAGGCTGCTCGTGGCGATTAAGCCTTTAAGGTCGCCTCGCTTGAGCCCTGTCTCCGCTGCGATTCGTGAAGGCTTCGCCAGACTACCGTGGTGGATGCTTACGGGGAAGTCTATGTCCCAGACTTTCATACGACTGGCGAGGACTTCGCTGATACTGCGGGTATTCGTGAAGAGCAGGACGGACTTACGCTTGGTCATGTAGTCGCGGATTATCCGCAGTCTTGCAGCAACCTCGGGATGAGTGTAAAGCTTTCCCGCAAGTCGCACGTCTTCTTCCGTGGGTTTCGGAAACAAGATATTTAATTCCACGAGTTTGGCCACCGGGACGCGGATGATTTCGACTGGGCGGTTGGTGCCCACGAGGAACTGGGCGACTTTGTCGGGGCTGCCTATGGTAGCGGATAAACCAATCATCTGGAATTCCTTGCCCACGAGGTTGCGGACGCGCTCCATCGCCAGCGACAGTTGGCTGCCGCGTTTACTGTCCGCCAACTCGTGGACTTCATCAATGATGACCCACTTAAGGCTCTGGATGTGCTGCCGAAGAACCCAGCCCGAGAGAATTGCCTGCAGAGTCTCAGGTGTCGTGATTAGGATGTCGGGGGGACTGCGGGATTGTCGTGTGCGTTCCTTAACGTCGGTGTCTCCGTGGCGAACGGCGAGTTTGATGTCGAGGTTATTGCACCACCACTCAAGCCTTTCAAGCATATCACGGTTCAACGCACGCAATGGCGTAATGTAGAGAACCTTAATGCCGGGCGATGGCGGCGCTTGGAGCAACATGCTCAGAACAGGCAGGAAGGCGGCTTCGGTCTTACCCGTTGCAGTTGGCGAGATTAAGAGGACGTTCTTGCCTTCCAGAATTCTAGGAATGGTCTTCTCCTGAGGCTCTGTGGGCTTTGGGAAGCCTTTCTGTTCGACGAGCCTTCGAACTGGCTTAACGAGTAACTCGAAAACGTTCTCAGAAGCCTCAGTCAACAAGGAAACCTCAAACGAACGAAGAACCTAAGCAGCAAAACTGCAGTAAAAACATTTTGGGCATAAATCAGCATTCCTCTTGTATACCATCATGAATAGGCAATGGCACCGGTTTACAGCGAAATTGACCAAGCTCTAGTGCACAAGGTATTTGTAGTGAGTAAAGGCCAAAAACCCGTTAGTACCAATTCGGTGAGGCTGGTTTTGTAACGTTGCCGTCAAATTTGCATTGCGGTTTGCAGGCATTTTGTCTACGCCACGTTTAGGCATTAAATGGGGTTTCGGTGTTCTTTGACATGAAAAGCGCAAAACATCTTCCTTGGACATGAGTTTTCTATTTATATGCAATGGCAAGTTATTTATCCACCATCATGGGAAACCATGGAAAAGTGAATCATGGAGGAAAAGTAAATGGCTAAATGTCCAAAGTGTGGATCAGAAGTCGCTAAGCCGAAGAAGACGTGGAAGATGGCTGGAAGACCCGACAAGCAAGGCAAACGCATGCAACTCGAGATCGCGCTCTACGATTGCCCCAAAGGTCACGGTGCTTTCCGAGAAGTCCTAAGCAAGAAGAAAATCTAGGGACAACATTCAGGCTGACAGACTCACTCTCCCTCATTTTTTCCTTTTTCCTAAGCGGTAAGTTTTAGAACCTAAACCGCGTAAGCAAGACAACAAACCCCGAAAAATCGGAAGGCACTGCATTGACAGCAACTCTGAAGAAAGCTTGGAAGAACGAGTACGTCCAAACTGCTGCAGTCATCGGCGTCGTGGTAGTCTTATTCTTCGGAGCATGGTTCGGAGCAACCCTTGTCCTGAACACGCCAAACCCGGTAGTCGTCGTTCCCACAGGAAGCATGTGCATACCGTATGACGGCTTCTGCGACGGTTGGTCGCACCCCTTCGCTAGAACCCTGCACGTTGGCGACCTGCTCATCCTCCAAGGAGTTGACCCCAAAGACCTCAATTCAAACTACCCAAACAGCGACATTATCGTTTTCCACGAAGAGGCAAACGCAAAAACCTTGGTTGTCCACCGAATCGTGGCAGTAGACAACGTGAGCGGCGTGCTGTACTTCCACACCAAAGGCGATGGAAACGGCATCAAATGGCCAGCAGCAGTGTCCTCATTACAATATGATACCTACCCAATTGAATCCCAACAAGGAGTTTCGCAGGACAAAATCGTTGGAAGAGTCATATTCCGAGTCCCATGGATAGGCAACCTCGTTCTCTTCATGCAAACCTCAACAGGCATAATTGCGGTGGCGGTGATTATCGCACTACTGCTAATCATCGAATTCATCGGTCCGGCCCTCCGTAAGAAACCCGCACAAACCCAAACAGAACAAGACAGCGCTTGAAAGCGCGCAACATGTTTTTCCGCTACAGATGTATTTATAAAGTGTTAGCTTTCATAGAAGGGTAACTGGTCACTGATTCGGGAGGGAAAACCGTGCCAAAATCTAAGGCCATCATCAACATCGAGAACGTCGTTGCTTCCGCAACTCTCAATCAAAAAGTCGACTTGAACGCAGTCGTGAAGGGCTACCCCGGCGTGGAATACCGTCCTGAGCAGTTTCCTGGATTGGTTTTCAGGCTGAAACGCCCGAAGACAGCGACGCTGATTTTCAGTTCGGGAAAGATGGTTTGCACGGGCGCGAAGTCGGAGAAAGAATCGCGCCGAGCGGTCATGAAGGTTATCAAGGAATTGAAGCGTGGCGGCATCATAATTATCAGCAAGCCTGAGCTGAAGATACAGAATATCGTGGCTTCAGCAATTCTCGGTGGGTTGATTGATTTGGAGAAGGCGGCGTTCACGCTGGGCAAAACTATGTACGAGCCCGAACAGTTCCCTGGACTAATTTATAGGATGGATGAGCCGAAAGTCGTCATTCTTCTGTTCGCCAGCGGCAAGCTAGTTTGCACTGGTGCCAAGAAAGAGCAAGATGTCTTCGATGCAGTGGCGAAGTTGCATGTGCTGCTGGAAGAGAAGGCTCTGATTTTCTACGATTAGGGTTTCTTTTCCTTTTTGATTTGTTTCGTTATGGTTTTGTAGCTTTCTTCGTCGATGGCGTCAGTTTCGTAGAGGATTTTTGCGACTTCGGTGATTTTCAGCAGCGCGTGGAGCTGGATGTCGTCTTTGGCGAGTTTCTGTCTTCCCCCTTCTTCACGGTCTAGAAAGGCTACGGTTTGGGTTACAACGCCGCCTTCCGCTCGTATCGCTTCTGCAGCGTTCCGCATATTCAAACCAGTGGTGACGAGGTCGTCGACGATTAGGACGCGGTCGCCTGAGACAAGGATTCCTTCGACTCTTCGTTTTCTCCCATGTCTGCGGATGCCCTTGCGGACGTATAGGAAGGGTTTTTTGAGGTTATAGGCAATTTGGCTTGCGAAGGGTATGCCTGCCGTTGGGACTCCTGCGATGCGGTCGAATTTGTCTGTGCCGATTTGCTGGGTTATTTGCTGGGTGTAGAAATCGGTGATTTTTGTAAATGCGTCAGGAAATGAAGGAACAATGCGGAGGTCGATGTAGTATGGGCTATTCTTGCCGCTTGTGAGTTTGAAGACCCCGAATTTTAGGGCGTCGATTTTTATCAGAATTTTTGCCATTTCGGCTTTTTGGGTTTGTAGTTCGGTTTCTTTGGTCATGTTTTTACCTTCGTTTACTGACCTGATAGATTTTGTTTTGTTCGGGGATGAGGCATGTTGTTCGAGGCATTTTTGCTTTGAGTATTTCGGCGAACCGCTTCTGTTCGGTTGGGTTGTTGGTGTGGTAGGGAACTGCGACTTGGGGTTTGGTGAGGCGGGCGATTTCGAAACCCGATTCAGGTGTTGCTCCGGGTGCGATGCCGACGGTACAGAAGACGAGGTCGAGTTTTTCTTTTTCTCCGATTTTTACCATCTCTGGGTATGGTTGTGAATCTGCGGTGTGGAAGATTTTGACGCCGTCTTCGCTCGTGATGATATATGTAACTGGTGCTTGGGCTGGGTGTTGGCATTTTTCGACTTTGACTGAGACTTCGCCGACTTTGATTTCTGTGCCTGGGAATGCTGTCTGTATCTTTTCGGGTGGAAGGGTGTTCTTAAGGCTTTTTGCGGAGAAGAGGTCGGCGATGACTTGGCACCCTGTCGTTTTTTGGGTTTCCGCTATTAGTCGCTGGTCCAGATGGTCATAATGCTCATGCGTTATTAGGACGGCGTCTGTGTTCAGGAGTTGCCGTGGTTTAACGTCAACGGGGTCGATAACGAGCGTTTTGCTGGGAGTTTTCAGGAGAATCCCCGCATAATTGTTAAACCAGACGAAAAAGACGGCGTTCTTTTCAGGAGAGTTCTGAATGGGCATAACACGATTCCTCAGTGATAGTATTGCAGGCTTGGTTTTAAAGAAGTTGCGACTAGGCGCCACACGAGCCCTCGAGCCTATCCTCTCTGGTGAGGACATGCTTTTCTATTAGCCTAATAATACGTTGGCCAGATTTCAGCTTTATCTGTGCCGTTCGTTTGTTAGCAAGTTTTAAGAACAGCGTAGACAATAAGGAATCGGTGATGTTTTTGAACAAGAAAGCGATTGCACTCATTGTGCTCATTGCGATTCTTTCTGCGACGATAACGGCGACAGGTGCGGTCACGGTCGGAGTGAAGCCAGGTGACTGGATAGAATACCAAGTAACCTTTACGGGTACGCCACCCGACCCTTCTCATTCCATAACGGCGGCGAGAATGGAAGTCATGGCCGTTCAGGGCGATGTAATCAACGTGACCATAGTTTCAACGTACCCTGACGGTACGCAGGCCACGACAAACTCCACGCTGAACCTGGACACTGGGGAATTGATTGACAACTTCATTATTCCGGCGGGGCTCGCCTCGGGCAGCGAATTCAGCTCCACCATGGGTAACATGGGAAAAATGATGATTGGGGGCGACAAGACGGGGAGTTACTGCGGCGCGACGAGAACGGTGGTTACGGCGACTAGCGGTAACAACACGTACACCTGGGATCAGGCGACAGGCGTCAGCATCGAAGGAACCACCACGGAGCCGACTTACACGATGCACAGTTTGGCAACGTCGACTAACATGTGGTCATCACAGACTTCATTGTCAGGATCACCCGACATGACAATAGTCTACGCGATAGTTATCGTGGTCGTGGTGATCGTCTTGGTGGCAGTAGTTGCTGTTCTTGCGTTTAGACGCAGGAAAAAATGAGCCGAGAACCAATGAGCCACGTTCCTTTTTCTTTTTCTTATCACGCGGACTTCTTTCGGGAATTAACCCCTTCCCTTTCGCCCAAAAGCATTTTGTTCAACATGATTGGTTCTTAGACTGCGATTTCTTCCATCAGCCCAGCCGCTGGATATGCGAAGACATGGGTCTTCTCGGGTGGAAAGCTTAGAGTAACGGCTTTGCCAACGTCAATCCACTCTTCCGTCAACGAGGGTCGGTTGACGACGACGGAGTCTTGACTGCTGAGGCGGATTTCATATCGCATGGATGTGCCTTCAAACGTGACTTTTTCCACTGTGCCAGCGAGCGCATTCTCCCTGGTACTCGTTCCCGTCTCCATCGTTAGGACTTCAGGTCTCACAGCTAAAATTACTCTCTCGTCTTGTTTCAGCCCATCGCCGACAGCGTGGACCTTGGAGCCGCCTCGCAGCTCAATCTCCATGGATCCATTTAGGATTCGCGTTATCGTGCCTTCCATAAAGTTTGATTCGCCAATGAAATGCGCCACAAAGAGGCTGTTAGGGCTCATGTAGAGTTCCTGTGGAGTGCCTATCTGCACGATTTTTCCTTTCTTCATTACTGCAATTCTATCAGAGATGGACATGGCTTCTGACTGGTCATGAGTCACATGAATGGCCGTCAGCTTCAGGTCTTTTGCCATCTTTCGAATCTCATACCTGATTTCATTGCGCACTTTGGCGTCCAATTGACCAAGCGGCTCGTCCAGAAGCAACGTCTTCGCCCCCGCCGCAAGAGCACGCGCAACTGCAATCCGTTGCATCATACCGCCACTAAGCTCGCTCGGGTAGGCATCTAACCGTTCGTGAAGCTTGACGAGTTCAAGCACCTCATCGCCTATGGTTTCGGCTTCCTTTAAGTTGTAGTTTTTGACCTTAGGTCCATAGAGCACATTGTCCCAGACGCTCATATGGGGGAACAGAGCGAAGGTTTGGAAAACGAAGCCGATATCCCTGTCCTCAGGTGGAACCTTGTCCACCCGCCTATCTCCAATCCAGATTTCGCCGTTCGTGGGTTCTATGAGTCCCGCGATGAGCCTGAGCAATGTTGTTTTCCCGCATCCACTTGGACCTAGCAGGGAGAAGTATTCTTGGTCGTGGATTTCTAGGTTGATGTTTTCGAGGGCTGTAACGTTTCCGAATTGCTTCGTAAGGTTTACCACACGGATGTTCGGCATCGGCTATTCTCCTTTTCTCCCGTCTCCAGTATCATCTTGGAAGTAATAAATTCCATGTTATTATCTCCCTTTTCCTCTGGTCACGAGCCGCAAAATGAACAGGATAACGAAAGAGAGTAGAACGAGCAGCCCAGCGCCCAATCCTATTTCCAGCGACGAAGCTGGGACAACGCCCTTGACCCAGTTCACCAACACGACGGGTGCCGTTTGGAACGGAGAATTCGAGCCCAACACAGCAACAGTCGCGCCAGTTTCGCTTATGCTTCGTGTGAAAGCCATAATCGCGCCTGATAGGATGGAATACTTCGTCAAGGGCAGGACGATCGTAGTGAAAACGTTGAATGGCTTCGCACCTAACGTCCTCGCGGCTTCCTCCAGGTCGAGGCTGACGCGCTCGAAAGCTGCCGACATAGACTTTACAATGTAAGGATACGTGATTGATAGGTGCGCGAAGATAAGCAGGAGGAGCTGAGGCGTGCCTGGGAAGCTCTGCGTCCAGAAGAAACTCATCGAAGCTCCAAGCGCGATGGAGGGAACTATAAGTGGAACATTGACGAGGATGTCCACGGCCGCAGACGGTGTCTTTCCAATTTTCCTCCGCGCGATGAGAATAGCCATGGGCAGTCCCATTACAAGGCCTAGCAACGTAACAGTAGCGCCCAGCAGATACGAGATTAGGAGACTTTGCCAGAAGCTGCCCCAAATCCCAGAGCCAGAAAGCGCTGCGGGTAGGACAGGTGTGAACACTGCTTGGAATGCAGGCAAAGCCACGAACAACGCGGGAATCAACACAATTCCGAAGAAAACCAACAACGTGATAGTGTTTCTGGAGCCTGCTGCCTTCGAGTAGCTCAGCCTTCGCTCGGCCCCGGGCCAGACGCCCTTGAATGGAAACTTGAATCGCGGTCCAAGAATCCAAATCAAAGCAAAGATGGCACAAGAAGCGACGATAAGGATTAAGCTCGCAAACACAGTCGCGCCCTCATACGTCGCCTGAGAGACCGCACCGCTTGCAAAACTGTTTTTCACGTTCTGGAGAAAAACTGGTCCGTTTTCAAAGGCACCTGCAACGATGAACGTTGCACCGGTCTCTGACAGCGACCGGGCAAACGATAGGACGAACGCCGCTATGAGTGAGGGTTTGATGACAGGAGATGTTACGGTTCGAAAGGCTATGAAGGGCACAGCGCCCAGTGTTCTTGATGCCTGTTCATACTCCATTTTGTAATCGAGAAGAGCGCCAACCAAGACTCTGACGACAACGGGGAAGGAGAACGTAAAATGCAGCAGCATTACAAGAAGCCACCCTGGCGATATCAGTGAGGCGCCAAAGAGGCTGGAAATGCCCTGTGGCTTGTTCCAGAAAAGCAGGAGCGAGTAGCCGAGTGCGGCGGTCGGCACGATGAAGGGTATGTCCGCCAACGTATCTAGGACGCTTAGCCAACGGGATTTACCGCGGGTGATTATCCAAGCCATCGGAATTCCGGCGACCAAGTCCAAAGCTGAAACCAGAAGCGCCACCCAGAACGAATTTCCAATCGCGCCTAGGGCTCTGCCAACGAGGTCGGGCTGGGCGAGGATAGCTGGAATTGAATTCCATTTGATGATGATGCCGAAGATTGGGGGCAGCAGGATGAGCACGAAGAACAAGACCAGCGCGGATAGGTACACGGCATACTTCGCTATCTTGTTGGATGACAGCGTGTTCAAGCCGTTTGCTATGCTTCGCTGGACCTGGTTTCTCTTCAACTTAGTTCTGCTCCCGTCTGAATAGACACGTAAGGCAGGTGAACGTCTCCGCATTCACGGTGGCGTGCCCACGTCGCTGAACCGTCCAATCAACTTCCAAACCATAAATAACTTTTGCACGTTGCCAACCAAAACGTCTCACTAAACTCGTGAAATCAAGACCTAAGGTTGGCTGCAAGCTGCAAAGAACGGACACGACAATGTGGGAATCTATGCCTTTATCATCGTTAGGAGCATCTTGAACCTCGTCGCTGCCAACAAAGCGTGGGGCTTGTTCGCGGGCATAATCGTCATCTCTCCCTGCTTAACGGCGATTGTTTTTCCCGAGACAGTGACATTCGCCTCGCCCTCAAGAACCTGAACCAACGCGTCAAAAGGCGCCGTGTGCTCGCTTAGTCCCTGTCCCTCGTCGAAGGCGAAGAGCGTAACCGTTCCCGCTTCCTTGTCGATGATGGTGCGGCTCACGACTGAGCCCTCTTGGTAAGCAATCAGATCTGCCAGCGGTGTGGTTTTTGCTTCGAGTTTTTTTGTTTTCATTTTCGGTCATCTGCTTTTCAAGTTTGGGTTGACCTATTTCAACGTAATCCCTGAAGATTGAGAGGTGAGTTTCGGGATGTTCTTCGGCCGTCTGTTGGAAACTATGCCCAAGCTGTGGGCATGAATCAAATCTTTTGCTCCTGCGCATGTTAGCCTGGAAAAATCATGTGTGATTTTGCAAGAATCGCACGGTTTTTGCGCTTGCGTTGGCATCACGGCTAAAACATACAGCGTCGAGTTAGGAATTGATGCAGTTGCTCTCGATTTTTGTCGGAATCGGCAAAAGCTTATAAGCTGTAACACGATACCCATCGTTCACAAACTTAAAGGAGAAAATGGAAAAATGCAATATTCTTTAAATAAGTCAAAGATGACTGCTGCAATCATAATCATCTTAATTGCAACATCAATCGGAGCTATAGCAATTCCGGCGCAAGCTGCCCTCAGCGGAACCCCTGGTGGAACACCATCAACCTATGAATACTCCACGACGAAGCCAGCTAACGGCACTACCGTAACATTTGGTGCCCCCGACGTCATAGCTTACCTTAGCGTCTCACCGAATCCCATCGGAATTGGTCAAACAATGCTAGTGAACCTTTGGATTACGGTAGCTCCTGCGGCTGAACGACAATACCAACACTATACGGTGACCTTCACGAAGCCAGACGGAACAAAAGACTCAGTCGGCCCTATTAAATCTTATGAAGCAGACGGAACAGCATGGTTTGAATACGTAGTTGACCAAGTTGGAGCATGGCAAGCCGTGTTCACCTTCCCAGGGCAATTCTTCCCAGCAGGCAACTACAGCAACGGCGTACCATTCAATGGACCTGTGTCCGGTGTTTTCGGCGCTCCTACATACCCAGACACGTACATAGAACCTGCTACTTCGCAAGTGGTAAACTTCACCGTGCAGAGCGAACCAGTGATGTCTTGGTACTCACCCTTGCCAACCGGCGTATGGACGCGACCCATATCTCTGAACAACAGGGAGTGGAACGTGATTGCCGGAAACTACCCATGGGATCAGATGCGACTAGCAGGCTCAATGAACGGCGCACCATCCTACCTGGGTCCGTACCTCACAGTCTCCAAGACTGCGCACATGGTGTGGTATCGACAAGACGCTTTTCCAGTAGGCATTATCGGCGCTGAAGCAGGAAACTACGGCAACAAAGGCTCAGGACAGACTCCAAGCTTAATCTTTGAAGGAAGATGCTACCAAACCAGAACAGTACAATGGTACAATGGCTCATTCCTCAGCTGCGCGATTTGCTACGACCTTCGCACAGGGCAAATTTACTACATGAACCCAACTGCTGCGCCATTCAACGGTTTGACCCCAACTTGGATCGAATACAACCTTGGAACTGGCGCTGAAGTTACTGGTGGAGGCGAAATCAACACAGTCACTGCAAGCCTTAAGCTGATTTCAGGCAACTTCATGTACGTAGTCAACCCACAAACCGGAGCCATATCAAACAACATAACTCTTGGTGGCTTGACAGCAACAGCCCGATACAGTGATTGGGCATTGTTCTTCCAGACAAACAATACAGCACTATTCACGGGAACTTCAGGCAGTGCGATTATTAAGTGGAGTACACGTGGAACCAGCACGAACTACACGGGCAGAATACTCAGCAACGTAACCAACGCTGAGTTCAGAAGCTTAGCTGCAGGCGGTGTCGACCTGGTAGCAATGACAAACGTTGTGCAAACCAGATTCACGATTGGAAACCAAGGCGGAGGACGCCTAACAGGCTACAGTCTCGCTTCAGGCAAAATGCTTTGGAACATTTCAACCAGCGACAGCTCATTCAACCCAGGCACAAACTGCGCTGACCAAGGAAAATACTTCGACTGCTTGAGAACGGCGTAGTAAGAGCCTATGATGCAACGACCGGAAAACAACTGTGGGCGACACACACGGACTATCCTTGGGGTGAATTCTGGACATACAACGTTGCTTCAGGACCCATAGACCCTAAGAACCCAACGAAAGGCGTATTCATCGCAGACAGCTACGCTGGCACCTACGCATTTGACTGGGACACAGGCGCAATCGTCTGGCGCAGTTCTCACGAAGCTCCACCGTTCGAAACTCCATACAACGTCAACGGCACATCCGTCTATCCAGGCACAGGCACTCCAATCATCGCTGACGGCGTTATGTACGTACAGTAGCGACGAGCATACACCCACCGCACCATACGAGAGAGGCTTCGGAACTTACTGCGTCAACATGACCACAGGCGCACTCATATGGAAACTGGATGAGCCCATGGTCATAGGCGGCGCCGCTGATGGCTACTCAATGATGAACGACCAATACGGCGGAGTCATGTACGTCTTAGGCATAGGCCCAAGCCAAACAACAGTCTCAGCACCAGGAACAGCCGTTGCATTGGGACAAAGCGTAGTCATAACTGGCACAGTCACTGACCAATCAATAGCTCAACCAGGCGCAGCATGCGTCTCTGAGGCTTCGATGGGCGCATACATGAGCTACCTACACCTACAATCACAACTGCAAAACCAGCTACACCCAGAAGCACCAACCGGCGTTCCAGTGTCAATCGACGCAATCGATCCTAAAGGCAACTACGTACACATCGGCGACACCACAAGCTCCGTAAGCCGGCGCGTACAGCTTCATGTGGACACCTGACCAAGTAGGCAAATACGACATCACCGCCACGTTCGCTGGAAGCCCATCATACGGCAGTTCATGGGCACAAACCGCAGTCGGCGTAACAGCAGCACCAGCACAAACCACCTTCCCAGAAGTCCCGACACCAACAGACTACTCAGGAACACTCAACGTCATCTTAGCAGCAGTCGTCGTCGCCATAATCCTAGCACTGGTCGCAATCGTCTTAGTGCTCAGGAAAAAGTAAACACAAGAAAAACCCCTCTCCTTTTCCTTTTTTTGTTTTGTCAGTTTCAGCGCAAGCTGGGTTCGAAGCTTTATCGCGAAGACTCCAAGGTTGTTGGCAAGTTTTTTATGCAGCCCCACACAATACGTGTTCAGGTGCAAAATGTATGAGTCAGGACGAAGTTGTTGAAGTCGGTCACATCACGCATTTCTTCTCGAAAATAAGCGTCGCCATCGTCGACTTGAACGCAACCATGACTGTTGGGGACCGGATTCTCGTGAAGGGACCCGCAACTGACTTTGAACAGGACGTCGAGTCCATGCAGATTGAGCATCAAAACGTCAAGACAGCCGAAGCGGGACACAGTATCGGCTTAAAGACGGTGCAGCCCGTTCGGGAAAAAGATATCGTGTACAAGAAGCTCCAGGAGACTTCAGCTTTCCTGCAGACGAGGTTCGAACCAGAAGATAGTGCAAATTCTACCGCATCTTATTGGCTTTAGTGGCGATGCTGGGTTTTTGGGTTCTTGTTCACTTGCCTTTGCCTGTTTCTTTCCATCGCTTCCGCAATAACGTTCTTTATGCTTTCGAGCCCAACCTGCCATGTTTCCAAGATGCATAATCCTGTGTCCACTTTGTCAACCTCAGCCCTCAGCTCCTCAGGTTTTCCCAACGTGTCCAACAACACGATTCCTCGGAGCCCAGCTGAAAAGCTGCTTCAACTGGTCTTCGTCGATGTTCTCTCTGCGCATCGCGGTTTTCATATGGCTGAAGAACTCCGTCATTCCAGGACTGAGAAACATTAGGTCGTGGTTCGGGTCGGCTTTGAGAAATTTGCCTTTCCCGCCGAGCTGGCAGTCTATACAGTTTAGTGCGTCGACTTTGACGATTCCGTATTCTTCGGCGAGTTGCTTCATCTCATTGTCCATATCCAAGCAGAGGTCACCGTAAACGAGCACGACGTTGCCTTGGAACTTTCGCAGCGTGGTCTTCAAGAACTCGGCGGAGGTTCTTCTCGACTTGATCGTAGTCAACGTGGAAGTACTTGCTGACGAAAACGGCTCAACATCCAAGTCTCCCTGCTTTATTAGTTGCTTGATTTCGTCCTTGAGGACGCTGCAGGAGACGACGCAAATCTTGGACTGCTTATTCGACATTAGACTTCAACAATAATTGTTGTTACTTTTTAATTTGTTTTTCAACTTAAACTCGCAGTTTGTTTCAGGGCTTTGTCGACGCTGTCCAAGCCCAGTTTTCGGAGGTTTTCTGAGGTTGGTATTCCGTTTTCGTCCCATCCTGCCTGCTCGTAGTATCTCTGCACTTTCCGCCTGATTTTCGCATGGTCCGCTGCTCTGCCTTTGCAGGGTCCTGTGGGTAAGCTTTCGTAGAACCTGCTTGGGTTGTCATCGTCAACTTTGGGATTCCACTTGATGTCGGGTCCTCCCAAAAGCAGCATCGCCCGCTGTGTCTGGAGGGTTTTCAAGCCGCCCCCATTCAGCCAATCTCGGCGGCTTAGATTCAGTCCTGTGAGGGCTTGGTAAAAGGCAAATTTCGACTCCAAGCTCACGCCGAAAGCGGTGAATATGCACAGAATGGCTGAATCGTTGAACGTCTTCCACACCTCGTTACCCCAACCGTCAATAGGCAAGTCAGTCATTGATGTGTGGTCGCCGCCCTGAACCCCGCAAGCGTAGCCTATGTCACTCGAGAAGTCCAAGTCGCTCCTAATGCCGTGTGCCCCTATGCTAACGCCCTTGGAGTGAACGACGTAGGGCAACAGGTTTTTACTCTTGATTTTTCCGAGTTTCAACGCTGCTCGGTAAGTGCCTTCAGCCAACATGTCGCCCACGCCTTCTCTCAGCGCGATTTTCTTCACGAGCGTAGCGAAGGCTTCCGCGTTGCCCCACTTCAAATCTATCCCGTCTAGGTCTTCTCTGGATAGGATGCCGCGTTGGTAGAGTTCCGCTGTAAAACCCAGCACGCTCCCTGTTTGAATGCCGCACAATCCCATGTCGTCGATGAGTGCAGACAGGTACACGTTTTCCTCGGGTGAAAAAATCCCCAAGTTTGGACCAAGAAACGCCTGCAATTCATAATCTGGGTTGTCGGTTATGGCTCCCTTGTACTTGCCCGCTCGGATGCAGCTGAGTTTTAGGCAATTGGTTGGGCAGCCAAAATCGCTCCAAGCGTTCTTCACCCAAAGCCGATTCTCAAACTGATCAACGCTGTAGCTTTTTTCGTCGTGCCATTCCTCCTGCCAGTTCCGCACGGGTTCTGAGCTGGTTTCAGCGCCAAAACTATAGCCGCCTCCCCCTGTGCCCCATTTTCGCCACGTAACGTTCTCGTAAGCATCATGACAGACCTTCTCAACTATCGATTTGACTTTCTCCAAATCGCTGACTTCAGGTAGCGGTCCCATGCCTTTCACGGCTACAGCCTTCAAGTTTTTGGAACCCATCACCGCACCATATCCCCCGTAGCCTGCGGCATGCGTCCACTTTGCAACGACAACTGCCGTTCGCACTTTGTGTTCGCCTGCTGGTCCGATGAGCAGTTTAGCGGGTTCCTTCCACACCCCCAAATGTGGGTACCGTTCGCTCAGAAGTCTCCTGCATTCTCGATTCAGTAGCGTGTTGGTTTCTTTAGAGTCTTTTCCCCAAACCGCACCTGAATCACGCAGCTCCACATCTGAGTCTTTGATGAACAGGTAGACTGGCTTCTCTGCCTTGCCAGTTACGATAACGCCATCGTAACCTGCGCATCGCAGCTCAACTCCAAACTCGCCGCCGACGGTTGACCCGATGACGCCGTTGCTCTGAGGAGATTTTCCTGAAACACAGACTCTTCCGCCGGGAAAGTAGCCTGTGAAGGGTCCAGGCATGAAGAGCAGGATGTTTTCTGGTCCAAGCGGATCCACCTCGTCCCATGTTTGCAAGAGTCGGTCGCTGAGGATTTTGGCCGCCAGCGCTCGTCCGCCAATATAATCTTTGAGGACCTCGTCGCTGACGTGGGTTTCCTTAAAGGATGCATCCGAGAGGTTGACTTCCAGGAATTTTCCATTATAGCCCAGCATTAGAAGAATTCCTCCGCCTTCTCACCGTACAGTTTCGTGGCGAGGTTTCGAGAAGTCTCCTCGGGTGTCCGCGCAAAAATCTTGTTGGTTTCGCCCTCTTCCCGCTCCACGACTCTCAGGCAGTCCCAGCCGCCTTCGTGGCAGACCTTAACGCATTCGGGGTACCGCCGCACAGGTCGCAAATGAGGATTTTCCCTGTTCTCGGGTGGATGTGCGGGATTTGCCCGGGGCAAGCATCTATGCATTTTCCGCAGCCCACGCAGAGTTGTTCGTCAACGACAACGGCACCCGTCTCCTCATTCACCGATAGCGCCTTGAACGGGCAAGCCTCCGCGCAGGGATGGTCTTCGCACTGCGCACACAGGTGCGGGAACTCTGCGCCTGGAACGAGCATGAAAACACGCACTCGGGAAGCCTCAGGCCAAATCTTGTTTTCGTGCTTGAGGGAGCAGGCGATTTCGCATTTTCGGCAACCGCTGCATTTGGCGAAATCCCGTGCTATCCACACGTGAGTGATGTTCTTTTCCCACATTCTTAACGTGCACTCTTGGCCGAGATTATTAACCCCAATGAATAATGCCGATATAAACCCGTTTCTCCGTTTTGCCAAAACGGACCATTCGACTCAACGAGCAAACTTGGTAAGGGAGATTCAGGGGATTATCTCGCAGCCGTTGTACTTCATGAAATCCAAATCTTTTCTGTTCAGTCTTCCATCGTGGATGAGCTTCTCGATTCTGGGAACCTGCGCCTCCACGGCTTTCACCAAACCCCTCACCGTGTTACAGACCTCGGTGTATTGCTCGTCGCTCCAACGTCGAGTGATGTTCGCATAAAGGCAGCGTCCGCCACACAGGCTAAGTGTGTCGCATCGGCTGCAGGGCTTGCCGACGAAGAATTTCTTCAGCTTCAAAGGGTGTTCGGTGGCGATGTGGCCCACGTAGTAGTCTCGCATACCCCACATCGTCGGGCACGGGATAATGTAGCCATCGGTTTGCACGGCGTAGTTTATCCATCCGCCTCCGCACCGCATGAGGCTCGGTTCCTCGTGAAATAAGAGCGAGTTAGCTATGCCCAGAAACGGGTAAAGCTTGTGCACGACGTGTTTCTGCTCCATCTCGTCGACCCAAAATCCGCGCCAGTCTCGCCAATCCTGGGATGTAGTTGGTCTCACTCCAGCGTTTGAAGTCGCGCCTAACATAGTCGTTTCCCCAGAAACCCGCATTCAACTGCCAATGCACAGAGGCGAAGCGTGAACTCATCGTTGTCCAGAAGCCACCTCACCTGTTGGTCGATGTCTGTCTGCTCCATCACCGTGACACGCGCAATAAGCTCGCCGTCGAAACCGTTCTTTTTTATCAGTTTCAGGTTATTGATGACTTTTCGGAACGTGCCCTTTCCACGATAATAGTCCGTGAGCGCTTCGTCGCCGTCCACCGAGACGAGGATGGTGTGAAAGCGGTTAACATACGCAGGATCCAAGCGGTCGAAGAGCAGCCCATTCGTCTGAATCATGAAGTGCTTCGGCTTAACCACATCCATCACCTGCTTGATTTCGTCCAGCGCAGAGGAGTGGTTCGCCGCCGTAGAACGTCACCACGCATTCAGGGTCTTTGTTGACGAAGTCCGCCAGCAGGTTCCAGTCGTAATTTGCCTTCTTGGGCAACGAGTAGTCGACGTTGAAGTCGCCGAAGTCTTCGTCAAAATCCTCCATGGTCTCGCCAAAGCAGTACCTGCACTGCAGGTTGCATTCGGTGGTGAGAATGACGTGGAGGAACATGCTCTATCGTTGATGCCGAACGGGTTTAATAGTATTTTTCTGCGAGCTTCTCGGCTTCCTCAGCGTCTTCTTGAGCAACCTCAAACTCCACGTTAGATTCTTCGTCTTCTTCCTCTTTCTCCCCGTCTTCCCTTTTCTGAGCTTTCGCCACTTCTTTCTTGGCTTTCTCTATGTAATTCTTCAAATCTCGTTCCTTCATGGTTTTTTCGGGCAAAGTCTCAGGCGCGTAGGCTAAAGGTAAGACCGCCAAAAAGAGAAAAAGACTCGTAAACGAGAAGACGGCGTATGTTGGTATTTCGGCTGCCAGGGGACTTAGCCAGAGTCTCACGAAGTTTGAAAGGAGGTAGGGCAACGCGCCAATTGCGTAATACTTCTCGCTGGCTCCTTCTTGGGCGAGGTCTCCCCACAGAGTAATGAGGAATACTGTGTAGAAAGCTCCCCAAGCTATCCCGTCAACAAAGGTGTAAAAGTACCAGCCTGCCACGTTGGTTCCGAAAAGTCCGAGAATCGCGTAGCCTAACCCCAACATGGCGAACCCAGCCATCGCTAACCGTTTGCGCCCGAAGAAGTCGGCGACGAATCCTCCAATAACCGCGAAGACTCCGATGAGGACACTTTCTATTATTGATGAGGAGAGAGCAAATTCTGCTCCGAAGAATTCGCTTATCACTGGAAATACCATCGAATTAACGAGCGCAAACATTAACCACGGAACAAAATAAAGCAGGAAAGGTCTATTGGTAATTATGTTCCTGAACGAGACTTTGCTTTCCTTCTTGACGTGTCCGTTTTTGCCCCTCAGAGGCAAGAAACTGAAAAATCCGAATGCTCGCAGACCTGCGAGAATCAAAACATTCGTAAGAATGTCGGTAGCTCCGATTCCGCCGAGCAAGAAAGTTCCTAAGCCTATGCAGAAAAATGTTGTTCCTCCTAACCTTGAACGATTATCCCAATTCGTCGAAGAGGCGAAGTATCCCATGCAAATCGGCATACCAAATCCGAAATAAGCCCCAAAGGTAGCCGCCATAGTGAGGACTCCGACGTTACCATTTAGATCCAAGGCTAGAGGCATCGCAGAGAGAAACACGCCAGCGGCTATCCAAGACAGGAGGAACCTGTCGCGGCTTCCGAGCCTGTTTACCAACACGGAGCCCAGGATTGCTGAAATTGCGATCGCTAGAAAATTTACTCCCCATATCACCAGTGGATCAGTGGTTATGACTTGTTTTAAAACGTTGAAGGCGTAGAAGTACCATAAGAAGGCGTTCGCTACGAGAATTATGTTACCTGCCGCAACTCCTGGCGTTGTTCCCAAGACTTTGCTAAATGCTTTTTCAAGCATTGTTCTCTAACGGTCAGATTGAGTTCTGTTGTTTGATAAACATTCAGAATACAGAAACAACATTGCAAGTCCATGGTTTGAATACAGATTATAGCAAAGCTTTTAAGCAGAAGTGTTCTACAGATATACAGTTATCTGAGGAGAAGGTGCGCATGAGAAAAAAAGTTAGAGCCGCAGGTTGGTTCTAAGACATAAGTTGCCTATAACCCTTTGCCTATTGCTCCTATTAGCAATGCTAGGCTCCGTTGTGCCTCCGAATCTTTCAACTGCTTCAGACTTGCTTTTCCTTCCTTAATCATTAGGTCAACGGAGTCTTTTAGTTTTTGAACCTCGCCACTCGCCATAATAACCTCAACTACTCCTCTCAGAGTTTCAGGAGTAGTCTTCAAGTCCTTGATAATGCCCGCGATGTTTTTCTTCGTTGCCGGGTTTTGTAAAGCGCAGAGCATCGGCAAAGGCGGGAGTTCATTGGAGAGTCTGCTTCGCAACTCGTCGGGTTCGGCAAGGTCGATAAATTCTTCTCTTATGAGGGCGACTGTGCCGAAAGTCCTCCCGTAGTGTCCAAGCATTTTAACAGCATTTTCCGTCTCCCTCTCCAAGTATAGCCCCAACTTTGCAGTAGAGTTCAGGAACCACGGCTTTGGACTCGATTACTACAGAATATTCTTGAGGCGTCACCTCAACGTTGTCTTTCAGCAGAGTTTCTGTCGCCTCGGCGTTGCTAATTTCAAGAAGCACCTGAGACAACAGGCCCAAAATGGCAGCCCTCTGGCTTTCGCGAAGTTGCTCGCATTCTTCGCATAGTATCATCGATCCTCGAATCAGAAGGTTGTCACCTGAGAGAATTGCCATATCGCCACCGAACTTACCAAAAACGGTTTTCCTCCTGTACTTGGTTGTAGAATTGTCTATTATGTCATCGTGGATGTCGGAGGCGCCTGCCATAAGAGTTAAGGCTGCGCCCACGGAAGTGGTTTTTTCTGTTTCACCGCCCACTGCTTCGCAGGATAAAGCCATCAAGGCAGGGAAAACGGGGAGAGCTCTGCCGAGCGTTACCTTGGCGAAATATTGAATTGCTGAGGAAACCGGAGACCGTTCTTGAGGTAGGTTCAATAATTCTTTCAAGACCGTGTCCATTGCGGGTTTTCCCTTGAGTTTGATAATGCGTGCAAAATCATCAATGCGTTCAGAGCCAGTTGCCATGTCTATCCCTGTCATCCAGATGCGTCAATCCTTTATTTCTCGTTTTAGGTTAGCAGGGCGGAACTCACTATATTCTAAGCTTCTTCAGGCAGTCCACCACATGTTAGCGCAAGTCTTAATAGCTCTGGTCTTGATTCAACAGGTTCCATGAGCCGGTCAACGCAAATCGAGGACAAATGGCGACAGCGATGGGAAGAAGCCCGCATTTTCGAGGCAGACCCAGACCCCGCGAGGCAGAAGATGCTGGTGACGTTTCCTTACCCTTACATGAACGGTCCATTGCATGTGGGGCACACATTCACCGCCACTAGGGTTGACGCTTACGCCCGTTTCAAGCGGATGCAGGGCTACAATGTGCTCTGGCCTTGGGCTTGGCACTGGACGGGTCAGCCGCTGTTGGGTGCTAGCGAGCGTCTGGCGAGAGGCGACGAGGAATTCATTCGGGTTCTGCGTGACGTGGATGGGGTGCCCGAGGAGGAGCTCAAGCGATTCGTAGACCCATTGTATATGGCTCAGTACTACACGAACGATGGCCGTATCATCGCCAAACGCATCGGTTTCTCTATCGACTGGCGACGAGAATTCACCACGATCATGCCGACCTACCAGAAGTTCATCGAGTGGCAGTATGTCAACCTCCGAGAATTAGGCTACGTGAGCCGCGGAACGCACCCCGTGGTCTGGTGCCCCAAAGACAAAAGCCCCACGGGCGACCACGACAGGCAAGTCGGGGAGGGGGTCACACCCGAAGAGTACACTCTCATCAAGTACAAGCTGGATGATGGACGAATCCTCCCCGCTGCAACGTTCCGGCCAGAAACCATCTACGGCGTGACTAACATCTGGCTTAACCCCGACGCCACCTACGTCGACGCCGAAGTGAACGGCGAAAACTGGATTGTCAGCCAAGAAGCGGCTGAGAAACTTAAAGAACAAGAAAGAAAAGTCACAGTTAAGCGTTCATTTAAGGGCAGAGAACTCATCGGCAAGTCGTTCACGAACCCCGTAACAAAAGAAAAATTTCCGATTCTGCCCGCCCCATTCGTCGACCCGAAAACCGCCACAGGTGTGGTCTACAGCGTGCCCGCTCACGCGCCGTTTGACTGGCTGGCGTTGAAGGATTTACAGGAGAAACCAGACGTCCTGAAAGAGTTCGGCGTAGACCCCGAGGTGATGAAGCGAGTCAAGCCGATTTCGCTCATCAGGGTTGAGGGTTTCGGCGAGTACCCCGCCGTGGAGATTGTAGCAAGGATGGGCATAAAGGATCAGCATGACCCCAAGGCTGATGTTGCTACGAATGATTTGTACAAGAAAGAGTTCCATGGTGGCGTCCTCAAGGAGAACTGTGGACCATACGCTGGCAAGACCGTCCGCGAAGCCAAAGATTTGCTAATCGGGGATTTCAAGCGATTGGGCTATGCAGACAGCATGTACGACTTGAGGGAGCCCGTCGTCTGCCGCTGCCTCACGCCTTGCATCGTGAAAGTGCTCAGCGACCAGTGGTTCCTCAACTACAACGACGCGAAGTGGAAAGCAAAAGCGAAAGAGGTCGTTGCCCAGATGCGGATTTACCCCGAAGCCGCCAGACAATACTTCCTAACAGTCATCGACTGGCTGAAAGAATGGGCTTGCGCAAGAACGACAGGGTTCGGGACGCCATTACCATGGGGGAAGGGCTGGATTGTCGAGACGCTCAGCGACTCCACGATTTACATGGCATTCTACACAATCAACAAACACATCCGCGAGTGCAACGTAAAGCCAGAGTCGCTCGTTCGAGAGGTTTTCGACTACGTGTTCTTCGGAAAAGGCACAGCAACAGTTGTTAGCAAGAAATCTGGCATCGAGGCTAAACTGCTTGAGGCGATGCGGAGCGAGTTCCTCTACTGGTACCCGTTTGATCTGCGAGTTTCGGCCAAAGAGCTCGTTCCCAACCACTTGACTTTCTGCATCTTCCACCACGCCGCCTTATTCCCACCTGAGCTCTGGCCCCGGGCTATGGGAGTGAACGGCATGCTTATGATCGAAGGAAAACAGATGCACAAGTCGAAGGGCAACTTCATAACAATGAAGAATGCGGTTGATCGATACGGCGCAGACGCCACACGCTGCGCACTTGCTTCTGGGTGCTGAAGGCATGGATGATCCTGACTGGCGCGGCGACAACGCAGTTGATGTGCAGAATAAACTTGAAGGCGTCGCAAGGTTCGCAGAAGACATACTCGTTTCCGCGAAAGATGTGGAATTTGGTCATTTGGAGAGATGGCTGCTCAGCAGACTCCAACAACGAATAGCAGCGGTGACGGCTGCGCTGGATGAGCTGAAGACGCGGACAGCCCTGCAGCTTGCGTTGTTCGAGACCTGGAACGACCTCCGATGGTACATTCAACGGAAAGGCAAAGCCAACACCTGCACCCTCGCTGACGCCGTGAAGGCATGGCTCAGAATGCTAGCGCCGTTTGCACCCTACACGTGTGAGGAGACTTGGAGTAGCGTAGGCGAGGCTGGCTTCATCAGCGTTGCCCAGTGGCCGACAGTCTGACGTTGCGCTGGTGGATGTGGCGTCGGAGGAGCGAGAGAACTTCGTCGTCGACTTGATTGATGACACGTTAAACATCCTTAAGGCTACGAAGATTGCTCCGAAACGTGTGTGCGTGTACACGGCTACGCCGTGGAAGAGGCGGGTCTATGTCAAAGTGCTCGAGAGAGCTTTGCAAGGTGAAGTAAAGATGGGCGAAGTCATGCGGGAGCTTTCTGCGGACAAAGAATTGAAGCCGCACATGAGAGAGGTGGCCTCACTCGTGCCCCGAATGATTAAAGCCGTGGCAAAGCTTTCGTCTGAACGGAAAATGAATGCGTTGAAAACGGGCGCGATGGACGAGAAGTGCATCATCGAAGATGCAGTCGACTTCTTGGAGGAAAGGTTCAACGCCGAAGTCTCTGTCTACAGCGAAGACGACAAAAACAGATATGACCCCAAAAAGCGCGCAGGAATGGCTATGCCAGGGCAGCCTGCATTGTACGTCGAATAGGCGTGCCTGCGACGCAGCGTTTTTTCCGCAAAGAACATAACCGCGGTTTTCGCGGAGTTCAATCGACGATGAGACGAATCCTCAACTTACAATGGCTTTGTTCAGTGCTTGTTATCGGAGCAGCGGTAGCGTTTCATTGGCATAGCCGTAATGTGAGTTTGGGCTGGAAGGCAACTTTTGCGTATCCTTATCGGAAGTGAAGCGTTGGAAAGAAATAGATTGGTTTAGTAGGTGTATGTTGCGGACACGTTTCCAGTGACTGTGCTATTGGCTTCGGTGTTTCCCAACGAAATCGTGGCGGGTCCTGGAAGCACCGGGAACGATGCTGTGCCAGCAGTTCCCACCTTGACTGCATTGTCGTAGACAACCCCGTATGCTGAGTATGATAGTTCGACGAAGGTTGTGCTGCTCGTCGATGTGACTTGAACGGTTACGAAGCCGGTGTAGATCAGCGGTGTATTCGTTTGGTCCCAGAGGGTGGTGTTTGAGTGAGGGTCCATTGTGAACGCTTGGTTAGAAAACAGGGTTGCAGAGGCGTTCAGGTAGAGCACGTTGTTTAAGCTATTTAATTGGGTTTCCAAATCGTTGATTTCAATCTGCAGACTTTGCCGCGCTGGACGTTGAGTTTTGCCCGTTCTGGTTACTGATTTGGCTATTCAGTGTGGCGATTTGAGCGTTCAAAGCGGAGATGCTTTGGTTTTTCTGGGCTATTTGGGCGTTCAGAGAGTCTATTTGGCTGCTTGCGGGCAGGTACGCGATTAGTGCTACGATCATGCCGACTGCCAACACGACACAGATTGCGCCCAGGATTAACGCAACGCTTCGACTAACCACTTTTGTTTGTTCAGCCATATTATTACGACCTTAAAGCTCAAGCGACGTACTTGTGATAAAAACTTTTTTCAAGATTAACCCCAAAACGCGGTTAAGCATGGAGTACCAGAACCCGTTTTTCGGGTTCTTTCTTGGCTGGCACCGTTTTGAGAAGTCGAGTTTGCTTTTTAGCAAAATTCGTTAGTCAAAAACTCTTTTATCCGATTTCTCAAGATACGTTTAGTATCGAGGAGTAATTAAATGGATTTTAGCCAGGGCAAGTTTGCCAAAATTCATGATTTCTGCATGGATTTCAGCTGCATGAGTGACCGACTGCACAGCCTTAACAAGAAGTATCCTTCGGGGTTGATCATACCTATCATCGAGAACGACCTCAACAGTCCAACGTTAGCAAAGATGATTCCAGAGATAAACGAGTGCGATTACCTGAAAAAAGTTTTCATAGCGCTCTCAGCCCAGACTCCCGAAACGTACGAGCAGGCAATGCGGTTGTTCCGAACCCTGAAGATTCCCTGCGATGTCGTCTGGTGCAACAGGCCAGAAGTCAACGTCGCGCTCGAAGACTTGAAGAAAACGGGGCTTGACGTGACGAAGTTGTCTGGGAAGGGCAAGGACCTATGGATCGCAATGGGCATCGCCTCGTTGGAGCTTTATGCCTTCATCGTTCATGATGCGGACATTCTATCCTATTCTAAGATGTTGCCGACCAAGTTGCTCTTCCCGATTATTGAGCCGAGGCTGGATTTCTTCTTCTCAAAAGGCTACTATGCGCGAGTCAACACGGAGGTTGGTCGAATGTACGGCAGAATTTACCGCTTGTTCATAAGTCCAGTCTTGGAGGCATTGCAGGAGAAAGTCGGTTTGTCCTCGCAGTTTATCTCTTATCTTCAGTCTTTCAGCTACCCGCTTTCAGGCGAGTTTGCCATCTACAGCGATGTGGCGACACACCTTAGAATTCCCAGCGACTGGGGCTTGGAAATCGGCATGTTGGCGGAGCTTTTCAGGAACACATCGTACGGACGAATCTGCGAAGTCGACTTGGGTCTTGTACGACCACAAGCATAGGGAAGCCGTGACAAACGGGTTATTGAGCACCGCTGAGGACAGCCTCGTCACTCTCTTCCGAACGATGACCGAGACCGATGGGATAGAGGTCACGTCGTCGTTCCTCAAGAGTCTCCAAGTGATGTACAGGCGGTCTGCCCAGGACAAAATTTCGCAGTACCACGCCGATGCAACCTGCAACGGTCTGGATTTCGACCGTCACGAGGAGGAATCAACCGTCGACATCCTGAGCGCCATCATACTCTCGGCGGGAGAGAAATTCCTTCTGAATCCTGCGAAGACGCAGTTGCCCGGATGGCTACGTGCAATGGCTGCGATGCCTAATATTCGGGAGAAATTGAGGGAAGCCGCCGTTGAAGACTGAATCAAAAGCCATCATCTTCGCAGACCTCGATGGGACGATTCTTGACGAAGAGAACAGCTTTCAGGAAACCCTTCCGATCATAAGACTCCTCATCGAGCGCGATGCAATCTTGGTTTTGTGCAGCACCAAGACGAAAGCCGAAATCGAACTCTACCAGAAGAAACTCGGCGTCAACGGTCCGTTCATCGTGGAGAACGGCGGAGCAATCTTCATCCCAAAAGGATATTTCTCCTTTCCAATCTCAAACTCCAAACACACGAGCGAGTACGTCATCTTGGAGCTCGGCATGCCCTATTCCATCGTCAGGGAAAAACTCGCACAAGCATCGGCAAAAGCAGGCGTCGCGGCCATCGGTTTCGGAGACATGTCAGCCGACAAAATTGCCGCAAACTCAATGTTACCCTTGCCCCTGGCGGTCTTGGCGAAGAAACGAATGTACGACGAACCACTCCTAATCGCTAAAAAAGACAAAAGGCAGCTGGAGGAGGCGGCTAAAGCCGAGGGACTGAGTTTCACGTTTGGCGGCAAGTACTTCCACGTCGGAGGTAACACAGACAAAGGCAAAGCAGCAACCATCCTAAAACAGCTGTTCGTGAGGAAGTTTGGAAGCATCAGGACTTACGGCGTGGGAGACAGTCAGAACGATTTACCAATGCTTAACGTAGTTAATGTGCCCATGCTGGTGCGACGGAAATTTGGGGGAAGCAACCCTAGCGTGGCGGTATGGAGAAACCTCTTGCAGCTCTGCATTGAACAAGAAAGCGACGAATGTTCAGATTAACGCTACGCAGGGAGGACAATCCACTTGACGTTGTCGAACCCGTACTTCGCCAGAAGCGGATCCAAAAAGTTCTCCGCCAAGTCATCGGCCACCTCGCCCAGGACGACGGTGTCGCCAGTCCTGTAGGCTATGCCAATCAACGTGAGGTCTTTGAGTGGTGCGTACTTGCCCTTGATTTCCCAGTACTCTTCATCGCCAGTTTTCTTCGACTCAGTGACCCATGAATACTTGTCTTCAGGGTGCTCCCCTTGGTAATAGTTGAAAGCGCAGACGACATCAGCCACGGCTTTTGGGTCGTCCGAAGTTTTGACGTAGAACGAGATGGTCACGCCAATTCACCGTGTAATCTCTTAGGGTTGTTCCTTATTTGCCTTTTCACAAGAAAAATCGTCGTCGCCATGGCACTTTTTAGAATGACAAAATCACCAGAGTAACTAGTTTGGAACCTACTATTGAACTTTCCACCTGGATTTATTGGGGAAGAGTAGCTATTTGCGGAAAATCAACTCAGAATTTGTTGAAAGTACGTTCATTACTTAAGCCTATAATAGAATAGATGTGCGCACCAAAGAGGTAGGTCACGTTGCTTCAAAATAGAAAGGAAAAAGGGGGTTATTTTAGGTAGTCGTCGAATCTCCAGTAGTGTTCTTCTTCCTGACTTACGATTTCTTCGAACAGCCGCCTCGTCTTTGTGTCTCCGACTTTCAGAGCCTCGGCGATGATTTTCCTATAAAGCAGTATGGCGTAGTTTTCGGCTTCGTGGTCGAGCTTCAAAAAGTCATCCGCATTCTTGCCAACCTGTGGTAGAGGTTCTGGTGTGAAAACGGCTTCGCCCTCGATGAGATAGATGCGCTCCGAGATTTTTTCGAGGTGATCCATTTCCATCATGAAGATTTCCTTGAGCATCTTGCTGACGACCGCGGCTTTGTTGGTTTCGCCGATGACTTCGAGTGCCGTGTCTTTCTTTCGCAACGCCAGCAGACTAGCCTTTTCATGCTGATTAGTGTACTGGATTATCGCTGAAATCTCTGCCTGAACCGCCTTGTTCAGCATTGCATAGTAGTCGTCGGTGAAAATCTTGCGCCACTCCGACAACGGAACAGCAGGTTCACCCTCGACTTCATCTTGCATCGTTGCGTATTCTTGGAACTTGAACATGTGCTTCTCTTCTTGCGAGTAGATTCCCTCGAACATCTCACGTGTTTCCCAGTCGCCCATCTTCTCGGCAGCTTCGATGATTTTGCGGTACAGCATCAAAGCTTCTTCCTCAGCCTTTACGCCCAGTTTCGCGAACTCGCTCAAGGAATTCCCGACAGTTACCTTGCCTGACTTTGTCGTCGCTTCGCCGCCAAGATAGTAGATGCGTTCCATTGCACCCGCGGCGTGCTTCATCTCCTCAATGGCAATTTCTCTGAGGAATTTCCCAATCGCATCATACGTAGTTTTGTCCAAAAGAATGTTTTCGGCGATGCACTTGCGAATCAACTTCTCCATTTTGCCGTGCTGTAGCATGTACTGCAGTGACACCTGAATTTCTCTGGAAACAGCTTGATTCAGCAAATCGAGATAATCCGACGTAGGTTTGACAGCCATAATTATTCTTCCTTAAAACTGACAAGACAAAACACTTTCAGTCTTTAAAAGATTTCTTATCCCAACAGACAGCGCCTGCAGGCTGGAGAAAAACTTCCGCTTCCGCACATCGCTAGACGAGAACTAACTTGAACGGAAAAAGAGAAAAATGAGAGAACTGCGCAGAATCCTAGCGAAAAACTTACTTCTTCTTTGCTGCCTTCTTCTCTACTTTCTTAGGTGCTTTCTTAGCCACGAGCTTAACCTCGGGATTCTAATATTATCCTCAATTTGTATTTAAAATTTGCTAATGGCTTGTTCCCTTGACCAGCACATATAAATCTCGATAGATATGATAGATTATCAAGAAATAACCCCAATCAAAGAAAATGTTGATGAAAAAGGAAGCGAATCATTAAGCAAACGCTAAACAGGACGAGAATCGTCTTCCTGATGATGCCGCATTTACCATGTGAAAATCAGTATTGAATTATTGACACGTAAGAAGCAAAATATTCAAAATCGAAAAAGCTTGGTTTTTGCAAACTCTTTTATAGTTGATGTGTAAAAAGTTACAACCCGATGAAAAGTTTTACATAAGGGACGTAGATAGTCTGTGAAAATCACCTCTCAAAACGTTGCCCTCATCGCAGTTTGGACAGCACTTCTCTTGGCGTGCACCACGATTCCTGCTTATCCCGTGCTCGGAACTCCTGCAACGATCACGTTTTCCAGCATTCTCCTCAATGGCTTAACGGCACCCTTGTTAGGTCCACTGTACGGAACGATGTCAGGTCTTATTTTAGGCATTCTCGCTCCATACGTCAACCCTGCAACTTCAATAGGCATCCTTCACTTTTCTTGCGCCCACACTTGCAGCCTTGATGGCTGGTTTGGTTCTGTTTAACCGATGGAAAGAAGCTACACTGATTCTCGTCGTTCAAATCGGTATATGGCTCGCCAATCCCTTCGCTTGGTATCTACTCATGCCACTCGTGTTATGGCAGTACATTCCAGTCCTAGTTTTCATCACTATCCCGCCAATCAGAAAATGGATCGTAAACACGATCGTCAACACGAATGAGAAGTATCTCCCGATCGCGCTTTGGTGCTTAGCATTTGTATCCCGAATAGGCGGTGAAGTCGTGACGGGCAATAACATCGGAATTTGGGTGCTCAACTGGACAGGGCCAGGTTTCTATCCGTACTGGGCTCCAATGACCGCATATTATGCCGTGGCTGACTCGTTGAACTGTCTTGCTGGCAGCGATAATCGGATCTGGCGTAATTTTGGCGTTGAAGAGAAGCGGCATTCGAAGCACAGCGTTGGATATGCTAAGGGCTAAACTCACGGTGAAGTAACTTTCGAGATTTAGAGACACGATGCTGAAAACTCTCCTTCCCGGAGCAATCGCTTTCGTAGCATGGGAGAATTGTGGTCCTGTTTTTCGTGGTTGTCGCTTGCTGCTTTTCGGTTCGCACCCAAACTCTTAAGTGGTTGAGAATATTTCTTTCTCTCAGTTGCGAAAGCGTTTTGGGATGTCTTCCTTGGCAGAGCCAACGTTGAGACTCTGTTCTACGTATCCGGAGGGTACGACGTCTGGTTAGAGTGACGTTGGTCTACCCGTTTTTCAAGCCCTTCCACGACAACTCCATCTTTAGGTTTCCGCCGCTGGGTTTGGGCTACATCGCTGCCTCTTTGAGACGCAAGGGCGTGAGGGTGGAGATTGTGGACTGTACGTTCTTAACCCGTGGGGAAGCGGTTGCAAAGGTTAAGGGTTCTAAGCCAGACATTCTGGGTTTCTACTCCATGTTCTCGATGAAGCAAACATCTGTGGAAATGGCGAGGCGACTGCGTGAAGATTGCGGTTTGCTCGTCGTTGGTGGACCGTTGCCGACTTTGGACCCGTCCGGTTACTTGGATGTTTTTGATGTCGTGGTTTTGGGCGAGGGCGAAGAAGCCATGGTGGACCTTGCGCAATGCTACGAACGTGGTGTCGGTTTCGCAGGGGTTGCTGGCATTGCATACCGAGAGAGCGGAAAAACGAGGTTTACGGCGCCCAGAGAGTTCGTGCGCGATTTGGATTCTCTGCCGTTTCCGGCGCGCGATCTCTTCGACAACGACGCTTACAAGCGTTACTACGCTGACAAGTTTGGTTCCTCGATTGCTCCCTTGATAACTTCTCGGGGTTGCCCGTTCAGCTGCGACTTTTGCAGTCGCCCTGTGTTCGGACAGAGCTTTCGCACTCGCTCTGCAGCGAACATCGTTGACGAGGTAGAGGAAATTGTGGGACTTGGCTACGACCGAGTTTGGTTTGCAGACGACTGTTTCACTTTGAATCGCAATCGGGTATTGGCGGTTTGCGACGAGCTAACGAAGCGGCGATTGAACGTTGGTTGGGAGTGCCTGTCGCGAGTCGACACAATGGACCCTGAAGTTGCAGCCAGAATGCGGGCTGCGGGTTGCGTTCGGGTCTTCTTCGGCATTGAATCAGGAACCAACGAGGTCTTAGGTTTGATGCGGAAACAAATCACGGTTGAGCAGGCACGAAGTGCAGTATACAATGCCAAGGCCGCTGGTCTGCGGGTTGGCGCTTTCTTCATAATCGGCTATCCAGGGGAAAACGACGACACGGTGCTGAACACGGTGCGGTTTGCCTCGGCTCTGCCGCTGGACTACTTATCCTTCACGTTGCCCTACCCGATTCCTGGCACGGCGCTGTTTGAACGAGTGAAGAACGACGGCGGCTTCATCGTGGACGACTACGAGGAACCCAAGAACTGGGCACTGATTAGGCATAAGTTGCTGTATCATTCGGGTTTCAGCGAAGCCAAGCTGAAGTTCGCCATTGGCAAGGCCCAAGTGCAATTCTACGGGAGAAGAATACTGGGCAATAGAGCCTACAGCATCTTCGGCTTGCCGATGGAGCACGTTACTGACTCAGCGTTCAGACTCATGCACTAAGGATAGCGAGCGGTTTGAACTCAGCTGGTCCCTCTTGCTTGTTTAAGGCAGCTGGGAGAAAGAATTCTGAGAAAAGACTTAATTTGATTTGTTTTCATCTGCAGCAGTATGGTTCCTCGTTTTTTTCCTTATGGTGTTTGACGCAGGTCGTGCAGTCGCTGTAGCGTGGGCAGTCTTTTTTCGGGCAGGGGCAGTTGGGAGCCGACATATCGAGGGCTACGATAACGCGCAATTATTTATTGGTTACCGCTTTTGTTTTTCGTTTTGCCATAGGTTAACGAAGTCAGCGTAATTGAGGGCGATTCTCTCGACGGCTTCCTCTTTGTTGATGGTGCCTGCTTTATGGTCGGCGAGCGGCTGCCAGAATATGGTTCTTCCGACGGCGAAGCCGATTATTCCGGGGATTTTGGCGCCGACGGCGAGCCATTCCTGTACTTTTTCCTTGGATTCTCCTCGTCCGAGGGTTATGACACCGACTTGCCTTCCTCCGCGCTGAGCTTGCTTAACGATGGTTTTTGCGTCTTCAGCTTTGTCTACGCCCTCGAGCTTCCACACTGACGGCTCAACGCCAGCGTCTTGAATCTCCTTCATGGTTTCAACCATCAGTTTGGGGCGCAGGACTTTGTCGTACGTTTCTTTTGAGCCATTTGCCTTCGCCAGTTGCTGGGGTGTCGCTGGGACGATGAGTTCGAAAAGGAAGGGCTTGTTTTTTCTTTTGAGGTAGTCGCTGAGGATTTTCAGTCTCTGCAGTTGACGCTGATTCACCGTTTTGTCGCCTTCGGGGTTAAAGCGCACAAGAACCTTCACGAATGTCGGGTCAAACTGCTCAATGTGCTTCGCGTAGTCTGCGCCGTAATCGAAGTCGAATTCGTCCTGCCCCGACTTCTCCACGGGCATGGCAAACGTGTAGCCATTTTTCTTGGCTTCAAGAAGGATGCTTGCGCCAAACTCCTCGTCCACAAGTAGCCCCGCGATTTCTTTGGGGACGCCGCATTTTTCCAGCGCTTGGCGAAATCCCAAGAAGATGAGGTGCTTGTACTCTTCAATCTGCTTCTTTTCGTCGGCGGTGGGTTTGCGGTTTTTGATGCCAAACAATTTCTCCGTGAATGAGGAACGGTGGTCGAAGGCTAATATCAAAACTTCTTTGCGAGTCCAATCAATCAAATCGGTTTCACCTGTTGACATAGGTTTCTTCGTTTTCAGTAATATGCCTTACCATCTAAAAAGGTAATGAATCAGGGTTTGCTTTTCAGCATCTCCATGAGTTTCGGCATGAGCATCCAACCGCAATCCAGCACTCCCAGGCTCCCATTCTTACATTCTCTCTCCGAGAACTTGGCCACTTTGTCGTCCTTCGTGTTGCCTCCTGAAACGAGCAGTGCGACTGGCGTGTCGCTGTGCACTTTCAACGCGCAGGGTGTGGCGTGGTCAGACGTGACGCAGATAATCGTGTTGTCGAGGCTGATTTCTTTGAGGAGGTTGCCAAAGAAGTACTCGTCGATGGCGCTGATTACGTCTGTTTTCCGATGGCAGTTGCCGTCGTGCCCAGGTTCATCGGGACCTTTGAGGTGGATATAGAAGCAGTCGTAATCGGGCATCAAATCCATGAGGCGTTTGACTCGGAGTTCGCAGTCGCTCTTAAGGTTGCCCGTGGGCGGCGGAAGAAGCGCTGCATCCATTCCCGCTAGGCGGGCGATTCCATTTTCCGCTTGCATATCGGCCAAAGCGGCAAAATTCACGTTGTACCGCTTGTTGATGTTGAAGAAGTTCGGTAGCCGGTCGCTGGCGTCTCGTGTGAGCACTACGTTCGCCTTCAACTTGCCTTCGGCGGCGCGTTTCTTGTTTATGGGGTGATTTTCCCAGAGCTCGTGAGTTTTCCGAATGAATTCGTTTACTAAGTCAGCGGACATTCTTGCCCCTTGGGTGTCATCCATGGGCTCGCATTCCTTTAAGACCATCTCAACGTCAGGTGTAGCCACTCCCAGCCCATCCACGATGGTGTAAGCTGGGTCGCTGTTCGTGATTTTGCTTGACAACGGGCACGCTTTGTTGTGTATGACCAGAACGGCGCGGTGCCCCAGCGTGTTCGTGAACTTAAACGTGGCTGGGCAAGACTCCAACTTCACTTGTTCGTTGGCGTCACGGCTGAGCTCAGCGGCCTCCTCCGTGCTCAGAGTTCTGGCAACGCGCCTGTCAAGAATCTCCCTGCCCCGTCCCAGCGTAGCGAAGTTGCACCTCAATGCCAAATCGCCGTTCTCCACTTTGATGCCTGCGCCCACGGCTTCGATGATGCCCCTGCCCGTGCTGTACTTGAAGGGGTCGTATCCAAGGAGCGAGATGACTGCTGCGTCGCTCTCGGGTGCAACGCCCTTGCCAACCGTGTACATAAGCCCAGTTTGTCCGTTTTTGGCGAGAAAATTCATGTTGGGTGTGTTGGCAGCTTCCAACGGTGTCTTGTTGCCCAACTCTGGGATCGGCAGGTCACCCATACCGTCTATGACTGCGTAGATTAGCTTCAACTGAAGCATCCCCTTTCAGCTAAGTCAGGTTTGTCTGTTTCTAGGCTTATTATTCTTTGTGTGTTTAACTCGCGTTAGATGGCGAGGAGCTTTCTAATCTCAGTCTGCGTTTCCTGAGGCGTGCCAGTTGTGTTCACGAGGTAGACGTCGGTCTGCTCGAAGTACCTGCGGAAGAAGTTCGTCCGCAACTCCAGTTTCCGCTCGTCCCTTACGAGTTGGTGAGGGTTGCAGAAATCGTGGCTCACGACGTACTGCAGCGCTTCCTCGGCGGTGAGGTGAGCTGCGATGGTTTTATCCGCCGAATCCCTCTTTGAGCAAGATGATCTTTTTCATCGTCACAAGGGGAATTACGCCGCCGCTTCCGACGATCCACCTGACGTTCACGACGGCTCTGCCCTTCTGGTCAAACCGCGCCTTATCTACGAGGCGTTCGTACTCATTCCAGATTTTGCCGATGTCCGCTTCGATGTAGCAGTTCTTCTCGGAACCGAAAGCTAATGGCTCACGGCTCGACAACCGCACGAAGTACCAGTCATCGGAGACCAACCGCGCGGTCGGCAGGCGGAGCAACCCCCACGAATGCGTTGTCTTTCCAGTACCCGAGGGAGCGATTATTGAGACGCCCAAGCATCCGACATCCAGGGCTGCGCCGTGGACGGAGTAGATTCCGTGTTCGTCCTCCAGAACGTCTCCAGCGACTGCGAGTGCGATGCTCTTAATCCATCCGTAGTAGTCAACGTTGACAAGAAAGGCGGTTTTAGTATAGGCTTCATACTTCACGGTCAGCGGTTCGCCCTCTTGCTCCAGAACAACGAGTCTTCCGTGGGAGCGTGTGTTCTCGTTCATGCTGAAGAAGTTGTCTTCCCAGAGGTTTTTCACCCGTTCCGTATCAGTTAGCAGTTTGACGCAGCATCCGTAAACGTCAGCCTTGCTTGAGTAGAGAAATCTGTCCTGGTACTCTTGGAAGAGTCGGTCTTTCTCGTCGGGCGTTATCAGCTGGACTTGGTAGTTCATCGGGTTTGCCTCGGCTAGATGCTGGCGAAGAAGCCCGAGAACACTTCTCTAATGGACCGTAGCAGTGGGTACTTTATCTGCACTGGTTCTTTGAGTTTCTCAAGCCTTTCCACCCTGAAGTAAATGGGTGGGTGCGGGTCGAAGCCAATCCATTCCTGAAGCCTGAAGGAAGGTGTTCTCTCGAACAGGAGTCTCTGGAACCCGATTTTCTCCAGCGCACCTGCTAAGACTTCAGGTTGCCCCATCACCATGGCTGAAACAAGGTCAGCCCGAGCTTCGAAGAATTTGGAGATGAAGAAGATTGCGGAGAACACGACCCAGAAGTAGATGAAGAAAAGGAACGACGAGAAAATTATGGGTAAATAGGTCAGCACAACGTAGAATCTGAAGAGAAACTCAGCGCTAGTAATCCCGTACAGGATGAGTGGGTCTCTCCCCCTGAGGTGCCCAAACTCGTGTCCAAGGACACTTAGGATCTCGCTTTCGTCTAGCTGCACCAGAAGCCCAGTGGTGATGAGGACTAATCCTCGGCTAGGGCTTGGACCCGATGCGGCGGCATTCGGAAGAATCGTGTTCGAAACCACTATCTTAGGTGTGGGAAAGTGGAATTTGTCAGCAATTTTCTTCACGAGCTCGTAAACGTTAACTTTCTTGGATGTCAAGTTCTCTGATTTGCATGAAACTCCGTATTTCTCGAAAACTTTCTGTGCCTCACTGCAGTCGATTTCTTCCCCGTGCTTGGCGAGAATCACGTCGTAAACTTCCTTCTTTATCTTCGCCAGCTGCTCAGGCGGGTAGCCTTTGCTCAACTCGCCGTTCTCCATTCAACGGCATGTGGTACTCGAGGAAGTGAATCGTTGGGTTAGCCTGCGTGATAGTCCAGTCTGCGGTTCGGGCGATGAACCAGGTTGAGTAGAAGACAAAGATGAACTGGGCAGCAACCAGGATGAGCGGCGCTACGGCGATGTAGGCTGGATAATATACGAAAACGACGAGGAACAACACGATGCCCAAGCCGCTGAAGAGGATAAAGAAGAGAACCTGGGTTTCCAGGAATAGGCGTTGAACTGATTTCTCGCCCCTGCTTACGTGTTTCAGGCACGATTTTCTCGCCTTCTCTCCACGCGAAATACAACGTTGATTTTCTCGCGTTTTGCTCGAAGATTTCCATAGCAATGACGATGTCCTGTTTTGCCTCCTCAATCATCGTCTCCGTCACTTTTTCGTCCAGAGGCGTTATCTTCACCGCTATGGGTCGGGCTCCTTTCACTTCAACTTGAAGAAGCGGGCTTTCCTGCGCTCCTGTCACTGTGTACGACAGGGAGATGCCTGCCTCGTCTTTTCTCTTGGCGATTCCTCTGAATCGTTCTTTCTGTGGTAGGAGATATTTTTTCTGGATGAACTCCATGAGTTTGTCCATGTAGACGTTGGGGACTTCGGTTTCGATTTCGTAAGAAACAGGCTCCATTAGTTCACCCGCCCAGAAACAGATTTTTGTCTAATCGTTGAGATTGTTTCCTTTTTTATAACCCTATGGGTGCCGCGGGAATTTTGGAATTATATAGGGGTACAATTCTTTCGCTATCGTTTTTCTCAAGGATATTCGAGCCTGATAGAAATATGGAATGCCACAAACTCGAGAAAGGCAGAGTCGATTTGCTACGAAACGGGCACGCTTTATGGGGAATGTGAAGACATAAATATCGTTTGAATCTAACACAGTTCGGTGAAACACGTGCCCGTACCACAAGTCAGCGTCTTTCTCGACAACCACCCAGGCTCCCTCTCCGACGTCATCGAGAAACTCGACAAAAACCAAATCAAAATCTACGCCTTAACGATCGCCGACAAAGGTGAGTTCGGCTTAGTTCGAATGATCACTGAAGACCCGGCGAAAGCCACCCGTGTCTTAGAAGAAGCCGACTTCAACCTCGCCAAAGCCAAGAAGAACATCGAAGTTTCAGTGGTTCTCATCACCGAAAAAGACCACATCAGCCGCATCACGAAAGTGCTGGGCGAAAACGGGCTAAACATCGAATACGCCTACTCATCCGCAGTCCATTTTGAGGGCAAATTTGCACTGGTTTTGCGCGTTAACGATTTGGAGCGGGCAGAAAAAATCCTCCAAGACAACAACGTCGGCACACTCTCCCTCGACGAAATACGACAACACTTCGCATAACCACACGTTCTTGGACTTGAACAAAAATTGGAAACCTAAACCGTCAGAGCCGAAACCATCAACGAACAAGTACCTGCCAGAGCAACAAACAAACCCACGGTACGTGCAATCGCAGGGAAATCTATTTCCTCCTTTTTTCAACGGACAAACCTAAAACGTTGCAGGTTTTTTCCTGTAGAGTATATAACAGAAATTAACAAAATCCGTTAGAATATGGAATGAAAAAGCCAGCGAAGGCGTTTTGTTTGGACAGGAATAGGGAAAATGGCTTGTTCAACAATTAACGATGTATCAACAAATCTTTCGAACAAGCCTATTTCCGTCGAGATATCCAATATCGTCGGGATAGGCTTGCCAAAACCGCGTGTAGTTAGGGTACAGTCTTTGAATGGCGAGGTCCACTTTGTTTTTCCAGATTCGATGTCGGATGAGAAACCCAAGAATGCAAGAAATTTCGACGAGATTGAGATAAGAAGAATCATGAAGAAAGAAGTCTCCAAACCGCTATTGCTTGTGCGCTCAGAGTGAAGGATACTCGCTGGGGGAGAACTCGAACAAATTCCTAGATAAAGGGCTATATCTAAGCGTGAGTTTGTGAGCCTTAAGATATTTGGCTAATTACAGCACGCTGATGGGCAGGCTGACTTCTTTTCCAACTTAGATATAGCGCACCCATTACTAACAATGCCCCCAGAATCACCGTTCCGAGCAGTGAAAGCCTGAATATGTTCCAGAAATTCTCTGGATTAACTTTTTGCTCGCCGCGCCACAGGGCGATTCCGATGAGACTAATGACAAGACCGACCGTGAGCAGAAAGAAAAAAAATCAACTGTCGCCTTGGGATTTTGTTTGTAATCACTCTTTTTTCACTGACCTAATAAAACTCTTAGTTCAGCTATAACTTTTCCGCATTCGCAGTTTTGGTTTGTATGATAGCGCGTGCTTTCAGCATTCTTCGCATAGGGTTAAGTAAAATCCTACTTAGCTAAATAGGGGTGGAGGACGAGACACAATCGTATTACAGATGCATTTTCTTTTCTTTCTCAACTCTTTTCCTATTAGAACCGGTGCGGGAAAAAATCCAGCCGACACTCCAGAGGATAACAGCTATCGCATGGCTAAAAGCAGCGTAAGTTTGTTCCGTCTCCGCATTAAAACATCTTTTCCACTGAATCGCCTTATACAGCTTGTTGACACGAGCAGTTTTAGACCTCTGAGACAACCAAGAGCAGATTCAAATAACTCATCAAAAAGTTGAGTTGCCACCCCTTCAAAATGCCTTTTCAACGTACTGTTCCATTCAAGTGAAAATTGTAGAATTTGCGGGATGGCAAAAACATAAATAACATATGGTCTGAGAAGAAAGTGCACGCAAGTAACGAAGAGTATCTCAATATGCATTCATCCTAAATCACGTGCGACATAAGGTAACGGCAAGATGAGAAAAACGTTTCGCGTATCAGTTTCTGGATTAATGTTATCGTTCGTGTTGCTGGTTTTCCTGTTACCCCTGGCAAGTGCAGATAACCTGTATCTGAGTTTGGATGGTTTGCTTCCCTCAAAGAGCGACGATCCCACCGTCTATCCAGTTCTCCAGGAAACGGAATGGTACTACGGCACTTCTTGGAGTGAGACGCTAAGCCTACCAGGATTTGTTGATGGCGGGGCAGTGGAATATTACAGGAGGTACGCTGGACCAGGTGATATACGCTCCGTCGAGTTTTACGCTTATTTGTTCTCTGACGTAAATAGTGCTGAATTGTATTATAACGCAGAAGTAGCTAATCTCAAGTCTGTGGTAGGGTTGACCGAAGTACCGCTTACGGGTGCTTTTGGTGGGGTATATGAATCTGGCGGAATGCAGCCGATGGAGACTGGGGTCAGCTTGGGCAATGTAAGTAATGTAATTTTCAAGGTTATGGTCTACGCTTACATAGGAGAAGATACAACGGATCGGCTGGTTAGCTTCACTTCCCTAGAGCGCACTCGTATTCTGAATGTGGGCGGAAGTCCCTCGGTCCCCGAATTTCCGGCTTTAACGGTGGTTCCGCTTTTCGCTTTGGCTACGCTGCTGGCGATCAAGTTTGGTAGAAGGATTCACATTGGGAATAGCTGATTTTTCTCTACGGTCAACCAATACTTTGCTCAAACTTTTATTCCAAAAGTCCTTTTCTTAAACTTTTATGCCTACTCAAGTAAGATATTTTTCTCTACAACAACTTGGATATAGAAAAATCATAAATACTGAGAGCGAGCAAACTTACCTTTCGCAAAGACGCATATTTGCATATATTAAGGAGAAATGGAGATGTCAAATAAGAGATCGCAACTCGTAGCCATAATTGCTATTGCAGTATTGACAGCTACAACTATTCTGGCATCAACGTACATTATTGTACCGAAAGCTCAGTTTCGAGGCGCAGGTCCGGCTGGAGGAGTATCCGGACCCTTGCCAACAGGCGTGGTTCCTGATGTCCAAATTCAAACTTGGGCCCTCATCAGCTGCAGACCGTCACCTGTAGGAATTGGCCAACCGGTACTTGTCAATTTGGAAACGCAGCCCGCCCCAGGCGTTGATCGATTGCACCAAGGCTATACAGTTGTAATGACCAAGCCAGACGGAACCACCGAGACCAAAAAGCTTGAATCTTATCCTGACGACGGCACCATCTGGTATGAATTCGTACCAGACCAGATCGGACAATATAAGCTGAAGTTCGAGTTCCTAGGAACGTATTTCCCCGCAGGGCGATACCTCGATGGAGTGGGACCACCAGCTGCAAACATAACCAGGTGGTACGCTCTTACACTGAGTCTGTCTACTTCAAGCCTGTCACAACCCCAGAGCGAACAGTTACTGTGCAAAAAGATATGGTCGCCTCGTGGCCTGTAACCGGTGCGCTCCCCAGCGACTACTGGACGCGACCAGTGCCTTATGAGGACAGAGATTGGTGGCCCGCCATAGGCAACTGGCCGTGGAGTGGTCCTGCAGGAGGCGATTATGAGATTCCGCTTTCGGTGTTTAATCAGTACTATCCTGACACAAACAGGTACCAGCCAGGCAAAAGCACAACGATGTACTCATTCGTTCCATGGACATTGGGGCCAGAAAGTCCACACGTAGCATGGAAAGAAGAACTCACTCAAGCAGGCCTCTTGGGCGGAGACTTCGGACTTGAGGACACAAACGCTGGAGTCTTCGGAGGAATGGGCATGGGCGGCGACCCAAGCACTTACGGTTTTGCTACAATAGCCTATGCAGGCAGTGCTTATCAACAAATTGCGAAGGTGGCCATGACAAACGTCAATGGTACCGACTACTATCAAGCGACAAATGTTTGGCAACGCTACGATGTAAGAACAGGGCAAGTAATTTGGGAACAGACAGGCATCACTCAGATACCCAACTACATAGAATACAACATAGGCGCCATACCGAGCGGTGGAGGTTTCCCTACACACGTGACAGAGGTGAACTTCGTGTACTTGGGCAGCGGTCGCTTGTTGAAATACCGTGCATCAACAGGGCTTGTAAGGCTTAATGTTTCGATCGCGCCGTTGACGACTGGTTCGTATTATATGAACGGATACGTTATGAGCGTGCAAGACCTTGGCGCAGCAGCGGCAAACGCGACTGGTGGACGCTACCGTTTGATCAACTGGACAACGTTGGGAACCAGCACGAGCTTAGCTAGTAGGATAGTGAGCAACATAAGTTGGCCGATCAGCAGCTTACCAGCTACAACCGATTATAACGTTGGTGTATGTGCTCAGGTGGTGAATGTGCAACGAGCAGGAACATACTATGCAGAAAATATTACCGGCATAAGTTTAGCAACTGGTCAAGTGCTATGGAACAAATATTTGGAGGACACCGCACAATACAGTGGAAGCTGCGACATCGCCGACCACGGGAAAATCGCCACCCTAGCGTTGCACAAAGGTTTCATCTGCCTCGATCTAACCACAGGCAAACAAGTTTGGACCAGCGAGCCAATGGACTATCCTTGGGACGAAGCAGGCTTTGGCGGCTACTCAGTACAGTCAGCTTACGGTCTACTCTACAGACAAGCCTATTCTGGAGTCTATGCCTTCAACTGGACAGACGGCAAGATAGTCTGGAAGTATGAGGCACCAGCCGACTATCCATACGAAACCCCATACACCAACGAAGCGGGCCAGACTATGTACTCTTGGAACATTGGTGCGGTAATTGCTGACGGAAAAATGTACGCCTACAACACCGAACACTCAGCTACCGTGCCTATCACTCGAGGATGGAAGTTCCACTGCATCAACGCAACGACAGGCGAAAAAATATGGACTGTGGCCATACCAGGTGCTTCATCTAAGCATACCACAGACATTGGTCCGGTTCACGATGGCTATGTGCAATTGTTCAGCTCTGACGGCTACATGTACTGGTTCGGCAAGGGCAAGAGTGCCACGACTGTCACAGCGCCAGACACTAGTGTGCCGCTTGGAACTGCGTTGCTCATGAAGGGAACCGTGCTGGACCTCTCCCCTGCACAGCCAAACACGCCATGCGTATCCGTAGACTCCGAGGCAGCAATGATGGAACACATTCACATCCAGAGGGCGCTGCCAAACAACATGACTGGTGTTAAAGTGACCTTGACTGCGATAGGTTCCGATGGCTCGGTAACTAACATAGGCACAACCACGACTAACGCCTACTACGGTACGTTCGATATGCCCTGGACCCCGACAAAGCAAGACACCTACCAGATCATCGCCTCATTTGCTGGCGACGCATCCTACGGAAGTTCATCAGCCGGAACCGCTGTAACTATAGGTCCAGAACCCACGCCACAACAAGCAGTTGAACCAATAGCTCCAATTGACATTACTCCGCTGTACTATGCTGTTGCAATCGGAGTTGTTGCCATAATCATAGCAATCGTCGTGGCTACAGTGCTGATGTTGAGGAAACGAGCTTAAACGCGGAAAAAACCGCTCCCTCCCTTTTTTTCTTCTTGCAAAGAAGAGTTTATGGTGACTATTTCTCATGTTTCATTATTGCACAGGAATCTCCCAGTAACTGATTATGTCGCCCTTCACCCATTTGCCGCCTAAACTCCTTACCACTTCATTGATGTCTTCCCATTCTCCCTTCAAGAACTGCGTAGGCTTCACGATAACGCAGTCGCCATCGGTTTTGAAGCTGAGCAGTCTGCGCTGTTCAGGCGTGAATTCCTGCTCCGTCCGGTTCGCGGTCTGGCTGAGTGGTGATTGCATTTTCTTTGCAGGTTCGGGCTGGGGTTTCGTGGTTATTGGTGGTTTGGATTAAAATTTAATCCAACACACACCATGAAGGCGTCGCCTTTATTTATTTAATTAGAGCAAAGGCACCTAAAACAAAAGTTACCATTAAATTAATAAACGCGAAAATCTGAGAGAACTATTAAAGGTGAAAAAAGCTTTGAAAAAATCGATTTTCATATTCATAACTATCGTTATTATCGCCGTACTTCTCACAGTTTGCCCTGCCAGAGCATACACCGATAGCGAAAACAGATTCTCGATAACTCCGCCACAGGGATGGACACTCAAAGAAGGGGTGCAAGGAACCATTGTTCAATTCTTAGGCCCTGAAGACTCAAATGTGGGATACGTTAACATAAACGTCGGCGTCGAAAACACTGACCAAACGCTCCAAACTATAGTTGACAATTCAAAACAATCATGGGCTTCAACTTACTCAAGCTACTCTTTGACTACAGACAAAGACGTGACGGTAAACGGCTACAGCGGGCATGAACTTGCAATCTCAGCCAGCTATAACGGAAGCCAATTCATGCAAGACACCGTCCTCTTCTTAGAGAATGGACTGCTGTACCAAGTAACCTACGTTGCTGGTCCAACAACTTACAGCACCTACTACGGCAACTGGACCAGTAGCCGTGACACATTCCAAATCCTATCCACAGAGTCGCCATCGCTGTTAGGCTTCAACTTTAGCTTCAGCATAACAGGACTTCCATTCCTGCTGCTAATCGTAGCCGTGATAGTAATCATCATTGTAATAGTCGTTGCCGTGGTAAGAAGGCGAAAGCCCAAAAAAGTCCCTCCTCAAACCTCTACACCGCCTCCTCCATAGATAAAGTAAATCGCTACCTAACTTGGGTTACACCGCTACGGTAATTCTTAGCCTCCATCCTTTTACAGAAAAGGGTAGCGCTTGCCATCGTTTTGTTGTTGGATTAGATTTTAATGTAGCAGCGAAATTTAATCCCTACCACACTTTATTTCAGTTCCTGTGCTCATCGAATTTTAGAAAACTTAAATATTGATTTCTTTCACGTAGGAATGGGTGAGACGCTATGGAGGTTCTTTTGATACATAGACCCAAAGGCATACTTCCGCCTGAGCTTATGAAAGCATCTATCGAGGTTGGAAACCAGATTATCATAAAGGGTCCGCTTGGAGGATGCAAGTTACTCGCTTCCTATACTGCTCGCAATCAAATGCTTATCGTCTGTATTGTTGATACCCATAGCATGGACAAAGTGATGCCTATAGTTGAGCAAATGATGATGGTTGGTTGGGATACTGAAATCGTCCCCGTCGAGAAGACTATAGTTGCTTTGCCTAAGATGGAGAAAGCCCTGGCGGAAATGGCGAAAAAATAACCCATCATTCTTTTTTCTCCGTTCCATCTTCTTCTTTAGCGCGCGCTTCGTTACTATGCTAAGCCAAGAACAACCCCAATACAGGGCGCTTTCTCATAGCTGGGAGTTCTCTTTCACGAAAAAGAAATCCAATAGCGGGCTCGACGGGAGTTGAACCCGCGACCCCCGGATTAAAAGTCCGGTGCTCTAGCCTGACTGAGCTACGAGCCCTCACGTTCGAAAACGCGGTTGCTGAAGAAAAACCGAGAAGGGCTTTTTTAGCGTTTCTATACAAAGATGTCGCCTGTTCACGTCAACCCGTTGAATTCGTCGAAACCGGTTGGCAAGTGCCTGCGAACTGTATCTCTGTTGAACGCATGTACAAGATGAATCTGTCATGCGGAATACTTATTTTGTCAGCACACAATTCTCTTGGTTGTGGTTGGGTTGGCGGTTAAGATTGGCAAACTCGGTTTTAGAGAACTGATTGTCAAGGTCGGGTACTCTGAGAAGGTTGCGGAAGAGCTCTGGAAATGGTATGACTTTATCGATAAGAAAGGTATAGCTAGCTTCTAGCTCAAACCGTGAGCCATGGTTGGTGTTTTCATCCTCAACCATGAATTCATAGTTTCTGCAAAATGGATATATACAGTAAACATGTATCATTTGACGATTAAATGTCCAACCGCAAGGCATTCGGCAGGCTGAAAGCTGTTCTCTTAATCGACATCTTAGTCGTTGCTTTGGCGGCTGGCACTTACCTCTATTTAACCAGTCAGGGCGTTTTGACTCAGGGTCCAAAGCCGGCGGAGTTTACGTTGTCTGACCTTACAGTTGCCCCGAATCAGACGGAGTCAGGTGATCCTGTTTTAGTTTCGGTTAACGTAACCAACGTGGGCGAGTCGGAGGGGAATTACACGATTGAACTTCTCATCAATAACTCGACTAGGGCGAATGTGACCATAGATTTGACGCCATTAGAATCCAACGTCACGACTTTCCCGGATGTTGAGACCGTAGAAGGGAACTACACTGTTCAAATCGGCGATTTGGTGGGAGCTTTTAACGTTAAGCCTGCGCCTCCGCAGACGAGCAGCATAACACTTGCGACTGTTGTTGCTGTTCCGTACGAAGCATGGGTTGGCCAGCAGATTACCGTCAAGGCGAACGCGACGAACCCGAGTTCAGCGCCTGACCGTCTTAGCGTGAAATTAAGCGTGAACGATGAGGTGGTGCAAACGAAGCGGGTTGATTTGGATGCTGGGCAGTCGGCAGAGGTTGAGTTTACCTATAATGCCACGAGCGAGGGAATTTACAACGTCAAGGTTAACAGTCAAGTGACTGGGTTCATAATCGTCCCAACTGGCTACCATAATATTCTGGTGGTTTCGTCTCCGAAGCAGGGCATCGATTTCAAGATTGACGGACAACCGTTCAAGACTCCTCACACCGAACTCCTCTCGGTTGGAGTGCCGCACACGGTTGAATTTCCGGCGGCCGACCCAACAGGCAAGTTTGGTTTCCTTGACTGGACGACTTCGAACCCGCCCTTATCCGATGATGGCTCCAAGAACCCCAGTCGGCAGATTACTTTGACGACGCGGACGACGGTTAAGGGGGAGTTTAGTGGCGGATCGTCGTGTCCGTCTTTGTACTTGTGGAATGGCAAGGAATGGGTTTATTCATGGAGAAGTGTCTGATCATGGATGGCTAGGGTACATCAATTCGAAGAATTCTTCAAATGGGGCGGTCCCGTTCACTTTCTACGCTAACAATCCTTGGGATTACATTCCGATTGACGGAAATCAGGCTGCTCTTGTCGACGGTTCTTACGTTTTGAAGTTGAGCCAGAAGTGGAATGAAATCTTCTACCTTGATCAAGCATACATGGTTGTTGTAGACCATCCTTCTGACGTGAACGTTTATTCAACCATGGTGGAGCAGTACCTCGACCCAACCTACATGGGGCAGATTTACACGGTGAGCAAGGATTTGTTAAACCCGATATCGGCGGTGAACGAAAAAGGACAAAACGTTCTGCCGCAGATAGCTAAGATTGACAACGTTTTCACTCCAGGAATCAACGGTATTAACAGCCCATCTTGGAACAATATTCAATGGAACACGCTGACCCTGAATCTCGGCGACCTATCAAAAGCCAATCAAATCAAACTCGTAGTGAGAGCTGTGGTCGACTGGGGATCACCAGAGGACTATTCCGCTTGGCTTGCGAAATTCTACGATCCATCTGTGCCCGACGGAGCAGAGGTTACTCCACCACCGTTTATGGAGGTAAAAGCGGCAAACGGCAGTTGGATACGTGTGCCCATGGACAGGCAATTTCCGATACCGCCAGAAACGGTGCCCAGAACCTTCGTGGTTGATTTAACAGGGCTTTTCCCAACCAATGACTACTCGCTTCGAATCAATAATTTCTGGAACGTGACGCTCGATTATATCGGAATAGACACATCCCCTCAAAGCAACATAACAGTTCACACGATCGACCCGACTGCTAACCTGTACCAAGCTTTTTCAACAGGTTCGATAGCTTCGGGCAATTTCACAAAATACGGCGATGTTACAAAATTGGTTACCGCTGAAGACGATGAATTTGTAATCGGCAGACAAGGCGACGAAGTCTCACTGAATTTCTCGACCACAGACCTACCCTCTCTTGGTCAAGGAATGCAACGGGATTACTTCTTCTTCCTCTCTTGCTGGTTCAAAGACGAAAGCGGAAATTGGGGATTCGGTTTCGGCTTCACCGTGGATCCCCTGCCTTTCCGCAACATGACGAGCTTCCCCTATCCACTGGCGACCGAAGGTTACCCATCCGACGAGGCTCACTTGGCTTACCTGCGAGATTACAACACACGCGTGATACTTCCACCAAGCGAAGGATCAATCTTTCCACTGTGGATTGCTGTAGCTGCTGCTACCGGGATGCTGATAGCCGTCACAAACGCAGCTGTTTTTATTCGCTACAGGAAACAGAGTCGGATATCGCCACCATGAAATTACGCTATTTTCTTATTTCGTTAACGATTGCAATTTGTTCATGGTTTAGGAGGCTTTGGCGTCGGTTCCGGATGTTGTGCCTGCGCTGCACTGAGATGCGTCCGTCAGAAGATGCGCTAAAAGTGAAGAGAGGGGTCGAAGACCGCCTCAAGCCCTGCAACTGGCTTGAACCCTCAAAGAGCGTATGAAAACACCAACCTGAAAGGTGCTTCAGGGAGAATATTCTTGGCGATTCACCTTCGCACCAGGCTTTCAGGCTACGTCGACAGTTTATGTAAGCTTTAAATGTGCAAAGGTTTATCTCCATCTACGTAAAAACACGTGAGAGACCACTAAGCATGTCACTTGCTCCCAGAATTCCAAACCCGTACTTTGCCGCCTTCGCTGGCGGCTTGTTCAATGGCTTGGCTTTAGGTTGAAGAACATGGCATTCGAATACCTAAGCGACACACTCAGATTGACCGTGCTCACAGGGCTGGGCATAGCGGGTGTCCTAGCGGTTCTAATATGGTTGAAGAACAAGACCCGAAAAGTGACGTACCTTCGCTTCGTCGTGGGCGCCGTGTCGGTGGCTGCCATCTTCTACATGTTCACGTTCTCGCAGATATGGATGCTCTTGGTAGTGGCGGTGATCCTGCTTATGACCATACCGCTCGGCAGATTCTTCTGCGGCTGGCTCTGCCCCTTCGGATTCTACATGGACCTAATCAGCCAACTGAGAAAAGTCACGAGAATTCGGTATCGCTTGGTGCCTGAAAAACTCAATGGCGCCCTCAACAGGCTTAGATATGTAATTCTTGCCTTCTTCTTAGCATTGCCATTCGTTCTTGGTCCGATTGCGGACTGGCAATATCAGTTCATTTATTTCCTTACTGGGCCATTCAAACCTTACTCCATCTTGCTCGGTCCCTTGGAACCACTGATTGTACCGTGGACCAGCATCGCCAACATAAACAGCATTTACGTCAGTTGGCCCTATCTTACGCCCATATCGTTCTATTCGGGCACAGACTACACGGGAATAGCTGGTTTGGTCACGGTAAACGCCATAATATTCGTCGCCTTAACGGTAGTTGCATCGTTCTTTATCAGGAGATTCTGGTGCAGGTTCTGCCCCACTGGCTCGTCTTTCACCGCGAAGTTCCGTGGCAAGTCGTCCGCCGTGCTCCATTTAAGCAAGGATGAGGAGAAATGTACCAAGTGCGGCATCTGCAAGCGCGTTTGCCCGCAGCAGGTCCAAGAAATCTATGAGCAGAAGGGCGGCAAGATAACCACCTCAATGTGCACGCTGTGCTTGCGGTGCGTGGAGATGTGCCCATACGAAGACACCCTCAAACTCAAATTGGGGTCCAAGACCCTCTTCAAGTCACGTGACTGGTTACAGCCTTCACAGAGCGAATGAGGAGAAAGAAAGTGAATAGCACCCAAGAAAGGAAATATGTTCCAGAGCTTCCGCAGAAAGAAATCGACGATTTAAGGAATTCCGCTAAAGCTGTGTCCGACAGGGTAATAGCGGAGAACATCGAGCGAATGAAGAAAACCTCCGCAAACCGAGCCGAAGCCATGAAGTACTTCGACGACTTCGCAACCTTCACCGAACGCGAAAAAGAACTCCAAGAGGCGAAGGCGAAGGGACAGAAGGTCATCGGCTACTTTTGCATGTTCGCCCCTATCGAACTGATAATCGCGGCAAATGCCATTCCCGTCCGCGTAAGCTCGGGCTGGTATGACACGTCGAAAATCGGCGACCGCATAGTCCCTGTGGAGGTTTGCCCCGTCATACGCTCCACGATTGGGGCGAAGATGATTGGGCTGTCCCCGTTCCTCGAGTTGAGCGATGCGCTAATCAGCGTGCTCACGTGTGATGGGATGACGAAGTTGGGAGAGATTCTCAGCGACTACAAACCCGTGATTACCATGCCCTTGCCAAGGGTGAAGGATTCACCGCACTCGTTGGAGTTCTGGCGCGACGAAGTCGCCTCTGTGAAGAAACAGCTTGAGGAGCTGACGGGTAACAAGATCACGACGAAGAAGCTTCGCGCCGCCATCGAGCTCGTGCAGAAAGCCACGAAGGCATTCCGCAGACTGCAGGATTTGCGGAAGGGCGCTCCGGTCATAATGGGCAGGGACGCTATGCTTGTAAACCAAGTTTTCCTCTGGGACGATATCGCGAGGTGGACTGAGAAAACGGAGGTATTGTGCGATGAGCTGGAACAGCGGGTCAAGGAGAAGAAGTGGGTTTGTCCGCCCGATACGCCGCGGGTGATGCTTACGGGGACGCCGATGTTCTGGCCTGACAATTGGAAGTTGCCTTCGCTAGTGGAGGAGGCGTCGCCGAGGGGCGTCATCGTTGCAGATGAGCTTTGTTCGGGTGAGCGTTTGCTCTATGACCCTGTGGGCGTGGACGAATGGACCAGCGACGACATGTATCGGGCGATGAGTGAACGCTACTTGATGGCGTCGACGTGTCCGTGTTTTACGTCGAAGGATGGCAACGAGGACAGGATTAACTGGCTGCTGAACAAGGTGAAGGAGTGGAACGTGCAGGGCGTCATCTACTACGTCGTGCGCGGCTGCATGCTCTACGCCATGGAGTACACCAGAGTCAAGCGTGTTTTGGACAAGCTGAACATTCCTGTTTACTATTTGGACACGGAGTACACGCGGGAGGATGTTGGGCAGATGAAGACGCGGGTGGAAGCGTTCCTCGAAATGCTCTCTGCCCGAGTGGACATTTAGGAGGCATGTTCTGATGGCGACGGCTGGCGTGGACGTTGGAACCCAATCGGTTAAAGTCGTAATTCTCCAAAATGGCGAAGTCGCGGGCAGAGGTAAAGTGTTCTCGGGGTTCGACCCCGCCAAATCCGCCGAAGAAGCCATGGCGACGGCGTTGAAGGAGGCGAAGCTGACGTTGGCTGACCTGAAGCACGTGACGGCGACGGGTTCAGGAATGGAACTCGCCCCAAACGCTAGCAGCACGATTAGCATGATGGGCGCAGACGCCAAGGCAGGCGTGCGGCTTTTCCCGAAAGCGCGGACGATTATCGACATCGGCGCCGAAGAAGCCCGTGCGGTGAAGTGTGACGATAAGGGCATCATGGCGGACTTCGTCGTGAACGAGCGCTGCGCCGCCGGTGCGGGGACGTTCATTGAGGCGATGGCGCGGGCGTTGGAGTTGAAGATGGAGGACATGGGGCCGCTGTCGCTGAAGGCGGAGCGTGCCAGCACGATTAATGCGTCGTGTGTGATTTTCGGCGAATCCGACGTCGTCACATTAATTCACAGGCAGGAGTCGAAGCCCGAGATTGCGAGGGCGGTGTTTGACGCTATGGCTGACCGTGTGTCTTCTATGGTGCGCCGTTTGGGGGTGAACCCCGACGTCGTGCTGATCGGTGGCGTGGCGAAGGATGTTGGCTTCGTGGCGTCGTTGAAGCGGAAGTTAGGGGTGGATTTATCTATCCCCGAGCATCCAGAATTCGCTGGAGCGTTGGGCGCAGCATTGGTTGCTGCGGGTCGCACGAAGGAGGCGTAGTGTCGTGAAGGAGCCTGTTGAGTACTGGCGTTGGCAAGAATACCACCGAGTTTTCTCTGATAAGCAATGGAAGAACAAGGACGTCATCACCGCGGGCGTCGATGTGGGTTCAGTAGGGTCTAAAGCGGCGATTATGATTGATGGCGACGTTTACTCGTACGGTGTCATGCGTACGGGTTCGAACAGTCCTGAGAGCGCCACGAAGGTGTTGAGTTGGGCTTTGGAGGATACGGGGCTCAGAAACAGCGATTTGAAGTACATTGTCGGCACGGGTTACGGTAGAGTCAACGTGCCCATGGCAAACAGAGCCATAACCGAGATTGCGTGTCACGCGAAGGGCGCAAACTACATCTGGGGACCATCCGTGCGCACGGTACTGGACGTGGGCGGGCAGGACATCAAGGCGATTCGCATCGACCAAACAGGCAGAGTCGTGTCCTTCCTCATGAATGATAAATGCGCTGCGGGCACAGGTCGTGGCATGGAGGTTTTTGCTGACTTGCTACAGATTCCGATTGAACAGATCGGCGAGGTGTCGCTTAGGGTTTCAGAGGAGCCTGAGCCCGTGAGCTGCACTTGCGTGGCTTTCGCGAAGACGGAGGCGATGGGTTTGCTGCGCAAGGGTTGGAGCAAGGAGAAGGTTCTAGCGGCTTACACTCGTGCGATGGCTGTGCGCATGGCGAATCTGATTAACCGCGTCGGGCTGGAGAAGGAACTCGTTATAACGGGCGGGCAGTCGAAGAACATCGGCATCGTCTCACGAATCGAGGAGGACCTCGGCGTCAAAACGCTTCCCTCGCCTGACTGGCGTGGTAGCGGACTCGACCCGATGGTGGCAGGCGCAATCGGCGCGGCACTGCTTGGCAGGGCGCTGTACCTGAAAGCACAGGGCGGATGAAAACCATAATCACGTATTACGGGTATTGCGACGGCTCAGGCGAATACTACATAGTCATCGACGCGGAGAAATGCGACGCTTGCGGCAGATGCGTGCAGGCTTGCCCCCAGAAGGCTTTGGTCACAGAGACCCAACTTGTCGATTTGGAGGACAAAACGGTAGCCGCTGTCGCAGAGGAACATCGGAAGAAAATACGATACACATGCCAGCCCTGCAGCCCCGAAACTGGAAAGACACCATGCGTCCTATCCTGTTCACGAAGTGCAATCAAATGCGTCTGGAAGCCACGGTGAACCAGAGAATCCAGTCAATTCGATACCAATAACGCGAGCTTGCACATGCATATTTCTAGCCTATTGATGCCTCAATGCAGGAACCCACAGATGGCACGAAAACATTGCTTCCAAGTTTGAGCCTGGTTTTTTGCGATGTCAGCTTACGAAATCATGTGATTTCTGCTCTGTTTGTGTCGTATTGGTGTTGTGCATATTGCGAATTCGTATGGTTGCATCTTCGCAGCGATTCGTTTTGTCGATTCGCTATGTTTATGTACTGTCAACCCGTATGTGGTTGCAGGCAAATGTGGGGTACGTAATGTCACGAAAGCCTCAGTCGAAAGACGAAGCGCTCGAAGCCGTAGACTTCATCGTTAACGTGCTGAAAGAGCACGAGAAAGAATTGGACAAGCTGATCGGCGAACTCGGAACTGTCACCGAACAAATCGGCGTCCAAGGTGATTTGGCGGGAAAAGTCGAAACCGTCGAGGAAAAGGTCACAGCCCTGCAGAGCGAAATCGGCAACTTAGTCAATTGCCTCTCTACGTCGACACCCGTCCAAGCTGCACCTTCGGCAAAAACGGCCCGCACTATGGAACAAGCACCCGTGCAGCCTCAAATTCTTCCTCAAGCCTCTATCGCACTGCAATCCGCCATGGCGCAAGGGCCGCCGGTTATTTTGAGATGTAAACAGTGGGAAGACTTTCAGAACCTCGCGGCGCAATCCCAAACCACGAGCTTCACGGTGAAGGAAGCCGAGCGAACCTTCCAGGTAGATGCGCTCAAGGGCAACCAAGTCATAACTTACAATGGGCAACTCCCGACGGTACCCGCGCTACTCAAGAGTTGGCTCACGAAGGAGCTTGGCGTTTCTGAGCAAAGGATTCTTGAGGGCGTTCTCGCGATAGGTTAAGCCTACCTTCATTTGCGCTTTTGGGTCGTTATTGTGTCCTTTTATTTTGAATGCATAAGGTTTATTAGAATATAATATCTTAAGTCTTCCGACGTGATTGGAGGACAAACCCGAGGTTGAAGGCACACCCAGCGAGCCAACAAACCTTTTTCCGTTTTCGAAGCCTTCTCCTTTCTCCTCGATGACGGATTGGCACGCGGGACGCCAACAAACGATGACGACCTCCAAACACCATCACTCGGATGAACAGAAGCATGAGCAAGGAAACAGCGCATCGGCACAAGCTCCTCGAAGAAGTTGCGAAATTCCAGAAGAACATGGAAGAGCTGCGGCTTCTGAGAACCGTGAGCAACGACCTCAGGAGCTACAGACGCATGATTCGCATAAAACGCAACGACTAAGCTCTAAACTCATCTAGGATTGTCGTAAGAGTTTTCAGCGTCAGGTTCCCACCCGTCAGCGGCAAAGCCACTTTCTTGCCTTTCAGCTGTTGCTGGAGTTTGAAGGCAGCCGCCGTCGACGCTGCGCCAGCACCTTCGGCGAGTTGGTGGTCGGTTTCAAGGAGCGTTAGTATGGCGTGTTTGATTTCGTCTTCGCTGACGAGGACTATTTCGTCTATCATCTTGCAGAGGATGTTGAAGGTCATATCGAACGTGAATCTTGTGGCTAAGCCCTCAGCGAACGTATCTGCAGACGCTGTTTGCGCCGGTTTGCCCGTTCTCCACGCCTGGTAGACTGCTGGTGCATTTTCAGCTTGAACCCCGATGACTTTGACGTTCGGGTTCAACGCCTTCGCAACGATGCAGGCTGACGCCGCCCCGCTTCCACCACCAATGGGCACGATTACGACGTCAAATCTGGTAGCGCTTGGAGGATTTCGAGATAAAGCGTGCCGACGCCTGCGATGAGCAATGGTTCGTTTGCGCTGTGTATGTACCTGTAACCTTTGCGTTTTGCTTCCGTTTCGACCCATGCGCGTGCTTCATCATAGTCTTTGCCGTGAAGCTCGACCGTTGCGCCGAAGCTGCGAGTTGCTTCCACTTTAAGAGGGTTTGCGCCGTTTGGCATTCCGATGACTGCTTTCACGCCAAAAAGCTGCGCTGCGTAAGCCACGGATTGCGCGTGGTTACCCGTTGACGCTGCGATTACGCCGCGACGCTTCTCTTGGGCTGACAGGTTGGCGATAAGGTTGATTCCGCCCCGAACTTTGAAAGCGCCTGTTGGAAGGGTGTTCTCGAGTTTGACGTAGGCCTCGCAGCCGAGCTGTTGTGAGAGGCTGAGCGAGTGTATGAGTGGTGTTTTCGGGAGAAACTTGCTGATTGTCTTCTGGGCAGCGTAAACGTCTTGGAGGGTGACTGGCTCTTGTTCCTGTGTCATAGTGTGTCTGAACAAGGCATTCATTAAAGGCGCTTAAGAGCTTTTGCAGCCTCCCCTTTTTCTTATCTCCACCGCTTTTTTCCTTCAGCAACCAGAGTCAGAGCTTGACATTTTGTGCACAAAAAGAGTTATATTCGCTTCAGTCGAAGAGTGTATGCTGTTACGGGGAAACAGCACATGGTAAAGTACGTTTTCGTCACGGGCGGCGTCTTAAGCTCCGTGGGCAAAGGCATACTCACCTCTTCAATCGGTAAAATGCTGCAAGCACGCGGCATAAAAGTTAACGTCATAAAAATCGACCCCTACGTCAACGTAGACGCAGGAACGATGAACCCATACATGCACGGCGAGGTCTACGTCACCGACGACGGCGGCGAAACCGACCTTGACCTCGGCTGGTACGAGCGCTTCTTAGATTTGAGCCTAAAACAAGAAAACAACCTAACGACAGGACTCGTATATAAATCAGTCATCGAGAAGGAGCGCCGTGGCGATTTTCTCGGACGATGCGTCCAAATCATCCCACACATAACCAACGAGATTAAGCACCGCATCAAAGCAATCGGCAAAGTCAGCAACGTCGACGTCCTCCTGACCGAGGTCGGCGGCACGGTCGGAGACATCGAAGGCTTGCCGTTTCTCGAGGCTATTCGTCAGATGCGAATGGAGGAAGGCTACGAGAACACGCTCTATGTGCACCTTAGCACTCGTCCCCGTTTTGGACGTGACGATGGAGATGAAGACGAAGCCCCTCCAACACAGCGTCAACGAGCTCCGCCGCATCGGCATCCAGCCCGATACCATCGTCGCCCGAAGCCCCAAGATGATTGACGCCGAAGCCCTGCGGAAAATTGCCCTGTTTGGTACCATTCCTGAGACCGCAGTCTTCTGCAGCTACAACGTCGAATCAGTCTACCAGGTGCCACTCATCCTGAACAGGCAAGGGATGGGCGATTTCGTCTGTCAGCGTCTCGGCTTTAAATGCGAAAATGCAAATTTCGCGGAGTGGCAAAAAGTTGTCGATGCCATCGTTAAGCCCGAACACGAAGTCAAAATCGCCCTAATTGGCAAGTATGCGGGACTCTCGGATAGCTACGTGAGCATGAGTGAAGCCCTTCGACACGGCGGAGCCGCATGCAAAACACGCGTAAACATATCCTATCTGGAAGCGGAAAAGCTGGAGCAGAACCCTGACGCTGTCAACGAGCTCAAATCTTTCGATGGCATATTTGTTCCCTATGGCTTCGGTCCACGAGGAACCGAGGGAAAAATCGCTGCCGTCAAGTTCGGCCGAGAGAACGACATACCCTTCCTGGGCATATGCTACGGCTTCCAGCTATCCGTTATCGAGTTCGCCCGAGATGTCTGCGGCTTGAAGGATGCAAACAGCACGGAAATCAACCCCAACACGCCGCACCCAGTTATCGACCTGATGCCTGAACAGCGAGGCATCGAAATAAAGGGCGCCACCATGCGTTTGGGTGCACACAAAATCATACTCGACCAAGGCAGCCTAGCAAACAGACTATACAAAGAAATAGAAATCTACGAGCGCCACCGCCACAGGTTCGAAGTTAACCTCGAATACCTCGACATCCTCACCAAGAAAGGCCTGTGCTTCACGGGTAGGAGCACCGACGGCAAACGAATGGAAACCCTCGAGCTGCCCTGCAACTATTTCTTCTTCGCCTCACAATTCCATGGTGAATTTAAGAGCCGACCCGGCAGACCCTCACCCGAATACTTCGGCTTCATCCAAGCCTGCCTCGACAAACAAACGGGCAAACGCAAACCAGAATTCACGTGACGTCCTTCGACGCATTCTTGTAACAAAATCATGCGAATAACATAAATATCCGCTAATTTTCCCCTTTTTGCAGGTGGGAAGACGCCGCATATTTCCAAACGACAAAGGAAAATTCTTGAAATCTTAGAAGTCAAGCCTGAGATGACGACGAAGGAAATTGCGGAGATGGTCTTCGGCAAACTTGTCGAATGCCGAACGAAGGAGTATTCCTCCATTAACCGCAGCCTGCGGTCTCTTGAGAGGGAAGGCATGCTCCAACGCGTCTACGTTCAACTGCGTTGGCGACGGACTGCCAAAGCCGCCAGAAATGCGCCCAACATCGGTGAAGACAAGTCTGAGCCAAAAAGCACCGCTTAACCTAGCTCCTCGGCGCTATTGAGAAACGTGACAGGACTCTTCCATAAGTGAAAGCATCGTCGGCATCTTAAATGCTATGTCCATAAAAGACACGACGCCCACAAGCTTATCCCGATCCATGACCGGAAGAGTTTTCACGTTCTTCTGTGCCATCACCTTCGCAGCATCCTGAACCGTGGCCTCCATCCCGATGGTGTTAAGCGGTGAAGTCATCATCTCTCTTGCCGTCAACGTTCGAGGCGCTACGTATTCCTCCACAAGCCTGTTCATAACATCTCTAACGGTTACGATTCCAACGGGTTTGTCCTTCTGAACCACGATGACCGAGTCGATGCGGAACTTGTTCAACGTCGCAGCCACTTCCTGTGCGGAGGTGTCGGGGCGAACCATCTTGACGTCTTTCGACATAATATCTTTTACGAGAATTGTACCTGACATAAACTGCGCACCTTGTGCTGAGGGAACTGGTCACGTGAAGGTATTTATCTGTTTTGTCGTACGAGAAGCTCAACTGCAGCTTTCCGAGTTTAAAAAAACATGCATCCATAACTCACTAGTGGCTAACGAAAGGGAGGAGACATTCTTTTTGAAGCGAAGCCATAACTCGATGCGGAACCGGCAGCTGTGACGGAAGACGATGCTACAACGTACGGAATGAGAATTTGACTCGCAAGCGTACAATCCAGAGAAGAAGATGAACAGGTTGTTTTTTCTGAGTGTTCATCTTCTTCAACCAAGAGCGTCCTCGCGGAACCCTCCTAATTAATTAACACGAAGAAAGAAGAAAGTTGGTGACTGGCCAATTTCTTCTTCTCGATTCTGACATAGACTCTTTGATGTTTATTGCAGGCAATCAGCTTTCCCTTTCGAACGGCTAAAATAATCGCTAAGCTAGCGGGCAAAGGATTATGGAAAAAAAGAGGGTAGATCAAAAAAATCCGTCCTGAGCGAGGAGTTTAAGAGGCGGTTCCCCTTGCTTCTTGCAGAGGATTTCTAAGTGACCACAAACGAGGACTCGGTCATAATCAAATTTCAGCACGAGTTGGAGGCAGCGAAGAGCTACGCCGCAGTCTGGCAAATCGTAAAAAACACTGTGGAAACCAGCCTTGGAAAACATAGAGTCGGTATGATGCTCTTCCTCGACGACCTACCGCTTCAACTTGGAGCATACCACCCCGTCGGGACAAACAACATCGTCCTCAACCGTAGCCTCGTTGAAGTCGTTGAAGCCTCAGAAAAATCCAAACTTATTGTGAACGCCCTCGTCTACAACCTGCTCCTCCACGAGTACCTCCACGCTTTGGGCGACCTCTCGGAGGAAGGCGTGAAACACGAAGTCATAGCTGTCGCTCGTAAGTGCTTCGGCAGCGAACACATCGCCACAATCATCGCCAAGAAGAGTCCGTGGAGCCTGCTCAGAAACATTCCAGTGACAGCCAGAAACGCTCCGAAACGGGTTATGAAAATCGTCACAGATTTCGAACAGACTGACAAATATATCGTGTAAACTACAGCGAGATTAAACGTCACGATAGCCGTTTCTAGGAAGCTGTCTACGTTTTCGCGCAGTCTGCGATTTTGCACCTTTCTCAGTTGAAGCTTTGCTTGATTTTCTTCTCTTGAATGCCAACAGAGCGCCAATGACGATGACGACTATCACGACTATCACTACGTACCGTTCGTAAGGAGGCGAAGGATTCGATGAGCCGCCGTTCGAGCTAGAGTCGGTCGATGATGCAGATGGCGTAGAGGGAGAAGATGACGTGGATGAGGAGTTAGACGAAGAACTTGAAGGTGCAGGTGCAGTTCCTGAAAGAAGCGGCCCCTCAGTCTGCACTAACAAGGAGCAACTTGAAATCTGCCTCTCTACCGAAGTCTCTGTTTTGTTTACGTCGAAGGCGCCAGCCTTAAATGATGCAGAACCCGAAGGATTCAGATTGGTTGGGGGATCTGAGTATCCGACCGCAACAACGGTGCCTGAGGCGTTGTAGAATGTTGCTGTCACACGAACGTTTGTGGCTGTTTGGGTGCCTGTGTTCTGAACAGTCCCGGTCACCCAGTATACTCCTTCCGCGTCGGCGGCTAGTTTGCTGTTTGTGATGGCGAGATTTTGATATTGATACTTGTCAGTCACGTTTGCTTGAATTACTTGGAAACTTATGTGGTCCACGCCTTGTGACAGCCAACTCAAGTCGCTCGAAGGAAACTCCATCAAGAATGGTGCTTTTTGCTGAGGAAGCATGTAATTCACGTAAACAACACATGGATTTGACCAAACTTGGGCGGTCCCATCTGGAGTGTAGACTATTCCGCCTATGACGACTGGGTTCAATGTTGAGGAACCAACGTTTTGCACCTCACCAACCACATCGAAACCTCCGACTGAATCAATGTACCAGCTGTAGTTTGACACTTTCAGGTTGTCTGACTGGCTGCGTGCGTCACGGACTAAACCAAAACCGAACAGCATCAACGCTAATAGTATTGAAGAATAGAGTGTGCTCTTTCTCAAAGATGTTCCCTCGGTCCCTAACAGTGCTAACACTTCAAGAAAGTAATATAAAACAGTTTTTCAATATCAGCAGAAACTTGTTTCAGCAGACAAAGTGCAAATTCCTCGTCGAAGGTCATTATGAGGGCTTGCGAACTACCATGCGAGGAATGACAGATTAAGAGAAGCCCGTTTCGGCTGGTCCACGTCGGTCTTTTTTCGGATAAGCATAATAATTGGGTTTAGTCATCCATGAATCATGGGCGACGCTTGCGAAACTTCAGTCTCGGTGCCTCGACCCAGGCTGAACTGGAAGATGGTGCTGTTTCCCATCGTGGGATTAGCCGCCTTCTTCGCGTACATCTATCTCTTCCGTGTGGATATCCCCCTGATAATCGCGACCGCTGAGAGGGCAGACCCACTTCCGTATGCCCTAGCCATAGTTTTCAGTGTGGTTGAAGTGTTCTTCTACGCAGTCTCATGGCGCGTCCTTCTCGAGTTCCTCCAGATCAAGCTGTCTGTTATTCGCTCGTACTTGTTCGTCTGGTACGGCATCTTCCTAGACATCATCATCCCAGCAGAATCCATCAGCGGCGAAGCCGTTAGAATTTACCTCATTCAAAGGGAACAGGGTGTAAAATCGTGTGGACCCTCCACAGCTTCGCTTGTGGCGCATCGGTTGTTGGGCATGGCTTTGAACGTGGTTGTTCTCTTCGTCGGTATGGGGCTTCTCGTCGTTGAAGGGCAAGCCACGGGAATAATCCTAAGCCTTGTGCTGGCCTTGGCTGCGGGTATCACGGCAATCTTAGCCTTGCTTATCGTGTTTTCGTTCAAAGAGCAATGGACCCTTAAAGTCGTGAACGGCGTCGCCAACTTCGCTCAATGGCTCACGCGCGGGAGATGGCACGGTCTAGCTCAGATGCGTGAGGACGTGTGCAGAATTACGAGCAGTTTCCACGACTCAATGAAGAAATTCCGACGCAGCCCCGAACCCCTCGCTCTCTCACTGCTGGGCTTATCGATAACGTGGGTCTTCAACCTAAGCACCACCTACCTTGTGTTCCTAGCGTTGAAGTGGCCTGTTTCTTGGAGCACCATTCTAATAACAACCGCAATCGTGCTAGCGGTTAAGTCGATACCAATCGGAATACCCTTCGAGGTTGGTCTCCCAGAGATAACCATGACTACCCTGTACACAGCGCTAGGAGTTCCAGCGGGGATAAGCGCCACCGTAACCATCCTAAGCAGGCTCCTCACGTTGTGGCTGCGCTTCTTCATTGGATTGACTGCCCAGCAGTATTTAGACCTCAAATCAGTCGTAACCATCTGCACAGACGATGGCAAGGCGAGAAACGTTGAGCCTCAAGCCCAGCTTAGTGATGATTGATGAGCATGGCCGTCAAAATCGAAACCGCCACGACAAAGCTGTTGGACAAACTCTACGAAATAGAGAAGCAAAGTTTCCAACATGAGGCATTCTCAAAACGGGAAATAGGATACCTGCTCAAAGACTACAACTCCATCACCTTAGTGGCAAGAGTTAACGGCGATGTTGTGGCGTTCGCAATCGGAAGGATGGAGCAAGAGGACGGAACACTCTATGGGCACATTTTCACTTTGGAGACGCTGCCGTTGCATCGCCGAAAAGGTATTGCCAAAAAGCTGCTAGAAGAGCTGGAAGGGATGTTTGCCGAGCGAGGCGCCAAGGAGAGCCGCTTGGAAGTGCGAGAAGACAACGTCGTAGCGGTCACCTTGTATCGGAAATTCGGTTATAGGCAGGTGGATAGGCTCGAAGGTTACTATGGGAATGCTACCGGCTTGTCCTTCAAGAAAGCACTGGTCCCTAAACTAAACTAAGACGCACATCAGGGAAGCAACGGGCTTTTTATCGCTAATTTTACATGGAGTCGAATACACTCACTTGCCCATTTTGCAAGGCATATTACGGTTTCGACACAAACACTTAAAAACAAAGGCGGCTAACTTCTTAGTGGGGAGAAGGGAGGCTTGCCTGAACAGCAACCGAGAGAGCAAACCCTCGTCGAGCAGCTTGTGGTTCTGATTCGGAACACGACTTGGCGTTGCGGCAAACTGGAGAAGTCGATCGTAAAGCATCTTCACAAGAAACACGTGAACTTCGGCAGGAAGGGCGTTCCAGTCAGCGACATGATGGAGAACTTGGATTTGACGGGCGAGAAGAGGAGTGAGTTTCTCGACGCCCTGAGGCGACTGGAAAAAAGGAATATAGTTAGACTTCTACCCTGAATGGTTTAGGGTCTGCTGATTCTCATTTCTTTTGTTTCTTCGCGCTGCCTATCCACATGCGTGTGATCTTCGGAGATACCGCCAACGCTTTAGCCAAGTCATCAGCCGAAGCCTTTGCTAGGTCTTCAAGGTTGCTGATTCCGACAGCGTTCAACTGAGCAGCTCTCTTGGCGTTAATTCCTTTGAGAGTCACGAGTTCGCTCTGGGTAGGCGCTGCAGGAGCTTCGATGGCGACTGGTATGGCTGGGGCAGCGGTTGCCAGTTCTTGCTTTGCGACGGGCATTAGGGAAACTGGTGTTGCTATGGTGATGGGACCTGTTTCAGTCTTTTCAGCCTGTGCAGGAGCAGGCTGGTCCGCGGGAGCTGCCACCTTTTGGGTTGCTACAACTGGGGTCTTGGGCCTGAAATGATAACCTAGGGTTGCCGAGAACAAGCCAACAACGACCGTGCTCACCACCCACAGGCTTTTCTCTGTCTGGTCAATCACGAGGGCAATTGAGGCTGCGGTTATGAGGAAGAAGACCGCAGCGAGAGCGTAAAACAAGTAGTCTGAGCGCATGGTTCCTTTCACCAGCCCATATTCGCTGTGCACGGCTTATATAATTTTCCTTGACAAGTTACTTCAACAGTTCACTTTCAGCAGGAGCAGGCTTAATTAAGCTATGTTTCATGAGGACCGCGGTTGACTCTCGGGCATTCTTGATTATGGCGGAAGCACGCTCGTAAAGTTCGTCGCGCGAAGGCTTCACTCTTGCCACGCCCTGTTCGATTGACTTAAGCGCGCAAGCCACGGCTTCTGCCGGAAACACTTCCCACTCCTCCATCCTCGGCAAGATGTCCCGTTCATTCATGCCTCGCTCTTCTGCGAACCGCGCGAGCTCGATGGCTGCGGCGATGCACATGTCGTCAGTAATAGTCTTTGCCCTCACGTCCAGCACGCCGCGGAAAATGCCGGGAAACCCAAGGCTGTTGTTGACCTGGTTAGGAAAGTCGTTCCTGCCCGTGGCAACGATTCTTGCTCCTGCTTCCTCGGCTTCCCACGGCCAAATCTCGGGAATGGGGTTAGCGCAGGCGAAGACGATTGCGTCGTCCGCCATGCAATGGACCCAGTCTTTCTTTATCGTTCCTGGTCCCTGCCTTGACGCGGCGACGACGGCGTCCACGCTTCTGAAAGCTTCGGGCAGTTCACCTCTTCTGCCTTCCGCGTTCGTGATTTGGGTGAGTTCGTACTTCCAGGGGTCTTCTTCTTTGGTTATGTCTTTTCTTCCAGGGTAGAGGACGCCTTTCGTGTCGGCGAGGATGATGTTGCCTGGCTTCACCCCCCACTTCATCAAGACGTACGCTGCGCGCAGGTTTGCGGCGCCTACGCCAACGAGTGTGATGAGGCTCTCTACGGGTTTCTTGCCCACGATTTTGAAGGCGTTGATGAGTCCTGCGAGGATTACGGCGGCGGTGCCCTGCTGATCATCGTGCCAGACGGGAATCTGAAGCTTCTCCCGCGCCTTCTCGAGGACATAGAAACATTTGGGTTTCTCGATGTCTTCGAGGTTTATGCCGCCGAATGTGGGCTCAAACAACTCGCAGGCGTGGACGATTTCATCAGGGTCCTTCGTTTTTAGGCAGATGGCGACGGCGTCGACTCCGCCGAGGTACTTGAAGAGCATGGCTTTCCCCTCCATAACGGGCATCGCTGCCTCGGGACCGATGTCGCCCAAGCCCAAGACTCGGGTGCCGTCTGTGACGACAGCGATGCTGTTCCAGCGGTTGGTGAGTTCAAAGGATTTGCCGGAGTTTGCTTGGATTTCCCTGCATGGTGCTGCGACGCCTGGGGTGTACCAGACCGAGAAATCGTCGGGGCTGGTTATGGAGCATTTGGGCATGACTTGCATCTTGCCCTCGTAAAACCTGTGCATGGGTGACGAAAGCAAAGCGGGTTTCTCCGCCTTAGCCAGAAGCTCCGCTACGTTCGTTTTCTTGTCTTCGTTTCCAGTAACCATCGTGAATCTCCGTTGGGACAAGTAGCTGACTGACTAATAGAGCTTTATGACTGGTCCTTCACGCGGACTACGAGTCCACGGGGAAAATCATAGATAATATGTTGAGATAAAAAAACGAAAAGTTGCAGGTAGAGTTTAGTACGATCGGTTTCTGTCTCTGTATCCGCCGCCACCGCGTCGGTCTCTGCCGCCGTATCCGCCGCCACCGCGTCCGCCGTAACCCCCGCCACCACCGTAGCCTCGGTCACGTCCGCCTCCACCGTATCCGCCTCTGAACGGTCGTCTCTCCTGCTCGTAGGTCTTGTTGGACACGTTGTTCTCCGTGTTCACTTCCGCTGTCATTGGCTCTTTTGCCATGTCAAGTTTGCCGTATTTGCCGATGTTAAGGCGCATGTTGCCCTTGAACAGGGTCACGTAGCCGTTTTCCACTCGAATTGTGTCGTTCTCGTTCACTTTCCCAATGTTGTCATCCCAGAGTGTCAAGTAGATTGAGCCTGTTTCGTCTCCGACGAGTGCGTCGCAGACTCGGTGGGCTGAGCCGTCTCTGCCCATTGGGATGTCTCTCACTTCGCTTTTGGATACGACTTTGGCTGTAACGTTGACTGCTCTGGATTGCGGGGTTAATTCTCCGACTTTTGCTTCAACTGGCGTGCGTTGTTTGTTTTCGAAAAATCCTTCAACTGCCAAACTGATTCAACACCTTTGGTTTTTCTTTAAGCTGACAAGAGTATTTTCTGTGCCTCACTTAAGGTTTTTGGTATTGCACTTTTTCCTGTAAGTAGTACATTGTCGGTCAAAAGCTCACAAACCTCTTAGGCTTCCTGAAAAGCATGATACCGTTCTTTTCAGCTATGAACTCAAACCCAGCCGAGATAACAGTTTTTGCCTCGTCAACAGTCTGCGCCGTCGCAACTTCATACTCGCTGTCTTTGAATTGGATAAGCTGCGTGTACTTCATTGTGTTCTCGATTTTCTTGTGTCCCAGGAGCTTCTTAACGAGTAGAATGTCTCTTGTTTGGTGATACGTCATCGTGGCTGCCCAATGTCTAAAGGTTCCTAAGCTAATCTTCAGGATTCGTGGGTTGTTGAGCGTTCTAGCGACGTGTTTTCTCATTGGATGGTAGTTTCGAGCTACGTTTTGGTATGTGGTCGGAAATATCCGTTCGCTGTCCTTTGGCAGAGAATTGAGCATGGCAATGAGATTGTTTGAAACTTGTATTGGTCTCGGGTAGTGTCCTTTTACTGGATGGTTTATGGTTATGACGTTGCCGCTAATGTCGGTCCATTCGATTCTCAGCCCCTCGGAAGGGTCAGCCATTGTTTCCTTCAGCGTTTGCAGATAGACAGCCATGCGTTTGCTCTTTGCGCCCAGGATAAGCGCATCAAGTTCCTTTTCGTCAGGTATGAACGGAAGAGTCTCTTCCTGTCGGTACCGCGGCATTTCCCAACTGAGCTTAAGCATCTTCACCATAGCATCGTAAGCATACGTCATCTGCATCTTAGTGCCGTCTTTGACCTTCTTCTTAGCGATTACATCTTTCACGTTCTCAGGGTCGTTTGGGTCGGCTCCAGCGTTCAAGAGAATCCGTATGCAGTTGTTGTATCGGCACTTTTCACCATAGCCTTCTTTCTGAAGAAACAACTCGTACTGTAGGAGTAAGCCTTTTGCTGTTGCCGTGTCGATTTTTCTTTCTCCCGCGACAGTTTTGGTTTCTGTTGCGGTGTCCAATTTTTTCGCATCCTGCAGGATAGCGCATAATTGGCGACCTCTATTCGTCTCAGAGTGTATATTAGATTTTTCACTGAACCTAAGACCACAATCTCGGCACACAAAACGTTGCATGGAGCCAAAAATAGTCTCCCTTGTTCCATCTTTCCAGTTCTTCTTACTGTGACAATTAGGACATTCTCTACTTGCCTTTTCACCTCCTTGCTGCGTAACATCGGTTAGTGTAATCTCATTTGCCTCCAAACTCGCTAGTCCCAGAAGAAGTTCTTAAGGCGAACTTTAAGAAAGAAACTACAGAAAGCAGTCAAATCAACGACCGCGCTCCTAGTTGATTTTGGAGCAAATCATCGAATTTTATCCTTCTATTTGCAGAACAGGTTGTTAATCTGTGGCATGGCAATTTCTTAGGGATTCATGTAAAAGTGCGGAGTCATAGAAAGTTGAAGTTGCAGTTAAGTTTCAATGTGTTTTTCTCAGGCTTTAAGTAGAGTTAGGAAGTTGAGTCAATCTGAAGTTTTGTATATTGTTGACAAGTTAAGGCGGCGTCGCTTCGCTCCGCCGCACGACGACGCAGGAGCCACACGGTTAAGCGCCTCGGGAAACTCGATGCGGGCGTGGAACCCCCCACAGGGTGCCCCCCTCGTCCTCCGAGCCTCTCCCTCGGCGCACGATACACCCAGAAAGTAATGAATTCTTACTGCGTTTGAATTCTTTCTTCGGCGCTCTTAGTTCCTGCTTCCATTTTGTTTATTGTGAAACGGTGATTTTGGTCAACGCTGTTTTTGGTTATGTCAATGAATTTCTTGTTTATGGAATTTAGAACTTGACTCCAAGTCACGATGGCAATCCCAGCATGGTCATAAAATTGAGTTTTCCGAATTCTCATAGCATCCTTCAACAATTCATCTCTCTTTTTTTCCTCAATTTTGCCTTTCACCAATCTGGTTCGAGAACCTATTATGATGCCTCCGATACAAAGATTGTCAGGATGCCCCACATGAAATCTGTCTACCATTTTTGGCTGAAGCTTCAAGTCATCATAGTAGTTTAATAATTGGTTTTCCGCTTCGAAAAGGTCTGTCGTTGGGCACAAACGATTTTCGCCGTCTTTTCTAAACAAATAGCACTGAGGTGCTTTTAGCTCCCAGACATAACCCTTGATGCAGTCATCTCTAATTGGGTCGTTTCCAATGGTGCCAGAAATTACATAATCAGATATTCCAGAAGTCCCTTTCAACTCAGGTTCCGAATATTTCGTTTGTAACAAGACATCATTCTTAAAGAGAAGGTCTTCAGCGTACTTTAAACATTTTCTACACTCAATTTCTTTGTGAAATCTTGAATTAATCAGACGCTCAAGTCGCTTGGCAACTTTGTCCAGAGGTTCAGACGTTGCTTATTCCCCATTGTTTGAAAGATTCAACCATCAGATTTCCCAATTCATCATAAAGATTTGAATTTGTTATTTCATCACCAAACGATATCAGATATGCCAACTTGATGACGTAGCTGCTTTCTCCGAATTCTTTTGTGTTAATTTTCTGTCTATGGTCACGAATTATCAATGTTGTGTCTTTTCCAATAGAAAACGAAAACATGTTGTTAACAGTACACCCCTGGACAAGAGCGTTTCTTGTTTTTTCAAAATGAAAAGCTGCAGACATCTTGAGCGTTGCTGGTTTTATTAACCCTGGAAAGGGGAAGTATCCTTTCTTCGTGAGTTCAGAAACTCGTTTTGCTTCCTCACCGTCGAGAAAGTCTATGATTAGAAAACTATTCGTCGTAAGGATAAAGAAACGTGTCTGCCCTTTCTCCAATAAGACCTGAGGAAGATGGGTCCAATCTTGTTTCTGGACCTTTCTTAAGCAAGTTTCGACAACATCTCTAATCTTGGACGTCTCAGCTCCATCTTGAATCATTTCGAGTTCTCCAGAAAGACATAGTTACAGAATGTGGCAACTTACTTATAAAATCCATATTTGCTCCAAATTTCTGCAATAGCCTTACCCAGCCGAACACGGTTAGGCGCGGAGCTTCGCGGGAACCCAAAGGTTTCCACCCCTTCAGGGGTTGCTGCACCCCCATCCTGCTTGCGGTGCTCGCCTGGACTTCACTTGGCTGCGGTACTCAGGACAGCCTCGGAACTCTTCGAGCCCGCTTGACCCTCACTCCTGTTCGTTGTCTGGTCTAAATTTTCTGCGGAAAACCCCTTGCCTTTCGGGTTTAGATCAGCCAGACTCACTCGTTCGGGTCTGCGCTTTCCTCGGCTGGCCTTCCGTTCCTCGCCGGCGCTCGTCCAGGCTTGCGCTCCTCGCAGTCTAAGGGGGATACGGCTTTTCCCCGCAAGCCTACAGCAAAACCCCTTCAGGGGTACCCTTCATGTTCCCGTACCCTCCCAAACTCCGCGCACGAATGAAGAAGCGCCACAGGGACTGTCAAACGGTGAATCGCTAGAAAGATATTCGCGTTTTCAGGAAACCAAAAGCGAAAGCATTGGTGGGTACGGGACTACAGGAAATGGACAGCGTACAATGGGTCGGCACAATACAATCCGATAAGGTCAAAAATCTCATCAGCATGGGCAAGTATGGTACGAAAGTCAAATGTGGTAAAAACCGTATTTTCTCCAGAATTCTTTTTGTGCAACCATGCAGAGGAGATGTTGTCTGCGTCGTCTTGATGGAATGGAAAGCGAGGAGACGCATGCACTCTTAGGCACAGCATCGCAGAGGTACCTGCATCAGGATTTGTTGTTTCTTCTTGAAAAATCCCTGCTCCAACACCATAAATTTGACCCTTTGTATTCGAATGTACGCAGCTAAAGAAACAGCTTTGCCGAGAAAACCATTGAGAAAAGTATTGATATCAATCTTGACTTTCTTCCTCAAAAGTTCTTCAATCTCAAGTACCATTTTCTTCTCAAGCTCCCTCAGTGGCGCCTGAAGAATTGGGCTTAAAGACTTCTTCAAGGTTGAAAAAATGCCCTCAAATATCTTGTAGTCTGAATTTGAAATGGGTGCAGAGGTATTTTGTCCCTGTCGTTGTCGGCAGGCATTAAAATGACCGACAGCAAAAGTTCTGAAAACATTGTCGAAGAACGTCTCGGTAAAATTCAACTTTCGAGAGCATTCGGTAACAACTGAAGGCGAGACATAACACGGGATGCTTCTCCTAGCTATGTCGAGCTTAAATTTAGTCATTACGTCAGTGTTCTCTCCAAGAATTTCGGCAAAGGCTACAGAAGAATCAATGAAAATGCATCCGATTGCAGCTTGCGCCAATTCACCGACCTACAAGAGGACTGTTGCGAAAACCTCGCGGAAATCAGACGATGGGGCTGTTGAAAAAGCGCGCGGCTCAATTGAGAGAATTGAAGATACAGAATGGTCCAGACTTGCCCTGAACTCATTGGACAAATTATTAAACTGCTCAATGTCCACCTTGTGGATATCTATGAAATCAAAAGATAACGAATTTACATCTTTGACATTTGACCCTAGAACCAATAATCCAAGACATTTTCGGCTGAAACTGGCGCGTTCAATTGCGTCAAATAACGGTGTTAGACTTCTTTTCATTTCTTCGAATTTTTCCCTAAATTTCGTGTGGTCGTTAGCATATTTATGCAACCACACAGATTCGTAAAGTGTAGTTTTATGTTGCATAGCGTCGAGAAATCCTCCATACAGTTGGTCTGACATCGTCAAATCTGTCAAAAAGGAAAATGGCAGATTCGAGCATGAGAAAAATTCGGTCTTAATTCTCATTGATTCGGGTTCTTTTTCCTCGTATCTCTTCCGCATGAAATTAATGAAATCGAGAAATGGTTTTGTGGATTCCTTTTCCTTCTCAACTTTCCTCAACGCGGATTTCAATTCGGAATCTTTTTCAAATTCTTCAAGTGCGCATTCGTTTATTTTTTCTGCCAGGGCGCTTGCGTCTATGTCGGAAGGCAAATTAATCTTGGCAAAAACTAGTTCGTTCATAGATTTCAAATACGAAGGATAGTTTTGCACATAGTCTTCGACACCTAATTTTTTTTCGAAACGCCATTGAACAGTTGTAAACTTCAAGCCTAATTTGCGCACTGTGTTTTTTATTGAGATAGGCTCCAGACCAGAAAAACCATATCTAAGTGCAGAAGCAGCTTCGGTTTGACCAAAGAAACTTGTGTTGAAGCTCATCTACACATCCCAGCACTTGCCCAAACAGACTATTTTGGTAATATTGTTAGATAAGGACCTTACATATAAGTTTTGAATCTTCAATATTGACTTCGGGTAGCTGGTCGTTCATATCTGTATTTCTTGGGATTCTCTTTATGCTATTGGCAATTTCTAGTTCTTTCAATCGGACTGTCTATTCTTTTCCCATTCAGCGAAGCAATCATTGACCTGTGCCATTGTCAATTCAACCGTCCATGTTTCCACATCAAGACTAAGCAGAGAAGCCCCAATGAAGCCCAAGACACGCCATGCATTTGGTCGTAACGCTGTGTTGAAGAGGTCAACCTGAATTTTACGAGTTTTGGAGCTGCAAAAGCCCCGTATCGAGAGGCAAGCGAATTCCTTGCATTTAGAGATTTGAGCTTGGAGCAACATTTTGACCTATTTGCTCCATCCATGCTCTTTCCTCTTCAGCAGTCATCTGACGCGCATATCTGTAAACGTCCACAGGAACAAACCTGTTTTCCTCAAATGCAGACTCTAAATGGAGTGTGACCTCGTGCGGATTGATGTATATCGGGTCATCGATGGATGACTGTCTAGAAACTTGGGCGGTAACGAAAACCCCCAGGCGTGCAACGCCAATGTTGAAACCCTCCAACGCCAAATGTCTTTTCAGGCAGTCGTCTATGCCGAAGTCGTCTTTGCCGTCCAGGGTCAGGCAGCTCAGCGGGGTGACAAAGCATTTTCTGCCAAATTTCCAGGGCGCGTTTGTAGCCGTAGACCTCGATTAGGTGATTGAACGTTTTTCTGAAACCCACGTAAACCCAGGACTGCCCGTAGGACATGCGGAGAACAGGCTGTTTCGCCATGTACTGCCCCACCATGTACATGCTGAGTCGGTCCGCGCTGTACTGGTCAATTTGAGAAATCGAGACGTCCCAGGACCCCCAGATTTTCTGCCACTGTGCCGAGAGCCAACTGTAAGGAATCTTCGGAACATTCCAGCCCTTGCGGAACACTATGTGCAGGACTCCGCCGCCTTCGGACGTCTTGATTTTGAAGTATTTGAATTTGAAGCGGAACCGTTCCCACGTTTTCTCGTAGTACAAAACCTTCTTTTTGCCCTGGTAAATCCATGGCGTGAGGTTGTTCTTTTTGCAGTAGCGTTCGTACATGCACTTTTGGAGATAGTACTCTATTTGCTGCTTGACCTTGGTGAAAGCGTAGTTCAGAGCTTTAGCGCGTTCAAGTCTGCTTTCAGGCTTTGTTTTCTCGTACCTCGTGGTTAGTGTCATGAAGCAGAGCCGTTCTTTGCGTGCTTCTCCAAGTGTCATGCCAGATTTTAGCCGCATATACGCTCGGCGTTGTTTCTTTGTAAATTTTCCAGGTTCATAGTATTGACCTGTCGAGATGCAGAAAAGACGACCCTTGTAGACCTGGTATTGCTGCCCATCAGGCATTTTGTAAAGTTCAGGCAAATCCCGACTGAGCGACAAACTTTAGGCTATGGTAGGAACTCCAATTTGCCAGGGCAAGAAAAAAGGGAAGATGGCGCGGGAGACATCGCCACGGGTTAGAGGTTAAGGTTTTTGGTAGTTGGGAAATCCGTTTTCAGGCGAGAAAGCGGCGAACAAACACCAAGAAATTTTCATGAATCTGAAAAAACAAAAAGAGGGGAAGATGGTTTGGCTGTGTTTGGCTTAATCACCGTTTTCTTAGCACGAGCAATCCAACAACTGCGACCGCTAGGATTATCGCTATGCCCACGCCGATGACTGCGGTGATTACGTTCGAATTGTCAACTGTTTGGGTCGTGATGGCTGGTTGCGAGATTTGGTTTGATGGACCTATTGATACGCTGGTGCCTCCTGATGAGATTCCGTAGGCGTCGGAGCCAGCAAAAGAGGCAGATATCGTGTACAGTCCTTGGTTCGGTGGCGTCCATTCTTTGGCGAAGGTGCCGTAGTATGGGTTAGTTGTGACGGTGCCGAGATCTGTTACAGCTCCGTTTGCGTCAATTGCGACGAGCGACACTGGGACTCCAGTCATTGTTATTTTGTGCCATATGCCATCAATTGGCAGTTGCATGTGCAGGTATTCCATCTGCGTAGTCATGGATTCTTTGGAGACGCATGGGGTGTTTGGTTCAGCTGGGGATTTGTCGAGAACCGTACCTTGAATCAGCACCGTCGTGCCTAAGGGTACAGAAGTCTGTGGTGCAGTGACTGTCGTGGCGCTCTTGCCCTTGCCGAACACGTACATGTATCCGTCTTGGGCGCCAGCCGTCGTATAGCCGTCTGCCATCGCTCCTGGACTCATGGGTGTCGTGATGTTCCAGACGCACGAGCCGTCAGTCGCGTTGATGCAGTGGAATTTCCAGCCTCTAGTGATTGGTTGGATTTGCGTGTGCTCAGTGTTGTAGGTATAAATCATTCCGTCGACTATGCTAACTCCTGTGTTGAACGGATTCACGCCCGTCGCGTTGCCAGTTGTCGAGCCAGTGGTGTAGGGAGTTTCAAACGGCACATTTGGATCGCGGTAGACCCAAGATATTTTGCCGTTGTCCCAGTTGATTGCGTAGACACCGTCGTATTCGCAAAGGATTGCGTTGCCACCGTAGGACGCTGAACTGTACGCTCCCCAGATGCCCCAGGGATAACCGCCAGTTCCGTAGGTTTGCGTACTAACCCATGCTAACTTGCCCTGCAACAGGTCGTAAGCGACGAAGTAGCCATCGAGCATTAAGCAAGCGATTTTTCCATGGTCAACTACGGTTTGCGACGTAGTGTAGGGGCAATGAGTATCGGTGAAGTTGCATATCAATGCTCCTGTCTTTATAGAGTAGCCCAGTATGCGAACCCCGTATGGCGCGCCTTGGTATGATAGAGTTGTCAAAGAACCCCATACGCCCGCGTCCCAGTCGATGTTAGTGCCCAAGCTACTTGATGCATAGGTCTTATTCTCCATGATTCTTGATGTGAAGTTTGTAGAAGTTCCTCTTGTTGTCCAGTTTATCCAGCGATAATTCCCACCGCCTAGGTTTTGGATGCTTATGACGATACTCGCCGATTTTGGTGCCTGTCATGCAGCCCGAAATGTTGGCTGTAATAGCTCCAGTCCACGGGTTTATCTTATACAACGTTGCGCCTACACTCATCAGCTCCACCGCGGTGCCGATGTCTTGGGTTCCGCCAGGAACCTCTCCTGTTGTTCCGCCCAAGCCTCCGCCCCAGATGTAGTTGATTGATGTGGGCGTTACTCCGCCTAGTGCCGTCGGAATGGCGTAGTATAACTCTCCCGTACGCAGATCATAGCATGTCGCGCAGCTTGTTGGAACGCCATTGTATTGAATTGTCCGCGTTTGATAGCATCTTCCCGCGTAGATCAGACCCGGAGCGCTGCCTGAGCTCGTGAGAGCGTCGGTACCTCCTTCGGGTCCAATCATTCCTGCGATTGTGTCCTGGCGTTTCCAGACAATGTGTGAAGTGACCGAGGCTTGAGCCCAAGCTTGGTATTTTGTTGCTCCTTGGAAGTGGTTCGTGCCGTCAGGCCAGTTCGGGTAACCTGTCCCGTCGCCGCTCCATGGGTAGTTTCCCAGTAGAACAGACCATTCTCTGTTTTCAAAGTGTACTGGGCGTGTCCAGTAGTCGGTTGGAAGGGGTGATGGCGGCCAAGAAGAGACCATTGCGGATTGCACTGTGATGTTGGTTTCGAATGGAGTTGACGATGGTTTGTAGTATCTTGACTGTGTCATGTTGGTCCAGGTGCCAGCGCCGAAGAAGGCTCCAGGATTCGTATAGTAGTTTGCTGCGGGGAAGTAGCCTCCGGGGAAGTCAAACTTGAATTTCCATGTACCGATTTGGTCGGGAACGTATTCAAACCATGATGTTGCATCGCCGTTGTAGGAATTCAGAGTTACTACTTCAGTCGTTCCATCCGGCTTGGTTATAGTCACCTTGTATCCGACGAAATAGTTACCTACGAACACTCCCGGGCACTCCCACACGTTGACGAGGAGTGTCTGTCCGACACCAAGGATAGGAGGTCTAGCGCTGAGATAGGCGTAGGTAGTGACGGTGTAGTCAGGCGTAACACCTGCTGGCAGCGGGATTGCAGCCCCGCTTGTGCCCGTTGGGGCTCCGCCGTGGTTTCCCTCTTGAGCTAAGACTGGCATCGCCATTAACGTTGCAGAAGCCATCAAAAGAAATAAAGCAGTTGAAACAGCTAGTTTCTTCCTTTTTGACGTTTGCATTTTTGTTTTCTCCTTTTACTCTAGTCGTTGAACCAGAAATAGTTCAACGGAGCAGGGTATTGCCTTCAACATTATTTAAAACCGTGTAAGAAGTCCGTTCGACTGACAAGTCAAAAGTTATATACCTAATGGGAAGGAATAGGTGATAACTGGGGAACTGCCGTGTCGCTTAAAAGGGACGCGGAAAAGGTTCTGCGGGAACTTGGGCTCACTTTCTCACAGACGAAACTCTATGTGGCTCTGCTGGTGTTCTCTGACTTCGCATCGGCGAAAACGATAAGCACCTTTTCGAATGTTGCACGGCAAGACGTCTACCGCCTAATGAATGAACTGCAAGAGATTGGCTTAGTTGAAAAAGAAATTTCTAACCCAGCAAGGTTTAAGGCTGTTCCCATCTCAGATGCCACGTCATTCCTCATTGAAAAAAGAAGAGAACGAACCACGGCTTTGCTCGAGGAGTCAGCAGCTTTACTCTCGAAGTTCCTAGAGAAAAGTTCAAAGACCGCGGTTCAGGGAGAAGTTCAGTTCATCATAGTTCCGAAGGGGGAACCGCTCGTGCGCAGAGTGGAAAAAGCCCTCAAAGTGGCTGACAAGACGATACTTGTCGTTACTCCTTGGAGGGAGTTCAAGCAGTGGATTTTCACTTTGCACGATTGGTGGCAACAAACGCTTGACAGAGGTGTGAGAACGAATTGGATAACGGAGAACCAACCACAGAACACGGAAGCGAACGTGGAGATGATCGACAATTTTACGCGCAATCCCATGTTTAAGCTTAGAACCGTGCCACCGCCAATTGACATAAGACTAAGCGTGTTCGACAGCAGTGAGGTGTTCATGGCCACTAACGTGACCATTAACGCTGGGGAATCGCCCGCGTTGTGGACTAACAGCCCCACGATGATATCTACGCTTGAAGACTATTTCAAAATGAAGTGGAAGCAAGCGGTGGAATACAAGACCCTAAAGCGTTAACGCGAGGGAGAAGTGGGAAACCTATTTGGCAATGTCCGTTATAGCTTAGGGTTTGTATCTGCTCTTCTCGCTGAAGTAATCCATCACTCGAGTTTGGCTCAGGAATCTAGCAAAGTGCTTTGCGCCCGCAGGAATCAAGTACTCAGTGCCCTTCTCGCACATCCATGGTTCTCCGTCGACGACGAGTTCCATCTTGCCGTCCACAACGATGCCCCACTGGGGGTAAGTGTGGCTGTGCTCGGGAACTATCGCTGTGGCTTCAAACTCGAAGAAGACAAGTTGGCTTGCCTCAGACTGGAGAATCCATGCTCTGGCACCTTCAACGTGGATATCTGCCCGCGGCAAACTGGTTATCACGCTCGGAAAACTTGTGAGTTGCTCTGGCTTAGACTTCTTCATTCAAGGTCCCCTGGTTATTTGGCGTTTGAGGTAAAAAGTTTTGGGCACAATGAAAATGCTTTAAAGAAAAGACCGCCTAAGCATTCAAAACTGTGAGAGAAAATGAGCACAAAGAAGAATGACGCAGCTATTATCGGTCACGTTGGCATCGAGGTCACGAATTTGGCTGAATCGAAAAAATTCTACCGGGCGATGTTCAATACCCTCGGTTTCCAAGTCGTCATGGATGATGAGAGCGCCGTTGGGTTCTCGAATGGGTTTCTTCAGGTTTGGCTGGCAAAGCCGCAGAAAGCAAGAGTCGAACGCAAATCCCCTGTGGGCGAGGAGTTCATGGTGGCGGACCATCTTGCAATCCTTGTTCAAGACCGCCGAACTGTGGACGCAGTTGAGGAAGAGATGAAGAAACGCGGGTTCGACCCCCTGTTTCCGTGCGAGGAGCACCCACAATTCAGCCCAGGCTACTACGCCGTCTCGTTCACCGACCCTGACAACTACGTGGTCGAGATCTACACGAGACCGAAAACATAGTTATTCGTTCGACGACGTTTGTAATGAAAGAGAAAAAATCGCAATGCAGATCCTCAGAATCTGTATGCCGATGCTCTGCGAGATAATTCAAAGTGGAGGAAATCGATTTTGCAAAACATGTGGGGCGCCCGTCCCCATACCCAAAAGGGTTCAAAACCTTTGCTTTCTGTTCGAGTGAAAGTCTGATTGTGTTAGCCCCAAGAATACAAAGGATCCGTTTCTGGTGTTGGAAGGGGGATCCTAGCCCCAATTTACCAGTAAAAATGCATTGCGGTGCAACCATTAGATGCTCCCTAAAATAGCAATGATTGAATTCTGGAGTTGATTGTTAACCCTACACCATTTCAATAATAAAGCGCGCGAAGACCCTAACTTACGAAGATGCAGCTTAGGAGTCTGACTTTGGCGGCATCATGCCGGCTAACAATTCGGTCAGAGGCGGCGTACTTATCGGTTCATCTTCCACGATCTTCCCGTCAACGAGACGGTAATATGTGATAACTCGGGCAGAGACCTTTTTCCCGCTGGCGAGGGTGACGTTCATGTTGCCTCGAAATACGACCGAATCGCCTTCGGCTACTACATCCTCGATTTCAAAATCGCGTGTCGGCGCAGAGGCCTTCAGGCTGGAAATCACAGTCTTGAACCCAGTGCGATTGGTGACGCCCATACTCGGATTCATATAGTCCGGTGCAAGCAATTCGTCGATAAGGTCGATATTGCCGCCGCCCAACACCTCTTTGATGAATCTGCGGACGATGATTTTGTTCGCATCGGTGGTCATTTCAAAAATTCTCCTATACCGTCAGATAGTTGCGCATTCAATTTAACTCTATTGGCTCACGGTTCGTACGGAATATATGCCCCAACAGGAAGCCGACACTGGTGGAGGTCAAAAAGGGATGTGGTCGACTAACGAAGTCGCAGAAAGAGACACGAGAAAAAGCGCCGCAGACGATGGATTCGATTACAAGGTTGAACGCTGCAGTTGTACAAAACGTCCACACTGAGAAAAATCGAATGGTGGGGCTGGAGAGATTTGAACTCTCGTCTATAGCGCCCGAGGCTACAAGCCTGGACCAAGCTAGCCGACAGCCCCGTTTGGCTAATTTCATTTAGAGCGCAGGAAAATAAGCCTTCCTAACCACAACTCACGAACGGCAAAGTGTCTGAGGTTTTTGGAGAGGACAGAAAGAGAAGATAGGATGAAGCTCATGCTACGCTGCCGGAGCGGCTGGTGCAGCTGTGGTCACTACAGGTACGGGAACAGGCGATGCGGTTGATGCTAGCGGCATGATTCGTTTGTGGTAGAGCCTTGCGGCTACGCAGAGAATAGCAGAGGCAACCGCTATGTAGAAAGGCCACAGGAATCCAGCGGACAGTAAGACGCTCACGTTCACGCCTTGAGTCGAGGATGACGGCAGGGTAATCTGCGCTGTCCCGATAAGCGGAACACTGAAGCTGAACAGAATCTGGATGATAAACGTCAGAGCAACCAATCCAATCAAGAAGACCATAATGAAGAGCAGTGGCGTCCTGTAGCTGAAGCCGAGAAGACGCTTGGCGTAAGGCTTTGTCGGCTTCACAGAGTAAATCAGCATAACTACGCCGCCCGCCAGCGAAAGCAGGATACATGAGAGGTTAATCGCGAAGAGCAACGGCACTGTGAATGAGTTTCCGACCAGGTTAAAGTTTGTATAGATTGGTGAAACATTTGCCGCAACGACGGAGTCGCCCACCTTTAGCTGCCACCATGGAACGAAGACCGATATGGCGATTAAGAGAATTGTGGCTATTCCGCCAGCTAATCCGAACCAGTTGATTTTTGACTGTAATTTCATTCCAGTCTCCCCTTTTCCTAGGAGATGGGAATATCGACGTTGTAAGTGGACGGCGTCTCGATGGTAATTCCGCTGACATTGACTGTGATGTTCACCAGGTCCACGTTAATCGTTGATTCGCCTTGATGAGCGCTTAGTATGTGTGCTTGAGCCGCTTCTGTCCATGCGAAAACCACAGTTATGTCAACTGTCTGGGCGGGAGGTATGTCGACGGCGCTGGGTATCTCAGCGTGTCCAAGGAAGAACGCGTGAGCGTGGCATTTGACGTCGGCTGAGACTTGATTGATCGTTAATGTGATGTTGAGTGGGTTGGTGAGGTTAAGCACAACCGTTACCGTTCTCGCGGCAACGTCGTACGAGGAACTGACGTATTGCGGCATAGCGAAATTCGCCGTGGTTGAGCCGCCAGAATTCCCGGGGGTAGACGGAATTGACGGGTTGGAGGAGGAGAACGTCAGCGTGTTTATGGTGCCCGTGACCAAATTCTGCACGTCAGGCGGAGCAACCAAATCCTGCAGGTTTCCCTGATAAATGACAACAACGCCAGCTATCGGGCCAACTATGGCTCCAACGTTTATGAGGATTAGGAGTAATCCGAGTATCTGCATACAATCTTCCCTCTTTTTGATGTGGTAATATTATTGGTCAGGGCTTTTATTGTTTGCGCAGTTGTCAGGTCAACTTTTTAACGCCGCAGTTTCGCCCAAACGAAACGGGCCGCGGAAGCCTGCCTCCGCGCGTCCTTGATATACAAAACACAGTTGAGTTCACCCAGCATCCTGAAACACACCCTTGAAAATCAACCGTTTGCACAATTCTGCACAATGCTTCATTGCAGATTGGCACTAGACGCACAATGGCTTTGTACCGCAGAATGTTGTTTCAGCACCAAAATAACAATAGCACCCATGCAGAACAGCGCCAAACTGCATGCTTGCTGTACAATTACAGAAACCACGGAACAAACCCAAAAATTGCTTCTCGGAAGCCTCCTTCACAGCGTTTCTGCACAATGCCATCGGTTCCTGCACAATGCCCTGCATACCCGCACAATGCCTGCACAATGAAACTGCAACGTTGCACAATACATTGCAATCTGCTAAAAGCCTCCGTTCAACCAAAGCAACAGCAGAAACAGCCTGAAACAAAAACGGTTGACATTGTGATCCAGCAAAACACACCTCGCAAACCCAAATCTTGCTTTCCAGAAACCTCCACGAACAATTCCGCACAAATCTGCACAATTCTAAACAAACCCTGAACAATCACCGAAAAGCCCAGTTTAGCAAAATCAGCAACCGCAACCCTCTGAACACTAGTCCACGTGACCCCCGCACAAATCCTACGTGAATTGTGCAAACCCAAAAATTGACTCCAAGAGCCACTCTCACTGCTTCCTACTACAGCGCATGTTTCCGAACCGCGGCTCTGCTCAATTTTTGTCAAATTTTGTCAATAATGCTCAATGTTTGGCTAGCTCGGTTCCAAAAAAGCAGCAGCAAAAACAGCCCAAAACAAAAACAGCTGATGTCAAGTCTCAAACGCAAAAACCACAGAGCAAACACAAAAATTGGGTACTCTCAGAAGTCGTTCCCAACGCTTCTGAAAACCTACCTCACGCGCTGCACTCTTTGTACGGTACGCTGATGACTTCTTTCACCTTGTTCGCAATAACGGGACCTAATCCATGAACCGTCTTTGACCAGTCATCCACGTTGATGAGAGCATTTAGCGGCGTCTGGTAACTCTTCAACACCGCTTCAGCTTTCTCCCTGCCAATATTTGGCAAACTCGCCACGAAGTACACCTGTGCATCCGCCAACGTGTCACATTTCTTGAAGGCGTGAACCACAGGCGTCCGCTTCTCCACAACTTGCTCCTGCCTAGCAGCAACGTAAAGAAAGTCAACCGTCTCCTTCTGGGAAGCTGTGTTTACAATGGCGACTCCGTTCTTGGCCAAGTTGAACAATGCGCCCCAGACCGCGGCTGGCTGAATGTGACTATACTTGTAAATGATGGGCATGTATCCCTCTATTAGAACGAGCGACTTCGGATAGGCATCCTTCAACCTAAACAATTGCTCGAAGAGATATCTGCGGGTGAGCGTGTAAACGAAGTCGTTGACTGTCTTTCGCTCCACGGCACACTCGTCGGAGAGTATGTAATCGCCCTTCTCGAGAGCTTCGGTCTTAACGCGCACGCCGCGCTCCACCAAGCCCTTCACGATTTTCGCGGCACTGCTTGCTTCGCGACCATCGACGATAATTGTGGGTTGCTCGCCGTCGGGTTCTTTATTCTTTAGGAAGGGCAGCAAAGTCTCGGTTCCAGACATGTGTGGTCAACTCACCTTAACCTCTGTTTTCGTCTTTATTTCATTTCCGCCTAAACACGTGTCATCGAATCCCAACATTTTCTAAGCAGAAGTAAAACTGAAAAATAACGGAGATTCTCAGCAATGCATCTTGGAAAAGGAGAGTGACCTTTGGCTCACGGCTTTCGTTGTCCCCGACCTGTTCGCTGTCACTCATACCTCGTCAGAAACAGTGGTTTGCTCGCTTCTTTTCGTCGTTCTTCCAAGGGAATAGCTTTCAGCGAGACATTTTCTACGGCTTCAGCAAGAAGTTCGTCAAGAGTCTTCTTGGGAGCACTAGAGCGTAATTCTCTTTCCATTAGGGACCCTCCCGATTTTCTAGCCCTAGACCCCATCGTATTCACACTAGAGATATCTTGTCATATATTGCCAGCAATAAGAATTCTTGTGACTGCTGCAACACAGCCACAAACTAAAACTTCGGGAAAATGCATGAAAACGTTAAACCAGAAGGGCTAGAATGCAGAGAGTTCAGAAAAATAGGGTGGGAGTTTAAGGTCCCTTTTTGGTTATTTCCTTCACGACGCCTGCGGCTACGGTTGTGCCCATGTCTCTGATGGCGAAGCGCCCAAGCTCCGGAAAGTCGGTGTACGTCTCGAGTGAAATCGGGTGCAGGGGTTCCATGCGTACCCATGCCGCGTCTCCTGTCTTAATGAAGCTAGGTTTCTCTTCGGTCACTTGTCCGGTTCGTGGGTCGATTTTCTTTATAAGTTCAGTGAACCTGCAGGCGATTTGCCCTGTATGATAGTGGAGGACTGGAGTGTATCCTGCGGCAATGGCGGTTGGGTGGTAGATGACGATGATCTGCCCGATGAACTCCTTAACTACGGCAGGCGGGTTGTCTGTTGGTCCAGCCACGTCTCCGCGGTGGATGTCGGTTTTGGCGATGCCTCTGACGTTCATGCCGATGTTGTCACCTGGTTCAGCTACAGGTATGGCGGTGTGGTGCATTTCGATGGATTTGACTTCAGCGGTCTTGTTGGAGGGCATGAAGACTAAATTCATTCCAGGCTTGAGAACACCTGTTTCGACTCTTCCAACAGGGACCGTTCCAATGCCTGTAATGCTGTAAACATCTTGTATCGGAATACGGAGCGGCTTATTGGTGGGTTTAGCTGGAACTTCCAGAAAGTCTAGGGCTTCAATCAACGTTGGCCCAGTGTACCAAGGCATCTTATCGCTCTTCTTGACAAGGTTGTCGCCTGTCCACCCTGAAGTAGGGACAAAGTTAATCTTCTCAATCTTGAAGCCGACCATGCGGAGCATGCGTCCGACTTCGTTCTTGACTTCCTCGTACCTGTCTTTGCTCCAGTTGACGGATATATCGTCCATCTTGTTGACTGCAACGACTAGTTGGCGGATTCCCAGCGTAAATGCAAGGAACGCGTGTTCGCGTGTTTGCCCGCCTGGACCGATTCCTGCTTCGAACTCTCCTTTCTTGGCTGAGCAGAAGAGAACGGCGGCGTCGGCTTGGCTTGCGCCTGTGATCATGTTTTTGACGAAGTCTCGGTGTCCGGGTGCGTCGATGACTGTAAAGTAGTATTTCTTGGTTTCGAATTTGAGGAATCGAAGGTCGATGGTTACACCGCGTTCTCGTTCTTCTTTGAGGTTGTCGAGGACCCAAGCGTACTTGAAGGTGCCTTTGCCCATTTTTTCGGCTTCTTCTTCAAAAGCCTTGATGGTTCTCTCGTCAATTGCTCCTGCTAAGTAGAGTAAGTGTCCGGTGGTGGTGGATTTTCCGTGGTCAACGTGCCCCATGATGATGATGTTAAGGTGGGGTTTTTCGCTCTTGCTCATGCTCATTCTTCCTAAGTTTCCCTTTAAATTTCAGTGAATTCGTTAACACGAATGTTCTTTCGATTATTTTAAGTTTATGTGGCTTTATGACCTTGTTCTCAGATTCTCGGCCCGCGTGTGACGATGCCCAGTTTGCTTGGGTCTGTGTTTGCTTTTATGAGCGGTAGCAGGCTGGGGTCTAATTCGTTGCCTACGCTACTCCTTTCGTTCTGCATAGCGGTCTTTGTGGTGGTTCCTGAGCATGACGCGGTGTTCTGTCTGCATTTCGTGTTTCATCTATAGTCGCGGCGAAAAGCTTTAGCGCTTCGCTTTTTCGAGGATTAGAAAATATTAATACTACGAACGGTTGTTTTACCGTCACGGTGCAGGGGTAGCAGAGCATGGCCAAACCCGCACTAAGCACAGTTGGGGCTTTATGCGCGGGACTCAAGATCCCGTCTCTCAGGAGTACGAGAGTTCAAATCTCTCCCCCTGCACCAATAGTATTTCAAAGGATGCTTAACTTCAAATCCGATTTACAGTGGCTTTCAGGTTTTGAATAAACTGTCGTATTGTTTGTTGACCAGCCTACATCCGCGGTTGTCGGGTTTACTGCTGAAGCACATCTTCTCTGAGTCGCCTTTTGAAAACTTCATGCAGCCCCAGCATTGTGAGAAGAGCTTGATGCCTTTTTCTTTGCGGATTTCTGAGCAGAGCTTCATGGCTTCATCTTTTGGAATAGGTGTTTCTGGGGAGCTCATTCTATTTCAGCGCCAAGTCATAGTTGTAGGAACCGACGATTAGGGAGATGGCTTTTTCCACGTCGAACTCGGATCGCACGCGGAATAGTGAAGGGCATGTTTTTGCCCACGCCTTCGACGCTGACGTTGCTTCTAGCGCCTTGTCAAACGTCAACGGCACCCGTGTGTGTACGCGGATTTGCTTTTTGGTGGGCTGGATGTATACGACGTTCCTGTGGGTTGCGGGGTTCTTGAACGCGCCCCAGTATTTGGATTCAATGTATTCCAGGTCTGGGAGCTGTTCAGCAACGCCTGAGATGACAAGTTCGAGCAAGCTGCGTGTTTCAGCTGATGACGTGACGATGCTTGGCACGTGTCATGACCTCGTAGTCTGGTTGTTGGGTTGGTTTAATAGAATTTTCTATTTACGGCTAGCAGAAGAGTTAACAAGCATCGTTCACAGTGGATTCTTGGTGATGCTTTGACTTGCTACTTTAGGCATCTCGGAAGCTTCTTCAAGAAAGTTGGAATCACGGTTACCCCGCAGAACAAAGCCGAGCTCGACAAGACAATTCGTCAGATCGTGGGCACAGAATACAAGGATTGTCCGGCCGTGTGGAAACAGGTGAAGAAACGCATCGCTGAAGATGAAGATGGCTTCGCAGCTGAGTTGAGAAACGAGTGGAACAGTAGCCAAAAGGGACGGTAAATTAACGCGAAGATTTACAAGAACATTAACCAGTATGCTCATCCAAACAAACACGAAGATAGGAGAGGAGAAGCATTCCTAAACACCTAATGGCTTTCTCCGATGGGGGCGCAAGAGGGAACCCAGGACCCGCAGCAATAGCGTTCCTAATCCGGTCCGAGACAGGAGAAATGCTGCGGAAGGATGCCCGCTACATTGGGCGGTGCACGAACAATCAAGCAGAGTACAAAGCCCTCATAGCAGCACTGGAAGCCTCAGCTTTACTCAACGGTGAAACAGTCACTTGCCACGCAGATAGCGAACTAGTCATCAGACAGATTAACAGTGAGTATCGCGTGAAGAATGCAGAGCTGAAGGTGCTAAGGCAGGGGGTGCAAGAAGCAAGAAAGCGTTTCCGAGAGGTCAAATTCGTGAATGTTCCACGAGACAATGAGGCGATTCAGGAAGTCGACAGGCTAGTTAACTTGACTCTGGATGCGATAAGTTTTAAGCTTAACTTCAAATAGCCAAAGCCTAATGCTCTCTTATCTTTTTATCTTCAAGCGCTCAATACTGTAGTGGAACCGAGGAACAGAGTTTGATGACCGCGCGATCTCAACTTCCGCCAACCTTCAAGGGGAGAACCCTCGGTATTACCACACTCACCATTCTGCAACTCTTAATAGGCGCGGTTCACGTTTTCTTCGGATCTTGGTTGCTCACCGCTAGCACAAGCATAGTTCCTTTTTCCGTCATGGAGTCAAACACAATATACAGCGTTTACACTGTCATGTTCGGGTTTGCTGCGGCAATCCTCGCCTTATGGCATCTGGCTTCAGAAAAGCTGGGGTTCGCTCGGCACAATTGCATTGTCTTTGTTCGTAATAACTGCGGATTCGTTGACCGTTCTGAACTTGCCCAGTATTCCAGGTATCCCAAAGTTTGCGGCAGGAACGGAAATCTTCTACAGTCTAATCATCACTGTCTACCTGCTCCAGACTAAGGTTAGAATAGAATGAAAAACAGAGAACGACAACTGTGCTCCGTTATTTCAGTTCTTGAGTTCGGGGGGCAACTTGCCTGAAGGAGTCTTCGTCGTGGAGCAGACGTACCATCGGCAGATTTCTGCAATCGCGCGCTCGGAGTATCCTTGCGTTCTCAGATAGTTAACCAAGTTATTCTCAGTTCTCATGCTAAATCAACCCTTTAGGTGCTTGCCTCGATGCTCTCCCAGTCATCTCGATAGTTGTTTCTTGTAATTAAGTTTGTGTGGGTGTCGCAACGCAACAACAAGCAATCGGTGTATTGCGGGATGGACATAAAAGAAGCGTTGCCCTACTCGGCGTTTGGCTCAAGAATGACTTTCAGCGAATTGCCCGCTTCCGCCGTTAGCCTGAAGCCCTCAGCCGCTTCACGAAGACTCAACCTGTGAGTAATCATATCCGCCCCAGTGATTTTCTTCTGTGCTAGGTAGCGTAAATGACTCGCTGAGGTCTGATGGTGCTGCACCGTAGGATGTTTTGATGGTGACTTCGTTTCTCCAGAACTGGGTGATGGGCAACGGTATCTTTACGGATGGGTCGGGCACGGCAAAGAATAGTATTGTGCCGCCCTTGTCCACGCAGTCAAATGCTGTTAATGCTGCTTGTGCGGCGCTTGTGCATACGATGACTTTGTCTGCGGGGCGTTTTTCGTTGGCTTCCCTTAGCTCTTGGGCAACATTTCCTTGTGCACCTATGACGTGTTGGGCGCCGAATCGTCGTGCCATCGCTAGGCGATAGGGGTTCACGTCTGCTGCCACAACTTTCGAAACGCCATTTGCTTTCGCCAGCTTTACATGGAGCAATCCCGATAAGCCACTGCCGATGATTAGGATGGTGTCGTCTTTCTCGACGCCTGCGAGTCGCTGTCCGCGAACGACGCATGCTAGGGGTTCTATGAACGTGCCTTCTTCGTAGGACATGTGGTCGGGCAGTTTGTAGGTGCCTTGTTCTAAGTTGTTTTTTGGAACGCGGATGTACTGTGCGAAGCCGCCTGGATAGTAGTTTGTGGAGTGGAGGGTTTCGCATGCTGTGTGGTGTCCTCTGAGGCAGTATCGGCATTTGTTGCAGGGTACGTGGTGTGAGACGAAGACGCGGTCGCCGACGTGGAATTGTGTGACTTTGTTGCCCGTTTTCTCTATGAGGCCCGTTGCTTCGTGTCCGAGGATTACTGGGGCTTTGGGTTTGCGGTACCATTCGGTGACGTCGCTGCCGCAGATGCCGCTTGCCATGACTTTTAGGAGGAATTCGTCGTCGCCGATTGTGGGTTTGGGCATGTCGATGATGCGGATGTCCTTGTTGCTGTAGTAGACGGCTGCGAGCGTTGGGGTTCACCTAAAAATAGAGCGTGGCTCAGGCTTTTCCTGCTTTGACTTGTTCGAATAGGTCGTTTGCTTCTTTCGCTGTGTAGCCGTCGTGGACTATGGCGCGGATGCCGCGGATGGCTGCTAGTGGGTTTTCGGTTTGCCATACGTTTCTGCCGAGGTTCACGCCTATTGCGCCTTTCTGTATGCCGTCGTAGACGAAGTCGAAGACTTCGCGTTGGGTTTCGGTTTTGGGTCCGCCTGCGATTACGATTGGGACGGGGCAGCCTTCTACTATTTTTTCGAAGTTTTCTTTGCAGTAGTAGGTTTTTACGACGTGTGCGCCGATTTCTGCTGAGATCCTTGCCACTAGTGCGAGGTATCGGGCTTCGCGTTTTTCGAGTTCTCTTCCGACGGATGTGACTGCCATGACGGGTATGCCGTATTCTTCGCATTCGTCTACGAGTTTTGCGAGGTTGGTGAGGCTTTTATTTTCGTTTTCTGTGCCGACGAAGACGGACATGGAGACTGCAGTGGCGTTGAGGCGGAGGATTTCTTGGGTGGATGTGACGAGGCTTTCGTTTGAGAGGTCTTTGCCTACGACGGAGACGGCTCCTGATACTCGTAGTATGATTGGTTTGGGTATTGTGGGGTCGATGCAGTTGCGTAGGACGCCGCGTGTCATCATGAGGGCGTCGGCGTATTGCCATATTGTTTTGATGGTTTCTGCTGGTTTTTCGAGGCAGTGTGTTGGTCCTTGGAAGTATCCGTGGTCGATTGGTAGGAAGAGTGCTTTTCCGTCTTTTTGGATGAGTTGTGATAGTCGGTTTTTCATTCCCCAGTCCATGTTTATCTTTTCTCCGTGCTGGTGTTCGGTTTATGGATTAAATAACCTTTCTCTATGAGCCAGTGGTGAAACTCGTAGGTGGTGTGGATGCATGCGGTTGTGCAGGTTTTTCGGGTTTTTTCGTAGCTTTCGGAGTTTTCGGGATTTTTGTTTAGTTCCGTTTGAATGGGGCATTTGACGTCTTTGCAGAATTCTCTGCGTTTGTACTCGGTGAAGCCTTTGGTTGACATGGGTATCAGGTTAGTGTTCTTTTCGTGTTGGTTATAAGGCTTGTTTAGGTGGTTTTTCGCAACCTGTTGTGCGAGATTTCTGTTTCTTGTCTTAGTGGTGGCTGTTTGTGTTGTGGCTGTGTGGATCGAATTTTTGGTAGAAGAATAACAAGTGGAAAAACTTCGTGTTGATTCTTCTTCTGCGGCGCTTGCAGTTTGAAAGCGTCGAGGTTGGCTTCTGGGAATCAATTTTTGTGTTGTGTCAATGGTTTTTGGCATTGAGACTCGATGACAACTGTTTTTGTTTTAGGCTTTTTTCGTTGTTGCTTTTTTGTGACGGGGCTTGCCAAACATTGAGCACTATTGACAAAATTTGACAATTTTTGACAAACGGATTGATTTTCAAGCTGGATTGATTGAACGGGGCTTTGAGGCAATTGAGCAGCTTGAGCAGAGTATGCAGAGCAATGGGTTGGGACGCTGCGAAGGATGGCTTCTGGAGAGCAATTTTGGGTTTGCTCAATGGTTTCCCGCATTGACACGCAATTATGCTGTTTGGCGCTGTTCTGCATGGGTGCTACTGCAATTTTGGTGCTGAAACAACATTCCGCATAACAATACCATTGTGCGTCTAGTGCCAACCTGCAATGATGCATTGTGCAGAATTGTGCAGGAATTGTGCTGGGTATGCAGGGAATTGTTCAAAAATTGTTCAGTGTGACTTGATGGGGGGGCGAGCGTTGCTTCGACTGCATTCGCGTTGTGGGTGGTATGTGACTACAACATCACTTATAATACCTCGAAAACGAAATACATACGTTCGCAGCGAAAACTACAGCCTTGTATGTGTACATAGAGAAATATGAGAGGGAAAAAAACGAGAACAATTCTCATCGTCGACTACGATGCGTCCACTTGCCGAGTCTTCAAGGAGATATTCCGAAAAAGCGGTTTCTCCGTGGACTTAGCTAAGGATGGCGAAGAAGCAAAAACAAAAATGAAAGGCAATCCCTACGATGCTGCGCTAATTAGTTTTGTTCTTCCAGACATGGATGGGTCAGACTTGTTGCTTTTCACTTCAAAGACAATGCCCAAAGCCGTCAAGATCGTCACCACGGGTTTCCCCAATCTGAGAAATGGAATAAAAGTTATTGAAGTCGGGCGCAGATGCCTACTTCTCCAAGCCAGTAAATCCCGAGGAACTCCTTCGTGTCGTCAAAGAAAAGCTTGATCTGCTCGAGAAAGGAAAAGAAAACAACCCTCTAGGCAACGCTAAATCGTCAGGTCTTGGTGGGGGTTCAGGGTCGTACAGGGGCGGAAAGGGCATGTTATGCGGCACTTGCTGACTTCGTCACCTTTTCCGAGCCGTTCTCTTTTTTCGTGAAAATCCACGACCCGTTGTCCTGCTCCATCTTCAACCCAAACTTCTCGTTGATGGGCCCCACGCAGGCCAAACCTTCCTCGTCAAAGACTGCTCGCATCACTATCTGATAAGTTCCATTGCCGATTCCTGCGCTTTCGGGAATTCCTTTGAGCCACACCATCTCTACGTTGATGTGTGGTCCGCAGACTCGCAGAATCTCCCTGAGGATGTCGATGATCTCCCATCGCTTCATAGTTCATCGAGGTCAAGTTATCTTTCATTCAAGTTATAAAACTTTATCAGGATTTCACGAAAATATTCATGTGGCATATCAGAGCACAAAAAAGATACAAAGAAGTCCACTGGGCATCAGGTAAAGACCAAAATCAACGCTATGTCTTCACGTTGCAGACGTTCTCAATGTCCTTCAATGTCCGAATAATCTCAGGAGAAACTTTCTTATGTACAACGTACACTGACACCGCATAACCGCTTTTTCCAATCTGCCTTGAGTAGTTCGCTCGGATGTTAATGTCATTATCCGCTAAGACCTTGTCGATGTTCGCAAAAACCCCGGGCACATCACGATGGTGAATGAAAAGCGTGTAAACGGGTCGCTCCTCCAATTCGATGCTCTCGCCAGCGTTCACAGAGTTGGCAAAATCTCCGCCGCGGAGGTACCCTGCGACAACGCGGGCGATTTCCATGGACGTTTCTACCTGAGCTTCTCTGGTTGAGGCGCCCAGATGCGAGGTGAAAACCACGTTGTCGAACTCTCTTAGACTGCTCCTGAATTCGGCGCCTTCGCCCTTCGGCTCATCGATGAAAACGTCCAGAGCGACGCCTGCGATGCGCTTCTCTTTCAACGCCTTATACAGTGCTTTTTCGTCGACATTGTTGCCTCTCGACGTGTTAATGAGGAAAGCAGTCGGCTTCATCAACGCCAACTCCGCCTCGCCCACAATGACGTCGCTCCCACCTGTGTGGAGGGTCACGTAATCCGCTTCGGCGAGAACCTCCCTCTTGGATACGAACTTTATGCTCGACTCAAGACATGGTCTTACGTCGTAGCCTATGACTTCCATGTCAAAACCGCGGCGCGCCAATTCAGCTACTTTCTGCCCGATTTTGCCGCAGCCGAGGATGCCCAGCGTCTTGAATGCGAGTTCGGATCCCTTAAGCTTCTCCTTGGTCCAGACGCCGTTCTTCAAAGACAGGTAAGCCTGAGGAATATTACGCGAAACACTCAACATCATAGCCAGCGTAAGTTCAGCTACAGCGTTTGTGTTGCCGTAGGGCGCAGACTTCACGACGACTCCCTTTTCGGAAGCTGCTGACACGTCTATGTTATCGAAGCCGACTCCTGCTCGCCCCACGATTTTCAACTTGCCCCTTGCACCAGCTTCGATGACTTCGCGGGTGACTTTTGTTGCGCTTCGCACAATTAAGGCGTCAAACTGGCCGATTTCAGCGATGAGTGTGGGGAGGTCTCTTTTCCGTGTATCCGTCTCTAGCCCTGCTTCTTGGAGGATGGCGATGCCTTCGTTCTCTAAACCGTCGTTAAGCAAAACTTTCATGCTCGACAGCCTCTTTTGGAATTTACGCTCTTCTGGCGTAGTTCATGGCTTCCTCGATGCTCTGGAACCCAAACTTTACCTGGTTGAACTCCTTCTTGAATGCGATGACATCTTGTTTTACGTCGGTTGGCTTCCGCTTCTCCTTCATCACGCTGAGCATGAGGTCGCACAAGTGTTTGATGTCGCCTGCACGTAAACCGCGTCGGGTGACGTCTTGGAACCCGATTCTCAAGCCTGACGGGTTGTCCCGGTTGCTTTGGTCATCGTACGGCAGCAGGTTCTTGTTCAGGATTATGTTGGCGTTCTCGAGGTCTTGGGCAACCTTCTTGCCGCCGTCGTATGCTTGCACGTCCACAGCAATCTGGTGCGACTTCGTGAAGCCCTTTGAGGCGCAGAGAACCTTAACGCCGTTCTCGGACAAGTATTGACCTGCGATCTGAGCGTTCTTCACCGTCTGCTTCGCGAGCTCAGCGCCAAAGATTTTCATCTCTAAACAAGCAATCCCCAAGGCAGGCAACCTGCCCAGATGAGTGTTCGAAGCGCTAAGTGGGAAGACGGCGAACTGGATTTTCTCAATGGCCTTCTCCAGCCTCGTGTTCGACGGACTGCCCAGGATGACGCCGCCCTGCGGCCCAGGAAACGTCTTGTGACTGGACGAAGTGATGAAGTCTGCGCCCTCCCTTAACGGGTCTTGGAAAACTCCGCCCGCGATTAAGCCTAAAACGTGCGACGCGTCATATGCCACAAAGGCTCCGACTTCTTCACACACCGCCTTCAACTCCTTAATCGGATGGGGAAACAGGAAGAGGCTGCCGCCGAAAGTGACGATGCCTGGCTTCGCAGCACGAATGATGTCGGCGGACTTGTCGGGGTCAATGTTGAACTCGTTTATGTTGTAGGCATGATTGATGTTCTCCAACCCGAGCACATTGCCCGCCAAACCCGTGTAATCATGCGAGATGTGAGCACCGCAACTCAGGGGCGTGACCACCATCTTGCGATTCTTAGCCGCCAATGATAACCCCTTGAAAGTCGCCAGATTCGCATGCGTTCCCGAGACCAACCGTACGTCAGCCCAGTCGCACTTGAAGAGGTTCTTCATCAAATCCGTCGCGAAGTCTTCGATGGGCGACATGAACTTCTGACCCTGATAATACCGCATTTTGACGTGCCCTGCGAGGTCGTTCTCGCCCTCGGCGTACCTGCCCTCCAAATCTGGGGATAGGGCTTGCATCTGCTTGACGGCAGGCGATTTTAACCCCTCGCTAGCGATAAGGTTTACACATTCTATGTCGCGGTAGCGTTCGTGATCGTTTGTAGCTTCGACCAGTTTGAGAACGAGGTCTGCGAAATCAGTCATTCAGTTTCTCTCCGTTGAGTGAGTGTTAACCGATGATATGGTTGGGACTATTTAGCCGTTGCTAGGTTCAAGTTTTAGGCGTAACCATGGTTTTGACATGTTTCATGGATGTTTATTTTTAGGTATGCCTAAACATTTATTAGGCTTGCCTAAATCGTAATTTAGGTGAACCTAAAATCGGTGAGATGTATGAGCCAAAAAAGTGTCGAAGACTACCTCAAAAGCATTTACGACCTCTCCAAAAACGGAACGACAGTTAACACAACTGAAATCTCCCGAACCCTAAAAGTTGCGCCTGCCAGCGTGACGGAGATGCTGAAAAAACTCTCCGAAAACGGCTACGTAAACTACTCACCCTACCACGGCAGCACTCTAACAGAGAAAGGTTTTCAAGAAGCACAGAAAATAGCTCGCAAACACCGACTACTGGAAAAATTTCTCTCCGACGTGCTCCACATCAAAACCGACCAAGTTCACGTGCAGGCCTGCGAGATGGAACACACTCTTTCTGACGAAGCAGAAGAGTCTCTTATGCCGCTTCCTCAAACACCCCGACAAGTGTCCCGACGACGGCAAGATCATACCCGCCTGCAACCTGCCCTTTGCTTCATGCGAAGAGTGCATCCAACTGCACAACAAAGGTCTCGAAGAGGTTGGGAAACGACACGAAAATTTGACTTCGATTTGCACACTCAAAACGGGTGTTTCGGCAAAAATCTCGTTCATCAGAGGCGAACACCGAGTTCTGCAGAGGCTTCTGGATATGGGGTTGACGCCTGGAACCTGCATAAGCGTTGCCCGGGTTGCTCCGCTCGGCGGTCCCGTGGAGGTCTGCGTCCGAGGCTCAAAAGTCGCGTTGGGGCAGGACATCGCCGCTAACGTCTTCGTGGAGAAAATTGAGAAACACGTAACATTGGGCGACTGACCACGTCGTGCCACTCTAATTCATCCAGTTCAAAGAACAAGAAAAACAACAGCTCTTTTACGATAGCTTTGGCGGGCAACGCCAATGTTGGCAAAAGCGTACTCTTCAACCAACTCACTGGCTCGAGCCAGATTATCGGGAACTGGCCTGGAAAAACCGTGGAGAAAGCGGAGGGCACCCTCAACTTTGAAGGACAAAAAATCAAAGTTGTCGATTTGCCTGGGATTTACTCGTTCTCTACCTTCGGCATGGAGGAAATCGTTTCACGGGAATACGTGGCGCTAGAGCACCCCGATGTCGTCATAAATGTGGTCGACGCCGCTGTTCTTGAACGGAACTTGTTCTTCACGTTGCAGCTCATCGAGATGCACCCTCCGATGGTGCTCTGTCTGAACCAGATTGATGAAGCCAAGAAGAAAGGCATCGTGATAGACGCCAAGAAACTGGAGCGCGCCCTCGGCGTACCCGTCGTTCCAACAGTCGGCATTCGAGGTGAAGGAATTTACGAGCTAACGAAAACCGCGGTGGCAGTAGCGCGAAATCCCCGAAAAAACGGCACCATTCACGTGAGGTACGGGGCTGAAATAGAAGAACGAATCGCCAAACTCGAGAAAACAATCCAGAACGAAAAACTCGCTTTAGACTATCCATCACGTTGGGTCGCCATAAAGCTCCTTGAGAACGACCCCGAAATCACGAAGCTCGTGTCATCAAAATCCCAGAGCATCAAAAGCATTTCCGAGGCGCTTGGCTGCAGAAATCTCCGCAATCCACAACGAACCCGCTTTTGCCGTCATTGCCTCCGAGCGGTATGCGCTTGCCAGCAAAATCGTTGGCGAAGCCCAGAAACAGGCTGAACTGAAGATGACGTTTTCTGAGAAGCTGGACTGGTTCACCACGCACAAGGCGTTCGGATACGTCTCTGCTATCGGCGTCATTGCGGGTTTGCTCCTGTGGACGTTCAGTATCGGAAGCCTGTTGTCCACACTCTTGTCTGACGCTCTTTCTCGAGTTGCCACTGTGAACTTTGTTTTGGGCGGCTCCATTCAGAATATTGCTTGGAACGGCGTTTGGGGAGGCTTCGTGGCTGGAGTCACGCTGATAATTCCGTACGTGATTCCGTTCTACTTGTTATTAGCGGCGATTGAAGACTCAGGAATCCTTACGAGGGTGGCGTTCATGATGGACAGCGCCATGCACAAGATAGGCTTGCATGGGAAAGCGTTGATTCCGCTAATCCTCGGCTACGGCTGCAACGTCCCCGCAATACGAGCGTGCAGAATCATGGAGACCAAACGAGAGCGGCTACTGGCGACGTTTGCGATAACCTTTGCGCCCTGCACAGCTAGAACCATCGTTATTCTAGGCTTCGTAGCGGCTTTCCTCGGTCCATGGTGGGCGCTGTCGCTCTACGCGGTTGATGTCGCGCTCATCTTCGTGCTAGGACGCATCGCGCTGAAGGTTGTCCCGGGGGAGTCAACGGGGTTAATCATGGAGATGCACTCTTTCAAGGTTCCATCATTATCGGTGGTGACGAAGCAGACTTGGGCGCGAACAAAGGAGCTGATTTACATTGTGTTTCCATTGTACATCGGCGGTAGCGCCCTCATACAAGTCCTTTATGCGACTGGTGTTCTGCAAGGATTTTCTAACGTGATTTCGCCATTGACGGTGATGTGGCTGGGGCTTCCCGCTATCGCTGGAGTTCTGCTGATTTTCGGGTTCATCAGAAAAGAGCTGACTCTGCTGGCGGCAGTTGCATTATCAATCGCTACGGTTGGTTCGACAAACTTGTCGTTGCTCTTCACGCCTGTCCAGCTGGTCACGATTGCGCTGGTCAACCTTCTGTACATTCCCTGCTTGTCCACGGTTGCGGTTCTGGTGAAAGACTATGGATGGAAAACGACGGCGATTATCACCTTGCGAACGTTGCCACGGCGCTGCTCGTGGGCGGGCTGGTTTTCAGGCTGCTGAGCCTGTTTCTATAGGCGAACGTGAAACATTTATTATGCGTAAGTCACGATGATATCTGAGCCAGTTTCACGGTGCATCAGATGGCGCGGATGCGGAAAAGCGCGGTTCAAATCAGGTTTGAAATCCTAGAATACCTCTTTTTCAACAACATCCCTCAACTGCGAACGGTGATCTGGCGGAAATCCACGAATCTGTCTTACGACGATTTCTTGAAGCATCTGGAATACTTGAAAGAGAAGAAATTGGTCAAGGAAACCGACGAAGGCGCCTCCTTGTTGACGGAGGAAGGACGGAAACTCTACCTGGAGCTGCGCAAATCTCTGCCTTCAATCCTCTAGTGAGATTCACCTTTGGTGCATCACATATATGAACAGCAAATCGATGGAAACAATGGAAGGAAAGGAAATGGCTGACGAGAAAAACGACAACGTGTACCCAGTTAAGTCACTGCACGACTTCCTCTACGAGTTGGACAGAGAGTGGAGCAAATTCCGAAACGGCACTATAATCAGCTTAATATCGTCGGGCTTCCTCTTCGTGGTCGTCCTGTGGCTTATCCTACGGATCCGCCATCTCGGATTAGGACTCATTGATTTCGTGCTGCTAATCTTCGCGGGCATCTTCCTCGGCTACAGCATCTACGCAATGTACTCGCAGTTCAGGTTCTTCAGCAGATGGGAACGACGCATAGGACTCCTGCTCCACATGGAAGATGAACTCCTAGCGAAGAAACTTGATGACAAGCAGGCGTAGACTGCATCTTTGGTGCACATCAAAAGTGCGGCTTCCTTTTTAAGCAGCTCAACTTAGCGAAGTAACTAAGAATGCATGCTCGGAGGTGAAAGAAAATGGTGACATTAACAAAGAAACGCACGTTAATTATAGCGACGTTAGCGGTTGTAATCGTGCTCGCGGTTGCCATTCCACTAGCGGCTTACGCCCTGCCCGTGAGCGACAGCAACATCGCCTCGAGCAGAACCCTTGTGGCGAGGGGTGTTGCAAGAGAAGTTGTAAACGGCGAAAACGTTACCGTCCCAGCTAACTTTGCACTGACGTTGGAGCGGGCGGGCGGCAACAGCACAGTGCCTAAATTCAACGTTGTTGGCGGCACCGTCGTGGTCAATGGGGCAGTCTATACCATAGATTCAGGAAATGGCGGAGTCCTTCGCAGCAGGCACCTGATTCTGCTGAAGGCTCAGGGAACCGGACCAGACGGTCAAGCAGTCACTTTCAAGCTGGCTGGAAGATACTTCTGGATGGGCGGACGCCTCTACGTGGCAAGAATCGGAGCTCGACTGTTGACTCCTAACGGAAACTACACTTTGCTGTTGAGAGCGCAAATACGCGTCTAAGCAATCAACAGCGAGATTTTTTTCCTTTTTGTTCCATGACCAGCTTGCTTGATCTTTTTGTTAACACATTATGAGGGGAAGCTAACTTGCCTATCAAACGACCACAAAACTGTTAATTCCTTTGAAGAAGAAGAAAGTAGCGGTGTCCGTTTTTCTTCTTCTTCTGCTGCTGCTTAACACGAGCTGTCTTTTTTGTCCCCCTTGGACAGTTCCTGACAAACTCGGTTGAAGAAGATGCAGAAGTGTGCAGACTGCGTGTTCATCTTCTTCTCTGGTCCTTTAGAACGGTCGAAATTCTCATTTTGCAAGCTGGGGTCCCCAAGCGTCTCCAAGCTTGAAGAACGGACGTTTCGCGTCGAGTTACAGCTGGGCTTCTAAAAGTAAAGAGTCGCTTCTCACTCTCAGGGCCCAGTTGCCTATGGACATCTGGTTTTTCTTTTTTATCAGTTTCTTAGGTCTTTGGCAAACTTGTTTCTAAATCAGCCCCATCATTTGGAAGAATAACAGGACACCTAACCAGAGATCGGCTAACCATAAAACCGCTGTAATCCGCATCCATTTTTTCACGTTCTGAGGCAGGTCGCCAAAAGCGTAGATTAACGCTGAGGTCACGGCTAACACTCCGAGGATTCCGTGAATTATGGTCGTGTAAGACAGCACAGAGAAGAATTCGACATCTGGGTCAATGTAAAAAGTGAAGGCGGAGGGAACCATCACGAGAAAAACCGCTCCCAACGTGAGTGCGATAGCGGCAGATAAAACCCAACGATGCTGCAGAAGCTTCTCCTTCGTTTTTGTAACAGAACCTAAGCTTATCCTATGAGAGTCATTCCGAGGACGACGAACATGAGCGTCAACGTAGCTTGAGAAACAACAACGGGTGTCCCAGCGTGAAGAGCTACCAGCCCTAGAAGAACCACAGAAGACATGTCGAAAGCCATTGGCAAATGTAAAGACGCTCGACTAATAAATCTAGTGGTGACGCTCGCAACCGCTAGATTTGTCGCACGTCTTAGCTGTGAATTTGAAACTATGGCTTAGCTTCGGTGAGACCCATGCACTTCTTCTTGCCTTTAAGGTGGTTCGATGTGTTTGTGACTGTGCAAGAGCAACCACATAATCTTAAAAGCAGAATTTCCTCAAACCAATCTCTTGAAACAAAGCACTTTGTGAAAGGTGAATATACATGGGTACAGAAACCGCGCCAAAAAAGAGCATGACAATGTGGTACATCGCAGCAGCCATAATCATCATCGTGGTAATAGTGGCAGGAGTAATCCTCTACGAGCAATCACTCACTCCACCTAGTGGAGGAGGAGGAACACCCATTGCAATGACACTCTATGCGGGAGAAGTGAATGCAACAAGCAACGGTTTTGGGAACAGCGCCAGCAGTCTGACTTCGGCGCCAGGTCCAACGTTAACTTTCACGGAAGGCAAAACATATACAATGACAGTCTACAACGTGGGCACTATGCCTCATTCTTGGACAATAGCCAACCAGCACAGCTCAACTGCAACGGTCCTGTTCAGTTCTGAGATTAATCCAGGTGCCTACATTGCCGCAGGACAATCAGGGTCGGTAACGTTTCACTCCGAATCAAGCAGGGAACTTCTATTACATCTGTCCAGTTCCTGGCCACGCCGAACTCGGAATGTGGGGCAACGTTGTGATTAATACAGGCCCCTAAATTCTGAAACCGCTTTGAAACCGAAACCAACTTACCACTATTTCTATCAATGCTTGGGCAATCCCGTCACTCTCTACGCCTTTCTTTGAAAACTAAACAGTGTAAAATGGTTTGGAAATAAATTATGGCAGTTCCGCTTCCCCCATCAACTGCGGACTTGTAGAACATGTTCAGCTTCTTCCTCTACATCGGCATAGCGACAGCCGAGACCATCCCAGCAGACACTGAACCTGGAAAGTACACGGTCGAATTCACTGGCACAAGCGGACTCCTCTCTGATTCGACCAGCATAAAGATAGTAGTGGTCTCTTAGAAATCCCCATTTCTCTTTTTTTCGTTGCTTCCTTATATTAGACATTTACAATGCGTTAACCGTGACCAAACATCCAAAACTAGCAGATGCCAGAAGAAGGGCGAAGATACAAGCCCACTTTTGGAACGAAGTCGGAGACGCCGAACACATCTCTCTGCCCAGACTGAAAGACGCAATAAGAAATGAATTCAATCTCGATGACGAGCGTCTCGTTCAAACGCAAGTCGATCTGATGCAGACGGAGCAGAGAATCAGGGTAGAAAGCAGAGTTAAAATCTGGATAAAACAACCACAAAATAGCTCAATATAGCCTTGTGAGCCCCTAGTCTGCAGTTTTAGGAAACCAACGGCAATCTAATAAGGACAATGGGCCAATCAGTGGCTTGTGAGGTCCTCAGTTGAGAGTCCTGTTTGTCGAGCCGCCTAAGGACGTATGGTTTGTCATGGGAGAATACCTGCCGCCGCCCTATGGCATCATCCAACTTGCTGCATACTTAGAAAAACATGCAAGCGGCATCCATATGGAAGTGCTCGATTGCAACGCCGAAAAAGTCGACTGGAAAAACATGGAGAAACGCATAGCCGCGGTTAAGCCTGACGTGGTAGCATGCGCTTCACTAGCCACCTGCAACACTTACGCCGTGGCTAAAACACTTGAAACCGCCAAACGGGTGGTCCCCAACGTCCTTACCGTTACGGGTGGGCAACATTTCTCAGCCACTGCGCAGGACAGCCTTCAACTGTTCCCTGAAATCGACGTTATCGTGCGGGGAGAAGGCGAGCAAACCTTCACCGAACTCATCAAAACATATCAAGTGAAAGCCGGTTTCAGCAATATCCCAGGAATCTCCTACAGGAACGGCAACATAATTACTCATAATGTGGTGCGGCCTTTAATCGAAAATCTCGAGGACCTGCCGTTTCCAGGCTACCACCTCGTCAAAGCCAACATGTCCAAATACCATTTCTCGGTCATGGCAGGCGAAAAAACACCCTATGCCCTCATTGAAGGCGCTCGAGGCTGCGACCATCAATGCACGTTCTGCACCCAATGGCGGCATTGGCAAGCACGTTGGCGAGTAAAGTCAGCAAAGCGGATTGCTGATGAAATGGCTTTTTGCAACAATGAGTTTGGCAGCAAGTTCATTTGGCTAACTGACGACAATTTTGGAGCGGGGCAGCGATCAGCGGAAATTGCTGAGGAAATTATCGCACGGCACTTGCCTGAGGATGTGTCGTGGTTTGTTCAGGCTCGATGCGATGACATCATCCGCAATAAAGATGTGTTGCCTCGTCTGCGCAAGTCGGGGTTGAATTGGGTGTTGCTTGGAGTGGAGAATTCGAGTCCTCAGACGCTTGACGAGTTTCAAAAAAGGCATTACCCCTGCGGATGCTAAGACGGCGGTGCGGCTGCTGCAGGCGAACGGCATTTTCGCGCACGCCATGATCATCATCGGCAACCGCAAAGACACCCACCAAACCATAGCGCAACTCAAAGAGTTTGCCAACGACTTGGACCCGGATCTTGTCATGTTTGGGATTCTGACGCCGTTTCCTGGCACGGAAGTTTATGCCGAGGCGGAGCGCAACGGCTGGATTATGGATAGGAATTGGTCGCACTACGACATGATTCATGCGATTATGCCTACGGAGACGCTTTCGATCCACGAGGTTCAGGAGGAACTTTATGGATGTTACCGTGACTTCTATAGGTCGTGGAGCCGAAGGTTTGGTGGGCTGTTTTCGAGGAATCAGTTGAAACGGAAGGTTTTCTGGCACATGGCCCAAAGCGGCGTGCTGGAGAAAGTGAAGTCGCTGTTTTAGGCGAGAGAATGGAAAAGGATCAGGTTTCAACGGTTCTCTGTAGCGTTCCTATTAGCGGTATCGTATTGTTGGGCTTGCGCTGATTCCTGTTCTGGTTCTGCAGCCGAACTTGGAACACTTTGAGTTCTCCGTCCGACATAGTCTGGTTGGCGCTCTATACAGCGCCGTTTGCCTGTTGGGAGTTGCAGCCGTATTCTATCCTTCGAAGTGTAGGGGGATGTTTCAGAAGACCCAGAACCCACTGCCCCAAGCAAACAAGCCCTCTAGTCCCGTGCAGATAAAAGGTCATCATCCTGACTGCCAAAACTATTCGGGCAATAGAATAAGGGTTGGGGGGCGGGTGTTTTGTGCGGCGTGCAGTGGCTTGTTGGTTGGAGCCATAATTGCTTTGATTGGAACCGCCTTCTATTTTTTTGTTGGTCTAAATTTTGGCGGAGGTAGCGTTTGGCTGGTTGCGTTGGGGGAGATTTGTGATGCTTCTGGGGCTGGCTCAAATCAAGTTTGCCGGGTACGTAAAGGTGATTCTGAATGTGGTTTTTGTTGTTGGTTCGTTTGTGACTTTGGTTGAGGCAGATGTGTTGGGCAAAAGTTTGTTGGCAGATTTGTATGTGCTTGGATTAATAGGGTTTCTGCTCTGGCTTAGAATTTTGCTTTCCGAATGGAACAACAGACGGACCTGTCAGACGTGCCAGTCGTGCTTTCATTAACGGCGGGTTTCGGTGTATCTCCGTCGTCTGTAGAGTGCGCCTAGCAGAATGAGAACGCCGAAGATGATTATGATGAAGGGCCAGATGACGGGCCAGAAGCTGACGGTGTATCCGCTTGCTTGCAAAAACAAGCCTAAGCCGACAAGTATGATTATTATGCCTACGACAATGCTCACTATCATGCCACCGTAGGGTAAGCCGAAGCATTCCCCTTCTACTCGCCTGTAGTGTTCCCGTTCGCTTCCTGGATACTGTTGGCCTACAGTGTAGAGGGGTGCGCCACAGTTGGAGCATACCGTTGCATTATCTGGGTTTTGAGTGCCACATTTGCTGCAGTAAACCATAACAATCCCTCAATCGAGTTTAGTCTCTGATTCCGTTTTAAGATTTGCGGTCGCATAAATTCGGTGATGGTGGGGCTGCCCGTCCCTGAACTCAAACGGGTTCAAAACCCTTCGTTTAGTTAGAGCTTAGCGCGGTTCTTCTCTTCATTTGTCAAGCCGCGCGCGCTCGAGCGTGTTGTAGATTCCGTGCACTGGTCACAGTATCTGTATACATCTATGCGCTGCCCTATAGGTTCGAATCCTAAGCCTTCCACTATTTTGTACCAGAGTCTTTCCATGTCTTCCGTTTCGTAGTCTTCAACCATTCCACAGTTCTTACATATGATATTAATGTGGGGAGAAGTTTTGGGATCATATCTTGAAATTCTATCATTCAAATTTAACTCTTGGAGTAGCCCAATATTGGTTAGTAGATGTAATGTTTGATAGACCGTAGCTAAACTTACGGTTGGATACTTCCTCTTCATTTCTATATACACCATATCAGTGGTCGGGTGATCTTTGCTTGAGAGGACATACTCACATATTGCTAGACGCTGAGGAGTGACTTTGAAACCTTTCTCATGAAATTTAGCGATGATCCGTTCGATATCCATAACCATTTGACTTCCTGCAGGATTGAATAACGTCTTATCTAATTAATAAGAATACTTAAATAATAATGGCTACAAACATATGCATGTAGTCTGAGTTAAGGTGATTTTTAAGATGACTGAAAAAAAGAGACCAATGATTACTTCAGGTGCGCGGGGCACGTCGAACCAAGACTGGTGGCCGAACCAGTTGAACCTGAATATTTTGCACCAGCATTCCCCCTTGTCCAATCCGATGGGCAAGGAGTTCAACTACGCTGAGGAATTCAAGAAACTCGACCTGGAAGCCGTGAAGAAGGACCTCTATGCGCTGATGACCGACTCGAAGGATTGGTGGCCGGCCGATTACGGTCACTACGGGGGGCTCTTCATCCGGATGGCGTGGCATAGCGCAGGCACCTACCGCAAGGGTGACGGTCG
>CAWGAW010000009.1:0-303266 GCA_963820675.1 Candidatus Bathyarchaeota archaeon | reverse complement strand
CAGAAAGGGCAACAAACGAAAATTCATCACTGAAGAAGATAGAGAAACGTCGACAAAAAAGTGCCTTTTTCTGGGAAGAGAGGAACTTGTGGTTTTCCGATGTCTGGGAAGACCTGAAAGGAACAAAACAAAACAACATAGACAAAGAAGATTCGAGAAAGAAGCGGAGCGTTCCCATTCGAGTTGGCATATCGAATGATCAACATGTTTTCTTCAGAGAGGATACTGTTCTGGATCCCTTTTTGGGAACTGGAACAACAACGATGGCAGCTATGGCAACGGGAAGGAACAGCATTGGAATCGAGATAGACAAGAATTTCAAGGAAACCCTGTTTGCCAAGATTTGAGAACATAGTTGACTTTTCAAACAACTTATCGAAAACAGAATACTAAATCATCTGAGGTTTGTGGAAGAAAGAACTAAAGCCAAAGGCGGACTGGGCTATAAGAGCGTAACGTATGGTTTTCCAGTTATGACAAGCCAAGAAACCGAGATAAGGTTTGACGAACTGTCAAAGCTTGTCAGGAAGAAAAGCGAGCTTGAAGTGGAGTACAGGGAAAAGCCACTTTTCAGTTTGCCAAAGGTGCTCTGTTTCAAAAAGGCAAATCACTAAGGGATTGGATAAGCCCAGATTAGAAATCGTACTCCACTCTGATTCCATCTTTCAGTTTCTCGTAGTAAATCAGTTTGACACCAATGTTTTCATGCAACATGCTCTTGGTCTTGTATGTGATTGGCTTAATCGACACAGGGATTTCCCCAATGTAACCATCTATGAATCTCGACTCCTCTTCTGGGGTAGACCTTCGATATCCGACCCTTTTCTTTCGGAAATCGCCTTCAGAATGCTTTCCTGAAAACAGAAACCAGCAAATGTTTTGGTTAAAACCAAATCTTCGACCCATTTTCTAACAAGTGCCTTGTCGATTAATGGACATAGCTGAAGCGAGGTTCTGAACCATCTCATAGACTTTTTCAGTGGCTTCGTCAACTGCTTTAGGCATCCTTTCCGAATACCATTTAACCCATTCTTCGTAAGTGCCTTTTGGGCATTCTTCTATTAGCTCGGACATTTGACCGACAACTTTGGGTCTTGTCCCCTGAGCATTTTGATTTGCCAAATTCATAATTTGAGTTGTGTATTTCGGAAACACAACTTGGTTTTCCAAGAATGTCTTGGGTAATTCTGCTATTTTTAATTATCAGTTCCATTCTTTCCATTATTCCAACAACTTGCTTATAAAAAGGAGCTGTTGTTGCCAGAGATCTATTCTCTGCCCGTAAGTGAAGAAATGGCAAATGAATTAAAGCAATTCAAAAAGGTGAAATGGACATTCTAGGTCATCGACCGAAGAGTAACAGTCAATTAGGGAAGCCTAAACAGCCGTTGAGGTAACAGAATCATAAAGAGGCTGCTTTTTTAAAAAATCCAAAAAAAAGAAAAAGACAACGCCAATCAATCAGTCTTGTGTGTGCATTAAATTCTAGTCCAACCCAAAAGATGTTTAGCTGATCGACTTTGTCAAAACGACTTCATCTATGGAATTGCCTTGTCTAAAATGCTTCTTCAGATACTAGGGGTATACTCGATTTCGACTATGCTTATATCCTATAATGACCTTGACCTATGGTACTCTCTCTATCTGATTGTGAGACTGCTATGTGACCTGAACCGTGTATGCGCACGCTAGTTTATGGATTTCTTCCATGAATGGAATCAGCAACGATGCAACATTGAAATAGATCTCAATTTAATATTGTCTCAATCCTTAAAACAACTAATCGCTGAATGCAATTTTCATGTGAAAAGCGCTCCTTGAAATTTTCAAAATGAACAGTTGTTATCTGGTAAAGGAATTAAACCTGTTCGTCGATATTTTGTTTACGAGTATTCTCTGCATCCTCAAATGCAATGGAAACGTGAAATGAGATGTGCCGCGTGCAGATTTTCCTTTTTCGGTTTACGATTTCATTATTTTTCAGCATGGCTTAATCAGGGTTTTCTGTGTGTACATGAAAGCAAAGGAGGTGAAAAAGAAGAATGGGAATGTCGAAATTGAATATCTGGGTCAGAGACACCGCTCACCCTTGTTTGCCGTATCAAAGCACAATGCACACCTGGGTGGCTGGTATCTTCACTTGTGACCTGCAACCTGTCTGGGTCGGCCTTCTTACGGAGCCGTGGAGCCCACCGCCTGTTCCGGGTGAAGGAGTAAAGGTCCACAGGGTTCACCAGCAAGTGGAAGTTCCACCAGGTTGTTACATTGTTCTCGGTGCAGCCCCTTGCAAGAACGTTTACACGGACTTCGCAATGGTTCAGGTAGGCTGTAATGAGGAAGTTTGCGTAAACCTGCTTCCAAAATCTGTTTCTACATGTTCAGGTCTATTAGTGACGGCGTTAAACATGGCTAAAGCAATGGGAGCTATCAACTACTCGTTTGGTTGCCCGGCAGGACAGGAAATACCTGAACGAGTCATATCCAGCGCTGTAGAGTCATTGGAGAACCTTCGTAAGTACATTCCAGAAGACCCGATTACTCCCAAGCTTGCAGTTGTCATGGATGAGCTGAAGAAAGCAGAGAAGGGAATGCAACAAAAATAGCAAACGTTTAGTTGGCGGTCCTTTTTTCCCTTTTTCTTTTTCCATCTAATGTACGCTTATAGCGTAGTCTTTGTTCTTGCGGCAAATTAATCAGATTTCAGCCTCGTCACCATGTTCAATCCGAATTCTTTTCCTATTTGTTGCTTAATAAAACGCGTGGCGTGTGCGCGCGTGCGTGTGTGCATATGTGTGTGGGTATAGGTGTAGGTAGGTAGGTATTGAGTAGTAGGTTGTGATTGGTAGTGATCAGGTGATAGGTAGAGAGAGTGTGTTGGTTGGTTGGACTAAATTTTAATCCAACTAACGTTCAGTTGCCTGAACGCGCAGTTCATTAGCACGAATACAGAACCACGAAGTCGCCATGCAAGGGCCCACAAACGATGTTTGTCGGATTCCAATCGTTTCAGCTTTTTCAATTGAATTCTGGGACCTCAAAACTTTTTTCACTCTTCTCAAAAATCTTCAAAGTGTACATTTCCGTTTCTCACACCAACAAACCAAAAAAGAAACGTACCTACCACAACAAATGAGGAAAAAGTTATAGAGCAGACAAACGTTAAGCCCATACCACATACTGAAGAGGCCAACCATTTGCCAGAAATCCGCGTCGCACTCATCGGCGTCGGCAACAGCGCCAGCGCACTCATCCAAGGCACACAGTACTACAAAAACGCCAGAGAAGACACCACCGTCCCTGGCTTGATGCACGTGAACTATGGCGGCTACCACATCCATGACATCAAATTCGTCGCTGCATTCGAAGTGAACAAGGCCAAAATCGGCAAAGACCTCTCCGAAGCCATATTCACAGCGCCCAACTGCGTCGTCAAATTTGCCAACGTCCCACACCTCGGCGTCAAAGTCTCACCAGCCCCAATCCTTGACGGCGTGGCGCCGCACATGCGCGAAACCTTCAACGTCTACGACGATAGCAACACAGACAAGCAAAGCATCGTCAAAATCCTCAAAGAAACCAAGACAGATGTCCTCGTCTGTTACCTTCCTGTGGGCAGTCACGATGCCGCACGCTTCTACGCACAATGCGCCATGGACGCGGGATGCGCTTTCGTTAACTGCATGCCCGAATTCATCGGCTCCGATGCCGAATGGGGCAAAAAATTCGAGGCGGCAGGTGTACCAGTTTTGGGCGACGACATCAAAAGCCAAGTCGGCGCAACCATCCTACACCGCAACCTCGTGCGCTTGTGCCTCGACCGGGGCGCCATCGTGGATGAGACTTACCAGCTTAACCTCGGCGGAGACACCGACTTCCAGAACATGACCGTCGAGAGCCGCCTGAAGTCGAAGCGCATCAGCAAGACCGAAGCCGTCACCAGCCTCGTCCCCTACGCCCTGCCCACCCGCATCGGCCCGTCGGATTATGTGCCGTTCCTCGGAAACAAGAAAATCTGCTACATCTCCCTGAAAGCGAGGAAGTTCGGCGACCGACCCATCAACATCAGCGTCAAACTCGAAGTCGAGGACAGCCCGAACAGCGCAGGCGTCGTCATCGACCTGATCCGCGCAGCGAAAATTGCGTTGGACCGCAAAATCACGGGCGCCCTCATCAGCATGCCTGCTTATGCATTCAAGCATCCGCCCGTGCAGGTGCCCGACCCCGAAGCCCGTCAGTGGACGGAAGACTGGATAGCTGGCAAACGAGAGCGCTAAGAGGTTTTGAAGACTGCCCAAAATCATAGTTGCGGATAGATTAAATCTGATTGGCTTACAGTTCAAACGGTGATTGAAAAATAAAAGACAAGAAACGATGCCTTTGGACCGGAAATGACCCCTTGACGATTAAGTACCATGATGAGGAATGGGGCAAGCCTGTTCACGACGACAAAACGCTCTTCGAATTCCTTGTTCTCGAAGGTGCTCAGGCGGGTCTTAACTGGCAAACCGTGCTGAACAAACGTGAGAATTACCGCAAGGCTTTCAGCGGCTTCGACCCAGCCAAGGTTGATTGCTACAACGAAAAAGACGTCGCTTGTCTTCTTTCCAACCCAGGGATTATTCGCAATCGATTGAAAATTGCTGCAACAATCCAAAACGCCAAAGAATTCCTAGCAATCCAAGCTGAGTTTGGCTCTTTCGACGCCTACGTTTGGCAATTCGTCGGAGGAAAACCGATCGTTAATAGAATTAGACGGATGGAGGACATTGCAGTGACCACAAAAGAGTCCGATGCTCTAAGCAGAGACTTAATCAAGAGAGGGTTCAAGTTTGTGGGTTCAACAATATGCTACTCGTTTATGCAGGCTGTGGGGATGGTCAACGATCATCAAATAGATTGCTTCAGATACAAAGAAGTAAACACTTGAAGACAGTCTCCTCTCACCTCAAACCATCCCGTGAAAACTTTTAAGCTTCCATTGTCATCAAATTACTCAAGTTTAGAGGTGCAACAAAAATTGGTTAAGGTTGAAGGGTATGAAGTGCCCGAAGGGCTCTATTTCTCGAAGGATTTTGCTTGGATAAAAACTGAAGGCGACAAAGTTCGCATGGGCATCACGGACTATGCTCAGAAGTCGCTGCGAGAAATCGTTTACGCTGAACTACCCGCGGTGGGTTCAAACGTGAAGCAGGGCGAACCCTACGGCACAGTGGAATCGGTAAAAGCCGTCAGCGACCTCATGGCGGCAGTCAGCGGAATGATCGAGGAAGTGAATGAGGAAGTCAAATCGAAACCCGAAACCCTCAACGAGGACCCATACGTGAAGGGCTGGTTGCTTATAGTAAAACCCTCGAACCTGCAAGCAGAACTCCCGAACCTAATGGACTTCAACGCTGCAGTCGAATGGCACAAAGCCCAAGCTCAGGCGAAGTAAATGGTCCGCCGAGTAATCGTCGTCGGCGCAAACGCCGCAGGCGTAGAGGCGGCTTCGGCTGCACGTAAGAAAGACCGCACCGCCGAAATTATCCTGCTAACGATGGAGAAAAACGCGGGCTACTCCCGTTGCGGTTTGCCCTTCGTCATCGAAGGCATCATCCCACAGTTTAAGGATTTGATAGTTTATCCGCCAGCCTACTTCCAAATGCTTAAGCTGAACTTGCGGACCGAAACGAAGGTCACATCAGTCAACACAAAAGACAAAACCGTAGCAATCGTCAACAAAGACGGCACGACTGAGACGCTCACGTATGACAGCCTCGTCATCGCAACTGGTGCAGACCCATTCATGCCGCCAATCAAAGGCAGGGAAAAACAAGGTATCTTCGTGCTTCGCGGGTTGGAGGACGGTGAACGAATCGACGCCGCGGTCAAAGCTGGCGCCAAATCAGCTGTCATAATGGGCGCAGGCTTAATCGGCTTGGAAACAGGCGTTGCACTAATCGAGCGCGGATTAACGGTGACGGTTGTGGAGATGCTGCCCCAGATTCTGCCCCAGATGCTCGATGCCGACATGGCAAAACTTGTCCAGGAACAGCTTGAGGCGAAGGACATGCATATCTTGACTGGGAAAACGGTGGAAGAGTTCCTCGGCGACGACAAGGTCACGGCTATCATGGCTGGCGGCGAAAAAATCGAGGCTGACCTCTTCATCAGCGCCTTCGGCGTCCGAGCCAACACTAAACTCGCTGCGGATGCAGGGATTCCGCTGGGTGAGACGAGGGCGATAAAGACGAACGCTCGGATGGAAACTGACGTGAAGGACGTATACGCTGTCGGGGATTGTGCGGAATCTCCAAACATCATCACGCATAAGCCGATGTGTGCGCAGTTGGGAACTATCGCAGTCAGACAGGGCAAGGTGGCAGGAACGAACGCTGGAGGCGACTACGCCCTATTCGGGGGCGTTCTGGTTTCTGCAGTTACGAGGCTTTTCGATGTTGAAGCAGGAGCCACGGGCTTAACTGAGGCGTTTGCGGCGCGGAACAGGATTGAAGTCATCACAGGAGCGATTAGTAGCAAGACGAAAGCGGACTATTACCCGTCAGCGAAGCCCATCAAAGTGAAGCTCGTGGTGGAGAAAGAGTCGCAGCGGCTGGTCGGCGCCCAAATCATCGGCGGAGAAGAAGTGACGCAGCGGATAAACGCGTTGTCGTTTGCGATTCAGAAGCAGATGACGGTGCGAGAGTTGGCGAAGGCTGACACTGCGTATGCTCCGCCGCTGTGTGAGACCTGGGAACCCATGGTTCTAGCGGCTGAAATGGTCCTGATGAAGCTTCGCTAGACTCTTCTTTTCTATCCTCTTTTTGAGCTTGAGCCCAAGCGATTCCAGCGAAATATGTTTGTAAAGGTTTCTTGACTAGAATGCGATGAAGCTTTTTTCCATGTATCCATAACAAACCAAGCTGAGAAACAGAGGGCGAATTATCGCATTTCAAACTCAGCTGTAACTCGACGCGAAAACGGCAGCCGCGACTCAAAACCATGGCTGCAACTTAGAAGTAATCCCCAAACCATCCATAGAAGATGATGATGAACAGTGTCCGTGCTTTGGGTCATCATCTTCTAACTCAAGTTTCCTCAACGAACTGCCCGTTGGGGGACTGAGATGGTCAACTTGCATTAAGTAGAAGAAGAAAGGTGACCCTGCGAGTCTTCTTCTTCTTCTTTCAGACAAAGAGAAGCTACTGATTTAGTCGTTTGCCATGTGAGTTAACTTTCTGTTTTAAGGACTGAAAATAGAAGCAAGGTTAGCTGGTCATGGACACATGGCTTCTTTCTTGTTTCTTCTCAAGTCTTTTCTATCCGCTTTCTGGTGCTTTGGAACGAAAGTATTACTAACCCCTCCGACTAAGTTATTATGCGGGTACGGGAATGTCGGATTCAGAGGAAACCATCTACTCAACGATGTTCAAGTCATTGAAGCACCCTGTGCGCAGAAAAATTCTTCGTGTTCTATCGGACAAGCCCACGAGCTTCTCGGATATGCTCGGAGAGCTTGGCGTTTCGAGTTCTCATTTGACGTATCACCTTGAAAGCTTGGGCGAATTGGTCTCCAAGCAGAACGGCGGCAACTACAAGCTATCGACTTTTGGCGAGGCAGCTGTCAACACAATGCGGCTTGTCGAGGATGCACCTGTCGTTCAGACTTCGCAAAAGTGGACATATGTCCTTCAGATGGAAGCCTGTTTTCGCGGCGCTTATCGTGGCAATTGTTCTGTTGGCAAGTTTCTCCGTTCTGCAGTTTAACAACATCGGCCTAATGGAAGTTGAGCAAAAAAAGCTTCAGGACAAAGTTGATCAACTGGCATCATACGCAGCCAGCACTTTGCCCTCCATGAGCTTCCTTAGAGACGTGATTCAACTTGACCTTACGAAATACGATGTGGAGCTGCTCAGTAACACGCAAACTGAGCTTGAGGGAGTGATTCAGCAAAGCCTAGTTTATTCGCTCAAAAGTGCTGACAGCTCCATGACCGTGAATATGTTGTTCAAGAAAAACATGCTTTCCAGCTATTCAGTATCCTTACTTGGCGGCACACCAATCTACGAAGGACCACAACCCTTCAAAATCTTGGATTCCGCCAAGTGGCTGATCCAGAAGATGACCTCCTACGAACATGAACCCTACTTTGTACAAATGAACACTACCCTATACCAGTTCAACGAAGCCAGCAGCATTACACTGCAGCAAGGCAACCTGAAATTCAACCTTTCAACCGCGGGCACCATCACCACTATGCAGTGGTACTATACAGAAAACGACGTTGACTTCCCCCTCAAAAGCTTGAAACTGACGTTTGATGGCCTAACCTTGAAAGAACTAGATGACAGCTACTTCCTATACAGCATCGGCAACGCCAACGTCAACATAAACCAAGCAGAAGCAATCCAACTTGCCAAGACCGCAATTCAGGGTTACACGTGGTTCTCGGGAGGGCAACAAGTCAGCGGCTACACGGTGCAGGATGCCTCAGCTGTTTTCGACCCATCCCCAAGAGAAAACCCGCTAGCTCTCGTTCCCCACTGGACAGTAACGCTCTACCTCACTAATCTGCCAGCGAGCACTAACATCAACCGCTTATCAGTAGGCGTGTGGGCAGACACCGGAAAAACAGAACCAGTCAGAGCCCTAAGCGGTTGAGCAAGGTCTATCGTTAAACTTAGAGAACGGGTTCGGCTTGAAACTAGGTAATTACCCCGCGGTGCTGTACAACGTAAAGCTGCTTCGTCGGAAAATTAATTAGGCTAAAGCTGGTGTATCCATCGGTAACAAGGTGAAAAAGAAATGGTGATAAAAGTAGGCATTAACGGCTTCGGAAGAATCGGACGCTTGCTTTATCGCGCCGCACTGGAACGCAACGCAAAAATCGACTTCGTCGCCATCAACGACCTCGCCGACGCAAAACAGAACGCACACCTACTCAAGTACGACTCAGTCCACGGAAGATTCCCTGGAACAGTTGAAGTCAAAGGCAACGACATGGTTGTAAACGGAAAACTCCTCAAATGCCTCCAACAAAAAGACCCCGCAATGCTACCTTGGAAAGACATGGGAGTCTACCTCGCAGTCGAATCCACAGGATTCTTCACCAACCGTGAAGGCGCAAGCAAACACCTCGCAGCAGGAGCCAAAAAAGTCCTCATCAGCGCACCAGCAGAAAACCCCGACTTCACCGTCGTCCTCGGCGTAAACAGCGACAACTACGACCCCGAAAAACACAACATAATCAGCAACGCAAGCTGCACCACAAACGGCTTAGCCCCAGTTAGCAAAGTCCTCAACGACAGCTTCGGACTCGAAAAAGCCATCATGACAACCGTCCACAGCTACACGAACGACCAAAAACTCCAAGACATCGTCCACAAAGACCTCCGCAGGGCACGAGCAGCAGCAGTAAACATTATCCCAACGAGCACGGGCGCAGCAAAAGCCATTGGATTAGTTCTGCCATCCTGCAGCGGTAGAATGAACGGCGTCGCGCTTCGCATACCCACACCCGACGTTTCACTCATAGACTTGACGTGCTTGCTGAGCAAAGACGTGACCAAAGAAGAAATCAACGCAGCCATGAAGAAAGCCGCAGAGGGACCACTCAAGGGCATCCTAGAATACACTGAAGATCCGATCGTCAGCAGCGACGTACTCCACAGCACCTACTCATCCGTGTTCGACGCAGGCTTAACGATGGTTCTCGGCGACAAAAGCAACTTCGTCAAAATCTTCTCGTGGTACGACAACGAATGGGGTTTCAGCTGCCGCATGGTCGAGCTCATCGAACTGGTGGGCAAAAAAGCAGGTCTTTAGACCGCACAGCTTAAAACCACAACCATCTTTCCTTTTTTCTTAGCTATAACTAGACTTGAGTGAGAGTGAAAAAAATGGCAAAATACAAAACACTTGACGATTTCAACGTGAAAGACAAAGTTGTCCTAGTCAGAGTGGACTTCAACAGCGAAATTGACCCCAACACGAAGAAAGTCACGAGCGACGTTCGCATCAAGGCACATGCTGAATCGACGCTGAAGGAATTGGCGGAGAAGGGCGCGAAAACCGTGGTTCTCGCTCACCAAGGACGGAAAGGCGACCCAGATTTCACACCGCTGAAACAACACGCCGAAATCTTGGGAAAAATCCTCAAATGCCCAGTGAAGTACGTTGACGACACGTTCGGTGACAAAGCCAAAAAGGCCATCAAAGACCTCCAAGGCGGAGAAATCCTCGTCCTAGAAAACGTGCGCAGCTGGGACGGAGAAACCAAAAGCTCAGCACCCGACGTGGCTGCAAAGACCGAATTGGTGCAGAACCTTGCACCTTTGGCTGACCTGTTCGTCAACGACGCATTCGCAGCAGCACATCGCGGACACGTGAGCATGGTAGGTTTCACAGCTGTGCTGCCTTCCGCTGCTGGACGCATCATGCAGCGAGAACTGGAGTCACTTAGCCACGCTTTGGAGAAGCCTGAGAAGCCATGTGTTTACGTGATGGGAGGTGCAAAAGCCGACGACAGCCTCGAAATCAGCAAATACGTTCTGGGCAACGGCATCGCAGACTATGTTCTCGTCGGTGGCGTAACGTCGCAATTGTTCCTAGCAGCAAAAGGCGTCGACCTAGGCAAGAGCAACATGGCATTTCTGGAAAAGAAAGAACTTACAGGGCTGATTCCAGGAATTAAAGAGCTCATGCAGAAGTACGGCAACAAAGTGCAAGTCCCCGTTGACGTAGCGCTGGACGTGAAGGGCAAACGCAAAGAAATCCCAGTCAGCCAACTGCCAACAGAGTACAGCATCTTCGACATAGGCGCAAAAACGGTGGAGAACTACGCCAAACTCATTGCAAAAGCCAAAAGCATAGTCGTCAGCGGACCAATGGGTGTGTATGAGAACAAAGAATTCAACTATGGAACCAAGAAGGTTCTCGAAGCTATCGCGAACAGCCAAGCGTTCAGCCTCGCAGGCGGAGGAAACACAATCGCAGCCATCGAAGAATACGGGCTGACAAAGAAAATCGGCTACATCAGCACAGCAGGGGGAGCGCTCATCGAGTTCCTCATGGGCAAAAAACTTCCAGGCGTAGTCGCATTAGAAAACGCTGTGACGAAGAAGAAAATCTAAAACCCACATTTTCCTCTTTCTTTTTGTATTTATCGTCGATGCCTTCATGCACCAAACAAGTTTAGAACTTGTAGTTTTGTTCTTCAAGTAAACAAGACAATTTATTAGTATCCAGTTTCATGAGACACAATACATACTATCAATCATTAAGGTGTCTCTAAAACGAAAAAAAGGATGAGGTTTAAACTTGAGCGAATTAACATTTGACGATCAGGCTGGTACCTTAATTTCCATTGTCTCCGCAAATGAAAACATTGCTGAGAGAAGGACCATTGTCTACCAGACACTTATGGATGCAACCACGGCAAAGATTGAAGGCGAGAAGAACAAAAACAAACTGTTCAACAGGTTCCTATTCAAGCTGAACACTCCCGAAGACATCGAATTCGTCTCCATCGAGAAGTACTATGAACCATACATCGTGGTCAGCGGAAAGCACCTAATAGAATACTATCGCAAAAGCGCCTACACTGTTAACGTGGACAAAGAAGCGAAGGAAGTTGTTCTCTTTGATCGCACATTCACGCCCAGACCAAGCTCATTTTCATCGGGGAGTGACGGAAACATCAGACTCGAAGGTGAAGAGCGAATAGCAAAAGAAACGCGAGGTTTCCTCATATTAGACAGGTACGGTCAAGACACGAAGCTTGAACAATTTCCATCAGCTCCTTCCGAGGACAACCCCCAAAAACTAATCAAATCCTTCAACATGCCGGCGGTCTCTACAGACATAGATTTGGAGGCCATCCGCAGAAAAATCGTGAAGCACCCGTACGATATAAGCAGAATCTTGAATGAAGAACTTGAAGTTGACGAACGCTCTGTGATATACGCTCCACGATTCAGGCTCACTTACCGTTGCCCAAGAATCGGAAAGGAAGCCTATCTTGAATTTGACGGGGTAACCCTGAAGAAAGTCAAGCAGGGTGAAAATGTTATCGTGGCGAAGATAGGTGGCGCATTGTCAACACTCAAACGTCTGGTCGGCGTCAGCACGAAATGGCTAATGAAAACGGGTTCAGCTGCTCTAGAACGAGGGAAATTGCTAGCGGAGGTAAACTGAAAAGGCTACCAGGTCTTTCTCCTAATCTGGGTTACAGATTACATTGCCTGTTCAGCCCAGAAGCTCTTCGAGTACTCGCCCAGCACGCCTTCATAAATCTTTTCGGTCTGCTGCGCAATCTTGTCCCAGTCGTACCGTTCCTGAACCCTTTTGAAAGCGTTCTCCTTGAGGCTGTTGCGGTACTTCTCGTCGGTCAGCACCTTCGTCACGCCCCACGCCAACGAATCAACATTGTTCGGGTACACCTTCACGCCAGTGACGTCGTGCTCCACGATTTCGGATAGTCCGCCTGTGTCCGACACAACTACGGGGCTTTTCGCCGCCATCGCCTCCAACGCCACAATCCCAAACGGCTCGAAAAGCGACGGCACAACCGACACGTCGGCACTGCACTGAAGCTTCAGCAGAGACTCCTCATCCAAGAACCCCGTGAACAACACCTTGTGCTCCAAGCCCATGCTTCGGACGATAGTGTCAAGCTGCTCCTTCATGTAGCCGCTGCCCACAATGACGAACTTCGCGTTAGCTTTGTCCACAATCTTCGGAATTGCATTAATCAACACGTGAGCACCTTTCTCGTAAACCAACCTGCCTACGAAGAGCACGAGCTTCTCCTCGGGCAACGCAAACGTCTTCCTGAAATCCTTCAGTTCCTTTTTCTGACCTTATCGTAGACCTGCCAGTCCACCCCATTCGGTACCATCACCAACTTGTCATCAGGCAGCCCGAAAGCCCACTTCACATGCGAAACCATGTACTGGCTGCAGCAGATGACCTTCCACGCCTCGTATGTGAGCCACGCCTCAGTTTCGGAAATCATCTTCTCGGTACTCGTGTGCAAACCATCTCTTCGCCCGATTTCAGTGGAGTGCATCGTCACTAAGAGTGGCTTCCTGAAAACATGTTTTAACCCGATGCCTGCGGTTGCCACGAGCCAATCGTGAGCGTGAAACACGTCAATCCTCTGGGGCAGCTTAGCGGCAATAGCTGCAGCTTCCTTCTGCATGTTCATGTTCATGAGGTAAACCCATGTGGCGAAGTCGGGCGACGGGTTCTTGTAAGAATCCACACGATACACCTCGACACCGTTCAGTGTCTCGTGGGCAGGTGCCCCTGGAAAATCACAAGTAACGACGTGAATCTTCACGCCGATCTTCGCCAAACTCTGCGACAAGTAGAACACGTGGGGCGAGATGCCGCCGATGACTCTGGGCGGAAACTCCCACGTCAGAAACATCACGTTCAGCGGTCGCTTCACGGCTTCGCTGCACCTCCAGCAGCTTCAGCATAAACCTTCAAAACATCTTTCATCCAAGTCTCCGACGAAGGTAAAACGAGACGAATCTTGTCCTGAGGCGTCTTGTAAATCCTCACGATCTCGTCGCGCATCCACTCAGACTTCGCCGTCACCGCCGCCGACTCGTAAAAGCCAAGCCACTCAATGCTCTTAATCGCCATGTTGAACGGCATGTTAGCCTCATGCGACCGATGGTCCTCCAAGCTGTCAACCGAATACACGAACGGCACACCCAAGGCGTGCTTAAACGTGACCGCGGCAGGGATGAAGTGCCAGTCGTACACGTCGATAACATCTACAGCCTTGCCCGTTTGGTAGTAGATGTTCGCGGATGCTCGCTCCACCTCTTGATTCAACGTCAAAACCCATGTCAACACGCCGATGTGCGTCCGAACAGGGTTCGCCACACGGACCGTTTTTACGCCGTTCGGCTCCTCCACCATGCCCGTCGTGTAGGGCTGATACGTGACCAGGTAAGTTTCAACCTTGTTCTTCACGAGCTGCGTGCTGAGTTTGCTGGTGTACTCTGCGAGTTGCCCCACGATTCTGGGCGGATACTCCCACGTGAAAATAATGACTCGCAAACCCTTCACACTACGTGAACAGCGAACAGACCTTAATGATGCCCCTAGGTGTAACGTAGTAGCGCTTCTTGCCCTCGTTGTCGAAAAAGCTCTCTGCGAAACCCTCCGATTTGTACTTGTCCAGGATGCCCTCTATCTCGCCTTGGTCGTGCTGCAGAATTCTCGCAACCTCCTCGCCACGTCTCGCCAAATCCGGCGCAGTGGCGCACAGGTTGTGGAGAGTTTGCAGAACCTTATCGGGGAACGGTAGCTCTTCTCTCATGTCTTCTGCACCTGCACTGTGATTACAACTTTGCTCTTATAAACGCATGCGCACCGGCTAAAACAATCCTGTCGCCGTCTGCGTTTGCTTTTTGAGCTCGTCGAACCGTTTCGTTGCAGTCTCAACGAGAGCTTTTCTCAAGTTATCGCCCCTCAATTTAGTCTTTTTAACCTTCTCCAGCTCAGCTGACAAACCCCTGTCCTTCAGCGAATGCTCCGCCCACGGTTCGAAGTCTCCCCTGCGAATGTGAAACTCCAGGGCTTTCACGTCAACTGTCTTCAGTGCGTTAGCGAAACCCTTCAGGCTCCAAGCCATGATACCCGTGAAGTTTTCTTCTCCCATGCCAGTATGGAACAGAAACGGCTCGTTCGCAGTCAACGTAGCCAGCCTAAGCCTAGTTTCGAAGTCCATGAGGAGCGCATCTGCGACGGCGAATGCGTCCATGGGCGATTCATAAGGGCTAAAATAGCTGTGCACCTCGCCTGGTCCGCCGCCCGCTGTGAACATGTAGTAGAGATGGTCACTCGTCTGGAAGTCCCGCCACAGCCGCAAAAACTCAGCGTCGCCAGACTCGTGGACGATGGGTTCCAGCCTCCGCAGGCTCTGAAAGTATGCCCATTGCATGACGTTGCCCAGCCAACCGCTGGAGTCGCGTTCGATGTCTGCCCAAGAGACGGTACCTCCCTTTTCCGGAACATCAATCTCGCCAGCGGGCGCATGTTTGCCTATGACCTCGGTCGGCGTGGACATCTGCAGATTGCCCCACCGCAGAATCTCATCAGGTAGGTGCTTGAGGAAGTCGTGGATACCCGTTTCGGGCCAGTGGTGCTCACCGAAAGTCTCGTAGTCAGGGAAGATGTTAACGCATTGACCGTCGGTGCCTGCAAGCCACCTCGCATACTTCTCCGCCGTCAAGGGCCATTCACTCCACCATCTTGCGCTAAACCTAAAGCCGACATCGTCAGTGAGCTTGTAGTTTCGGAGCAGGACACGAATTTTCTCGCTTCCTTTCGGCGTGTAGAGATAGTTAGGAGATTTGCCCTGGAGGATTCTCTCGACGCCTTCGGTGTAAATGCCCTTGTAACCGAGATTCTCAACCATGTGGGCGATGGCATTATTGTAGAGGAGTTCTGTGTTCTCGAAAACCGTGGGCTCGCAGCCGAGCAGGCTTTTGATGGTTTCACGGTGCATCCTAACCTGTTCGATGAACTCGTTCTTGTCAGGGTACAGGCTTGCGATAGAATGATAATAAGTCTGGTCCAGAAACTCAACGTCGCCCGTTTCGGCGAGTTGCTTGAAGCTTTCGAGCAAGTCTTTCTCGAACATCTCACATTGCTCCAGGAAAACGCCTGAGATGCTGAACGAAACTTTGACGGGTCTTCGCTCGTTTCTGTGTGCGTCGATGGCTTGGAGCAAGATGCTGTTGGCTGGGAAGTAACATTTCCTTGCGGCTCGCCGGAAGATTTCCTTGTCCGCTTCGTTGTCAAAGTAGTAGTCGAACAGTTCTTCCTTCTTGAGGCGTTTGAAAACCTTGTTTTCCCAGAAGACGCTGCGCTTTAGCCTGTGAGGCTGGTGGACTTCGAAGACGAGGACGATGTCGGTCACGTTTTGCACCTGCGTGAACCTATGTGCATGAGCGTTTATTTCTAATTTGCCTTACTTTCCGATAACCCGGACGTTCTCAACCAGAATCCATGGCGATACTAGTTGCCCCATCTGCCGTTCATTGTTGGCGATGGCACTCACATTTTTGAGGACGTCGAATATGTTGCCCGCCAACATGACGCCTCTGCTGCAGTGCACTATTTCCCCCTTCTTGATTCTCCACGCTGGGGTTGCGACGACAGAGAACTCGCCGCTCACGGGGTTGCTGCTATGTGCTCCCTGCAAGTAGTAGATAATTAAGCCCTCTTCGACTTCCTCCAGTAGCTCGTCTGCAGACTTGTTTCCCGGCATCACATGGAAATTTGTTGTCTCGATGCCGGGTGTTGAGAGGTATCCTGCTCTGAGCGCGTTTCCCGTGCTCTCCACTCCGTCCTTCTTGGCACAATAGTGGTCGTACAGGAAGTTTCGCAGGACGCCCTTTTCGATGACTGGCGTTTTCTGTTTTGGCGAGCCCTCGGCGTCGAAGGTTGAGGTTCGCAATCCTCCTGAAAGCAAGCCATCATCTTGGATTGTGACGTTGTCTGAGGCGACTTTCGCGCCAATTTTCCCCTTGAAGGGTGATTGGTTGCGTTGGACGTTGTCGGCTTTGACTGCATTTATCAAAGTGAAGTACAGGAGCTCCTGGAGAGCGAATTGTGTGAGAATGAGTTTGGTGGTTTGTGTTTCGATTCGCTTCGTTTTCAGCGCTGACAGCGCGAGTCTTGAGGCTTCCTTGCCAACCCATTCAGGGTCCACCTTGTAGTTGCGTGCAGCGTTGAATTCGAAGCACACGGGCGTGACGGTGTTTCCCTCTTTTGCCACGGTGGCTACGCTGCACTCAATAACCGTGCCCGTATCGAAGGCTGAGATGCCATTGGAGTTGACTATGGCGGTAGATCCGAAACCAGAGCCTGCGCCTCCCTCGATGGCAAGAACTCGTTTGTCCAGCTTGACCGCGCTGTCCAACATAGTTGAGGTGATGTTAACTAGGTCTTCAGCATGCAGCTCCGCAATCTTCGGGTCATAGGTGTTCTCAACCAAGCTCAACGGTTTCTTCTCTGGCATCCCGTGCCAGTCTGCGTCGGGCCTGCTGGCTTTCGCCGCGCTCAACGATTTAACGACGGCATCCTCGACGGCATCCTGCTTCTCCAGCACGTTCGTGTAAGCGAATCCGATGGCTTTGTTGACCGCGACTCGTATTCCTAAGCCTCGGTCGACGACCACGCTGCTCTTCGTGATTTGTCCGCGCTCCAACCCGATGCTGATGCTACTCCCATCATACACGTAAGCCTCAGCATCCTCCGCGCCCTTCTTCTGCGCCGCCTTGACGGCGTTCTCCGCCAACTCCAGCATTGCGTCTTTCTTAAGCGCTGCCACCGACCGTAACCTCCTTCACTCTCGCATGTGGTCCCCCATCACAGATAAACGCTGTCTGCCCCTTCCCACAGCGTCCCGAGTCCAACTCGAAGTCTTTGCCCACCGCATCCACCTTAAGAAGCGTTTCCAGCGTGTTGCCGCTTATCGAAGCATCACGCACCGGTCCACGAACCTCGCCGTTGACGATTTCGTAGCCTTCCTGTATGCCGACTTGGAAAGTGCCGTCAACGTTGGCTTGCCCACCGCGGAAACTCTTGAAGTAGTAGCCAAACTTCACGCCTTCCAGAAGCTCTTCGAATGAGCGGTCTCTGGGCGCCATAAACGTGCACCTCATACGAATAATGGGTTCAACGCGAAAATCCTCAGCTCTCGCGTTCCCCGTGGGTTCAACGTTGAATTTCCTGGCGGTTTCACGGTTGTGCATCAACCCCGTAACGACGCCGTCTTTAATAAGAAGCGTTTTCTGCGTTTGAACACCCTCATCATCGTACTTGAACGAACCGAACGCACCCTCGATGGTTCCGTCATCGTAGAAGGTGACTTGATCGGAGCCTATTTTCTTCCCTTTGCTCCCAGCCAAAACTCCGCCCGAAAGCGCCAAGTCAGCTTCCGCTAGATGACCGAAAGCTTCGTGCACGAAGACTCCGACCACATTCGGTCCGAGCACCACCGGGAACACTCCGCCCTTGGGTGGCTTCGCCGCTAACTGTTCACTAGCGCGTTTCGAAAGCCTCTCGCCCAACGCTTCGGGGGTTTCTTTATCGAAGAGTTCATAGCCTGCGGTGGAGCCGATTTCTTCCCTGCTAAAAGTGAAAACACCTTTCTGCTCGGCTGACGCTGTCATCCGTGACCACACGTACAGCTTGTCCTGTTCTATGTACGAGCCTTCGCTGTTCGTGAACGTGCTGGTGCCAGTCAAGTCGAGGTAGTCAATGGTGCAACTCTTGACCCGTTTGTCGTAACTCAACGTATTCTTGTTTATGGCTAAGGCGGTTTTTATTTTGTCCTCCATGTTTATATCCGAGGGGTTCTTCTTCGGTTTTTTCCGAACACGGTCCTCGACGACATGGTTCTTTGCGAGTTCTATTGGATTCTTCAACCGCGAACTGACCGCTTTCGCCATCCCGCAAGCTTCAGAAATCGCCGCCGTCAACGTTTCCGGATTCAGCGAGCCAACCGATGCAAAGCCCCAAGCACCGTTCACTAGCACTCGAAGCGCCACACCGTTCTCCACGCCCTGCTTGGCTGCTTCGACACGTCCCTCCTTCAGCGTAAGCATCGTCTTGAACAACGACTCCGCCCGCGCCTCAGCGTATTCCGCTCCCAACTTCTCGGCTGTATAGATTGGCTTGGTCAAGAGATCTTTCAATAAGCATAACCTCAGTGGCAAGCTTAACGTGGGAGGGAATAAAATCGTTTTGTTTTGCCAAAGAAAAAAGGAAGCGAGACCGAGGAAAAGGGAGCTTAGATTCGCGCGGCGGCTCGATCGTGTTAGGGCCGCGTTCCTCGGGCATCGCTATCTCAACGTAATGGCATCGTGAAAACCGCAGTTTGAGAGGATGTCGTTGAGGATGATGTTTTCGATGGGTAGGGCAGCATTTTTCAGGATGGATTCGAGGCACTCGCAGAAGACGTCGATGTTGTCGGAGATTTCGCACTGCTTAAGCGAGTAGTGCTCTTCAAAGCTGGCGTAGATCAGGCGGGTGGCTTGGTCTCCGACAGTTCGTTGGAGGACCGTGTCGATTATTTCAAAGACTTTGTCGTCTTTTGCGGCTTGTCTTGTATCCAGCGCGCTCCCCACGGTTACGTATGAACTCTTACTATTTAATAAGAGTTCGCGATGAGGAGTTAAACACAAAAACACATGAAACATCATGAACCTCCATGCTCACCAGAAATCCCCAAGATTCAACTGTTGGACACTTCCACGAGGCTTCACCTCACGCGACACAGCAGTCGAAGCAGCCTCATCAAGAACCAGTCTCCCGTAAACCCCATCAAACCCTGGAACAACCGTGACCGCTCCTCTTCGAACCCTCACAATGGCGCTTGCCACAGCCGGATCGACTGTCTCTTTCAACGCCTGCTCCGAAGCGTCGAGCAAAACGGTGTACTCGTCTCCAAACCGAGCAATGAGAGCGTTATAGACTTTCCAAACCGCCTGCGTCGCTGGCTGATCCACATTCAAAACAGTCGCAATAATCTCTGACAACGGCAACAAACGCCTAAACCCAGGTTTCCCGATTGGCGTGTAGCCCTCAGGGCGGTCAGCAAGCTCCTCCACACGCTGCTCCACGCCCTTCGTGAGTTTCCTGCGGCAGACGGGGCAGATGTTGCCGAACTTCTGCGCCTCCTTCGGCGACAAAGAAATGTTGCAGTTGCGGTGCCCTGTCCAATGGTACTTGCCATAGGCGGGGTCGGTTTCGATTGTTAACCTGAAACGAGCGGGGTCTCCCGTGTGGATTGCATCCGTAACCTGCAAGTAGGTCAAGTTTACCAGTTCGAACACATTTGCTTCCCTGCCGATGCGCCAGGGCCAGAAACTGTGACAGTCGCTGTTCGAGACCAACGTGAACCCGTCCAACCCGCTGAGTCGCCAGTTCATGGGCGGATCCGATGACAACCCCGTCTCCAAAGCGTGAATGTGCTTCGTCATATCCTCGTAGCATTGTTCAACGGTGTCGAAGCCGCTGAAGGCGCCAAAGATGCTGAACCACGGCGTCCACGCGTGTGCGGGAAAAACGATGTTGTTGGCGGAGACCTGCATCACCTGCTCCACGAGCTGCGCGGCTGTCATGTCCAATATAGGCCTGCCGTCACTTCCCAGATCACCATGCCGTTCTAATACGGAGTTGATTTGCTCGACAACCTCCAAGCTTGGCGCAAGGATAACGTGATGCACCTTCTTGGATTGTCCCTGGACGTCGAAGATGGTGCACACCTCTGTCGTGAGCATAAACCGCACTGGCGAATCTGGCGCTTTTGTCACTCGGTACAAGCCAGTGTCCGCTTCGGGCGCGAGGGTTTCACGGATTTCTCTTAGCCAACCTGGATGTGTGAAGTCGCCCGTTCCCACAAGGTTCAGGCCCTTGATTTTGGCGTAATGCGCAATTTCTTCGATGCTCATGCGTTCGCTCGTTGCGCGACTGTAGCGTCCGTGGATGTGCAGGTCAGCGATTATCCTCATTCACTAAATTCCCCCTGTAGAAGTGTCTACCTACAGTAATAAATTAGTGGCTGGGTTCGGTTCTGGAGCGTTTTTAAAAAAAACAACTAAACTGATTTGAGCGAACTCGTACTGTCACACGAATTAGGAGCCGGGTTGTTCAACCACTTCAGCAAGGGACCGGTGATTACGAAAGGCCAATGCCACTTTGTCCCCAGGTTTTGCTCTTAAAGCTTCGGCCGCGCTGCCCAGGTTGACTGCAATCTCGACGAAGCCTTGGCTTCCCACGAGGATCAAAGCTTCTTTTGGCTGAGCTTCGGCGTAGGTCTTGACGAATTTCACCTTCACTTTGCGGCGATTGATGTTCACGCAAATTGGCTCACCACCTTTGAACCAGCGGAAACACCTCACCGCTCACGTTTGTGACTATGTTTCCGAACCCATCCACATGCAACACCTCACCCGTAAGTTTGTTTTTGCTGGATTTGACCTTGGTGAATTCAGGCTTGACGATGTCTCGAACATTTTCTCCGAAATCGGCTGGTGAAACTCCGTTGGCTAGGTGAGCTGCGGCAGGGGCAAACATATCCCGTCCGTGAAACGTGCTGGAAACCTGTGGCAGCATAAGTTTCGTGTTCACAATCTCGCGAACATCTACGATTCCTTGTTTCTCCGCAGCCAAGACCAACACGCCGTTGTCAGGACCGACGAAAAAATCCTGCTTCGTCTGGACAATCAAGCCGCGCCTCGCCGTGCCTACTCCCGGATCAACGACCGCCACGTGAATCGTTCCCTTCGAAAAATATGGCGCAGCCGAAGCAAGCATGTAGGCGCCCATTCGAACATCGAACTTCGCCACCCCATGCGACACGTCAACGATGATTGACTTCGGGACATATGTTCAAGATTATTGCCTTCATCTCTGCCACGTAGGGATCTCGAAGCCCAAAATCCGTTGTCAACGTGACAATCTTCTTCGCCAAGCCTCAGCCTCCATGGACAACTGGGATGAAGACCACTTCGTCGTCGTCCTTCAAGATAGTGTCTAACCCATTCAAAACGCTGATTTCTCTGCCGTTCACGAGCACCAACGAGTTAGGTCGAACATTTCCGCCTTCGCCTCCGATCAGGCTCCGCTTCAGGTCAGACGATGAGCCGCTGATTCTATCAATCAGCTCCTTCACGGTGCATTCTGCGCAGTCCATGACTCGCGTGTTCTCACCCGAGGCGTGACGCAATGCGCCGATGAATTTGACGGTTATCGCCATTTCCGTTTTCAGCTCAATCTATAGGATGATTATCAAGGATATATCGTTAACATTCGTTCCCGTCTGGCCTGTGACAATGAGGTCGTCGAGTTTCGAGAAAACCTGGTAAGAATCATTTTCAACCAGAGACTCCTCCGCATCCAAGCCCAAATCTTTGGCGCGTTCGACGGTTTCTCCATCCACAATTGCCCCCGCGGCATCAGTTGGGCCATCAACGCCGTCGGTGCTCAACGAAGCCACAACCGCTCCATCGATTCCCCGAAGTCTTATGGCGGCAGAGAGAGCCAGCTCCTGATTTCTTCCGCCCTTGCCTTTACCTCTAACGGTGACAACCGTTTCGCCGCTCACGACGACCGCTGCTGGTCTCATCACAGGGTTGCCTGAAGATGTGATTTCCGAAGCAACCGACGACAAAACCGTTCCGACCGTTCTAGCTTCTCCCTCTAACCTCGAAGTCAGGAGCAGCGTGTTCAACCCCTGAGACCTAAGGGATTCGACGGCAGCGAGAGCAGCAGTTCGGCAGTTACCCAAAACCACTGAGTGAACCTTCCCAAAAAACTCGTCTCCTGGTTTCGGCGTTTCTTCAACAAGCCCCGCTTCGCCGTCCGCAATCAGTTTTCGAACGGACAACGGCGCAGTTTCCCACAAGCCGTATCGCTCCAGAACCCTCCGTGCGTCTGAGAATGTGGTCGGGTCGGGAACCGTTGGACCGGAAGCCATGGACTCCAAGGGGTCGCCTACAACGTCCGAGATGATGAGGTTCAGGACCGTAGCGGGATACGCTTTCTTTGCTAGCCATCCACCCTTGAAACAGGAAAGATGTTTCCGCACAACGTTAATCTCGCTTATTGATGCGCCGCTCTTCAGCAAATTGCTCGTGAGTTCCCGTTTGTCTTGAAGCGAAACGCCATCCCGGGGTAGAGGCATGAGACTCGAGCCGCCCCCGGAAATTAGAACGATGACCAAGTCGTCCTTTTCTGCTTTTTCCGCAATCTCCATCATCTTTCTCGTGCCCGTTACACCTGTTTCATCGGGAACTGGGTGACTCGCAACATGGAGGTCAATGATGTGCGTTTTGTGTGGAACTCCGCGGGGAACATTCACGTATCCTTCGGTTATTTTCCTTCCCAGAATATCCTCCAAAGCCATAGCCATGTGTGCGGCTGCCTTTCCTCCGCCCATGACGTAGATGTTGCGAAAATTGGTTAGCTCAAATGAATGCGGGCCTGCGTGCAGTTGTCCATCTTTGAGGGAGACTTTGGATTTGAGAAGCTTCTCTGCGTTGACCTCGTTTAGGGTGTGTTGGAGGGTTTGGATGGCGATGGCGCGTGCTTTCTGGAGTTGACTTGTCGCTCCGTTTGCGATGAGTTTGTCCCTGTTTCTTATTTGAATCATACAGTGAAGCCTCTGAGAGAATCTAAGTGCTTCGTGGAAAAAGTTTTCGATGCTAGTTTTCGAGGTGTTCTTCCGTCAATGTTTCGACGATGTCCGAGGCAATCTGCACGAGCGTGTTAGCTTGCTGCAATACCGCTTCGTCATTTACCTCCTCGAGTTGGGCAAGTTGTTGCACGGCGCCCTCGATTTCCGTAAAGAAACGCAGAAGGGTGTCGTTTGACGCCGGTGTTTTTGCGGCTTCTTCTCTGAGGAGAACTTCGATGAATGCGGGTTCGCCTAGACTGTAGTATATTGCGCTTCTTGCTTTGCGGATGGCTTCGATGAGAAGGCTGGGTGCCATGTAGGGAATTTTCCGGGCTGCTTCCAACTCGGCTTTGGCTTCACGAAGGTATCGAAGCGCCCATCCTTTCCTGTATGTGTCCATCATCAACGGTCGCGGTTCCACTTACGAGCTAGCTGGGTGTTTCTTCTTCGTCGGAGAGGTCTTCGCCTTCTCCTTCGGTTTCGGCTTCTTCTTCGCCTGCGCAGGCGTTGGTGATGTATCCTGCGATTTGGTTGCGAATTCGCGTGGTCGTGCCGCTTGTGAGTGCGGTCACAGCTTTCTTGTTTTCTTCAAAACTCTTGGAGAAATGCTCTGGGAAACGTGCTATCAGTTCCTTCCCTAGTCGCTTGACTTGTTCAGTTTTGACTTTTCCCAAACTCTACACTCTCAGGTTGCCGATTTGATTGTCCCCGTTGCTCGAAAGCTTGAAGGCACCTTGAGATAGTGAACCTGGACAATTTAAGCTTACGCATTTTCACTCAGCAAAGCTCGCATCGACGGTTGATTGCTGGTGTGGATTTTGAATCGATTAAGCATATAAGCTGGATGCTCTGAGAAAAGAAAGTGGTCGGTGAACGTCGGTTGCCAGTCCCACGAGTTGAAGACGGTAAATGGTCGAAAGAACGTGAGCGGACGAAGTCTGGCAGATGGCGGAGGAAACGGTCGGATGCCGATAAACCCAGAAAGAAGGGCAGCAGCGTCTGGAAGTATGCCCTCGCAGTTGTGGGCGTAGCCGTATTGATCTTCGTTGTGGTGGTTTTGTTTTTCCCTGATTGGCTTGGGTTACCGCACATTCTGCATTTCTAGCGGTGTTTAGTCGAGTTTCACGTTGAAAAATGACTCGAAGTTCGCTGCAATCTGATCGGCGACGCTATCAACGGGTAGTTTTTTGATTTCGGCAACCGCTTCGACTACATCGCGAACATAGGATGGTTTGGTCATTTGTCCGTTGAAGGGCGGTTTGTAGTATTTTACTGGTCCGTCTGTTTCGGTGAGCAGGTTCGTTAGGGGGACTTGGGCGATGACTTCGCGGATTCCTAGTGAGTAGGTTGCGGGTGGTCCTTCCGATATGAAGTAGCCGTGGGAAACTGCTTCGTGCAGCGCTGTTATTGGGTAGCTGAACCAGTGGAGCAGGACGCGTTTGAGGTTGTAGGATGGGAGCATCTCGACGATTTTGGCGGTTGTTCCTCGTGAGTGTATGATCACGGGTAACGCGAGTCTCTCTGCTTGATGGAGCATTTCGGTGAAGACGGTCATTTGCTTGTCCCAGATGCGTTCGTATTTGATGTCCAATCCGATTTCGCCCACAGCGATGACGTTGCCTTTCGCGGTTTGATTCTGGATAAGTTGGAATACTTCGTTGAGTTCGTTTTCTTTGAGGACGTTCACGTTCCAAGGGTGAATCGCGAGTGCTGCGTGGACTAGTCCTGGGTGTTTTTGGGCTAATTGTAGGCTTTGTAGGCTGGTTTGGAGGTCTACGCTGTTGGATACGAGTGCTTTGAGGTTGGCTGCTTTGGCGTCTGCTATGAGTTCGTCGGTGTGACCTGCATACTCTGCATCTGAGAGGTGAATGTGCGCGTCGATGAGTTTCAACTTGGAGCACTTTGCTTGGAGTATGGGATTTTGCGTTTTATTTGTCTTTCTTTCCTCACGGACTGTTTGATGTTGAACGAAAAACTAAGGAACTAATCGACAACAAAGGTTAAATATTGCTTTAAAATGAAAAAGAGGCTGCGGAGAGTCACATATGGCTGATTTAGAATTAGCAGTTGCTCCCATGCACAGATTGTGCAAGAAGGCAGGAGCGGACCGAGTTAGTGAAGCTGCGGCGAAAGAACTCGCTGAGGCGTTGGAAGAGATCGGTATAAAGATTGCCAAAGAAGCATTGGACTTTGCGTTGCATGCTGGACGGAAGACGATTAAGGCTGAAGACATCGAAATCGCTGCGAAAAAAGTCATGGGAAAGTAAAGTCATCAACCAATTCTCTCTTTCTTTTTGTTCCGCATAGATCAAGTGCTCAGTGGCAACGTGATCTAACCCCTCTCCAGTTCATGCCGAAAAGGAATTTTTTGGGTTTGAGCGCTGCGTTTTTTTTGTAACACAATGTCTGCTGTTTTTGTTTCAGATTGGTTTTGAAGCTGGGTTGGTTGAACTGAGCTTTTAGCAGATTGCAATGCATTGTGCAACGTATGCAGATTCATTGTGCAGCCATTGTGCAAGCATGCAGGGCATTGTGCAGGAACCGATGGCATTGTGCAGAAAGGCGGAGAATGACTTCTGAAGTCAAATTTGTGTGTTGTGTCAATGGTTTTGCCCTTGAGTACTCAATGCCAACTGTTTTTGTTTTGGGCTGTTTTCGTTTTTGCTTTCTTGGAACGGAGGTAGCCAAACATTGAGCACGATTGAGCGAACCATGCAGATCCATTGAGCACCATTGACAAAATTTGACAATTCTTGAGCAAGGATTGGTTTTCAGTCTGCGTTGCTTGAACGGGGCATCGAGGCAATTGAGCAGCTTGAGCACAAAGCCTGCAGGACAAGTGTTGGAACGCGATGGAGGATTGTTGTGGAACGCCATTTTTGGATTTGTACAATCCTTTTTGCTTTTGTACAACAATTTCTTCTGTTTTTGTTTTAGACTAGTTTGCGGGTTGCTTTTACAGAACCAGGCTTGTAGAAAATTGTACAGAATTGTACAGGGTATGCAGGGAGTTTTTCTTGACCTGCCCTTGAGTTCCTGCTTGGAACCGCAAATAGCTCGACACGTTGGTTTTCGACGGTTCATCGGTGGTTGCGTGTCCTTGCCGTGTGATTGCATGTTGAGTTTTGCTCCGAAATGCTTTTATCCTCGCGGCAACGTCCTTTTTGACAAGTTCGAGGCTAACACGGATGAATCCGTCGCAGACACACGAAAGCGCTTCAACATGGCTCTTTAGCTTCGACTTTTACTTTTATTATTATTTTACTTAAGCCCAGGACAAACTGAAAATTTTTGGTTAAGTTCTGGGCGTGGGGATGATTAGTAAAATGGAAAATATGGAAACTGGCAAAAAGATTGTCGTGAAATTCGGCGGCTCTAGCCTCGCCGATCATGAACGGCTAAACAAGGCAGTAGCGTCAGTTGTTGACGAGGCAAAGCGGGGAACGAGAATCGCTGTTGTCGTTTCCGCCATGGGCAAAACCACCGACGTGCTCATGAGCACGGCCAAGAACACTTCGAACGGGAAACTCCAGAAACACGAATTGGACGACATTCTGAGCATGGGAGAACGTACGAGCGTACGTATATTCTCTGCAGCCCTCCGCAACAGCGGCGTGGAATCACGCTACTTCGACCCGAACGATAGCGACTGGCCCATAGTCACCGATGCCTCCTTCTCCAACGCCAACCCACTGCTCGACGAATGCAAAACTCGCATCGTGCAGAACGTGCTACCAATCGTCGAGAAGGGCACTGTCCCCGTCATCGCGGGTTTCGTCGGAAAAACCCTCGACGGCAAAATAACTACGTTGGGTAGGGGCGGCAGCGACACCACCGCCTTCATCCTTGCCGAAGCCTTGGTCGCTGACGAAATCGTGTTGGTCACCGATGCAGACGGCATTATGTCTGGCGATCCTAAAGTCGTCTCCGACCCGAGGCGTCTCGCGGAAATCGAGGTCAATACCCTTGTCGGTTTGGCTGACTCGGGCGCGAAGTTCATTCACAGCAAAGCCTTGAAGTACAAGCCTGCGGGCATTCCCGTGCGCGTCATCAACCATGCCTACGGCGACTTGGCACGTGAAGGCACCGTCATCAAGGGTGCATTAACGACCGAACTGGGCGTGAGCATAGCTTACCCGTCGCAGGTGGCGGAGATAACTATCGTGGGCAGCCGCATCAGCGAGAACTCGTGGATTGTGCAGGAACTGGTGGAGGAAGCGAAGAAGAACGCCACATTGCTTGGCATGAGTATGAATACCAACTCCGCCATACTATATGTGTCAGAGGAAAAAAAACTGGAGCACCTTGTAAACCAAATCCACAAGACGGTGCTTAACAGCCCCGAAACCAAAGCCATGGCGGTCAAAAAGGGGTTAGTTTTTCTGAAAATAAGCGGCGTCGGCTTGGAGGAGACGCATGGAATCATCGGCGAAATCAGCGAAACCCTCAGGCTGAACAGTATTAATATCAGCGGCATCTTAACCATCGCGTCCAGCATCTTCGTCTTCGTCGACTGGAACGAACGCGAAAACGCACTTAGGCTAATTAAGAGCGCATTAACTATGAGGAGAGACTAAAACATGGAGCAAGGTAAATCCAGACGACTGAAACGCATCTTCCGAGCAGACAAACGAACCGTCATCGTTCCAATGGACCACGGCGTAAGTATTGGACCCGTCAAAGGCATAGAGAACATGCAGGAAACCGTCGCCCGCCTCCTGAAAGGCGGAGCAGACGCTTTCGTCCTTCACAAGGGCATTGCCAAACACGTTGACGTCGGCAGCGCTGGGCTAATCGTTCATCTCTCAGCCGTCAGCAACCTGACTCCTAACTGTCTTAACAAAGTCCAAGTTTGCACGGTTCAAGAAGCCGTGCGCTTAGGCGCTGACGCTGTCTCGGTCCACATCAACGTAGGTGCTCCAGACGAATGTGCCATGCTTGCGACGCTCGGCAGGGTCGCGGATGAGTGCGACTCGTACGCGATGCCGTTGCTGGCCATGGTGTACCCGCGAGGACCAAAAATCCCAAACGAACACGACGCAACTGCAGTTGCGCACGCCGCCAGACTTGGCGCGGAGCTCGGTGCAGACATCATAAAGACCAACTACACGGGCAACGTCGAAACATTCAAGCAAGTCGTGGAAAGCTGCCCCGTCCCAGTTATCATCGCAGGCGGACCGAAAATCGAAACCCCACAGCAACTTCTGCAGATGGCAAGCGACTCGATTAAAGCTGGAGCCGCAGGTTTATCCATCGGACGCAATGTATTCCAACACAAGGACCAAACTTTCATCGTCAAAGCCCTCGTCGCCCTCGTTCACGAAAACAGCATCAGTTGAAGAGGGGCTGAGGCTTCTGGGTGAGAAGCGTTGAAGGAAATCTGGATAGAAATCCCCGAGTCAGCACCACCCGACGAAAGAGAAGACCTCTTCACCATAGCGACAGAAGCCTCTGCAATAATCGTCCAAGGCGCAAAGCCACCCGCCAAGGCAGCAATCAAGAAATAGTGGTTCTGGAGCAAGCCGACGAAAAAGAAATCGCCAAACAACGTCGTGAGGGCAAACGAGTCGCCCTGCGAATCATCATCAAAGGCAAGGAAGACGAGAACAAAGCTGTGGAAGCAGCTGAATTAGGCGTTGACTACGTCATAATCGATTGCCGTGATTGGCGCATCATACCGCTTGAAAACATCATCGCCAAATCCCGAGGTAAAACCAAACTCATCGCACAAGTCTCCACAGCAGAAGAAGCGCGGCTGATGCTAGAAACCCTGGAGCTTGGCACCGACGGCGTCCTTCTCAAGACCTCAGATGCAGCCGAACTCGGCCGAGCCGTGGCTTACGTGAGAAAACAAAACGCCAAGATTCTTCTAACCAAAGGCAAGATAACCGCAGTCAGACAAATCGGTACAGGCGCCCGAGTCTGTGTAGACACATGTGATTTCATGCAGCAGGGCGAAGGAATCCTCGTGGGCAGTCAATCCGCAGGTTTGTTCCTCGTCGAGGCAGAAGTCTATGAAAATCCGTACGTGCAAAGCCGACCGTTCCGAGTCAACGCAGGTTCCCTGCCACTCTACACTCTTGCTTCCATGGAGAACACCCGTTACCTTTCGGAGCTGAAAGCGGGCGACGAGGTGCTCATTGTAGACAGACAGGGCAACGTCCGAACCACGAACGTTGGCAGAGCCAAAATCGAGTTCCGCCCCCTCATGCTTATCGAAGCTGAAGCCGAAGGCAAAAAAATCAAAGCCATCCTCCAGAACGCCGAGACCATACGGCTCGTCACGCCGACAGAGTCGAAGCCCGTCACGGAGTTGCAAGTGGGCGACGAAGTCCTAGTTCACCTTGCTGCGGCTGGCGGCAGACACTTCGGCGTCTCGGTGCCCGAGGAAAAAGTGATTGAACGTTGACCCCACGAATCTGCGTTTCCATCATGCCCAAAACCGTCACAGAAGCGCAACAGTTGATTGGCGAGGCTGAGACGGCAGGCGCAGATTTCGTCGAAGTCAGACTCGACAACTTCACAGACCTCGGCCTTCTCGCAGAAGTCGCAACACATGGGAAGGCGCTGAAGATAGCTACAATCAAACTCGCCTGCTCGTGGATGGAAAATTCACGGGAACCGAAACCGCATCAAAAAGAAATCTTACTCAACGCTGCTAGAAGCGGCTTCGAGTACGTCGACATCGACTTAGAAACGACGGACCTAAAAGAGTTCGCAAACGAGATGCGCGAGAGCGGAGCCAAAATCATCGTTTCCGTTCACAACTTCAAAACGACTCCCGAAATCGCGGAGTTGAACCAAATCCTCGACGAGGAAATCGCCTACGGCGCCGACGTGTGCAAAATCGTGACGACCGCCAACCGCGTTGAGGACAACCTGTCGCTGCTGAACTTCACTGCAGTAGCGTCCAAGAAGGCAAAGGTTGTGTGTTTTGGGATGAAAGAGGCCGGGAGAATTTCGAGGGTTTTGTCGCCGTTGTTCGGGGGTTTCTTCACATTTGCTTCGCTGGGGCGTGGTGCCGAAACGGCGCCGGGGCAAATGAGCATCGTCGAAATGCGGGCTATGTATAAGTTGTTGGGGTTTTGACCGTGGTGATCTCTGGTAAGACTCACGTTTACGCGGTGATTGGTGACCCCATAGAGCACACGCTAAGCCCAACGATGCATAACGCAGCGTTCGAGCACCTTAACCTCAACATGGTATTCTTGGCGTTCAGGGTCACGCCCGACCATCTTGAGCACGCTGTTAAGGGCGTTCGTGCTTTGGGTATTCGTGGGGTGAACGTGACGATGCCGCACAAGAGCAGTGTCACCATGTTTCTCGACGAAGCTGACGCTTCGGTACGGTTTCTGCACGCAGCCAACACAATTCTCAATCAGGACGGTCGGCTCAGGGGTTTCAACACCGACGGCGTGGGAGCAGTAAGAGCCCTGAAAAACAACGGGGTAGAACTAGCTGGAAAGAAGGCGCTCCTGCTTGGAGCAGGTGGCGCTGCGAAATCCATTGCATTCGCCCTGGCCAGAGAGGTGGAGGACCTATGCATCCTAAATCGAGACGCAACGAAAGCCCGAGACCTAGCTAGCCTTCTCGAGCCGTGGGGAAAAAGAATCGTCGCCGACGAACTCTCGCCCACCAAAATCTGCATGCACCTGCAGGACTCCGACTTACTCATAAACGCAACTTCTGTCGGCATGGCACCGAATGTTCACGAAAGCCTCATCGACCCACAACTGGCTTAAGCCACGTTTGTGCGTGATGGACATAGTTTACAACCCCGTCGAGACCAAACTCATCCGTGACGCGAAAGCAGCCGACGCAAAAACAGTCAACGGCGTCGAGATGCTGCTGTACCAAGGTGCAGCTTCTTTCGAAATCTGGATGGGCTGCAAGGCACCCGTGGAAGTCATGCGGACGGCGCTGCTGGAGACAGCTCTCGGGCACAGGTGGCACTGTTTGAGCGCTAGAGCAGATGCGTTAGACTCATGGCGCAGCAACCATCGTGAACGCCATCGCTCTAGGGCAAGGTGCAGCTTTTGGCGTGGACTTATGGACAAAAGCAGAGGTCCAGCTCACCGAAGAGCCTTCGATCATCCGCGGGGAAATCCTGTCTGACCCGTCAGAAAGCACAGTGCTAATTGAGAAAACGGTCACGAGGGTTTTTCGGTACTTCGGCGTTGACAACCACTTCGGCGCCAAAGTTCGAACTTCCTCGAACATTCCCATTGCGAGGGGCTTGAAGAGCAGCAGCGCGGCAGCCAACGCGGTCGCTCTGGCGACGGTGGCGGCTCTGAAAAAAGAGCTTGACGACTTAACAATCGTGAGCCTCGGTGTGGACGCGGCTTTTGAAGCTAAAGTCACGGTGACGGGCGCCTTTGACGATGCCTGCGCTTCCTACTTCGGCGGCGTCGTCGTCACCGACAACGTCAACAGAAAACTCCTCCAGCGTTCCCAATTGCATGAGAATTTGACGGTGCTGTTCCATGTTCCCCCCAAAAAGGCGTACACGGGCACCACCGACACGAGCAGACTCAGCGCCGTAAAGCCGTTCGCGCAAGCGGCTTTTGAGGAGGCACAGAAAGGCAACTTTTGGATGGCCCTGACTCTAAACGGAACCATTTACTCCACCGCCTTAGGCTACGACAATTCTGTTGCTATGGATGCGTTGCGCGCAGGTGCCGTTGCAGCTGGACTCTGCGGGAAAGGACCAGCAGTGACCGCCGTAGTCGAAGAGGAACGAGTCGAAGCGGTAAAGACTGCGCTGCAACGCCACGAAGGCGAAATCATCGAAGCACACTTCAACAACGAGAAGGCGAGCGTCGTGACCTAAATGACTGATGTCCGAATCAGGAAAACTGCAAAACTGAGCGGCAAGGTCTGTGCGCCACCCTCGAAATCATACACGCAAAGAATGCTAATCGCCGCTTCTCTGTCACATGGGACTTCCAAAATTTCAGGTCCGTTGATTTCAGATGACACGGAGGCGACCTTGCGGGCAGTCAAAGCCTTAAACGCCAAAGTGAATGTGACAAAAGGCTGCTGGACTAGTCACGGGCGCGGCTCCATCAAAGGCCCCTGAGTTCCCCATTGACTGCGGCGAGTCAGGTGCAACGTTACGCTTCATGATTCCCGTGGCAGCGCTGGCGCATGGTCCATCGACCCTCTTGTTCAAGGACTCGTTGGAACGGCGACCTGTCGAACCGTTGCTGCGGAGCCTGGGAGAACTCGGCGTAGAAACCTCAACAGGCATTGCTGACGGCAAGTCCTACGTCAAGGTCGAAGGAGTCGGAATCGACGGTGGAAAAACCCGCATTCCCGGAGACGTCAGTAGCCAATTCATTTCGGGACTCATGTTTGCCTGCCCCCTCGCACGAACAGACACACAGATTACAGTGACGACGCCGCTGGAGTCGAGGGGATACGTAGAAATGACGCGTGAAGTTATCGCCAAGCACGGCATCAACGTGTCGATCTCTGAGGATTTCAGGCAAATTCATGTTCCATCAGGTCAAGAGTACAAGCCTTGCGACCACAGGGTTCCTGGTGATTTCTCGTCAGCCGCGTTCCTGTTAGCTGCCGCAGCCATTACTCATTCAGAAGTCGTCGTCAACAACCTTGATTACTCGCTCGTGCAGGGCGACAAAGCGATTGTGGGTGTCCTCAAGCAGATGGGTGTGGAAGGCAAGGTGTGTCCCGACAAAATAGAGATCGATGGAACGGGCGAAAAACTGAAGGCGCTTGATATGGATGCGCGGGATACACCGGACCTCGTCCCAGTCTATGCTGCACTTGCATGCTACGCGAACCGCACATCAACCATACGCGGTGTACATCGGCTGAGGATGAAGGAATCGGACAGGTTGCAGTCACTCTATGTGGAGCTGGGGAAGATGGGCGCCGATATCGTCGTGAGTGCGGACAGCCTCACCGTGAAAGGACCCTGCAGGCTGCACGGCGCGGAGATTGACCCGCACAATGACCATCGAATTGCCATGGCGTGCGCCGTGGCGGCGTTGGGCGCGGAGGGTGAGACCGTAATCCATAATGCTGAGCTGTGTGCGAAAGTCTTATCCCAGTTTCTTCATTGACTTAAAGAGTTTAGGAGCGGATTTGATTGGCGGGAAATTCAACAGGTAAAGAATTCGTCGTGACCACCTTCGGGGAGAGCCACGGCAAAACAGTGGGAGTCACAATCGACGGCTGCCCAGCAGGACTGGCACTCACCGAAGCCAATGTGCAGGCGGAAGTAAACCACAGAATCCCACACGACCCCAAAATCACGTCAGGACGCTTCGAAAAAGACAAAGTTACCATCCAGTCGGGCGTCTTCAACGGGGTCACGACGGGCGCACCCATCGCGATGACTGTGGAGAACAAAGACGTGGATTCCAGCGACTACGAAGCCATGAAAGACTTGCCACGACCCGGACACGCCGACTACACGGCCCGCATCAAGTACGGCGTCTTCAACGATTACCGCGGAGGCGGACGATTTTCAGGGCGGGTCACCGTTGCGCTCATCATGGCAGGCGCCGTTGCCAAGCGACTTTTGAACCAGTTTGGCGTGGACGTGTTTGCGTACACGAAGGCAATTGGTAACGTAAAACTTGACAAATCGCTCGATTATGAGTTTGTGCGGAGCCGACGCTATAAGACAGCGGTGCGTTGCCCCGATGAAGAATGCGCCGAAGCCATGGAGGAAGCCATAGTGAAAGCCCGAAAGGAGGGCGACAGCATAGGCGGCGTGATCGAAGTCATCGGCGCAAACGTGCCCGTTGGCGTTGGAGAACCGCTTTTCGACGCTTTGGACGCTGACATAGCTAAAGCGTTGTTCGCAATTCCCGCGGTGAAGGGTGTGGAGTTCGGAGCAGGCTTCAAATCCGCCACATTGAAGGGCTCAGAGAACAACGACGCATTCCAGATGGTCGGCGGTACGGTTGCCACGTTAACGAACAACCACGGCGGCGTGCTTGGCGGCATCAGTTCTGGCATGCCCATCGTTGTGAGGATAGCTGTGAAGCCGACGCCCTCCATCGGGAAGGAGCAGAAAACCGTTGCCTTGACCACGATGGAGAACGCCACGCTGAAAGTAGTGGGCAGACACGACCCGTGCGTAGTGCCCAAAGCCGTGCCCGCTGCCGAGTCTGCGGTGGCGATTGTGTTGGCAGACCACATGATTCGTGCAGGATTCATACCGAAAGTTCTGAAGGCGCAGGAACCATGACGGAAGACATTGAGAAATTACGTAAGAGAATCGACGAGTTAGACGAGAATGTCTTGAGTCTGCTGAGTACCCGTGCGGAGATTTGCAGGTCGATAGGTTTGCTTAAGAAAGAAAACGGCATCCCAATAATCGACCCCATGCGGGAAAACCAAGTGTACGCCAACATTCGTGCAAAATCTGCTGATTTTGCGCTCGATCCTGACCAGGTTGAGGCGATTTACCGCCAAATAGTTAATATGTGCAGCAGCGTTCAAGAGTTGAAAGAAAAAAGCGAATGAGGCGCGAAACGTCATGCTCTACGAGATTAACGAGAAAGCCCTGAAACTCGAATCTCAAGGTAAGAAGATAATTAAACTGAACCTAGGCGACCTCGACTTGGCAACACCAGACGTGATTGTCGAAGCCGCCTATGATTCTATGAAACGGGGCAAAACCAAGTATTCGTCCTCGTACGGTGAACTGCCTCTTCGTGAGAAACTTGCCAAAATCCACGGCGTCTCTGCCGACAACGTCGTAATTACACCAGGTTCGAAGTGGGGTGTCTTCTCAACTATGTACTTGCTTCTCAGAGGCGGCGGCAACGTCATTATTCCCACGCCCTACTGGACGGCTTACGACCTTATAGCCAAAACTATCGGCACCGAGACCCGACTGCTCCGGACAGAGTTTGAGGACAACTGGCAGATTGACTTGGGTAAGCTCGAAGACCTCGTGGACGCCGAAACACGCATGATTATCTTAAACAATCCCAACAATCCCACCAGCAAAATCTTGGACGCAGAAGTTCTCAATGGTGTCGTCGACATAGCCAATCAACACGGAATCACCATCCTCTCGGACGAGGTCTACGGGGCGATAGCCTTCACGAAAACCAAGAGCATACTCGAATATGATGCAAACAATCACATCTTGGCGACGGGTTTCTCTAAGACATTCGCGATGACGGGCTGGCGCATAGGCTACGTCGTCACAACCAAGGAGCTCGTGGACAAGATAACCAAGCTGAATCAGATAACCATAAACAATGTGCCCGTGTTCATCCAGGAAGCGGCGTTGAAGGCGCTGGAACTGCGGAAGCAAATCGCAACCAAAATCAAAGACGAATATCAAAAACGAGCGAAGATGGCTTCCAAGAAGCTGGATGCTGCAGGCTTCGAATTCACCGAGCCGCAGGCACCGTTCTACGTTTTCCCGCGCAAGAAAGGCTTAGACAGCGAAAAACTAACTCTCGACCTCTTGGAGAGAGGCGTTGCAGTCGCTCCGGGCACGGCGTTCGGCGACTACCCAGAGCACTTCCGCATTTCACTGACCGTACCATGCGAAGAGATTGACGTGGCCTTGGACAGGATTTGCGAGGCAGTCTGATGGTGACGACTGCCATCCTCGGTGCAGGTAAGATGGGCATCTGGTTTGCGAAGTTCTGCAAAGAAAATGGCGAACGCGTGATTCTGTCGGACAGGAAAAAGGAAAAACTGGAAAGACTCGGTCAGGAACTCGACGTCGAGACGGCATCCTTTACTGATGCTGTGGCGAAAGCTGACAACATCATAATATGCGTTGCAATCAGCGCCTTTGAAGAGGTTGTCAAAAAAATTGCTCCAAACGTGCATACTGGGCAGAACGTGCTCGACATCTGCAGCGTCAAGGAGCAACCTGTCAAAATAATGCACGAGTACATCAAGGGCGCCACGGTTTTGGGCACGCATCCCGTTTTTGGACCGGGCAGCAAAGGCGTCAAAAACAAAGCCTACATCCTCACGCCGACGAACGCAACGGAGCAAGCGTTCGCCGAGAAGTACAAGTGCTGGCTAGAGCAGGTCGGCGCCCGCGTCTTCATCATGACGCCGAAGAAACACGACCAACTCATGTCCGTCGTCCTCGGCATGCCCCACTTCATCGGCTTAGTCGCCTGCGACACGCTGCTGGAGCAGCCCGACTTCCTCGAAACCAAAAAAGTAGCAGGCACCACGTACCGTATGCTGTTCACGTTGGCGGAAGCCACCGCCCTCGAAACCCCCGACCTCTACGCCAACCTTCAAACCAGCCTCCCCGAGATGGGCAAAATAGAAGACTTGTTCATCAGGAAGGCCGAGGAGTGGCTGAGCCTCGTGAAAAAGAAAGACACGGGAGCGATTGTGCGGAAGCTGGAGAAGCTCAAGGCGAAGCTCATGCAGACGGACAGCGCATTCGAGAAAAGCTACGAGACCATGTACCAGATGCTAGAAGCCGCTGAGTAGTTCTATGCGGCTTTAGGGTATGAGCCGAAGATTTTGACGAACGCAGAATACTTCCGCAAGGCTTCCAACGCTTCCACGCAACGTGGTTCGCTTCGATGGCCCTCGAAGTCCAAGTAGAAGTTGTACTCCCACGGCGTCTGTTTGGTGGGTCGAGTCTCGATTTTCGTTAGGCTAATACCCCGCTTCGCGAATTCGCCCAGTGCTTGATACAGCGAGCCTGGTTTGTGAGCGGCGGCGAAGATGATCGAGGTCTTGTCCTTGCCCGTCACAGGTGAGTCTTGTTTAGAGAGGACGAAGAAGCGGGTGTAGTTGTTGGGGGTGTCCTCGATTTCTCGGGCAAGGATTTTCAGCCCGTACAATTCGGCTGCACGTTCGCTCGCAATTGCGGCAGCATCTTTGAGGTTTTCTTCTTTGAGCATCTTTGCGCTGCCCGCTGTGTCATACGTGGGGATGAGTTCCCAGCCTGATTTTTCGAGGAAGTTGCGGCACTGCGCCAGCGCCTGTGGATGAGAGTAGACGGTTTTGATTTGTTTGATGATTGTGCCGGGGTTGGCGAGGAGGCAGTGGCTGACGCGGACGATGACTTCGCCGCAGACTTTCAAGTCGTACGTGAGGAACAGGTCGTAGGTTTGGTTGATGCTGCCCTCCAGAGAGTTTTCGACGGGGACGACGCCGTGCTCGGTTTCCTGTTTTGTGACGCTTTCGAAGACATCTCGGAGTTCTCGGCAGGGTTTCACGTCGGCGGACTTGCCGAAGAACGTGTACACTGCCATCTCACTGTAGGCGCCTTTTTCACCTTGGAACGCGACCTTCACCGTTGTTTTCCCAGCTTCCTGCTCTTCATGAGGCACTTGTTTATGCCGTTAATCATTGCCTCGACAGATGCCATCACGATGTCCTCTCGGGCTGCGCGGGCGGACACGATGTTACCTTTTTCGTCTTCGACTTTTATGACGACTTCGGCGACGGCATTGGAACCACCCGTTATAGCTTCGAGACGATACTCTTTGAGCGTGATTTTTTCGAGGTTGTGGGTGATCTTTGTTATAGCTTTGAGAACCGCATCGACTGGTCCGACGCCTGTCTCAGCCGCCACATACTCGTTGCCGTCTAATACGAGCCTGACTGAAGCTGTGGGGATGACTTTTATGCCCGTGACGACGGCGAGGTCGCAGAGGTCCACGATGCGTTCTTCACCCACAGCTTCACCCATTACCGCCGACGTCAACGCTAGAAGGTCGGCGTCTGTGACCATCTTCCCCTTATCACCCAAATCCTTCACACGCTGCACAATTTCCTTCAATTGTTCCTCAGTTGGGTGAATGCCGACTTCTTCCAGCTCCGCCTTGATGCCCCGTGTGCCCGCCAGCTTGCCAGCCACGAGTTTGCGCGTGCGTCCGACGAGTTCGGGGTTGATGGGTTCAAACGTCAACGGCTTCACCGTCACGCCTCTTGTATGGATGCCTGATTCGTGGGCGAAGGCGTTTTCGCCTACGATGGCTTTGTTCGCCTGCACCTGCATCCCAGTTAATGCCGCAACCATCCGCGAAGTGCTGTAGAGCAATCGTCGTGTTCACGTTGGTTTTCAGCTTGTAAATCATGTGTAGCGCCATCACGACCTCTTCGAGCGAAGCGTTTCCTGCCCGTTCGCCCAACCCGTTTATGGTGCAGTGGACTTGTGTGGCTCCCGCTTCCACGGCGGATAGCGAATTTGCGACGGCCATGCCGAAGTCATCATGGCAGTGAACGCTAATCGGCGTCTTGACCGTTTTCCGCATGTCTTCGATGAGTTTGAACATGGTTCGAGGAATCATGATTCCGACGGTGTCGGGTACGTTCAACCTGTCTATCCCTGCTTCTTCGGCGGCTTGGCAAATCTGCTTCAGAAACGCTGGCTTAGTGCGTGTGGCATCCATCGGGAAAACTCGCAGACCAACCCCTGCTTCGTGACGTATTCGATGGAATCCACCGCCGCCGAAAGCACCTGCTCGGGCGTCATGTTGACGGCGTACTTCATTTGAACGGGAGAGGTAGGGATGAACACGTGAACCGCTGGGAACACCTGTTTCGATTGCGGCATCGATATCATTCCGATTGCAGCGTGACAGGGCGCAGATTTCCGAGTCAAGCTTCAGCTTGACGATTTCCTTGACGACTTTCTTCTCGCCCTCCGACGATGCAGGGAACCCTGCTTCAATCGTGTCAACACCGAGCAAACCAAGCTGCTTTGCGATTTCGATTTTATCGTCGAGAGTCAGCGATACTCCTGGGGACTGCTCTCCATCGCGTAGCGTGGTGTCGAGAATTCGGATTTGACTCGATTCGGCAGCCATGGGCATCAGCCTTGTTTAGGTTAGGGCTTTGGCGATTGCTTCCGCCATGCCCTGTGTCGTCGCTTTTCCGCCACAGTCAGGAACCGTTGGTCCGCTCTGCAACGTTTTCACAACGCTGGCTTCGATGGCAGCACCCGCTTTGACGCATTTCGCGTCGTTGTATTTTTCGCCGAGCCAGTCTAGCATCATCTTCGCAGCCAGAATCATCGAGATAGGGTTCGCGGTCTGCTTGCCAGCCCTGTTCGGCGCTGAGCCGTGGATTGGCTCGAAGAGTGCGAAGTTGTCACCTATGTTTGCGCCTGGCGCCATCCCCAAGCCACCGATGAGTTGAGCTGCTTCGTCAGAAAGAATGTCTCCGAACAGGTTCGGCGTGACCAACACGTCGAAATCCTGGGGCTCCTTAATCAATCGCATCGAAGCCGCATCAACATACAGCTCGTTGTAGGCGATGTCGGGGTACTGTTTGGAGACTTCGCTGCAGACACTCCTGAACAACCCATCGGTCACGCGCAATACGTTCGCCTTGTGGATGGCGGTGACTTTCTTCTTCCCATTCCGCATGCGTGCGATTTCGAAGCCTCGTTTGGCGATGCGCTCTGTGTTCTTCCTCGTAATAACTCGCAGAGCTATTGCGGTGTCGCCTAATGAGAATTCTAAGCCTTTGTAGAGGTCCTCGGTGTTTTCTCTCACGAATATCATGTCAATGTCGGGTCGCATCGCCCCAGATTTCGGGTAGGATTTAATCGGGCGCAAGTTAGCGTAGAGGTCGAACATGAGTCTCAGTTTTACGATAACGTCTGCCGCGGTCTCGCCGACAGGACCCTTCAAGCAAACGTGGGATGCTTTGATTTTCTCCACTGTATCCTCGGGCAACGCGACTCCCCGCCGCTGGAGCGTGGCATCTCCAGCCTCAGCCTCTACGATGTCCAGCTTGATGCCGAATTTCTTTTGAGCTGAACCCAGAACCGCCAATGTAGCCCGGGTCAGTTCTGGTCCGATTCCGTCCCCTTCAATAAGGGATACTTTGTATTCGTTCATTTCTTCTTCAGCCTCTTCTGCAGGTTTTCGATTAATCCTCCATCACTGAGAATTTCCAGAATGAACGCAGGCAGCTTCGTGCCCTTCAGGGTCTTGCCTTTGGTTACGTTGCGGACTTCGCCTTTGTCGAAATCCACCGACAACTCGTCACCGGTTTCCACCGCCGCCGAAACTCCAGTGCACTCGACAACGGGCAACCCGATGTTTATCGAATTGCGGAAGAATATGCGAGCAAACGACTCGGCAACCACACACTTGACACCAGAAAACTTTAACGCCAATGGCGCCTGCTCACGGCTAGAGCCGCAGCCGAAGTTCTTGCCCCCGACTACGATGATACCTTTCTTTGCCTTTTTAGGAAACTCGGGGTCTAAACCTTCCAGTGCGTGTTTGGCCAAATCGGTTGGACTCATCAGGATGAGGTATTTGCCTGGCAGAATCACGTCGGTGTCCACGTTGTTCCCGAACTTCACCGCTGGCCCTGATATCTTCATGGCTTCTTTGCCTCCACTGTCCGAGGGTCGGTTATCCTACCCGTTAGCGCCGAGGCTGCCACCGTCGCAGGCGAAGCCAAATAAACGCTGGCTTGGGTGCTGCCCATCCGTCCTATGAAGTTTCGGTTCGAGGTCGACACGCATGTTTCACCTGCCGCCAGCAAGCCTATGTGGCCACCTAAGCAGGGACCACACGCCGAACCGCAGATGAGGGCGCCTGCGTCGGTGAAGATTTCCACTAACCCTTCGTCAATTGCTTTTCGGTAGACTTCCTGTGATGCGGGAATGACTAGTGCACGAACGCCGTCCTTGACTGTCTTTCCTTTCATTAATTGTGCTGCTACTCGCAGGTCTTCGATTCTGCCATTCGTGCAGGAACCGATGAACGCCTGCTCAATCGGGACATCGCCGATCTCTGAGACAGGCTTTACGTTGTCCACCGACGATGGGCACGCTACGGTTGGCTCCAATTTTGACACATCAAACTCGAAAACTTTCTCGTATTTCGCGTCGGGATCGCTTTTGAACGCCTCGTAAGGCTTCGTGACTCTGCCCTCCAGAAACTTTCGAGTGGTCTCGTCGGGTTCGACGATGCCGTTCTTGGCGCCCATCTCGACCGACATGTTGCACAGCGTCATCCTGCCTGACATGCTCATTCCGCGGACGGTCGAGCCCGTGAATTCAGTTGCTTTGTACGTGGCGCCGTCAGCGCCTACTTTGCCGATGATGGACAGGATCAAGTCTTTCGGCGTCACATAGGGTTTGAACTCACCCTCCACATTCATCCTGATGGTTTCTGGGATTTTCAGCCAGATTTTGCCCGTGGCGAAAACCGCAGCCGCCTCCGTCGATCCGATGCCAGTTGCAAACGCACCAAACGCACCATATGTACAGGTGTGGCTGTCGGCTCCAACCATAACGGTGCCTGGGACGGCGTGTCCTTTCTCGGGCATGACTTGGTGGCAGATTCCGCCCCTGCCCACGTCGTAGAAGCGTATGGTCTGCTCCTTGGCGAAGGCCCGTAGCATCTTGTGTAGCTCCGCTGCTTTGACGCTTTCAGCTGGGACTTGGTGGTCAAGGATGATGACGATTTTCTTGTTGTCCCAGACGTGTGGGATGCCGATGCGTTTGAACGCTTCCACCGCAAGGGGTCCAGTCAGGTCGTGGACCATGACCATATCGACGTTGGCGTCCACGATGTCGCCTGGACTGACGGTTTTTTTGCCTGAGGCTTTGGCTAGGATTTTTTCAGTTACGTTCATTCTGTTTTACCTTTTCGAGATTGTAAATAGGAGGATTTGTGCTGTGCGTAGAGGTAGCGGTAGTTAAGGTTACTCCTCGATCTTTGTCGATTTTACCCCGCGCGCCAGCGCCGTTAAGCCAGTTCGTGCCATTTCAGTGATGCCGTACCCTCTCATCAGGTTGAGGAAGGCATCAATCTTGTCGGGGGTTCCTGTGATTTCGACCATTAGGCTTTCGGGTGCGACGTCGACGACTCGTCCTCGGAAGACTTCGACGCAGTTGATGATGTCGCTGCGGCTTTTGACGTCGGGCACATTGATTTTTATTAGCGCTAGTTCGCGGGCGACGATGTTGTCGGGTTCGAGTTGGTTGACTTTTATCACGTCTATTATTTTGTTCATCTGCTTCTCGATTTGTTCCAGCGTTCTCTCGTCACCGCTGACGGTTATGGTCATGCGTGAAACGCCTTTCTGCTCAGTCTGTCCAACGGTGATGCTTTCGATGTTGAAGCCTCTGCGGCGGAACATGTTGCTGACGCTGTGGAGGACACCGGGTTTGTTCTCGACGAGGGCGGCGATGACGGTGGTTTTCTGGTGGTTCTCCATCCTAGTAGTCACCTACCTGCTGGTTTAACCCGCAACCAGGTGGAACCATGGGAACGACGTCTTCTTCGCTGCCGATTGGCACGTCGATGACCGTCGTAACTTTACTCTTCAGCGCGGTCTGCACCGCTTTCTGGAACTCTGAGATGGATCGGGCTCTCAAGCCTTGGGCGCCATAGGATTCGGCGAGTTTCACAAAGTCGGGGTATGTGCCCAGTTTGGTGGCGATGTAGCGTTTCTTGTAGAACATGCGCTGCCACTGAGCGACCATGCCGAGGACGCCGTTGTTGAGGACGACTACGGTGACTGGGATGTTCTCGATTACGCTGCAGGCAAGCTCTTGCTCGGTCATGATGAAGCTGCCGTCGCCAGCGATGTCGAAGACGGGTCGGTCGGGGCACGCGGTTTTAGCGCCAATGCTGGCGGGGAAGCCGAAGCCCATCGTGCCTAAGCCTCCACTGCTTATGAATGTACGCGGCTTCAGAACCTTGAAGTACAAGGCGCTCCACATCTGATTTTGTCCGACTTCTGTGGTGACGATGGTGTCGTCGGGCAGTAGCTTCCGTAGCGTCTGTAACAGCACTTTAGGCTTCATTGATGATGTATCTTGGTTTGGCGGATTCATCAGTGCTTTCGCTTGCTTCACTCGCTGGTTCCAGGGTGAGTCGGTTTTTTTCTTGAGTTGCTGGACGAGTCGTTCGTATATTGCTGTTAAGGCTTTTTTTGCGTCTGCAACGATGGGGATGTCTACGTCGATGTTCTTGCCGATTTCCGCTGTGTCAATGTCAACGTGGATTTTTTTTGCTTCGGGCGCGAAGGTATCGGTATTTCCCGTTGCGCGATCGCTGAAGCGTGTGCCTATGGCGAGCATGACGTCAGCCTCCAGCAATAGTTTGTTCGCCAGCGGGTTGCCGTGCATGCCGATGGTGCCAAGGCTGAGGGGATGGATTTCGGGAAACGCACCCTTACCCATGAAGGTTGTGGCGACTGGCGCCAGTAGCAGGTCCGCCAACGTGAAGAGTTCATCGGCTGCGTCGCCTGAGACGACTCCACCGCCTGCGAGGATGATTGGGCGTTCTGCTTCGGCGAGGAGTTCGGCGGCTTTGCGGATTTGCAGGGGGTGAGGGTTGCCTGGTGGCTTATAGCCTCGCAGGTCGAACTTGCTGTCCCAGTCGACGTCGCCTGTGGCGGCTTGGATGTCCTTGGGGAAATCGATGAGTACTGGACCAGGGCGGCCTGTGGTTGCGATGTAGAAGGCGCTGCTGACGGTGCTGGGGATCTCGGCGACGCTGCGGATTTGGGTATTGTATTTCGTGATGGGAGTGGTGATGCCGATTATGTCCGCCTCTTGGAAGGCGTCGCGTCCAATCATGTAGGTGGATTTGCCGCCTGCTATGGGAACTTGGCCTGTGAGGGCGATGACTGGGCTGCTGTCTAAGTGGGCGTTGGCTATGCCCGTGACCAAGTTCGTGGCGCCTGGACCCGATGTGGCGAAGCACACGCCTGGTCTCCCGCTGGCTCGTGCATAGCCGTCCGCCGCGTGCGCCGCTCCCTGCTCGTGGCGGGCGAGGATGTGGCGGATCTTCGGGTGGGTGCAGAGTGCGTCATACACTGGTAGGATGGCTCCACCTAGGATGCCGAAGACTTCCTTGACGCCCTGGCGTTCCAGAGCTTCAAGTAGCGTGTTGGCGCCGTTCATTTTCGTTGCTGTCATGTTATTTGCTCCATTACTGTGAAAACGTGTTGGGATTCAGTACGTACCGTGAATGATGCGTCTTTCAAGAATTTATTTTTAACTGTTGAGGCTTCAGAGCTAGGGCTGAATAAAACGTTCTGCCGGTACCCGGCGATCCCAACTACAGAGGTGGCGATCCCTCATTTCAAACTGCCTCCGCGAAACCTCACGATACGGATAAAAAGAGACTGCACGAAGCAAATAAAAACATTACGGTGCCAAGATAAATCTTAACCGCCAAGATAATTAGTAACAATAGACTATCTTATTTGGTGTTGTCTTGTCATTCTCAAACGGACGTTTCTTGCCGCATTTGGAATGGGAATTTTTTACAGATGGAGTTTCAATACCTTCAATAGAAGAACATGAAGGGTTGCCAAATGGACAGAAAAAGATAGTAATAAACCGTGACGAAGACTACGCTCTCAGAGCAGAACTGTACTTTAAGGATGAGAAGTACCTCCTTGATTGGAGTTCAAGACCAGATATTCCTGCTGGAACGCCCATTACTAGGTTTGACATTCATGGTTCTGATTCGAAAGAAATGGCTTACACTCTCGAATCATGCGCAATTCATACTGTCACAACTCACAAGAATCTCGAAGAAAACGAATTTCTCGGTAAATCCGAGCTCATAGTGGGTGGCATCCGATTGAAAAGAAGGCAGTCAACTGACTGTACTCATCTAACCGAATGGTGTCTCAATGGCCCATTGGACAACGTTTTCTCTGGGATAACAGATCGAAGCGTTTTGAGGGCTTACTCGAGGCAACGCTTTGAGGTCAGAGATAAACCATTTGACAATGTTAGTCTTTCGCAAGAAGCTAGCGGCGGTGGAGTTGACTGCCTGCGCGTCGAGACCAGTGACTTTCAGTTCGTTGTAGGGAAAGTCCCAAAGGAAATCGGACCTGGCTGGTCATCGAATATCGGAATCGATTACAGGATTAATTGGGGACGAATTCCAGATATCCCTGAACGGAAGAAAATATTGGAGTTATGCAGCTTTGTACTTGGCAGGCACCTCTTGCCGATTGGCTATACTATGTTCGACAATGATGAATACATTATTGAGGCATATGCCAACGATCCTTGGGGAAAATCTGCAAGGTCCTTATGCCGAGAGCCTGATAATCCGCCAATCAGAATAGGCAATCTTCAGAGAAATGAGACCGGAAAGATCATCAGTCAGTCATTGCCCAAATATTTTGAATTTAGCGACCCACTATGCCTTAAAGAGGCTTTGTGGAATCTTTGGAGTTCTCGGGAAGCACCGCTCGGTGTGGACCTGCCAATACTCTCAGCTGGAGTTGAGTCAATAATTACCGGATGGTTCCGCACTGAAAAATCAACAAGCAAGGGTGTTTTCATGGAAAAAGCGAAACTTGAAAGCCTTCTTAAGGAAGAAATTGAGGGACTTTCAAAGAAACTCGAGGGAAAACCAAACGGCAATGAAATAATGAACAAAGTTCTAAGAGCTAATGAATTTGGAATCATGGAGAGATACCGGAAGTTCTTTGAAGAATTGAAACTACAGGTTTCCGAGGAAGAATGGGACGCTATCAACAGCCGCCATGCTTTTGTGCATGGAGAAGTTTTATTCGACAAAACCAACTGGGAAGAAGTAGTCCGTCATCGTGATTCCTTTGAGACTTTATTCAATAGAATATTCCTAAAGGTTCTGAATTACTCAGGAAGCTACACAAATCGTTCGACTATTGGTTGGCCTGAAGCGCAGCTTTGACAGTCTCGAAAATTAGCCAATCATCGGATTCTTCAGCCTGCTAATTAAGGCTACTCTTACGTTCGGTTCATACCCAACTTCAATTTTTGTTGTTGTAGTCTGTTGTTAGTACGTTCATGCAGCCTATGACCGCGTCCATGCTTGCCATCACGATGTCCTCCCTCACGCCCATCGCGGTTGCCATCCTGTCGCCCTTACGCATCCGCACCATAACCTCCACCATGGCATCGGTGCCGCCCGTGATGGCTTTTACGTTGTACTGCTCCAGATGTATGGGTTCGACCTCGCGAATGGCGTTCTTGACGGCGTTGATTGCTGCATCGACTGGTCCGACGCCCATGGCTGCGCCAGAGACTTCTTTGCCGTTCAGCTTCATCCTGACGGACGCCGTTGCCGTAACTGTGTTGCCACTGACAACTGTGACTTCTTTGAGTTGAATGGGCTTCTCCTTCGCTAAACCTAGCACCGACTCGGCAATCGCAAGCAAATCCGCGTCGGTCACAGTCTTGCCTTTGTCCCCCACAGCTTTGACACGCTGGAAAATCTCCTTCAACTGCTCCTCGCCTGGCACAAGCCCCATGCTTCCAAGCGCCGCCTTCAATCCAGCTGTGCCCGAGTGCTTTCCAGGCGCCAGTCGACGGGTACCTCCGACCAGCTCAGGCTCGATGGGCTCATAAGTGGACGGGTGAGCGAGCATGCCCTGCGTGTGAATGCCCGACTCATGTGTGAAAGCGTTCTCTCCGACGATGGCTTTGTTGGGCTGCACGTAGACGCCCGTTAGCCGCTGAACGAACTGCGATATGCCGTATAGCTGTTGGGTTTTGATGGGGAGCTTTTGCTTGTGCAATGCGATAAGCGACATGACAATCTCTTCCAGGGAAGCGTTTCCCGCCCGCTCGCCCAAGCCATTGATAGTAGCATGGAATTGATTCGCCCCTGCACGTAGTGCGGCGATTGTGTTGGCGACTGCCATGCCGAAGTCGTTATGGCAGTGGACGCTCACTACGGGCACCTTCAGCGACTCGCGTAGGTTGCCGTAGAACTCGTAGCTGCGCTCAGGGGTCAACACTCCAACGGTGTCGCAGGCAACCACCCGGTCAGCTCCCGCGTCGATGCCTGTTGAAAACACTCTCTTCAAGTAGTCAAAATCTGCGCGGTGGCGTCTTCAGCCGATAGCTCCACGATTAAGCCGCAGTCTTTGGCGTGCTTGACCATATCCTTGGTTATCTGGAGAACCTGTTCACGCGTCTTCTTCAGCTTCGCCTCGATGTGCAAATCGGACACTGGTATTATGAGGTGGATGCTGTCCGCGCCCGCCTTCGCGACAGCGTCGATGTCGCCACGTGTACCCCTCGAAGCACTGCAAATCTCCGCCTTCAAGCCCGCCTCAGCGATGAGTTTAACGGCTTTGCTTCGCCTTCGGAGACGGCTGCGAAGCCTGCCTCGATCACGTCCACGCCGAGGTCGTCTAGCCGCTGGGCTATTCGCAGTTTGTTTTCAGGGGTTAAAGAGACTCCGGGGGTTTGTTCTCCGTCACGTAGGGTGGTGTCAAAAACACGTATCCGCTCAGGGAAGCGGTCTAATAAAGCAATTCCCCATTTTCCATCACACACAAACCAAAGCAAAGGCAGGCGCGGACATATAAGATTTGCGATTTGTAGCTCACGCTGAAAAGACTGGCACTCAGCTGAATCCCTAAAAACTTAACTATCCTTTGCTCTTTGACATTTCAGAGAGGTTAGCATCAGCTTGGCGATGCAGTCTTTACGCTCGAGGAGAATTCTGGTTTTCGTCGCCGTTGGGCTAGCCGCTTTCATTTTGTACTTGTACTTCTATGTGGGCACGGCTAACTTCTTAAGCGCCGTGGCAAAGGCAAACGGCTACTACTACACGTCAGCGTTTGCTGCGTTTATTGTCGCCAGTCTTTTTGCGGCTTTAGCCTGGATGAGCTTGCTTCGAAACTTCAACGTTAAAACCACGGTTCGTCGCGCTTTCTTGTTTACATGGGCGGGATACTTCTTCGACTCAACCATACCCGAACCAGGCTGGTCGGGCGACTTGTCCAAAGCTTACATGCTTTCCAAGAAGTCCAACGAGGACGTGGGGAAAGTTGCGGCTTCGGTCATCGGTCAGAAATTGATCAGCATGATTCTAACGGTGGTCATTCTCGCCTTAGGGGTGGGCATTCTGGCTTTGAAGTATGTTTTGCCTGGTTTTGTGATAGGTTTCTTGGTTGGTGTGTTCGTTATCGCCCTAGTCTCCCTTGTCGTGGTGTTTTACGTTAGCACTAGTCCTAAGGCGACTCAGAAAATGCTTGACCTGCTCATAGCAATTGGGTCCTTCATCTTGAGGAGCCACTGGGATGCGGTCTGCTTCCGAACCCGCGCTGAACGCACACTGAAAACGTTCCACGAAGGCATCGGGAGTTTGAGCGCGAACAAGAGGGCGTTCGTTCGACCGGTTGTTCTTTGTGGGTTTAGTTTGGCTTTTGACATTTCGGTTGTGGCTTTGACCTTTGCGGCTTTGGGTTCGTCCGTGCCCATTGACACCGTGCTCATCGTTTACGCCTTAACAGGTACGATTCAGTCGATTGGTATGTCGTTCGTGGGGTTCACGGAGATAATCATGAGCTCAGCGTACAACGTGCTCGGCGTGTCGCCGGGTCTGAGCTTCTCCGTCACGTTGCTGGCTCGGGTGGTGACCCTCTGGTTCAAACTCGTGGTTTCCTACGTTGCTTTCCAATGGGCAGGCCTGGGTATCCTGATGGACAAGAAACAGAAATGCGAACTACCCGAATCACCGTAAAAAGGTAAGTTGCGCCAGAAAGAGGCATATAAACAACATATTTGGAGCCTACTGGCCAAACCATCCACATGACTACAGAGAGCAGGCACTTGTTCATGCTTTACAAAAAACGCAAAAACAACATCCATAGCGTTAAGCCAAATTAACAGGAGAAAAGGATTTTTGATGGCTTCACGTCTTAACATGTGAATCCAAATTGTCCAAACCAAAGAAGAAACCAAAGTCCAGAAAGAGATCGACGACTTGGGATTTGGCAGCTCAAGCTCCAAGTTTGCCACGGTCGAAGAAATGAACAAGCTCTAAGATAAACTCAGGGTTCAGGATGCCTAGTTATCTGAAAACCAAGGCAATTCATGCCATGAAAGGTCTTTGCTTCTTAATCCTTGAATTTCAGATTCCCTAAACAGAGACAAAGCAATTATATAGACTCTTCAAAATATTAGCCGCGGTTAGAGGTTAATACGCCATGGAGCGATTACCGCGGGTTAAGTAAGCGGAATATACGCAACTAGACGGAACAAAGAAGAATCAAGTCCAACGTGTCGGGGATGGCTCCATAATAAAGAGGTTTGACAAGACAGCGCTTCCACAAAGCCAAACTGACGTTGTTTGCCCGCATTTTCTAGAATTAAAATGGGCTTATGGCTGTCCGTTTGATTGCGCATGGTGCTTTCTAAAAGGAACTCTAAGAATGCTCGACACAAAAACGAAACCAGTCGTGAAGGAATACACCAAAATTAGAGAACACACGCAAAGCCTGTTTCAGAATGACAGCGATTCGTGCGAATTGTTAAATGCTGGCGAATTGGCTGATTCTTTAATGACTGAGAGCGGCAGAGACCCGTTCTCCAAGTTCATTGTGCCTTTATTTGAGCAACAAGAACGACACAAGGTTCTCTTACTCACGAAATCCACGTGTACGAAGAATCTTGAAAGGTTGGAAAGTCACAATCAGACAATAATCAGCTTCAGTCTCAATGCGCCAGTTGTATCGAAGAAGTGGGAAATGGCACCTCCAACAAAGAAAAGGATTGAAGCGGCGAGGAAATTAGTTCAATGCGGATACGACGTGCGTGTGCGGATTGACCCGATTGTTCCTGTCGAAGGTTGGGAGGGACAATACTTCGGTTTGGCAGATTCGATCTTTGATAATTTCGTTCCAGAAAGAATAACGTTTGGTTCTTTGAGAGGGTTGCAGAGCACGATAAACAATGCTTCGGATAAGTCTTGGGTAGCATTCCTGACTGAGAAATCGAATTGGGGCAAGAAGATTGACTTTGAGCTTCGGCACCAACTGTATAGCGTCATAATAGATTACCTGAAGGACGAGCATGATTTTCAACGAGTTGCCTTGTGCAAAGAAACGATAGGTATGTGGGACAAACTCGGCATGGATTACAGGAGAATTCGGTGTAATTGTCTGTTGTAGAATAGCTCTTTAACTTTTGAACCGACCTAAAATGGAATCATAATGACAAGTCTGGAAGATAAGAAAAAACATAAAGAAGCTGCTCAAAAAGCATGGAAAACAATACGGCGCGAGAAAAGGGAAAAAGCATCTAAAAGTTCCGCTAAAATCACATTGTTCATAAATCCAGAAACTATTGAAAAAATCCGCCATCCCGAAACAATCGGTTTCAAGGAAGAACGCTGGGCTCCCTTGGAGCGGAAATCGCATCGTTATGCCCTTTGACAAAACTCCCCCTGGCATTGCATGCGGTATGTTTTGGGAATTAAGGTGGGCTTATGGATGTCCGCATAATTGCAGTTATTGCTATCTCCGAGGAACAATGCATGGCAGAATGAAACCTCAATATGTGAGAACAGAACTCGTTCTACAAGCGTTGGATGAGGCTTTTGAAAAAATCAAAATCCCTGCGATCTTTAACTCAGGAGAGTTATCAGATTCTCTCATGAATCCTCAATTAATGAAACCCATAGTCGACAAATTTGAAATGCAGAAAACACACAAGATCTACCTCTTGTCCAAATGTGGGATTGCAAATGTGGGTTTTCTCGCAGACGTACCACGTAAGCAAGTAATTTGCGGCTGGAGCGTTAACGCACCCGAAGTGGCAAAATTATGGGAAAAGGGGGCATCATCGCCTAAAGATAGAATAGAAGCAGCCGCTTTGGTTAGCAAAACTGGTTACGATACTAGAATAAGAATTGACCCAGTATTTCCAATAAAGAATTGGCAAATCTACTACGGAGATCTTTTGTACTATATAATGGCGAAGTTCACGCCAAACAGGATAATTCTTGGAACGCCGAGAGGCTTGTGGAAGACCATAAAATACGCGAAAGAAGCGAACGCCGATATTGAGTGGACAAAATTTTTTGAAGAGGATAGCAGTTGGGGCAAGAAGCTGGCTTTTCATCAACGAAAGCAGATATATGAATTCTTTTTGGCTAAGCTCGATAACGTCGGTTATCAGAAAAATAGAATTTCAATATGCAAAGAAACAGTGGAAATGTCTGCATCACTAAATCCCTCTTATCATCCGGGCATCTGTAACTGCTATAATTTTCATTGATGAAGTTCGGTGTCAGCTTTGCTTTTTATTTTCTGAAAGAAATCGAATACCTGGCGGATAGGTAAATGCTCTTTGTCTGTTAATGACCTCGGTTATCTTGGGCGGGAAACTTTTTTCCAAGTTTCTCAGTATCAGGGACTTCTTAAACGGAAATGGAAATTCTGCGACTACAATCTCGTATATATCGTCGTGAGGAACTGTTTTTCCTCTAAACTTTTCATAAACAGCACTAGCCGCCCGCGCGACCCACTCTGGTTCGTTCTGGAAGTCATCCAAATAGACTTGGCCAAAGCCTGTAATGTCTGAGAATTTGTATGAACCAGTCCTGTCCACGGTTAGCATGGCATCTTTCATGACTTCGAGACCTTTCAAACTTTTTGTTGCGTAAATAAGGTAGTAGACTATTCGATTGTGTTCGCCGATCATTCCAAAACTTCTGACGTATTTTGCTCCTCCGACAATCCGAAGTTTATTTTCGTAAAGACCTACAAGAGAATTCAGTTTCTCATCGGAGTTTGCTACGCTTCTGCATTTTTTCCATTCTTCATTTCCGAACAACTCATTCAATGCTTCTTCTTTTCCTTCATCCAGAAAACGCCTAATGAAGCCCGCCATGAATGTGATGAAGACTTCGCACTTATTACATTTCAACAAACGCCCAACGAGATTCATGGGTAAATCTGAAAAACCGAAAGGGTCGAGGAATGCAAAGGTAGGTGCGATACGCTAACCTTGTCTCTCAAGTTCATCCAACACGTGTTCAAAAGTAGGGGCGAACTCAGCATCGCCTTCGACGAAATACTTGATATTTCTTGGCAGAGCTGGAAACTCCTTCGCCAAAACTTCACTTAGCATTTTTGCCCGTTTCTTGTCTTTTTCGATTAAATAGAACAGGATTTCCTTGAAATGCTGAAGCCAACACATGATCTACTGCTGTTCGCAAAGCAATGATAGGTGATCCAAATTCTCCGCCTTCGTAAATGCCAGGACCCGCAAACCCATCCAAATAGATTATCTTACCCGACCCCGTCGAGAGGATTGGAAACCACGCACTCAAATATCTCCTCAATATTTCATGCTTGGCTTGGGTATGAGCTTCAATTTTCCAAGTTGTTGACGCTATTCCAGACAACAATTTTTCCTTCAATGGACCTCGACGTTTTATGCTATTCGATAGTTGTGCTATTATAGTTTTATGCATTAGAGATCAAGCGGATTCACTAAAAAAATTTATCTAATCAAATTCTCTTAAAATGACAAATCGATGAATTTGTATATTTCGTGAGGGTTCTCTGTGGGCGTTTGTGTCTTAGGTTTCTGGGAGAGTGAGAACAAAGAACGGATTGAAGCCTTGATTATCTTGGTCTAATTCGACCAAAGCCTAATGCACGGAAAGGCTGCCACGCATGCTTGAAACCAGCAACTCAATACAGACGCTGTTCGAGCTCGTTACATCTGCTAAATAGGGGGCTATTAGTTTTCAACAAACACTAGTTCACGAAGCTACTTCTTCAGCCAATCTGCAAGCAGCACTTGGTTAGTATTGCCCTGCTTCTCCAGCGTTACTATTCCGTGCTCAGCCAGCCTTGCCACAATCCTGTGCGTCTGCAGCCTGCTCAAGCCGACTTCGTTGCGGATGTATTTCTGCAGGTATTTGCCGTCGTGAGCTGCCAACACGTCAACGACTTTGCGTTCGTCTTCCGAGAGTGTTTTGACGATGGATTCCAATGGTGTGCAAGCCGCTTCCTGCTTCTGCTCCATTTTCGGGGGCTGTTCAGTTTTCGGCTCCTGCGGCGCCACGTTCTCCTGCACGACGTTCCCCTTCGGAACAGCATCGCAAACCACGGGCGCAGCACTCGCATGAATCTCGGGAACCGCAAAGTAATAAGCCAACCCAACCAGTCCGACCACTACCACGCCAACGAGCACGATGAACGCAACCCAGAAATATGTCCCAACGGGATTCTGCACTGTTCCCCGTTTCCACCCATCATTCCACCATCCCGCATCATTCCACCCATACCATACCAGTTCCAAGGCGAAGACGAGAACAACGCTAAACCAACCGCAACGACTGCCACGAGAGCAACGAGTGAAGCAACGAGAATGGCTAAGAAAAGATAAATTCTATGCATTTTATATCTCTAGAAGACTCATCCCACGGAGATTTAAACCTAATCCCGCAGAACCACGAATCACTCCACGTAGGTCGGTATGTACCTCGACAAGTAACCCTTCGTTATCTTCTTGGGTCTAGGCTTCCAAGCTGCCAACCGCTTCGCAATCTCAGCATCCGACAACCGCACGCTCAACTTTCTCGCAGGCACATCAATCTCCACCACGTCGCCATCGCGCAGAACGGCGATGGGACCGCCCACAAAAGCCTCGGGAGCAACATGCCCGATGCACGGACCGCGGGTCGCACCCGAAAACCGTCCATCCGTGATAAGCGCCACGCTCTCGCTCAACCCCATCCCGGAGATTGTGGCTGTCGGCACAAGCATCTCAGGCATCCCTGGACCACCTACGGGACCCTCGTAGCGGATGACGACCACGTCGCCTGCTATGATTTGCTTCTTTCGCATGGCGTCAACTGATTCTCGTTCGGAATCAAACACCTTTGCGGGTCCAACGTGTTTCAGCATCTTCGGCGAAACTGCAACGGTTTTCACGACAGCGCCCTTCGGTGCGAGGTTACCCGTCAGAATCGCGATGCCCCCACCAACGTGCACTGGCTTGCTGAGCGGACGTATGACTTCGCTGTTCAAAACCCGCGCAGCCTCAATGTTCTCCGCAACTGTTTTCTCCGTCACCGTTAGCGCATCCAGATATAGCATCGGCTTCAACTCCTTCATCAATGCCTGCACGCCACCCGCGTTGTCCAACTCCTCAACGTCGTAAGGGCCAGTTGGCACCATGTTGCAGAGGTGGGGCACGCGCTTGCCGATGTCGTCGTACTTCGCCAGCGACAGCGTGAACCCTGCTTCGCCAGCAATCGCTGAGAGGTGAAGGACGCTGTTGGTGCTTCCGCCCAAGCGCCATATCGACGGCGACTGCGTTCACGAAGGCTTCTTCGGTCAGAATTCGTGAGGGGGTCACGTTGTTTTTGACAAGTTTTACGATTTGGCTGCCCGTTTCCTTGGCGATGCGCTGTTTCTTGGCGCTGTTCGCCAGGGCTGTTCCGCACCCTGGAAGCGACATACCCAGGGCTTCGGTGAGGCACGCCATGGTGTTGGCGGTAAACATTCCGTTGCACGAGCCGCATCCTGGGCAAGCGGCGTTCTCGAGTTCTGCGAGGTCTTCGGCTTTCATCTTGTCGGCGTAAACTTTGCCCATAGCTTCGAACACGTTGGTGACGCCGACTTTTTCGCCGTGGAGGATGCCGCTTTCCATCGCGCCACCCGTAAGGCTTATAGCTGGGATGTTGAGGCGTGCAGCTGCCATGAGCATGCCTGGCGTGACTTTGTCGCAGTTCGAAATCAGAACCAACCCATCCAAGCGGTGGGCTTGCGCCATCACCTCAACGGAGTCGGCGATGAGTTCGCGGCTGGGCAGGCTGTAGCGCATGCCTTCGTGTCCCATGGCTAAGCCGTCGCAAACCGCGATAGTGTTGAATTCGAAGGGCGTGCCACCAGCGGCTCTAATGCCTTCTCTGGCTGCTTCCCCGAGTTGCCTCAGGTGAATGTGTCCTGGAACGATGTCGGTGTAACTGTTGGCTATGCCGATGAACGGCTTGGCGATATCTTCGTCTGTGAGTCCAAGTGCTTTAAGGAGCGCACGGTGGGCTGCGCGCTCGACACCCTGTTTTACCTCGTCGCTTCTCATATTTTGTGACCTCTTGAATCGGTTGTGGAAGACTGTATTCAGATGGTGAGATTTAAGGCGTTTTCCCCGAAACCGGTTTGCTGGTGTGCTCGCGACCGACCCTCGGTAGGTTCGTTCCATGGAACCTCTATCAGGAACGAACAAACAGGTAGGTATCTGAATCCGAAATCCAAAGAGAAGAAAAAACCCAGAAACCAAAATCAAATAGAACAAGCAATGAGGAAGGAAACTAAATTTTAGTCCCCCACACACACTTAATATAGCGAGTTTGCGTCTTAGTCATGGGGCAGAGCTTCTCTAAGAGCGAAGGATTAAGATCTATGTCGTGGCGGTGTTTCTCAGTCTTTCTCTGTTCTGATGAATCACTGTGGGAGATTGGGGACTATGAGGCATAGGAACGCGTCAGAAGGCGAGTATCTCGCCGTTTTTTCAGTGAAGCACAGTGTGGACCCTGACAGGCTGTTTCAAGCTTTAGCTTCGACTAAAGAGAAGCAAAAAAACATGTGTGGAAGTCTCTCAATCGAATGCCGAGGAAGGATCGGGGACAGAAGGATCTTCCTGATGAAGGAAGACTTGAAGGTTGTGGCGCAGGTTAGACTAAGGGAGGGTTTTCTCTCGGAGAAGATTAACCCGATTAGCAAGTTTAAGGACAGTGAGCAGATTCGTAGATACGTGGCTAAGAAAGGTGCCTGCGCGTTTAAGCTGAGTGCAATTAATGATTTGTGTGTTGGGATGAGCAGGATTAACTTGACAGCTAGGATTCTTGAGGTTAGTGAGCCCCACTCCATTATTACGCGCTTTGGCAACCCTGGGGTTTTGGCTGAAGCGTTGATCGGGGATAATAGCGGGACTGTGAAGCTTGTGCTTTGGCGTGAGCAGATTGGCTCTGTTTCTGTGGGAGACAATGTTCAGATTGTTAATGCTCGGATGTTGTCGTTTAGAGGCGAGAAGCAACTGCAGGTTGGAAGAGGTGGAACGCTCAGGGTGGAGAGGGAACGTTCCATTTCAGCCTAAGGTTTGATTTCTTCAAAACATTTTTCCTTTTTGAATTAAATTTTAGTCCAACCAACCAACTTTACGGGCATTAGGCAGGAAAAGGCAGCTACGCAGCGCAGCATACACGATTCAGAGCGCAGGAGCAGGATCAATTACTTTAACGCCTGCAGCTCAAGCCCCTGGAGCTTCCGTCACGGTTAGCGGCTCGGGTTTTGGGGCAACAAAGGCTGTGGGCTTAGGGTTCGGAGCAGAGGCAAATGTGACTGGCGAAGCAGTTGGTGCAACAGGCCCCTACGATACTGATGTTGGTCCGTATGTGTACCCAGTCACTTATCGGCCGATCAAACCGGGCTCCTTTCAGATGGATTCAGGCTACATGGCTGGAGGTTCATATATACCTACCTTCCTATATTGGGACAACGGAAATGGAACGATCTCAACCAACAACACAGCAGTAACCTCTGCCGCAATAGATTATGTAACAGGCAAAGTCAGCTTCTACTTTACAGCACCGCTTTCATCTTCCGTAACATACTTGCGCACGGCAAAAATACACTCATTACCAATACAATGTAACTTCCTGTGGCTGGCGTAACCACCAATTCTTCAGGTGCCTTCGACAGCTTTGATCACCGTTCCCGCCGACATAGCATCTCACTAATTCAGATGAAGGTAAGGTAGGAGTTCTCAGAACCATATAGGATTAATAGTATAATCGGAATCGAGTGTACATCTGTTTGATATTTTCTAACAATGAAGTAGAGGCTAAGAGATGACTTCTTCTGTTATCGCTATGGCTTTGCTATTCGCTGTTTGCGAGCTAAACGGGTGTGAAGGTGATAGTGCAACTCTTTCCTACTGGCTCTAAACTCATTTTTGCCTTGAACTGTTCTTTAATCCAGAGTGGTATAAGTTTCTGGCAAGCAACTGTACAGGTGTCCTCACAACCCTCATAATCAAGAGTCTTGCAATGCGACACGGAAAGAACTATGCGTTGCCCCGTGAATTCGGATATGGAAAAAGGCATAAACACTTGCCATTGATAGGCAATCTGCTTTCCAAAAGTCCGAAAAGCAGTTTGAGGGGACACCGCCCTCACGAAGTTGAACACGTGCAGAGCCGCTCCAGAGCCCTTCTTCTCCCAATAATCTGCTCCCCGGCGCACAAACTCTTCCCTTCCACTCTCACCCATTTCATCGCCCACAAACGTGTAAGCGCGCTGCCAGTTTCGCATCCAGTTGCGATAAGCAATCTCATACTTTTCTTCGTATGAAGCTTGTTCAGGAATGGGTTCTGTCTGCTTCTGAATTATGCTTTTCAATTCGTCGAGCTTGCTATTGCCCAAATGTTCTTTCACAATGGGAAAACCAAACTCTTCCAGACCTTTTGAGCCGCCAAGGCAAACTTCATACTTCTCCTTGAACGGCATTTCCTTTATCTTAACCAAAGTTTACCCCCCGTGAGATATAAGTGCCGTTTCAGTTATAAAATTATTCCATTCCAGCATAAAAAAAACATTGGATTCTAATGCAAAACAAAAGATTAAATTACAGTCCAACCAACTCCGCTGACTAATGCAAGGATTGCATGACTGTTATCATTTCGTTCAGGTTAATTTCATCTTTTTCCTTAATGCAGCCGAAAGGCCTGTAAATCAACACCAATTCTTCGCATTCACCAAATGCTGTGCATCCTCTACTCTTAGCTTCATCATCAGGCACCGTGCACACTCTGACCTTTGCCTCATTCAATCTCAACAAGCTGTTATCGTTCTTTACAAGATACTTACTTACCTTAATCTCGCCAATCTTCTTTCCCGTGTCCTCGGCCATAAACTATCTCCTGACACTTTGCCTCGAGTTGTTATGTGTTAACCGCTAATATTGACTTTGGTAATTAGACTTTCCAAATTTGAGTATTGAAAGCCTACTTTATGAATACAAATTGAGTTGGATTCCAGCCCATGCTGGATTAAACTTTAGTCTTTTCCCCCATTCATTCCTAACGCTAACTCTTCCCCTTCCCCTATCTACTCCTCTTCTCACAAAACGAAAAACACCAAAAACACAAAACCATAACTCACACACACTCAACCGCCCGCCCACTATTTAATTACGTAGAGGACGTGGCAACATCTGCCACATTCTTTCAGTCACACTCAGCGCGCGAACGCAACGTGGTTATCAAGCGCGCGTGTTTCGAAAAGTATGTCTACTCTTTTGTAAGCACTATCTCAATTGTTGAAACCATTCGTGCCTTGGTTTCGCCCTCTCTCGGCGGCATCTCCTGTGTTCCTATTGAGATTTTGCTTACCTTCAGGTCTTTCAGGAAGCGGTTTCTCGTTATTTCAGCCGCATCAACAGCTGTAGTTATTGCTTGCCCTCTAGCCTTCAAGGTTATTTCTTTGGCATCGCTCGCCGATAGACCCGTGATTATGGCGAGAACATAGTCCATTGGCATTTTGTTTCCAACGAAGACAATTCCCGATCTTTCCGACATTTTTCCATCCTCATTTCAACATTACGTTAGTGCCTTATACTACGTAACCTTCCTTATAAGTGAGTACGCAACAGAGCACTCTTGGAATGTTTTAGCGTGGTGTCTTGTTCTAGCGCGTGTGGACACCAGATAAACAATAACACAATGTGATTTGAGTAGAGAATGCACTTCTAGTTGGTTTGCGAAATGAAGTATGCAGAAATTTCCTATGAAGATTGCGAAGGGAGGGGGTATTCGAGCGGTGTGGAGATTGAAGTAGTTGTAGACGATGTTTCAGAAGATGTTGTTCTTGTGAAGAAAAACCACAAACTCATGATTCACTTGAACAAGAAGCAGATTGGAGACAATACTGGGGACACGCTCAAATAGACGTTGCCTGTGTGTTATCTGCATCGGGAATGATGAGGAACTTGAAGAAGACAAAATTGAAAACCAAAGGGAAAAAGTTTTACAAAAGCTCCAATGGGAGTGTGTACAGAGTACCACCCAGTCGTAGGCTTACTCGTTTGATTCACCGAGGAAAGGCGATGAGAAAACTCAAGGCACGACTTAACCCCTAAGTTTTTCAGCAGAATAGGAGAAACAAGAACCTAAAGATTTGTTCGTTGCTCCAAATATGAAAGTGTGTTTAGCGTGTTGGTCTGTTCGAGAAAAGTATCCGCTCACTTCTTGGCTAAACTCGCTATCCGTTTAGCGGTTTCCACCGGGTTTGTGGACTGCACGATTTCTCGTCCAACAATTATGTATCTTGCACCTGCCTTGCGAGCTATGTCTGCCCTTCCACCCTGAGCACCAACGCCCGGCGAGTAAATCGGCACAGTTCCTCCGAGGATTTCGTGGATTTCGCGAATTTTCTTAGGCACCGTTGCGCCCGCGACTACGCCATCCGCGTTCCATTTAAGCGCTCTCTTAGCAAACAGCCAGTATTGCGGTATGTCGCTGCATGTCTTGGGGTCGATAACGTCTTGTCCGTAGCCTTCGGCTGCGCCTCTGTGGCTCATGTACGTGAGTAGTATGACGCCACGGTCCTGTTTGCAGGCGAATTCAAAGACTGGTTTCAAGCCCTCCTCCCAACCGACGAATGGATTAGCGATTAACGCATCGAAGCCTGCGGCGAAGTAATATTCCGCGATTACTAGGTTGGTGTCGCCGATGTCGTTCACCTTGCAATCCATGATGGTTTGCAACCCGTGATTATGTGCTTGGTTGACGAGGTTTTGGACACCGTCGAACGTTCCCAGTGGGAGGGTGAGATGGTGGTTGATTTTGACTGCACAGACATACGGATGAACCGCGTCGAGGACGGTTTGTGCTTTCGCAAGAAGCGCGTTGCGGTCTTGTGGGTTTTGGTATGGGAAGTCCAGTGCGAGGACGATGTCGGTTTTCTTGCTTAGTGAGGTTTCTTCGATTCTCTGCTTGAATTGCACGGTGATACCTCCTTTTTTCTGCGATGAGTGACCGATAACCTTTATTGCTGCTGCCTTTAAAAGCTGTGAGGCATGAGCGCGGCGATGATTGGCGAATTTGCAGCTCTGGGCGCTGCGATCACGTGGGCGGTGGCGCCAATAATGTATAAACAAGCCCTTTCTGGCGTGTCGCCTGTCTCAGCGAACATCGTGCGCTGCGCCTCGAATGCGGGTTTCCTCGTGCTTTTTCTCGTTGCTTCTGGGCTGGCTGGCGTTTTAGCTAGTCTGCCCGTTGGTGTTGCAGTTGTCGTCATCGTGAGCGGCCTGGTCGGGCTCGGCGTAGGCGACACGCTATACATGTTTGCGTTGAAGTCCATCGGAGTGGCTCGTGCCGTGCCGCTGGCAACATCGTACCCGCTTTTCAGCCTGCTTTGGGCGACGCTTCTTCTCGGTCAGGCAGTTACAGCTTCAGCGGTCGTTGGCACCCTCGTGATTCTGCTGGGCATCTGGCTGCTGAGTCGCGAAAAAGCGGAGAGCAAGTTTCACGTTCACGGGAAGGTGGAGTTGACTGGCGTCGCCGTGAGCTTGCTGGCGGCTCTCTCGTGGTCGGTGAGCATCACGATGATGGATTTCGCCGTGACGATGCCTGGCGTCGTAAGCGGATTTGCCGTAAACTACGCTATCGTAACCGTAAGGATTACAGGCATGGCTCTTGTCTTACTAGGCTCTAGCGCCGCTACTGGATCGTAAGCATGGTTTCCTGAAGTTGAGCTGGAAAGCCATCGTTCTGCTCTGTGTCGGCGGGCTGGTCGCAAACGGGTTGGGCTGGTTGCTCATGAACTACAGTTTCCTTAACATCGCTGCGGCCCAGGCCGTGCCGATTTCTTCGACGACGCCGCTGTTTTCGGCGTTGGCGGGCTTCGCGTTCTTCCACGAGAAGATAACACGAGACAACACACTCGGCGCTATCCTCGTTGTGGTTGGTGTCGCCCTGATTTTCATCGTCTAAACATCGGCAAAGCGGTAGTGTTTTATACAGCTTGTGCAAGTGGATGCACGAGGGAACGCCGTCGTGTCTGTTTCGCCCAGCATCCGAGAGGTTCTAGCCCGACGAATCGCAGGCGAAATCATTTTGTCCAGCAAGCCTGGCGCGACGATGCGGAAATGGCGTGAGCTCTTCGCCGTTTCACAGATCACCCTCGCCGAAAAAATGCGCCTCTCTTCTTCAGCGGTCATAAGCGACTACGAAAGCGGTAGACGCGAAAGCCCAGGCGCACGATACATACGACGTTACGTTTTATCATTGCTGCAGATTGACGAGGAGAAAGGCAGCCGCTTCATCCGAGAATTCGCCAAACTCACAAGCAGTCCAAGCATGGCTATAATCGACCTGCGTGAATTCCCCATCCCAGCACGCGTCGAGTACCTATGCCGAGCCATCCAAGGCGAGGTCGTCGCGTGCAAGGAAAAATACGCAAAAGAAGTCTCAGGTTACACCGTGGTCGACGCGAAAAAAGCTGTCGAAACCTTCTCAGGGCTAGAGTATGCGCAACTGTTCGGCGCTTCGACGGAGCGGGCCCTGATTTTCACGAACGTGGACGGTGGCAGTTTGCCCATGATGATCGTCCGCGTCAGCAGCCTCAAACCCCGAGTGGTCGTGTTCCACAAAAGCCGACCCGACGAAAACGCCATCAAACTCGCCGAATACGAGCAGATCCCCTTGATTTACAGCGCTGCACCAAGCCTTGAACAGCTTGTCAAATCACTGCGTAAACTGTATCGCATAGCTCTTCGCATAAAGCTGGGCAGACGCGTTCGTCCGCCCCCGAAAATAAGCGCGTAACAGTTTACCGTTTGGATTTTTCCCAGAGTTCTTTCTTCAACAAATCCCTAACGGCTGAACGTATGACGCTGCTTCGGCTCGGGTACATGTTCGCCCGAACCAACTCGTCTAATCCTTCAAGATAAGCTTCGGGTAAAAGAACGGTTACAAGTTTCATGCTGGTTTTTCTCCCCAATATGTTAAGCTATAAACATGTGGCAAATATAAGCTTAGTCCGCTCCGCCGCTCTACGTTAACGTCTTACCCTCACGGAGACACTCCGAGCAAACGCACTGGAACGGTAAATTCTTCGTATCACACAGCTCGATGTACTTGCAGTCGCTGCAGGGAAAATCCTTCCCGCACAAAGCACAGGTCTGGGCGAAGGTGACCTCGTCAACTCCGAGGATTTCTGCCAGCGCATCGGCGAGCTTTTCGATGTTGTTGTAGTTGGCAACGCAGAACATGCCAGTTGCTCGCTCGTAGTTCAAGCCCAACCGCATGAGGAGAACGAACTTCTCCCTGTCCACGAACGGAAGCTTGAAGGCTTTCTTGTTCAATACCACCATCCGCATCCACCTACAGCCTGTTCATCTTGGCGAGGAACTCGACCTCTTCGGGCTGAAGCTCAAGCCACGAAGCCACCTCGTCAAGCTTTTGCTTTTCGAGCAAGATTTTGAGGAACGGGACGAAGTCGGTCTTGGCGGTTGCGCGGCTTACGTGGCACTGCTCTCCGATTTTGGCGCAGATCGCGTCGAGCATTGTTCGTTTGCCCTTCGTCCAGAACAAGGTGATGACCCTGATGGGCGGCGAGATTAGCGTGAACGGCTGGTACGTTTCGGGCGAGACAGCCGCCGCCTCGGCGAGTGAGTTGAAGAAGTATCTTAGGAGGTGCCAGTTGTCGACGCCGATTCTGCCTCGGTACATGTCAGCCTTCGAAACGAAATCGTATGCCGCCGCTAGGTCGTCGGGGTTTAGGTATCGTTTGGGCAGGTTGTCACCCACCGACATGAGCAAGTCATCGTAATCCACGCTGGAATAGCTCAGCAACGTCGAAGCGTCCAGCAGGGATTTCGCTGAGAAATACTCCCGCAGAGTCTCGTCCAAGCTGACGTCCCTGTTCCTAGCGCTAAGCACCAGGGTATCTTGCAACGTCAGCGTTTTCGTCGTTTCGGCGAGGCTCTGCAGGTCGTTCAAGGCTGAGCGCACATCGCCACGACTGTTCTCTGCGATGCGCTCCAATGCCTCAAACTCCGCCTTCACGCGCTCTCGCTGGCAAACCTTCTGCAAGAGCGCAATTATCAAGGGTATGCGGACCTGGTGAAAACGGATGAGAGCCGAGACCTTTTTGAGGGGTCTCAGTTTTTCGAGGTCGGGGTCGTTCGCCGCCATGATTACTGGGATCTGTGAGTTCTCGATGATTCGGAGGATGGTGCTGACGCCGCCTCGGTCCTCGTTGCCCGCGATTCCGTCGACTTCATCCATGAAGAGTACGTTACCCTTGGATTCGGTCGTGAACGTGTCAAGGGCTGCGAAGGCGGTTGCTGGTCCAGCGACTTTCGTTATGGCTTTTTCGTTGCGGGTGTCGCTGGCGTTCATCTCGACAACTCGGAACCCGAACTCGTGGGCTAATGCATTTACCAGAGTGGTTTTGCCAACTCCTGGCGGACCATAAAGCAGAACAGCCTTCTTGGTGCGGCGAGTGTTTTTGAGCCAGTCCACAAAGGCGGCTTTTGCTTCCTCGTTTCCTATTACGTCGACTATCTTCTTGGGGCGGTACTTCTCAACCCACAACAGGTCCTCTCTCACTGGGCTTCGCCTTTCGCTCTGCCGATTTTGGCGAACTGGGCAAGAAGCGCTGAGAGCTGGACGTCGCTGTTAGCGCCCTGCGTGAGGCGGTAATCGTATTCGCCGATTATGTCCGCGAGGTCGGCTTTCTGCTCCGGCGTGAGCCCCGACATCTTGAAGAGTTCCCGCTGCATCTGACGGACGATTTCGCTGCCCGAGAAGCCGAAGCTGCCGATAAGGTCGTACATCATCTTCCGCGCGTCAACGAAGTCGCCGTGAAGCGCCTTCCTAATCATAAGTTGAACCTGGACTGGGCTGGCTTCGCCCACGACCAACGTGACAGTTTTCTCATCCACCACCCCGTCCTTGTACGCAGCCGCCGTTTGCAACGCGTTGATCGCGTGTCGCAGGTCGCCCTCGGCGTAATCCACAAGCCGCTCCGCAGCCTCAGGCGCAAGCTTGACTTTCTCCTTTCCTGCGATCCAGCAAAGTTGTTCAACCATGGCCTTCTTGTCCAGTTTTGAAAAACGGAATATGGCACATCGGCTCTGAATGGGCTCGATTATCTTGCCCGACTGGTTACAGATGAGAATGAACCGCGACGTGCGCGAACTGGTCTCCATGATTCGCCTCGAGCGCGGTCTGAGCGGGCCCCGTCATCTGGTCGCTCTCGTCCAGAATAATCAATGCGAAGGGGACGTTTCCGAAGGCGGCGCGGCTGTAACGCGAAAAATCCTTAACCCGCTCGCGGACGGTGTCTATGCCACGTTCATCCGAAGCGTTGAGCTCCAACGTGAAGGTGCGCCAGTTCTGCCCGAAGAGTTCCCGTGCGATGCATAGGGCGACGGTTGTTTTTCCCGTGCCAGGGATGCCCGCGAGCAGCAGATGCGGCATCGTCTTCGGGTTGCGCATGAACGCTTTCAGGCTTTCCACGATGTCCTTTAAATCCACAACCTCATCGAGTGTCTTGGGGCGGTATTTCTCGACCCACATGACTGCTTCTTCTTCGGCTGCCATAAAGTTCCCTTCTCCTAGAGGCATCTTCTAACGTGTTTGATTGCTTAATTTAAGTTTTCCATGAACGTTGAGACGAGTGCGATTCGTAAATTGAGTCTCTGCTTCGGTCGAGATTTGTTCAGCAAACAATCAGTTTGGAGGCTAAAGAGAAAACACCATACAGAAACCAAGAAGGGGTAAAACATGAGGCTGCTTAGCCAACGGCAGAGATGCAGGAATTACTTCTTTTTTATGTTGAAAGGTTTGCCCTCAGTGACTATTTTCTCAGGAATTTGCTTTGCCCACTTCTTGAGGAATGGCAGGTCTTCCGCTTCTTTTCGCAGTTCATCAGGCAACATCTCAGGGATTTCGTCGCGGATAGGGTACCAACGGAGGCATTTTGGGCAGACAATTAAGCCCTCGACGATTTCGTCTTTCTCTTCAAAGACGTGCAGTTCAAGCGGGTGGTATTTGTCGATGGGGCAGGCGAGGATGTCCATGAGTTTTCGTTTCATGCTAAATCACTCGGAGAACAGATAACGGAATGCCAGACTATTAAAACTTACCAATCACGCATATTCCGAAAAACCTCACCAAAGACATTAAAGCGCAAGCCACGCAGGATAACGCCAATGACTTTCAAGCAGACAACCGATTCCCCGTCCGACAGGAGCCACGCGAAAAGTCTGGCGAATAGACCGAGGATACGGAGTTCTGATAGTCCTCAGCCTAATTTGGGGGATGGCTTTTGTGGCGATTCGAAGGGCAGATTTTGAGCTATCTCCCATTAACTTGGCTCTGCTAAGATGGCTGATTGCATGCGCAGGATTCCTCATCGTCGCCCCCTTCCTCCTGAAGCCAAAAACAAAATTCGAAGGACGAGACCTTCCACGGCTTTTGGTGATCTCTTTCCTGAACGTTCCAGCTTATCATTTGGCTTTGAATTCCGGCAGAAACAACCGTTCCGTCAGGGCTTGCGGGATTAATAACTGCGATGGGGCCCATCTTTATCGCGGTTCTGTCAGCGGTTCTACTGAAGGAGAAACTTGGAAAACGGCTGATACTCGCATTGGCTATAGGGATTGCTGGAACGCCTAGTTATCTCTTTACCCGACTTAAATCTTAACTCCGCCGGATCGATTCTGGGTCCGCTGGAAGTCTTGGTCGCCGCACTCTCTTTCGCAACGTTCTCGGTTCTTTCAAAGCCTCTCGTAACCAAGTACGGTTCAGCCACGGTAACCATATTCGCAGGACTTGCAGGAACTGTGATGCTTTTGCCCTTGTTATCTCCGAGTCTTAGCTCAGCGGTGCTCTCGTTATCCCTGGGAGGCTGGGTTTCCGTTCTGTTTCTCTCACTGCTAAGCACCGTCGCAGGGTACCTGATGTTCTACGCCTTGGTCAGCCGAAGCGCAGTGTCGAGGCTCGGGATTCAGATGTACCTCATCCCCGTTGTAAGCGTTATCGGCGGCATCCTCCTCCTGCAAGAGGGACTGAACGTTTTTACGATTGTTGGTGGAGCGATTCTACTCTTTTCGGTTGCGCTTGCCACGAAATCAAGAAACTGAATGACTCGAAAGAGGTAGGACGTGAGTGTCGGCTACTATTTGGAACAAGTTTGGACCGACGCTTCGCACTTCACGGACCTCGCCAAACTCGAAATCCACACTCGCACAATGCAAGGCTTTTTGCAATTTTCATTTTCAAGTTTGCTGCCGCAGTTTGCATGCAACTATGCCCGTTCAAAAGCGTGAACGTGCACCCAGCCGCCTCTTGGCTTGAGGGTTGAAACCGCCAAAGGCAGGTATTCTAGGGCTTTTTCGGGCAGCGGCATTAGCACGCGGTCGGCACAACCCATCAGCCGGCTCTCGATGGCAGTTTTTGCGTCGCCCTGAATGGGAACCACATTACCGTAGACGCCGTTTAGCCTAACGTTCTCCTCCATAAACTTCACCGCTTCGGGATTGACGTCTATGGAGTAGATTTTCACTCCGCTGACACGTTTCGCGATGACGATTGAGAAGCAACCGACCCCCGCAAACATGTTGACCACGGTCTCGCCCGGCTGAACGAGGTTGGCGATGCGCGCCCTCTCGCCCGATAGCCTCGGGGAGAAGTAACATCTCTCAATGTCAATCTTGAATGAGCAGCCTGATTCCCTGTGCACCGTGCATGTTCGTTTTTCCCCAGCCACGTGAGACAGCCCTCGTAGACGGAAGTCGCCCTGCACCGCTGTCTTCTGAGCGTAAACCGCTTTGACGTTCTTGTGCCGCTTCATGATTACTTCAGCAACGTCGCCAGCGTCCACGGAGGAGTCGCTTGGCATCTTGACTATTGCTATGTCGCCGATGATGTCGAAGGCGCTGTAAACGCCCGTGCATTCATACTGACGGCAAAGCCTCGGCAAGCGCTTTTCTCAGCCTTTTTCGCAACGTTCATCCTTCGTTCCTAATGAAGTAACTGGAAACGTTTAAAAGCAAAAAACCTTCCCTTCTGTACGAAGAGGTTGTTTCTTGGAAAAAACCGGAATAGTCTACGAATGCATAAGATGCGGTTCACGGGTCCCCTCTGATGAGCTTGAGCTCCGCGGTGGGGAAACGAAGTGCATCGTTTGTGGGTACCGAATTCTGAGGAAAGTTAAACCTCCGGTAGTAAAGCGTGTACAGGCGAAATAAGAGAGAAAAGAGGTTAAAAGTAGCCTCTGATTTTCTTTGCTGTTAACTTTTTAGTATAGGTCTCTTTCTCCGAGTTTGCGGAAAGCTTTGCCTTTCAGTCTTACCGTGTTGACCTCTATGTCTTCGGGGTCTATGTCAGTCGTTATGCGTTTGACGGTTTCTCCGCAGATTCCGTTGGGCAGCATGCGACGTTTCATGCAGACAGCGTAGGTGCAGCCTGCGACGCTGCAGTTCTCTTCAGCTTCTCGGCACCAGACAGAGTCACGACGGTAGAAGGTAGCGTTTTTCACGCATTTGAAAGAAGGACAGGCGGGAGAACAGGGTTTTACTTGAGCCAATAGAACCACCTCTATTGTTGTTGTTAAAATTTCAACGTTCCCTTAGCATCGAGAAAGAATACGACCGTTCACGAAATATAAACTTTTCACTTCGAAACCGCTTTTCCCACGGCTGCGGCAGGCTTCTTATGCCTTCCCCTTCGCCTCAAGTAGAGTTCAAACACGAGAAAAGCCACAATCGTCGGCAGAATCGTCATCAAAGTTATGAAGAGGCTCGTCTGAACCACGATGCCCCCTAAAACGATGTATCTGCCCATCTGAACCTGCACCGTCGTTGAAGACCCAACGTAGACGTTCAGAGCCTGAAAATAATCGTCGCTTTCGGACAGTGCTGCGGCTATCTGCACGTTGCCTCCTATGACTCCGTTGAACGTGGCGGTTCCGTCAGACCGGGCAATTTGAGACTGGGCTTTCCCATCTGCGCCTGTCAACGTGATGTTGGCGTTGGGGATTGACTGCCCAAAGTAATCGACGACTTTGACGTTGACTTGAAGGTTGTAGAGAACGCATTGGATGCTGACTTGTTTGTCAGCGAAGGCATCAACCAAGGTTTCGTTCAACAACACACTGCCCGAGTAGACGCGCGCTGTGTATCGTCCAAACGTTGCCTGCACCGTCACCGAACCATTACTGCTCGTGGTTGCACTGTAGAAAATTCCTGCGGTCACTTCGAGCATCGAGAATCGGGCGTTGGAAATGGGGCTGCCAGAGTAGTCAACTACGTTGAAGGTTAGGGTTCGGGAGGGACAGAGAATCGTAACCTCCGAGACCGCTTTCACGGGCAAGTTTTCGACCGTGCTGTTGCCAGAGTTAAAAACAGCGGCGTAGACGGAAGCGTTGATGCTGTACCTTATGCCCGGCGGGGTCGAGTTAAGGCTGAAGGCTCCTAGCCTGTCTGTTTGACCACTTGTGCTTCCACTTCTGGACTGTTGGTCTTTCGTGGTCAAATAAGAGTAGGAGATGTCCAAGTTCACAGAGGGAATAAGGAGTCCGTTCTGGTCTTTGACGGTAATCTTGAGGTCGCCTAATTGGCATGGAAGGTCAAACGTGCCCGCACCAGTCACAGTTATGCTGGTCTGTCCAACTTGCAGTCCGTTCCAGTAACCCGTCAGGACGGCTTTTCCGCTTTCGAGGCCGAGGGTCGCGTTGCCGCCTGCGTCGCTGGTTGCGCTGTAGGTCTTGTTGGTGGTGGCATCGACCGCTTCAACCACGATGGCAGAAACTGGTCTGGCCGAGAGGTCAATGACCCTAATAGTTAAAGGATAGCCTGGAACGGTGATGTTTTCTGCATCTGGAACGACCTTCGGCGTATTGCGCGTTGTTATCGTGACGGAGTATGTGCCTATTGCCGCGCCTGATGGGACTGTCCACTGCGTGGAGACGACGCCCGCGCTCGTCGGCGTGGCGTCCGTTGAGGACATCGTGGCTCCCGAATCTAAGTTCTTTACCGTCACGGTGGCGGTGTCGTTTGGCTGGTAGCCCACAGCGCTTATTTTCGCAGTCTGCCCCCTGTGATACTGCGTCAGGTCGGTGAAGCCGATGTTGAATTGGCTCGAGGCCAAGCTCTGCGAGAGGTTGAAGTACAGCTGGTACGTGCCTGCATAGTCGGTAACCGAACCTGAGGGAGCAAACGTGCTGTCGGGGTATGTGATTTGGGTAGTGGATGTGCCTTTGGAGTTCGATGCGGGAAGCGTGACCAGACGTGAGTAATTCGTGCTAAGCGGTGCAGGAACCGTGATCGTGATGTTTGCACTGTATGCGGTGTTCGGCTGCCCACCCGTGACCGAGATGTTCATCGTCACCAAGTTACCTTCTTGGAGCTGGGCAGGTGTTGACGGAACAGTTGGCTGAACTGAGTAGTTGACGTTCAGTGTGAAATCCTTGGTTGCGTTGCTGTTGGCAGTAACGTCTTGGAGCGTTATCGTGTACGTTCCAGCTGGAATTTCAGGCATGATGAAACCCGTACTCACGGCACTCCCCTGAGCGGTTGCTGTCACGACCAGAATGTTTCCAAAAAAGACCTTGTACTGACCATTAGTGGTGTCGATTGAACCTATGATGTTCACCGCGCTTCCAACAACTCCCGTTGCCGAGCTGGGGAAAATCTGCTCAATCTGAGCCCCGATTTGACCCATAGCAGGCAAGACTGGCGCTGCTGAGCCGAGAATCGCTAACGCGATGAGCAGAGCTGCAGCGGCTTTAGCTTTCACTTTCGGGTTCCCTCGTGTTTGACCTATGCGTAATATTGCTTGAAGATTTACCATGGAGGAGATTTTAACCTTTCCTTCATCTTCTCCTCTATCGCGTCGGCTCAATTTTATCCAGAGATCGGCCGCTCCAGCGGGTTGTCTCCAAAATCCCGAGAGCGAACTAGCAATAGGCTTATTTGGGGAAGTCTTTAAGTGTTACAAGCAATAGTCTTCCTCATCCGAAGACACACTCGCTAGTGGAAGGTGGAGGTGAACGTTAACGAAGAGAAAACTGAAGCGCAACGTATTAGCCATAAGCACGATAATCGCTACCATTATCATAGTGTCAGTCTCTATCGTCATGGCGATTGCGGCCGCTTTCTGGGCGATGGGCATTGCGGGTTCTTTCCAGAAATTCGAGGAAGTCCAATTCACCAGCATCTATGCAGACCCAGCGGGGTATTACAACGGCACTTTACTTCAGCCTGACGGCAACTACTTCAACGGCTCCGCATTCACAATATACATAGTCCTAAAGAACACGGGCACCGCAGCAGCGACGCTTAGTAGTATTTTCCTAAACTCCAGACCCTTTGACTCGGCTTATGCAAATGTTACTCAGAGAAACTTGGTCAATCAGACGCTAGCTGCCGGCCAGACCTTGAACCCGAGAGGCATTATCACCTTGCCCCAGGACTACACTACATGGACGAGTGGGAGTTCAATTGAGGTTGAAATCCAAACTGCCGCGGGCAGAACCTATTCGAGCACGGTGGTTCTTCCGTAGCCACGCAACCTACCTTTTTGGTTTTTCTTTTTCGGTGTTTCCTATTTGAAAATCGATTCTTCGGCAAGCGCGAAGTTAGTGGAACTTAAGGAGATTACCGCAAGGTAGATATATAAATTCGGGAATCAAAAATACACTGACATAGGGGAGTTAAGGAGCATTGAAGCGAAATCTACATAGAAATAAGAAAGGCATGAGCATAATAATCTCAACAATCATCATCGTCGCCATCTCCATCACCATGGCAATTGCTGTTTCGTTCTGGGCAATGGGGATCGGTAACTCGTTCACGAAGTTTGAGAAACTCGAATTCATCACCGTCTACCTCCGCAAGAGTTCACTACAGTTCCGTATCTCGGAAGACAATGCTTTGTAATTAATCTTAATATCAAAAACACGGGCACAAACACCGCAACAATAAACAATGTCTTCTTGGATGGAAAGCCTTTCAACGCTGGGAGCTCTCGAACCCCTGGCGGAATATTAGCATATCAGGTGGGCGTCTGGGAGTGATACTTCAGACTGGACAGAGTTTAGGTGGTCAAATCTACCTTCCTGTCGGAGGTCTCTGGAACAGCGGTGATTACGTGGCGATTGTGATCGAAACAACAGCCGGCACTCAGTATCCCTATATGGTCCTTATTTCTACTAGGCCCTGGCTAGTGATGATCTTGAACTTTTGGTTTGTTGAAAGCCAATGGATCAGAGACTGGCAAGAGTTCTGCTACCAAGGAGGAAAAAAACAAACCGCAGAAGAAATGTCTCACCCCAACCGTAAAGTGGACGCTCCGAAAATCAAAACTCTAAACGATAAGCAGAAGAAACCGAAACTGAAGATTTAGGAACCGTCTGATATCATTTTCGGCAAACTTCCGGAGGGAGCCAAAATCATAGAAGTTCATCAGTAACTATGCCGACCCGACGGGGTATTACAACGCCGCGATAATGCAGTCTGACGGCGTCTATTTCAACCGTCCAGCATTCACAATAAGAAAGTTTGTAATACCACGGGTCACCGCAGTTGCCCCAATTAATGACTTTTTCCTAAACTCTCGACCTACGATTCGGCTTATGCAAATGTTACTAACAAATTTGGTCAATTAGACGTTAGTTGCTGCGCAGACTTTGAACCCGAGAGGCATTATCACCTTGCCCCAGGACTACACTACATGGACGAGTGGGAGTTCAATTGAGGTTGAAATCCAAACTGCCGCTGGTAGAACCTATTCGAGCAAAGCGGTCCTTCCGTAGCACGGAACTCCCCCTTTCTCGGTTTTTCTTTTTCCGTGCTTCGTGTATGCATCATTAATTCTCCCATAAGCACAACTTAGCGAGACTTCTCGAGATTACCGCAAGGTAGATATATAAATTCGGGAATCAAAATTACACTGACATAGGGGAGTTATGGAGCATTGAAGCGAAATCTACGCAGAAATAAGAAAGGCATGAGCATAATAATCTCAACCATTATCATCGTTGCCATCTCCATCACCATGGCAATTGCTGTTTCGTTCTGGGCTATGGGCATCGGTAACGCATTTACGAAATTTGAGAAACTGGAGTTTGTCACGGTCTACTCAGCTGACACCACGGTTCCGTATCTTGGAAGACAATGCTACCATAATTACTGTAACCTTCAAAAACACGGGAACTAACACAGCAACAATAAACAACGTTTTCTTGGACGGAAAACCCTATAACGCCGCCAGTTCCCGAACTCCGGGAGGAGTAATGGCCTATCAGGTCGGCATTATGGCTGATATAATCCAAACTGGCCAAAGCTTTACCGGCTCGGATCTACCTTCCTGTCGGAGGCCTCTGGAATAGCGGTGACTACGTTGCACTTACAATTGAAACGACAGCGGGCAGGCAGTATCCATACACGGTTGTCATTCTAGAATGCGGACTTGCATGGGTTTAAGCGTTTGTTTTGCCAGAAGCTAACGGAGCCAGAGCGGATTGAGCACAGACACCAAAGCCGAGAAAGACAAACCGCAGAAGAGCAAGCGGTTTAGCCTCAAACGCAAAGCAGACGCGCCGAAAATAGAAACCATCGACAAAAAGCAAAAGAAGCAGAAAAAGCCGAAACAAGAGATTCAGACGCCCCCCGCAGTCGTTTTCGGAAAATTGCCGGAGATAGCCAAAGTCATAGAAACCTACGACGTGTCACCACCGCATTCGAGAATCACCATTGCTTCCTTGCCAGAGCTCGGCGGAGGAAACGCCTACTTCATGGAAGAAGAGACACTGTCCGAGACGGAGCAGCCCTTTCTCCACAAACTTATAGACATCCTAAGTAAGGAAATTGCGCCACCGAAAACTGGAGTGAGCGCACGAATTCACGTCGCAAATGAAGCCCGCAGGTTGGCGAAGAAGTATGGGTTGGCAAAGAAAATCCCCGAAGCTTCCTGGCCCAAGCTTGAGTACCATATTCTCAGAGACCTCGTTGGCTTCGGCGACATCGACGTAATCATGCACGACCCGATGATTGAAGACCTATCGGTCAACGGAGTTAACCTGCCAGTGTATATCTGGCACAGAAAATACGAAAGCCTACCCACCAACCTGATGTTCACGGACGAGAATGCTCTCGACAACCTCATCATCAAGCTAACGCATCTTTCAGGTAAACACATCTCGACAGCTTTCCCAGTCCTCGACGCGATGCTGCCAGGCAAAGACAGGCTAGCCGCGACTTTCAGGAGAGAAGTCTCGCCCAAGGGAGGCTCCTTCAGCATACGCAGGTTCAGGGAAGAGCCGTTCTCCATCGTGGAGCTCATCGAGATGGGCACCCTGAACGAGGAAATCGCAGCGTACTTCTGGTTGCTCATCGAGAACAGAATGACGATTGCCGTGATAGGCGGCACAGGCGCGGGAAAAACGAGCACGCTTAACGCTTTGGCGAGTCTCGTTAAACCGTCGATGAAGATTGTGACGGTCGAAGAGATTCCAGAAATTAACCTTGCGCCACGACAACTGGGTGCAGCTTGTAAGTCGAGAGAGCTACGGTCTCGGCGCCTACAAGACGGGCGAAGTCACGCTCTTTGAGCTCGTGAAGACCTCTCTGAGGTATCGACCAGACTACATCGTGGTCGGCGAAATCAGAGGCGAAGAAGCGTTCGTGCTTTTCCAGGCCTTAGCCACAGGGCACGGTGGGTTAACGACGCTCCATGCGGACAGCCTGGGGTACACCGTTAAGAGGTTAACGAGCCACCCGATGGACGTCGCTGAGGCATACATTCCTCTGCTGAACGTCGCACCGCTGATTGAACGGGTCAAACTGCCAATCTCATACAGCGGAGGGGTCACTTTCGGCAGGCGAATCAAAACACTAGTAGAGATAATCGACTACGAGAATTACAAGACCGTCAGCCAATGGAACCCAGTAGATGACACCTTCACAGTCAACCTGGCTGACAGTGAACTTCTGAAGAGAATCGCTTCAAGATACGGCGTCCCGCTGCAGAGCATCCTCGACGAACTATCCACCCGAGCCGCTTTCCTTCACAGCTTAAGAGTCATGGGTATCAAGAAGAATGTCGACTTGTCGAAGCAAATCACGCACTACTACAACGAATTGAACCACCTAGGTTTGCGGAGACAATGAAAAAAGGCGAAAAAACAAAAACAAGCAATGAATTCTCTTTCGCCGGCTTCAGCTATCAGTACTTCGGCTGGATGGGCTCAGCTTTGAAGAAAGCGTTCTATGGTGGGTCCGGGCTTGACGAAGCCTTAGAGGATGCTGGAATCCGAATCTACCCCGATGCTTACTACTCTATTGTTGGGTTTCTTTTCCTCATCGCTCTAATCATCGTTTTGCCGGTCGCTTTTCTGACGAGGTTTTTCTTCATCATCCCTGCGCCCTTCCTGGTTATGTTCCTCGGATACGCTATACCGCAGATCAAGACTAGAGATCGAGCTGCCAAGCTTGACCTTGAAGTGCCTTTCGCCGGAGCTTACGTGAGTGTGATGGCAACGGGTGGGCTTTCTCCATACGCGAGCCTCAAGAGATTGAAAGAGTGCCAACTGCTTGCCCGGCATGTGTAAGGTTATAGGCAACATAGAGACGGACGTGGAGATTAAAGGCTTGGACCCGGCTTCCGCCATGGAGAAATCAGCCAAAACCTTGCCATCGACAGATTACAAGGATTTGATTCTCGGATATGCCTCTACCGTGCGGACGGGGGGCGATGTAGTGCACTACTTAATCGTTCGCACAGAAACGATGTTCAAGGACCTAGCTCAGAAAGTGAAGGCGTTTGGTGACCGAGCCAGCCTGCTCATGGAAACATACGTCACGATGAGCATACTGATGACGTTAACGCTGGTTATCTTATTCATGACGTCTTTGTCGTTCCAGTCTTTCTGGGGCGGCAACGTTACCTCAGACACATTTCTCATCTACGCTTACTTCTTGGTGCCTCTTCTCGCTCTTCTCTTTCTATTCATCTCTGACACCCAGCAAGTGAGCCAGCCCCTGAGCGAGATGGGACCTTACAAAGTCTTTGCAGCCGCATCGCCCATATTCATTTTTCTGGTTTTAACCATGTACCTTCCCTTTGCTGCACCCGACCTCACATTGCCTTTCGCTCCGCCTTTCATGAATGCTGTACTCTGGCTCAGAAACACCCTTGGCTTACCTACAGGATACGAATCAGGGTTAGGCATGGCAATCGCTCTCATTGCAGCAGCTATCCCTGGAGTCATAGGGCACAGTTACTATAGCAGGAAAGGGAAGAGAATTGAACGGGAAGTCACCAACTTCATGCGAGATCTTACGGAGGCCAGAAAAACTGGTTCGTCTCCGGAGAAATGCTTGGAGAACCTCTCTGATAGAAACTATGGAGCCTTTACGCCAATACTTAAAGTTGCAACTAAGCAGATACAGTGGGGTTTTCCGTTCAAAGTTATCTATGAGACCGTGAAGACCAAGATTAACTCCTGGATTGCGCTGATCGACATCTACTTGCTGGTCGACGCCATCGAGGTCGGTGGAGGAACGCCTGAGACGCTGGAGACGTTAACTCACTTCAGTGAGGAATTGTCATCTTTGGAGAAGGAGAAACAGGAAACAATGCGACCACTCATTATTATGCCCTACGTCGGCGCAGGCATCCTCGTAGTATCAACTCTGATTCTGCTGGGATTCAGCCAGCTAATTCTAATTTCCTACGCTCACCAAGGCATGCCATTCTCAGAAGTCGTCACACTGATCCTACCGCCCCTGATGCTTCAAATCTTCTTCACAGGAATAGTGACGGGAAAACTCAGTTCAGGTAGCGCATCAGCAGGTTTCAAACACGCTCTTATCCTCGTAATCGTCGGCCTAATACTCGTACCCATAACTGCCACTCTGATTCTGCCGTACATAGGAGGAACCGCTTAACATGCCTAAACGAAGAAAAAGACCCATAACCGCTCCGGTTTAGTCTGAACTGGAACAGACGATTGAGGGGCTTCGCGTCCAACAAGAAAGCAGTGAGTGTCGTCGTAAGCTCAATCATCTTAACCGTTGGCGTTCTAGGATTGGGTATAGCGATTCTGTATTGGACTTACTCATGGGGTGGCATAGCGGTTCGCACATTAACAACCACGGAAGGAAACAACGCAAAGGCTCTGCAGGAGAGATTGGGCTTCGAGTACATCGACTACTCAGGCAACACCCTGACGGTGAGTGTAATAAACTGGGGCACTTCGAATAATGTGACCGTCGCAGACCTTCACCTATACAACAGTGCGCATCAATACGTCGGGAACTATACGCGACCAGCGTTACGGAATATGACGACTAACGCGCTGATTCCATTCGGCTTACCCATGACAGGTGAAGGATACCTCCGAATCACACCCGGATCGCCACTTGCTCCTGGCACATTGTATTACATCCGAATTGTAACTGATAGGGGAAGAACATTTGACAGTTCGTTCGCCACGCCATAGCGGAATAGTTCGAGATCGAAGAGGATACTCCGCTCTCATGGGCACGATAATATTGGTTCTTGTAGTGATGTTCCTCTTTTACAACGTCTACATGTTCTCGATGACGCAGAGACGCAGACTATCAGAACATTGTCAGTCGTTCACAGCAACTGGACGCTGATCGTGCTGCTGAGTCATTGAGAATCCAATTGGCGTCGAAAACGGGAGGCGTCAACTATCCTGTAGTTGTAACATGCACTCTCGTCTAATGACGGGTCGGTTCCTATTCAAGTTGTGCGATTATGGCTTAAAGATTCCAAGCCGTCGATAAATGTAGTCAGCGTAAGTCTGATGTCCCAAAATGTTGTGCTGCAACCCGGTATGAGCATTCAGAGAACATTTTCGGTGACTGTGCCGGGGGCGTTCGGGACCGACAGCTTTACGTTGACTCTCGTGACGTCAAGAGGCAAATCAGTTACCACTTTCATATACTAAAGCAAAAATAGAAAACGAGGAACACGAACTTCTCTCGGAATCGTTGTTACGATCTATCTTCAAAGCACCAAGAGAAATTAAGAATTCATTAGGCCATGCTACGTTTCTTAAGGTCCAGGCGTCGCTGGGTATCTTTGGCTTGAATAACTCGTCAGTTTGAATGTTCCGTTCGTGTAGGTTTCCGTGAATGATACAGTCATCGTGGGTGAGTTGTAAAAGCCCGTAATTGTGTAAGTGGATGTAGAATTGGTTGAACTCTCTACTGTGACCGACCACGTCCCATCCACGGTATAATATAAATAACGCTCAATTCCTTCCGGTGCAGTATTGTCTCGCCCTCCAGTCCACAAAAGGTTTGTCATGAGCGCCGCAGTTTCAGCTTTGCTGTTTTTCAGGAACGTCATGCCTTGGTCGCGTATCTGTTCTTGGGGTGAAAGGGTAGGCGAAAGTGTGGTGTTATTGCCGGTCGTTCCAGCGGTGTTATCTGGTGAAGTAGTTGAGGTTCCTGACGTGGTATCGTTTGTGGTTGTGTCGGGGTATATTGGTTGAGTTTCATTCGTGTTCCCGCTTGTCGAGGTTTGACCATTTCCCGAGGTGGTGGTCGGAGACAAGGGATTGAGTGTTGTTTACAAACGTCCACCCGATTCCAGCGACTATTATCACGATGGAAAGGATTGTTATGCCGAGTAAGAGAGTCTTAGGCGGCGTCTATTTCACCAAATACTAGGAAGCAAATCAAACTGATATATATTATGTCTAAACCGCCATGTCGTCGGTTCTGCAATTCGACCCTGATGGGGCACTAGGTTGTGTGGCGAAACATGTTTATTACTTTCCGCCAGCTTCTTTCCCAAACTCGCAAAGCAAGTGGATTCGTGAACCTGTGGAGAACCCCATCCCTCAACAGCTCATTCAAGCATTGCACAAACAAAAGTATCACATAGTGGGTGCGCATTCGGGGGTGAAGCGGTGCAAGTGGCTTCACGAGGCTCTCGTTCATGGTCGGCATTGTTACAAGCAGAAGTTCTACGGGATAAAATCGCATCAGTGTCTCCAGATGACCCCCTCGCTGTTCTACTGCACTCAGCAATGCGTGTTCTGCTGGCGAGCACAGAACGGCGACCTGCAAATCAAATGGAACGAACTGAGCATGCCCCAATGGGACACACCCGAGGATATCGTCCACGGATGCCTGCATGCACAGGAGCGGATTCTCACGGGCTACAAGGGCAACGCAGACACAGACCTAGAGAAACTGAGAGAAGCTCACGTTCCGAGGCACGTGGCGATTAGCCTAACGGGCGAACCCACCCTGTACGAGCCGCTGGGCGAACTCATCCAAGCCTTCCACAGCAGGGGGATGACGACTTTTCTCGTGACGAACGGAACCCAACCATCCAAGCTGGCTCAGTTAGGCGTAGAACCGACCCAACTCTACGTTTCGGTTTGCGCTCCAAACGAGGAAATCCACGCTCGCGTTTGCAGGCCCCAGGTCAGCGGCACTTGGGCGAGATTGAACGAGACGCTCGCTCTGTTGCCCAGCTTCCGCTGCCCCACCGTGATTCGCACAACACTGGTTCGTGGGCTCAACATGGAGAACGCGGACGATTATGCTAAGCTCGTGGAGAAAGCGTCCCCCACGTACCTGGAGGCTAAGGCTTACATGCACGTGGGCTTCTCGACTTTGCGGTTGGGCTTCGAGCGTATGCCCAGTCACAAGGAGGTTGGGACGTTTGCGGCGAGTTTAGCTGAGAAAACGGGCTACAACATTCTTGACGAATGCACCGACAGCCGAGTGGTGTTGCTGAGTAAGCGTAAACATGCGTTGCGTTTTGGTTCAGGTTGAAATGTTCTCTTGTGTAATCGAAAGTTATGTTTAAGTATGCAAAATGTGTAGGTTGTCTGACGGCGTTTCGGGTTTTTGTAGGCGGTGAATTAATGGTTAACGAAGGGAAAGGACGATTGTTCAAGAGAAAGGATGGAAAATACCTTATCTATCTGCCCAAAGATTTGGCGGAGGACACGATGTTTCCCTACAGGGGCGAGGAATCGGTTTTTGTCAAAGTGAGCTTCACGATGGGCGAGAACAAGCTGCTGATAGAGAAGTGGAGCAAACCAGAGCCCTAAAGATTTAACCAGCAACCTTTTTTCCTTTGCCACGCTATGAGAAGTGCGGTGTGACGTTGCCAAGCTTGAAATCGGTGTTAAGAAAGGTCAAAACAGAACTCACGAAGAAGGACAAGATTCGCGAGAAGGCGCACGAGAACATGCGACGGGCAACTAGCCTCTCAAAACAGGCGATTCTGCTCATCCACCAGAAACGCTTAGACGAAGCCAAGAAATCTCTCAGCGACGCCAAGGACATGGTTGCGGGTTTACAAGCTTTAGCCGACGATTGCCCCGAAATCGTTTATGGCGGAATGTTCAGCGCCACACTGCAGGAATACTCTGAAGCCAACATTTTTCTCAAACTCGTCGAGGAGTCGCGCTTCGTTTCACCAGAGGAACTCGACGTGCCATCAACAGACTATGTTCTCGGACTAGCGGACGTAGTGGGCGAATTCAGGCGGCTGTCCTTGGATGCCCTGCGCGAGGGCGACGTGAAGAAAGGTGAGCAATGCTTGGAAACTATGGATGAAATCTTCATCGAGCTCCTGGCGTTGGATGAAGCCTACATGCTCGTGCCTGGGCTGAGGCGAAAAACCGATATCGCACGCCGAATCATCGAGACCACACGGGGAGACATCACGCAGGAAGTTCGGCGCAAATCGCTGGAAGACTACTTGAAACGGTTCGAAACATCCCGCAGAAAGGGCAAGCCTCAAAAGGCCGTGAAATGAACCATTCCAGCAAATTGCCGTTGCGCTTTTCGGTATCTAAGGCTCGCGAAGCTCAGACACGTCTCTGCAGAAGAATCGTTCAGGAAGACAGGTTGCCCGAGAAAATACGACTCGTGGCAGGCGTTGATGTAGCGTACTGGAATGACAAAGCAGTCGGCGCTGCAGCGGTTTTGGATTACGAATCGCTGACGCTTGTTGAGTCGAAGACAGCGACGGTTACGGTGAATTTTCCGTATATTCCCACTTTGCTCTCGTTCAGGGAACTTCCAGCAGCAGTTGCAGCGATTAAACTGCTGAAAACGGAGCCTGACGTGTTCCTCATTGACGCTCAGGGAGTGGCGCATCCCTATGGCTGCGGTTTCGCGAGTCACCTCGGGCTGGCAATCGGCAAACCCACCGTTGGCGTGGCTAAGAGCAGACTGGTTGGCGAATTCGAACAAATCGATGGAAAAACCTTCTTGATTTACGAAGGGAAAACCGTCGGTGCCGTCGTCACGATGCAAGAAGGCGAGAAGCCCATTTACGTGAGTGTCGGGCACCTCATCTCATTGCCCACAGCAGTCAAGATTGTGGAGCATTGCACTCGCTGGCGACAGGATTCCTATGCCTTTGTTGGCAGCGCACAGGATTGCGTCGGAGAGGAGACGCGAAGCCTTAATAACTCCAAGCGGAAACTCCCAAGTCAAGACGTGACATTTATGAAAGACGGAACAGAAGCCCAGCTGCGAAAGGATTTGAGCGCAGAGATTGAGGCTCTCGAGAAGCGTTATCAGACTTTACGAGAATACCTTGCGGGAGCGCAAATGGAGACTTTCGAGGTCGTGGGAAACCTCCGCGCCTACAAAGATGACCTAAGCGGCGTCACCGCGCACGTTCTCGCCTTGTACCAGTTGAAGGGACAGCGAGCAAAAATCACGTGGGACACGCTCTTCACAAACATTGACACCGCGCTGGAAACCATCCAGAACCGACCACGTTCCAACCCCAGAACGGTGATTGAAACCGCGTTGAATATGTCGGAGCCGAAGATTGAGGAAGTCATGGCTTACTTAGCAACGCTGAAACAATCCCTCTGATTGAAAACGAGGAAAACCTTAAAACAAACCTCAAAGAACATGCAAATTGGTGAGAGCTTGAGTACGGAAAGCACGGACATTCCTTTCGAAGAGTTCAAGAAACTGGACCTCCGCATCGGCAAAATCACCGAAGCCGTCCACATCGCGGGCTCCCGAAACCTCATCAAAATGACCGTTGACTTCGGCACTGACAAACGCACTGCCGTCGCAGGTCTACTGCAGTGGTACAAGCCTGAAGACCTCGTGGGCAAGAAGGGCGCATTCATCCTTAACCTCCAGCACCGCACAATGATGGGCGTTGAATCGCAGTGCATGATCTTCGCCGCAGAGGACGGCATGGGCAACGTCGTGGTTCTGCAGCCTGAGAAGGACATAGCCGAAGGAAGCAGAATACATTAAACTGCTTCGCAGCCTGCACCACCTACCCCTCTTTGGTACGTGTATAGAGTTTCTATCAGGATCTAAATGTGAACGTTTTAGCCCTTAAGACCAGATTCAAGGCTCAGTGTTCAGCTGAAGGGTTTTGAACAAAGAAAAAGAAGGAAGTTTGTTTTGCTGCATCAGGGTTTACTATCGTTTTCTGATGCGCCACTAAATTGACTACTCCGATGAGTATGGCAACGACTATGGCTGCTATCATGGCTTCAAATAGTGTCGAGTAGTCTGGAATAGTTTGGGTTGGCTGAGTTACTGGTGTTTGGGGTGCTGGACCGACTGAGACTGCGGTCGATGCTCCTGAGCTTCCATATGAGTCGTCTCCGGCGAAGGAGGCGATGATCTTTGTATGTGCCTTCTGCTGGGGTCCAAGCCTTCCTTCTACAAGAGGAGAAGGTGCACTCACGAAAAAACTACGAGCTATGGTGAGATTCGCCGGAAAATGTCGGCGTGGTCTACGCTCTTCTCCATGAAGATGCTCAACTTATTATTGCCTATAATCATGCAGAGCACCTTGATTTCTGAGCCCTCCACGACCGCTTTCGTTATGTTCAACCCGAACAGTCTTGAGAGTTCTTCGCAGGCATCAGTTGTCTCCGATAGGAGGAGCGCATACTCAACTAACTTTGCTGGGTTCTGCAGATCAAGCGCGGCTGTAGTCGTGTTCCTCAGAATGTAGCCTTTGATTCCGGGGATTTTGTTTATCCGGAGAAGACTCGCGCGTAACCCTGCGAAGGCGGGGTCTTCGTCGAGTGCAACAACAACTGGTAATCCGTCGATCATTACGGTGGTGGTAGTGGGTTTCGCGATTCTCTTTACCATGCAGCTCTACCTTTGTTGCCGGATTACTGGTTTCACCATAACGAGTTCGCCTTTCGACGTCTGAAGAATAAGTTGAATTTTTTGGGGAAGCTGAATGGTACCTTTTCCATCATGTTTAGCGTCCTTGATGGGCTTAAACTTGCAGCGGATGGTTTGTCCGTTCAGAGTCTCCACCTCAACCTCGTCAATCATCCTAACATTGCCGTACAAGTCCTTCCATTGCTGAATCAACGCGGTCTCAACGCGAACAACGTCCGACTGTGCGAACAAGCCGCCGAGGTTCTCCACCATAAACTGAGTGACCGGAGGTTCGGGTAGCAGAGACTGCGTCTCATCCACGTCGGTCTGGTTCGAGGTGATTTCTTCCGCTTCCAAATCGATGCCCGTCTCATCCGTTTCAAAGTGTGGTTTTCTTGAGGGTTCAGGCGTTTCGATTCGTGGGTTCTCTTCTTCAAACGATGATATCTTCTTGCTGAGTTTCAGAGCTGTGGAGACCAAAGCCTTGGCTAAAGACGTTGAGTTTTCGCCGTCGGGTTCTTCTGAACCAACTAGGGCTAAGCAATACTCTTTAATCTTGAAGACGTTGACTCGGTTGTTAGTGTTGTAGAAGGTTGCAGATTCAAAACCGCCGGCTGCGTCCGCTTGGTTGGCAACCGCGTTTAATGCCTTTATGGCGGTTGCTGCGGTTTTTTCGTCGGTGTTTTCATCCCTGGCTAGGATGGTTCCATCGTTTTTAAAAATAAAGGTGTGTGAAACATCAGGGCAGGCGTTCTTGATTTCATCGACGGTGCTTTTTAGTGCGTAGGCTTGGAGGTCGTTGTTCATGGTCTATGCTCCACGGCTGCCCAGTAACCAATGTGATTACTGGATCTTGAACAGGATGCGTTCTGGGACGCCCTCGTTCTCCACGACTAGGTATTTGAGACCTTCTGTGTCGCCGAGCTGGTCGAGCCATTTCAGAGCTTCACGGGCTTTTTGCAGGACGAGGAGTCGTTCCTGGTGGCTGCGGACGACGGATTCTATGGCGGTGAGTTCGTGGAATGGATTAGCGTCTAAGACGATGTTTAGGTCGCCCACTGATATTTCGCCAAGGCTTTCGGTTGTGGCTTTTTTACCTGCGAGTTTCATGACGACTTCGCGGATTTTCTTAGACTTCTCGGCTAAGTTGCGAATTTCGTCGAGTCGGCGCAGGTACTCGCCCAACTTGCTCTTGGTATCGCCTATTTCTTTGTCCAGTATTTCTGCGATTTGTTCAGCTGATCCATATTCTTTTATTTCTACTACCATGCTTTTTGCACCTCCAAAGAGGAAATAAGAGAAAGGGGAAGTTGAGGATGGCTTCGTGTTTTTCACCCTACCCCCGAGTTTCAACTAACAAAGGGTGTTTATAGTGGAGCTGTTGCGGTGTAGACGAATGCATTGCCTTTTGAAGATACCAGTTTAAATTGATAGCATTGACCAGCAACGTGAATAGTATCAGTTATGGTCGACCACCGAAGCAACACCGTTGGGGGCAATGTAGGCCTGTGGCGGGAACCAAGATCAGCGCCTGCTAGTCTGGCAGTATGCCAATATATACGTCACTAATAATTACTGCACTTGCTCCTGTGTTCTTGGCTGTGATTTGCTGCCGATCCGTGCAGTTGCGTACTCGACGTTGGTGATTTTGACTTCCTCTGTGTTCATGTTTCCAACGACTAGTGCGCCCATCCATGCTGCTACGGCGATGCTGACTGCGACTGTGACTGCGATGAGTATGATTGAGGCGACTACGGGGCTAAGGGCTTTTGCGTTTTTCTTCAATTTTCTAATTGTGTTCATTTTCTCTTTTATCCCTCCTTTTTGGGATTGATAGGTATGGTAGAACGGAATACCACATTTAAGTCTTACGACTTAATACGCAATATTATGGATGAGTAGAACACACCTACAACAAACCAACAAAACCCACCAAAAAACCATCCCCAAAGCCGTCGAAAAGCAAACTGTGCAACAGTACAGCAAACATACTCCAAACCAAACACAAACACGCTCACACCATAAACCAACCACCAAATCAAACAGTACCGTCTGCTGAACCGAAGAACGCAGAATTTACGTCTAAGTTCGCCACTAAAAGGTCAGGCTATAAAACCCTGGGAAGAGAACAAGGCGGCACCGATGTGCCACCTAAACTCAAGAGCCGTTCAGTTCGTCGAAGAACTTGAGAAGAAGCTGCGCGACCTTCTCGCCCATCTCAGTTTTCTTGTAGAACTTCTTCAACGGGTCGATTCGTTCGCTCTTTGCCAAACCCAAGATCTCAATCTCGATCATCCTCGCCCGGAAAGTGCCGTCGCTCAGCGTTAACTTGTTCTCACGCATAAAGTCTTTTGCTTCCTTCCACTTTCCCCTACCCAGATGCAACAGCATAAGACAGTCTATAGCGTGGTCTTTTTCGAGCATAGCTTTAATACTGGCGTACTTCGGGTCTGTTAAGATTTGCTTAACCTTCTCCTCGTCTCCACTTTTCTTGCTTACCATCCATTTACACCTAAACGCTATGTTTGTAATAGCAGATTCGCCTTTATAGATTTAACCTATATTACGATTTATGTAACATGTCTGGAGATATCTCCCTTCAGACTCGGCATATTCTTTGCATCTCTTGCCTTTCCTTTTGTTCCATTGTGTCTGCCAATTCGTCTTTTTCGTCGCCGGTGACGACGGCTGCTTTGATTTTGTCTTCTCCTTGGGCTTTTGGGGCGGTTCTTGCAGCGACAACCATGATTTTGGCTACCTGCAATAAAGCTTCGTATTGTGAGTCTTCAGAGGTTAGTATCATCTTTTCATCTCGAGATTTACGCTAATTAAACTGGAGATTATGCTAAATAATACTTGATGTATGTGCTAAGGGCTCCTGGAATATTTAGATCCAAATCCAAACGACGGCTACAAAGCAACAACTGCATAAATTTCTAAGATTGAGAAGATGTTAGCTCAAAAAAAAGTGAGATTATCTTAATGATGCCAAGACGAAGGATCGCCAACAAGCCAAACGACCTACTTCGAAATGATTGTTGAGATTCCACGAATGAAAGTTGGGGAAAGACAAACAATTAAAACATTGATCAGTGAGGAAACGTTGCTGTTTCCAAAATACCTGAAAAACGAAAAGAAAAATTGGATTCCAAGAATAGAAAGTCCGAGTTGCCATTGACAAATCTTACAACTCGTCGCGCGAGGAATTTAAAAAAAGGTGGAATTTGATGGTTTCGAGTTTCTTTAGGTTGCGCTGGGCCAATCCGAGTACGGTTAGTGTTACTGTGTTGCTTATGGCCGTGTTGCCGTTTGGATCGGTGACTATGCAGCAGTACGTGTAGACGCCTGCCGTTGTCTTCGTGATCGGCAACACCATAGATGTTTGCCCCTTCAGCGGTGTTGCTCCCTCGTACCACAGATACTTGAGTGGTATTACGCCGCCAGTGCCTTGCGCGAAGAACCACCAGGTCCATCCGCGCAGGACGGTGACGTTTCAGAAAGCAGAGACAGCGGGGGTTTCTTAATTATGTTGAAACGAAGAATTTCACGGTGGAGCTGAACCGCTATTTTGAAACGAAAGTTTGAATTCCATGCGCTTGGATATCATGAACAAAACTGCTACTACGATGATGACGACAACTGCACCGATGATTAGCGTAGACCCATGTCAAATCAGCAGTTTGATTGTCAGTAACGTTAGCGATCTCTGTTAAGTACACAGTTTTGGCTGTAGTGCCGGTGTTGAAGATGAATGTCGCGTTCATCGGTAAGTAGCCTTGTTTGCTCACGCTGACGGTGTAGTTGCCTTCTGCTGCGTTGGCGAAACTCACGTATCCTGTGCTGTTTGTTGTGGCGGTTAGATTTGTCATAGATGATGGCTGCGACACTGTGGTTACGTTTGCTCCGCCTATTGCCGTTCCAGTATCATCTTTGACGCATAGTACCAGCGTTCCTGAATGCACTGAACCATAGGGCATTACCGTGATTTGTGTGGTGCCGGTGCTGGTGGAGTAGCCTATCCGTGAGGCTGTGGCGGTTATATCAACTGTTACGTTGTCGGCTGAATTTGGTGGGGTGAATGTTGTGTTGTAGTATCCGTTTCCAAGGTCTTTCACGGTTGTGAAGGTTCCTCCCTTGCTGGAGGTGAATTTGACTGTGGCACCATTTACTGGGGCTCCTCCAGGATATGTTACGTAGGCAACAAAGTTCGCTTGTTCTCCTGCGATGATTGTGCTTGGGTTTGGCGTTACTACGACGTCTAGTGGAGGCAGTGGTTGTACAGTGATTTGTGTGGTGCCATTGCTCGTTGTGTAGGCTGTTTTGGCTGCTGTCGCCGTTATGGTAACCACTGTTTGGGTGTTGAGGATTGGTGCGGTGAATGTTGTGTTGTAGAATCCATTTCCGACATCCTTCGCCGCTGTGAAATTCCCCCCGTTGCTTGAGGTGAATGTGACGGTGGCTCCTGCGACTGGGTTTCCATCTTTGTACGCTACGTGGGCTACTACATTTGCTTGTTTTCCTGCATCGATGGTGTTTGGTGTTGGTGCAACCGCCACGTCTAAGGAGGGTAACGGTAGGACGGTGATTTGTGTGACAAGAGTATTAGGTAAGGCGTAGTTTGTTTTTGACGCCGTTGCTGTTATGTTGACAACCGTTTGAGTCTGGAAGGTGGGCGCGTTAAATGTGCTGTTGTATAATCCGTTTCCCAGTTCTATTACAGTTGTGAAGGTTCCTCCGCTGCTCGAGGTGAGCGTGACGGTGGCACCTGTGACTGGGTTACCTCCGGGATAGACTACTTGAGTCACTACGTTTGATTGTTTCGCCGAGATGACTGTGCTGGGAGTTACCGTCACAGATAGGTCCAGTGTGGGTAGTGGCAGTATGGTGATTTGTGTGGTGCCTCTGCTGGCTGCGTAGTTTGTCTTGGAGACTGTGGCTGTAATGTTGGCGTAAGTTTGGTTTGCAAGTTTGGGTGCAGTGAACGTTATGTTGTAGTACCCGTTTCCCAGATCTCTTACCGTTGTGAAGGTTCCTGTTGCGTCGCTCGTGAACGTCACGGTGGCTCCTGGGGCTGGGGCTCCGTCTGGGTAGGTTACGTAGGCAAGAACGTTCGCTTGTGCTCCTGAATCAACTATGTTTGGTGTTGGTGTGACTGTTACGCCGAAGGGGTTTTGGTCGATCATGTAAGTGTTCATTGGCGTCAAGCCTGTCGTGTAGCCAGATGCCTGTGCAGTAATTGAGGTTGATCCTTCCTTGTATGTGGATGTGAATGATGCTACTGCGTATGTTATTCCATAGGGAATTGTGAGTGTTGTTGGCACTGTTCCCACGGTGGGATCTGAGCTGAACAGTGAGACTGTTAAGGCGCCGTTCGGGTCTATGGCTGGGTTTCCATTGGCATCTTGGAGTTGAACTTGGATCGCGTTGTATGTTCCGCCGTTGGCTGGAAGTGCCGAGGGAGTGCAGTAGACAGTCAGTTTTGTTGGAAGTGATCCAATTGTTGCCAGGGACGCCGTAGCGCTTTGGAGGTTTTGTGCTCCTGCGGTTATTGTCGTGCCGCCAGGTCGGTATGTTGAGGCAAAGTTTGCGAAGCCATAGTTTTGGGCGGCTGGGATCATGATCGTGGAAGACACTGTGCCAACTAGGGGTTCTGATGAGGCGATGTTTACCAAGATGTCGGAGGATATTCTCGAAATTACGCCTGAGCTGTTTTGTAGTTGTATTGCAATCAGGTTTTGATAAGGAATGTTGTCTGCCATGACTTTTGTGGGTCCAACATAAACTTTGAGGATGGTTGGGTTTGGGGCTACTACTTGTGTCTTGATTGTCGCTAGTTTTGAAGTGTAATCTTGTTTGATTGCTATGACGTCCGCTGTTCCAGCGTACATGGCTGGGTAGATTGCTGCCATCGGGTTGGTTTGGAAGTTGGCTACGGCATAACTGGCGCCTCCTGGGATGGTTAATGAGTTTTGTACCGTTCCCACGGTTGTGTTGGAGCAGGTGAGACTGACTTCCAATCCTCCGATAGGCGCTCTAGCTGGGTTTCCGCTGGAATCTTGGATTTGTACGACTATTGCTGGGTATGTGTTGCCGTCTGCTGGTATGGTGGGTGGGAAGGCGTAGACGGCGAGTGCTGAGGGTATGGGCCCGATTGTACTAAGTGTTGTAGATACGGTTGCGTAGCTTGATGCAGCTGCTGTTATGGTTGTGGTTCCTGGCGTAAAGGTTGTGTAAAACTTTGCCACTCCGAATGTAGAATCTTTGCTTATTACAAGAGTGGGGTCTACGGTGCCAACGCTGGGTAATGAGGATGACAAGCTTATGATTGTGTCTTCCCCCGCTCTAGCAGGTCGGGAGTTGGAATCTTGGAGCTGAACAAATATGCAGTCGTAGATGTTGTTGTCAGCTGGCACCGTAGGTGGTCCGGCATAAATCTTGAGCTTAACGGGCTCCATAGCAACCGCTAGGCTAGCTGGGTTGAATACTGCAATAGTGCTTGCAAGTGTGAGAACGAATAATACTCCAATCAGTATTTTTTTTGCCATATGCTTTTCACGTCCTGACAAGTGTTTTCTCACCAATTTTGGCTCTTTTTCCCACTGGAATATCATTTATTAATTCTTAATACACCATACTCTCTAATAAACGTTCAGAATTACAAATTATCATGTATTGTCAGCATTCTGTTTCCGCATGGTTTCGGCGCAAAACTTTTAAAACCCACGGGAAAACGACTGGTCGAACATCCTATTTACTTTCCTATGATTGGCTCTAGCTGCACGAAGATGTCTCTGAATCTTGTGGAGAAAATGCAGAAATCTGAAGCCTAAATGTGATTAACCCAAAACCGTTCTTTTTCTCGTTTCTTGATCTTCTTGCTCACGGCAATCATCTCGGAAGCCCAACGGAAACGAAAATGAGGCTCTTAAACTATTCGCACCGTCAATTTCAATAAACCCATTTTCCGAATTTACTGCCGCAGATAACCATGTTCAGGGCTGCGTTCACGACGTTGTCTTGCGGTCGAAGAATATGTTCTTTCCTTTAATGGACAGAGGTATTCCCTGGATTTCGTCTGCTTTCAATAGTCCCATTTTCTGGGCGACCTCGCCAACGCTGCGCATAACTCTGTTGTCCACGTTTAATTCGCTCGCAACCTTCACGGCTGACCCTATAGCTATTCCTAAGTCTATCAACTTCGCCCTGTAATTTATCCAGCCTTCAGCTGGGTTTCCGAACTCAACGCCCAACAAAACCACAGCTCCCGAATCCCTCACATTCTTTGCGTCCCTTATCCTCCCATTTCGTTCCATCGTGTTTGCCAATTCATCTTTTTCATTGCCCGTGACGATGGCTGCTTTGATTTTGTCTTCCCCTTGGGCCTTTGGAGCAGTTCTTGCAGCGACGACCATAAGTTTAGCTACCTGCAAAAGAGCTTCATGTTCTGAGTCTTCGGAGGTTAGTATCATCTTTTCACCTCGAGATTTACGCTGATTAAACTGGGCTGTGCTAAATAAAACTTCAGCGCGCGTGGAAGGAAGGAAAAATTTAATCTTCTCTCTCTGCTGTTCTGTTACGACGTTACGTTTTGTTCTGTAATGTTCTAGAGCGCGCTTTGAACCGTGCGCTGGATTGAATTTACAGTCTTAAACCTGGTTACACCCTTACGAATTTCACCCAGGAATCTATCTCTTCGATTGTTGGCTTGTCGGCTTCCGAGACTCTACCGTTTTCAAGATTTACCTTGAAAATCGCGTTTATTTTCCTACTGAGTTCAATAGGATCTTGTGCAGCAAGGCTCTTTCTATCTATGATGTCAAGCTCTTCCAACAGCAGGAGGTCTTTTTCTTTCAGTCCCGGTATCAGCGATAGCTGGGCTCGCCCCTGCCACTTTCCAACCGTGTTTTCAGAAGAGCCTGTTTTCTCGGCTACAGCTTTGGGATCTGACATGATGAGGTCACCCGCGTTCGTTATTCCAATTGCTTTCAGCTCAGCCCCTTTGCCAGGTCCTATTCCTTTAACATCTTCCACATTGCTCTGGCTCGTGAGCAGTGATTTAGGCGTAACCAACGCGCCTTCCAACCTTTCCAGTTTCAATTTTATCTCTTTGATTTCATCCCTTTGTTTCGAATGGGCTGACTCAGTTTTCTTGTCTCTCTGTTCAAATTGTGCCAAGTCCTCTTTGACACTAGCTAATTGAGGGCTAACTCTTTCAACCAAATTCGTATTAACCCCTTTTACGACTTCTGCCTGCTCAGTCAACTCCCTCTTAACACCCCTCAGGCTCTCTTCGAGAAGGAACAATCGCCCCTCCACACCATTCAGAATCTTCTGTTGAGTTTGATGCCCGATCTCCGAACTCTTTTTTATCGCATCTCCTTGCTCAACAATCTGCTTAGAAAACTCCTTTCGATTGCGCTCCAAGCTCTCATCAACCAGAAAAACTCTAGCCGAAACGTTCTCCAAGCCCTTCCCTTGAGATTCTTGACCAGCCTGCAAAAGATTTGCTTTTTCATCAATCCCCCTTATTTGATCACCAACTGACAACTCGCTAACCACCATGTGAGCAGTTACTCCAAACAAAGCCAACGTCACAAGCACAGAAAACAAAAAATAAACGTAAACCGGAATCGCCCCAATGAAGCCACCCAGCAGGTAAGGCGTAAATGTGCCTCCTGGTCCCAAACTAAACCACATAATTACAGAATTTATTACGTTAGACCCCGCAAGGAACGAAAAGAAGCCAAATATCCAAATAGCTATTCCCTTCAAACTCACTCACACCTCACCTTGGCAATAGCGTATTTCTAGTTAGGTGCCAACAGTTTTTAAGTTTTGCTCGGCTATCCATGTATCGGTTGGCTTGCGCGGTCGAAGGAAGGAAGGAAACTAAAATTTAGTCAACACGCAATTTTAATATCAGAACAGCCTTCCCTCAATATGGGGAGCACCTTTGCTCTTTGGACACAAAAACAAACCCCAAATGGAACTCCAAGTAGACTTAGGCGATTTGCAGAACGAAAAAGAACACCTGATCAGCTTTCTGCAGTCAAACCAAGTCCCTGTTGCCCCTGTCAAGAATACGCTGACCGTGAACTCGGAAAAGCTGTCCGCGCAGGAATTGCAGCGATTGATGACCAAGTTTGTCTACCACCGGCACTTCAACAACACTCACTGGGTCTCCATAGAAGGAACAATTGTAAAAATCAACAGGTTTAAGGTCGTTGCGAAGAAAAAGGAAAAACGCAAGAAGAAGGAAAACGTGGTCCACCAAACCGCGTTGCAAAGCTGGGGACTATAAGCATGTCCCAAGAATTGGCGTTGCGTTGATGCGACTGGAAAAATGTAAACCATTGTCTGAAGAAGGTGCCGGCAAACCGAAAGGTTCCCAAGGATTTCGTTTTGAAGTCAATTTGAATAAGACCGCAAGTCAATCTCAGCGCAACGCGAGCTCGCCAAGGAAACCGTCTTTTTGGGTTGATAGAAGACTTTTTAAACGGGCGCTCTTTTACACCACTTGGAACTTTTGCTCAATCAACATAAGAGAAGTTGAACCTAAATGACCGCGACTTCTAATGAAAACGAAAAGTCAAATCAAGATAAATCAAAAAGGTATGTTCGCCCCATAAACGAATTATGGGAAATGTGGAAACCCCGAGTAAAAATGAGAATATACCCATTCACCTATGCCCGCTACGAAGATGTGGACCGGGTGATGACTAGTCTTACATCCTATGACAGGAACAAGTGGGCATCCGCTTGGAGTTCCGTAGCTAAACCATACGAAGAAAAAGCTACCCAAGCAGAAAAAGCAGGCGACACCCAAACCGCTAAAGAAAACTATCTTCTCGCCTACCAGTACTACCGACTTGCCCGCTTCCCCACAATTAATTCAGAAGGAAAAAACAGGCCTACAGAAAATCACAAGAAATGCTCTTAAAAGCTGCCCGATACTTCGACGTTCCAATAGAACGGGTAGAAATACCCTTTAAACCCCAAGGCAACGAAGGAAACCGCATAATTGCTTACTTGCGAGTACCAAAAACTGGCACCAAACCTTTTCCCCTGCTCTTCAGTTGGGGCGGAATCGACGGCTTCAAAGAGGAACAGTCAAATGACGAGGTCTTAGAGCATGGCTTAGCAACGCTCGCAATTGATGGTCCGGGAGTCGGTGATTCGCCTCTCAAGGGTTCTGAGAATGCTGAAAGATTGTTTGAGGCAGTGCTCGATTGGATCGACACGCGCAGAGAATTAGATGCGAAGAAGGTGGCAATTTGGGGTTATAGCACGGGCGGCTACTGGGCAGTCAAAGTGGCTCACGTCTACAAAGACAGGATAGCTTGTGCAGTTAGTCAAGGCGGACCCGTTCACTACGCTTTTGAACCTGAATGGATTAGCCAGCAAGAACGGGGAGAATATGCCTTTGAAGTATTTGATACTCTTGCATTCGCGTTTGGCAAGTCAGGCTACGAAGAATGGGTAGAATATGCGCCTAAGCTGTCCCTTCTAAAACAGGGAATCCTGGACAAGCCATGCGCACCCCTGCTGCTAATTAACGGCGTGCACGATTCGCTTTTTCCCATCAAAGACTATTACTTGTTGTTTGAACATGGCAGTCCAAAATGCGCGAGATTCTTTGAAGCTGGACACATGGGATTCACTAGAGACACCAACAAAATAATCACAAACTGGATTTACGAAAAATTGACTTAACGATTCAAAGATTACATTGGATTGCTTCGCCTAAAATCTTAGGCAAATCCCAGCCCCAGTTCTTCTTCGTTGGACTCTGAAAAGAATTTGAACTGAGGTCAAAACGAATGGGGAAAGCTTGGTGACCTACACAAAAGTTAGCTTTTCAGCATAAGAAGTTCTATTGATGTCTCGTTGGAAAAGAAAAAAAAAGAGAAGTAAATGTGCCTATGCCGAGGTTTTACTTTTTCTTTTCTGGGGCTTTCTTTGCTTCTTTCTTGGCTGGTTTCTTCGCCACTGATATAACCTCGGGATTTCACATATGTAGTAATTTGTATTTATAATTTGCTAAAGCACGTGGCTGTGTTTGAGGCTCTTTAATTGAAAGCGCAAAGAATTAAGCCATGAAATCTCAAACGTTTCTGGTTTTCGATTGCTTGTCTCGGACTAACCAAGATGTTGCGTTTTCAATTCAGAGGCAAAAGATAACAAGATTAATATTGCCCTAAAAAGAAAAAGAGGCTACAGAGATGCCGATATGACTGAATTAGAAATAGCTGTAGCTCCAATGCATAGATTATGTAAGAAAGCTGGGGCAGATAGAGTGAGTGAAGCAGCGGCGAAGGAGCTTGCAAAAGTTCTTGAGGAGATTGGCGTTAAGATTGCTAAAGAAGCACTTGATTATGCGGTGCACGCCGGAAGAAGAACCATCAAAGCGGAAGATATCGAGATTGCGACTAGAAAAGTCACAGGAAAATTGTCTTTCGACTATTTCTAGAGGAAGTTGACATCTCTACCTGACCGTGGGTTTCAAATCAACTCTCAGTTACTTTTCGTTGGACTCTGAAAAGAATTTAAACTGAAAGTTAAACGAATTCCTTGGTAAAGGAAGGTTTAAATAAATACCGCCTCATTTGTTGAGTGCTTCAAGCTAAAACGGTTGAAATTGAATGTCACAAGAGTTTCGCCACATCCTCAGAATCGCAGGTTCCGACGTAGCGGGAACCCTGAAAACAGTTTACGCTCTTACAGAGATCAAGGGCATCAGCATCAGCCTCTCCAACGCCATCCTGAGGAAGGCTAACGTGAACCCCGACCTCCGAGTCGGCTTCCTAACAGAATCGGACATCGACAGGATTGAGGATATAATTGAAGACCCCTCCAAGCACAACATCCCAGTATGGCTTTTCAACAGGCGAAAAGACGCTGAAACAGGCAAGGATATCCACCTAACGACCGCTGAACTAGTCCTCAAAACCAAGACCGATATAGAACAAGCCAAAGAGATAAGGTCCTGGCGCGGATACCGACACGCTTACGGCCTCAAAGTCCGCGGTCAACACACGAAGACCACGGGAAGAGCGGGCAAAGCATTAGGCGTCAAGAAGAAGACCCTTTTAGCGAAGCCTGGCGCTCCGGCACCTGCTGAAGGAGGCAAATGAGCATGGGAGATCCAAAGAGGCAACGGAAGAAATACGCCACGCCCCGGTTCGCTTGGCGACAAGACACGCTTCAAGAGGAGCTGAAACTTCTCGGGCAATATGGCTTACGAAACAAGCATGAACTCTGGCGGCACGAAACCTCCCTGTCAAAATACAGGGGCATCGCCCGCTCGCTTATCAGCAAAACCGCCGAGGAACGCCAGAAGATGGAGAACGAACTCCTCACGAAACTCAAGAAAATCGGCGTTCTCCAAGAGACGGCAGCGTTGGACAACGTTCTCGACCTAGCCATCGAAGACGTCCTCGAACGCAGGCTCCAAACCATCGTCTTCCGAAAAACCCTCGCAAAAACCCCATACCAATCACGCCAACTCATCACCCACGGGCACATCCTAATCGGCAACCGAAGGGTCACCGTGCCGAGCTACATCGTTTCACGTGAAGAAGAAGCCCAAATCACATATTCCACTCAGAGCACACTCGCAAACCCCAGCCACCCGACACGTCTCAGCCATGTCAGTTGTTACGAAGCAGCCTGAGATAAGGCAGCCACGAGGCAGACGCGGACAAAGAGGAGGCGGCAGGTTCTGAGCAGCGGCAAACGCAACGAGAAATGGGGTGTAGTCCACATCTTCAGCAGCTACAACAACACGCTAATCCACATCACGGACATTTCTGGAGCCGAGACCATAAGCCGCACGAGCGGCGGCATGTTCGTGAAAGCCGACCGCATGGAATCCTCACCCTACGCAGCCATGCGAGCAGCAACGGCAGCCGCAGAAGTCGCAAGAGACAAGGGCATAACCGCCATTCACATCAAAGTCCGAGCTCCAGGCGGAGCAGGACCACGAACCCCAGGACCCGGCGCACAAGCAGCCATCCGCGCGCTGGCGAGGTTTGGATTCCGAATTGAAAGGATCGAAGAAGTCACGCCGATACCGCATGACGGTACACGTCGCCCAGGCGGCAGAAGAGGCAGAAGAGTTTAGGGCGATAGTTGACAGAAAAATTGAAATAATGCACTGTTGCTTCTATTGAACCGCACAGTCATTTCCATCACAATCCTGTTATGGAGTGCCAAAAAAAGTGAAGATAGAAGTCTTGGAGAAAAACGACACCAACCTGCGCATAAGCGTCAAAGACGCAGACGTTCCACTCATGAACGCGCTGCGACGCATAGCGCTGGCTGAGGTCCCAAGCATGGCCATCGACGAGGTCGTCATGATAGAGAACTCCTCCATCCTCCAAGACGAAATCGTGTCGCACAGGCTTGGACTAACTCCGCTCAAGACCGATTTGGATTCTTACAACCTTCCAGAAGACTGCGAATGCAAGAGCGAGTTTGGCTGTCCGCAGTGCCGAGTGACGCTCACCTTGGACGTCGAGGCGAAGGAGGGCACAAGAACCGTTTATTCGGGTGAACTCGTCTCCGAAAACCCCGACATCATCCCCGTCTCCGACAAGGTTCCTTTGATCAAACTCGCCAAAGGGCAAAAGTTGAAACTCGAAGCATACGCGAGGCTGGGTAAGGGAAAGAACCATGCGAAGTGGCAGCCCACAACCGTCTGCGCTTACAAATACTTCCCGAAAATCGAGGTCCCTGTGAAGAAGTGCGAGGACTGCCAGAAATGTGTCGACATATGCCCCAAGAAAGTTTACAGCGTCAAGGACGAAAAAATCGAAGTTCGCGACCTGTTGGCGTGCAACCTCTGCATGGACTGCGTTGAAGCATGTCCAACGGAACCGAAACCGCTCAAAGTTGAGTGGGAGAAGAACATGTTCATCATGAACATCGAATCTGCGGGCGGGCTTCCTCCGGAGCGGATTCTGCAGGAAGCCACTAAGATACTAGACAAGCAGCTGAAGGAATTTGAAGACCAACTGAAGGTTGAATAGTTAATGAAGGAAACCCAATCCACCAACCCCGAACTAATAAAACTCATTCGCTTCTTGAAGAAGCAAAGCAGGGAACAGAAAGTAGGCGTTTGGCACGACGTCGCCGAGACGCTCTCCGAATCACGACGGGCACGCGTAGCCGTCAACCTGAGTAACATTAACAGACACACGAAGCGAGCCGACACAGTTGTCGTTCCGGGCAAAATCCTCGGCACAGGCAGCCTGGATCACGCAGTAACCGTAGCCGCCTTCAGCCTGTCCCATTCTGCAGCGTTGAAGTTGAAAGCAGCCAGGGCAAAATACTTGTCCATCGCTGACCTCGTGGAAAAGAACCCAACGGGCGCAAACGTCAAGATAATTCGGTGAAAAAATAATGCAAACCGCAAAAAACCCAGCAGTCGTCGTAAACGCTGAAGGTCTTATCCTGGGCAGGATGTGCAGCCAAGTAGCAAAGCGTCTCCTCAACGGCGAAGACGTCGTCATCATCAACGCTGAAAAAGCCGTGCTCTCGGGAAAGCGAAAGAGCAAAGTCGCAGAAGCAAAGCAATTCTTGGAAGTAGGCGCTCCCGAACGTGGACCGTTCCATTACAGGAGACCCGACCGCATCGTCCTGAAAACCGTCCGCGGCATGCTCCCGATCAGGCAGCCGAAGGGCAAGAATGCGCTTTCCAGACTCAGGGTCTTCATGGGCGTGCCGAAAGAGCTGAAAGACCAGAAAACCGAGACCGTAGCTGATGCCTCAGCCGCGAAGTTGAAGGGACCCCAGTTCACTCTCGGCGAGTTAGCCAAAGAAATCGGCTGGAATCAAGGCGAATAATCATGCCAGAGAAAAAGAAAGTCTTAGTTGTAAGCGGAAAACGAAAAACCGCGGTCGCCCGAGCCATCATCAAACCCGGCGCGGGAAGAATCCGCGTAAACCGAACCCCAGTGGAGATCTACGAACCAGAGATTGCACGGGCAAAGATTATGGAGCCGTTGCTGCAGGCTGGCGACGAAATCTGGAAACAAGTAGACATAGACGTTCGCACGCAGGGAGGAGGCTACATGGGGCAGGCAGAAGCCGCACGCATGGCAGTCGCAAACGCCTTGCTGAAGTGGACCAAGAGCAGTCACCTCAAAACCGTCTTCACCGAATACGACCGAACCATGGTCGCCGGCGATTCAAGAAGCAAAGAACCCAAGAAGTTCGGCGGACCAGGCGCACGCGCCAAGGAGCAGAAGAGCTACAGGTAGGCATATGCTATGATCATTCCTGTTAGGTGTTTCACGTGTGGCAAACTCGTGGGCGACCGATGGGAAGAATTCGCACGAAGAGTCCGCACCGGCGAGAACGCCAGCGATGTCCTCGACAGCCTCGGAATCAAGCGGTACTGCTGCAGGCGGATGCTACTATCGAACGTGGAGATCATCGACGAAGTCCTCAGGTTCTATGAGGAGTCTGAAAAGCGCAAAGAAAGCCGCAACTTTTACTAATTTCTCTATTTCATCGTTGTCAACAGTTTTTTTCCCATGCGCCCATATTAATTTCGGGGTTAATAGAGGGCGACTTGCTGCCTTTTGAAGCCCAGCTCTAACTTGATACGGAACCGCATTGCTGACGGAAAACCATGAGTGCAACGTACGGAAATGAAAATTTGACTTGGAAAAAGACAAACCAGAGAAGAACAACAAAGTCTTCCAACTTGTTGTTGTTCTTCTACCTCAACAGAGTTTCTGCTGCCCCCAAGTAAATAAAACGAAGAAAGAAGAAGAAGGCTGTTTTCTGCTAGTTTCTTCTTCTTCATTCTAAATGGGCTCTCGGGCTGTTTGCCGAAAAAAGCCAACTTTTTTAGAAGATTAAACTATCAGCCAAGGTTGCTGTAATGAGCATAGAAAAGGACACAAAGCACTCTAATGGTGTGAAAAGACCAAATTCAAGCAAACCGCAACACTGGGGGCATTGCCGAAACCTAAAATAACCCCGTGCTAAAAGGTATAGCGCACCCGAAGAGGAAACCAAGTTTGTCGTCTATCATCGAGGACCTCATCGCACGCAAAGTATTCAACAACCGCGGAGAGGAAACCATCGAGGTAGACGTGATTACCGCTAACGGTTTCGGACGCGCCGCCGCTCCAGCGGGTAAAAGCCGGGGCAAGAATGAAGTCGTTTACTACCCTCAGGGTGGTGTGGACGTCGCCATTAAGAAAGTCGACGAACAAGTCGCCCCCGAGCTTGCAGGTTTGAACGCTGATTATCAGGAAGAAATCGACACAACCCTCCATGAAATCGACGGCACCACGAACTTCAAGGGCATCGGCGGAAACACCGCATATGCCATCTCGCTGGCTAACGCTGAAGCCGCAGCTAACAGCCACGGCGTACTCTTATGCCAATTCATCGGGGGGAACGCCGCCAACATCCTGCCCTACCCGCTAGGTAACTGCATCAGCGGCGGACAACACACACGTGGAAAAGCACCCGACATTCAAGAGTTCCTTGCACTCCCACACGGCGCCGCATCGTTCCTCGAAGCGCAAACCGCCAACGCAAACATCCACAGAAAAATCGGCGACACCCTCAAAAAGAAAAGCACCACATTCAACGGCGGAAAAAGCGACGAAGGCGCATGGATAGCCAACGTCTCAACCGACGAAGCCTTCGAAACCATCTCCAAAGCCTGCGAAGAAGTCGGCAACGAACTGGACTTCGAATGCGGTTTCGGCATCGACGTTGCCTCCAGCAGCCTCTGGAACGAAAAGGAAGAAAAATACGATTACGAACGCGAGGGCAAGAAACGCGACACCGCCGAACAACTCGAATACATGCAAGACCTCATCGAAAAATATCATCTGGCATACGTTGAAGACCCGTTCCACGAAGAAGATTTCGAGGGCTTCGCCGAACTCACCAAAAAAACGAAGCACTGCCTAATCTGCGGCGACGACCTCTTCACCACAAACAACGAACGCCTCAGCCAAGGCATAAAACTTAACGCAGGAAACGCCATCATAATCAAAGTCAATCAAATTGGCACCCTTACCGACGCCGCAGACACTATCGAAAACGCCCAGCGAAACGGCTTCGCCACCGTAGTCTCCCACCGTTCAGGTGACACGAGCGACTGGCACATCGCCCACATAGCAGTCGCCTACAAATGCCCATTAATCAAGACAGGCGTCGTTGAGGGCGCACGCATCGCTAAACTCAACGAATTACTGCGCATAGAGCAGTTCCTTGGAAACCGTGCCCGCATGGCAGATTTGAAACTAACATGAAGGTATTAGAGAATGTCTGAAGACGAAATTAAGGAAGAATCCAACGAATCCAAGCCTGAAAACGAAACCGCAAACGAGCAGGCACCAGTGGAAGAGCAGCCAGCGGAACAACCTGCGGAGCAGGAAGCACCTGCGCAAGAACAGGCGCCACCGCAAGAAGAACTCCTACTCCCAAGAGACACACTGCTCTCAGCAGGCATCCACATCGGCACTCGCATAAAAACCTTGGACATGGAGCCGTTCATCTACCGCGTACGCCCCGACGGCTTATTTGTGCTCGACGTGAAGAAAACCGACGACCGAATCCGTGTAGCAGCTAGGTTCCTGGCTCGATTCGAACCCGCCAAAATCGCGGTTGCGGCAGCACGTCTCTATGCTCAGGAACCAATCAAGAAATTCTGCGAAGTCACAGGTGCAACACCCCTCGTGGGCAGGTTTATTCCGGGGCAGCTGTCGAACCCACTTTACACGAAACGCATCGAGCCCGAAATAATCGTTGTCTCCGACCCGCGAGCAGATGCGCAGGCAGTTAAAGAGGCCTCGAGGGTGGGTATCCCCATCGTGGCTTTATGCAGCACTGACAACGAGTTCGCAGGCGTAGACCTAGTCATTCCAACGAACAACAAGGGACGACGGGCGCTAGCTGTGGTTTTCTGGCTTTTGGCACGTCAGATTCTCAGGGAACGCGGCGAACTTGCAGCGGACAAAGACCTGACATTGACCATCGAGGATTTCGAAGCGAAAATCACGAAGGAAGAGGAAGAAGAAGGCTAAATGAGTGCAGGTTCGGCGTCCAACCCAAGCTGGAAGTTTCTATGCCGGTGACGCTCAAGCACTCAAACAACAGATTGAAAGCTGCTTTCTCCATTCTTTCGGTCCGGGCAAATTGCCGAAAGTTAATGCCAACGGTCCACGCAGAGTTGTCGGCTTAGTCTGCCCACACGCAGGCTACATGTATTCAGGTCCAGTCGCAGCAAACGCTTACTACGAGCTTGCACTGGATGGAAAGCCTGAGACCGTCGTCATTCTGGGCCCGAACCACACGGGTTACGGGAGTGCGTTGGCATTGGTGGATATGGGGGTTTGGCGGACACCTTTGGGAGATGTTGAGGTGGATCCCGTTGTGGCGCGGGCGCTGTGTCGTGAAACGAAGTTGTTGGATGTGGATGAGTCAGCGCACAGGTTCGAGCACTCCGTGGAGGTTCAGCTGCCTTTCCTGCAGTACCTCTACGGCAACAGCTTCAAGTTTGTGCCCGTATGCTTCCAGCTCCAAGATTTCGAGTCAGCAGACGAGGTCGGCAACGCACTCGCGGAGGTTCTCTCCGGACGCAACGCCGTTATCGTGGCATCATCAGACTTCACCCACTACGAACCGCAGGCGAGCGCCGAACGCAAGGATTTGGCGGCGTTGGAGGCGGTAAAAGCCATGGACGCCCAAGCAATTTGTCAAAATCATCGAGGAGCGCAATGTAACGGCATGCGGCTACGGACCAATAGCGGCCACAATCACCGCCGCGAAAGGCTTACTCGCCAAAGAAGCCACACTGTTAAGGTACAAGACGAGCGGCGACATAACGGGCGACAAGTCAAGCGTCGTCGGGTACGCCGCGGTCAGCTTCACGAAATAACTGATGGCCAATCCATCTTTTGTACCCATGCAATTACTGACATGCATTTTATAGTGCGAAATTGGCAAAAAGTGTGGACGCGCCTATTTTCTGATGACGATTTGGACGGATTTGCCCGTCTGCTTCTTCACCGCGTCCATCCATGTCCTCTGCGAGATTCTCTGCATATCAGCCTCGGTCAGGTTCCGCTTCTCTGCCTCCGCGCATCGCGCTTTCCAGTTGAGCTCCTCGTGCAGCTGCAGAACCGCCATGTGGTCGTCTCGGCTGCTGAACGTGCTGAAGTGCGAATCGAAACTCTTGAAGAAAGCCTGCTCCTGCCTCGGATGCGGATGCGGCAACGGACACTTGAAGAACTCGTTCTGGCTGAGTTTCTTGGAATCGCTGCTGCTCATTCACCTAAGCTCCATCATTTGATGTTATGTGCGTCAACGTTACAGCTTCAAATGCTTAAAACGCTTTTGCTTCTTACCGCAGTGGCACTTCACAAGCTGGCGGCTGTTTCAACGACAACGCCGAACAGTTCTCCTCCACCGTGCGATTCAAAGTCAGCTCCGCCATGTTTCGCCCATAATCCATGATCCGCCTTGAACTGTCGAAAATCAACCTCAAAACCGAAGCGACGTTCGGGTCCAACTTCTTGCTCGACATCAACACAATCAACTCATTCTCCAACGCCTCAAACCCCTCACGCCGCGAAATAATCTTCTCGGCATCCTTGTACTCACGCTTAAACATTGCCTTGATGGCATCCTCGAACAACTGATGCGCCAAACTGTTGAAATGCATTAGCTGCGCGTAAATCTCCTCATCAATCGGGTCCTTCACGAAAAGCGTCTCATCATCAATCAGCTTCTGGAACGTTCCAAGGATGTGGATTATGTTCATGGCGTTCTCCCCGATGTTTTCTATGTCATTCACCGTGATCCGGAACAGCAGGAACTCCTTCGGCGTCCTGAACCCAAGCTCCCGGTACATGTTCCTCTCGATGCCATATTTCAACTGACGAACGATGTACAACCCAAGACGGTTCACGTCGTTATGCGCATTGATGACGCTCTCGAACAACGCCGTGTTGCGATTCTTGAACGCCGCAATCGCATCTTTGTTGGCTGACAACGCCACGATAGCCATTCGCCTCACCGCCTTCTCAATGGGAAACTCGGAATGCCTGATGAGAATCTGCACCGTAACCTCATCGTCGGTCTCGTCAATAATCTCGGACCCCAAGAATGTATCCCGAACAAAATTCTTCGTCTGCGTCTTGTACGCCTCCGCATCCTCGACACTCTTAAACCGAATGTGAATTATGTCAGCGCCTATAGCATACAACGCCTTAATCATACGCAGTGCCGACTGAGGCTCCTCCTTAGGATTAGCGTTCACGCAATACTCCTTCTGCTTGTTCTCCCCGCCGGCGAGCTCACGGATTTTGCGAGGGACTAAAACAAGCGAGGCGTCTGGCTGTACGCCGAAAGCTATCTCGCTTCCCCGTTTAAGCCCGACATCCTGCACCCACTCCTTGGGAAGCGATATGATGTAAGAGCCTCGGCCCGTGCTCTGCATTCTCCGGTAACCTAAATCTTTTTCAGCCATGTTCCTTCCCTGCTTCAAGCATATATTTCATGTATACCATGTATATCATTATGTGTAATATAAATGATTTTCAATATGGTTATATAGAATACATGCCAATTAAACAGGCTACAACCCAAAATCAGAGTGGGAAAAATGCCTAAAAACACATGTAAAGCGCAGTTAAGGCTTAACGAACGAATAGTCACCAGCAGAGCGGTGCTCTGCACAAACGACATAGACCTGCAGGTTTATGTGCTCACATGTCCACGCTAAGCCCCCGAAAAATGCAGGAAAGAGGTTTGTTTGTGAAGAGAATCGTCGCTAACGAACAAGTCTGCATGGGCTGCGGCCTCTGCGAGGTCTACTGCACAGTCCAGCACTCCAAATCAAAAGACATCGTGAAAGCCTACAACAAGGAAAAGCCGCGAGCCATCAGCCGAGTGCGGTTGGAAGTTAGCAAACCCATCTCGTTCGCCATCCAGTGTCGTCACTGCGAAGACGCACCTTGCGTGACAGCCTGCCTCTCAGGCGCCATGAAAAAAGATCCGAAAACAGGTCTAGTTACCCACGACAAGGACAAGTGCATAGGCTGCTGGACATGCGTCATGGTCTGCCCGTACGGCGCGTTGAAGACGGATGTTTCAGGCAAGGTCGTCGCCAAATGCGACCTCTGCATGGAACTTGAAGAGCCAGCGTGCGTCGCCAACTGCCCCAACCGTGCACTCACAGTGAAGCAGGTGAAGAGGTAATGTCAAAGTACGTCATCGTCGGCGCCTCTGCGGCAGGAATCGGTGCGGTCGAAGCCATCCGCAGCATCGACCCAGGCGGGAACAATGGCTGTTATTTCGGAGGAGGAGTGTCCGCAGTATTCTAGGCCGATGATCTCTGACTTCGTCAGCGGCAAAGCCACGTTTCAAAGGATGATGTGCCGCGAGGATGATTTCTGGAGGCAGAACAACGTCGAAACCTTCATGGGGAGAACCGCGGTTCGCCTCAACTTGGCGGAAAAGACGCTGGCGCTCGAAAACGGCGACAAAATGCAGTACGAGAAACTGCTCATCGCTACGGGCGGAAAACCCTTCATCCCCAAGATGGAAGGCTCCGACAAAGAGGGTGTGTTCACTTTCACGAAAATAGCCGATGCCGAACGCTTAGCAGAGAAGCTGGAAACCGCCCGAAGTGTGGTCGTCATCGGCGCGGGGCTCATCGGAGTCAGCGTTACCGAGGCTCTCGTTAAACGCGGCTTGAAGGTGACCATGGTTGAGTTGCAGCCCAAAATCCTCAGTCTCTTGCTGGATGCGCGGGGCTCGGATATGATGGAATCAGTCATTCGGAAAGCTGGTGTAGCGATAGTCACGGGGCAGTCGGTCCAGCGCATCGTTGGCAAGCCCGAGAACGACCGCGTTGTTGGCAGTGTCATTTTAACGAACGGCGAGCAAGTCCCATGCGATGTCATAATCGTAGCCATAGGCGTTGTCCCACGAACCGAACTCGCCATCGGGACCGAAATCAAGCTAAACCGAGGCATCGTCGTAGACAGCCATATGCAGACGAACGTTCCAGACGTGTACGCAAGTGGCGACGTGGCCGAGGCGTTTGATTTCACGTTAAACCAGAATCGCCTGCTGCCGCTGTGGCCGCTTGCCGTGGCAGAGGGCAAAGTTGCGGGCGCCAACATGGCGGGCAAGGAGACCCAGTACGCAGGCGGAACGAACATGAGTTCGCTCAAGTACTTCGGCATCCCCGTCGTCTCAATCGGCATCGCCAACCCGAAAGAGGAGACCAGCTACGAAATTCTCACCAGACACGAACCTGAGAAGAACATGTACAAGAAAATCGTCCTCAAAGACAACGTGATCGTGGGTATCACCCTCGTAAATGACGTGGAAAGAGCGGGGACATTGTTCCACTTGATGAAGAATCGGGTTAATGTGAAGAAGTTCAAGAAGTCCATTGTTTCGGACGATTTCTCCTTGGCAGTTCTGCCCGCGGCGCTGAGAAGAAGCATGTGTTTGGGATGTGCCTGATGAAAAACCTAACCAAAGTTAACAACCCGTACGGCGACGACAAAGACTTCGCAGGCTGCTCCATATTCGGAATGATGAACCTTCAGGGCAAACGCTTCGGCTCACGTGACCCAGTCCGCGCCATCGCAAACATGCATGACCGCGGCAACGGCTTAGGCGGAGGCTTCGCTGTCTACGGCATCTACCCCGACTTCAAAGACTACTATGCCCTTCACATTATGTACCTGAGCCGAGACGCCAAAGACCGAACCGACAGGATTCTAGCCTCCAAGTTCGACATAATCTACGACGAAGAAATGCAGACCAGACCTGCGGACGTGCAAGACCCGCCAAGCGTGTGGCGATACTTCGTGCAGCCTAAGAAAGGGCAGCCCGAGAACCAAAAAGTGGATGACTACGTGATAGAGGCGGTTATGCGAATTAACACGGAAACTGGGAAAGCGTTCGTGTTCTCCAGCGGCAAGAACATGGGCGTCTTCAAAGGCGTTGGCTTTCCGGAGGACGTGGCGGAGTTCTTCTGCCTAGACGAGTACGAAGGTTACTTGTGGACAGTCCACGGCAGGTTCCCCACCAACACGCCCGGCTGGTGGGGCGGCGCGCATCCATTCAACATTCTCGACTGGACGGTCGTGCACAACGGAGAACTCTCCAGCTACGGGATTAACCGACGTTACTTGGAGATGTTTGGTTACAAGTGCACCATGCAGACAGACACCGAAGTCATGGCTTACGCGGTTGACATGCTCATGCGACGCCAAGGCTTATCGGTGGAGATGATGGCAAAAGTCTTCGCCGCACCACTCTGGAGCGAAATCGACGAGATGGAGCCCGAACAGCAACGCCTCTACACGGTGCTACGCCAAACTTATGGCAGTTTGCTAATGAATGGTCCGTTCGCCATTCTCATAGCGCACCACGGCGAGATAATTGGGCTAACCGACAGGATCAAACTGCGCCCACTTGTCGCTGGAACGAAAGGTGATTTCCTCTACATGTCCTCAGAAGAATCAGCGATGCGACTAGTCTGCCCGAACCTTGATAAGTTCTGGGCGCCAAGAGGCGGCGAGCCAGTCGTTGGCAGACTTCGTAACCCCGAACTGCTTGAAGCCTTGACAGGGGCAGGAGTGGCATACCGATGAAAACCTACATTCTACCCGAGTACCTTGTGGAGCGGGACCAGAACCGTTGCATACGCTGCAAAGTCTGCGTCAATCAATGCACCTACGAAACCCATTCCTACGATGCCGAAGAAGACGTTATCGTCAGCAAGGACGAGAACTGCGTCAACTGCCAACGATGCGTCACATTCTGCCCAACCCATGCTATCACGATACGAAGGAACCCCAACATCGACCGCGACAACGTCAACTGGACCGCCGAAGCGCTCAGAGACGTGAAGAAGCAAGCCGAATCTGGAGCGGTCATCTTGACTGGGATGGGCTGCGATAAACCCTACTTTACCTACTGGGACAGGCTGCTGTTGAACGCCAGCCAAGTCACAAACCCATCCATCGACCCGCTCAGGGAACCCATGGAAATAAGGACCTACTTGGGCGCGAAACCCGAGAAGATGGACTTGGAGACGGAAAACGGCAAACAAATCCTGAAAACCACTCTCACACCCCAGCTCTGCCTAGACATCCCGGTTATGTTCTCCGCTATGTCGTACGGCGCCATCAGCCTAAACGTCCACGAAGCATTAGCCCGTGCTGCCACCGAGTGCGGAACATACTTTAACACTGGTGAAGGCGGCTTAGACCAAAAACTGCACAAATACGGAGCACACGCAATCGTTCAAGTTGCCTCGGGGCGCTTCGGCGTTCACCCGAGGTATCTTCGTGCGGGGGCCGCCGTGGAGATTAAGATCGGTCAGGGCGCGAAGCCGGGGATTGGCGGGCATCTGCCGGGCGAGAAAGTTACCAGAGAAGTCGCTCGGACAAGGATGATTCCAACGGGCACGGATGCCCTTTCGCCTTATCCCCAACACGACATATACTCCATTGAAGACCTCAGACAGCTGATTTACGCGTTAAAAGAAGCCACCAACTACACAAAGCCAGTCTCAGTGAAGATAGCGGCGGTGCACAACGTGTCCGCAATCGCAAGCGGCATGGTGAGAGCAGGAGCAGACATCGTAGCCCTCGACGGTGTGCGCGGTGCGACGGGAGCGGCCCCGAAGATCATCAGGGACAACGTCGGCATACCCATCGAACTAGCGATTGCGCAGGTGGACCAGCGTTTACGGGAAGAAGGAATACGCAACAGAACCTCCATCGTTGCTGCAGGCGGTTTCAGGAACAGCGCCGACATCGTCAAAGCCATCGCACTGGGTGCAGACGCAGTCTACATCGCCACAGCCGCACTGGTAGCAATGGGCTGCACGGTCTGTCAAAAATGCTACACTGGCAAGTGCCCGTGGGGCATCGCCACGAGCGACGCTTGGATTTCGAAGCGGATCAACCCCGACATCGCAACTGAACGTCTCGTAAACCTGCTGCGTGGCTGGAGCTTGGAGATTAAGGACATGATGGGTGGAATGGGCATCAACGCCATCGAGAGCTTGCGGGGCAACCGTCTGGCACTGCGTGGGGTAGGCTTGTCGGAGACGGAACTGAAGATTCTGGGCGTGAAGATGGCGGGAGACTGACAAATGATGCAAGAACAGAAAACAAGCGTGGAACTGGACCTAACCTTGAAGCAGCGCGTCAAAGTCGAGGATGGCATGTACAAAATCGACGCCGAAGGCTTGTACTACCGAGACCTCAACCAAGTATTACGAGCAATATGTAGCGAGGGCGCCAAGAAAGTCGAGATTCACGGGGTCTGCGGACAACGCTATATCGGTACAGACTTGGGTTCGCAAATGCAGATTGACATCTACGGAGTTCCGGGAAACGATTTGGGCGCTTTCATGGACGGGCCAAAAATCACGGTTCACGGCAACGTTCAGGACGCATGCGGAAACACAATGGATGACGGGCTAATCGTGGTTCACGGTTGCGCTGGCGATTTGACTGCGAATTCTATGCGTGGGGGCAAAATCTTCGTGCGCGACAGCGTCGGCTATCGTGTGGGTATTCATATGAAGGAATATCAGAGCAAGAAACCCATGTTGGTGGTTGGCGGCGTGGCACAGGACTTCTTCGCAGAATACATGGCAGGAGGCATCGCATTGGTTCTTGGCTTGAACCTGGAAGCAGACAAGAAATGCGTGGCCCGCTTCGTCGGTACAGGCATGCACGGAGGCGTCATCTACACGCGAGGCAACGTATTCAAGTTGAGCGAGGGCTGCAAAATCGCGAAAGCCGGCAAGCGTGATCTGCGCGTCATCGAAGAGTTAGTGCGGGAGTTTTGCGGCTACTTCAACAACGACACAGCTGCCATAATGAGCAGGCAGTTCTACACGATAAAGCCAATGTCCAAGAGACCATACGAGAAACTGTACTCCCACTAGTGCACAGAGGAAGTCAGTTTCACCGCCTTAGCTAAGGCGAACAACAGCCTCCGAACCGTCTTTTTCTGTTTAGCTATTTGGCAGTTTTCTCGTGTCTTTAGCCATCTCGTTCCTGAATTAGCAGGTATATATCCATGAAAAACAATAATTCCAACCAGCCGCGAAAGAACCGCAACGTGAGGCTCACGTTTGCCTGCCCTTCATAGCGTGTTCAAGGACGAGTCGAAACTCGACATCAACTTTGTACCTAGCAGGCTGCCCCACAGGGAAAAGGAGCATCGCTTGCTCATGGAGTTCTTCGACTTTCTCCTACGTTGTCCCGAAAGAATGGCTCAGCGGGTTATCATCACGGGCGACGTGGGTACGGGAAAAACTGCGTTGGCTCAGCGGTTTGGCGCCGACATCACGTTGGAAGCCAACAAAAGAAGCCTCCGCCTGCACTACGTTCACGTTAACTGCCGAGAATACCGCGGCAATCTCCTCCTCATTCTGCAGTACGCTGTGTCGGTTTTCCGTCCGAATTTTCCAAAACGAGGTTTCTCCACCGAAGAAATCCTCTCGGCTTTTGCTCAGTGTCTGGACGAGGAGAACGCTTTCGCGGTTTTGGCGCTGGATGAGTTTGACAGCCTCGTCGAACGCGAAGGCTCAGACGCTGTTTACAAGTTGACGCGGCTGCCAGAAATGCGCCCAGGCAAGCCGCAGCGAATCTCACTCATCGGCATCGTCCGCGACCTCAAGCTGCTGGACAAGCTTGACGAAAGCGCACGAAGCACGCTACAACGCAACGTCATCTGCCTCGAGAAGTACTCCGAACCGCAACTAGTAGACATCTTGAATGACCGTGTCGTTATGGCGTTTGAGCCTTCGGCCGTTCCCGAAGACACGGTTAGTCTTGTTGCAGCGCTGGCTCAGTCCGAGAGTGGTAACGCAAGGTTCGCCATCGAATTGTTGTGGAGAGCCGGTAAGTACGCTAACTCTGAGGATGCTGGCGAGGTTTTGCCCGAATTCGTGCGCCGAGCTGTCTCCAGCATCTTCCCCACGATGAAGAAGGCAGAGTTAGAGTCGCTGGGGCTGCACCAGAAGCTGTTTCTGCTGGGTGTAGCGCGGTTCTTCAAAGAGAATGAGCGAGCCTATGCTTCAATATCCGAGATTGAGAAAGCCTACGCAGTTATCTGCGAAGAACTCAACGAAGAGCCCAGCAGTCACACGCAAGTTTGGAAGTACACTCAGTTGCTAAGCGACTTAGGCTTCGTGAAGGCGGAGGTAGCCTCGGTCGAAACCCGTGGAAGGTCAACGCGAGTTTCTCTGCCCTCGATTCCCGCAGGGGAGTTGGAGAAAGCGCTCTGCGCGCTGCTCGAGAATAGAGGAACGTGAAAGCAGGATGGAGTTCGAGGATATTTTCTCTTCCAAACCGCGGATGAAGATACTGAAGCTGCTTGCGCGGCTGGGCACGTTGAACGTATCTGAGATTGCGAAGCGGATTGGCTTGAACTACTCAGCCACCAACGAGCACCTGCGCCTCCTTGAAGCCGAAGGCATCCTCACGCAACGGAGTTACGGCCGCATCCGCATGTACAGGTTCAACGAGGCGTCCCCGAAAGCGAAGGCGGTGCAAGCGCTTATTGAGACGTGGGAACAACCTAATAACAACAGCACGAGTACGAGATAGGAGAGAATGTCTGTTTGACGATGATTGACGTATCAGGAAAACCCGAAGTCTTCCGCGAAGCAACAGCGATGGGAACGATTAAGCTGAAACCCGAAACCATAAAACTCATCAGCGACGGTAAAATCGCCAAGGGCGACCCGTTGTACACGGCGAAAATCGCGGGCATCCTCGCCGCCAAAAAAACCAGCAACCTCATCCCGTTATGCCACCCGTTGCCGCTAACGAGCGTCGAGGTTGATGCAAAGGTCTCAGGTGATGCAACGGTTGAGGTTACGGCTGTCGTCAAGACAACAGCGCAAACGGGCGTAGAGATGGAGGCCTTGACGGCCGTGTCCGTGGCTTTGCTGACGGTTTGGGACATGACGAAACAGTACGAGAAAAACTCGGCGGGGCAATACCCGAGCACAGCTATAGAGAACATTCATGTCGTGAAGAAGCTGAAGCGAGCGTGACCATCGTGAGTGAAAGCAGCAAAATCCACAAAGCCCACGCGCCCAAATCGTTGAATTTCGCAGTTTTCATATGCAGCACATCAAGGTACCAGAGCTTGCAGAAGGGCGAAGAATTCACCGACCCTTCAGGCGACTCGATAATGGCGTTGTTGAGGGCAGCTGGGCACGTGGTCCTGTTCAAGAGAATCGTATCTGACGACAAGGAAATGATTGAACACGCCGTCAAGAGCGTCTTGGACAATCCAGGGGTTGATGCGGCGATTTTCTGCGGGGGCACAGGCATTACACACACCGACGTCACCATCGAGACCGTTTCACCGTTCTTCGAGAAGTCGTTGCCCGGTTTCGGAGAGATTTTCAGGCGTCTAAGTTACGATAAAGTCGGCTCCGCTGCCGTAATGTCACGCGCAGTGGCTGGCGCGGCACGAGGAAAGGCGTTGTTTTGCATCCCTGGTTCTCCTGATGCCGTGCGGGTTTCGGTAGAACTGCTTATATCAAATGAAGCTCCTCACATCGTTAAGCACGCACGGGAATAACGCATGGTTTTAGTTGACAGATGCGGACGGCCACTGCTTAACCTTCGGGTTTCAATTACTCAGCGATGCAACTTCCGATGTGATTACTGCCACAAGGAAGGCGAGGGCTGCAGCCGCGGCGAATGCGAAGAAATGACGGTCGACGAAATCGTGCGCATCGCCCGAATCGCGGTCAGCCTCGACATTTCTCGAATCAAGCTCACCGGCGGAGAGCCGCTCATGCGAGAAGACCTCTGTGACATCGTCCTAGGCATTGCCGCTATTCCAGGGTTGAAAGACTTGTCGATGACGACGAACGGCTCCATGCTGGCTCCTGAAGCAGAAAGGCTCCATGCCTGTGGACTGCGTCGCGTGAACATCAGCCTGCCAACCCTGAACCCCGAAGCATACATGAAACTCACGGACGGCAACCTGGACAACACGCTAGACGGAATCAAAGCCGCGGTCAAAGCAGGCTTATGCCCAGTCAAGCTCAACATGGTCGTGCTAAATGGCATCAATGTGGACGACGTGCCCCAAATGATGGATTTCGCACGACAAACGGGCACGATTCTACAACTCATCGAACTCGATCCAGTCAACGTTGAAGAGGACTATTTCTCTGTTTACCACAAAGTGTTGGATGAGTACGAGGATATGCTGAAGCAGAAAGCCACGGCAATCGAGACGCGAAAGTTCATGCACAACCGCCACGTCTACCGCCTCCCCGACGTTACCGTGGAAATCGTGCACCCCACAGAGAACCGCGAGTTCTGCGCTCACTGCACGCGGTTGAGGGTGACGAGCAACGGGATGCTGAAGACGTGCCTCATGCGGAACGACAACCTCATTGACATCCTCACGCCACTCCGAAACGGCGCAAGCGACGAAGAACTCAAGGCGCTCTTCTTGCACGCGAACCAGATAAGAGAGCCCTACAACAAAAATCGTTAGGAATTTTGCGTATTGTCTAATCCCAGAAAAGGATCAAATTCTAAGTGATGGGAACTTGTTGGGGCTATTCTTGGTCTTCGTAGAGTCTTCTCTCTTTGATCTTCAGAGTGTTTTCCTCGTCCATGATTACTCTGAATGATTCTTTGAGCTCTTGTTGGTGCAGGAACTTTTTCACGAGCACTTTGATGTATTTCTTCGTGACTGCGTCGCCTTCACCCTTCACGGTGACCATTTCCGCGTCTGCGGTCACGTCTGCGCTTGTTTTATCTTTGAGGAAATCCACTAAGGTCTTGACAACGTTGTCTTTTTCTTTTTTTATCTCGGAAGCGTCAACCTTAATCTCCAATCGTCTTCACCTCACGAAATGCGGCATTTCTCAACCATCCCTGCGCTTGAAGGGATATAAGTTTTCGTGTCAGTTCGCCCGTCGAGCCCAAATCACAGCGTTTAGCTCTGGACTCTAAAGCTCATCATCCGCGTAAATGAAACACGGTGCAACTTAAGACTTTTACGTCACCTCATCATTGCATTAGCCGAGGCGAAAAACCGATGGAACTCACCGAAGCCATTAAGGGCAGAAGAAGCATCAGAAAATACAAAACCCAACCCGTATCTGACGAAACCGTCACGCAACTCGTCGAAGCCGCAACCTACGCGCCATCCGCAGGTAACATTCAACCTTGGCACTTCGTCATTGCCAAAAGCCCTGCAGTCAAAAAGCAACTTGGCGAGGCAGCCTACAACCAAGCAAGCATCATACAAGCACCCGTCGTCATCGTCATCTGCGCCGACGAAAACCAAATCCAGCCAAGATATGGAAAACGCGGTGTAAGCCTTTACTGCCTGCAAGACACAGCAGCCGCAGCTCAAAACATCCTGCTCACGGCGTACTCGCTCGGGTTGGGAACGTGCTGGATTGGAGCATTCAAAGACGAACAAGCCAAAGAAGCCATAAACGCTCCTCAAGGAGTACGACCAGTTGCAATGATTCCCGTTGGCTACGCTGACGTGAGTCCGAAACCGAGAATAAAGAAAGCTTTGAGCGAGGTTTGCCGATTCGACAGCTTCTAAGCCAGTTTTTACCTGTTTGTTCGCTTTCTATTGTTAGGCAAAGTGCGCCGTGTTTTCCGACATGGCATGTTGCTGATTTCAACAACACAAAGTATAAAAGACCAATCGCAATCTCCATGTGCCTTCAACGGGCCACAAGCAAGCCCAAAAACAAGTGCTTGAAAAATCACGATAACAATAGGAGGCGACACAAAAACGCTATCAAGAGATTGCGACGGTTGCTCACAGATGAAAGCTTGCAACAAACGGTACTGCACCGTCGAGAAAGGCAATGTAGTTTATTGCCCAGACGGAACAGCCCACCTAGTTGATGGGCTGTCAAACACATTCTAAACAAAAGCAACCCAACGAGAAAAAAGATTTCGAGAATGTTCTCAACTTCGAGTCCCTATTTTATTTTCCACTTAACCACCTTTACGAGCCCACAGACTGGCGACGAAATGGCTTACATACTAGTTTGCACCCATCCTAACACGGAAGAGCCATGTCGGAAGCACTCAACGTCGGCATCATCCGCTGGATCGAAATAATACTGGCTGCAATCTTGACAATTCTCTTCGGCTACATTGCATCCTGGATTCTCAACGCCTCACTGAAAAAAACATCCTTCCCAATCGAAACAGGCAAACAAATCGCCCGAATCACACGCTACGTAATCTACCTTATCGGAGCTGCGTTGATCATTTTCTTCTTGGCGTTCGACATCGTCGGTGCTCTTGTCGGATTAGGATTTCTGGGTCTAGCCATCGGTTTCGGCTTGGCAAACCTCATCAGCAACTTCGTCGCAGGAATCACGGTTATGGTGGGCAAAAGCGTCGTCGTTGGCGACGAAGTTAAGGTCGCCTTCTTTGAAGGAACCATAACGAAGATAACTATAACCAAAACTGTGCTCGAAACCAAAGACGGTGAAATCGTTTACGTCCCCAACAGCTTCTTCCTCTCAAACCCAGTCTCACGCAAAAAACACACCGCGCCGACTGACCACAAGCATGATATTGAAAAAGAAGGCATCGTTTAGAGACAGACGCATCCCTTGATAGCTTATTACTTTGTTTTGCAATACGGTTTGTGAGGTTCTTTGTTGGACTACTCGGTTATTGCTGATGCTTATGAAAAAATCGAAGCCACTACGAAACGTCTAGAAATGACCCAGCTGCTCGTTGACCTTCTTAAAGCCACACCAAAAAGCGTCATCTCGAAGGTCGTCTATCTCACGCAGGGCAAGATTTACCCAGATTTTGTCGGGCTTGAAATCGGCGTCGCCGAGAAACTTGCTATAAGAGCGCTCTCACGCGCTTCGGGAAGAACGGAGGCGGAAATTGAGGCCGATCTGAGAAAAAGCGGAGACATTGGCGAAACCGCACAAAACCTGCTCGCAAAAAGAAAACAAGTCACGTTCGGGAAGAGAACCCTCACAGTTGAAAGAGTCTACGAAACCCTCGACAAGATGGCGAAAACCACGGGTTCGGGCGCCGTCGACACGAAGATGTCTTTGCTTTGCGGACTCTTAACGGACGCTTCGCCCAAAGAAGCTAAGTATATGCTTCGAACAGTCACGGGAAATCTTCGACTCGGCATTGCGGACATGACTGTGCTCGACGCTTTAGCCATAGCCTATGCAGGTGGAAAGGAAGCCCGTGAACAGCTGGAGCGAGCCTACAACATCTCATCAGACCTTGGCAGAGTTGCGAGCGTCGTTGCCGACAAAGGATTAGAGGCAATCGAGAAAATCGAAGTGGTCACCTTCGAACCCATCAGACCTATGCTTGCAGAACGGCTTTCGTCGCCTGAGGAAATCTTGGAGAAATTCGGCGGGAAATGCGTTGCGGAGTACAAGTATGATGGAGAACGTATTCAGGCTCATAAGCAGGGCTCGAAAGTCGTGCTGTACTCCCGGCGATTGGAGGACATTTCCTCGCAGTATCCGGACGCCGCCGAACTCGTCAAGGAAAACGTTAAGGCTAAAGAAGCCATCGTGGAAGGTGAATGTGTCGCCGTCGACGTCGAAACAGGTGAGATGCGTCCCTTTCAGGAGCTCATGCACCGTAGACGCAAGTACGGAATCGAGGAAGCCATGCAGGAGTACCCTGTGTCGCTGTTCCTGTTCGACGCGTTATCCGTCGATGGGAAGGATTTCACGCTTACACCGTATCCTGAGCGCCGCAAGGCTTTGGAGAAAACGCTGAAAGAGGACGTTCGGCTCTGCGCCGCCGAGCAAAAGTTGGTAGCGAGCGTGAAGGAGTTGGAGGAGTTTTTCGAGGAGGCGATCGCTGACGGATGTGAAGGCGTCGTGTGCAAAGCCGTAGGAAAAGACTCCGTTTACCAAGCGGGTGCGCGAGGTTGGCTGTGGATAAAGTACAAGCGGGACTACAAGAGTGAGATGAAGGACACTGTGGACCTGGTGGTTGTGGGTGCTTTTCATGGCAGAGGAAAACGTGCAGGAACTTATGGGGCTTTGTTGCTGGCGACGTACAACAAGAAGGCTGATGTGTTTGAGACCGTGACGAAGTTGGGCACGGGCTTCACCGACAAAGACCTGAAGGAGATGCCTGAGCTGTTGCGGAAACACGAGATACCCAAGAAGCATTCACGTGTGCTTTCGCTGCTAAAGGCTGACGTCTGGTTCGAGCCTGCAGTTGTCTTGGAAGTGTTGGGTGCAGAGATCACGTTGAGTCCGATTCATATGGCTGCCATGGACAGCATTAGGAAGGGTAGTGCATTGGCGATTAGGTTTCCACGTTTCACGGGCAACTACCGCACTGACAAAGCACCCGAAGATGCGACGACGTCGGAGGAGATTGTGGAGATGTATCGGAGCCAACTCAAGAAAATAAGCGAAGCCCAAACAAGCGCAAAGGTTTGATTGGTATGGAATGGAAGAAAGCCCCTGCCGAGCTCGTTGAATTCATTGCCGAAAAGATGAAGCATGTGAAGGCTGAATACCGCAAAATGTTCGGCTACCCAGCGTACTTCATTAATGGCAACATGTTTGTAGGCGTCTTTGCTGACAACTTATTTCTGAGGCTTTCTGACGCCGATATCGCGTTGATAACCGCAAGGTACGAGGATATCGGTTCCTTCGAACCGATGAATGGAAGACCTATGAAGGGCTACGTTTCCCTAACAAAAAGGTTGTACTCTGACGACGCCTTTTTTAATGAATGGTTGAACAAGTCGACAAAGTTCGTTTCCTCATTGCCGCCCAAACGAAAGAAGAAATAGCTTGCAATTGCGCCTGTCCAAAGGATTGATAAGCATAACAGAATAAGTGACTATGGGGAGTGAACGTTGGATTCGGAGAGGATGAAAGCTCTTGTGGCATTCAAGGAGAAACTTGAAAAACAGCTCGAAGCTCTAAACGCTGAAACCGCAGAAGTCACAGCGACGTTGGAGGCTTTGAACTCCGTTTTGCTGGAGAAAGGGTTCAGGCGTGGCGACATGACTGACGTTGCCCAGAAACCCTGCGAGCCCGTTGCTCAAGCCGAGAAGCCTGTCGAAATGGAAGAGGAAACAGTTCCCCCCGCGCAGGCTGGTTTGCCTGAAAGCGTCATCCCACTGAAAACTGCGAATGAGGAGCCTCTGGCGCTAATCTACGTTGAAAAGGATGCGCTGCATGTGTTGCCGGATGAGAACAAGCGGTTCAGCGTGAACACGCCGCCGTTTAACCAGTTTCTCGTGGAACGCATTCTTGCGAGGATGCAAGAGAAGGACGCAGAGCTGGTCAGGACGGGTCAGCTTACGACCGAGAAGATGTTTGCCTACAACATCGTGTTGGAGGGCGATTTGATTCGGGAGATTATGTTCAGGAATGTGGATGAGGAGCGGCTGCGAGAGCTGAAGTCGAGCATTCGCTGGACGTTCGAGAAAATGTATGAGAAGACCAAAGGCTGACTGCGCAAGCGCCTAAATCAAGTGTTTATTCAGCGCATCGATGTATCTTTGTTTGTTGCAGAGTCCGATGATTCTTTCGACTTCACAGCAGTTTTTCAGAATCACAACAGTTGGAATACTGGAGACGTTGAATTTCTCGGCGATAGCAGGGTTTTCGTCCACATCTAGTTTGCCTATAAACACCTTGCCGGCGTACTCCTTCGCCAATTCCTCTATTGCAGGTGCGAGTGCTCTGCAGGGTCCACACCAACCAGCCCAAAAATCAATCAAGGCGAGTGGGGTTTTGTTGATGGTTTCGTCGAAGTTCTTATCCGTGACATGGAATGGTCCTTCACTCATAGTTCGTTTCTCCATACAATTAACAAGGGGTTATTCTGGGTTCAGTTCGATATAAACCGTTCGTGCGTTCATCTACAGGCTAACATTTTCCGTTGTAATGCCTTGAACCTGACATAGGCGTCTTTCGGATCGTTCACGTCTGCCGCCTCTTTTTCGAAGGGGCAGAGGTCTTGTTTCTTGTCGTCGAGTATGGTTTCCACCAGTTTCCCCCATTCATCGCGGATGCCGTTTTGTTCGAGCACCGTTTTTCCTGCAGTGCTGAGGGTTTCGGCGTAAACTGCTTTCACGCCAGCATAGACACATAATAAGGCGATAGCCCTGCCGACGATTTTGTCAGCGACCGAGGAGTTTTGGAGGTTTGCGCCCTGTTGTTCGATGGCGTTGAGGAAGCCCGAGATTCTGTGGAATTTGGTTTCGAATAGAAGTTTGCCGTTCTTGACGATGGCAAGGGTCAGCTTTTTCTGGTTGAGCAATGCTTTTGCGGTTTCGAGGTCGTTCATGGCTGGCTGAAAACTACGAGGTCGGCGGGATAAAACCGTTGTGCCATGGAGTTTCATGGTGTAAAAGCTTTTAGGCTGCAACTGTCAACATCTCGTTCGGCGAGTGGGCATGACTGGAATCGTTAGGGTTGGCGTGACTTTTCCTCCTGAACTCCTAGCGGAATTGGATGAAATTATAGACAAGATGGGCTATGAAAGTAGGTCCAAAGCTATTCAAGATGCCGTGCAGCTCTTCGTCTCCGAGAAAAAGTGGCTTCGTGAAGAAAAAGCGCCTCAAACTGGCATTTTGCTCATGGTTTACGACCACGAAGTCGCAGGTTTGGAAGGGGAGTTGACTGAGGTGCAGCATGAGCATGCGAGGGTGATTTCGTCATCGATGCACATCCACGTCGGAGAACGCGACTGTCTGGAGGCGATTGCTGTGAAAGGTAAAGCTGGCGAGATTAGGAAGCTGAGCAACGAGTTGACGACGAAGAAGGGCGTGAAAATCCTCAAGACGATGATGGTTTCCCTATAGCTCTTAGCTTTTGACTTCGAACATTCGTTCGAGCGCTTTTCGAGCTTTCGTCGCTGTCGGTTCTGGAACTTTGACGACGTGTCTTCCCTCTTTGAGGGAAACGTAGAGTCTGTCGAGTGTGGTGAGTTTCATGTTTGGGCACACTGCGCCCTCGTAGGCCACGAAGAATTCTTTCTCTGGGTTTTCTTTACGGAGCCTGTGCAGTAAGCCTTCCTCGGTGCCGACGATGAACTGCTTACACGGGGATTCTCTGGCGTAGCGGCACATTCGTGATGTGCTGCCGACGAAGTCTGCGGCTTTACGCAAGTCGTTGCTGCATTCGGGGTGCACGATTACTTGGGCGTCTGGGTGCTGGAGCTTGAGGACTTTGACGTCTTCAGGCTGAAAGAGCAAGTGAGTTGGGCAGAAGCCGTAGTCTGGTATAGGGATGAGGGTTTTGCCTGTCTTCTCCTGCACGTACTCGGCTAGGTTTCGGTCTGGACCGAACAGTATCTTGTCTGTGTCGAGAGATTGGATGACTTCAACGGCGTTTGCGCTCGTGCAGCAGACGTCGCATTGGGCTTTGGCGGCGGCAAGCGTGTTAACGTAGAGTACGACAGGTGCGTTTGGATGTTTGGATTTTTGGCGTTTGATTTCTTCGACGGTTAGCATCTGGGCCATTGGACAACGTGCGCCAAGGGTTGGCAGGAGCACTTTTTTTTGCGGGTTCAGGATGGCTGCGGATTCGGCCATGAAATCCACGGCGCAGAAGACGATGGTTTCGGCGTCTTTTTCCTGCATGGCTTTGCGGCTGATTTCGATGCTGTCGCCAACGTAGTCCGCTATGTCTTGAATCTCTGGACGCTGATAATTGTGGGCTAGGATTATGGCTTTTTTCTCTTTCTTAAGGTTCTGAATCTTATCAGCTAAATCCATTTCGTGCGCCTTAACGGAAGGTTAGCAATGCAGAACAAGAGATATATATTTTTATCCGACTGGACGCGGGTTCGAATGATGGTTCCATCGGTTTAGCCGTGGCTATGTGCGATTTCTTCTATCCTCCTTACTCACTGGAACTTCGTGAGAAGCATCATCTGGAAGATCCATTAAAAAGCCCGGTATTTCCCTTTTTTCTTGGAACCTGGTTGTTGCTAGAAAGCAAAGTATATTAGTCGTGTTCCGCTCTGAAACGTCAGTTTTTGGTGACCCAAAATGGAAGCAATTAAAACTTTTGCTCTACCCAAGCTCCCCTACGCCAACAATGCCCTCGCACCCTACATCTCCGAGCAGCAACTCACCCTCCATCACGACAAACACCACTTGGCATACGTAAACGGCGCCAACGCCGTATTCGACAAACTCGAAAAAGCCCGCAAAGAAAACGTCGACGTCGACCAGAAAGCCATGCTCAAGGAGTTATCGTTTCACATCGGCGGGCACATGCTGCACTCGATTTTCTGGGAGAACATGGCGCCTGCCGGCAGAGGCGGAGGAAAACCAGGCGGAGCCATAGCCGACGAAATCGACAAGGAATTCGGGAGCTTCGATCGCTTCAAGGCGGAGTTCACGAAAGCCGCCGTCAGCGTTGAAGGCTCAGGATGGGCAGCCCTCGCTTTCCACGGATGCGTCCCACGACCTGTCATCATGCAGATCGAGAAGCACAACGCCAACGTCTACCCAACCTACAACATCCTCATGGTCCTCGACGTCTGGGAACACGCCTACTATTTGGACTACAAGAACGATCGAGCGAAGTTCGTGGAAGCCTTCTGGAACGTCGTGAACTGGGACTACGTGAACAAGATTCTTAAACTCGTCAAATAGAATCCTTCAACCTCTTTTTTTCTTCTCTCTGTTTTCTGCTGATTGCTAACAATTCTCAAAATTGCCGTGAGTCAACACTTCTCGCCCGATACTGCTTTCCCAGGTAAAGTTTTCCTGCGGAATGAATGTTTATATCGACGGAAATTACCTTCGAAAAAGGAACTAACCATGCTGAAGATTCGGAAAGCTACCTCAGAAGACTTCCCTGCCATCACAGAAATCTACAACGACGCAGTCCTCCAAACCGTAGCCACCTTCGACACCGAACCAAAAACCGTCGAAGAAAGAAAAACATGGTTCAAGAACCACGACTCAAAACACCCCTTGCTGGTCGTGGAACAGGAGGGGCTCATCGTAGGCTGGGCGTCCCTCAGCAAGTGGTCCGACCGCCGCGGATACGCTGACACGGCGGAAGTCTCGCTTTACGTCGAGAAGATGCATCGCCGAAGCGGCTTGGGCAAGAAACTCCTTAAATCTATTGTCCAAGCAGGGCAGGAGGCTGGCCTGCACACGGTGATTGCGCAAATCGTGGAGGGCAACGAGCCGAGCATCACACTCTTCAAACACGAAGGCTTCGCAGAAGTCGGAGTCTTAAGAGAAGTGGGCCGGAAATTTGGCAAAGTTCTAGACGTTCACGTGATGCAGAAAATTTACGGTCCCCCATGAAGCCAAGATCGATACTCGGCTGACATTTCAGCCTGTGAAATTCTTAACAAGCCTGAATCTGTTTGGTGCCGGGGGCGGGATTCGAGCCCGCGACTTCTGGGATAGGGCGTCTGGTCCCTTGTCTCTCCAGATTATGAGTCTGGCGCCCTAGCCAGGCTAGGCTACCCCGGCAAAAAATTTCGAAGTGCCGCTGAGCCTATCGGCTAACTATTTTGGTTTCTCTGCTGCTTGATAAAGATTTAGCACACCACCGTTGTCCTCAGAAGATCATCGATGAATTACAACTGAAGTTCACGAAAACGGTGCCACGAACCAACAGCACTCCCAAATCGCGCAAACGAACATTTCTTCCTGAAATTCAGTTTGGAATGCAATCTCCAGCCAAATTGGTTCTTCAGAGCTCTCGAAAAAGCCTTAAATGAGACTCTGGAATAACTGATTCAAGGTCTCAATATGTCACCCGCTAACGAAAACAGGCTCGAAATTTTAGGCTACGATGAAGCCCAGAAAGATGTTCACAGTTAAATCGGCCGCAGGGAACACAGTTCTGGTTCAGGACACGTTCGCGGAGATGTTCCCACTCTGGGTTGGACGCATCCTGATCACCGCTGAGAACCAGAAATGGGCAGAAATCGCTGCCAACGTCACCACGGGCTTCGCAACGAGCGTCATCATGGCACCCGCAGAAGCAGCCACCGAACGCTATGTTACCGCAGAAACAACACCTGACAAACGCCCAGGAGCACTCGTGCAAATCTACAACCGTGACCGCTTCGCCCTCAAACACCAACTCATGGAACGCATCGGACAATGCGTCATGACATGCCCAACCACTGCAGCGTTCAACGGCTTGCCTGGCAAACGTGTCCTCAGAGTCGGCAACAGCCTCCGCTACTTCGGCGACGGCTTCCAGAAGAAAACCATGGTTGCGGACAGGAAATGCTGGAAAATCCCAGTTATGGAAGGCAACTTCATCGTCGAAGACGGTTTCGGCGCACAAGAGGGCGTTGCAGGAGGGAACTTCATGATATTCGCCGAGAACCAGGAAGCAGGGCTCAAATCCGCCGAAGCTGCAGCAGATGCAATTCGCGCAAACGCGCCCGACGTGATAATGCCTTTCCAGGTGGGGTTTGCAGAGCAGGCTCCAAAGCGGGCTCGCTCAAGTACAAGATGAAGGCTTCGACGAATCATCCGTACTGTCCAACGTTGAAGACGCTCGTGCCAGATTCGGTGGTCCCTGAAGGCGTAGCCTCCGTGTACGAAATTGTCATGAACGGCTTATCGCTTGACGCAGTCAAGAATGGCATGAAACAGGGCGTCTCCGCAGCCGCAACCGTGCCTGGGGTCGTGAAGATTTCGGCAGGCAACTACGGCGGCAAGCTGGGTCCGTTCAAGGCTTTCCTGAAAGAAGCCATAGGCGCCACATAATTTCCTATTTTCTCATACGGAACTTTTATCTTAGCACGCAAGCCTAAATTATCGTGAATTACGTTGAGCACCCCGAAAAAAACCTCGCTTGAACTCTACAGGCTACGCAAGACACTAGCCACGTTAGCCAGCAAAGAGGGCAGCCACACAGAACTCATCACCATGTACGTTCCACCGGGCAAGCAAATCAGCGACGCCATCAATCTGCTTCGTGAAGAATACGGTACTGCGAGCAACATCAAATCCAACGTCACACGGAAAAACGTCCTAGACGCTTTAGTTAGAGTCCAACAGAGGCTCAAACTCTTCAAAGACCCGGGGGAAAAAGGCATCGTGATTTTTGCTGGTGCTCTTCCACAAGAAGGTGGCGGACCAGGTACGGAACGGATGGAAACGTACGTGATTACTCCGCCTGAACCGATTAAGATTTACTTGTATCGGTGTGATTCGCGTTTTCACACGGAGCATCTGCAGGAGATGCTCAGGGAGAAGGAGACATACGGGATTATTCTGGTAGACGCTTCGGATGCGACGATTGCGACGCTGCAGGGGAAGCGTTTGGACATTGTGAGGCAGATGTACTCGGGCGTAACGGGTAAAACTCGCGCTGGTGGGCAGTCGGCCAGGCGTTATGAGCGTTTGCGCGACATGCAGTTGAACGAATATTTCACTCGAGTGGGGAGGCATGCGGACGAGATTTTCTTGCCCATCGACACGTTGAAGGGTATCATTCTTGCGGGTCCTGGACCGACGAAGTATGATTTTCAGAAGGGCGAATACCTCAACTACCAGTTGAAAGCCAAAATCTTGGACGTTGTTGACACGGCTTACGTGGAAGAGCAGGGCGTCAAGGAAGTTGTGGAGAAAGCGCCTGAAATCATGCGCAAAGTCCGCTACATCGAGGAGAAGCAGCTCATGCAGCAGTTCCTCTATGGAGTGGGACACGACACTGGGTTGATAACTTACGGTGAAGCCGAGGTGCGAAGAGCTTTGCAAGCTGGGGCGGTGAGAATCCTGCTTCTCTCGGAGGGCTTGGATGTCAATCGTGTCACCGTCAAATGCGGCGCATGCAGCTACCAAGAACAGCATACCGTTAAAGGTCAGCTCCTCGTGAGTTTCGAACAAAGCCTCGTGGGCAAACCATGTCCCAAATGCAATGCGCCATCACTAGCAACCACGGAGAAGCAGGACATCGTCGACGATCTCGCGCAGATGGCGGAGTACAGCAACGCTGAAGTCGAGATGATTAGCAGTGAGACCGAAGAAGGGCAAATGCTCAAGAACGCTTTCGGCGGAATCGCAGCTATTCTCAGGTTCAAGATGCAACCTTAGTTGCTCAAAAACTGTCCTCTATGCAAAGCGGGTTAAAGATTTTGCGTTACCTAAGCCTGAATTGATGAGCATATTTACCTCGTTGGTAACAGGCTTTGATGCATCTTCCACAAACGTCTTTCTCCAAGCCGAGTTTCGTTATGTGCTCCAGGCAGTTTGCTCTGTAGTTCGACAGCCTATTCTTAGTCTTGAGTATAGCGCACACGTCTAAGCATGCGGTACAATCTCCGCATGACTTGTTGAGTTTTTTTCCGCCGGGCAGTGGAAGACAGGTGACTACTGAGGCGAATCTTAGGGCACAGCTGAATCTCTCGTTTACTAACAACTCGTTTTTGCCGCGCCAGCCAAGCCCTGCGTGTTCAGCCACAACCCTGTGGGAGATGGTTTTTCCATAGTAATCTTCCACTTTCTCCACTGTTGCTCCTGTGACGGGTGGAATCACGATGCCGCCGAAACGCTGGGCGATTTCTCTCGCGACCGCATCTAGAGTTTTGTTGAGAGTGTCGTATTCTTTGGCGTAGATGTTCCATGTATTTTTGTCGATGGTTCCGTTGCTTAGCTTCGCGTCGATGGCATCGATTGCAGATTCTGGATACGCCATTCCCAAGCAGATGATTGAGCCGTTCTCCAAGAGACAGCTGAACTGTTCCCCCGATATCTGTTTCAGTCTGGCTTGCTGCGTGGGCATTAAATCGTTGTAAACGTCTCGAAATTTGGCAACTCCGATGACTCCATCTCTTCCAAGGTTGGCCAGTTTTTGATCGAAAAATTCTCTTATTGTTTCAAAGTTTTGTTGTGCATCGTTCAATGGCATGGCACCGCGTTTTCTTAAGGCGATTGACATGCCATATTCCGCTGGAGAACCTAAATGTTTTGTTTCAGAGCTGCGATGTCTTTCATCGTGCTTTGGAACGTTTTGTTCACGTCTTCCACGAATAGGGAGCGGTTTCTGATGGCTTTCTGCACCGCACCAGCGGCTATAAAGCAAGCTCCAACGGTTGGGCTGATCGGTGTTGGCTCAGGAATCATCACGATAGCCACTCCCAATTTGATGAGTCTAGATTTGTAACCTGCACGCCAGAGTTGCTTAGCATCGTGAGCGTTCTGTGTTGACGCTTTCGTTGTTCTGAGTAGGTCGATGTAGCTATCGTTTAGCTCGTTCAGCGCTTTTGTTGTGGCTTTAAGCCGCTCCACTTTCTCCTTGACTCCTTCTCTGTTCATACATGCGTCGCTGAGAGAAAAGCGTTTAACGCAAAACAACCGCCAGCATAAGCTATTCTTCTTTTCCGGCGGTTGTTATTGTTTAGATAGGAGGAAATCTCACGTGCTACTGGGCGGTGGTTTCTGCACCAAGTCGTCAACATTGAAACTCGATTTGTAGGTTAAGAAGAAATCTTCCACTTGACTTTACGCATCGAGCGTGCTAATCCTCTATGTTCTGCAGAACCTCAACTATCTTAGCCAGACGCTTAAGCAGGTCGGAGTCAAATTTCTCCCCGTCCTCTAAGTTCACGGGTGGATCAGCACGTCTCATACTCGAAACCATAGTGCTCCTCAGATTATAACGATTCTTGCAGATTGCACTTCGAACTTCGAAGTAAATAGGCTTTTTTGTCTGAGTATTTTGACATATTTATGGAATTTATCTAAGGCACTGGTTGTGATTTTGCGCTTTCTATTTCACTGAAACAGCTGTTTACCGTTTATGGAAGGAATTATGGGCTTTTTCCGTTCATTATGCAAATGTGCAGAACCTTCTGACAACGCGGCAGATTGCTAAGGCTATCCAGAGGCTCAGGTCCTTGTCTTTACCTCTAACGAGGTGCACGTTCCATAAACTGTTTTCATTTTGTGCGTTGATGAGCCAGTCCATCGCCTTCCTTGATTTGTGGTTCTTCCATTTTGAACCCCAGAAGCGATAGAGAATCGAGCGATGACAGAAGGTCTGTGAACCAGAATGGAAAAGAGAATTTTGTCCAGAAGTCAACTGTTCCTCGGTCTGGATAAGCGTCTTTTTTGAAGAACCTTGACGCTAAAAGTTTTCCAGCAACTTTTGCCTCGTCTAATTGGCGATACTTGGGGTGAGCTGCAAATGCGCGTAGCACGACGCCGGTCACTAGATGCGAGAATGGCTTTGTCTTGTCAGGCTGCAATGTTTCTGCTCGAAATAGAAAATCGTTAATCTTCACGTTTCTTGTTCGGCTTGCTATTGCCCATCCTCCATCATTCTGTCGGCACGAGAGAAGCCAGCGGAAACCTTTCTCAATGCGGAGGTCGTTCTCGTAGCCAGATTTTATTAGAAGTTCCATGATTGCCGCGCTGTAGTTTGGGGAATACTGGTTTCCGTATATTCCTCTGAAATCGCCTTCTGATGTTTGGAAGCTAAACAGGAAATCAGCTGCTTTTCGTATCGCGCTGTTGTTATTGTTGAAGGCGTATTTTTCGACGAGTTCTCCGATGATTCTGTAAGTTTCAATCTGATTGTAGTTTTGTTGGGAACGGATGTTCAACTTTGCTCCAGGATATTTCCATGAACCGTCAGGCTGTTGATTGTCGACTAACTTTTTGGCAACCGGCAGTATCCAGAGAATTTCTAGTTGATTGGCTTTTGTATTCAGCAGGTCACGCTTTGTGAAGAACACGATTGCTCGATTCTTTGATGAGAGCAGAATCGGCAACGGGTCGTGTCTTAGCAGATTCTGCCATTTCTCCAAAGTAACTCCCCAGAGTCATCACCGTCCAGAGCGTTTATATCATTTCCCAACCTACATGGTCGCCAATTTGTTTATGCAAGTCCAATTGATGTCAACGCGCAAATAGCAGGTTTAGTCAAAATTTGGTGCGGTCGCCGGGATTCGAACCCGGGATCATTAGCTTGGAAGGCTAATGTCCTAAACCAGACTAGACGACGACCGCAGCTATTTTGCTGGATAGGGCTTGAATCTTTGAGTTCTAGGTCATGTATATTTCCAGTTTGACTTTGACCTAGTGACCCATCAGCCTTGCCAATAGACAGAGAAACACCTTGAGAATTTAATAAAGTTTTCAACTCTCCTAAGTCTAACCGGCAGTAAGTAAATTGTGCCTTCTTAGAAATCTCGTCTCTCGTGGCTGAAGTGTCTGACCCGGGTGTATCTTATTTCTTCTTGTTTGTTGAGGAATAGCTGAGCTAGTCCTGAATTCTTGCTTTGGCATTCTAGCTTTACATATTTGAATTTACTCATTCCATTTTTTCACCTGCCTGCCTAACAATAGGCGTCCCCCCAGAGAGCTGACCATGCTTGTAATGACCATTAAAGAATTATTTTGGATTGATAGAAAATCTAAAATCTTCAAACTGACAAATGCTTGACGGGGATTTGATGTCTAAAAAGCAAATGGTCGTTTATGTCGCCATTTTCAATGCGCTAATGATTGTGGCTTTCATTTTTTCCACAATCTACATGTGGAACTCCCTTAAGACAATTGTAGATAATGGAGCAGGCTATCAAGGGCAAGACTCTTATGTCATACCATTTGTTGAGGATAGCGGTTTACAAGTGAGCATAAGCCATGTATTCTTTGCTGAGAATGCAACTGTTGTTAATCTTGGTCCTCTTCCGACCGTGGTTCCAAATTACCCCTTCTATGTCTTCTGGATATCCATTGTGGGAAACTTGGCTTTCATAGCCTTAGTCCTTGGAAAACCAGATAAGTGAAAACATCCATCAAACTGAATTAGGTGTTGGTGGTTGTTTGAGGGAGAGAAGACAGCGGTCTATTGGCTAGGGTTAGTGGTTTTTGGCTATGCGATATACCAGTTTTGCAGCGCAGGTTGGTTCATATTCGCTTACTCAAGATACCAATCATATGTCTCAATCGAACTCTATCCTGCAGTTCTAAACACGATAGTCCCACCCATCATTGGCGGAATCATCTTCTTGATTATCGGGCTATACATTATGAGAGAAGGCGTTTTAAAGAAAGGCAATCCCGAAAACAAAGTCGTTTAAGTTTTCCGTCTCTGTCACCGACAATTAGCTTAATTGGATTCTGTCCATCGAGAAAATGACCTAGCGAAAATGATTCCCTGTCTAAGTAAAGGTTTAGAAACATTCGAGAGTTGCACGAAGGTGAAATCTGCGTTTATCGGCTGGCGGATCATGTTTTCGGGGAAAGGAATTGCCTAATATAACTGTCTGGGAAACTGTGCCAGAGGCTAACAACGCTTGAGCGTTGAGAAAAAATTCGAGTTCAAACGTCCCCTACTGGTCCTTGGAAACCTTGCCCTGTTAGCCTGGGTTCTCCTCGCATCCTTATCAATCATAGCAGTCGACCTGTTGTATGGTGCGCTATTTCTCCTTTTCACGGCGGCCATGGTTTTCCTAATCTTGAGGCGAACCGGTTGCAGCAGCTGCTATTACTGCAAATCGTGCACGTCTGGGTTTGGCAGACTCGCCGGATGGTTCTTCGGGGACCGCAGCACTAAGGACTTGGGCAACAAGACTGCCTTAGCCTTCGTCGCCATCATCTATTTCCTTTTGATTCCTGTTCCGCTGCTGTACCTCACGTCTTCGCTGGCTCAAGGGTTCCAGCCCGTCATGGCTATCCTCATCATGTGCTTGCTGTTGCTGACGATTTACAGCGCATTCACCTGGCTCAAGCCGCAACGCCGAACAGAACCCGCTAAGTCAACTGCTTGAGGGTTTCCTCGGCGAACAAGTCGATTCTGCGTTTTGCGTAGACGTAGATGACGGCTTCGAGGGCAACGACCACGGCGAGGAAAACCGCCAGAACAAGCGTCAAAGCAATGAACGACGACGCGACCGCGGCGTTCGCGACGCCGTCGGATGAACGCTATCCAGCTCCACCAGCTCGGCTGCAACGTAGACAAGAAGCCTTCGAGGTCGGCGGAAATCCAAAGGCAAACCGCCGCCACGACGATGGATAGGGCGCTGCCGACGATGGTCATGTTTTTCCAGTCTGAGGAGAGCGAAGAAGAAGCGGCTATCCGCGTTGTCGAACCCGCTGGAGAAAGTTGCCACGTGATTGTTTTTTTGGCGGTTCGTGGCGACATGCCCCACAGGGAGCCCTGCTTGGCGGAAATGGTTTCTGGCGGTTTCTCAGCGGTGATTTTGCAGTTTTTCTGGAGCAGCACATCTTTCAGTTTCTCGAAGACGTGCTCCTCATCCAAATCTACCGTCTTCTCAATCAAGCCGCCACACCTAGCTCGGCTTCTCGTTCGGCTTGAACAGCCGCTTCTGATACTGCGACCTGCCCTTCAGCCCCTTCACGTAACCTCGTGAAGCGTTCCTTTGCCGCTCCAAATTCAAAATCCGCGCGTAGAGTTTTGAGGCTTTGGTCTTGGATGGAATCTTCGACCTCAACGGACGAACAGGAACGGGAGTGAACGGCTGCGTAATCTCGTTTGAGCGTTTTCTCCCTCGGCCACGTGGCGCCCGAGGCAGCTCGCGAGCTTTCTTGAGAACGACGTAGCCTTCTTTGAGGTTGACTTCCTGCACCTCCCAGCCTGCGTCCAGCCAACTCTTCGCGTGGCTATTGGAGGGGGTGTTGCTCCACCACGCTTCGCTGCGGTAGGCTTCCATGGGGAGGTTGGTGCCGATTAACCCGTCAATCCGTGCGAACGGGAGTTTGACGTTGTTGGTGAAGGCGGCTCGGAACTTCAGATGTCGCGTGAGTCCGTCGTACTTCGAAACAACCCTTGGCGAGACGACGCGTCGGGCGCAGTGCAGGCACAACATGGCGGTTGGGTCGCCCGTGGCAACGTCGGGCACCATGCAGTCGCGGCAGAACAGTTTCTTGCAGCGTTCACACTTCTTCAGTCTGTAGGTTGAAAGAACTCTTTTGCAGATACCGCACTCGTCCTTGAACTTTGACACGCTCACGGTGACGCTCTACTAAGGCGTCATTAACCGTAATTTGCGACTGGAGAAGATATTAACTTTCAGCCTAAGAAACTGGAATGTGCCATGGTGAAAAAGGGATTTTTGATTTGATGGTTGCTTATTCGAATTCTATCGTCGACGGCGGTTTGTCTGTCAAGTCGTAAAGGCATCTCACGACGGGGTATCTCTTCGTCACCCTTTTGGCAATCCGCATGAGAACATCGTAGGGAACTTGTTTGGCTTTGGCTGTCACTGCGTCCAATGACTCAACGATGCGCACAGTGATGATGTTGCCGTAGACTCTTTTCCCATCCTTCATTCCCGTCGCCTTGTCGTTGTGAAGTACTGCGAAGTTCTGGAAGGTTCCGAGTCCCTTGGTCTCTTCCTCCACAATCACTGTGGCTTTCCGGACGAGAGCAATTCTTGCAGGTGTAACCTCTCCTAAAACCCTTAACGACAGGGCTGGACCTGGGAAGGGCATTCGTTCGGAGATTTCTTCGGGCAAACCAAGTTCGCGGGCAACTTTTCTCACGTCAGGCTTGAACAGGTCTCGGAGTGGTTCGAGGATTTTGTAGCCGTATTTCTCGGGGTTGATGCCAATCTGTGAGAGAACGTTGTGTTGTGATTTGATGCCGCCGACTGTCTCCATAATGTCAGGCTTTATCGTTCCTTGCGCGATGAACTCGACCTTCTCCTCTCTATGATCGAGCCTCGCCACCTTCGTCGCAATGCCAATCCTATCGCTCACGTCGACAACCACATCCACGTTCTTGTATGCGGGGTCCGCCTCCTCAGCCAAAACCTCTTTGCTCGCAGCCCGCACCACGATACCACGTTTCTCCAATGCGGTTTTGACGTCCCCTCCCCAGAACTGGCGTTTAGCAGCCGAGCGACTCATCATCCTGCCCGCGCCATGCGCTGTCGAGCCGAAGGTCAACTCCATCGACCTCTCCGCGCCAACGAGCACCCAAGAGCTTGTGCCCATGCTGCCCGGAATAAGGACGGGCTGCCCGACTGACCTGTAATCTGCGGGGACATCGGGGTGCTGAGCTGGGAAGGCTCTTGTGGCACCTTTTCTGTGCACCCACACCTTCTTGGTGCCGCCGTCGATTTGGTGGGTTTCCGTCTTGGCGATGTTGTGCGCCACGTCGTAAACGAGTTTCAGCCCGAATTTCTCGGGGTCTTCATGGAAGACCTGCTTGAAGCTCTGTCTCACCCAGTGCATGATGGCTTGGCGGTTCGAGAAAGCGTAGTTGACGGCGCATGCCATGGCTTGCACGTAATCTTTCGCCTCGTTGCTGTTGCCAGGAGCGCAGGCGAGTTCTCTGTCGGGCAGCGTGATTCTGTATTTTTGGACGGCGTGTTCCATGACTCTGAGGTAGTCAGAGCATATCTGGTGTCCAAACCCTCGGGAGCCGCAGTGAATCATAACCGTGACTTGTCCCTCGTGTTCGATGCCGAACGCTTTAGCGGTTCGCGAATCGAAAATCTTGTCCACCTTCTGCACTTCGAGGAAGTGGTTGCCCGAGCCCAACGTGCCAATCTGGGCGAGACCTCGACTCTTCGCAGTAGATGAAACCTTCGTGGGATCGGCATTCTTCATGCACCCAGACTCTTCGCAGTGCTCTGCGTCCTCGGGCCAGCCTAAGCCTTTGTTGATGACCCATTGGACGCCCTCAGTCGCGACCTTGTCCAAGTCGCTGCTGGTTACTCTGAAATCCTTTCGTGAGCTGCCCAGGCCTGAGGGTACGTTGTTGAAAATCGCATCAGCTAGCTGTGGCAGCTTCGGTCTCAGGTCCTGTTCCGAGAGGTTTGTGGATAGTAAGCGAACGCCGCAGTTTATGTCGTAGCCTACACCTCCGGGGCTGATGACGCCCTCATCGTAGTCTGTGGCTGCGACTCCGCCGATGGGAAACCCGTAGCCCTCGTGTCCATCGGGCAGGGTGACGGCGTACTTGTAGATGCCTGGCAAGTGTGTGACGTTGGCGCATTGCCACAGCGTTCGGTCGGTCTGCATCTTCATCAGAAGGTCCGCGTTGGCGAAGACCATGCCTGGAACGCGCATGCCCACCCTATACTTTGGAATCTGCCACGAGAAATCGTCGATTTTTTCGAGAGGAACTTTCTCCGCTGGAGCTCTGCCTTCACCTTCACCCATAAGTCATGCCCAGAGGAGAAAGGGCTAGCTGCAATAAAATCATTGTGACGTAATAGGCTGCTTTCCTGCAAAAAATCGTCTTTTCCCGAGTAAAACGGAAGGTTTCCCAAGGTATTCGTTGTGGTTTTTGGTTTAAATTAGAATATGATAAGCCGCACTTCCTGAGAGTTGGGATTAGGTTTTAGTATTTTTTTGTGCCAAAGGGGATGCTCAAATACTGTTTGCTCCAACCACAGGTTCTAATAGCATAATAACAACTTAGTTGAGTAGGCAAGTAAGCAACTTACAATGAACAAAAAAATGTTCTTAGCCGTTGCTGTAGTTGCCATAACTGCAGTTGCCATTTTTGCCCTGTTCGTGTATGCCCAGATAGCATCAATAGACTTTTGGCTCGACGACACATACGAGTACAAAAGAACTAACGCCCAATGGGAAACAGTGAACTACGCTACTAATGCAACCTCAGAAGGAATTTACATACCTATAAACTGCAGAAACGATGGCTTAGCGACTGGCACGTTTGACCTAGTTATATCGTTCGAACATGCCACATACTCAGGAAATAATGCCCCACAGAGACCACTGATAGCTTGGGATAAAATTAACGAAACAACAGCCAAATACTATTTCATTCTTAAACCAAAAGAAACACAAAGCATTAACATTTACTTCTCAATAGGCAACGAGACACAGAATTTTTCCATAATGCTCTCCTTGGAAAGCAGCCAAACTTTCTTGCGTGTGGAGTCGGCTCAAAAAGGCAGTCAGCCGTGGCAAGTGATATACCGCACGTTATTTTATGGACGCACAGACGCAAACACTTACTTGCCTGCCCACATAAGCTAAAGATTTTCACCTTGGTAGGACAGGAAGCTTTCTCGTTGGCACAGAAAATGCAAAAGCTGCCATCGTTTATCGTTTTTGACTAAATTTTAATGCAAAAAAAATCTAACTGACTTAGCTTCAAAGGCGCCTGGCGACGCAACTCGCTGTGTTCCAAGGTAACAGGTGAAAAATCTGGTGCAATTTATGCTGTTGAGTGGTCTTGGGACAGAAGTTTAATATTTTTTCAGTCCCTTTATTTTCGAGTGCGGTCCCAAAATCCTTTAAGGAAACGTCAAACATATCAAACTGGGGCATTCAATGTCAAAAAGAACCATAGTCATAGTGATGGTTCTGGTTAACATTTTCCTTGGCGTTCTCTTTGTTGCCTCAAACTACTTCATCTGGGACAACGTTAATGCGCAACATTACGCCTCTCCCTATTGGAACCCAATTAAAATATCATATGTTCCAAGAGATTATGTCAATGGCGAATGGATTTATGTGCAGACGGTGATTGTTTTAAGCAACTATCCATTTTGGCTATTTTGGGTTGACATGATAGCAAACATATCGTTTGGAATAATGCTTCTAAGAAACAAGGAAACAAAACAGACCCCTTCTCAGAGCAATAATGACAAGAACAACTGACTATTTTTGTTTGGTTACCCAAGGTCTTTGAGCGAATCCTGCGTTTTCCCTCCAGCTTAGTGTTTGCGTTTCTTCCAGTAAACCAGAGCAGCCGTGGCAATCCACTGTCAAACTTAAGGGCTGTTACTGAACATTCAAAACCAAGTCATACCCCAGACCGTATTCCCATCGTGTTCCATCGCTCAGCCAACTCTGAATTGCAAGACGCACACGGTATGTACCCACTGGCACATCTTTGGAAGCGCTTACAGTGTATTGAATTGTATTTTGCCCCAAGGTCGTTATTTTCAAATCCCCTGTAGCTGGTTTCTCAGACATCGAACTACTGGAAGGAATAGGGTCATCCTGACCGTTGATGTTTACAGAGATTGATACCCCCTGAGGCACGGGAGGTTGCGTAGTATTGAACATTGCATCGTCGATGAAGATACGTAGTGGGTCCGCTTTGAGGACGTTAATCGGGATTGTTCCCTGTATTTTTGAGCCTCGAATAACTGACACCTCAGAACTGTTGCTGTTAAGCTGTAAAGTTGCTGGACCGATTTGGTTCGGGGCATTATTGAGGTGCGGAAAGGTCTGGTCCTTCAGAAATATCGAGTGAGGTTTGCGACTGAGATGGCACGTCAGTAACAATCATTCCTAACCAAATTGACCCTGAATAAGATAGCTCATCATTCTCATTTGTTGATAGGAACTTGATGTCACCTAAATTCACCCACAATGCATATCTTCCCAATGGAGCATTGTTCGTCAGGCTAAGCGTAATAATGGTTGAGTTAGACATATTCGGTTGCAGAGTTAATTCGCTGAGACTGAAAGAGTAGGTGAAAACCTTCTCCTGAACAATGGAAGTATTCCAATTTGAAGTATCCCAATTCTTATAATCTATCGCGCTATTATACGCAAGCAGCCTAAGATTTTCTATTGGTATTGCCACTATTTGTGACGAATACAATGATGTTAGAGTGAGATTTATCTGCTGAGTTGCGCCTTGTGATACATTTATGACATTTGATATTCCACCTGTGGTTTGGAGGGAAATGGTGGGGGAAATGTTAGAAGTGTACATAACCGCAGGAGTGCTTGCTGGTCTATTGTTTGAGTTATAATACAAATACACTGAAGTTACAACAACTGCCACTATCAGAACAATTGAAAGAATGACATAATACCTACGATTCATTCTTTTCCCTCTGAGAGATGCAAGCACGTGCGCTGTTAGTTTTTTTGCTGCGTGTTTTTTGCGTGATAATGGAGAAGGTCAGAGCGGAGATTCCAACAGCTGCCGTTATTCCGCCTGCTCCAAAAAGTACCGCTTGAAGAGACCGGTCGTTTGCGGTTTGCATGACATAGGGCTGCATGAGTGGATATCTGTCGACGCTGTTAGAGCCAATTTGGAAGGATGTGTCGCCGACCCCGTCGCCGTTTTTGTCAGCGCCGCTGTAGCCGCTCCAGTAGTTGCCTTCCTTGCCGTTGTCCCAGAAGTTCACTGATTGAGAGGCGTTCCCATACAGTAAGAGATTTTCAGTGTTGTTTAAGAAATTGTTGTGATAAATGGTGTTGTTGCCTAACGGATGATCACCGTATGAGTCAAGCAACAAGCTGTGGCTGCAGTTTGCGATAACGTTTTCGAATATGGCGCTGTCGACGCCTTGAATCGAGATTCCTGATTGCGAGAAATTCAGTATGGCGTTCTGATAGATGCTGCAGTGCGATAACAAGGTGATCCCGTCTATTCCGTCGACCATATTATTGTTTGCAACAGTCGTGTTTTCACCAGCTGTTATCGGGGTGTACACAAACGTCAAATTGTTCCAGGTAATGATGTTTGAAGAGCTTGAATATGCGTTGATCCCGAAATTTCCGCCTGTTATGTTGTTCCCCGACACTAAGTTGTCAGGTGTTAGTGAAGTCTCACCCTCACTCGGGCGCACCAACCCAATGGATTCACAAAGCGTTTCCTTGAAGTTGTTACCGACTATTTTAGAATATGTGACAGAGCTTGCCGTAACCCCCCAGTCGTTGTCCACGAAGGTGTTGCCTGTTATTGTTATTCGACTGCTGTTATACACCGAGATTGCGGTGCCAAATTGATTTAAAACCAAATTCTTGACCGTCACGTTGCTTCTTCCATCCAGGATCAGCCCATCCATAGCATAGATTTCTTCTTCCGTCTTGAAACCCTGAAGCCTATGTCCAGCACCATCGATTACGATGTTGTCACGTTGAACCAAGACGGTCAGATTCACAACATCTTCCACGAAGGTGTAAGTGTCACCCACACGCGTGATTGGCACGCTTGTTGAGTTTAGGCTTCCATCACTTTGGATGCATATGGCATCCAAGGAGAAACCCTTGGAGAAGCTCGCTATCGAAGATAGAACGTCCCGAATTGAGGGGGTCGACTCCAAACCCGTCAAAAGTGACGCTTTTTCAGACAGAGTTGGTGAATTGGGCTGAGAAGGAAACAAGGCAAGACTCACTCCTCCTAAAATGAAGGCGGAGACCAACGCCAGGGTCACGGCGACGATTATCGAATTTCTCTGCTCACTCATACTCCTATCACTCTGAGTTGGCATTGAAGAGCGATACGCTGTACTTAATTCTACGTTTTAGAACAACTCAGCTCTATCGTGACAAAACTGTTCTAAATGTTTGAACACGAATGCCCTTAAATCAAGCAACCTCCATCACTGGAGCCTATACGGGGGATTCGTGTGTCAGGCGACGTTGACACGGTGTTGAAGGGAACAACATTGGAGGTGTACAGGTTCTTCCTGAAAAAGGGAAAGCCCGTCGGCGTCAGAGCCGTGCAGAGAGCCCTCAACCTGAGCTCCCCCTCGCTGGCTGTTTATCACCTGTCCAAGCTCGAAGATGCCGGTCTCCTGAGCCGGGAAAGTGGCGACTACGTGGTGAACCGAATCGTGCTCGAGGATGTTGTCAAAGTAAACCGGTTTCTCATACCAAGATACCTCTTCTACGCCTTGTTTGCTTTGGTTGCTCTCATCCTTGATTTGACTGTGTTTAAGCCATCATTCTTGACGAGCGGCTACTTCTTTGCCACAGTTGTGATTTTAGCATGCACGATAGCTTTCTTCTTTGAGTCCGCGAGAAAATGGAAAAAAGGCACACTGTAGGGAAGTGAGAGTTACTTGACTAACCCGTCGTCAGTGTTTTCGACTAAACAGCAGTCAAGGTTTCGTGACCACGCTTGCGTTTCTTCAGCAAGACCATGACAGTCACGGCGATGACGGCCACAACAGTGACGGTGACTGCGGCAAGGGGCAACCATGGAAAAGGCACAGGCGGTGCGTTATGTGGTGTGCCTCCATTCCATGCCACCGAGTAGAACACGGTCTGCGGCTCAGCCCAGTTCCCAGCCGTGTCATTCGCGTAGACCGTGAGGCTCCTGCTGCCAACCGGAATCTCAATCAACGTCCCATTTGAAGCGGTGACGTTGCTGTCGTCGTCAAGGCTGTAGCCAACCCAGGAAAGCGAAGCGTTAGTCCAGTAGATCAACGGGATGTTAGCCACGGTGTTGTAAATCGCGCCATAAGACGTGTTGGCAGGAGATAAAATTGAAACAATCGGATGGGTGGAAAGAGAGGAGGGCGTTGTTGAATTGTTAGTTGTGGGCTGCAACTCTGGGAGCACTGCAGAAGGCCCAAATGGATCAACCAAGGGGTTGTTGTCTTGGTTTTTCCCATCAATCACGTAGGGCGTGTCTCCTCTGCCGTCACCGTTGCTGTCTTTGCCTGTGTAGTCACTCCAGTAGTTTTCAGTCCAGTTGCCCTCCGAAACCACAAACTGACCAGATGGTTCCTCAAGCCACGTAGCATTGGCCTGCTGGGTGTTGCTGAAGAAGTTGTTGTGAAAGAAAGTGTTATTGGAACCAGCGTCTCTGACACCGACTCCATTGCTTGTCAGGTTGTTCTCCTCAAACCGGTTGTTATCTGCCCAGTTTAGAAAGATTCCTTCACCCGGGCTGTTTCCGATTGCATTTCGTGTAATGTCGTTGTGGCTGCAGGCCAGCCTAAGCACCAGCCCCTCACCGTCATATAGGATTTCGTTTCCCTGTATGACGTTATAGTCTGAGCCAAGGATACTTGAAGAGCTTCCATATAGAAAGATGCCAATTGCGGAGTTTGAATCGACCATGTTTCCAGTTATGCTGTTGTAAGGACTTGATATTAGACGTATTCCGTCTGTGTTTTTTGTGATTTTGTTTTTGGTGATGTTGCAGAAGCTAACCCCTGCCCATAAGTCGATTCCGACAGAGGTCAAACCCAAGGCGTTTTGAACCGTGAACCCCGCTATCGTAACGTTGTTGTGGTTTATGGTAACTACTGATTTGGAGTTGTCTGGGCTCTCGATTATCGTGTTGTCTCTGTTTTCTCCGATTAGCGACAGGGCAGTGGTTATCTGCAGGCTTTCTTGATAGATTCCGCTCTTCACGTACACTGTGTCACCTGAGGTCGCGTTGCCAATTGCAGCGCTTATTGTCACGTAGTCGTCTGGGACTACGACCGTTCTTGACGTTGCCTTAACTTGCACAGGCAAAATTAGGCAAAGTGACGCTGAGAGAACGAGAACAAACAGTAGAGCCGCAGCTTTGTTCACGTCTGTTCCCTTGTATACTGCTCTGTCTGCGGCGATTAAAGTGTTCTTGTCAACGTTTCTTGACCAAACCGTAGTCAAGGATTCTTGACTGACCTGAATTCGACAGCCTTTTGGACCATTACGGTGCGTCGTTTTCCTAAGCATCCTCTTTACAATGTCTATTAGTTATTTTTCTGTGCAGAGACACCGATTCAAACATAAACAGGACCATGGCCACTGCGGTCATGCCCGTCAGAAAAATGAAACTAGTCTCGACAGCGAAAGCCCTCGTCACGTAGCTAAGCAGCACAATTACGATTTCCGAGACGAGCGCCCCCATGAAAAAGAAGGAGTAGAACATTAGCCTGGCACTAGGCTTCTGCCAACCCAAACGTAACCGTTAACACTCGTTTTTTCTTTGAGGACGTAGTCGCCATACTCGTTTCTCTCAAGCAAGCCTAAACCTTCAAGCTTCATAAGATGCCTATGCGCCACACTGGGGCTACTGAGGTTTGCACCTCTCGTGACGTCTCTGGTGCCGACTGGTCTTCCTTCTCTCGCCACGAAAGCATAGACGGTCAGAGTGTTACCGTCTAGCTCTTCATCGACTGTGCCTGCCATCGTGGTGTCTCAACCTGAACCATGACCGCCCAAGAGGCTATACAACTTAAACTGTGGCATTGCAGGGTTAATCTGGGATAGCTGTTCTTCAGTAAATAAGTTGTTGTAAATGAAACCATCACGATAAGGCTCCAACTGTGTTTGAAAGACAACGTCAGAACTTGCCAAATGAGAAACCGTAAAATTATCGTTCAGTATTACCCAACCTATCCTTCTCAAAGTTATGGTCAATGTTTCCGGTTTTCCTGCTGTTCGATTCCAATCATCTCCAGGACCGTTCCTTGTCCCTAAGCCTGTACCGTTAAGGTCAAGTCCAAACGTGCCAGACGACCTAGACGAATTGACATCAAACCATTGGTCAGGGGGTAGGGTGGAGTAGTTTGATAAGGTTCTTCGGTCGAAATATGGTCTTTCATCATGGCTGGAGAGTGTCACGTTTCCGATTGGACCATTTTTTGAAGAAATTTCAATCGTGTAATACTCGAATATAGCATCAGCATCCATCGTTATTGGGTTAGAGTTAGGATAAGTTTTGAAAACCAATCCGTACACCCATCCGTAACTCTGGTTAGCTGTGACACTGTTGTTGTTCCAATAGTCACCAACGTAAAAGTATGAAAGGTCTATGTTGAATTGCGGCTGGTCGACCTGCAACGGTTGAGTTTTTTCAGCATAATAAATGGCAACGGGGCAATACATGCAACACCAATAATAACTGCCAGGAAGCTAAGTGCAAGGAGTCTTTTTTCAAACACTTAGTTCACCATTCAATAAACAGAAGTAGATGATGCTAATAATTCTCACTGAAGAACAAAACTGTTCTCGACAAGAACAGATACATTGTTAGTCAAGGATTCTTGACTTAGGTGTTCGACGTTGTTGCATGGTGTGCAATCAGACTTAAAAGTGCTGTTTCTGCAGAAAAAGATAAACCTGATTTAAGCCTTGAGTCCATCAAGTCTCTTACTTAGTTCATCGAACATGATACGCTTTTTCTCGTTGCTCAAATGAAAGACAACTTTAGAAACCATTTCATCCGAGATAGTGAAGAGGTAGTTCAGTTTTATAACACTGTCTCTTATGGCGCCCTCGCTTTTGGTTAGCGGTATCCCTTTCATCTTTAGGTTGCTGGTTATTCCTGCTATCACAACGTTTCCTAACTCTTCAAACAGAACTACTGCCGGTCTGGTCTTGATTTCAGCGGTGTCTGTAAATTGCACGCTTGCGATGATAACGTCTCCGGCTTTAAGCATGTTCCCAGTCCTCATCTTCTGTGTTGTCCCATAATTCCTTCATTTTGGATTGCTGGATCTTGTGTAGGAATTCGTCATATTGTCGTTTAGTTTTGGACTCTTTTGCCATCTTGATTAGGTTAGAGATAGTCTCGTTGTAGGTTTCTCTCGGATACCTTCTGATGCTTCTTAGCTCCTTGGCTACAGATTTCTTGAGTTGTATTGTGGTGGCTCCTTCTTTGTTCATTATACATCGACTATAACTACAATATAACGCCTTATAATAAGCTTTCACCAAAAAACGACGACTTCTGAAACTTTAGACTAAAACTTAAACGAATAGCTTGACAAAGAAAGTTTCCTAAATAGCAAAGGAAAAAACCTCGGTCTCCAGAACATTTTTCGTGAAGACCTATGTCCGCAATAACAGATGAATTTATGCGGGAGATGCTTGCTCAGGCGAAACATTATTCCTTGTTAATCCTGACACATGGACCAAACAGAAACAAGCCTGGCGTCGAAAAAGTTATTTGGGAGCATGGAAGAAGAAACTTTGCTCTGCGAAGAGACGGCTTGCTGTCCATCGTTTGTCCAATCTCCAGTGGAGGCAGATTCGCGGGTATTGGAATCTTCAACGCTCCGGCTGACGAAGTAAAGAAGATAATGGATGAAGACCCAGCAATAAAGGGCGGCGTGCTTGTCTACGAGGTTCTTGACTGCCAGAGCTTTCCAGGCGATTGCTTACCCTGATAGAAAGCGAAAGCCTCAAACCCTAAACGTTAGCTAGTGCTAAACCCGCGGGTTCTTGACGAATTCGATGAACCCTTGCACGCTGTTCTCAATCAATGCTTTCCGATTCACTGGATTGATCTTCAGGTGTGGAACCGCTTTGCGGATGGTCTGGTCTTCCATGAAAATCGTTTCCCTAATCGCCTCTACGCTGTCTCCTCCTTTATTCCTTCTTCGACGATTTTCAGCCAAAGCTTGATTTGCGCCTGATAATCCCGCAGCCTCTTGACCGCATCGGAGGCTTTCCGAAATGGCTGTAATACAAGACTGCTGGATTGAGCGCGATGAGCTTTTCAAGCGAGACCAAGGCGATGTCGGGTCGAAACGGGGGCGGCGTCGTAGGAAAGACAGCGTCGAATTCGGGGATGTATGCACCTGCAGCATCGCCTGGGAACACGCCGTGGTTGCATTGCTCGTAGTAACTTAGGTTGTGTGAAGCATGTCCTGGAGCCTCAATAACTTTAAGACTCAAATCTTTTCCAAGGTTGAAAGTCATGTTATCTGTTGCGACCAATATCTGGTCTTCGGGCACGGGTTCGGGTTTGCCGAATATATCTGCAACCGAGCCGAGAGTTTCCTGCGATGACGCCCAGAGTTTTTCGGGGTCTTGCAGATGTGGTGCGCCTTTGGAGTGGACGATGACGCTGGCGTTGGGCAGTGTTTTCATGAGGGTGCCTGCGCCGCCTCCGTGGTCAATGTGGATGTGGGATATGGCGACGTATGCGATGTTTTCAAGATTCACATCGAGTTCTTTGAGTCCTGAGAGTAGGTTTGGGATGGATGAGGTTGGTCCCGTTTCGATTACGGCAGTTTGTTCGCCTCTGAGAACGTAGCTAGCGATGAGGTTCGGGTATCCGCCCGTTTGTAGGTCTATGAGGAACAGGTTTTTGCCGATTTCTTTGGTATGCAAGTGGTCACCTGAGCATGATTTAGTGGTGTTCTGCCCTAAACGTCCTCGTAACAGAAAAATCTTAAGTAGAGAAATTAGCAATACGTTGAATGATGTCTTGGTTAAATGAAAAATTCATCTATTGAAGAATCAAGCCATAGAGAAAAAACTACTGAGAAGAACGATGTTAAGAAATGGGTATTCTTGGCTGGTTTGATTATTGTTTTTGCGTTTGAGTTTTTGTTTCGGGATTTTCTTCTCCCAGGAAATGCAGACGACCTTAGTGTTGGTTTGGCGCTTGTTGTGGAGTGGGGTGTTCTTTGTTTTTTGGTTTTGTTCTGGATTCCGAGAATTGAGAAGAAAAACATGGCAAGCATAGGTTTGGGTAAATTCAAACGTAGGCACTTAGGCTGGGGGGTTCTCGTTTATCTTCTGTTACTTGTTGCCTCTTCAATAAGCGGTTTCGTCTTGCAGTCTGTTGGACTGCCTTCGCTACGGTCACTTCAGCCTCTAATAGAAAGGTACAGCTTTGCGACCCTCTTTGGACTCTTCTTGACTGGGACTTTTTTAGAGGAAATTTTTTACCGAGGATACCTCATTGAAAGAGTGACGATTTTGACGAGACATAAGTGGGTTGCGGCCTTTACGTCTTGGTTCTTGTTTACGGTCATCCATTTGAAGTTTTTCGGGTTAGGACCCACGTTGGATACGAGTGTGATATCTGCAGTCCTAGTTCTTTTGTACATGAAGGAAAAGAGTATTTGGCCCTGTATTGTAGTGCATGGCATAAATGATGCTCTGGCGTTTCTGATTTTTCCCTTACTAATATGACACTTCAACTTCTTGAGTTTGATATCATGGAGGTAAAATTTTAATTGCGCAGCGTTATCTTATGGAAGGTTAAAAGGATGGCTAAAGCAAGATGAAAGCTGTTATTTTCGGTGCTCCAGGCTCAGGTAAGGGCACATACGCTTCCAGGTTCCGGCGAGGCTTGGCGTGGACGTCATCGCCATGGGCGACATCTTCCGCGAGATGATGAAGGAAGACTCAGATTTGGGAAGGAAAGTCAAGAGTTATGTCGAGAAGGGTTCGTTGGTTCCCGACGACGTAGTAAACAAAGTTTTGAAAGAGCGGCTGGCGAAAGTGCCTGCGGGACGAGGCGTTATTCTGGACGGTTACCCACGCACAATTCAACAAGCCGAAAATCTGGACAAAATCGTCAAGATCGACGTTGTTATTCTATTGGAGGTTCCCGACTGGATAATCATCGAACGCTTGTCGTCAAGGCGAATTTGCAGCAACTGCGGCACGGTCTACAACATTCGCTTCCTGAAACCCAAAGTCGAGGGCATCTGCGACAAATGTGGAGGCAAACTCTATCAACGTCCTGACGACACACCCGAAGTCATCAAGAACAGGCTGCAAGTTTACGAGGCACAGACGCAGCCGCTCCTGCAGAAGTTCCGAGAGAAGAAAACACCGTTCGTGGTGGCTCACTGCGACAAACTGGACATGCCTCCAGAAACAGTCGTCGAAGAAATCATCAAGGACTTGCAGAAGCTGAAGCTCGCTTAGCTTATCCAGAGAGTGGAAAAGTCGGGTTACTGGAAAAAGATTGGATTGGTGGCTAATTCTGCACCCATGTTTCCCACCTGTAACTCAAAGCCCCCATAACGTGTGTTTCTCGCACTGGCGCAGTCGTGTACCACCATGTGTTCACGGCGTTTGTCCAATACGACCAGCCTTGGGCGTTGTGGAGCCAGTTGCGGTAAAATATCGCATGTGAAGCGTCGTTTGTGAATTATCCGCTGCTGCTGTAGACTTCTTTTTGGAAGCCAGCTTGAACCCACAGATTTGACAAGTGTCCACGTCTGACCCATTGATAGTTTATCCAAACGTCATAATGCCAGCCACCAGAATCTTGTGTACCATCCAACATGATGACGTAGGTATCGGTTACGGTTGACGGCGTGTTTTTATCCCCGGAATAACGATCGCGATTGGCTGTACTGGCCATCGAATCGGTTGCTTCTTGACAAGCCATTGTCGTTTCCGAAAACGTTTTATTTTTCACAATAAATAGCTAATTCAGAGATTCAGAGGACTATGAAAAAAAATCTTGTTTTCATCGCTATTGTGGCTGTTGCCATTATGATCATTATAGCTCTCTATCTTTCTGTTCAGAATAGCACGATTTCGGATGGCAAAGGATTCATGCCGATAGAAATCAATTTCGAAAACGGTATCCAGAACATTACTTTAAGTCCAGGCTCAAGTGCTTTCATAAACACAACCTTCACTTCGAATCTTGATAAAGAAATAACCATTACAATAAAACCCACTCTTGCAGCCCTTGACAATCCGCTATGGTTTGACGTGACTATTCAACCCAATCCACTAACATTAAACGCGTATGGAACAAACTCGACAACCTTAACCATACACCTCACCGAAAAAAACGCCTCTGAGTATACAATCGGATAGGCTCATTCTTGGACTTGAAAGCCCACAATACCCAGCCATTGGACTCTGGAACGGAAGCCTGCCAGTTTATGTGAAAGCACCATCAACTTAGCCGCCAAGTTTCCTTTGAGAAAGAAATTTGCCCTGCTGCTTCTCAACAATAGAAAAGTTGGTCAGGTTACCGATTTTACCAATAGATTAAAAAATCTCACTATCCAACTTTTGAAAAATCATTTTTTTCACCTTGTCCTTTGTTCAAACACTCATCAAATGTGCGCCAGCAACACAAATCCCACCTCACCGCGGAACCTTTGAAGAAGAAAAACGCTTCCACCAAACTCTTTTTAATAAACAATAGACGCTGACCTTTGGCACAGCCTCAAAATGTATAGACAATCAAACGTCTCAAAAGCTCGCGCCGACAGGGCCAAAACCACACCCTAAAACGCACCATGCGGTCTAAACACGCAAGCGAGTACACAAAAATCGCAAAAAATCCAAAATTTATAACAACAAGCATCCAACGCTGAAAAACAACATGTTTAGATGTCGACGATGAATTCGGCGGTTAGGCTGTCGTGTTCCTTGGTGAATTCCATGCGGTGATACGTTACTGCTTTTGCGGCGACTTTCTGCGGGTGCTTCTCGGCGTTGAATTTTTCTCCCCAGACACTAGCTTTGAGTTTGAATTCTTCACCTGTGTCCTGTAAGCTCGTGATTTTGAATTTGGAGTAGAGCATGCCGTTGACTTCGAACTTCACCAGCAACCCCTCCAACCAACTGTGCAGCAACGCATACTCATTTTCGGCTACGACCTCCACGAGTATCCTCCTGTGAGGGGATTGATTCTGGTTGTGTCGGTCATAACTTCGAACATGGCGAGCGCCGCTTTCTCGAACATCTCAAGGCTTGACCGTGAGGCATAGCCTACAAGACACGCAAAGCACGCAAAAACTCGGAGAACAAAGCTCGCAGAAGGCCAAATAACAATCATAGAAAACATGCATATGACAAAAGACAAAAAAGACTGAAAGCTACCTAAGTAAGACTTGGTTAGCTGATGAAAACGCTTGAAGAATTAAGATCATGTTTGGAGCAGCTTAAGCCGGTACTTAGAGAGAAGTATGAAGTGAAAACTATCGGCATATTTGGCTCCTACACACGAGGCGAACAAACCAAAAAGAGCGACGTTGACATTCTTGTCGAGTTTTCCGAAGATGCTCACGTAGGATTCTTCAAATTTCTCGATCTTGAAGAGTTTTTAACGCGAAAGCTCGGCGTGAAAGTCGACCTCGTGACTAAGGACGCGCTTAAGCCATATATTGGCAAGTGCATTTTACAGGAAGTTATTATGATTTGAGGCGGCGCGAGTACAAGGATTATCTCAACGACATTCTCAGTTCAGTGAACGATATCGAGAACTTTGTAAAAGGCATGACGTTTGAACAGTTCGAGAAGGATAGGAAAACGTTGAATGCGGTCGTGCGGAGCCTCGAGATAATTGGTGAGGCATCCAAGAATCTTCCGGCTGCGATGCGGGCAAAGTATAGCAACGTCCCTTGGAAGAGAATAATTGGAATGAGGGACAAGGTGATTCATGGCTATTTTGGGGTTAACGTCAAAACACTGTGGGACACGGCTAAGGATGACCTCCCACCTCTGAAGCAACTTGTACAAAACATGATACAAGACCTTGAAACATAAGGAGGCAGCCCTCTCGACGGTCGGAGCATTTCTCCTGATAACTACGTGAAACACAGGTAATCCGCAGAAAAGCATGCCTGAAAAACAAACAACCTCTTAGATGTCGAGGATGAATTCGACGGTTACTTTTCGTGTTCCTTTGATTATCTCCATGCGGTGATACGTTACTGCTTTAACGGCGACTTTCTGCGGGTGCTTTTCAGCGTTGAATTTTTCTCCCCAGATGGTAGCTTTGAGTTTGAATTCTTCGCCCGTGTCTTGCAAGACTGCTGATTTTGAATTTGGAGTAGAGCATGCCGTTGACCTCGAACTTCACGAGCAGCGCCTCGAGCCAACTGTACAATAAGCGCGTACTCGTCTTCGGCTTGACCTCCACAGCGTCCTCCTGAACTGGGTTGATTTTCGTCGTGTCGGTCATCACTTCAAACATGGCAAGAGCTGCGTTCTCGAACGCTTCTTCAAGGTTTTGTCCGTGGGCTGCGATTAGGATGTCTGCAGTGTGTTCGAGGAACTCGAATTTGCCTTGGTTCTCCATCCTCCAACACCTTACAGGCGCCTCAAATAGAGGCAACTAGAATTTATTTTGGATTCGCTGAATCGCCGCAGCCGTCAGCTTTGCACAATTATCCGCGTCCTTCAGGCTCAACATGCCGATCGGGCTGTGGATGTAGCGTGTACCGATGGAGACCGTGCCGCTCGGAACGCCTTCTCGGGTTAGCGAGATTCGCGCAGCATCGGTTGTGCCCATCAAACCCGTCTCAAGTTGGTACGGGATTTTGTTCTCCTCAGCCGTCTCGACCAGCAAGCGGAAGACTTTGGGATGAGTTATCAACCCGGAGTCGCTCACGGAGAGAGCAGGTCCACCACCCATTTTGATAGTTGTGTCGACTTCCCTCACTCCTGGGACGTCTCCTGCTACAGTCACGTCGAGAGCTATGCCGATGTCGGGATCGATGCTGAACGCCGCCGTTCCTGCTCCTCTCAAGCCGACTTCTTCTTGGACTGTGCCAACCGCGATAAACCGTGCAGTCCGTTTTCTCCAGCAGTTTCAGGGTTTCCACCATGACGGCACATCCAACGCGGTCGTCGAAGGCTCGCCCGATGACGATGTCGTCGCTGATCTTCGCGTACTTCTGGTCAAAGCCAACGGCGTCGCCAACTCTTACGCTCTTTTTGTTAGCGTCGTCCTTGCTTTCGGCCCCAATGTCGATGAAGAGTTCGTCGAAAGCGAGATTTTCTTGCGTTCCTCCTCCTTCTGGATGTGCGGCGGCTTGGAGCCAACGATTCCGTCGAGAGGTCCCTTGCCAGTGTAGACGATGACTTTCTGTGCCAGAAGTATGCGGTCGTCGATGCCGCCCATCTTCGTGAACTGCAGGAACCCTTCTTTCGTGATGGTTTTCACCATCAAGCCGACTTCATCCATGTGTGCGGCGAGCATAACTTTGGGGGCGTTCTTCTTGCCCTTCTTCACAGCGACCACGTTTTCCATCCTGTCAACAACAACTTGGTCGGCGAGGGGTTTTAGGAGCTTAACCATGAGTTCTCGGACTTCTTCTTCCCTGCCTGTAACCCCGCAAGCGTTGGAGAGATTTTTGAGGTTTTCTTGAAGCGACAACAAGTTCTGCCTTCTTTTTGGTTTATGGCTACACTTCAGAGTTTTTGGTTATTAAACGGTTGCGGTGTTTGGAAGTTCTGTAATTTGGATCGTTCAAGGCGCCTCGTACACCCCTAAAGTGGCAATTTTTTCCTCCAGAGTTTTGTGTGCCTCAAAGTCTATTCGTTTTGTTGTATGCATACCGCCAGAACCCGAGGTATGGAGCGTCCACGTTCATCTGCCACAGCATCGCTGAAAGCTCACCGTAGTGAATCAAGTCTTCGATGACCATATGGGCGAGCGCAGTTTCAATTTTGATTTCGGTGTTCGGAGTGTTCCCCCATGGAACTTGGATTTTGCGGTTGAGCCCTTCGGCTGTGAGTTTTTGCAGGTATTCTTTAGTGCTGCCCTTAACACGCTGCACGTAAGCCTTCAACATCTCCATGTCGTTGTAGTCTTCGAAGTCTGGGTCAACCCACTCGTTGAAGCGTCCCTGAAGAATGTAATTTATCCATCTGTCCTCAACAACAGTGAGGTGTAGGAATACGTTGCGCATCGAGTCGAAACTTGCGCCTCTAGGCTTCTCTACTTCTTTCCAAGGCAATTTTGAAAAAGTTTCGATGTAGAGTTCGCGCACCACGTGGTTATAGCGGACTAAGTCAACAACGTTCATGTGAGGCCTGTCTTGTGGCGATTCTATTTAAGATTTGTCTGCCTTGCTTAGTGCAAAAAGTTCATATTTTCCCGCTAACCATAAAACCCACGTAAGAGGTTTTCCACATGACAAAAATTCTTGTCCTCTACTACAGCCGCACTGGGAACACAGAGAAAATGGCAAATGCCGTGGCCGAAGGCGCACGAAACCCGGACGTCGAGGTGGACATTGAGTATCACGTGAACGCCGAAGACCTTGCGAGATACGACGCCATCATCGTCGGCACATCGACGTACTATCACGACATGCCAATGGACATGAAGCAACTGTTTGAAGAAGTCGCCGTGAAGAGCATAAACCTCAAGGGCAAGACGGGTGCAACCTTCGGCTCATATGGCTGGAGCGGCGAAGCCCCCAAAATGATTGTAGAAATTATGAAGCTCAAATTCAACATGAACGTAGCCGAACCACCCCTATTGGTGCTGAACACACCAGACCAAAACAGCCTAAACCTTTGCCGCGCATTGGGGAAGAGAGTTTCCGAAACCCTTATGCACGTAGCCTAACACGTCAATGTTTGAGGAGAGAAACATCATGACCGAAAAGAACGAGCTAGTTGAATTCATGAAACGCCAGATAACCATCGAAAACGACATAGTGACATCACTGAACAAGGGCGTCGCAAACATAAAGAACCCTCCTGTCAAAGCAGTCCTCAAAGGTATCTCACTGGACTCTGTGAAGCACGCGGAACTCTATGCCGCAGCCATCAAACTCTTAACTGAAACGTCCACCGCTCTGAACCAGACAAACCTCGACGAACAACGCGCCCTCGTTGAGAAGCACATCGAGATGGAAGCCAACCTGATCAAGAAACTCGAGAAGATGATGCCAACCATACAGAACGGCAAAGTCAAATTCCTCCTAAACGCAATATTCATGGACGAGAAAAGACACCACGCCATGCTCAAGACGATTCTGGAGAGCATCGTCAGAGCCGAAACCATAACAGAAGACGATTGGTGGCAAAGCCTCTGGGAAGGCTCCCCATTCCACGGCGCCCCAGGCGGCTAACCCAGAACCCAGCTTCAAACTTCCGTTTTTTCCATGTGCCCAGAACTTACTGGGCTTAAGAAAAGAGGCTGCCTGTCGCTTTTTGAAGGTAAAACGTTACTAAGCACGGAAACGACACCTGCGACGGAATACCATGGGCTGCAACATGCGGAATGAAAATTTCACGTGCAAGCGACCAACCAGAGAAGAAGAAGAATGGACGGACGGCGTGCTTTTCTTCTTCTTCAACCAAGAAAATTCTGTGTTGGCTAGTTAGTTTCTGTTTACGAGACTGAAATATCAGCTAGGCATAATGAAAAAAGAAAGATGGAACTTCAGACGTTAAGTTCACGATTTTTCGGTCGTGACTACATGCCACGATGACTGCCAGACATCTTCGACAACGCCTTGCAAGCCGCGTATGAGCTCCGCCAGCTTCTTCCCCTTGTCGGTGAGGCTGTAAAGCTTCGGGTTCTTTCGCGTGAAGACGAGTTTCTTACCCCTCAACCTCCGAAGGTACTTGTAAGTCCTTCTTAGGCTGATGCCGCTTTTTTCGGCGAGTTTCCCCGCTGAGATACCAGCTTCAGGAATGCCCATGTAGACCTTCTGCTCAGTTTCGGAGAAAGTTTCCTTAACGGGGTCACGTTTGCTTTGGAAGAAGAACACGTAATCCCTCTCCTCTGGCGTCTCGATTAAGCCAGTGGTTTTCAGGCGTTTCAGGATTCGCGAACCAATCTTAGGCGAGACGAACGCAGCCAAGCCATCGAATGTTTTCGGTCCAGACAGCATCGCATCCAGCAACGTTTCCTCGTAGCATTCGGAGTGCGCTGGAAGAATATCCACGAAGTCCGAGAAATCCTCCAACACTTCAGTCAGTTTCCCACCGAAAGTGGTGGCGTAATACTGTTCTTGAGCTTCCGCCGCCAGACCAACCTGCATCAACGGCTGTAGATACTCTTGGCTGATGGTGTCGCGGCTGTGCGAGTAGCCTGCTTTTCGCAGTTCCTCTTGGAGGCGGATCAACCGAATGGCGTCCCTTCACGATGGTTTTCAGTATCTGGATGCGGGTGCTATTCTTCAACACGTTTAAGAGTTCTTTAATGTAGTTGGGGTCATCCATCCTGTCGCGGAGTTGTCTGAGCTCATTCTTGACCTTCCAAAGACTGCAACGTGTAACACACTCCAGCGGATTAACAGGCGCACACGCCCGGCATCTCGCCCCTAAACTCTTCAGAACGTCAACTAAATCCTGACTATTCTCGTAGCTTCTAGGCTTGGTCAACGGATCTTCAATCATTCCTTTCACATCTCCGTCGTGACGTGTGGCATGACGGGCAGGAGTGAGAGATTGGGTGCAAAAGCGTTTTTTGGGAGAGGCCCGTCATGACATACGTCATACCTAATATTACGCTAGTCATACCTAATATACATTACTCCCCCAAACCGCTAACAACCATGCCCAGTAGATAAGAATTATTCCAAATTCTACCAAAATCAAAAACTATTTAGAACCAAAAGCAAGTTAACCCTCGGCGAAAACCCTTGGCAACATCCGACGAGAACAGAGTCCTCGACATCATCGAAAAAGCCACCAAAAGCGTGGTCAACATCAGCACCGTAAAGCTCGTCCACAACATATTCTATCAAGCCGTCCCAGTCAGCGGCACGGGCTCCGGCACCATAATCGACCCCTCAGGCTTAATCCTCACGAACAACCACGTCGTCGGCGGCGCACAGAAAATCAGCGTCACCCTATGGAACAACCAAGTCCTCGAAGGCACCATCGTCGGACTGTGCCAAGTCCACGACATAGCCGTCGTCCGAGTCAACGCCCAGAACCTTCCAGCCATGGAGCTCGGGGACTCAGACAAGCTTCGTGTAGGACAGCGCATCTACGCCATCGGAAACCCGTTCGGCCTCGCCGGCGGCCCCAGTGTCACGTCGGGTGTAATCAGCGCACTAAATCGAACAATCGAATCAGATAGGGGATTAATCGAGAACCTCGTGCAGACTGATGCGTCTATCAACCCGGGCAACAGCGGCGGGCCACTCCTCGACATAGAAGGCAGAGCCGTCGCCATCAGCACCGCGATTATCCCATTCGCGCAAGGCATAGGGTTCGCGATTCCCATCAACTCGGCGAAGACCTGCACGTATGACATGATGACCCCAGGCGTCTCACGAGCACCATGGCTTGGCGTCATCGGCCTAACCATAAACGCGCAAATTGCACGGTATTACGGCTTGCCCGTTGACCACGGCGTCTTAGTGACCAGAGTGGCGGAAGGCAGCCCCGCATACAAAGCAGGCATGGCTGACGGAGACATCATCCTCGAAATCGACAACGCCAAAACTCGCCGCATCGAAGACCTCGTGGAGGAAATACACAGGCGGAAGGTCGGCGACACCGTGAGAATCCTCGCCATACGTGACAGGCAAGAGCACTTCTTCGAGACTCGCCTGAGTGAAACTCCCTAAGAGTGAAAGACTTGGATTCGAGACAAATCAGAAGAATTCTGACGGAGTGCAAAACCATCGCAGTCGTCGGCTTATCCCCAGATCCCGAGAAGGCAAGTAACCAGGTAGCCGCATACATGAAGAAACACGGATACCGCATCGTGCCCGTCAACCCGTTCATCGACGAAGTTCTGGGCGAGAAAAGCTATCCCAGCCTTCTCGATATCCCCAGCGAAATCCAAAGTGAAATTTGCCTCGTCGACATTTTTCGCCGCCCAGAGGATATTCCGCCCATAATGGAGCAAGCCATCAAGCTTCGGGAGGCAAAAGGGAAACCTTGGGTGGTATGGATGCAAGAGGGCATCGTAAACGATAAAGCTGCTGCAGCTGGTCAGGAAGCGGGAATTACCGTCGTCATTGACAAATGCATAATGGAGGAGCACAAACGGCTGCTTGGCAAACGATATTAATGGATGCCGCCTAGAAGCAGAGACGCGACGGTAGCGATTATCACGATAACAAAGGTCTCGGCGAGGGTTATTTTCCAGTGTACCCGCGTCTTCTTAGATCGATAACGAACCAGAAAAACGCCAGCGATGACGGCAACCACACTCAGCGAAATGATTAAGTTGAATGGGCTGGGGAGGGCTAGGTAGATTATGATGGGGAGGCTACCCGCTAGGAACGTCGTGGTCGCGCTGATTATTGCGGCGTACAGGTTCGAATGGTGAATCTCCTTGTCCAGAACCATGAATAGCCTCTTCACCAGCAACAGCGACCGATCCCTCTCACTTTTATCGGGGATGTCGCTGAGGCTGTAGTTCATCAAGTTTTGCAGTGTCAGGATATCCGCTAAATCCTCTGTGATGCCGCCCAAGAGGAAGCTGGAGAAATTCGTAATTGCAACCGCGCTCAACGTTAAGAAAGCAGCGAAAACTGCAACTGAAAAACCCAGATGAGCGATGAACGCCGAAACGATAACCACAATCCCGGTAATAGAGCCATCCACCAAGCCAGCTACTATCTCAAGGATAGGCTCTTTCTTGAGCAGCAGACTCTCCCACTCCCTTCCAAGCCCCAAACCCCGCTCCGTCAACTGCACCGTGTCATCGTCTTGTGCAAGGAGACCCTGCGAAGCCATATCCTGAAGCGCCTTCTCGAGCTCGGGCATGCTGATGCAGGCAAGGCTCACGCAGACTCTGTCGATGCGGCGTTTCAGCGTAGCTTTCTGCATTCGGTGACCCTTGCTGAGGTTCAGCAACACGATTATTCGGATAACGTCGGGGAGTTCTTCGATGGCAAAACTCACGCGTGGATCACCGTTAACATGCGAATTGACGAATTGGAACTAATAACTTTTGTGCGTTCACTAACACACATCCAGAAAGTGATAAGCTAAAATCATCCCAAACCAGAACTCATGGGGCTTTTCCTTGAGTTATGATGAAAACGAATGGAACCAGGTTTGCCTCAACTACCCGCTCACTTCTGCACGGAGCTGATAAAAAAGAAGAAATGAACCCCGCACTTCATCGCAGTTTCAAACCCAAAAGAGTTAATATCCACCGCACTTTTACCATACCCAGTGATTCTATGCCTTTTTCCAAAGTTCAAGGTAAAAGAAACCAGCACAAGGTCACCATCTACGCCCTAAGCACCTGCGTCTGGTGCAAAATGACTAAACAATACCTCAAAGACAACGAAGTTGAATTCGAATACCTAGACGTCGACCTCTGCAGCCCGCAAGAAAAAGAGGAAGCGCGCAAGAAAATCCTCGACAAAGGCGGAGCACTCAGCTACCCCACCACCATCGTCGACGACAAGACACTCATCACCGGCTTCCGCAAAGACCTGCTCAAAGAGGCGCTGCAACTATGACCACGATAACACTCGACCAAGTCCGCAAAAGAGCCGAAGCAGATGCACGAACCTTCGGATACTACCTCACACCAGACCCAGAACTGCTCAAGATGTTCCTCGAAGGACTCAAAACCAACGAAGAACGCTACGGATACCCCAGCTGCCCCTGCCGCCTAGCATCAGGAAAGTTCGAGTACGACCGCGACATAATTTGCCCCTGCGACTACCGCGACCCAGACGTCCAACAATACGGCGCATGCTACTGCCGCCTCTATGTGAACGAGGAAGTCTACGAGAGCAAACAACTCCCAGAGGTACCTGAACGCAGACCCATCGAGAAACAAGCCAAATCCTACGAAGCCGCAGCCGAAACAGGCACTACACCGCCACCAGCAGCCGCACCCGCAGAAGCCTCAAAAGAAGAAACATCCACTGAGCCTCCCAAAGCGAAACTCTGGTACTGCAAACAATGCGGCTACGTAGTCTACCGAGACGAACCACCCTACGTGTGCCCCATCTGCAAAGCGAAAAAAGAAATGTTCGCCGAGTTGAAGCCCCGAATCGACTTCCTCGGATAACCCTTCTCTTCCCTATTTGGTGATTTCCACTTCGATTTTCTTCCAGTCGTCTCGGATACCCTTCAACGAAGTCACTGCCCCAACAATCGACCCGGACATCAACTTGCTAACGAACTCGTTCAGCGGAATCTCCTTGCCGTCCACAACAAGCTTCAACTCCATCTTCGTCACCTCACAATCACACTTAATCTTCGAACAGTAAAACCTTTTTACGAGGGCAATCACAGTTCAGATGAGGCGCAGATTTTGCCCAAACCCGAAATCTACCTCGAACCAAAAGCCCGAGCAGCACGAGTTATCGAACTTCTCGAAAAACAATATCCAGAGGCCGAGATTGCGTTGGAATATGCAAACCCGCTCGAACTGCTCATCTCCACAATCCTCTCGGCTCAAGCCACCGACGAGCAAATCAATGCTATAACCCCCAAACTGTTCAAAAAATACAAAACTCCCGAAGACTTCGCCAACGCCGACGTGAAAGAGCTGGAACAATACATCAAATCCAGCGGGTTCTACCATAACAAAGCCAAAAACATCCAGAACTGCTGCAAAACACTCGTCGAAAAATTCAACTCAAAAGTCCCCAAGACAATGGACGAACTGCTCCAACTCCCAGGTGTAGGACGGAAAACCGCCAACATCGTCCTCGCAAACGCATTCGGCGTCGTCGAAGGCATCGCAGTCGACACCCATGTAGGCAGACTCGCCCAAAGGCTTGGCTTAAGCGAAAAAAGCGACCCGAACAAGATTGAGCAAGACCTGATACAACTCGTCCCAAAAAACAAATGGAACCGGTTAACTGATTTGCTCATCTTCCACGGCAGACAAATCTGCACGGCAAAAAAACCCAACTGCGCTGGATGTGTGCTGAACAAGATCTGCCCGTGCGCCTTCGCGTTCGGCTGAGAACATCACGGTTTATAAGTCCGTTTGCCAAACGATTTCTCAGAGTGTTTTCGCGATGGCTAATTTAGTAAGGATTGGAGATAAGGCACCCGACTTCACATTGCCCGACACCGACCGCAAACAACGAAGCCTAAAAGAGTTCCTCGGAGGCAAAACCGTGTTGGCGTTTTTCGTAGGCGCTTTCACTTCCGTCTGCACGAAGGAGATGTGCACCTTCCGCGACTCTATGGCGAGACTAATCGACCTCGAAGCCCAAATCGTAGGAATAGCCGTCACCGATCCGTTCTCGAACAAGGAGTTCGCCGAGAAAAACAGACTCACCTTTCCAATCCTGAGCGATTACAAGCGCGAAACAATACGAGCCTACGGCATCGAACTGCCCAACTTCGCGGGTTTGCCTGGATACACGACAGCGAAGCGAGCCATCTTCATTCTTGACAAGGCGGGCATTGTACGGTACGAGTGGATAACCGACGACCCCACTGTAGAACCGAACTACGCAGAAATCGAAGCCTTCCTAAACAAAATGCAGTGAAGTCGCTTCCACTCTTTCTTTTCTCTTTTACAGGAACAAACAAGAGCGTTTCAGGCGCGTCAGACGTGTGCGTTTAGTTCTAAGGCGGAGTGATTTTTATCGCCTGCGTCGGACACTGCAGCTCACAAGCCAAGCACTGAATACAGTCGTTCTCCCTCACGGGGTCAGATTTCTTCTCCGACAGCGAATGCCCAGGCGATTCGCCCCAATCATAAAGCGAAACAGGGCAGACATCGATGCAGACGCCGTCTCCGACACACACATCCCAGTCCACGGCAACGTTGGTTCCATGTATTCCTTGCCTCGACGGGAGCTCCACTGGTCCCCAGATTTTATGTCCATTATGTTCGCCTACAACCTGTCGATTCTTCTGAAAATCAGGATCAATCGGCAAAAACAATCACCTGCAATAATCGCACATACGGGTAAATATTAGCTTTTCTGCTCAGCCCACCACTCACGAGAGCGCCAAAAGCGTTTTGGGCAACCACAGCGTATCTTCAAGTGAACCCAAATGTCCAATTACCTAATGCCTGAGGGCATGCGCCCCGCCACGCTGGAAGAGCGCAGACAGTTCTACACGAAAGAGTTTAACATGAAAAACGTCGCCGAGTGGCTTCGTGATCGACCCGGCAGGACGAACTTCGCCGTCATCATCGGCAGGCATACGAAGATTTTCCCCAAGGAATACCGCGATGACGCCGACACGACTATAATCATCGACAGATACAAGGACCTTAACGACGTACGTCTACAGATTCTGGAGTTTCTGCCCGAAGCCGCGTACTACGACCGAAACGTCTACATCAAAAACGGCAAGAAGACGGGTCAGGAACTTGCGTTCGACCTCGACCCCGAAAACGTCACATGCCCAGTTCACGGTAGCTTGGCGGACAAGCTTGCACGGGGTCAGGGTTTAGGTTTCTGCGACATCGAGCTCGAGATGTTGAAGAAGCAAGCTGTGAGCCTGTATCAATATCTGGAGAAGAATTATTCTTGCTTAAGAATCGTCTATTCGGGACGGGGCTTCCACATTCACGTCTTTGATGAGGAAGCCTGCCTGTTGACTGAGAAAAAGAGGCGCGAAATAGCGCGGGACGTCAAGAAGAGGGGTTTTGCTATCGACGAATGGGTTACCGCGGGTGAGATGCGTCTCATACGGCTGCCGTACAGCTTGCACGGTATGGTGTCGCGTGTGGTTTTGCCTTTGGAGAAAAGCGAGTTGGAGCGGTTCGACCCCGTCCACGACGAGCGATGCATTCCGCGGTTTCTGCGCGGCTGAGCCTACTTCTTTTTCTTGACTTCCTCGGCTTTCTTCTCTTTTTTGACGTAGTACTCTTTCTTCTTCTTTTCCTCTTCAGGTTTCATTTTCTTAGCCATAACAATCACGACGTTCAGACTATTCTGCGGCTGGGATAAAAGATTTTCTCAGGCATCTGAAAGCGAGGAGCATGAAAAGTTTATTTGCCAAATGCTCTTTCCTTTGGTGCAGCGAAGGCTTTCTTATGGAACGTTTTGACGTACTCGTAATCGGCACAGGCTCAGGCATGATCATAGCATCCACAGCGGTGGAGAACGGCTTCAAGGTCGCAGTCGTAGACAAGGGGCCCATGGGCGGTACATGCCTCAATGTGGGCTGCGTCCCCTCAAAGATGCTCATCTACCCCTCCGACGTGATTGCCGTATTCAACGAGGCGAATCCTCTGGGCGTCCACGGGGCGGTGTCGTCGGTGGATTTCAAAAACATCTTGAACCGCATGCACGCGCTCGTGAACCACGACTCGAGTCACCAGGCGCAGGCGGTCAGGGAGACACCCGAGATGAAGTGGTTCAACCAGCAGGGTGAGTTCGTTAGCGATTATACCATGCGGGTTGGCGAAGACGAGATTCGAGCGGGGATGGTTTTCATAGTCTCTGGTGCAAGAGTCGCCATTCCGAGGTTCAAAGGCATCGAGAACGTGAGTTACTTGACGAGCGACTCGGTCTTGGAATTGAAGGAACAGCCCAAAAGCATCATAATCGTTGGTGGCGGCTACGTTGGAGCAGAGTACGCGCACTTCTTCAGCGGCATCGGCACCAAAACCACGCTAGTAGGTCGCAACGTACATCTCGTGCCAGAGGAGGAGCCTGAGGTTTCGGAGTTGTTGAAGAATGAGTTGGCGCGGCGGATGGAGGTCTTCACGAACACTGAGGTTCTCGAAGTAAAGCAGGCTGGCACTTTGAAAACGGTTGTAGCGCGTGACCGCGGGGAAGGTAGCCTCAAGGAGCTAACCGCGGAAGCCCTAATGATTGCGACAGGGCGCGTGCCCAACTCCGACATCCTCAAACCCGAAAAGACCGGCGTGGCAGTGGATGCAGAGGGCTTCGTGAAGGTGAACCAGTTCTTGGAAACGAGCAAGAAGAACATCTGGGCTTTCGGCGACGCCATCGGCAAACAAATGTTCAAGCACGTCGCCAACTACGAAGCAGGCATCGCCTGGCACAACGCGGTGCACGACCACAAAGTCTCCATGGACTGGTCGATTGCGCCGCACGCCGTGTTTACACATCCGCAGGTTGCCTCGGTCGGGTTGAAGGAATCCGAAGCCGTAGATCTTGGGCACGACGTCTTGGTGGGCATTGCGCATTATCATTCCACTGCTATGGGCGGCGCCATGGGCGAACCAGCGGGCTTCGTCAAGGTCGTCGTACAGAACAAAACGGGAAGAATCCTAGGAGCGCACCTCATCGGTCCGGAAGCCTCAAGCTTAATACAAGAAATTGTCAATGCAATGTCAACAGGCGACAGAACGTATACGCCCATCGCTCGGGGCATGCACATCCACCCCGCGCTCTCAGAAGTTGTGCAGAACGCGTTCGGCAACCTGCACCCAGTGCAGGAGAGCATTGCACGGGCAGATTCTGAGATGATTTCTTAAGTTCGGTTCGAGTTGAAAATCAAAATGATTTATCAAGTTGAATACTTGCCTAATTTAGCGCATCGTTCGGCTGGGCATGCTTTTATGTTCTCGCCCGCAAATAGTGACGACTGAGATGATGTTCGTGAAGAGAGATGTCGATTGGCTCCTGATTCTCGACCGCTGCAAGGACAACGTGAAAAACCACATCCAACCATTTCTCAAACCCTCAAAGGCGCCTTCGCCTGAACTCGGTGTGGGTGCAGGCGGCGACAAGATGAAACTGGTTGATTTGGCGGCTGAGAAAGCCATCGTCGAAACCCTACTACAGAATGGTTTGTCGTTTACTCTGGTGAGCGAGGAGTCTGGAATACAAGAATACGGCACCACGCCTAGGAACTGGTATGTGACGGTTGATCCTATCGATGGTACCACGAACCTCGTCCGCGGGCTGCCTTTCTACTGCACCTCCATCGCCGTATCCGACAAGCCACTATTGTCATCGGTTTTTGCCGCATGCGTCACCGATCTGTCCCACGGTGTCTCGTACACAGCGGTTGGGGGAGAAGAAGGTGCGTTTCGGGATGGAGAAGAAATCACGCCATCGTCAACCGAGGAGCTGGACGAGGCAGTTGTCGGCGTGGATTTGAACACTTACAAGATAAAAGCGGTAGCCCCACAGCTTGACAGGTTGTTCCACGAAACTAAACACATCCGCCACTTTGGCGCCAACGCTCTCGAGCTCTGCTACGTGGCGGAGGGCTTGACGGATGCGTTCATCGATATCCGCGGGAAACTCCGAACCACCGACGTTGCCGCTGGCTTCTTCATTGTGAAGCAAGCAGGCGGAATAGTCACAACCCCTAACGGCGAACCTATGGATGCGAAGTTAGATCCGAAGCGGACGTGTGAAGTTTGTAGCGTCAGGCAATAGTGATATCCACGAGAAAATCCTTGCTCTCCTAAAACCATGACGGGGCAACCGCGATGCTGACCCTCCTCTTGCCCTATCCTGCGGCGCTGGTGAAGAAGGCGAAGAAACGCGTCCTTGTCATCGCTGACCCACACATCGGTTGGGAAACCGCCCTACAGAAAAAGGGAATTCACGTTCCCAGCCAAACTCCGAAAATCCTCAACAAACTCGTCACTCTCCTCGAACTGCACAAGCCCGACGAGCTCCTCATCATTGGCGACGTCAAATTCACTGTGGTCACGACTGAACCGGGCGAGTGGCATGACATCCCCGACTTCTTCACCGAGCTCCAACGCCACGTCAGCGACATCAGTGTTATCCGCGGCAACCATGACGCCAACTTGGAGCCCCTGCTGCCCGAGAAAGTGAAACTGCTACCAGCTACAGGCATCGTCGTCGGAGACGTTGGTTTATTCCACGGACACAAATGGCCTTCGCCAACGTTGCTGAAATGCAAGACGCTGGTGATGGGCCACGTACACCCCACCGTGGTGTTCCGTGACCCTTCGGGGTTTAAACTGTCGAATCAGGCTTGGGTCAAGGCAAAGTGTAACACGGAAATGCTTGCAAAAACGCTCCTGCAAAGGCACCGCATAAAAATCGAGGGCACCGTTGAAGCCGCCGTCAAAAAGCACTTCGGTTTCACACCCACCACGGCGTCGGAAGTGCTCATTATGCCTAGTTTCAACGACTTCCTCGGCGGACGAGCCATGAACGAAACCCGACCCGGCAAGGAAGGACAGGCAACGATGATTGGACCTATCTTGCGCTCGGGAATGCTAGACCTGGACAATGCCGAGATTTACCTGCTGGACGGGACATATCTAGGCAGCCTTGACCAGTTGCGGCGAATCTGAGAAAAGCAACTTTTGTATCATAATGCTTATTGGAACGAAAAACCAAGGGTTTCCAAGGTGACTAATCGTGTCTGAAGACGATGAAGATTTTCCTGAATGGCTCCGCAAGAGGCGCAGCCGAGACCCATTCTTCGGCGACGTCGACCGCATGTTCCGCGACATGGAGAAAATGATGGAAGAGGAATTCAAGAGCTTCACGGAGAAGCTCCCCAAAGACTACGTGAAGGAACGCAAGCTACCCGACGGCAGCACCGTAAAAGAATGGGGACCCTTCGTCTACGGCTACAGCATGAAAGTCGGCCCCGATGGCAAACCCGAGATACAAGAGTTCGGCAACATCAAGAAGAGCCTCAAAGGACCCGAAGTCAAAGAGGAACGCGAACCCCTCGTGGATATCGTCGAGACAAACGACGAAGTCCGCGTAGTCGTGGAGATGCCGGGCGTCGAGAAGGGCGACATCAAACTACACGGCACCGAAGATGCCTTGACGATATCGGTGGATACCCCACAGTACAAGTACTACAAAGACGTTGACTTACCCGAGAAAGTCCGGGTCAAAGATGCCCAGTCCACATACAAGAACGGAGTCCTCGAAGTCGTCATCCCCAAAGCGGAAAAGCCGAAGCTGCCGAAGGGCGAACGCATCGACGTGAAATAGCTGAGCTTATAGATGGGCGAAAACCAAGAAGCCGAAACTCTGAACGCCATTTGCAGCCAAGCCAAAGCAGAGGGCAAACTGTCAGGCAAGAACCTCACTGATTTGTACGAGCTTTTTGGACAGCGCTTCACGAAGGCTTTGGACGCGCTGAAAGAGAACCGCGTCAAAAAGTATGTGTTCAAGTCCAGCGGCAGAGTCGTCTGGATTGTCGTCGGGCGAAAAGGGGATTACTTATTGATGCCTGAAGCGGAGTTCTGCACCTGCGACGACTTCTATTTTCGCGTGCTCGATCGCAAAGTCCACCTTTGCTACCATCTGATTGCGCAGAAGGTTGCCCGAAACCTCGGCTGGTTCGAGACAATAAATGAGAACGACGACCTATATGATTCTTTGATGGCGGAGTGGAAAAAAGGGTTTGGGTAGCTTGTGGGGAATCAGCGTTCATAGTGACAAATTCTCGTCCCTTCCATCCCGCTCCACACGTTCAAAGCTTCCTCTACCTGGCCAGTCTCCTTGAAACAATTGCCAATGCAACAATGCTGTGCATACGTGTGACAATGGCTGCACAATGCTTCATTGCAGATTGGCACTAGTTGCACAATGCCTTTGCAACGTAGAATGTTGTTTCAGCACCAAAATAGCAATAGAACCCATGCAGAACAGCGCCAAACAGCATACGTGCTGCACAATGCCGTAACCACTGAGCGAACCCAAGAATTGGCTTCAGAAGGCCGCCGCACAATTCTGCACAAATTTGCACAATTCTGAACAATTCCTGAACAATCAGCGGAAAGCTCAGTTTAGCAAAATCAGCAACCATAACCTTCTGAACAAAGGCTCACGCTATCCGCACAAAACCTACGTCAACTGTGCAAACCCAAAAGTTGACTCCCAGAAACCATCATTCACCTCTCTTCCGCACAATGGTGCACAATGAATCAAACATGACAGCACAATGGTTCAACATGACATCACAATCGTGCGCAATAAGCTAAAAGCTCCGTTCAACCAAAGCAACTGCAAAACAAGCCTGAAACAAAAACGGTTGTCATTGTGTCACAATGAAAAAAACCATTGTGCAAACCCAAAAATTTGACTTTCAGAAGCGCAAGACAGAAAGCTGACCTAACAGCGCAACAACTCTCGCGATATTTCTCCAAACACCAAAAACCATACCCCAAAAGCTAAATCCAACAATCATCCCACAACAGCAAACAGAAATCAACCCAACACCAAGCTACCAAAACCGAAAAAAGCGACTCCTTAAATATACAAACATTACATCAATAGGGTAAAAACAGAGGAAAACGTATGGATTTAGGCGCTTACTTCACAACCATGGAATACGTCCTCATGACCTGCACATTCGTAGCACTTGGTGCTCATTTTCCTGTACATGTTCCATGGCAAAGAAGACGAAGAATCAGAAAAAGCCTAAACCTTGGGCTTCCAACCACTCCTTATCCAGACAAAAACCAGCACAAGCATTACAACAGCAATCACCAGGCTAATCACAATCAACCATGTCGCGTCTGGCCCAACACCAAACACGATGGGAAAAGGACCGATGAAGATTACGCCACCTGCACTGGATGACCCACCACCAAGCACCGAAGAGAGAACTACGAGAACCACCCCAACGACGATTATGGCAAAACCCACCAAAAGAACCATCAACATCCTACCTGAAATCGGAAAACCCTCATCCTCACGCGTCCCTTCATCTTCAACCGTTCGCCATCACCTCGCCAACAAGTAATTCACGACAAAAACCACCAGCGCGAGCGCAGTCAGCACAATGGAGAGAAGAAGAACGGTTTTCAAAGATCTCTTGTCCGTTCCAAAAACGATGGGAACTGGACCGATTATGACGGCTCCTCCACCTCTAACTTTACTCTTTCCAGCAGAACGAACAGACACCAAGAGAAGGGCAAGGACAACAATGAGGACGCCAACGACGATTAAAGCGAAACCAGCCAAGAAGAGAACATCTGTTCCCAACATCCCACCTATTCTCCGCAAACTCTGACTGAAATTTGGTTTCTCGTCTAATAAACCTGAAGGCTTCTGAGCTCAAGGGCAGAAAACAGTTTTAACGCAGACACCCACACCTATGGCTTGACGGAAACAGAAACGATGAATGACCGAGAAATCATCAAAGCAATTCTCAGCAAGAACCCAGCAATCACCGAACAACAGGTTGTGGCAGCGATTCAAGACGAAAGACGGAAGACAGGCGGCTTAATAGCAGACCCCACACTACTGCGACTCATCGCCGCCAAACACGGCGTGGAAACACAGCGCGAAACCGTCTCAAACTGCAAACTCCTCATCAACCATCTGGTTCCCAACCTCAACCGAATCACCGTATCAGGCAGAATCGTCGCGGTTTTCCCAGTCAAAGAGTTTGAGGGCGAGAAACCAGGCAAATTCGCAAGCCTCCTCATCGCTGACAATACAGATATCCTCCGGGTTATGCTATGGAACGGCAAAGCCGACTTGGTTGAATCAGGCACAATTAAAGTCGGGCAAGTGGCACGCTTCCTAAGGGGCTACACGCGAGAAGACCGCAACGGCAAGACAGAGCTTCATCTGGGCGAAAAGGGCGATGTTGAAGTTGAGCCCGAAGGCTCAGCCAACGCTGACTATCCACGGATAGAACAGTTCACAACACCCTTGAAGAACGTGACATCAACCAGCCAGAGCGTTCACATTGTCGGAAAAGTCAAAGCGGTTTTTCCATCGTCAACGTTCACCCGTCAAGACGGCACCGCTGGCAAGGTCCTCCGCTTCTTCATTTCAGATGGAACCGGCGACTTAGTCGTGGTTGCCTGGAATGAGAAAGCAGAGAAACTCGAGCAAACCATAGGTAGCGACACAGAATTGAAGTTGATCAACGCAAGAGTCAAAGCAGCTTCGGGCGGCGGAATGGAGATTCACGTTGACGAAGCCACTTACGTCGAGTTTGCGGTTTCAGCCGAGCCAAAATAGCTTATTGTGTTATTCTTCGGGTTGACTTCAGTCATCTGGTGCATATGGTTTTAGACTCGGTTGTTATGGTTTTCGCAGCAGATTTTCGATTTCTTGTTTTTGTCTTTCTCTTATCAGGAAGCGTTTTTGCTTTGAGGTTGGTCCAGCTACAAGTTTGACTTCGGTCTGGAGGAGTTTTGCCAATTCTTTGATGATTTCTTTGTTCACCTTGCCCTTGATTGGCTCCTCGGTTGAACAAATAATGATTTCGTTTCCCTCTAATGCGATTTTGAATCTTGGCTGTCTGGGCTTCACGAAGACCTCGATGACCGTCCCGTCTTTGATTTCGACGAGTTTCATGCAGGGATGCACTCGGCTTCAGCTCGACGCGTTTGAAGCGCCCAGCTAAACTTCTTCTGCAACGTCTTCGGGTAGAATTTCTCGAGGTTAAAGTCGACTTTCTTAGCCCATTTCACGTACGCTGTTGGGTCGATGTATGACTTGAGTGAAGTGCCCAGGTTGTATTCTTTGGATTGCTTCAAGAGTTCGAGGTCTAGTCTGGCTTTGTCGATCCTAGCTTCGAGTGGCTCGGTTTTTCTGCCCTCCTTCTTCTTCCGCGCCAGCGTCTCTTTCAATTCTCTGAGGCTGTTTTCTTTCTTGGCGACTCGTTCATCAAAGGTTGGCGGGATTTTCCGCTTATGGTTGGCGACTTCCGCAACTTTGAGGTTCGCTATCTTCGCAGCGTAGCTCTTCTTGTAGTCGGGGTCCCGTTTCGTCACGCCGCTCCTGTCGAGTTCTTCCTTAACGGTTTGGGTACATCTCCAAGTTCGAAAGACTTTGGCAGTCAGTCCTGGCATTTTTTCGGAGAGGAAACGTGAGACTTTCTTGGAATCGATGCCTTCGAACAGATATTCCTTGCTCGCGTTACTGAATTCGTTAATGTTTCGTATAGCTGAGCCTGGCGCTTGCACGCTCTTAACCCATCGAACGGAGTCTTTACCGAGGAAGTCGAAATGAACAATATCGCCTTCTATCTTGATATGTTCGGGTCTCAGCGTTATTGCGCCAACAGTGTCCGCTTCGTCGGGGTCTTTCTCGTCGCCCACTCTCATGTTGGGTTTGAGAATGAGCCAGGAGACCGTGGCGACTTTCCTTCTGTTCACGTCTTTATCGTCGAGGTTTTTGAGGATGTGCTGCTCGATTTTGCCAATTTCTCTTCCCAGTTTTTCGGCTTTCTTGAACTTCTCCATCTCACGGTTCTGCTTCAGGAATGCGCTGTCGGAAAACCAAACGTACTTCACTTTTCCGGTGAGTTTATCAACCCACTTGGCGACGTACGTCTTGTCGGGTTCCCACGTCGTCTTCCAGCCTTCGAGCTTCGGAGCATCGGGTGAGAGATTGAGGACTATGTCTTCTTTGCCTGGTCCCTCCTTCCATTTACCGCGTTGTGGGTGGTCTCCGCGCCCCGCAAACAGGCAAGAAGGCTCGGCGGTCCAGTTGGCGATCTCCAGTTTCTGCCCGTCAACCTCAGCGTAGCCCAACTGTGCCTTGAGTGCTTCGCGTTTGACCTTGCGTTCCTCAGCTTGCTTCTTCTTTGTTTCCTTGGTCAGGTTGAGTTTGTTCTGTTTCTCTCGCTCTAGGTAGTCCGCGATTTCTGAGAAATCAATCTCCGCGTGAATCGGCGCCTTAGGGTCGCAGACAGCAGTTAATTCCTGGCTCTCGATTCTCTTCATGTATTCAGAGGCGAAAGAGGACAGGAATTCCAATGTCGGGTTCTCGACTTTTAGCTGTTCGAGGAATTCGCGCATGAAGTTGCGCATGAAAACCCTGTCTGGCGGCGTTGCGCTCTGCTTTTTCCGCGCCCATGCGATGGCCATCTGCTCGCTCTTCGTCGTCAGCGGTATGGTTTGTCCTTGAATCTTTACTTTGAAGCCCTTCCGCTCATAGACTGGGACGTATACGCCGTTGTGCTTCAGGCTTTTCAAAACGTGCTTCATCAGACGTGAGCCTCGGTGCAATAATTCAGTCGTTAGGATTCTTTTTCTTGTTTCGAGGGTTTTGCTCCTTAAAAACCTTCACCAGTGACAACGGTTATTTGTTGGGGAAAAACCCGTCGAGTTTTCTCGAAGCCCGCCTCTTCTGGAGCTTCACGTACAAATCCTCCACGATTCGCCTTTCGACGTAACCCTTGTGGGGTCGGAATCCGCCTGAAAAGCCACCCGGAATATGGAGGAGCTCATGGATGAGTGTCTTCTCCCTCTCGACGGCGGACATTTTGTCATAAATCTCTGAGATAACCTCGATAGTATAGCAGGGCGGCATGTTCAAGACATCCTGCCAAAGCCTGCCCAAGCCGTGAATCCGCGCAATCGTCCGCTTTGCCTTACTGCCCCGGCTTCTAACGCAGTAGACAAATTGGGGGACAACATGGAAAAGTTCCAGTTCCTCAGCGAGCTGGTCAATCTGTTTCTTTATTTCAGGGGCTGCATAATACTTAATCGGCATCACTCGTTCCTCTATGTTGCAGAATATCTTGCCCGAGTCGAGTTAAAAGGTTACGCCCCGCAAGGGCCTTCGTCAGAGTTTGAGGAGTTTTTTCAGCTCCAACCAGAAGGTAGCCACAAACGCCACCACAACCACGAGCGCCCAGTCTGAGAGACTCAAGCTCGCAATCCTTAGAGATGCGCTCACGAACGGCAGAGTCGTGCCAACCAGCAGAGTCACTATGACGATTAGTGCCCAGAAGATCATAACGCGATTTGAGAACACGCCTAGTTTGACGAGGGGTTCTTTTTCAGAGCGGAAGTTGAAAGCGAGGAAGATGTGCCCCAGCATCCACGTGGCGAACGCCACCGATTGCGCCAGTAGCAAATGATTTGTGCCTATACCGGGGTTGATGTACCAAGTGTACAGATAAGTTGCTGAAACCGCAGCAAACAGGCTAATGGCGCCTATTATTATCATAGTCAGCATGCTGCGGTTCATGAACTTCTCCTTGGGGTCAACGGGCGGCTTGTTCATAACGTCATCCTCGGCAGGCTCTGCTACGAATGTGGCTGACGCCGCGAGGTCCATGAAGAGTTCGAGGACAATCAGCTGAATAGGACTGAACGGCAAGGGAATGCCGAGCACAATCGGCAGTAGAAAGATGGAGACAACTGCAATTTTGCAGGCAAGATAGTACCGCACGCCCTTCTTGAGATTGCTGAACAACTTCCGTCCTTCTTTGACCGCCGTGACGATGGTGGCGAAGTTGTCGTCCGCCAAAACCATATCCGCAGTTTCTTTCGCAACGTCGGTTCCTCGGATGCCCATGGCGATGCCAATGTGCGCTTCTTTGAGGGCGGGTGCATCGTTTACGCCGTCACCCGTTACAGCAACGACTTCTCCGTTCTCACGAAGCAGTCGCACTAAGCGGAGTTTGTCTTCGGGAGTTGTGCGAGCAAAGATGAACGTGTCCCCCAAGGCTTTCTTCAGTTGATCGTCGGTCATCGTGGCGATTTCGCTGCCCGTCAGGACTTTGCCGCTGTCTATGCCTACTTGAGCCGCGACGGCTTTAGCAGTCGCAGGGTGATCACCTGTGATCATGACGATTTTTATTCCAGCCCCTTGGCACTGGCTGATGGCGCTTTTGACTTCTGGTCTCGGCGGGTCGAGGAAGCCTACGACACCGACGAAGACGAGGTTCTGCTCAAGACCTGTCTTCTCCTCCATCGTAGCGAGGCGGTGGTAACCGAAGCCGAGGAGCCGTTGCCCCGCCTGCGCCATAGCTGAGATGCTCGTAATAACCTGTGTTTTTGCTTCGTCCGTGAGTTGTGTTTCGGCGCCGTCGAGCAGGATGCGGGTTGAGTTAGCTAAGACATTTTCAGGTGCGCCGCTGGACATCGCTATGAGAGATTTTTCGTACTCGTACACGTAAGACGCGAGTTTGCGTTTGTTGTCGAAGCTCAGCTCGTCCTTGAGAACCCAGCTCTCCCCCAGCTTGGCAACGTCAATGTTTGCGGCTTGGAGGTTTTCGACGATGGCTTGCGACATCGGGTTACTTAACACATTAGTGTACACGTTGGTTCGGGTGCCGTCGCTCGCCAGCAAAGCCGTCTTCAACGCTTCCCACTCATTCTCTTTGAAGTCGCGTGCTCGGGTAGATCTTGCCGTCGAAGAACAGGCTCTCCACGCGCATCTTGCTCTCGGTGAGAGTCCCCGTCTTGTCAGTGGCTATTACGGTGACGTTGCCGAGGGTTTCGGCGGCGCGGAGGCGTTTCACGAGCGCCTTCTTCTTCGATAGGGCGTAGCTGCCGATGCCGAGGACCATAGTGATGATGATGGGCATCTCCTCGGGGATGACCACGAAAGCCAATGCCAAACCCGTCAGGATGAGCGTCTGGAGTGGTGTGCCACTGGTACCGCTTCTCAGATACTCGAGGACAGGGATGAGGATGCTGAAGAACACGGCAATCCACACGAGCGTCTTGGACAGCTGCTTCATCGCCAGCTGCAACGGCGTCTTCGGCTCTTTCCCAGCCTTCGTGATGCCCGCAATTCGCCCCATCTCCGTGTTCACTCCCGTCCCCGTAACGATGGCCTTAGCATGTCCCTTCGTGACGACGGTTCCCGCGAAAACCATGTTCCGCTGCTCTATACTACGAGCCTCAGGGGACAAAGTGATCGTGGCATCCTTGGCAGAGGGAAACGACTCACCTGTCAGCGAGGCTTCGTCCACTTCCAAGCCCATTGAATCTACGAGTCGGGCGTCTGCGGAAACCCGCTGCCCTGGCTTCAACAAAACGACATCACCCGGGACAATCTGCGCGGTTTCCACTTCCTCGGGTTGCCCGTTCCTCAGCAACGTTGCAGTTGGAGGCGCCAGCTTTCTCAATGATGCCACAGCGCGTTTGGCTCGGAACTCGTTCCAGACTTCGGTGAGAACGAGGATGGTGACGACGACGATGATTGTGAGGGCGTCTATGATGTTTGGGTCGAGGATGCCGTAGAGCACGCCTATCACGAGCAGGAGGAGAATCATGGGCTCCTGAACTTCCTCTTTAAGAATGGAGAGGAAGCGGATTTCGTGCTCCTCCACGAGCTTGTTGGGACCGACCTTGGCTAAACGCTGTGCTGCTTCTGAGTCCGACAAGCCGAGGTCTGGGTTCACGCCTAAGGAACCTGCAACTTCTTTGGCTTCCTTGGTGTGCCACGTGCTCATATTGCGCCGTTTTCTCCTCGATTACAGGAAGAGTGGTTAGGGGTTTGGTTTGCCCTAAAAAGATTGTGCAAGAAAAAAGACAACTCCGCGACTTTAACTGGCGCCTCTCTTAGGGGCCAGCTGCTTCATGAGTGTTTTGATGGTTTCGTTTAGGGTCTAACTCAGCGCTTACATGGTATTGCTCAGTGGGCTGCTGAAGAGGTTCCTCTTCCTTCTGATAGCTATGCTAGGTGGTTCTGGAATTACGTTTTTTCTTGGGGGGGGCGCAAATGCTTACGAAAACCGTGACAATAACAAGTACTGTTGCAATATCGTGGTCTTCCATTTACAGAAGCTTTCTGTTTTCTCTTCTCCTCCTTTGTCGATTATTTTATTACTCCGCTCATCAAAACCTAACGTGTACCAATATTGTAACAGATTATGATTCTCGTCGAAAACAAAGATGTATGCCGATGGAAGGACGATTGAATAAGGTTTCTCAGCGCCTCCAAAAAATCGATAAGTTCCAACACAATAAGAATAGTTTAAAAATGATCTGAAAAGTTCTATGGCATTAAATCCTTGAGTGAAAGCCTGTGCTGGATCTATGGTTTCAAGTTCCAATTCGAAAAAGTTTGAATCCGTCAAACTAGCTTGTTCATTCTTATTAAGTAGGAGAAATGCCGACAATTTTTCAGCATCAGAAAATGGTGGATTGACATAGCGTTCAAATTTGTATTTTTTGAAGAAAGGCTTAGATTCATACGTTTTGAAGGCAAAGCCAAGAAACATACCAGAACGTTTTGGAAGTACGCTTCGATCCAAATGCAAAGACGCTACGACCACGTATTTTTTCTTGGGTACTTTTTTTGTATTGCAGTAAATTTTATTTAGAGTCTGAATTATTTCTTTTGCGCCTAGTGTTCCGTTTTTCTTACAATCAATGATTGCCCTCTCAATGAGACTCCTGACCGATTCCGAACTAAGGTGTTTGTCTGGAACAGTTATAGTGTTGCTTAAGATGTAAACGATATCGATGTTTCTCACCAGATCATCTGGACTCAATTTAAAATCAGCAGGATAGAGTCGCACAGCTTCCTGGAAATATCTGATAAACTTGTCTCGGTCTTTATCTTTGAAACTAAACACAATATTGTCCAAGTTATTGCCCCAGTCTTCTTAAGAGTCGTTTTCTACATAAAACTACCTATGGGTTCCAAAAAAGAGCGTTCTTGCCAAGGTGTTATCTCCGAAAGTCGTGGCTGTAAAGAGCATAAGTGCAATTAAACGACACCGTTGATGCTATATTCGTAATAAAAGTAAGGAAAACGGAAACCTTAAAATATCCCCTCAACATGATGTTTGCTCCACAGGTGAATAGATTGACAACTTTCAGCGGTTGCTATACCGCCATAGCCACACCTATGACGAATCTCCGCGACGTCGACTACGAAGGCTTGCGAAGTTTCGTCGAGTTTCAAGTCCGCGAAGGCGTTCAAGGCATCCTTGCCGTGGGCACAACGGGCGAGAGCCCAACGTTGGACTGGAACGAACATAACAAAGTGATTGAAAGAACGAAAGAGTACGCGGGCGAGAAGGTCGTGACAATCGCTGGCACGGGCAGTAACAGCACCCAAGAAACAATCGAAGCAACTGCGCACGCGCAACACATAGGCATCCGAAACATCCTGCTTGTCGACCCATATTATAACGGTCCGAGCAGCATGGAGATTCGCAGGGAGTACGTAGAACCCGTCGCGCGACAGTTTCCCGAGATGAAGGTCATCCCCTATATCATCCCCGGTAGAACTGGGACCCAGCTTCTGCCGCAGGATCTGGCGATTCTCCATGAACGGTATCCAAACGTGAGGACCGTGAAGGAAGCCACGGGCGACCTCGAAAACATGAAACTAACGCGAAGGCTCTGCGGAGCCGACTTCGACATCCTCTCGGGTGACGACGACAAGACTTTCGCAATGATGACCACGCCCGAAATCGCCGCGTCAGGCGTCATCTCCGTCACGTCAAACATCGCCCCGCGAGCAGTCGCAGCATTATCCCACTTCATCCTCGACGGCAAAATTAACGAAGCGACGAGAACTTGCACAGGCGCTTCAACCGCTCTTCAGCATCGTCACCGTCAAAACCACCGAGCAAACCAACTATGGCTCCGTCATCTGCAAGGCGCGGAATCCGTTGCCGTACAAGACACTCATGAACATCCTTGGCATGCCCTCAGGTCCATGCAGACCTCCACTCGGAAAAATGACCCAAGCTGGTCTCGACATTATCCTAGCCGCGGCGAGGAAAGTCTATGAGACGAACCCGCAAATCCTCCTCCCTATCGCCGACTACTTCGACGTCAACATTCACGAACGACTCTACAATGAGCGGTTCTGGCAGGGACTCACTTATGCTTAAGCTCTGCGTCGCGGGCGCCGCGGGCAAGATGGGCAATGCCGTCATCCGCGAAGCCGCCGCCAAAGGATCACCAAGTGGTCGGCGCCGTCGAGGCAGCAGGCAACGCATCAATCGGCAAGAGCCTCAGGGAGCTGGGCATCGCCGATTTCGACACACGAATCGTGGGTCCTGAAGCGATACGTGAAGCCGCCGTCAACGCCGACGTCTACATCACCTTCACTGCACCCGCCGCAGAACTGCACAACGTTCCAGCTGTAGCGGGGTTGGGCAAACGAATCGTCCTCGGCACCACAGGCTTCACGGAGGACCAGAACGAGCGCATACATGAAGCAGTTGAAGGTAGAGTTCCGGCGGTGTTCTCGCCCAACTACAGCATCGGCGTAAACGTCCTCTTCAAGCTGGCTAAAGTTCTTGACGCATTCCCGACAGACTACAATTTCAGCATCAGCGAAATCCACCACACAGCGAAGAAGGATGCGCCAAGCGGCACAGCCATGAAACTTGGCGAAATCATCGCGGGCATACGCGGCTACACTACGACCGTGCACGGACGGGAAGGCACGAGCCTGCGGAAACCCGACGAACTGGAAATCGCCGCGCTCCGGGCAGGCGGCGTCCCAGGCATCCATGACCTCATCGTAGCTGGACCACACGAGATGCTCCGTATAGAGCACACGGCGTTCTCACGGAGTGTCTTCGCGCAGGGTGCGGTTTATGCTGCGGAATGGCTCAGCAAGCAGACAGAGCCTCGCATCTTCGACATGGCAGACGTCCTCGGACTCTAGCGTTTCGGTGAAAGATGGTGAGCAACAGGGTCGTCGTGAAGTTCGGCGGGGCAGACCTCTCCTCAGGCGAGAAAATCAGGCATGCTGCAATGCTCGTGGTAAACTCGCCCTACAAGGAAAAACTGGTGGTCGTCTCAGCGATGGGCAATGCCACCGACACGCTGGTCAACACAATCAAGGGAATTGGCGGTGTGAGCGACGAGAATTATGCACAAGTCGTTTCCATGGGGGAGCGAACGAGTGCGCGTGTCTTCTGCTCAGCTCTAACGGCCTTAGGAGCAAAAGCGGTCGTTCTAGACCCTGAGGATCAGAACTGGCCAATCGTCACTGATTCAGACTTTCGCGACGCCAAACCCGATGTTGAACAGACCTGCCGACTTGTGCAGAAATTCCTCAACCCCATCCTCTGCGATACAATACCCGTTGTCTGCGGGTTCCTAGGCAAAACCCCCGAGGGGCAAGTGACGACGCTGGGGCGCGGCGGAAGCGACACTACAGCACTGCTGCTCGCCAACTGCCTCGGGGCAGACGAAGTTATACTCGTTAAAGAAACCCTGGGAGTACAATCGGCTGACCCACGCATTGTGCCCAGCGCCAAACCACTCGAGAAGCTTGATGTTCACGAGATGTTCGACCTCGCGCAGGGCGGCGCAAAAATCGTCAAACCTGAATCCCTCAAACACAAGTTACTCGACCAGAAGCTGCGTATCGTAAACTTCACCTCAGAAAACCTAGCGACGGGTGGCACAGAAATCACGGGTTCAATAAACGTAGGCACAGCCGAAACCTTAACTCACAGGAACCTGCTCGCGATAAACGTCATCTGCGAAGTTAACGCCGAGAACCTGCAACGAGTTTTCGGGGTTCTCAGCAGCAAACAAATCTACGGCGTAAGTTCGGGAAGGCGGTCGCTCACGGTCTTCACGACCGACGACAACGTCCGCGAGGTCCTCATTAGGCTCCATGAGATTAAAGACTTTAAGGCAATTAGCCACAGAGAAAACGTTGCGCTACTTCAAGTCAGTCACCCGGTGTTTGTTGACTCTCCAGGTGGAGTTGCTAAGATTAGTACGGCACTCAGTCAGAGGGGCATAAACATCATCGAGGTCACAACGAGCAAGGCAACCATTAACGTTTTTATTGAGGAAAACCAACTGAAAAAAGCAACGGAAGCGATTAGCCATGTCTTTAAAGCGTAAAGTAGCCATCCTCGGCGCAACAGGCGCCGTCGGACAAAGATACATCCAACTCCTGCAGGGACACCCCTGGTTCCAGATTGAAGTGCTTGCGGCTTCCGAACGCTCAGCAGGAAAGCGATACAGCCAGGCGTGCAACTGGATGATGGAGTCCGAGCTACCCAAAAAGATCGCCGAAATGACGGTGGCAGACGCCACCGTCGAAGCCGTTGAGAAAGCAGGCGACGTTGACATCGTGTTCTCCTCGCTGCCCGCAGAAATCGCGGGGCCAACAGAATCCGAATTCGCCGCCTTTTACCCGGTCTTCAGCAAGGCGAGCTCACACAGGATGGAGAAAGACGTGCCGCTCATGATTCCCGAAGTAAACCCCGAACACTTTGCGCTGATTCCGTTGCAGAAGAATCTGCGCGGCTGGAAGGGCTTCATCTCAACCGACCCCAACTGTAGCACTATCCAGCTGGTGCTCTCGCTCAAGCCGCTTATGCAGTTCGGGCTCAAACAAATCATAGTCTCAACCATGCAGGCGCTTAGCGGCGCAGGATACCCTGGTGTTCCCTCTCTCGACATTATCGACAACGTCGTTCCCTACATCTCCAAGGAGGAGGAGAAGATGGAGATTGAAGCCCTCAAAATCCTCGGCACTTACGACGGCAAAGAAGTACAGAACGCGGGTTTCCAACTGAGCGCAAGCTGCAACCGAGTAAATGTCAAAGACGGACATCTGGAGTCTGTCTTTGTGAAACTTGACAGCAACCCCTCGGTAGAAGAAGTAGAAAGCGCATTCGCCACATTCAAAGGTGAACCGCAGAGACTCAAGCTACCCTCGGCACCCGATCAACCAATCGTCGTACGGAAGGAGCTAAACCGACCACAGCCGCGTTTTGATAGAAACGCAGGAAAAGGGATGAGCGTAGTCGTTGGACGTATAAGGGAAGATCCCATCATGACCATGAAGTATATGTGCCTTGGACACAATACCATCCGAGGTGCGGCGGGGCAAGGAATCTTGGTCGCAGAGTTGGCTGTCGCAAAAGGACTAGCCTAGGTAATCTGAAACCACGAATGTACTGTACACTTTCAGGTGAAAAAAGAATGCAGATGATTCGCGAACCCTTCGAGAACAGAAACGGCGAACTCTACGTTGAAGGCGTTGCGGCAACCGAGTTAGCCAAGAAATTCGACACCCCACTATACGTTATCAGTGAGAAACGCATTCGAGAAAACTACAATCGCTTGCGTAAAGCCCTCACGGCGAACTACGACAAAGTCAGAGTATTTTACGCTGCTAAGGCAAACTCGAACCTGTCCGTGTTGAAGATTCTGGAGAAAATGGGAGCCTACCTTGACGTCGTCAGCCCAGGCGAAGTCTCGATGGCGTTTGCGAGCGGTTTCACACCCGACCGAATTATGTTTACAGGAACCAGCGTCCGAACCGACGAGTTAGAGTTTCTCAGAAACTCCAACGTCACAGTTAACATTGACTCCCTCTCCCAGCTGGAGAGGCTCTTGAAATTGCACGTCCCCGAAGTTCTGTCCGTCCGCGTCAACCCAGAGGTTGGCGCAGGAATGCACAGCCACGTTATCACCGCGGGCAGGCAAAGCAAATTTGGCTTATGGGAAGCAGACACCGTGAAAGCTTACCAGATGGCAAGCAAAGCGGGGGTTAAGCGCTTCGGGATTCAGATGCATGTGGGCTCAGGGGTTCTCGACCACAAACCCTTCATCCAAGCACTCGACAAAATGCTTAGCATTGCCAAGAAAGTTCATACACAAGTCGGCATCGAATTCGAGTTCATCGACATGGGTGGGGGATTGGGGGTGCCCTACGTGCCAGACGAAAAAGAACTAGACCTCGCCGTGTTCAGTGAGAGAGTGCTTTCGTTCTTCAAGAACCAAATCGAGAAGGACGGGCTAGGCAACCCACTATTCTGCATAGAACCTGGTAGATACCTAGTCGCGGACGCTAGCATACTCCTTACCGCTGTCAACACGGTCAAGATTACGCCCTTCAGGAAGTTCGTAGGCGTCGACGCAGGCTTCAACACTCTGGTGCGCCCAACCATGTACGGGTCTTACCACCACATTGTAATCGCTAACCACCTCAACGCACCCGAAACTGAGATTTGCGACGTCGTGGGACCAATCTGCGAGTCAGGCGATGCGCTCGCCGTGGACAGGCGGATGCCTGCAGTGCGGGAGGGCGATCTGCTAGCAGTGCTCAACGCTGGAGCTTATGGATACTCCATGAGCAGTCAATACAATGACAGACCACGCGCAGCGGAAGTGCTTGTCAAGAACGCGGACGTTAAACTCGTGCGTGAACGAGAGCAGCTTGACGACTTGGTGAAAGGGCAACGAATGGTTGAGTGATCGCGAGTGCAGTTCTGGAAGATGCACGGATTAGGCAACGACTTCATCGTCATCGATAACAGAGATGGCCTCATACTTGAGGCTGACATGGCTGAACTGGCGCGAAAATTGTGTGAGAGACGCTTATCCGTGGGCGCGGACGGCTTGCTGTTCTTAGCGAACTCCACGGCTGCCGATTTGCAGATGCGGATTTTCAACGCCGACGGCAGCGAAGCCGAGATGTGCGGCAACGGCGTTCGTTGTTTCGCCAAATTCGCCTACGAGAACGGCATCGTCAAGAAAACCGAGTTCGCCGTTGAGACGTTGGCGGGGCTGAAAAAGGTCTGGATCACCCGCAGAGGAAACGCCGTGGGCGCTGTCCGTGTTGACATGGGCGCCGTAGAGTGGGAACGCAGCAAAATCCCAATGCAGGGCGAAGGTAAGGCAATAAACGTTGATTTGACGGTGGATGAGGAAAACTACAAGGTTACGTGCCTCTCAATGGGAAACCCACACTGCGTTATATTCGTGGAGAACGTCGACGAATTCCCCGTCGAATACATGGGTCCAATCATCGAGAACCACAAAGCTTTCCCAAACAAAACCAACGTAGAATTCGTCCAAATCCTCAAACGCGACCTCATAAAAGTTCGCGTCTGGGAGCGAGGCTGCGGCGAAACCCTCTCGTGCGGCACAGGAGCCTGTGCTTCCGCCGTCGCAGCACACACGCTCGGCTACGCGTCACCCAAAGTGAAAGTCCAATTGCTCGGCGGTGTCCTTGAGGTCAGCGTGGCAAACCACGTGTACATGTCGGGTCCAGCAACAAAGGCATTTGAGGGCTCGATATGACCGTTGAGTTTGCCGACCGTGTGAAGCGTCTGCCACAGTACCTCTTCGCTGAGATTGAGCGTTTAATCAAAGAGAAGCGAGCGCAAGGCATCGACCTTATCTCGCTGAGCATCGGTGACCCTGACTTGCCACCGCCTCAGTTCGTGATCGACGCTTTGAAGGCGGAGGTGGCGGATCTAAAAAATCACAAGTACTCGTTCAGCCAAGGTGAGTCGTTTTTCCGCCAGGCGGTCGCTGACTGGTATGAGAAGCGGTTTCAGGTTGACCTGGAGCAAGACCAAGTTGTTGCACTTATGGGTTCGAAGGAAGGCATCGCCAACATCGGCAGGGCTTTCGTTAACCCGGGCGACCGCGTTCTTGTGCCCGACCCAGGTTACCCCGTTTATGCTAACGCCACGGCGATTCTGAACAACGGTGTACCTGTCCCAATGCCGTTGTTGGAGGTGAACGATTTTACGCCCGACTTCGATACCTTGGACGCTACGAACGTGAAGATGATGTGGCTGAACTACCCCAACAACCCAACCGCAGCAACAGTTGACAAATCGTTCCTCCGAGAAGCTGTCGACTTCGCCACAGACCACGGCATAATCCTCTGCTACGACAACGCGTACTCCGAAATCTGCTTCGAAGGCTACAAGGCTCCGAGCATTTTGGAAGTCGACGGCGCCTTGGACGTGGCAATCGAGTTTAACTCATGCAGCAAGACGTTCAGCATGACCGGTGACCGGATAGCCTTTGCCGTCGGCAACAAACACCTAATCAATGGACTTACGAAAATCAAGTCGCAGGTTGACTCTGGACCGCCAGTGTACATCCAGAAAGTCGCTGCTGCGGCTCTCGGCAGCTACGTGACCGATAAGCAGCCTGATTTCCTCAAAGAGATGAACCAGGTTTATCGTGAAAGACGTGACTTAATAGTGAAAACCCTATGCGAGATAGGCTTTCACTGTGACAAGCCGAAAGCAACGTTCTACGTTTGGGTGAACTGCAAAGGCTCCTCAATGGAGTTTGCCACAAAACTCCTAGACGTGGGCGTGGCGGTTACGCCTGGAGTGGGTTTCGGCGAACACGGCGAGGGTTACGTGAGAATGACGTTTACACAGCCCGTGGAACGCATAGGTGAAGCATGCAGCAGAATCGCAAGAGTCTTCAAGTGATTCTTTTTCCCCAAAACAGACTTGTACAAGGGACCTGTTAGAACCAATTCTGAAGTTCCCGTCCACCGCCCGTCCTCGATAAACCTTCAAAGATTCTTCGCCTGTAATGCGGATGGCTACAATTTATATATGAAATATACGTATGCTTCTCCCATGTGCCCTGAAAAAATTGGCTTCGAACAGTCTCTCGCTTCCAAAGTAGTAAACCCCGAAAAATGCGTCGGCTGTGGCGCATGCGTCGTCGTCTGCCCATTTGGCTGCCTGGAATACGCCGAAGAAAAGCCGCGATTAGTCAAGGAATGCAAACTTTGTGGCTTATGCGCTAAGGCTTGCCCAAGGTATGAATGGACATTCCCGAAAGCCGAGGCATTTGTTTTCAGCAGGCAGAGAAAACCAGAAGAAGACTTCGGGGTTTACCGCCGAATCGTAGTAGCCCAAGCAACCGATGACAAGGTGTTGCAGGTTCGTCAGGATGGCGGCGTAGCAACTGCACTGCTGCTGTTCGCTTTAGAGAAAGGTTTGATTGACGGCGCAATCGTCTCTGGCTCAGACCCTGCAAAACCGTTCTATCCCGTTGCAAAACTAGTGACAACCAAAGAAGATATCTTGGCGGGTGCGGGCACGAAATACTTCTGCTCACCAAACATTCTGCCCTTAAACGAGGCGGTCGCCAAGAAAAAACAAAACGTGGCATTGGTGGGGACACCCTGCAAGATTCATGCTGTCCGAAGCATGCAGATGGCGGGCATGAAGAAACTCACGTCTCCAGTGAAGTATCTAATTGGGCTCATGTGCTCAGAGTGCTTCACCTACAATGGCTTGATGGAAGAACACATCCACAAGAAAATGGGCATCAACCTATCCGACATCAGAAAGATGAACATTAAGGGCAAGATGCTTGTCGCAACAGACGCTGGGGTCACGCCAATTCCTCTCTCAGAAATAAAGCAGTACACGCGGAAAAGCTGCAGCATCTGCAAAGACTTCAGCTCGGAACTCGCAGACATTTCGGTAGGAGGATTGGGACTGGACGGCTGGACCTTCACTATAATTCGCACGGAAAAAGGCGACGAGCTGTTCTCAGCCGCTGAAAGAGCAGGCTACCTAACCACAAAACCATTGGAGGAGGGCTCTTTCGCCATGACCTTGCTTACGAAGCTCTCGAAGAAAAAGAGGGAAGGGCCAGCGCCCCCACAGGCCCAACCAGCAGCCAAGTAGAAGCAATGCGGACGTTATTCTCAATTTTTGTTCCAAATTACATGGATGGTTTTTCCTCATTTCCGTTACCAGCTAAACCTGCTCTTGTTTTCAGCCACAATAGAACAGAAAGCTAACTTGCCTAAACAACGACCACAAAACATTGATTTCTTGGTTAATAAGTTGGAGAAAAAACTCACTTCTTCTTTCTTCGTGTGGCTTGCTTAGGAGGTTCTTTGAGGAGACTTTTGGTGAAGAAGATGAACAAGTGGACAGACTGCGTGTTCATCTTCTTCTCTGGGTAATTCAGCGCTTATGAGCAAAGTTTTCGTTCCGTATTGCAGCAAGGGTCTTCCGTCGCAGATGCCGTTCCGAATCGATTTACAGCTGCGCTTCAAAAAGCTATGTTGCTCTCTGTCCCAGCCACCGAGCTAGTTGTGGACACATGTTTTGCTTCTCAGCATAAAAAGTATGGTTTAGCGTTATAAAACATATATTTGACCTTGCACGTATTAAGCGGTCCAAGCGAGAATAGGATTGAAGCCTATGGAACGAAGAATAATGTCTCTGGGAAGATCTTCTATGGTAGTTTCTTTACCCAAAAACTGGATGCAGCTGAACGAGCTCAACAAAGGAGACGTCGTGTCTTTCGCCATCCAACGCGATCGCTCCCTCGTGATCTATCCAGGCACCGAAAGGAAAATGGAGAACAAGGAAACGACGCTCCGCGTTGGGCAAAGTGAAGACGAAGCCTTGATAACACGACGAATCATCGGTGCTTATCTAAACGGGTACTCGGGCATAACTCTCATCTCAGAAAAAATCTTCTCAACGCCACAGAGAAAAGCAATTCGCAACATCGCAGGCATGCTGTACATGAGAACAATGGAGTCTGACGCGAAAGGTATCTACATCCAAACGCTAATCGACGAATCAAAAGCATCGTTGGAGCAGGCGATTCAACGCATGCACATGCTTTCGCAGTCAATGTGCGAGGACACTTTTAAGGCGTTAAAGACCAGAGACTTAGAGCTGGCAAAAGCTGTTTTCTCACTCGACGACGATGTTGACCACTTCATGTATTTCATCCTAAGGCTCCTCAGGGATGCCGCCCAAAACCCAGCATTGGCAAGCCAGCTACGGGTTGATCCCTTGGACTGCATGGATCATCAAACGCTGGTGTACAGGATGGAGCAGGCCGCGGACTACGCAACAGACGTGGCTAGACACCTGATAATGCTCTACGGCACAGAAGAAAAGATACCCGATGATATTTGTGAGCTCATGGTCAACGCCGGAGGGCTCGCGGTGGACTTTTACACCAAATCGGTAAATGCTTTCTTCTCTAAAGACGTGCCCTTCTCTGTTGAAATCCCAAAGAACCAACAAAAAATCGAAAGGTGCGACCAAGACATTGCGGCGAGAGCGTTCACAGGAAAACAGAAAAATGACCAATTGGTCTGTGCGATATGCTCCATAAGGGATAACATAAAAAGAATAGCAGATTGCGCGGCTGACATCGCGAAGATTGCCATTAACCGCGCGTTTAAAGTCTCTACTTAGACGTCTTTACAGTCGCGTAACTCAACGTCAACGTCATTTTTGCTGGAAGGAGGTCCTTTTCGAGCAGTTTTCGAGCAAGCGGCAGAGCGATGTTGTAATTGTACACTTCTTTCGCAGAGGATCGGGCTTCGCGGAGAATCTCCTTCTCCAGTTTGTGCTTCAGTTCGCCCACGGCGAGAGCTCCGATGGTGAAGATTCCTGGCGTCATCTCTCGCATGTCGTCTTTGAGGTCGATTCCCTCAATTCCGAGTGGCGGGACAGCATTTATGTCAAGCAGCACTTTCATGTTTTTCACTTCGTTTAGCATCGCTTTGTCGAGGATTTGAACGCCTCTCGCGCCAGCGCACATGACTACGTCAGCTTTGTTCACGATTTCCATCTTTGAAGCAGCTGTCGGAGCGAAGATGCCCTCAACTTGTACTGCATGTTCTTTGGCGAGAAGTTTAGCGATGCCCTCGGCGTGTTCTTTTCCGTCAGACGCGTTTCGGGTTCAGGCTGGTAATCATAACTTTGCATCCCATCTTAGCTAGGAGGACCGCTGCGATTTGTCCGACTGCTCCTGTACCCATGATTGCACAAGTCTTGTCTTTCAGCTGCCCAAGCTTTTTCACTGCGAGGGCATTCTCGGCTTTAGCTACCATTGCAGCTGCCGTTGTATAAGCTCCAGCGGGGTCTATGATTATGTTGCCTTTGAACGGCGGGAACATAGCGCTCTTGATGGCTTCGAAGACTTCCTCCGCTTTTTGAGCGTTTTTTCCACCAATCATGAAGACTGTGTTCTTGGCGCCTTTTGGTCCTCTTGAAAGCAGCGCATCTAATGCCACGGTTTTGCTGTCTTCGGCTGTCACGTTCTCGTAGGGGATGACCGCATTGTATCCCGCGTCATAAGCCATGCAGATGTCAAAGGGGCTGGCTTTCGGGTCGGTGTCAAGGTAGAAAAGGAGGTACGGTGGTGTTTCTCCTATTTTGCCGATAACCGGCTTAACTTGAACTTGAACTGATTGAAGCCAATTTTCAAGCTCAGGAACGGAGGGGACTTCAGCGGTAGCTGAGATCACTTTCTTTGAGAGCTTTGCGACTTCAACTTTGACGTTAAGCTGTTCGAGAAGCTGCTTTACTCCGGGGACATGGTTTGGACCGCACAGAAACAGGCAAGTGATTTCTTCTTTTCCCTCAATCTCTCTGGCATGATGCATTATGCCCATCGCCATCCAGCTTTCCCTGATTGAAAAGGTGATTTCCGTCTCCTGGTCTTCAATCTCAGCGTTCAGGCTTTGGCCGTATGCAATGAGGTATTCTCTTTCCATAGAATCTCCAGAGTTCTGTTTCGGGAGAGCGTCAATGGCCTTAATTACGCCGTTTCTCATCTCCACTTTCTTGTCGAGCGCCGTGGCAAGGTAGCTCTTTGCGTTCTCGTCTATGTCTACGGGAAAGTACGGTACGTTAGCTTTCTTGAAGAGGTCGGACATGACGTTACTCTCAGAGAATTCTCTCTGCGTGCGCATACCTAACTCTTCAGCGGTAAAATCAACGTTGACTTTGGTCAGCACGGTTTCTATGAATTTGTAGAAGCCTATTGAGGGTTCGAATAGCGGGTTAGGGGCGGTGATTTGTCCAGTCAATTGAAATGGCTCATTGTACTCCTTCTCGACAACAAGGACGTTTAGTTTCTTATTCGTTAGTGGTTTTAATTCGATTGTTTCCATTCTGGATTACCTTGCATTGACAGTCATGTTTCTGAAAAATATATACTTAGTCGAAATATGTTATTTATGAATATGTGTCGTATATACGTCTAATAAGCAACTGCTGCGTTAATTTCCGAGAGAATTCTGCTCCTTCGGTGGTTCTTCAAACATTGGATCAAGCATGAGTTTGTTCTTGTTTTTTAATCTGCCATCTTTCGCGTGTGGCTTTCGGGTTACACTATCGTTGTATTTTTCGATTTCTCGGGCTTCTTCCGCAAGTCTCGCCGCCGCTTGAGCTACTTCATGGGCAGATGCCACTAGCGGGATGTATTTTGTGCTTTCTTTCTCCACAAAGCATGCTAGTGCGTTTATCTCGGCGACTTTTTCTGCCAATCCATAAGCTGCCATCGCCTTTGCAGTTGCATATGGATTGTTCATTGGGGAGTTATCACGAATAGTAGCTATGTCGATGACCAGTTTTGGCAGGGTTGGCGTTTGCCCTGCTTCAACTGCGTAAATGGCTTTGTCGATTTCTCTTTGGACGATTCTGTAAACGCCGGTGATTGCGAGAACTTTGGCGACGTTTGAGTTAAAGAGGGCCATCTCTGTCGGATCTAAGAACTCTTTCCTTGCTCCTATCAGCGGGTCGCCCGTGATTATTATGTAACCGAGTCCTTGCGTTTCCAACTCGGCTTTTACTCGTTTTCCTGGAGCGTCGGTGATGACGATTGCTGGTTTTCCGCTTTTGGAAAATGTTTCCCTAGCTTTCGCTGGGCCAGGCAGAGCTGTGTTGGGCGAAATTACCACAAAAAGGTCAGAATTGAACTCCATCATCTTTGGAAGGGCGTCCTCCACGTCTTCAAGAGCCATCTTGGAGCCCGTGGTTACCGTTCGGACTTTTATGTCTTTTCGGTCGGCCAACTCGTCAAGTAAGAGTTCCAGTAGTGGGGCTGTTCCGATGTTGCCACATTTGAAGATTCCAATCCTTCTTGGTTGTTGCTCCGTCAATTTCATCAACTCTCAATTTGATAGGTTACGTTTAACTTTTAAGACTTGTCATAATTCGCATTTTCTTGAGGTCTAAAACAAGTTTTTCGACAATTTTCTCACGTGGGAAGAATTCCATCTTGGGGTAACGTTCAAATACATATACAGGTATATATATAGTAAGTACGTGGGGAAGGTTTTGTTATGGAAAGCTTTGACGCTTTGCAAAGCATCGACAATTTCTGCAAGGTCTTGGTGATGAAGACGCCGGCGGGCAAATCTGAAAAACGCTCATCGGAAGCAGCTTTCCTTAGAACACATTGGGAAAACGTTTTGCAACAAACTTCTGCAACGGGCGATAACGTGCAGGAGGCTATTGAGGAACCGTTTGTCGACGTTTTCGATGAAGAGGATTATGTCAGAATTTTGGTGCAGTGCCGGTGTCGGGAGGAGGACGTGACTTTTCACCCGAATGCTGATGGAATTACAATTTGCAAGGAAGAGCGTGTCAGAGAGAAAGGCGGTTTAGAAAAATGCAACGATGTCTGTAAAAAGCTAAACATCCCAACGGAGAAGTTGCAATTAGATAACATGCTTTTCATAATCGCAAAGTGCAATAACAACAACACACTCGAAGCAATGATTCCGAAAATCAAAAAATGAACAACGTTACCCTTCTGCGGTTTGCGGTAGCCGCTTGAAAATGTTTACTTTGGCTGCTTTTTCTGTCAGTATGATTAGGGCGAACGTTTAAAGAGTAAGCCGTGATGGAGCGTTTGCTTCCACTTAAACGCTGCGTTTGACTTCGTGTTGTTTGTCGTGCCGTTCTCTAATCTTTATCTTGTGAACAAATTTGTTTCTTTGGGAACAGCGTATGGTGGAAGGCAGTGTATGAAATTCCTGTTTTTATCCAGAAGATTGCCGTGCCTCCCAGAAGTGCTATGGAGGCACCTATGACGAAAGGCACGCCAAGCGCCCTGTACAATTCGGCTGTGACTATCTGGGCGTAGCCCATGAAGGCGTATCCTTGGGCTTCGACGTTGCCCGCGATTGAGCGAACTATGATGACCTTGTCCAACGGCACGAACTGACCCAGAGCGGCGAACGTGAAGAGTAACGTGATGATTTCAAACGCCCACGCAAAGAAGGACAGCGCTATGGGCTTGAGGAGCATCGTGGGTTTCTGCAGTAGTATCTGCATGCCCTCGTGGTAGTCTCCAAGTGCTTTCTCGACTTTGGCTTGAAGATTGGCTTGGTTCTTGTTCTTTCTTATCCTCGAGAGCAACCGGAACAACGAAGCCACCGTCTTCTTGGCGCCGTTGGGTTTGAAGCTTGCCACAAGCAGAATCGCAAGAGGCATGGTTAGTAGCAGCATTACTCCGCCTACAGTAATTAGAAGGGAGCCTTCGAACGTGTAGTTCAACATGAGCAGCACTATGCCTGCAATCATGTTGGCTAAGTTGAAGATTGCTTCGTACATGTTCTTGGCGACGACTGAAGCTACCGCCTTGCCGCTCTCTATGTTAGGGTCTTTGTTCAGCAGATACGCCTTAAACAGGTCGCCCGACCAGCCGCCGGGGATGAGGTTATCGACGAAGACGCCGACCCAGTAGAGCATGTATGATTTGCGGAAACCCAGCCTGATGCCCACGGAGTTGAGCAGCTGCAACCATACGAGGGTGTGGAAGGTGAGGCTTATCACGACGCTGGCTATGGCGAAGGCGAAGATGCCAACGTTCATTTTTCTGACCACGGAGAGGAGGTCGCCGATGCCGACGAAGTAGAACAGGTAGACGGCGAGTATAGCGTAGCCTACGAGGGCTGCGAGGAATATCCCCTTCTTCATTGACGGGCTGATTACCGGGCTGAATTCCACCGTCATTCTAGGTCACCGCTTGGACAGTTGGGCTGCTGACTGGTGGAGGTGTGAAATCGAACCCTTCTCTTTGCTGGACTTTTCGTCGTTTCGCCTTCCCCGTTTGAAACGGAGCTTCGGGCGTATTTAGTTCTATTTTTTGGAACAACGTTTTGGCGCGGTTTCTCTGAAAGAGCGGAGTTGCAGCACGTCCGACGCTACGCTTAGCTGGGTTCTTGAGATTTACCTGCGCATCTTGTCCTTGAGGATTCTGTGTAACGAAGCTATACCCGAGCTCATGATAACTAAAGCGCAAAAGACGGAAGTTAAGTGTTCTTGTAAAGGTTCCTTGACTAAACCTTAGTCAAGAAATCTTGACTAACCCTGCCGTCAAGTCAAGAAAAGTAACCCGAAAACTTCGAAGCGAAAAACTAGGCTTCGCGGCATTCACAGTTAACAAATAGCTTAAAAGGGCGTATAGTACGCGGTGTTGGAGTATCTGCTTCTCTTGAAGTAAAGATATCCGAGGCATCCACCCACGATAGGTCCAACCACTACGCTTATGAGGACCCACCAAACGAAAGGGAAGAGGACCAGACTAATCCCCACTGATTGAAGAAGCGCTTGGAGTCCATAGAGCAAAAAGCCTCCTCCGAATACGAAAACTGGAAAACCAGCAATTGCCCCAGCCACGATGAAAAGGATTCGTGTTGCCTCCAACTGGCTCTTAGGCGACCATTGAGCTCTGAGCTTCCGAGCTTTCCGAGAAACAAAGAGAATGATCAGCGCCGACACGTATATCGTCTCGTTCAGCAGTGTGCTTGAAAGGGTTATTACTCCGATGCCGTAAAGAGCAAAAGAGCCAAAGATGAAAACTAATGAGCCGAAGACCCCCAACGTGATCAGTCACTTTGGCATCTCCGCGTCAATCATCGCTTGGCTCATCCTCCTCTCGGGAAATTCCAGCAGTAGCCGCGATGCAAGCTTGCCCTTCTCAGTCAATGTGTATCTGCCATCTTCTGTCTTCACCAAGAGGTCGCCGAGCACCTTAAGATGGTAGTTCATTTTTCCTGTGTTCTCGATTCCAAGCGCTTTCATCAAGTCGACGTAGCTCAAGCTGCCCTTTTCGTGAAGGAGAATTATGATTCTTCTGCGGTTTTCGTCTTTCAGGACTTTGTGCAGGTCGGCGATGTTGGAAGCCATGTCGGTATTGCGCTTAGTTAGGGGATTCTAGGCTTTCTGACTGAAAAAATTATCAAACTGCTTTTTGCTCTTCCTGCTTTGATATCGCCCTCAACCGTTCCCACAGACGTTCCATAACTTGCCAGCCCTTTCTACGTGGGATTCCGCCTGAACTAAGGGCGGTCTTCGAGAAGTTGCGCTCGCTGACGTCGAACAGGCTGATCCAGCCTTCAGTGTGAACCATTACACCGTTCTGGTCGGGTTTGAGCGTCACCTCGAAGTATTTCGGGGCGGTCAACCCTAACCCGCTGGGAATCCCAAGGCGACCCCTGACGAACACGTCTGACTCCATTTCCACGGTAATCCCTTCATCCCTAACCCAACACGTGACCTGGTCCCTCACCTCTTGGATGTTTCTCCCCGAAACGATAACGTCTTCAACGGTTCTCGACGGGTTTTCCTTTCCTTGCACCCGCATTGGGGGTCGAATCATCCTGTAGAAGAAGTAGAGGAAGATTGTGCCGAACACGAAGCTCGCGAAGCCCGTGATCAGCCTTTCAGCATCTGCCACACCCAGAAAGTAAAGAGACAGGATAAGAGCCAGCGCCGCAGACTGCAGCAAGGCAGCCACAACCATGAATCGTCGCCACGAAGTCTTCTTCGTCTGCAATACGTCGTCCTTCTCTGAATACTCTTCTAACAATCGTGAAGCAAGCTTCCCCCGTTCGGTGAGCGCGTACTGCCCGCCGTCGTTCTTCACCACCAAGTCGCTGAGAACTTTCAAGTGATAATTCAAGGTTCCTGTGCTCGCGACGCCCAACGCCGTCATTAATTCCGTGTATGTCAAGCTGCCCTTCTCGTTAAGGAGGAGCACGATTTGCCTCCGCGTTTTATCCTTCAGGACATTGTGCAACGAAGAGATGCCCGAATTCATAGGTCCTAGATGGCAGCCTTCGAGATTTTAGGGTTTTTGACGAAAAACCTCGTCAACCTCAATCACGAACACCAAAACCAACAGGTGACAAACCCTTCCCCTAGAACATCAAACTAGTTATTGTCGCCTTGATTGATGGGGATTCACTTGAGCACTAATTATCCAACCCCAGAAGTTCCCAAATTCATGCACCCTGTATAAACAGGCGGTAAAAGAGAAAAATCGCACATCGGTCGCAAGCTTTTTGAGAAGATGCCCAGAATATGGCTCTAGCAGTAGGAAGAGTAATGCCGTGAAGGTAACTTTCGAAGACTATCTCAAACACGTTGATTTGGCGAAACTCTTCAAGAAACTCGGCGCAACAAACCCCGAAGCCCTCGCCAAAAGCGTCGAGCACTTCACCGTGAAAGAAGCTGAAAAACGCGACAAAATCGTATTAGGCTACTTCGGCGAAGCAGGCGTGCAGCGAATCGTCGAAGCAATAACCGAACAACTTAAGCCAACACTTCGAAAGGGTTCGAAGATTCTGGATATTGGTGCAGGTTCAGGCTTCTTCACAGCAAAAATCGCGGAGCGCATTCCACAGACGAAGTTCTTCGCTATGGATGCGACACCCGCCATGTTGCAGGCCCTTGCTAAAAAAGATTTGGACATCACGACGTTCCTCGGAATCGCCGAAAATATCCAAGCCAGCATCACAGAAGCCAAAGCCTACGCAGACATTCCAACAAAATTTGATGCCGCATTCTCCACGCTTATGCTGCACCATAGCGTCGAACCCGCAGAAGTCTTCGCAAGTGTCAAGAATGTGCTCAAGAAGAACGGCAAAGCCGTCGTGCTCGACATGTGTGAGCACACGTTCACCGAGTTTAAAACCGAAATGCAGGACGTGCATCTGGGATTCAACCTCGAAACCCTACAGAAAACCGCCCGACAATACTTCAAGAATGTAAAGATTGCAAAGATGCCGGGAATCTGTTGCTCCAGTTCTGGACGTTCAGCTGAGATTTTCACGGCTACACTGAGCACGGCTTAACGCAAATTGTATAACTTATATATGAATAATAAGCAATCAGGATAAGCAGAGGATACAACTTGGCGTTCGGCGAACTCAGCGACCCAACTACCATTGCGACTATCGCAACCATAATCGTCGCAGCCGTGATTATCGTGGCCGCAATCATAATTCTCCTCATGCGACGCAGAATGCAACCCAAGCAACCCAAGAAGCCCGCTGAGAAACCTGAACCTGACTTGAGTGGCATGCCCTTCAAAATCATGAAAAGCGTCCAAACAAGCGACGCATCGCATGCCAAAGACGAGCTCCGCACGTTGGAACTTGAACGAGAAATACTCAGCGACGCCATCAGGCACCTTTACGAAGCGCAAGCAGAGGGCAAGATAACCGAACAGGAACGCGAACGGCTGGCGGGAACGTACAAGGCGCGCATGGGAACCGTAAAAGAATCCATCGAAAAAGACGAAACCATCGTCGCACTGAACGAGCTTGAAGGTATGCAGGAGGACCTCATGAAACTCTTCAGCGAACGGTTCGGCGAACTCAACAACAAAGTTGAAGAACTACGTACAAGAATTGACGTCAAACCCCTCAAGGAAATTAAAGTCCAAATGCCTGTCGCCGACAAGAAGGAGGTGCCGGTTGAACTGGAGGAAGCCGAACTCGCAGAAGGCGAAGACGCAGAAAAACCCAAGAAACGCAAGAGACCAGAGGAAAAACAAACCCCCAAAACCGAAGCCGAACAGCGCGTAGACGAAATCAGGAGCGAAGTCGAAAGAGTCTTGGACAAGCTGGGACAGATGGAAATTGAATCCTGAACAGCAAGTCAGCGATTTTAAGCGGAAAGCCGCCCTGGAAGCGGTGAAGCACGTTAAATCGGGTTTTATTGTGGGTTTGGGCAGCGGGAGTACAGCAGCTTACGCCATCGAAGCCATAGGCGAACGAAACCGCACTGAAAACCTCGGCCTCTTTGGCATCCCAACGTCAAGCCAAGCTTATCACCTTGCAATCAAACATGGCATACCAATCACGACCCTAGATGAGCACCCTGTCGTTGACGTCGACATCGACGGCGTCGACCAATTTGACGCGTATTTGAATCTCATTAAAGGCATGGGCGCTGCACTAGCAAGGGAGAAAATCGTGGCTGCCGCTTCGCGATTGAATGTGATTATCGCCGACGCAGGCAAACGTGTGCGGGTTCTTGGAGAGAACAATCATCCCGTGCCAGTGGAGGTTTTGCCCTTCTCCACTAAGCTCGTCGAGCAGCGAATCGAGCGTTTGGGCGGAAAGCCTGTGCTTCGGGAAGGGAAAGGCAAGCTTGGACCAGTTATAACGGACAACGGCAACGTAATTTTCGACGCGTTTTTCGGTGAAATCACGAATCCTGCAGATTTGGAGAAACGCCTAAAAATGATTCCAGGCGTCGTCGAAACAGGACTTTTCATAGGATTGGCAGACATAGTTTATCTTGCGTCTTCCTCAGGCGTTGAGAAACTCGAAGCGAAGAAAAAGCGTTCCTTCCCTTAGACTTTGGGTTTTTGAGAGTGGACTAGTAAATTCTAGGTTACACTTCTCTTTGCATTTACAAAGGACATGGCTTTATGGGTACGACTATCTACCAGAGCTTCCAGGGTAGCTCGTCCATGTACTCGTTCAGCGAGCGAATCGATCTGCCGTTGTAGTCGCGCTGCTGCAGGACCTTGACTAGTTCCGAGGCGAGCTCCAGGTTCGTTACGACTGGGATGTTGAATTCGACGGCTTTTCGTCGGATTTCGTACCCGTCTGTCAGCGCGTCGGAGTAGCTTCGCTGTTTCGTCGCGGTCGGCACGTTGATGACGAGGTCGATTTTCTGGTCTCTGAGATACTCGATTATGTTAGGGGTTGCTTCCTTCACCTTGTGTAGCATGATGACGTCGTTTATGCCCGCTGCCTTCAGCGCCTCAGCCGTGTGCTCCGTGGCGTAGATTTGGAAGCCCATCTCCTCAAAAGCCCTTGCCAACGGTACCACTCGTCGCTTTGGTTCATCGCCACCCACCGTGATAAGCACGGCGCCGCCTTTCGGTGGCATTCGGAACTCCGCGGATTGTAACGCCTTGCTGAATGCGTCTGCAAAGTTTTCGCCAAGGCACGCGACTTCTCCTGTGCTGAGCATTTCCACGCCTAGGACTGGGTCGGCGCCGCTTAGGCGCATAAAGCTGAACTGGGGCACTTTCACGCCCGTGTGGGACGTTGGTGGCAGTCCACAGGATTTCAGGTCGGCGAACTTCTTGCCCAGCATTGCTAAGGTTGCGAGTTCGATGAGGTTGATGCCTCGCGTTTTGCTCACGAACGGCATTGAGCGTGACGCCCGCAGGTTGCATTCGATGACGTATATTGAGCCTTCTTTCACGAGGTACTGGATGTTATACGGCCCTCTGATTTTCAGCGCTTTCACGATTTTATGCGTGGCATCTTCTATTTTCAGTTGAACTTCGGCTGTTAGCGTGTGTGGTGGGATGCTCATTGTTGCGTCTCCGCTGTGGACTCCAGCGTTCTCGACGTGTTCCATGATGGAGCCGATGACGCAGGTCTCGCCGTCGTAGACGCCGTCGACTTCGACTTCTCGGGATTTCTCGAAGAATTTGGAAATGACCACGGGGTGGTCGCGGGAAACCTTAGCTGCGACATTCAGGAAGTTCTCAAGTGCCGTCTCATTGTACGCGACGCGCATGGCTGAGCCCGATAGAACGTAGCTTGGCCGCACTATAACTGGGTATCCGATTTGTTGAGCGAACCATTTGGCTGCGACGATTGAAGTGAGTTTGCTCCAGCTCGGCTGTGGAATGCCCAATTGGTCGAGCAGAGCGCTGAATTTGGAGCGATCCTCGGCGACATCGATGTCTTCGGCTTTCGTGCCCATCAGGTTGACTCCGGCGTTTGCGAGTTTGAGCGCCAAGTTGTTGGGGATTTGGCCGCCGACGCTGGCGATGATGCCCAGCGGGTTCTCTTTCTCGTAAATATCCAGAATCCTCTCGCGGGTGAGTTCTTCGAAGTATAGTTTGTCGGATATGTCGTAGTCGGTTGAAACGGTCTCCGGATTATAGTTTACCATGATAGCTTCTTTGACACCATTTTTCTTTAACGCCCAAATCGTGTTAACGCCGCACCAGTCGAATTCGACGCTGGAGCCTATCCTGAAAACTCCCGCGCCCAGCACCATAACTTTGCTTTCGTTGCCCGCGAAGGTTACGTCGTCTTCGTCTCCACCATACGTGAGGTACAAATAGTTCGTCTTGGCGGGCCATTCTGCGGCTAAGGTGTCTATTTGCTTCACGACTGGAATGACTCCTGCGCTCTTCCTGAAAGTTCGAATCGCCGTTTCAGTCGTGGATTGGCAGGTTGCGATTTGTTCGTCGGAGAAGCCGATGCGTTTCGCCTCCCTCACAGTTTCAACGGCATCGACGTCGTTCAGGTGCAGGGTACGCAGTTTCTTCTCCATGTCTATGATGTTTTGGATTTTGTGGAGGAAGAAGGGGTCGACTCCGCTTAGGCGGTAGATTTCCTCAATGGATATGCCATTTTTCAAGGCTTTAACTATCTTGAACAGGCGCTCGTCCGTGGGGTTCGCTAAGATGTCTTTGATTCGGTCTTCGGGCTCAGGTTCGTCTTCGTCGTCATTGCAGACCAACCCTTGTTTGCCCACGTCCAGCATCCGCACGGCTTTCTGAAGTGCTTCTTCGAGGCAGCGTCCGATCGACATGACTTCGCCGACGCTGCGCATCTGGGGTCCAATGTGGCGGTCGGCGTTCTTGAACTTCTGCAGGTCCCACCGCGGAATTTTAACTGTGACATAGTCCAAAGCTGGTTCGAAGCAGGCGGTCGTGGCTTCCGTGACTTTGTTGATCAGCTCAGGAAGCAGGTAGCCTATGGAAAGTTTCGTCGCAATGTACGCCAGCGGGTAGCCAGTGACTTTGCTGGCCAATGCGGAACTTCGGGACATTCTTGAGTTGACTTCGATGACGCGGTACTCCTCGGACTTCGGGTGCAGTGCCCACTGAATGTTGCACTCGCCCACGATGCCCAACTTGCGAATCGTGTCGATAGATGTAGAGCGAATGAGGTGGTATTCGCGGTTCGTCAGCGTCTGCGACGGCGCCACGACGATGGAGTCGCCCGTGTGGACGCCCATGGGGTCGAAGTTCTCCATGTTGCAGACCGTCAAGCAGTTGTCCGCGTAATCCCTCACGACTTCGTATTCGATTTCCTTCCAATGTCCCACGTATTCCTCGACGAGCACCTGCGTAATTCTGCTCTGCACCAGCGCTGTCGTGACGATTTCCCTCAGTTCCCAAGAGTCATGAGCCACACCCGAACCCTTCCCGCCCAGCGTATAGGCGACGCGTACGATGACGGGGTAGCCGATTTCGTTGGCTGCTTCGAGCGCGTCGCGGACAGTTGTCGCCGATTTGCTTCGCAGGGGATAAGCGTTAGCCTCAATCATGGCCTGCTTAAACTTCTCTCGGTTCCCCGTCGTCTCAATCGCCTCTACAGGAGTGCCGAGGACTTTCATCCCATACTTCTCGTAGATGCCTTTCTGCGCCAATTCGATGCCGCAGTTTAACGCGGTTTGTCCACCGAAGCCGAGGAGGATGCCGTCGGGGCGCTCCTTCTCGATGACCCGCTCAACGAACTCTGGCGTCACGGGCAGCAAGTAGACCTTGCCTGACAGACGCGGGTCCGTTTGAATCGTTGCTATGTTGGGGTTAATGAGTACGGTTTCGACGCCCTCCTCACGCAAAGCCTTCAAGCACTGGCTGCCCGAGTAGTCGAATTCCGCTGCTTCCCCGATTTTGATGGCACCGCTGCCCAGCACTAGGACCTTTTTGATCCAGTCGAACTTGGGCATGGCTATGCAGCCTCCATCATGCGCTTGAACTCGTCGAACAAGAATCCTGTGTCATAGGGGCCCGGTGAGGCTTCGGGGTGCCATTGCACCGCGAACACGGGTTTCGTTTTGTGTTTTATTCCTTCGACGGTTTTGTCGTCGGCGTTCACGAACCAGCAATCCAGCGGTGAATTCTCGATGCAGCTAAGCTCGATAGCGTAGCCGTGGTTCTGCGTCGTGATGTAACAGCGGCTCGTCTTCAAGTCCAATGCAGGTTGGTTCTGGCTACGGTGCCCAAACTTCAGTTTATAGGTGTCTCCGCCGAGGGCGAGCATGAGAATTTGGTTTCCGAGGCAGATGCCCATTGTTGGCAGCGCGTCGACGAGTTCTCTCACGGCTTGGATCGTGGGGGCGCATTTCTTCGGGTCTCCTGGTCCGTTGCTCACGAAAATCCCGTTTGGCTTGTACTCCAGGATTTCTTTGGCGGAACAGTCGTAGGGCACGCGCACTACGTTGATGCCCCGCTTCAGCAAGTTCCGTAGTATGTTGTTCTTGACCCCTGTATCAATGAGGACTGCGGTATTCTTGCCATCGACGTCGTATTGAACTGGTGCTTCGACGCATACTTCCTTCACAAGGTCTGTGGCGTTTGGGTCGGGAATCGATTGGGCTTCTTTGAGGAGCGCGTCGACGTTAGGTTCCTCGTCGAGTTCGGTGACTTGGAGTATGCCGAGCATGACGCCATGGGTGCGTAGTTTCTTCGTGAGGCGGCGGGTGTCGATGCCGCTGATGCCTGGGATGCCTTCGTCCACTAGCCACTGGTCCAGCGTCCGTGTCGATGCCCAGTGGAAGGGCTTGGTGCAGAGTTCGTGGATTATCAAGCCTGAGGTTTGAATGCGGTTCGACTCGAAATAGAGCGGCAAACCAAAGCTCAGATCATTTGGCGGGACGCCGTAGTTGCCGACAAGCGGGTAGGTTAATGTAAGAATCTGTCCCTTGTATGAGGGGTCGGTTAGGGACTCGGGGTAGCCGACCATTCCGGTGTTAAAAACGACTTCGCCCGACTTTTTCGTGGCTGCTCCAAAACCGTTTCCGGTGAAAAAGGTCCCGTCTTCCAAAACCAGAGTTGCTTTCTTCTTGCTGGATGCTTGTGTTGGGACCAAAGCCCTATTCTACCATCCGCTTTGAATTCTTAAAGCTTCCGTTATCTGAAATTTTGACCTCTGAGATGGCTTTTGCCAGGGAATTCAACTGTTTTTCTGCGTTCTTAATTTTCTGTCGGAGTTTGGACACGTCTGATTTTAACTTGACCAAAAGTTTCCTTCGAGCCGCCAACGCCTTCTTCACCGTAGTTGGTGCAGGCCCACCCACGACATTATGGCTTTCCACGATTTTCTTGAGGTCAACCGCCTCGGCAATATCTGCTGCCTTTACAGTGAGGGACATACCCACGGTTTCTTTCGCGATTTTCTGTATAATTTCGGGCGAAGTATCTTTGAAGGTCTGATTTGCGTCTATCAGAGCTTTTACGACAGCGCCGACCATCTTGTGGGCTGTACGGAATGGTACGCTGTATTTTCGCACGAGCATGTTCGCCAGTTCAGTTGCAGCGACGAAACTCTTCTCAGCCTTCGCGGCAGCGTTTGTGTTCACTTTCACGTTTGGAACAAGCTCGGCAAGCATCGTCAAACACCGCTCCACGATGCTCACGGCTTCCCACAGCTTCGGTGTCACCTCTTGGAAGTCCAAGTTGTAAGTGGATGGCATGGCTTTCATAGTTGAAGCGGCGGCCACGAAGTCGCCCAGAACGTGGCTGGCTCTGGCACGGACGATTTCGGGGACTTCCGCGTTCTTCTTTTGGGGCATCATACTACTCGTCGATGTGAACTCGTCAGGGAGCTCAAGGACGCCCCATTCAAGGCTGCTCCACACGAGCAGGTCCTCGGCAAATTGGCTTAAGTCCACTGCCGTGATTGTTAAGGCAGCCAGGGTTTCGAGTATAAAGTCTCGGCTGCCTACCGCATCAATCGAGTTCTCAGACAAGCCGTCAAAGCCGAGCAGTTCGGCGGCCCGTTCGCGGTCTATCTGGAAGCTCGTAGTGGCTAGAGCTCCTGCGCCCAGCGGACACTTGTTCACAGTTACGTAAGCGTTCTTGAGTCTCTGAAGGTCGCGGCTTAGCTGGTCAAAGCGAGCAAGCAGGTAATGGGCAAACGTCACGGGTTGGGCGGGCTGCAAGTGTGTGTATCCGAGTATGACTGTTTCGACGTGTCTCCCCGCAGTCTCAGCGAGGCTCTCCTGCATTTTCAGGATTGCGCCCATGAGTTCAAGGAGTTTTTTGCGGAGTTCCATGCGGATAGCGGTTGCGACTTGATCGTTGCGGCTCTTGCCGACGTGCATGTTGCCGCCCGCATCGGGTCCAGCCTGCTGGAGGACTGCTTCCTCAACCGCCATGTGGATGTCTTCGCTGGAAGCTTCCATTTTCAACTTGAGTTTGCTGCTCAACGCTTTAAGAAGTTTCTCTGCGTCCTGTGGTTTGATGATTTCCTGTTCTGCGAGCATTATGACGTGTGCTTTGTTGATGTCGATGACAGCGCCTACGAGTCTCGCGTCATCCTTTATGGACGATGTGAATTCGGCGACGTCGTCTCTTTTCGAGCTGAGGCGTCCGCCGCGCAATGTCTTCGACATCTCACTTGTCTCCTGGGTTGGCTATTTTTGTTTCTTGGCTTTCCTCTTCAAGATGTTGTACATTCGGCTCTGCAAGCCCCATAGCTCGATGAAGCCCTTGCTGTAGGCTTGGTTGAAGCCCGTTTTAATGTTGTAATTGACGAGGTTCTGATCGTACAACGACATTGGCGAGGAGCGCCCGACAACTTGGAGGCCACCCTTGAACAGCTTAACACGCACTTCGCCAGTGACGTTTTCTTGGGTCTTGTTGATGAACGCCTCCAAATCCTCCCGTAGCGGTTCAACCCATAAGCCGGCATAGACCATGAACGTCCACTCCGCGTCAATCTGCGGTTTGAACAACGCCTCATGGCGTGTGAAAACCATCTTCTCCAAGTCCTTGTGGGCTTCGATTATGACCGTTGCTGCTGGGCACTCGTAGTTCTCACGTGACTTCAACCCCACCATGCGGTCCTCGATGTGGTCGATGCGACCCACGCCGTGCTTTCCAGCGGTCTTGTTGAGTTGCTCGATGAGCTCGAGGGGCGCCATCTTTTTGCCGTTCAACGCTACGGGCACGCCTGCCTCGAAGGATACTGTTACATACTCTGGATTGTCAGGGGCTTTGTCAGGTGCTGTGGTCCATTCGAACGCATCTTCAGGTGGCTCTTTGGCGGCGTCTTCGAGGATGCCGCATTCGATGCTTCTGCCCCAGATGCTCTGATCGATGCTGTACTTCTTTGCTGCCGACGTAACTGGGATGCCGTTCTCCTTGGCGTAGACGATTTCCTCGTCTCGTGTCATGTTCCACTCGCGGACTGGTGCGACGATTTTCAGGTCGGGCGCAAGGGCGCCGATGGTTACGTCGAAGCGGACTTGGTCGTTGCCCCTGCCTGTACAGCCGTGGGCGAAACCTGTTGCGCCTTCTTTCTCGGCGATTTCCACCATCTTTGCTACGATGAGGGGTCGCGAGAGGCTTGTGCTTACGGGATACTTGCCCTCGTAAAGGGCGTTTGCTTTGATGGCTGGGAAAATGTAGTCTCGAGCGAATTCTTCTCGGGCGTTGATGGAATAGTGTTTGAGGACGCCGAGTTTTTTGGCTTTCGCCTCGATTTCCTTTAAATCTTCTTGTTGACCGACGTCGACGGTGACGGTTATGACTTGGGCTTTGTATTTTTCTTGGAGCCACTTTATGAGGACGGAAGTGTCGAGTCCACCTGAGTATGCGAGCACGATTTTCTCTGGCACGTTTGCTTCCTCGTTTTCTGCGAGTTATTTTTCCCGTAAACTTGCGGCGTGTCTTCTTAAACTTTGCGACTTTTTTGTGACACGATAAGCCTTAAATGTCCCAACTGATACACCATTGCTCCATGACCATAGCAAACAACGTCAGAAGTTACCTACGGAACAAACCCTACCTGCTGGAAGCATTGGAGAAAGGCATCGTGAACCTCAGCGAACTCTCACGACAAATCCAAGCTGAACTAAAAACAAGCAACACGAGCGCCGTCAAAGCCGCACTCAGGCGATTCGCCGAAGAACTTCAACGCCACAAGCAGAAGCGCGAAGAAAAAGTCCTCCAAGTTCTCAAACGCAGCGGCATGGCAGTCTACGACCGCAAATCCGTTATGATTACCAACAAAGAAATCGACGTCGACAACGCGCTAAAAGTAGATTTGCTCAACAAACACGTGTACCTCCTCGATCGCAGCGACCTGCCCGAAAGAGTAAGCGCGCTCGTGAAACACGAGGATTGCACCATGATAGTCGTCCACTCGCCCGAAGAGCTCGAAAACACGCCGGGTGTGGTGGCGTTTCTTGCGACGTTGCTGGCGGAGCAGAATGTGAACATCATCGAGTTCATCAGTTGCTGGACCGAGACCATCATGGTGGTAGAAAAGAAAGACAGCTTGAAAGCCTACGAAATACTCAGCAACATGGTAAGCTAGGTTTGGAAGAGTTCTGATGTTGACATCACCAAAATGTTAATAATAATTGCGTCGGGATAATGTTCTCCTATTAAGGGGATATCCATGCTGCCAAGCCAAGTTACCGTCATCGTACCAGCTACAACCGCTAACCTAGGTCCAGGCTTTGACGTATTCGGCTTGGCGCTCAAAACGCCTCATGACAAAGTCACGCTCACTCCAGTTCCTAAAGGGGTCGAAATCACGGTCTCGGGTCTCTCAGCCGACACGATTCCAAAGACGCCGGAGAAGAACACAGCAGGCGTAGTTGCCAGCCAAATTATCAAACAATTCCAACTCAAACAGGGCGTCTCAATCGCGATCGACAAGGGCATCCTCCAAGGCAAGGGACTGGGAAGCAGCGCTGCCTCGGCCGCAGCTGCAGCTTTCGGCTTAAACGAAATGTTCAATCTGCACCTCGGCAACAAGGAGCTTGTTCGCTTTGCATCCGAGGGGGAAACAGCTTCCGCAGGGTATGCACATGCCGACAACGTTTCGGCAGCTATCTGCGGCGGTTTCGTCATCGTTCGTTCCTACAACCCTCTTGAACTAATCAACCTCGATGCCCCACCAGACTTGGAAGTTTGCGTGGCTTACCCCCACATGGAGACGCCAGCGCACAAGACCGAAAAAGCCCGTTCAGTCATTCCGAAACAAGTCTCGATCGAAAAGCTCGTTCGAAACGTCGGCAGCGCAGCGGCACTGGCAAGCGGCTTCGCCCTAGGCGACGTCGACCTCATCGGCGCATCGATGTCCGACGCGGTGGTGGAGCCTGAGAGAGCGGCGCTGATTCCAGGCTACCGAAGAGTCAAAGATGAAGCGTTGAAAGCTGGAGCGGCAGGAGTTGCTATTAGCGGTGCAGGGCCAGGCATGATAGCCATCGTCAACAAACGAAAAGCTAACTCAACGAAAGTAATGAAAGCCATGAAAGAAGCCTTCGAGTCCGCCGGATTTGCAGCCACTGCCTTTGCCACAACAGTCGGCAGAGGCGCTTACGTTTCCGAGATGAAATAACATGTCACACCAGGAATGCATAAACTGCGGCACCAAGTACCCCATAGATGAGGTCATCTACTTCTGCAGGAAATGCGGAGACATCCTCGAAATCAAACTTGACTACGACCTCACGAAAGACATGCTGAAAAAGAGCGGATGGAAGAAAACTCCGCTCTCAGTCTGGCGATACCGCGACCTCATGCCCATAGCCGACCCTACTCGAATCGTCACGTTAGGCGAGGGCGGCACAGGACTCCACCTCTGCAAGCGCCTCGGCGAAGAACTCGGGCTCAAGCAGATATACGTCAAGAATGAGGGTGAGAACCCCACGGGCTCGTTCAAAGACAGAGGCATGACGGTGGGTGTAACGAAAGCCTTGGAACTCGGTGTTAAATCGGTCATCTGCGCTTCCACAGGCAACACATCCGCCAGCCTTGCAGCCTACGCGGCTAAAGCAGGGCTCATGTGCGCTGTTCTCATTCCATCGGGCAAGATTGCGCACGGGAAGCTAGCACAAGCAATCATCTACGGCGCCAAAGTCATACAACTGCGAGGTAACTTCGACGAAGCTCTTAGTATCGTTTTCAAGCTCTCAGAGAAGCACAGGAACATCTACTTGCTTAACTCCATCAACCCGTTCAGGATTGAAGGACAGAAGTCGCTGGGCTTCGAAATCTGCGAGCAACTTGACAACAGATCCCCGGACCGCGTTGTCGTGCCCGTGGGCAACGCAGGCAACATCAGCGCAATCTGGAAGGGTTTCAGCGAATTCTACCACCTCGGTTACGTGAAATCGCTGCCCAAAATGATAGGGATACAGGCGGAAGGCGCAGCACCCATCGCGCAGGCCATCAAGACCGGCAGCGCAGAAATCAAGCCCGTCGATAACCCCGAAACTATAGCGACCGCAATCCGCATCGGCGCTCCAGTCAGTTGGAAGAAAGCCATCAATGCTATCCGAGATTCCGGCGGCACAGCTGAGACAGTGACTGATGACGAGATTCTCGATGCACAGAAAACTCTTTCAAGGCTAGAAGGATTGTTCGTTGAGCCAGCCAGCGCCTCATCCATTGCGGGGTTGAAGAAACTTGTCGAGAACGGCACCGTAGACAAAGAAGAGCGGGTCGTCTGCGTGACCACGGGCCATGGTCTGAAAGACCCTGACGTCGCCATCAGAATGAGCGAGAAGCCGATTGAAGTGGACGCGGAAATTGAAGCCATCGAGCGAGCCCTAGGACTTAAAAGAGCCGTTACCGTGCATACCTGAGGTTGATGCAGATGCGAATTATCTTGGTTGGCTACGGCGTAATCGGTAAAAGCGTCTCCACGGTTCTTGCTCGTAGATACACGGGAGAGGTTGAAGATTACGGGTTCAACCCAAAAATCGTCGCCATCGCCGATCTAGACGGGGCGGTGATAAACCCCAGAGGTTTAAGTCCTGAAAAATTGGAGGCGATCAAGCAACGAGGCTTTCCAATATCAGCTGACCCTGATTTTGGTCGCCCAGGCATGCCCGCCCAGGATGTTATTGAGTCTGTTGAAGCAGAAGTGGTTGTCGAAGTTACACCCGTCAACATAAAAAACGCTGAGCCAGCCTTATCGCATATCACTAAGGCGTTTAAGACGGGGAAACATGTTGTCACGACGAACAAAGGGCCATTGGCATTGGCTATGCCCGCCCTTACAGAACTTGCAGAGTACAACAACGTTTGCTTCCGATTTAGCGGAACCGTCGGCGGTGGAACACCCATGCTTGAGTTTGCAAAACGATGCCTTGCAGGGGACAAAATCCTCGCAATACGCGGGATATTGAACGGCACAACCAACTACATATTAACTGAAATGTCTCAAAATCGCGTGACCTTTCAAGAAGCGCTGGCAAATGCACAGAAGCTTGGTTACGCCGAGAGAGAGCCATCCATGGATGTTGATGGGTTTGATGCCGCCTGCAAAGTGGTTATCCTGGCGAACTGGATAATGAACAAGAAAGTTACTCTAAAAGACGTAGACAGGAAAGGTATTCGCGATGTGTCTTTGCAAGCGCTGGATGAGGCATCAAAGAAGGGCAACACAATCAAGCTTATCGGCTCAATTGACAGCGGCATGCCAACAGTTGGACCCACGGAGATAGCTAAGAACAATCCCTTGTGCGTCAGTGGCGTCCTGAATGCGGTGACTTTCTTCTGCGAATTGGCCGGAGAACAAACTATCGTCGGCAGAGGCGCAGGTGGGCCAGAAACTGCTGGGGCAGTCTTAAGGGATTTATTAGCTATAAGGCACAATTTAGCCGATAAAATGCTCAGAAATGAGGGATGACGACATGAAAAAGATAATGATGAAGTTTGGGGGAACCTCCGTTGCAACGGGCGAGAACATACAAAACGTAGCTAACATAGTTGCCGAGAATGCAAAACAAGGCTGTACTGTTATCGCCGTTGTGTCAGCTCTCGACGGCGTGACGGATGAGCTCTTTGAAGCAGCGGAGCAGGCGCGAAAGGAGAAGCAAGATTATATCCAAGCGTTCAAGCAGCGAATGCTCGAGAGACACTGTACAGCCATCACAAAAGCCATAAAAAACCCCGCAGTGCGAAAAGAAGTCGAGCAAACAGTCAAGATAATAATTGATGAGCTTGAAAAAGTTCTGACGGGCATCTGCTACGTGGGAGAACTCACCCCCAAATCAAAAGACTACGTCCTATCATTTGGCGAACGCTTGTCGGCACTCATCGTGTGCGGCGCCCTGCAGGATCTAAAATTGAAATCTCAAGCTTTCACGGGGAAAGAAGCGGGAATAGTCACGGACTCCAATTTTGGAGACGCAAACCCACTGTTTAACGTGACCAAGCACCAACTGAAAGAAAGAGTCGAGCCTCTTCTCGAGGAGAAGGTGATTCCAGTGGTTTCAGGTTACATCGCGGCTACCCAGGACGGTGTCGTCACGACGTTGGGTCGCGGTGGCTCAGACTACACAGCTACGATCATAGCCGCCGCCTTATCAATGGATGAAGTCTGGATATGGACAGATGTCGATGGCATCATGACTGCAGACCCGAAGATTATTCCGTCAGCACGGCTGTTGCGCCAACTTTCTTACCAGGAGGCAGCTGAGTTGGCGATTTTCGGCGCGAAAGCCATGCACCCGAGAGCATTGGAGCCTATAATGAAGGAGAACATTCCCGCCAGGATAAGAAACGTGTTCAACCCCAAGAACCCTGGTACATTAATCTCAAGCGAGACAACGACAACTCGGCGAGATGTTGTCAAGGCAGTTGCGGTGATTAAAGACGTTGCGATGATTAACGTCAGCGGCGGAGGAATGGTTGGTGCCCCAGGCAGCTACGCCCGCATCCTTGACCTATTGGGGAAGAACGGCATCAACGTGATGATGATATCCGCAGCTGCATCCGAAGCAAACATATCATTAGTAATACGCAGAAGCATGCTAGGCAGAGCCTTGAGCACGTTGGAGATTGTTTTGTTGGGCAGGGGTTTCGCCAGCGACGTGACCGCGGAGGATGATGTCAGCGTAATCGCTGCGATGGGTGCTAACATGAAGGGCACGCCTGGTGTGGCTTCACGAATCTTCAACACTCAAGCGAAGAACGGCATAAACATTCGCATGATTGCGCAGGGCAGCTCTGAGCTGAACATATCGTTTGTGGTGAAGGAGAAGGATGGGAAGGCGGCGGTGAAGGCGATTCACGACGAATTCCAACTCGACAAGGTCTGACGATGGCAAAGTTCGAACTCTCCTTAGCCAATGTCGACGATGTGGACATTCTAGTGAAGCACAGGCTAGGCATGTTCAACGACATGCACCCTGACCTTGCTAAAGAAGTTCAGGCGTCGGAAGGGCAGACACGCCAATGGATTAAAGAAAAAATGTCCGACGGAACCCTCGCCGGCTTCATCGTTCGAACCAAAGACGGCAGAGCGGCGGGCAGCGGTTGTATCTGGATTAAAAAAGAACAGCCCAACCCAACGCATCTCCGTCTAGAAGCACCCTATCTCCTCTCGATGTACACTGAGAAAAGTTTTCGGAGGCAGGGTGTGGCGAGACTCATCGTCAAAGCTGCCATAGCTTGGAGTAAAGAGCATGGCTACGACCACATAAACCTCCACGCCACCGATGTTGGAAAGCCATTATACGAAGAGTTTGGTTTCACGGCGACAAACGAGATGAACCTGAAGCTGTAGACCTAAAGTAACACGATTTCTGCCTTGAAGAACCCAGCTTTCTGAAGACTTCCATCTCCGGGAGAGTAATTTCTGCGAGAACTTGTTATTCTTCATTTTCCATCTCTGGGCCCGTTCTTGCTGTTGTGTAGCTCCGAGAGTTTGAGCAGAGTTTCTTTGAAGACTTGAATGCTGTCGAGATATTCGCTGATAACTATATGCTCGTCCAGCGTGTGGTCCAGATGCGAATCTCCTGGCCCATACGTGACGATGGGTAGGTTCATAGCTTTGCCGACGATGTTCATATCGCCCGTGCCAGTCTTACGCAGAAGCGTTGCGGGTTTGTTCAGAATCTTCCTTACAGAGGCTGACAGCGCATGCACAAGCGGCGAGGTCTTGTTGACTTCGAAGGGCTCCACTGTGTCCTCGATGAAGGATTTCACGTTGACTTTCGGGTGTGCAGCCTGGTACTGGGTAATGATGTTTTGGGTGTCGTGGATGACTTGGAGTGTTGTGAACTGCGGTGGCACGCGGATGTCGATGAACATCTCGACTTCGAAGGGAATCAGCGACGTGGCTTTGCCTCCGCTGATTCTTGTGAGGCATGCGGTTATGGCGTTGAAGGGGCTCTCAGCTGTCTCTACGGGTGGGTAGCTGTTCTTAATTTGCAGCCAAAGCTCGTATGCCTTTTCCAGTGCGTTTTCATACAGCCAAGGTGTGGACGAATGTCCCGTCTCGGTTTTGCAGAAGACTTTGAGTTGGATTTGTCCCTTGTAGCCTATGGTTATGTTTTCGACGCCGCTGGGCTCGCCGAAGATGGCGTAGTCTGCGTGAATCCCTTGTGTGATCATGTGCCGCACGCCGCGGCTCGTGGCTTCCTCCTCGACGACGCCTGCGAGCAGGACTTTGCCCTTGAATGTAGGTTCATTGGCGATGTCAGCTGCTGCCATGACCATTGCTGCTAATGGTCCCTTGGCGTCAACGGCGCCGCGTGCGTAGATTCTGTTCTCTTCGACACGCAGTGGCAAATGCCCCACCACGGTGTCCATGTGTCCACATAGGAAAATAGTTGGTTCGCCCTCGCCGACGACGCCGATGACGTTTCCCATGGCGTCTAGGCCGACTTGGAAGCCGAGTTTTCTCATCTCTTCGGCTAGGTAGTTTGCTATGTCAGTCTCTTTGCCCGAGGGGCTGTAGATACCGAGCAGGTTAGTTAGAAGGCGCACTGCTTGCTCTTGCATTCTCTTCCTCCGATAGTACGCTGTCGAGAACTGTGATTGTTTTGTCGATTTGCTCAGTGGTTATGACAAAGGGGGGCAGGAAACGCACGACGGTTTTTCCCGCGTCCAGCACCAGTACGCCTTTGTCTTTGGCTTTGAGCAGTATGTTGAGTACGTCGAACTTGGATTCTATTCCGAGCATCAAGCCCAAGCCGCGGACTTCCTTGATGCTCTTGTGCTCTGTCTGCAGCTTTTCAAGGTTTGATTTGAAGTAAGCGCCCATCTTTGCCGCTTTCTCAACCATTTTTTCCTCCAGCAGCACGTCGATGGCTGCGCATCCAGCAGCGCACACGAGTGGGTTTCCGCTGAATGTTGTGGAGTGGTCGCCCAGCTTGAGAGTGGACATGACTTCTTCACGTGCTACAGTTGCTCCGAGCGGGAGACCGCCGGCCAGCGGCTTAGCCAAGCACATCACGTCGGGAATCACTTTCCAGTGTTCGCAGGCAAAGAGTTTGCCCGTTCTCCCAAAGCCTGTTTGAACTTCGTCAAACATTAGGAGAACCTGTTTCTCGTCGCAGAGCTCCCTCAGCCCTTTGAGGTAGCCGTCGGGTGGGACGCGGACTCCTCCTTCGCCTCGGATGGGTTCGACGATGATGGCGGCTGTTTTTTCGGTGACAGCTTCCCGCATTTTTTCCAAGTTGTCGGGTGGCACGTGTTTGATTTCGGGGACCAATGGCAGGAATGGCTCGCGATACTTCTTGTCCCACGTCGCAGAGAGGGCGCCCATGGTTTTGCCGTGGAAGGCACCCATTACAGCAATGATTTCGGGTTTCCCTGTGTACTTCCTAGCCAGTTTCAATGCACATTCGACGGATTCGGCGCCGCTGTTTGACAGAAACGCTTTGTTCAAACCCTTGGGCGTGATGTTTGTTAGCTTCATGAGGAATTCGGATCGTTTGTCGTTGTAGTACCCAGCATGGCAGCTGATCAGACGATCTGCCTGTTTGCAGATTGCCTCGACGATTCTTGGGTGGCAGTGTCCGAAGAGGGCGACGCCATAGCTGCTCGTGCAGTCGACGTATTCCTTTCCGTTTATGTCCCAGACTAGGGCGCCTTTGCCGCGGGTTAGCACGACGGGTTTTTTGGCGAACACGTTTGCCATAAGCCGGTTCTCGGCATCGATTATTTCTTGTTCGTTCATGCGGTGATCACTGTTCCAGCTTCATGCTTCAAGGCTGTGGAAATGGGTTTTTCGCCGAGCCCCGATGTGATAAGGACTTCTTCGACGCCTTGGTTTAGCGCTTCGAGTGCGGCGTGAACTTTGGTGCTCATGCCTTGCCCGATGCTGCCAAGGACCTCTCTGACTTCGGTGGCCGTGATTCTGTCGATGGGCTCACCCTTCAAGCTTAAACCCTTCACGTCGGTCAGCAGGATTAGTCGGTCGGCTTTGATGGCGCCTGCGATGATGGCTGCGGTTCGATCTCCGTCTACGTTCAACGGCTCAGCTTCGTCGCTTACCGCAACCGGCGTTACCACTGGCAGGTAGCCTTTTTCGAGGAGCAAATTTAGTAAGTCGGCGTCCACCGAGGTTATCTTCCCCGTATAACCTCCGTCGATCACCTTCTTCCGTCCCCGCTCGTCTACGGCGATGAGTTTCTTCTTCCGTTCCGCTTTCAGGAGCCCGCCATCCAGCCCTGACAGTCCAACTGCGAGAATGCCTTGGCTTTGCAGTGCGAGGACGATTTGCTTGTTCAGCTTGCCAGCCATAACCATCGTGTAGATCTCCACGGTTTCCTTGTCGGTGTAGCGGCTCCGGAACCCTTCGGGTGAGATGATGAACTTCTGCTCCTTGCCTAGTTTCGTTGCGATTTCCGTGACTTCGACGCCTCCGCCATGCACGAGGACCGCCTTATTTCCTTTGAGCAGTTCCTTCAAATCGCTAATCAAGGCTGACGAAGCGCCCTCCTTGAGTATGCTCCCACCCATCTTAACAACAAACAGCATGGCCGATCACATCGGATGGAACCCTGTGCTCTTCAGTCCCGTCGTCTCGTCGATGCCCATCATGATGTTGAGGCACTGTACGCCTTGTCCCGAGGCGCCTTTGACCATGTTGTCGATGGCGGAGAACAGGAGAAGGCGATTGGCATGTTCGTCGATTTCGAACCCTATATCGCAGTAGTTCGTGCCCTGCGTAACTTTCGGGTCGGGCAACTGATAGCAGCCTTTGAGGTACTTAACGAAACGGATGAACGGTTCGCCTTCGTATGTGCCGCGGAGGGCTTTCCAGATGTCCTTGTTGGTGATGGGCTGGGTTGGGAACGTATGGACGGTGGCAAGAATGCCCCTAACCATGTTGACAGCATGCGGCGAGAACGAAACAGTCACAGGCCCAGTCGTCAAAGCGTTGAGTTCCTGCTCAACTTCAGCTATGTGACGGTGCCCCACAGCCTTGTAAGGTCGAACACCGCCGAACCGTTCAGGATGATGTGAAGCCACCGTTGGTTTGCTCCCTCCACCAGAAGAGCCGACTTTCAAGTCAGCCACGATGTGGTTCTTCTCGATGAGCCCCGCTTTCACAAAAGGGACGAGTGCGAGGGTGGTTGCGGTTGCCATGCAGCCTGGGCAGGCGACTAGGCGGGTTTTCTTGATTTCGTCCCTGTGAAGTTCTGGTAGCCCGTAGACGGCCTCTTTTAGCGTTTCGGGATTGGCGTGTTTCCAGCCGTACCACTTCTCGTATGCATGAGCGTCTTTGAGGCGGAAGTCCGCGCTCATATCGATGACCTTTAAGCCTGCTTCGAGGAGTTTGGGAACCATGTTTACTGACCCGCCGTGCGGAGTTGCGGTGAAGACGAGGTCGCAGTTCTTCTGCAACTCAGCGATGTCCATTGGGACGAACTTCTGCTGGGTTAGTCCGCGCAGGTTAGGGTGGCTGTTAAAGACGTATTCTCCAACGACTTGGCGGCTCGTGACCATCGTGACCTCCACATGCGGGTGCATGAGGAGCAGGCGGAGGAGTTCTCCGCCGACGTATCCTGAACCGCCGATTATTCCGATTCTCATTTTTCTGTGTCTCCTTCCGACATGACTATGATTCGATTAGACTCTGGGCGCCTTTCAAGTAGGGAACGGCGATGTTTAAGTCCGGACGTGAGGCGTGTGTTCTCCCAGAATTCGGGGCACGAATTCGCCTCGTGAAACACGACGTTGCTCTTGTATTTCTCTATGCTTTCCTCGATTAAACCCTTTAACTCTCTGGTAGGGTTCCGAGTTGCGGTAGCCTAAGAAAGTTGTTTCGAGTATAATGTTCCATTTGGCGAAATCCTTCAGCTTACTTTCGTCTTTCTTTACCTTCTTGACTGGCTCAAACGCTGCCGCCGCTTTTTCTAGCTCCTGTTTGAGGGTTTCGTCGTCGACAGGCTTGTTCTTGCCCACCCCTATCATGCCGTCTAGCGCGAAGATGTAGGCTTCGTGGTCCTTGCTTAGGGCTTTTGCGCATTTCACCGCCAACTCCTTGACGTGGAGCGGCAGCGCCGCCTCAAAGACTAGGTTGCCTAGGTATGTGTTGGTTCGGAAGTCTTTGAAGCCGCCACGAGCCAGCGCTTGAGGGTGGCACACGGGGTCTTTGCCCTTTTCTTTGTAGACGATGATGCGTAGATCGTAGAACCATTTCTGGATGAGTTCCTGTGACAGAATCCCCACGGGGTTCGTAATGGATGATTTCGTGTTTTGAATGTTAGTAACGAGTTCTTCACGGTTGGTGGCGAGGACGATGCCTCTGCCGTGGGTGCCTGCGTCGGGTTTCACGACGATGCCCTCCTCCAATGCCAATTCGTCTTGGAGTAGGTCGGCGATGTCGGGTTCGTTGTGGATTTCCCTGCCGTCACGTGTCGTGTCCACGGAGTCGCAAGGCACGTAGACTGTTTTTGGGATTGGGACGCCCCATGCCCAGAAGTGTAGGAGGGTTCGGAGTTTGCTGTAGCATTCGAACTCGATGGAGGAAGGGTTGATGATTTTCTTGCCGAAGGCCTCCATGATCGATGCTGCGTAGAGTCTTCGATTCTTGCTCTGGGCACGATTGAGCACAACGCCGATGTCTTTGATGGTGGGTGTGTAGTCTTTTCCCCTGGTCTTGAAACTGTAATTGTCCTTGCACAGGGCCAGGGCGATTTTTCTGAAGGGGATGAACTCCAGTTTGATGCCCATCTGTTCTGCTGTAAATTTGATGCCGAGTTCATCGGTTTCTGAGCGCTCATAAAGAAGTGCAATGCTCATCCGTGTTTGCATCCCATAAGAAATGTATGTAAAAAACTTTGGTCGTTCTAATATTTTTCTCTTTCAAGGCTATGCTTGACGATACTGCTTACTCGCCCCAGTCTTCTCCTTCAATCGTTAACTCTTGAAGGTCAACACATCCGCCTTTCACTTGCTTGACTTCGAGTTCGAGTCCGCAGCCTGGGCAGCTGACAATCTCGCCCTTTTCAGTGTCTTGCGGCACGTCGAGGTCGGCGTCACAGTCGGGGCACTTGGCTTTGGCCATTTCTTTCACCTCTTGGGGGTTTCCAGTTTGTTTAATCATTTGCTTTCACGTTTTTGGGGTCGGAAATGTCATTGTGATTGGCTCGTGTTTCTTTTAAACATTGTGACTAATTTGTAACACGCTGGGCTTTCGGTGTTCTAAATGGTGCATCTGTCCATGAATGAACCAAGGCAATTCAAACGAACTAATCAGCCGCATGATTGACGGATTCCGCACCAGACATGACTCAATAGTGCAGAAACCGTTAAATTCCCACGACAACCAACACACATTGGCGAAACCATATGGACGAAACCGACAGGAAAATCCTCCGCATACTTAAGGACGATGGACGAGCAGGCTACGGCGAAATCGGAACCCAAATTAGCTTGTCCGAGGGCGCCGTGCGAAAGCGCATTAAAACCCTCACCGAAATGGGCGTCATTCGGAAGTTCACCGTCAAAATCGGCGTTGCAGAAGGCGCCGAAGCCGTAACTCTTCTCGCCACGAGCCCGTCCTGCCCGACGCAGGAGGTTTCCAGCAAGATACGTGAGATTGCAGGTGTTGAAACCCTCTACGAGGTCACGGGTGAGTACGACATCGTCGCCGTCATCAGCGGTCTGAGCGTGGCGGAAGTGAACGAGTGCATCGAGAAAATCAGACGCGTGGAGGGCATCATGAAGACGAACACGATGATAGTCCTTCGAAGCTGGTAATGCAGCTTAGCACATGCACGGCGAGTAGCTTCTAGTTTGGCTTCATTTTCGGAGCGTTTAAGAATAGAATGCGTGAACCAGACCGGAGTAGGTCGCGTGTCAGCGAAAAACTGAAAAGCTACATCCGCGATGGTTTGTTCAAGGTGAACGTTTGATATGAGCGAAGTTAACATGGCGACGATTCAGCTTGAGGGAAATAAAATGGTTTTCTCCCTAAACAAGAAGGATTTCAAGACTGGAAGCCGAGGTTTCTACGGTCAAGGAAAGATGATGGCTGGTGGAAAAAACTATCAAGTCAACATCCAGTGCGTGGAAATCGGCTCTAAGCCTAAAGAGAAGAAAGAATAGAACCCGTTCTTGAACGCCTAATCTCTCCGCTCTTTATTGCACTCAACTAAGGTGGTAGAAGAATCGCTTTTATCAGCGTAACATTCTGCACTGGCTTGTCATTGCTGTCCCTTGCCACGTTGGAAATCGCTTGCGCTACATCCAAGCCGTCGATAACGTATCCAAAAGTCGTGTAGCTGGTGTCAAACCCAGCGTAGCGTTGAGTGCCGCTGTTGTCCACGGTGTTGATGAAGAACTGGCTGCTCGCCGAGTTCGGCTGCCCCGTGTTCGCCATAGCAATAGTTCCTAACGTGTTGCTGTTGTTGCTGCCTATCTCATCAGGTATGGTTGCGATTGAAGGGTCACCTTGTCCTGTTCCAGTTGGGTCTCCGCCTTGAATCATGAAGCCCGAGATTACCCTGTGGAAAGTCGTGTTATCATATTTTCCTTCCAGGACGAGGTTCTTGAAATTGCCTGCCGTGTTCGGCTTGTCATCCCGTAGCATGATCGTTATGTTGCCCATGGACGTTTCCAGCAAAACTTTGTCCTGAGTTGGCAGCTGCTTGAAGACCGCTGTCAAATTAACGTTGTTCGAGACAGTGACAGCATACGGGTTTTTGGAGCTCATCGAAGCACCGTTCAGCAACCACTTGTCGAGCACCCAATCGGCGGTCGCGTTCGCTTCTACACCAACCGACGTTCCAGATTTGTAGGTCTGAGTTCCAGTAGAGTTAGTTGAGCCTGAGCCTGCAACGTTAACGAGCAGACTGTACTGAGCGATAGGCGCACTCATCCGGTCAATCGCGTAAAAAGCTACGTAACCAACAAGCAAGACAAGCAAAGCTACGCCTACAGCGATGGCGATTTTCCTATTCCTTCGTGACTTTCGTGCGGAAGTTTTAAGTTTATAGGGCATGCTCCGAACCTGTGTCCAGAATTCATGGCGACTTTTTATTTAAACCTTGTTTCAGCCCCTGATTGAACACAATCTAATCCATCGTGAGCAAATCGGGCAATCTGTTGCAAATCTCCTCCAAGTCCTGGACGACAAGGTCCGGTTTTGCGCCGCATTTTTCGAGTTCTGTTAATGTGTTGAACCCTGAGGAGACAAAAACAGTTCGCATCCCAACGCCTTTCGCGCCTTCGATGTCTTCTCTGGGGCTATCGCCCACGAAAACTGTCTCTTCAGGCTTTACGTGTAACATGCGAAGGGCTTGGTTGAAGATGGTTTCGTGTGGTTTCCGCCAACCAACCCCTTCCGAAACGATAACGGCGCTGAAGAAACCGTTGATTCCGAGTTTTCGGAGACTCGCGTAGATTGCGGGTGCGTAAGTGAAGTTGGAAACCAAACCGACCTTGAAGTCTTCAGACGCTTTCTTCAGAAGTTGTTTTGCGTGTGGTCGGAGTTCGAGTGTGTCGATGAAGTCCTTGAAGAAAACGTTAAGCCCAGCCTTGAGACGAGAGTCGTCAACGGCAACCTTGCAGCGCGCGTTGCACAGCGCTTCGGAGACCCAGACGGCGTTCGTCACTTCCCTGAGCTGCTCGTAGCGTACCACGCGGTATTTCTCGTGAGCCGCTGCGTAAGCGTCCGTGAATTCGTCAACGTCTGAGTTCAAGCCTGCCTCGCGTAGGGCGCGGTGCAGTTTAGCCTTCGAACGTTCCATGTTGTAGCTGCGTGGTTGGACCAAGGTGCCGATGTAATCGAAGAGGACTGCTTTGATCGTCAAGTTCGTCCGCCGCCTTCAGGCCTTGAGGGCAGTTGAGATGAGTTTTCTGATTTCTCGGGCGATTGCCGTGTTCAACAACGCTGACGGTCTACCAATGGCTGATTCAACGTTAGGGTCGAACGGGATTTCTCCGAGGTAGGGCAAGTTTATCTGGTTCGTTTGACGTTCTATGTCGTCTTTTTCGGTCATTTTCATGTTTTCGACGATACCGATTACTGCAACATGAAGTTCTTGAAGTAGGATGGCGAGTTTCCTAACCGTCTCAAACGCGAGTCGCGACGGCGTTGTGACGATGACGAACTCGATATTCTTTATAAGTCGGACTAGGTCAAGGACTGCGTCGCCGATTCCCGGTGGCATATCGATTATCAGGTAGTCCAATTCGCTCCATCGTGTGACAGCTAGGAGTTCGATGAGTGCGTTTGAGGTATCTTCGCCTCGCAAGGGTGCCGGTTTGTCACTTGTGTAGTAGACGAGCGACATGTACTCTAAGCCGCAAACATTGGGTGGAACTAATCCCTTGTCCTCCGTCGGCTGCAGAGTCACCAGGCGAGCCGAGGATGAGATGTGTGGTTGGGCTAGTGAAGTCGAGGTCGAACAACCCGACCCTGTAGCCCATATTTGCAAGTTCGAGTGCCATTGTTGTCGCTATGAGGCTTTTTCCAACACCACCCTTGCCGCTGCTGACAGCGATTACTCTTCGAATGCCCCTGAGGCGTTCGGCGATTATGCTGGTGCGTGGGTCAGTCACGTTTTTCGTGTTCCTTTGATGTTTTGGAGCCAGATTCCCCTGCCTTCTGTGATTTCGAAGTCTGGGCTGCCGCATTTGGGACATTTCACGTAGGCGTGAGCTACTTCGGGGACGAAGTGCATGGCTTCTTTCGTGGCTGCATCTAGCTTCTGTCTTCTAAGCTGCCAAGTGTTGCCGCAGTTACGGCACTTCAAAACCGTCGTTGCCCGCTTGATGTGGAACTTCGTGTGCTTAAACTTCTCGGGTTTGAGCTGTTGCAGGGCGAACAAGAAGATTTCTCGCTCAACATCCTGCAGTTCACCGACGCTTATGTTGACTTCGTTGACTTCAGCGAGCTGTTCTTTCTCAGCGATTTCGGATGCCGCTTTCAAAACCGCTTCGGCAAGCGCCCATTCATGCATGGAAAAAGTCAGTGCACGGTGAATCAGTTAAACATTTTGAGAACGCGTTGAAGGTCACTCAGGCTGTTTTTTCCCGAGTTTCTCTGGGTCGACTTCCTTGCGTTTGCCGTCTTTGTCCACAACGTAGAAGTGGAAGTCGTATTCGTCGCAGTAGTTCCTGAAATCGATGTACCTTTGTTTATCGCCCTTGAAGTCCTTCTCGGTGACTATCTGGCAGATGCGCCGAAGACTACCCTTCGTGGCGACGATGTCTGGTGTGAAAGGGCCGATCTTGAAGGGCTTTTCAGCGCCTTCCACGTTCGCCTTCACGCTCCAATCATCTTGTTTCAATTCGTTGACAATCGCGCGGACGGATTCATCGTGACTTTTCGGTTCAGTCGATTTCTTTCTTGGCATAACAATCTAACCAGAATCGCATTGTGTAAGGTGCTTATTTAAAGATTCGAAACTTGCCTAGAATGCAAACAAATATTTTGTGGAATTTGTTGCGCCCTTACCGTGCTGGCCAAACGTGCAGTGAATCCCCAATCTGCTGGTCAATACGCTCGATGCCAGGGATTCTTGAGATGCATGCATGAGTCTTCATCAGTTGTTCGGGGCTGGAGAAGGGCGCCAACGCGTTAATGTTGTAGGGTCCAATCAACTTTAGGGCGACCACCACGTTGGGGACTTCTATTAGTTTGTCGAAAACGTCCTTAACCCAGCTCTTGGATGAGACCTTGATGTTGTAGCTGGCGTATCCCGCGTAGCCGAGTTTGCGCAGATTGAGAGCTAAGGTGGAGTAAGCTACGTAGTTTTTCTTGAGTTTCCTATACCTGCAAATCACCGTTTTGGTGGATATGCCTATTTGTCTGGCTATCGTGCTGAAGGGTATGCGAGCATTGTCCGACAGAATTCCAAGGATTGTTGCGTCTGTGTTATCCATTGTGCGCTTCAGAACGCTAACTGATGGGCTGCTTTTTTCTTTCTGAGTGATGTAGGTTGAGGAGCTTGTCCTAACGTCTTCCAGGTCGGAGACAGCTTTCGGTGCGTCGTCATCTTTGGTTCCCGCGAAGGGCTCAATCACAAGGTTCCTGGGATAGGCCATCTTCCCGATGTCGGACCATAACATAACCTCTATGTCTTTAACATAAGGGATTTTTTTCAGTGAATCCACGCATGGCTCCAAATCGTCCAAGTGGTTTAAGGAGAGGATGCTTCGGATGTTGTACTTGCCGATTTCTATGAAGTTCATCCCAATTTCAGGTTTTTTGCTGAGATACTCTAAAACTTCGTTTTCCTTGCCTGGTTCGGTGATAATTCCCAGCCATGCCATGCAGTCTATTCCAATGGCTTTTGGGTGCAGAGATATAATTTCGCGGACCACGACGCCCTCATTCTTGAGGCGTTCGTATCTTCGTCTGACCGAGTCTATTGACATGTGGCATTCTTTTGCGAGTTGCAGGTAAGTTGTCCGAGGGTCTTCCTGTAGAATGCCTATGATTTTCGCGTCGATTTCATCAATCCGTGGTCGGTTCACTCTGTCATCTATCCCCCGATTTCCTTCTGTACAGCCACGGTGTCTATTATATTTTTTCAGAAAAGAGAATTTACCAGTTCGAGTGTGCGTTGCGGGAAGAGTTATTAACGGAAAAAACATTGCACCTATGCCATGACAAATCAAGTTCACTGTGCACACATACTCGTCAAGACTGAGACGGAAGCCAAAGCTGTACTGGAACGCATCAAGAAAGGCGAAAAATTCTCGAGCATCGCCACTGACGTTTCGTTGTGCCCATCCGGTAAAAAGGGTGGGGACTTGGGCAGGTTTGGCAGGGGTCAGATGGTTAAGGAGTTTGAGAATGCGGCGTTTGCGTTGCAGAAGGGCGAGATTTCCGCCATCGTAAAGACGAAGTTTGGCTACCACATAATCAAACGCTTGGAGTAAGCGTAGAACGTAATCTCTGTTCACTCTGGGGTCGCAACTGTTTTTCCCCGCTTCGATGTCTCAGAAGATATATCTTTTTCAGATATACTTATATGGAACGCAAATAAACAACTAAGTATCTAACACAACGGAGCTGCGCATTATGACGAAAGTAAGAGATCCCGTGTGCGGCATGGATGTCGACACCGAGACAGCCATAAGCCGGAAAATCGGCGACCGCACCTACTACTTCTGTAGCCAATCCTGCGCCGACATCTACACGCAGCCCCAGCGCGAGCTGAAAGCGATGCGGCGCAGAGTCACATTAACCCTGCTAGGTGTTGTGGCTGCTGGTGCCCTGAAAATCATCTCACTCTTCGGGATTGTGTTCACAATAATGTCCTTCGAAATTGTCGGCGGACTCTCAGTCTACGGGGTAGTCGTCTTGATAATTTGCACTCCAATCGTGTGGGTCGCCGGCTTCAGCACCTTCAAAGGCGCTGTTTTGTCCCTCAGAAACAAGAACGCAAACATGGATGTCTTGGTTTCCGCGGGCGTTCTCGCAGGCTGGACCTATGGCTTGATTGCAACCCTCTTCCCTTCTTTGTCTCCTCCTAATTCCCCAGCGGGAATAGACTACTTAGAGATCTCAGTTGCCATCTTAGCCTTCATCCTCCTCGGCAAGTACATCGAAGACTCCATCCGAAAACGCTCCGCAGCCTCCATCCGTCAACTGCTCGAACTCAAACCAACGATGGCGCGGGTTCTACTGGACGGGAAGGAAATCGATTTGCCCATCGAAGACGTTCAAGTTGGCTCGATGATTCTGGTGAAGCCGGGCGAGAAAATCCCCATTGATGGCGTCGTAACAGCGGGCTACAGCTCAGTTGATGAAAAGTTGCTTACGGGCGAGAGCATACCCGTGGAGAAGACGGTGGGCAGTGAGGTCGTGGGCGCCACCTTCAACAAGAACGGCGTCCTCACAATACGTGCGACGCGGGTTGGCGACGACACGGCACTAAACCAGATAATACACTTAGTTGAGGAGGCTCAGGCTTCGAGTGCTCCGATTCAGAGGTTTGCTGACCGCATCGTCGGCAAATTCGTCTTCGTCGTCTTCAGCGTTGCAGCGGTTGCTTTCATCTACTGGTACATAACTTCAGGCTTCGGAAACGCTTTCTTCGTGCTTCTCGCGGTGCTCCTAATCGCCTGCCCCTGCACCTTGGGCATCGCCACCCCAACTGCCATCCTCGCCGGCGTCGGCAAAGGCGCAGAATATGGGGTGCTCCTCCGAAGCGGCGAATACGTCGAAAAGGCACGCAAACTTACCACAGTAGTTTTTGACAAGACAGGAACCCTCACCAAGGGTGAGCCAACCGTGACCGATGTGAAGCCGTTCGGTGCGTTCAATGAAAACGACGTATTACGTTATGCTGCAATCGCTGAGCGAGGCTCAGAGCACCCGCTGGCAGATGCGATACTAAAACGAGCAGGAGAAACCAACACGCAACTCCAGTATGGGGAAAACTGCGAAGCCCTTCCAGGACGCGGAGTCCAATGCACCACAGAAGGCAAAACAATTCTGATCGGAAACCGCAACCTCATTCGAGAAAAAAACATCCCAACCGCCACGATAGAGGCCACTCTAACAAAGCTTGAGAGTGAAGGAAAAACCGTCATGATCCTAGTCATTGATGGCGAACCTGCAGGAGCAATAGCAGCCATGGACACACCGAAGGAGAATGCTGCAGAGGCAATAGCCCAACTCAAAGAAATGAACCTTGAAGTCGCCATGCTTACAGGCGATAACGAGCGAACCGCACAAGCCATTGCCAAACAATTAGGCATCGAAACGGTCATCGCGAACGTGTTGCCCTGGCAGAAACAGGACGAAATCAAGAAGCTCCAAGCAGAAGGCAAAGTGGTGGCAATGGTGGGCGATGGAATAAACGACGCCCCAGCCCTTGCGCAGGCGGATATCGGAATAGCCATTGGCAGCGGCACCGACATCGCCAAGGAAACAGGCGGCATCGTACTCATCAAAGACGACCTCCGCGACGTCGTGCTGGGCGTGGAACTGAGCAAAAAGACCATGAGGAAAATCAACACGAACCTGTTCTGGGCGCTCATATACAACGTCGTCATGATCCCCATCGCGGCTGCGGGTGTTCTGAACCCGATGTACGCCGCGGGCGCTATGGCGATCAGCTCGCTGACCGTCGTAAGCAATTCGGCGACGCTAAAGTTTGCGAAGTTCAAGGCGGAAAAGTTAAACACAAACCCGAAGAAAGCAGAAAAGGAGGTGGAAAAGTAATGGCGAAAGACCCGATTTGCGGCATGATGGTGGACGAGAAAAAAGCGAAACTCAAGTCCGACTACATGGGCAAAACCTACTACTTCTGCGCCCCCTCCTGCAAAGCAACGTTCGACAAGGACCCCGGGAAATACGTTGGAGGTTCAGGCGGACACACAGGACACAGCTGCTGTTGCGGGGGACACTGTTAGAAACAGGCCCTCTGCGATGTGTTCCTCTATTTTTGTTTTTTCGCTTTTTTCAGAGCTTTGTCCACTTCTTCGCGAATCGTGAAGCCGCCAACGTGGAGAATCGGTTCCTTCATCTCAGGGTCGGTCACCATTGTGGCGGTGCATGGGAAGCTGTGGTGAGCTTTCGCGATGGCGTCGTAAAGCGCTTCTTGTTTCGTGGACACGCCTGCGAGCTTTCTCGCGACATACCATGTGCTGCCGCATGGTGCGCTGCGCCTGACCGCGGCGTATTCGATGACTTCATCTTTACCTATGGTTGTTGTGGAAATCTCCAGAAGGGGGCGCCCCACATGAGTTTCCTCGATAAACCGGGAGATAATGGGCTTGTCTTTGTTAGGTTCGAGCGTGCAGAACGGCTTCGGAAACGCGCATTCCAAGCCGAATTCACGGCATTTCTGCTCCATCTGCTTCCGAGTGCCCATGGGGACCTCCTGCCAATCTTCAATTGGAGCAATTAGTGCTTTGATGCCTGCCTTCTTCAAGTGCTCGGGCAATTCCAACAGCAAGTCCCTGTGCAATCCCGAGGCCAGGCATACGTCAGCTTCAGGCAGCTTCCGAGGCATGAATTCCTCAGGATTGTCAACAAAAGCTGGCAAATCGGCAGGGTTGGGCAGCTGGATGGCGGCGCGGACGTTGCGGACGAAGCTGTAGACGTTGTACTTGCAGGATTCGCAGTAGAGTCCGCAGCTTTTGCAGTAGCTGGGGTCGTTGACGATGTTGCGGATTACGCGTTCCATGAAATCCTTGCTGTACACGAAGACTAGCGAGAGCTCCTTGGGCTTTTCCTGCTTGCTCATATGGTCTGCAAAACCTTGCTACTGGAATGTACCGAGGACTACGTGCTCTGCAAATAGGTCCTCGTTGAAAGCGCCTACGAACTCCACTTTTTCATTTATGACGATTTTCGGCACGCCGATGACCTGGTATTTTTGTGCCAACGTGGGGAACTCTCCCGCGTCTATGACGTCGGCGGTGATCATGTCGCTCTCAATCGCCAACTTGTGGGCAATCGCCGCCGCCACCGGGCAGTGTGGGCAAGTCAGCGTGACGAACACCTGAATGTGGACTGGTGATTTCACGTCTGCGAGTATGGCTTTTGTCTTGTCCGACAGATCGGTTGTGCCGCGCGAGACGTTGACAACGGCGCCGATGAGAGTCTGCAGTTCATAACCGTAAGGGATTCCGTATATTCGGACGCCGTAGTCTTTCTTGCCGATAATCGCCAATGCTGGAATCTTCTCCACCTTGTACTCTTTGGCTTTGTCGGCGTTCGCCACGAAATCATAAACCTCCACCGAAAGCTTATCGTTCAAAGTCGCCAGCTCCTGAGCGAGCTGCCGCGTCTCGGAGCAGAACCTGCACTCGACCTCTTGCGTGAACATCACGATTTTCACAGGGTCAACCATGCGCTCTCGCAAGTCATTTCGAAGCGCTTCTTTCCTGTCATCAGGTATTAGGCTCATGTCTTAATATTCTCCAAAAGGATGGCACGCGTTTCCGCTTGTGCGCCGAATCCTTGTTGATAACCGTGTACAGGGTCACATATTATCTTTGTGAGAGCAGTTCTGATGGATACTAACAGTTGAGGTGTCCGGAGCAATTTCTCATGTAAGAAAAAAGAAGAGAAGTCTTTTTCCACGTGCTCATAACAAACTAAGCTGAGGGGCAGAGGCGAATCATCGATTTTTCGCAACCTAGCTGCAACTCGGCGCGGAAACGACTGCAACGACGAAAACCATGCCGAAATATGCGTAATAAAAGCTTCACTTGCATGCGGACAAAGAGTAGAAGAACAACAGTTAATCTGCACTTGTTGTTGTTCTTCAACTGGAGTTTCCCCCACGGAATATCCACTGGGGGACAAAAACGGCGACTCACAGTGAGCAGAAGAAGAAGAAGAAGAAGAAGAACGGACACTGGTAGTTTCTTCTTCTTCAAAGGAAATTACAGTTTTGTAGTCGTTTGTTGGAAGTTAGATTTCTGTTTTAAGGTGGCTGAAAACAAGAGCAGTTTAGCACGCTATGGTCACAAATCTTTTGGCGTTCAGCTGGTTCTTAAAACAAGGCTTAAATCCATAACAGATTAAGGGGATTTATGAAAAAATTCAGCAAACAGGACCAGAGATTGCTTGCGACCTGGGCTGCGGATTGTGCCGAGCATGTGCTTCCATTCTTTGAGAAGGCATATCCTAAGGATGACCGACCCCGCAAAGCCATAGAAACATGCCGTATATGGGTGCAGACAGGCGTTTTCAAGATGTCTGTGATAAGAGGAGCTTCTCTAGCCGCTCATGCCGCCGCCCGAGAAGCGAAAGAAAATAGTGCCGCTTGTTTCGCTGCACATGCCGCAGGCCAAGCGGTGGCAACGGCGCACGTTCCCCAACACGCCTGCGGTGGTGCTTACTATGCTCTTAAAGCGGTTGCAGCAGCCGACCCTGCTAATGCCGAGGTAAAGATTGCTGAAGAATTCAATTGGATAACACAGCATCTTCCAGAAAATCTAAGGCAAGAAATTCTGAGTAGATTAATAATTCAAAAACGTGGCGACCAATTTCTCACAAAAATCCAAAAAGACAAGGATTCTTAAAATTGCAGCCTCAACCAGGAAAAGTTCTTGGGCAACTTAACAACATCGCTCTGACGAAACCAATATTAACACGCCAGAACAGAATTCTCCTATCTTTTCAAAGCCAAACAAGGAGATTATGAATATTGGCTAAATTCCACGTACGCGCCCGAACAATCCAAGGCTACGAACTAATTCTCGACAACGGCAAGTCACACTGCACTGTCGCAGACCAACCCACCGGAACATCCACAGGACTTGGACCGACACCATTCGAGTTGTGCTTAATGAGCCACGCAGGCTGCTACGCCACCATCTGCGTAATGACGGCTGATAAGATGCGGCTGCCCCTCAAGGGTTGCGACGTTGAAATCGACGCGGTAAAAAGCCCTGAGACAGGAACCATATCCGAAGAAACCTTCGATATCACGCTCAAACTGGACGCCCCCCAGGACCGAGTGCAGCGGCTGCATGAGGTGACGTTGAAAACCTGTCCCGTAGGGATTCTGTTTGAGAAGGCAGACGTCAAGATAACCTACAACCTCAAAACCGTAAAGGAGTAGTGCCTGAAAATGACCAAAGTTGCTATAGCGGAGAACATCTTCTGGGTCGGCGTCGTAGACTGGAACCTACGCGACTTCCACGGCTACGTTACAAATAGAGGAGCAACATACAACTCCTATTTGATTGTCGACCAGAAAACTGTCCTAGTGGACACCGTGAAACATACGTTCGCCGAAGAACTCGCCAACAACGTACAAGACGTTACGGATTTTGAAAAAATCGACTACATCATCGTCAACCACGTCGAAATGGACCACTCAAGCTCGCTGCCCATAATTGCGGAGAAAGCCAAAAACGCCACCATCATCGCCAGCGAAAAAGGAAAAGAAGCCATAATCTGCCACTACGGCGACCACTTCAAAATCCAAACCGTCAAAACAGGCGACCAGCTCAACCTCGGCGACCGAATCCTCGCCTTTGTGGAAGCGCCTATGTTGCACTGGCCTGACAGCATGATGACCTATGTTACACCCGACAAGATTCTCATGCCCAACGATGCTTTCGGACAGCACCTTGCCTCCTCGGAACGCTTCGACGACGAAGTGGACGAGCACGTGTTGATGGAGGAAGCTAAAACGTACTACGCCAACATCCTCATGCCCTTCGGACCAATCATCATACGCAAGATCCAGGAAATCACCCAACTCGGCATCGCACCCACGATGATTGCGCCGAGCCATGGGATAATCTGGCGCAGCAACCCGTCACGAATCGTAAACGCCTACCTGCAGTGGAGCGAGGGCAAAGCAAAACGGAAAATCTCCATCGTCTACGATACGATGTGGGGTAGCACCGACAAGATGGCGCACGCGATAGCTAACGGAGCCACAAGCCAAGGCGTAGATGTCAAACTCATGAAGCTGCGAGCCACAGAACTGTCCGAAGTCGTTACTGAAATCCTCGATAGCAAAGCCGTTATTGTGGGTTCGCCGACAATGAACAATCAGATGTTTCCCACGCTGGGGCATTTCCTCGCGTACATCACGGGTTTGAAGCCGAAGGGCAAGGTGTGGAGCTTCTTTGGCAGCTACGGCTGGGGAGGCGGTGCAGTCCGAGGCATGACCGAGATGGCGAAAAAAGCAATGTTTGAGGTTCGCGAACCTGGCATTGAAGTCAAATACGTGCCAAACGCAGAAGACCTGCAGAAATGTTTTGAGCTGGGGAAACAGGTCGCAAGCGAAATCTAAACCCGCTTCCCCTCAATTTTTCAGAGAATCGAAGGCGCATGGTTCAGTCTTCTTCCACCTTCAGCCGTCACCTGAATCGTGTCTTCAAACTTTACTCCACCAACCCCTTTAACGGGCAAGATTGAATGCCCAATCGCCAACGTCCAGTTCTCCGCGATTTCCAGCTCCAAGTGGCTGAAGTAGTGGCTTGGATGCGGCCACTCCTCGAACTCTAAGCCTACGCCGTGAACTGGTCCAGGAATCCACTGGGCGCCGTAGCCTTTGGCGGTGAAGTTTTCGGTGAAGGTTCGGGTGATTTGCCCTACTTTCCAGCCGGGTTTGATTTGCTGGATTATGGCCTGCTGGATTTGGCTGTAGAGTTGCATGAGTTCGCGTTGTTCACGTGAGGCTTCACCGCAAACGACTGTTCGGGCACAGTCGGAAGCGTACATGTCCACGACCGGGTGCACGTCGATGACCACCAAGTCGCCGTTTTCAATCCTGCGATGCGAGGTACCGCCGTGCAAGTAGATGCTGTGCGGTCCAGAATCCACGAACGTGCTCGAACCATAACGCATTGCACCAGCCTTTCGCATGGCATACTCTGCTTCCGCGCCAACCTCGATTTCCGTCGCGCCGGGCTTGACTGCAGCTATAGCGGCTTCGATGCCCTTGTCCGCGGCCTCGGCTGCGCGTCTCATCGCCGCCAGTTCTTCGTCGTCTTTCACGTAACGGAGAGGCATGAGAACCTCCTCATTCTCGATGACTGTCATTCGCGGATTTGATCTAAGGAACTTGTACACGAGGAACCCTGGGTTACTGTGCACGCAGAACCCCACCCGCTTATCTGCGACTCCGTGCTGCTTGACGAGAGTGAAGAAGTGCTGCATTAGCTGTGCGGGCGTCCGCCATCCTCGAACGTCCGAGATACCAGACGCTTGACTCGCGGGTTCAACTTCCTCGTCGAACACGATTATAGTTGGCTCCCCTTTCTGCGGGAGGAAGAGTCTCGCGACATTCCGCACATCTCCCGTGAGATAATAGTAGTTTTCTCGGCTCGTAACTTGCAAGGCGGCTACGTCTTTCTCTTCCATTATGGCTTGAGCTTTCTTGCGGCGACTTTCAAAAGGCTCCATCAATAACCGCCTTGCGAGGAAATTTAAGCGAAGAGACATAAATGAGTTGCTCATCCGAACGAAACTTGTTCGAAAAAAGCATACTTGCAAAGCCGCTTGTTGAAAAGCTTATATTTTTCCGAACGAATGGTTTTGTCTGAGGCTTCTTATGGTTTTGACCAAGATCAAGAAGAGAGACGGAAGTCTCGCCGATTTTGATGCCGAACGCATCAGAGATGCTGTCCACAAAGCATTCCTGGCGGTGGAACTAGGAGACGGCGAAAAAGCCGAGAACGTAACCTCGGAAGTCGTCAGAATCTTGGGGCAGAAATTCCAGCAGGCAATCCCGTCTGTGGAGGACGCACAGGACGCCGTCGTAAAAGTTCTTAGAGACAAAGGCTACGCAAGAGTGGCTTCGGAATACGAGGATTTCCGAAAAAAGAAAGAAGAACTCCGCGCCCTGAGGGAAAAAATCGGCTATGCACCTAAACTCACCGTCAACGCCATGGAGGTCCTCAAAGCCCGCTATCTGCTGAGGGACGAACAGGAGAACATCGTCGAGAACCCCACCCAGCTCTTCAGCCGCGTGGCAAAAGCTATCGCCAAAGTAGACGCAAGATACGGCGACGATGTCGCTGAAGCTGAGAAAACGTTCTACGACATGATTGCGCGACTCGAATTCATCCCCAATACGCCCACATTGTTCAATGCTGGTACACCCATCGGGCAACTCTCCGCATGCTTCGTCCTCCCAGTTCACGATTCCCTCGTGGACATCTTCAACACCGTCAAGAACATGGCGCTCATCGAGCAGACGGGCGGCGGCGTTGGCTTCGACTTCTCCCAGCTCAGACCCAAAGGCGACATCGTAAGATCTACGAAGGGTGTGGCGTCAGGTCCAGTGAGTTTCATGCGGATTTTCGACACCTCTACCGAAATCATCAAAGCCGGCGGCAAACGGAGAGGCGCGATGATGGGTATCCTCCGCGTAGACCACCCAGATGTAATCGAGTTTATAACAGCCAAGCAGAACCCCACGTTCCTCTCCAACTTCAACGTATCCGTGGCGGCAACCGACGAGTTCATGACGGCAATCGGGTCGGACAGCGAGTACTGGCTCGTCAACCCGCGGAACAAAGAGAAAGTTAAGCAGTTTAAAGCACGAGAAGTCTGGAACCTCATAGCACATTCGGCGTGGGCTAGCGGTGACCCAGGAGTCGTCTTCATCGACGAGATCAACAGGCATAACCCAACGCCACAGGTGGGCAAAATAGAATCCACTAATCCTTGCGTGACCTTGGACGCGTGGATCATGACGGAAGAAGGTCCGATGCAGGTGAGGGGTCTGCTAGGCAAACCGTTTGTTGCAGTGGTCAACGGCGAAAGATGGAATGACTCAAGAGCAGGTTTCTTCGCCACTGGTCGAAAGCCGGTGCTTAAACTTAAGACCAGAGAGGGCTTCGAACTCCGCCTGACAGAAAACCATCCGGTGCTGAAAGTCCAAGAACTAACCAAGTACGCCACAAGAACTAAGTGGGTGAAAGCAAGCGACCTGAAACCCGAAGACAAAATCGTCATGAATAACCATAGAAACCTAAAAGGCTGGTCGGGTAATTACGCTGAAGGAGAAGGCTACTTCGCAGGGTTGCTTTTAGGAGACGGTACAGTCAAGGAGGACAAGGTTGTGCTTTCCTCATGGGGCGAAGAAAATGGGTCGAAAGCCGTGCGCGAATTGGCTTACTCTTACGCCAAGGGTATGCCTCATAGATCTGATTTTCAGGGTTGGGTGAAAGTGAAAGGTAGAGACGAATACCGTATGGCAACAGGATATCTCAAGATACTGAGCAAGAATTTGGGTTTAAAACCTGGCGCGAAACAGCTAACTGAAGCCATGGAGCAAACTTCTTCGAGTTTCTGTAGAGGCTTGCTGAAAGGGCTGTTTGATGCAGATGGGTCGGTTCAGGGAAAGCAAGCTAAAGGTGTCAGCGTTAGATTTGCCCAGAGCAACCTTGAAACTCTGAAGGCAGTTCAGCGTCTCCTGTTGCGGTTCGGAATATTCTCAACAATTTTTGTTAACAGAAGACCGGAAGGCTACACCCAGATGCCTAACGGAAAAGGCGGAACGAAACCGTATCCCCACAAGTCGCAGCATGAACTTGTAATCTCCGGTGAGAACCTCCGAGTCTTCCAAGAAAACATCGGGTTCGGCGACTCAGACAAAAGAAACAGACTTGAAGAAGCACTGAACTCCTACAAGAGGAAACTGAACCGAGAACGCTTCGTAGCCACCGTGTCCGAGCTGGTTCCAGACGGCGAAGAAGAAGTCTACGACGCTCAAATCCCAGGAATTAATGCCTTCGACGCAAACGGGTTCTGCGTCCACAATTGCGGCGAGCAGCCGTTGCTTCCTTATGAGTCGTGCAACCTCGGGTCGATTAATTTATCGCGGATTGTTCACGAAGGGAAGCTGGATTGGGATAAGCTGCGGGAGACAGTGCGGAACGCTGTGCATTTTCTCGATAACGTTGTTGACGCGAATGTTTACCCTTTGAAGGAGATTGACGAGATTACACGGGCGAACAGGAAAATCGGGTTGGGCGTTATGGGCTTCGCGGATATGCTCATCATGCTTGGCGTGGCATACGATTCTAACGAAGCGTTGAAACTTGGCGACCAAGTGATGGCGTTCATCGAGGCGGAAGCCCACAAGAAAGATGTAGAGATCGCCGAGAAGCGTGGGTCCTTCAAGAATTTTGAGGACAGCATCTGGGATGGAAAGTACAGGGCGTTTCGAAACGCTACCGTAACGACTGTGGCGCCGACCGGCACGATAAGCATCATAGCAGGTTGCTCCTCAGGCATCGAGCCCTTGTTTGCTGTGTCGTTTATGCGGAACGTACTCAACGGGGCGAGGCTGTTCGAGACGAACTACCTGTTCGAGCAGATGGCGAAAGAAAGAGGATTCTACAGTGCGAAGTTGTTCGAGGACATTGCCCGAACGGGTTCGGTGCAGAAAATTGACGGTATTCCCGACGACATGAAGCGGCTATTCGTGACGGCGTTGGACATAGCGCCAGTCTGGCACATCAAGATGCAAGCTGTGTTCCAAAATAGCACCGACAATGCGGTCAGCAAAACTGTGAACTTGCCCAACGATGCCAAGCCCGAAGACGTAAAGGAAATCTACGATTTAGCGTGGAAGTTGAACTGCAAGGGCGTGACCGTGTTCCGCTACGGCAGCAAGCCCGAGCAAGTCCTATACATTGGAGAAATAAAAACGAAGGAGGGGACGTTTTTTTCGGCGCAGTCCGAGTATGCGGGCGGCTGTCCCACGCAAAACTGCCCATTCCCGGCTTAAAGGTGACGAAAAGATGGGTTACATATATCTGTATGTTGGAACTGGTGGCGGCAAAACCACAAACGCCTTGGGTTTAGCCCTACGTTCAGTCGGACATAACAAGCGCGTGGTGATTGTTCAGTTTTTCAAATGGAAGAAAGACATCGGCGAAGTGCTCATCGAGGACAGGCTGAAGCCCTACTATGAGATTTACCAGTTTGGCAGAGAAGTCTGGCTCGGAGAAACGGACCAGACGGCGGAGTTTGCAGGCGAGAAATTCACAGTTGAGGGCGTCAAAGCTCACGACAAGAAACTGGCGAAAAAGGCATTAGATTTTGCTGAGAAGGCGATGCTGGAGAAGAAGCCGCATCTGCTTGTGCTGGATGAGGTTGGCTTTGGCGGCGAATTGGAAGATGCTTGACGTGATTGATGTTCTCAAGATGCTTGAGAAAGTGCCATCGGAAACGACTGTCGTCATGACTGGGCGTGTGGCACCGAAGGGACTCGTCGAAAGGGCGGACTTCGTGAATGAGGTCACGCAGGTGAAGATGCCGAAGAAATTCGAGCTAACCGAAGGAATCCAATTCTAAAAGACTTAAACATGCCAACACTTGTTGCTCGTCGGCGGAAAGGAAGGGGATAGTGTTATTTCGATTTTCTGAGGGCTCTCGTGTACATGTTTGACGATGCGCCTGCGATGAGTGCACCAATGGCGTCGTTGACTATGGGACCAAGTTTCTTTAAGATGCCGGGTTTGGCTTGGTCGAACCGCGTGTACTCGAAGACGCCTCGTGTGCCTGCGATGTAGCCGGCTATGGCTATGCCGAGCACTTCGTCTGCGATGACGCCTGGTCTGCCGAGGTAACGTTCTTTTGTTAAGCCTGGGATGAGCTCCGTTTCTGGCGTCGTCTTCAGCGCGGAAAGCCATCACAAGCAGCGTCGCCACGTTCACGTCATCCAGAATGTCTACAGAATTCTTCTTTGAGGATTGCGAGACGCCCTCTCCACAGTCTCCACCCCGGGATGCGGCACGAAAAACTCCAAAGCCGTATCCACGAGGTCTTTCATCGTTATGCCCTTCCCCTCAAGATATGCCAACAAAGGCTGTTTCACGTCAGCCATAACCATCACGACACACGCTTACGGCGGTGCAGGGTTTAAGCATTATGCGCTTAACCGTTCATAACAACACTTATAGGGAAACGATTGGATAGACCATCCATGCCGAAAACCCTATGCCTTCAAGGCAAACGAGGCTGGGACGGCAAATGGAGACTTGAAAAAGATGAAACTCATAGCTTCATGGAGCGGCGGCAAAGACAGCTGCTTCGCGCTCCACAAAGCCCTGCAAGAAGGACATAAGGTGCAGAACCTGCTCATCATGATGCAGGACAAAGCGACGAGCAACTTTCACATGATAAGCAGCCAACTCCTCGACGCGCAATCAGACGCCATCGGCATTCCCATCGTGAAAGTGCCAACGACACCCCAAACATACGAGGAAGACTTCAGGAAAGCACTACAAGACGCCAAGAAGAAAGGTGCAGACGGCATAATCACAGGCGACATCTACGACGTAGCTTTACACGAAGCAGGCTGGCTTGACAAAGTAACCAAGGAAATCGGTTTAACACCTGTGAGACCGTTATGGCACAGAGACACCACCGAAGTTTTGGATGAATGGATAAAGGAAGGTTTCAAGGCCACAGTTGTCCGCGTGAAAAAAGAGTTCCTCGGCATGGAGTGGCTCGGCAGAACCCTCGACAGGCAGTTCTTCAACGACCTCAAGAAACTCGGCACAGTCGACCTCTGCGGAGAAAGAGGCGAGTACCACACGTTCGTCACCGACGGCCCAGTCTTCAAGAAACGCATCGAAATCCAGGAAACAAAAACCTCCACTATCAACGGCTGGGGCAGACTCGAGATAACGAAGTTCGCTGTCAGGTCGAAGGCGGGAAAGCCATAACGTGAGCGAAGACTTCGACGTGTTGTTCGCCAACAACGAACTCAAAGCGAAAAGCTTCCTAGACGAATTGCGGGGCAAGAAACCGCTGTTTGTCCTCACGATTGCGACGACCGAGACGGGAAAAATCCCTGGAATCAGCGCCGCTGGCAAAATGCCCGAGTTATCGGATTACACGCCGCCCGCAGACGCTGAACTGCTGCACCTTGGCAAGTGCAAGTGCATCAGCGGTGTACCCGTCACCCCTGATGGAATTCCGACACCAGCATTGATTTCAATGTCAGCTCTTCGATTGGCAGACATTCCCATTCTCGTGTGCAGTGGGGGTTTACGGGTTAAGCCTCAGATTCCATTCTTAGACGTTGGCGGAAACCCTGGAAGAGACATCCGAACGGGGAGTTCGGTGGACAACGTGCAGGAAGTTATCGACAGAGCCACGATTGCAGGCGAGAACCTTGCGAAGGCGGCTGACTACCTCGTGATTGGCGAGAGCATTCCCGGCGGAACCACAACGGCGCTAGGCGTCCTATCAGCTATGGGCGTCCACGCGGAGGGCAAGGTGAGTAGCAGTATGCCCGAGAACCCGCATGATTTGAAGGCTGAGGCGGTCAAGGCTGGGTTGGTTGCGGCGGGCGAAAGCTTCGGCAGCTTACGGGACAATCCTGTCAGAGCAGTCTCGTGTGTGGGCGACCCGATGATACCCGCGTTTGCAGGTTTAGTCATAGGCGCGGCTGGGGAGGTGCCTGTTTTGATGGCTGGTGGAACGCAGATGACCGCGGTGCTCGCTGTTGTCGACGCATTGAAGCCCAATGTTTTGTGCAACGTTGCAATTGGGACGACCCGCTGGGTTGCAAACGACCGTTCGAGTGACATCTGCGGCATCGTGCGAGGCATTGCTGACGTGCCCGTGTTGGCGGCGGATTTGAATTTTGCTGATTCAAAGTTTGACGGGTTGAGGGCTTACGAGAAGGGCATCGTGAAAGAGGGTGTGGGTGCTGGAGGCGCTTCGATTGCGGCAATTGCGACTACCGAGGGCGCAGTGACTAAGGAGATGCTTCTGCGTGAGATTGAGCGGAATTACGCTTTGTTGATGGGGTTGAAGTGAACGCGCATTGCTGAGGCCGCTTAAGAACCTGCTGTCATTTCTGACGGTTCTGCCCGTGCGCATGGACGAAAACATGCTGACGGACTGTGCACGTTACATGTTCCTTTTTCCGATCATCGGCGCGTTAATCGGTTTCTTGGCGGGTTTGTTTGGTTGGGTTTTGCTTTACTTCTTCCTGCCTGGGATAGTCGTTGGAGCATTGGTCCTTGGCGCGCTGCTCCTGCTGACAGGGTTACACCACACTGATGGATTGCTGGATTTCGGAGACGGCGTTATGGCGCACGGAACGCCCGAGCACAAGATTGACGTAATGCATGACCAGTTGACGGGCGCTGGGGGCTTGACTTTGGGGATGATGACTCTGCTAATCACGGCTCTTGCATTCTCGCAGCTGAACACAAACATACTTATTCAGAGTGTAATTGTCGTGGAGGTTTCAGCGAAGCTCGCTATGGTTGTTGGAGCTTGGGCTGGCAAACCCGTGCGTAAGGGCATGGCATCATCGTTCCTCGAGGTCATGCACGGCGAACTGGGTCATGCGCGTTTAGCGGTTGCTGTGCTAGTCTCGCTTTTTATTGCGGTACTTTTGCTGTGGTTAAAAGGTGCAATCGTCGTTTTGGTGGCTTGCGTTGCAGGACTGATAATGGTGGAAATCGCTCACAGGCACTTCAACGGCGTCACGGGAGACGTGTTGGGTGCGACCAACGAGTTAGCTCGCATGGTGGCAGTTATTGCGCTGGTGGCGTTGATTTAGCGATGCATATCACGGCTGTTGTTATGGCTGGCGGACGGGGGAGGCGGATGGAGGCTTTAGAGGAGAAGCCGATGCTCGAGGTCGGCGGGAAACCCGTAATTGAGCATGTCCTAACGTCGTTGCTTGAAGCCGAGAGGGTTGCGTCGATTGTAGTTGCCGTCAGTAACAGTACACCGAGAACGGCGAGTTTCGTCAGGAATTTCCCCGTTACGGTTGTAGTGACTCCCGGGGAAGGCTACATTCAGGATATGCAGTTTGTCGTTAAGAAGTTGGGCTTAGGGACGGTTCTGGCGGTGGTTTCTGACTTGCCGTTAATAACGAGCGGTGTCGTCGACGATGTTCTGCAACGGTATGAATCGTGCGGGAAGCCTGCGTTGACGGTTGCAGTGCCGATTGAGACGAAAACGAAGTTCGGGGTTGGTGAGGAGTATGCGTTTGAAGCTGAAGGCAGACAGGTAGTTCCGACAGGAATCAACGTAATCGACGGCGGGCTAATCGATGGAGGATGGATGGCGCAGGAAGTCTACGTTATGGATAAGGATGAGGTTGCGGTGAACGTCAACACTGTGGAAGACTTGAAGGTCGCTGAACGTTTGTACGCTAAGTTGATGGCATGACTCTTGTTACGAAAACATTTTTGCCTTTACGCTCTAGCCTCTTTGGCAGACCTTAAGTCATCGCGGTGTCCATTCATTAATTAGTTCTTCGTAGGGATACCTGAAGTCTTAATTAGTCGTTGCCCCAGAATTGCCGAACTACACTGAGGCAAGCTGAAGTGAGACGGGTCAACGCGATAACTTTCCTAAACAACTTCGTAGCGGGAGCCCTTACCCTGCTCATTCCGCTCCTGCTTTTGGCTCAGCATGTGAACGTGACTGAAATCGGTATAGTCCTATCCGCTCTGCCCCTCGTGTTTCTGGTCGCTCGGCTCTTGTTCGCCGCCGTCGCCGACCAAATCGGCTGGTCCCATATCTTCCTCATCGTCAACTGGCCCGCCACTTTCCTCGCTCCGGCGATTTATTACATTGCGAATTCGTTGTCGCTGTTTTTCGCTGGCAAAGTCATGGAGGGGTTTCGTGATGCTTCGTACTGGGCGGTGAACCGTACCGCCATCTTCCACCTGTCGCCCAAACGTGAGGGCAGAGAAGCCACGAGAACCAACGCCATCATCTGGCTGGCGACCGCGATCGGCAGCGCGGCAGCGGGTTTGGGCATAGCATTGGCTGGGTTCTCTTGGACACTAGTTGTTTTGATGGTTGCCTCGGCAGCCATTGGAGTTCCCGCGGGGCTGCTATGGAAAGTTGGCAAGAAGACGGCGAAACCTCAGTCGAGTTTGTGGCGATCAATGGACCCGCGGGGAAAGGGCAAGGCTTTCTGGTGGGCGTCTATCGCCTTGATGTTTAACAGCATCGCAACATACCCGCTACTCCAGCTATTGCTGCCCGTCTTTATGCAAGTTCAACTGGGGTACGACTACATCACAATCGGCGTATTGTTCATGCTCTACAACGTCGTTGCTTCGGTCACGACCTTCCTGACGTTGAGGGTTGGGCTAACTTCAAAGCGGGCCATCGCTCTAAGCATCGTTGCCTTGGCTGCGTCGTTGATTCTTGCCAACTCTGGGCTGTTCTTCCCCGCAGTTTTACTTGTCCTCGGGTTCGTTCGTGGGTTCGGGATAGCGTACTTTGAGCATCTAGTTCACAAAGTAGCTAAAGACAGCCCGAACGTTTGCGTGGACATAGGATGGCTCCATGTGCCTATGCGTCTAGCCGAGTTCGCCACGATTCTATCGTTCGGGTTCTTGGCGCAGGTTGTGGGCTACACACCAGTCTTCGCGATGACAGGGGTTTTCTGGGCTGCTTTTTCATTGATGTCAGTTCGCCAGCTACGACAGGTTGATTAGGGGTTCCGGTGACTTAATGTGAGATTCGGGTTCAATATAAACACTGAGACAAAAGCTGCTCCATCCTCAAAACCTGACCCGTGTCAACCACGGAATAACACGAGCACCGCGCGCCTCGTCTCCAGAGACCTTTCTGCTTCCCTTTTTCTTAGCTCCTAAAAACTAGAAGCCAGGAACCAGATTATGCAATGCACTGTACAAGCGCAATCGCATCCTCCACTGGACGGTGAACAATTGTGAACAATCTTCTGCAAAGCCTGTCCAGCAAAAGCAACCGCTGAAGCAGCCTGAAACTGGAACGGCAGGTTTTGTTCAACAAAGAGAACCGGCTCGCGAACAAAAATATCGCCAAAAACCCCTAACTCTTCACCAAGATTTGCACAATTCCTGCACAATTTCTCAACATAGACAACACGATTTCTCTGCATGCCCGCACAATTCTACACAATTCTGAACAATTCTCTAAAAGCCCCGTTCAACCAGAACAGCAGCAGAAACAAGCAGAAACAAAAACGGAAGAAATTGTCACACAGCAAACCGCGTAAAACAACACAAAAATTGGCTTCTCAGAAGCCTCTCTTCAACGCGCCAGCATCCTCTACATTCTCGCACAATGCTGCACAATGGGTCATCATACTCCACACAATGGTCCAACATAGTTGCACAATCGTGCGCAATGAGCTGAAGGCTTAGTTCAACCAAAGCAATTTGTAAACAAGCGTGAAACAAAAACAGCAGTCATTGTGTACACAATGGAAAAAACCATTGTGCAAACCCAAAAATTGGCTCCAGAAGCCATCCTTCGCCCTGTTCCAACCCATTGTTCTGCATTCTCTGCTCAAGCCTCTCAATTGCCTCAAACCACCGTTCAACCAACGCAGCCCGAAAACCAATCCGTGCTCAAAAATTTTCAAATTTTGTCAATCGTGCTCAATGTTCGGCAAGCCCCGTCACAAAAAAGCAACAACGAAAAAAGCCTAAAACAAAAACAGTTGTCATCGAGTCTCAATGGCAAAAACCATTGAGCAACCGCAAAAATTGACTCGCACCCCAAACAGACACCAAATCACTAGGAAACAGAAACGCAAAAACAGAAAGCTAACTTGACTAGGCGATAACTCACAATACTTCCCAAACACCACAAGCATCCCACGAAATATGACCTTCAACAACCATCCTAGGAAAGTCAACAGAAATCACCCAATACAAGCTACCAGAACCGATTAGGGAAATATTTAACACCGTCACGCAACCAATCCATACCTGAAGGTAGGCGCTTCAGGGGGACACAAGACGAGTCTGCTGAGCCACGACAGCTTCTGGAACGCAGTTATCACGCTGCCCATGACGAAAAAGATGCTTAAGCTTTCGCTAAAGAAGTGCAATAACTGCGGCAGAACGGTCCTCGAAGCGGCACTGGACAATTACGTCGGCAAAACGGACAAGAAATGCACTCAGTGCAGAAGCCTTTACTCGCAGGTCATCGGGTTCTGGATAGAGTTCCTCAGACGAAGCCTGAATCTCAAACGAGCAAAAGCCGAGAAACTTCTCAGCGATCCGTACGCTAGACGAGCCATAGCAAACCTCACCCGAAGTTTCGCTTTTCTGGGAATTAAGAAGCCATTGTCATTGTATGCTCCTTTCCTCGTAGTGTGGGACTTTACACACAAGTGCAATTTGAACTGCAAGCACTGCTACTCTAACAGCGGTGCGGTTCAAGAAGAAGAGTTGAACACCAAAGAGGCGTTCAACATCGTGGACCAACTGACAGACGCAGGAGTTACGGCGCTGGCGTTCTCTGGAGGCGAACCACTAACTAGAAAAGACTTCTTCAACGTCGCCCGCCATGCAGTCGAACGCGGCTTATACGTTTCCGTCGCCACCAACGGCACCCTACTCACGAAGGAGAACGTGAGCCAGCTGAAGCAGACGGGTATTCACTACGTTGAGATAAGCATTGACGGTGCAACCGCACAGACCCACGACACGTTTCGCGGAATCCCCGGAGCGTTCGACAAAGCTTTGGCAGGCTTGAGGAACTGCGTAGAGCAGGATTTATGCGTATGCATTGCGTCGACCGCAACGAAGAACAACCTCAGCGAATTCCCAGCGATAATCGACTTGGCTGAGAATGTTAGTGCGGAACGGTTCACGTACTTCAACTTTATCCCTACGGGGCGAGGGAAGGCGCATCAAGATGAAGACCTGACCTCGGATGAACGGGAGACGCTCATGCGTTATTTGCTGAATCGCATGTCTAAGGGCTGCAAGACCACTATACTTACAACTGCGCCCCAACTCGCACGGGTAGCACTGCAATGCCAGGGAGAGGCCGGGACAGGTGAAGTGACAATGTCGATGGCGCACATGCAAACCGCCAAAGTCAGCCGCAAAGCCGTGCCACTAGCGGACTTCATCGGCGGCTGCGGTGCAGGACGACTGTACTGCAGTCTCTCACCTCAGGGCGACGTGCACCCCTGTGTGTTCCTGCCCGTAAACGTTGGCAACTTGAAGATGGAGAAATTTGGCGAGGTTTGGCTCAACAGCGAACTTTTCAATGCCCTGCGAGATAGGAACAACCTGAAGGGCGCCTGCGGCAAGTGCAGCTACAAATACACGTGCGGTGGATGCCGAGCACGAGCTAACGCATACTACGAGGATATGCAGGCTTCCGACCCAGGCTGCGTGCTGGCAAAAAGTGGGGACGGCGGATAAGATGCAGCAGAAAACAGTCAAAATACTCCGAGCATATGGGGGCACCTTAAAAATAACAGAAGAAGCCATAAAGAACGCGAACCTTCGGGGGATGCAGCGAGTTTTCGTAAAGCCGAACATGAGCCACCCCGAATACGTACCCGGAGTCGTCACGAGCCCAACGCTCATGAGTGAGGTCGTTGGCTTGCTTCGCGATGGCAACAGCGAGGTGGTTGTGGGCGAATCCAACGGCTTCAACTACCCGTGTTGGTCAGCGTTCGAGAAGACGGGGATTGAGGCGGCCGTAAAGTCGGCAGGCGGTTCGGTCATTAACCTCTCAGAAGACAAATTAGTGAAGGTGAAAATTCGAAGGCGGCATCACCGTGAAGCATCTGTTTCTCCCGAAGACAGTTTTACAAGCCGATGCCGTAGTGGATTTGGCTTTGATGAAGACGCACGAGTTCGCCGTTTACAGCGGAGCCATCAAGAACCTGTTCGGCTGTGTGCCCAGCAACAAACGTATCTACCTGCACCCATACCTAAGCGAGGTCTTCTACAACCTCTACGCCATCTTCAAGCCGCGGTTAACCATCATGGACGCACGTGTGGCGATGGAGGGCAACGGACCAACGAAGGGAATGCCCGTCCAGACAAACCTAATGTTGACAAGCAACGACGCTTTTGCCCTTGACGTCACTGCTTTGAAGATAATGGGTTTGAGACTGACAGAAGTCGGCTACATGAACTACATCGCCCGAAAGACAGGGCTTCGTGAAGCAGACATCGCGGTCGAGGGTTTACGCGTGTCCGATGTTGCCCGCAAGTTTGAGCCGCCACGAATCGACCTGCCCGTGAAGGCACAGATGGAAATCTTCAAGCACGAGTACCTGACGAAGGTGCTGTTCTGCTCGCTTGACGTCGTGCAAATTTTTCAGAGAATCACGAGGGCGTATAGGCAGGAGCCGCGCGAACCTGAGCCTAGCTTAGAGCTTCATCATAGACTTTGAGGACTTTTTGAACGACGAGGCGCCAGTCGAAACGCTCTACGACTGTCTTACGGGCTTGCAATGCCATCTCCGCTGCTGCTGAGGGATTTTCAAGAAGGAACAAAATCCTTTCGGAGAATTCTCGCGGGTCGAAGGGCTGGCACATGAACCCGTCCTTGCCTTGTGTGATGGTTTCGGGGATGCCGCCCACGTTCGTTGTGACGACGGGCAACTGGCTGGAGAGCGCTTCCAGCACGGCGAAGGGGTGGTGCTCGTAGAAGGTGGAGAACGCGAAAACGTCCGCCGCCTGGTATAGCTTCGGCAGATTCTTGTCTGGAGTGTAGCCCTTGAAGACGATGCTGTCCCGGACTTTGAGGCGTTCGGCGTGGGCGATGAGTTTCTTCATCTCGTCGCTCTGCCCCTTTCCCGAGACTATGAATTTGGCGTTGCGGAATCGTTTGACGACAGCTGGTATGCTCTCGATGAGCGTAAACAAGCCCTTCCGTGCGTAGAGGCGTCCGACGGAGAGGATGGCGATGTCGTCGGGGTTTAAGCCTAACTCCAGCTTGACCCTCCGCTTGTCGATTGGCGGCTTGAACTTGTCGATGTCAACTCCGTTGTGGACCACTCGGATTTTGCGGTCGTAGCGGTGCTCGTAGTAATGATGCAGCTCCGTGCGTGTGAAGTCGCTTACGGCAATTATCCGCTTGGCTCGTTCGAGCATGCGCCTCTCGAAAACGCCCAGAAACCATGTGAAGCTCCTGAGGAACTTCTCGTTCGCGTTTAACCTGCTGTAAGGCTCGCCGCGTATGGCGTTTGCCTCGCCCTCCCAAGTCGAATGCACCGTAGCAATCAGTGTTCGTCCGAAGCGTGGGGGAACGGCGAAGTCGGGAACCAACGGCAGATTTGCGTGCGTGATGTCCACGTTAGCTGTGTCTTCGATGCTATTCAGTTTTCTGAAGGATGATGCCGCGAACATGAATGACTTGACCACAGGAGCCTTGAACACCTTCAAGAAATGCACATCGAGCTGCCCGTTAACGCGGATGTCTCTGGATTCGTCGTAGCCCGTTACGATGCTGATGCTATAGCCGTTCCTCATGAGTTCTCGGCTGAGGTAATACACGTAAGCGCCCGTGCCGCCTGACAGCGGAAGGTATTCGGGAGAGATGAAGCAAACCTTCGCCATCCGCCTCACCGCCTCCCTCGGAGCACGTTGACTGCCGTGATTGCGGCACCTACCAGCCACGCGAAGGACCTCACATAATATAGCACGACGAGGCGCATCGCCGACATGTCTTTGAACCGGTTAGCGGTTCGAGCCGCAGAGAGAACAAAGTACAGAAACATGACGAGGAGAATCAGTGCCGAGACGTACCACAATGCTCGCAGTAGACCCGAGGAATCCGAGGAGGAAGCAACCAATTACTACGAGGATCAGGAGAGGCTGGACGTTCATGCCAATATCCGTAATCTCGTCGCCCCTCGCCAAACCAGCATACTTGAAGTATAGTCTTACTGTGTTCTTGCCGTACTGTTTCTGCTGCCGCCAGTAAGCACCCAACGTTGGGCGGTTGAAGTGGAAGCAAATCGCCGTCGCTCGAAGGCTATCCTGTAGCCCTTCTCGCTGAGCCTGTATCCCAGTTCGGTGTCGTATTGCGAGGGAAATTTTTCATCGAAGCCGCCCAGCTCCTCCAGAACACTCCGCTTAAGCAGTAGGTTCATCGTGGCAACTCGCCCTGTGAATTCGCCTATGCGTGCATATCGGGTTTTAATGTCGTAGCCGATGCTACGCGCCCACGGGTTCTCGCTGTTCCAGGTTTCGATGTTGCCGCTTACCCCCGCCGTCTTCGGTTCACCTAAGTGGGGCACGAGCTTCTTCAGCCATTCTCGCTCCACTCTCGCATCCGAATCCACGAAGCCAATTACTTCGTGGCTTGCGATTTTCAGTGCATGGTTGTATGCCGCAGGCGCGTTCAAGCGTTCAGAAACCACCTTCGAAGCGTACTGCGCAGCTATCTCCGCAGTCATGTCGGTGCTACAGGCATCGATGACGATAATCTCCAGAGAATCCTTCGGGTAGTCCAGATTGACGAGACTTCTGAGGCACTCGCCCATGGTATTCTCGTTATTCCTAGATGTCACCACAACGGAGACTTTGGGCAGGTCAGCGTCACTCAAGTTTCCCCATCAACCCTTCAAATATGACGCAAAGATAGACATCAAGATTTTGAATCCGTCTACAAGCGGGTCTAAAGTGGAAACGCCATACGTTCGCTGCTCAAAGCTTATGGGGACCTCGCAGATTCGAAAGCCTCGGTGGGCAATCTTTACGAGCATCTCCGACTCAATCTCATACGTGCCCGACTTCAGGTTCAACCCTTCCAAGACTTTGCGTTTCATGGCGCGATAGCCCGACTGCGAATCCGTAACCACTGCCCCAGTGAGGATTCGGATGAGCGAGTTGAATATGCGGACGCCCGCCGCGTTGAACTTCTTGCCAGAAGTAGCCTTTTTTCCGGAGAATCTTGAGCCGATAACGAGGTCGGCTTGATTATGCAAAACGAGATTTAGCAAGAGTGGCAACTCCTCGGGACGATTTGACCCATCTGAGTCTATCGTGACTATTATTTCACCTTTTGCCTTCCAAAACCCAGTTCGGAGAGCGTAACCCTTGCCCATGTGCCTCATGAAGGAATAGATCTTAACGTTTCGTCGCCGGCTGACCTCAGCGGTCGAGTCACGTGAACAGTCGTCTATAACGATTATCTCAAACGGCACCCCAACCCCCTGCAGGGTTGTTTTGAGGCGGTCTATAACGTCGCCTACAGAGTGCTCCTCGTTACGCGCTGGAACAACGACAGAAATTAGCGTCACGGTGTCATTCATTTGCTTATGAAGCTGAAAGAAAGAATTTATAAACTTTAGCCGAATTCTTAAAAGCCACCGATTCACGAGAGAATCGAGCGTTCAGAATGGAAACCAACATGGCAACAGAAACGAAACCCGACCGAAAAATGTGGTTTTCCATGTGGTTTCTGGGCGCTATCGCGAGCTTCGGATTAGCGTTCTTCCCGTTCTTCTACTATTCAGTTGACAGACGCAATCGTCACTTCCAGAGGCAAGAAAAGTTTGAACGAAAAGTCGCACACTTTGCCCACAAAGACTGGAGTCCCGCGTCGGTTCCCAAGAGGAGCGCGAGGCTGTGGGCTGTTTCCATAATCCTCGTAGTACCCGTGTTTGCCATAGCTTACCTCCTGTCCAAAGACCTGAACGAACACGAAAAACGCCAAAGCGATTTCCTTGCAACCTTCTACCCTGAGCGGAAGTATGTGCCTCAATGGGTTTTCATACGGAACTGCGCCCTAATAACCGTCGCAACTCTAGGATTTGGCGTTGTCTACTGGCTTTACAAGATAGTGAACCTCTACAACAACCATTTTAAAGAGCAGTTCCATATTGAGCATGAGCTAAATCAGCTGATGGAAGCACAAAGCCATGTCCAGCCCGTGTAAGAAACGAAGGTTCGTCAGCCACGGCGGAGACGTGTGGGGCTTCAGCAGAAAATACAAAATACCCCCCGAACAGGTGCTCGACTTCAGCGGACCCATCAACTTCCTAGGACCATCGCCCAAAGCCGTTGAAACTGTGAAACAGCAGGCGAAGCTCATTAGATTTTACCCCGACCCCAACCCGACCGAACTGAGGGCTAACATAGCCAACTACGTCGGACATGGCGTTGATGAGGAGAACATCATACTTGGCAACGGTTCCATCGAGCTTATTTACATGATCGCCGAGGTTTTTCCCTGCAACTTCAAAGCCGTCATCCCAGTGCCATCGTTCACGGAGTACGAGAAAGCTGTTCTCCGAGTTCACGGAGAAGTCATCTTCGTCCAACTCCCAGACAATTTCGCTCTGGAAACTGATCGCATTAAGAAAGCTGTAACCGACGACACGAAGCTCATGTTCATCTGCAACCCCCACAGCCCCTCGGGAACGCTCTTCAGCCGCACCTCAGTTCTCGACCTGCTAGATTTCTGTCAGAAGAAAGACATCATCCTTAGCGTGGACGAGAACTACATCGAGTTCGCAGCCAAGGGCGAAGACGCCACGATGACGGCTTACGTGAAAACGTACCCTAACCTCTTCGTCATACATTCCGTTACGAAATTCTATGGCATGCCTGGGATACGTTTCGGCTACGGCATCGCGGCAAGAAGCCTAATCGAGACCATAGAGACGACACGGCAGCCGTGGAGCATCAACACGTTGGCAGGGTTCGCGACTCTCGCAGCGTTCGGAGACAAAGAATTCATCGAGAACTCGAAGCGTACAATTGCCGAGGTGAGAGCCGAGTTTGCCAAACTGCTAAACGGCATCGGCGGGTTGCACGTTTTTCCATCGGAGACAAATTTCCTCCTCGTGAAAATCCAGAACTCGAAGTTTACATCAAAGGGGTTGCGGGAAGAGATGGCAAAGCAGGGCATGCTCATACGCGACTGTAGCACCTTCGTCGGGTTGGACGACAGCTTCTTCAGGGTCACCGTGCGCTCGAGTGCAGACAACAGAAAACTCGTGGAAGCTCTAAAACGAACCATGACTTAGTGTGTGCGCCGGCGAATTTGTCTTGGGCTAAGCAAGACGGCTTCTTAGTCATCTGTGCGAAGAATTTTGGAGACCCTTTTCGGTTTTTCTTCCCCTAGGCAGGACGCTTCCCGTCGCTACAGCTCCAAGGGTGATCAAGACGACTGCGCTGACGATAGCAGGGAACTCCGGGAATTCAGGTATGAAGATGCCGGGCACTGGCACTGGCGGCGCGGCTGAGTTTGAAGCGTTCAAGATGGGCGTGAAAGTCACGTTGCCCAACGTGTGGTCATTCTTCCAGTCCCAGATTGTTCGATTAACCGTTGCCGTGTTGGTGGTTCCCCAATAGTTGTACGAAGCGTTAATGTTGCCGCCCCTCGGGTAGTAGACTTCGGTGCCGTTGTAGAGGATAATATTGTAGTTCGTGTTATTGTTTATGTTGTTGTAGAATATCTTGGGCGTTGGGCTACCGACGAGGTTGATACCCACGCTATTGTAGACTATTGTGTTGTTGCTCAGCGTGGGGCTGGTGGATACACCGTAATTGCTCTGGTAGTCTATTCTAACGCCTTCTCCCCCCGAGATGCTTTGAGAATTGTTCCAGATCACGTTGTTCATCACGGTGGCGTTGCCAAGAAAAATATCGATGCCGGTCTGCCACCCGGATATGTTGTTGCCGGTGATCACGGCGTTGCCTCCACAGGAAATCGCCAATGATGATGTGATGCCCGGTCCCTTGAATATGTTGTTGGAGATTATCGGGGACCCTTGCGTTGCGTCGTTGATGGTGATGCCCATCCCGCTGGAACCAAACGTGCAATTGTTAATCTTGGGCGAAGCACCTTCAATATCGATCCCACTTGCGGTGAATACAGCGTTTTCAATTATGCATCCCGTTCCAGTCTGCTCGTTCCATACACCGCTGGAGGATGCGAAAACTATGGGACCATAGCCGCCAGTGTTGCCGCCCGTGAATCGAATCGGATCTCCGCCGCTGCGTGCCTGCAGAATGCCATTTATCTGCAAGAAGTACATGCCCAAGAGTAAGCTAGTTCCTGGCTGAATCGTCAGCGTCACTCCGCTGACAACAGTCACGGTTCCAGTAAATACGTACGGACCGTTCTGCTTCGTCAAAGTCATATCCGTGGTGATTAGCCCAGATATCGTTGTTGTAGCTTGACCTACGGCAATGGGAATTGAGGCTAAAAACAAGCCTGCAAAGAAGAGGATTAAGGTAATTATTACGAAAACACGCGCTTTCAAAACAGGCACCTGTGCTTTTAACGAGGGCATGAGGAAATATAAAACTTTATAATTGTAAATTCATACTACTCCTTTCCAATCGTAGTTCCCTACACTACGAACTCGTTTCACATAGTTTCTATTTTTTTCGTTATAAATCTGTTAACGCTTATAAACGTCGCAATTATCAACGTCAATGGCGAATCCGCCGAGAGAGAAAAAAAGTGTCCAACAACTCAGACGAGGAACGACCCAAAAGAGAAAACATCAAGTCTATACTCTTGATGACTACAGCGCCTCCGTCGAACGCTCCCTGGTACCAGGGGAAGAAGCTTCCGCCCCTCGGGTTGCTGTACGTTGCGGGTGCTCTCGAGAAGGCGGGTTTCAAGGTGGAGATGCTCGACAACTACCTGCTCAACAAACCTATCAAAGAAGTAAAGCAGTTCGTGGCGCGGCTGAACCCCGAGATAGTGGGAATAACCTGCGGCTCAGCTACTTACCGCCGTTGCCTCGAAGCCGCACAACTGGTGAAAGAAACGCTTCCATTGTGCCAGGTTGTCGTGGGCGGCTGGCACGCGTCTTACATGCCCGATACGTTGCTGGAACAGCCCACAGTTGACTACGTAGTCATGGGTGAAGGAGAACGCGCTATGGCCGAGCTCGCACAACATATTACCACGAGCATCAGCGAGAAGGCGCATGTGGGCATAGCAGGCGTCGGCTACAAACACGAAGGCGCCCTAGTGAAGAACCCGCCCAAGTTCATCGAGAACATGGATGAGATTCCGTTTCCCGCCAGGCATCTGTTGCCCATGCACCTATACGACCGCACCATTGAGTTCCTAAAGGCAAAGCCAGCAGACGTGATGAACATTTCCCGGGGCTGCCCGTTCAGCTGTGCGTTCTGCGAGACCAGGAAGCTTTGGGGGGCCGCATGCCGAACGTTTAGCCCCGCACGAGTGATGGATGAGGTCAAGTACATGGTGAACGAGTTTGGCACCAGAGGCATCTACTTCATCAACGACAACTTCACCATCAAGCGAAACGAGACCCTTCAGCTATGTAACCTCCTGCAGAAGAGCGGACTGAATTTGGAGTGGGTGTGCGACACACGAACAGATCTGGTCAACAAAGAGCTTCTAGAAAAGATGTTTGAGGCAGGTTGCAGAGCCATCTGGTTCGGTGTCGAATCAGGCTCACAGCGGATTCTGAAGCAGATTAACAGGACCATCACGCTGGAGCAGACCGAGAACGCCTTCCGCCTTTGCAAGCAGGTTGGGATTCGGGTCGCCTGTTCGTTCATGCTCGGGTTCCCCGATGAAACACTCGAGGACTTGGAGGCCACACGGCGGTTTGCGGATAAGCTGGACCCTGACTGGTGCCAGTTCAACGTGTTCATCGCCTACCCCGACAGCAGCTTGTACCAAGAGATGTTGCAGACGGGCAAATACGACCGATTGGACGAGTTCCTACTCACGGTGAAAAACGGAGACTTCGACTACAAACAACTAATGGAGATTCAGCGTCGCTTCTTCCACGAACACAATGGCGCACCCAAGCGGGTCCTGCGACGAATCAGGCGTGAGGGCGTGTTCAACTTCTTGAAGCGCCGCCTGTCGGGTTCGGTTGGACCAGCTGGCACGGCGTGAGAGGTAAAGCCAAAGCAATCCTTGCCTTATTCGCGGTCTGGATTAGCCCTTCGAGCTGAATCGATCTTTGATTGCTTTTCGATGGAGACAAGCATACACAAGAAACCGGACTATGTTATGCAGTCGTGTTTTGGAAAAGCCTTAAATGTCTCAGTACCGCTCCAGACTTGTACACCTCACAGCTACGAATTCGAACCTTGGAAACTGAACTAAGCTAGTTCTTGCTCTCTAAGGAACCGTTTTCATACGGAAAGCCATATAAATCGCTTTTACGCTGTTGATTGCGCACACGGAGAAAAAAATCATGCCAAAATGGGGATACTCAATCCTGCCCGAAGCATTGGACCCGGAAAAGACAGCGAAAGCTTCAGGACGCGAGATCAAGGTATCCCACAAACATGCCCGAGAAGTATGCCGAACAATCAAAGGCATGTCGCTAGCGAACGCAAAACAGTATCTCCGTGACGTGACCGACAAAAAGAAACCCGTCCCATTCACGCGTTACAACAAGAAAGCGGGACACCGACACGGACTTCCAACAAAAGGAACGTTCGCAGGACGATATCCCATCAAAGCCGCTCAACAAATTCTCAACGTTGTCGAAGCCGCAGAAGCCAACGCGGAAAACAAAGGCCTCGACACCGACCGTTTACGTATCCTTCATGCAGCAGCTTACCCTGGCACCAAAATCAAACGCAGCACCCCACGAGCACATGGCAGGGCTTCACCTAAAAACGAGACTCTCACTCACATAGAAATCGCCCTCGACGAGAAACCTATACCTGAAACCGCTGAAGAAGGAGAAAACTTGTAACATGAGTATAGTCAAACGATTCATCACCGAATCCATTAAGAAAACAGAAATCGATGAATTCCTCCAAAAGAAACTCGAACGCGCAGGGTATGGCGGCGTGAACATATCCAAAACCCCCCTCGGAACGCACATAGTCGTCTACGCCATGCGCCCAGGACTTGTCATCGGTCGAGGCGGAGAAACCATCAAAGATCTCGCCCGATCACTCGAAGAAAACTTCCAAGTCACTAACCCTCAAATCTCAGTTTCTGAAATCGAAGTTCCCGAACTCAACGCCTACGTCATCGCAGCCCGAGTCACCTCAGCCCTTGAGCGGGGCGTGCATTTTCGTCGCGCAGCCTTCTGGGCTTTGAACCAAGTTATGGATGCAGGGGCGTTGGGCGTGGAAATCGTGATAAGTGGCAAGCTCAGGACGGAAAGAGCACGTTTCGAAAAGTTCCGCGCAGGTTACTTCCCAAGGTGTGGCGAACCAGCCTTGAGGTGGATGCGCAAAGCCGAAGCTCACGTTCAACTTAAACCCGGCATAATCGGCGTCAGGGTTAAGCTTATGCCGCCAGATGCAGTGTTCCCAGACAAAATCACAATAGTTCCTCCCGCTCCGATGGAAGAGAAACCAGCCGCGCCAGCCGAGGAAGTGAAGGCTGAAGAGCAACCAGCAGTAGAAGCTGAAGCCGAAGTTACAGTTGAAGAGCAACCAGCTGCTGTTGGGGAGCAAAAGGCTGAGGCGAAACCCGAAGAAGCAAAGCCTGAAGCCCCAGCTGAACCTGTGGCGCCCGCAGAAAGCACAGATGCGGCAAAGGAGACCGTCGAACAATGACAATCATGCGGCTCAGAGAAATAGACAGCATGTCCTCCGAAGACCGAGGCAAGAAGGTACTCGAACTTAGAGCCGAGTTGTCTAGGCTGCGAACCATGATTCGCGCAGGTGGCGCTGTCGAAAACCCGGCGAGAGTAAATGAGCTGCGGAAGACCATCGCTCAGATTTTGACGATTGAGAACGAGCATAAACTCGGAATCAGAAAGAAAGAAGATAAGGCAGAGAAGCCAGCGAAACCCGCAAGGAAGCCGAAGAAGGCAAAGGAGCCCAAAGAGGAATGAAGGTAAACCCAGACGTCATAAACGGCGAGTTCATCGGAACCAACTGCACAGTTGCAGAGAGCAGGCATTCAGGCTATGTCGGGATAAAAGGCGAAGTAGTGGACGAATCTAAGAACACATTCACGATTATGCAGGCTGGCAAAGCTAAGAGCATCGTCAAGGAAGCCGCGGTTTTCCAGTTCGGCTTCTCCGACGGAACAGTCGTGGAAATCGAAGGCAAACTCTTGGTCGGTCGCCCTGAAGATCGTTTAAAGAAGAGCATAAAGAGGTTATGGTAATGTCGATGTCTTTTAAGAAACCCAAGAAAACTTGCGAGGACAGGAACTGCCCATTCCACGGAAGCCTATCTGTTCGCGGGCGCGTCATGGACGGCGTCGTCGTGAGCTCCAAGATGGACAAAACGGTCGTCGTGGAGCGCAAGTATCTTCAGGCTTCAACGAAATTCGTGCGGTACGAGAGACGGCACGGTCACATCCCATCACACAATCCACCCTGCTTAGACGTAAAAGAGGGCGAACGCGTGCGAATCGCCGAGTGCCGCCCCATTAGCAAGACTGTTTCCTTCGTGGTCGTGGAGAAGCTGGAGGGAAAGTGAGTTGGCGGCTAAAGCAAAGCAACGTGCGCTCGTCGCGAAAGGCATGCTCGCCCATGGACAGAAACTCTCCAGAGGGCTCGTCACGGGTTCCGCATTGAGATGTACCGATAACACTGGCGCGCGAATGCTTCGTCTGATTCAAGCAATGGGTTACAAAGGGCGCATTAGACGCTACCCATCTGCAACTGTTGGTGACAAGGTAACCGTCTCCGTTCGCCAAGGCACACCCGACATGCGAAAGAAAATCTTCCAAGCCGTGATTGTCCGACAGAAGAAATCTTTCCGAAGAGTTGAGGGCGTCTGGGTTCAGTTTGAAGACAACGCTGCTGTGATAATTACTCCCGATGGGGAGATGAAGGGCTCTGAAATTCGCGGTCCTGTAGCACGGGAGGCTGCTGAGAGATGGCCTCGAATAGCCAGCGCCTCAAGTACGATTGTGTAGGGTGAACTGGTGATGCAAGTAACGAAATCGGTGAAGAATCCTCGGAAACAGCGCCAACGTTTGTTCAACGCTCCAGCGCACATACGTCACAAGGTTATGTCCGCTCATCTTGCCCCAGACTTGGCTAAGACGCACGGCGCAAGGTCGCTCCCCGTCAGAAAGGGCGACACGGTTCGAATAATGCGCGGGGACCACGAGGGCTTTGAAGGAAAAATCTCCACTGTTGACTTAACGAACTATCGGATTTATCTCGAAGGATTAACCCGCGAAAAAGTTGATGGTACAGTGATCTTCGTCGCAGTTCATCCTTCGAAAGTCCTGATTAAGAACCTTAACCTCGACGACAAGTGGCGAAAACGCGCACTGCAGAGAAAGAAACCGTTGGAGATGCGAGAGGAATCAGGATTAGTCGTGAAACCAGAGGAAGAGGAAGAAGCCAAGCCAGCCAAAAAGAAAGCCAAAGTCAAAAAAGAAGAAGTCACGCCAGCCAAAGCCAAACCAAAGCGAGCAGCCAAACCGAAAGCGCAGAAACCGGTCAAAAAAGAAATCAAACCTGAAGAAGCGAAACCCGAGGCACCCGAGGAAGTTAAGGTCGCCGAAAAAGTCGAAGCCGCAAAAGAGAAACCAGCCGCCAAGAAACCACGAGCCGCAAAGAAAGCACCAGCGAAAGCAGGGGCGAAAGCCGTCAAGGAGAAACCAGCGGCTGTAACGAAGCCTACACGGAAGAAACGAGAGTCAAAAGCAGCAAAAGAAGCGGTGCCTGCAGAGGAGAAACTCGCTGAAGCTGAAAAGCAGGTCGAGAAACCCGTCAAGAAAGCACCAACCAAAAAGGCTCCAGCTAAGAGGAAACCTAAGGTCGCTGAAGAGACAGGAGGAGCGTAGTTTGGGAAAGAGAGGAAAAACAGGAAGACTGAAGAGAAAACCTGCGCCAGATTTCTGGCCAATTCACAAGAAAGAGTTCACGTGGGTTGTGAAACCCGCTTCTGGCCCGCATTCACTGGGGAATTGTTTGTCGTTGACGCTAGTTCTGCGCGAGATGCTCGGAGTGGCGAAGACGAAGAAGGAAGCTGGCATGATACTCTCCGAGGGCAAGGTCATTGTCAACGGCAAAGTGCGTCGAAAAGCCGATTTTCCAGTCGGAATTATGGACGCTATTTCGTTGCCCGACCTCAACAAATTCTACAGGGTTTTGCCATCAAACAAGGGTTTATCCCTTAGTTCCATTAGCAAGAGCGAAGCCGATTTCAAACTTGGCAGAGTCGAGGACAAAGCAACCGTTTCGGGCGGGGTGCAGGTTGCCCTTCACGACGGCTCAAACTTCTTGGTCAAAGTGGCCGACCCGAAAAACCCCACAAAAGTCACGTACGAAACTTTCGATACTCTTAAGCTGAGTCTTTCAGACAAGCAAGTCGTCGGCGTCTTGAAGACTAAAGTTGGCAACTTGGCCATTATCACGGGCGGCAAAAACATCGGGAAGATGGGCAAGATAATTGAGATTGAGAAGACTGAGGCGAAGAAGCGCAGGCAAGCTCTCGCCGTCATTGAAGACGCGAATGGCGGCAAATACCAAACGATTCTAGACTTTGTGTTCTCGCTGGGTGAGAAAGAACCGCTCATATCGGAGGCGATGTCGGTTGTCTGAAGAGGAAATGATTAAGAAATGGGAAGCGCAGCCGATGTTGAAGCCCCGAATTGAGAAGGTCGTCGTCAACCTCAACGTGGGCAAACCGGGTGAACCTCTGGACAAGGCGTCTCGGGTTCTTGAGGAGTTGACCGACCAGACGCCCGTCAAGAAGAAAGCCAAGAAGACCATCCGCGACTTCGGAATCAGGGAGGGCGACCCAATCTCCGCTGTCGTGACGTTGAGAAAGCAGAAGGCGGTTGATTTTCTGAAGAAGGTTCTGCCAGTCGTAGACAACAAGATTTCTCGTTCCGCCTTCGACAAACAGGGCAACTTTGCCTTTGGAATAAAAGAACACATCGAGATCGCGGGAGTGAAGTACGATCCTGACGTGGGCATCTTCGGCATGGACATTTGTGTAACTATGGCTCGTCCGGGGTACCGCATCAAGACGAGGCGTCGCCAAACCGCTCGAGTTGGTCGGAAGCACGTGTTAACGCCTGAAGAATCGGTGGCGTTTGTGAAGCAAACCATGGGAGTGGAAATAGTCTAGGAGAGCGTGGACATGGGCAAACAGCAGGTTAAGAAGGAACGAAAATTCGGCAAGGGCGCAAGACCGTGCCAACGTTGCGGCTCTTATGGTCCAATCATCCGACGTTACAATTTATATTTATGCAGGCATTGCTTTAGGGAAGCGGCTCCCAAACTTGGGTTTAAAAAATATGAGTAGGAGGTAGAAACATGGACACTTTGGCAAATGGTTTGATAACCATCATGAACAACGAGATGCGCAACAAGCGCGAGTGCGTAATCAGCCCCGCCTCCAAACTCTTGGGACGCGTGCTCAGAATTATGCAGCTGAACGGCTTCATCGGAGAGTTCGAGTTCGTAGACGACGGGCGCTCAGGCAAATTCAAAGTCCAGATTCTGGGACGCATAAACAAGTGCGGCGCTGTCAGACCCCGCTTCCCGGTCAAATTCGACGAGTTCGAGACCTGGGAGAAAAAGTTCCTGCCCTCAAGAGACGTCGGAATCATGGTGGTATCTACCTCGCAAGGCGTGCTCGCTCACAGAGAAGCTGAAGAAAAGAGTCTGGGAGGAAGGCTGTTAGCCTTCGTTTACTAGTGAGGCGTCTTGGATGAGGTTGCCCGAAGTCTCCCGTATGATTCAAATCCCCGAGGGCGTGACGGTGGACCTTGACGGACACAAAGTCACGGTAAAAGGTACAAAGGGAACGCTGCAACGCGATTTCTCGCATATTCCAGTCTCAATCAGCACTGAGGGTAACACAGTTCGAGTCTGGGCTGAGTGGCCGCGCAAGAAAGAGCAAGCGTTGGTTGGCACCATACACTCGCACATCGAAAACATGATTACTGGCGTCACGAAGGGCTTCACGTACAAAATCAAAATCGTTTTCTCGCATTTCCCGATTTCGGTGAAGGTCCAAGACAAACACGTTGTGATAGAAAATTTCACGGGTGAACGCCGACCGCGGAAAGCCAAAATCATCGGCGATGTCAAGGTCAAAGTTGAAGCCGAAGACATCATCGTGCAGGGCTTGAACTTGGAGGATGTTAGCCAAACCAGCGCCAACATCGAAACAGCGACTCGTGTCCGGAGAAAAGACCCACGCATCTTCCTAGATGGCTTGTACGTTTTCGAACGCAACGAGGGAATGAATTAGCATGGCAGTGAAGAAACCGGCCATTTCACGCAAACTTCTCAAACTCAGGAAACGCGCCAAGCAGAAGAAGCCCGAGTTCCTGCGCTCAGAAAGTTGGCGCTACAGCAAGATGAGCGAGAGCTGGCGCCGCCCCCGCGGATTAGACCACAAGATGCGACGAAAAATCAAAGGCTGGCCACCCATGGTAAGCACGGGCTACAAAGGACCGAAAGTGGCACGCGGATTACACCCGTCGGGGCTAAGAGAGGTCATGGTTCACAACGTGGAAGAACTCAGTTTGGTCGACCCGTCGGTTCAGGCAGCACGAATCGGACACACGGTCGGCAAGAAAAAGCGCACACTCATCATCGCAGCGGCGAGGGAGAAGAAGATTCGGATTCTCAACCCTGGAATCACCGAGACAAGCGGAGAACCTGGTGAGGAGCTCGCCGAGGGCGACGAACCAGCGGTTGAAGCTGAAGCGGAAACTGAGAAGCCCAAGGGCGGACGATTTGGCAGGAGGAAACCAGCCAAAGGAGAAACGGCGCCCGCAAAAGAGGAAGAAAAGGCTGAAAAACCCATAAAGAAACGGAAAACCGCAAAATCAGCAGAAACCGCTAAGATAGAAGAAGAGGAAGAAGGAGCAGAGAAGCAATGACCAACCTTGCGAGTCAACGGCGTTTAGCCTCTCGACTGCTTGGCGTCGGACAGAACCGCGTATGGATTGACCCCCAGAGAACGGAAGATGTTGAGGGCGCCATCACCCGCGAAGAAGTTCGCAAGCTTATTCACGAAAAAATCATCCAAGCTGCACCTGTCAAGAGCGTGAGCCGCTCTCGGGCCAAGACTCTTTTGGAGAAGAAGCGAAAGGGCAGGCGCAAAGGTCAGGGCAGCTACGGCGGCAGCCCGCAGGCGTCGGTTACGAAGAAGGAAGCGTGGATGGTTAGAATCCGTTCGCTCCGCAAGAGGCTTAGAGAGTTGAAGGCGAGCCGAGTCATAACGGAGACCACTTACACGCAGTATTATCGGATGGCCGGTAGCGGCCGATTCAGCTCCGTCGCTGAGTTGGAGCGGTACCTGAAAGGACACGATTTGTGGAGGAAGCGTTAGATATGGCTAGAAACGCACGATATCGTGTGCAGTTGCGGCGCCGGCGCGAGGGCAAAACTGATTACCAGGCGCGAAAGGCGCTCGTCATCTCGAGGAAGCCACGGCTTGTCGTCAGGAACTCGTTAAAGAATGCTTCCGCTCAGATTGTAATGGCGAAGCCTCAGGGTGATGAAGTTTTAGCTGCAGCTCACAGCAACGAGCTGAAAGAGTTTGATTGGAAAGCTTCAACGGGGAATCTGCCGTCTGCATACCTCACTGGGCTCCTCTGTGGTTTACGCGCCAAGAAAGCCGGTGTCGAGGAAGCAGTTCTGGACATCGGGTTGGTTCAACCCACGAAAGGTTCCCGGCTTTTCGCTGCTTTGAGCGGTGTCGTGGATGCTGGGGTTGAGGTTCCGTTTGATGAGGAGAAGGTCGTGAAGGAGCGGATGAATGGGTTTCACATCGCTTCCTACGCGAAGAAGCTAGGTGCCGGTTCAGAAGTATACTCTGCCAAATTCTCTGGGTATTTCGCTCGGGGTTCGGCTCCTGAAAAGATTGCTGAAAACTTCTCGCAGGTTAAGTCAAGCATAATTAAGTCGTTCAAAAGTGAGGATAAGAAAGCATGACGCATCGTCAAAGAGAAAGGTCATCCACCTCCAACTTAGAGGCGTGGATTCCTAAGACCCGTTTGGGCAAAATGGTTCAAGAGGGCAAAATATCCAGCATCGATGAAGTCTTCCTGAGCGGTTTGAAGATAAGCGAACCGCAAATAGTCGACGCGTTGCTCCCCGACCTCCAAGAAGAAGTCATCAACGTGAATTTGGTTCAGAAGCAGACCGACGCGGGAGAGAAATCCAGGTTTAAAGCCATTGTTGCCGTGGGCAACAGAGACGGATACATCGGTCTGGGTGGTGGAAAAGCCAGCCAAGTGCGGAACGCCATCGAGAAAGCCTCGGTTGCGGCACGTTTGAACATCGTTCCAGTTAAACGCGGGTGTGGTAGTTGGGAGTGCGGTTGCGGCAAACCCCACTCGGTTCCTTTCCAGGTTGAGGGGAAATGCGGCGGCGTTCGAGTCGTCATCGTTCCCGGTCCCAGAGGGCTGGGCCTCGTGGCAAGCGAAGTTTCGAAGACTATTCTAGGCTTGGCTGGCGTAAAAGACCTCTGGATGCGCAGCTACGGCTCCACACGAACTGTTCCCTCCTACGCATGCGCGATTTTCGATGCGTTGAAAAAAACCTACAACTTGATTACCACGACAGACTGGGTGAAGTAAACGTGCCAACTAAAGCAAAAGAGTGCAAATGTCTTGCTGCTGTGAAAGTCCGCGGGACAATCAGCGCTCAACGCGAAGCTCGAGAAACATTAGATTTGCTGCTCCTGACTAAAACCAATCGCTGCGTGCTTGTTCAAAATAGTCCTTCAATGCTAGGCATGCTGAAGCGCGTGCAGAGTTATGTCACGTGGGGAGAGATCTCTAAAGAAACCCTGACTGACCTGCTCACGAAACGTGGACGACTTCTGGGCGACAAGAAGCTTACAGATGATTTCACCAAGAAGGTCGGCTGCGAATCCATAATTGACCTTGCGGCTGCCATCGTAGAATGCAAACTCGACTACGGGAAGCTGCCTGGGGTTCAGTCCGTTTTCAAGCTGCATCCGCCGAAGAAAGGTTTCAAAGGGACGACTAAGAAGAATTTCCGTGCGGGTGGCGAGGCGGGCTATCGTGGGGAAGCCATAAACGACCTCATAAAGCGGATGGCATAGCGTTTCTTTTCTGCTGTATCGCACGAGAGTAGATGGTTGCCTAATTCAGCTTTCCTATTTGGGCAGTTAGCATTGGGGCTTGCTTGTGTTTCTTGACCCTGATTGTGGATTTCTTGTTCATAATCCTTAAAAATCGTAACGGCGTTTTTTGAGGCAGGGTTGGTTCGGATGGACCAGTCCTGATGGTTTGCCATCGACGGACTCTCCGCACATTCTGAACCAACCCTACTTCTCTGTTCAGAACAACTGCGTGATCTTTGCCAATACCTTTCTATTTATTGAGCATGCAGGGGTTTTTGGGATTTTCAGAGATGATTGATTATGAAGCTCCGGATGCTTCTGTGGTTTCCGAGGAATTCGATGATGTTTCGGGTGAGTTTGACGAGTTGGTTGTCGAAGAGTCGGGAAATGACTAGAGCAAACGCAAATGATACAGCGCCGAGGACGATTTCCAATGGTAGGTTAATCGATCCAAACACCAAAATGAACGAGAAGGTTATTGCAGCGCCTAGAATGCTCATGATGAATGATCGTATGACGAAGTAGAGACGTTGTAGCCACGTTGACATGAGCAGCGCTTTCACTAGAGCTTTCTTCCCTAAGTCTCGTTCAGACTTGTTGGAGGCGCTGTCCAGATGTTGCAGGAGCTTCTTGGCGCGATGCGGGTCTGTCAGGTGCAGAATCTCCGTGACCTCGCTGGAGGAATCCAGTTCCTTGGAGCTTGTTGTTTCGATGGTTGATAGGACTTTTTCCGCTAGTTTGTCAATCTCTTCGTCGGTAGAGATCATGCTCTCACAGGATACGTTTTGGCCCCGAGTGCTTTAAGCGTTGAGAATCGCTTTGCCTAAGCGGATTTCTCGGCTTCGAGGTGGAAGTGATGGAGGAATCGATGAACGATTGGAGCGGCGAAAATCCCGATCGCGATTAATTCCACCAACCCGCAGTACAAGGCGTACATGCCTGCGAACACTTTTGCCCCATCACTGTGCAGAACGTTCACAGGTCCCATGCCGCCCATGAGCATCGCGGCGTTGAGAAACGCATCAATCCACGACATGCCCTCAGACAAGCGGTAGCCCACAATGCCGACGATAAGCGAGACGAGAATAAGCGCGAGGGAGATGGCAGCGTACTTCAATAGGCGACGGATGAACTCTCGGCGCGACAGAAGTTTCTCGTGGTGATGCTCAAACAAGCTTGTACGCTCTCCACGTTTCTATTTCCATGGTTTGGCTTAAAATTTTTGTCACCGCTGGGGTCTTCGGAAATGAGTTTGCTAGTTTTTCCATGAGTTGGAAAGGTTTAAGCGGGTCAACCCGTTTAAGCTGACTATCCCATTGGGAGATTAAGAAGTGAAAATCGTTCGGTACCGATGCGGCAAACAAGAAACGTATGGAACGTTGAGGGGAAACTCCGCCGTGAGTCTGCCAGCGTTGGCAAAGCAGTTCAAAGAAAAACTCCCCGAAACCGTCGAAGATTTTGTTGCCGCTGGTGAATCCGCTCTACAGACGGCAGAAACTCTCCTCAAGAAAGCTGCAGAAAAACACTTTGCACGATTGAGCGAAATCTCGTTTCTGGCTCCTATTGCCGAGCCTCCAAAAATCATCTGCCTAGGCTTAAACTACCACGACCACGCCGCGGAAACGGGTAAAGCCATCCCGAAGGAGCCCATTATCTTCATGAAGCCCCGCACCGCCATCATCGGACCAAACGAGAGAATCATGAAGCCAAGCTTCGTGAAGGAGCTGGACTACGAAGGCGAACTAGCCATCGTCATGGGCAGGAAATGCAAGAACGTCACGCCCCACGAAGCGAAAGACTGCGTTTTCGGCTACACCGTCTTCAACGACGTCTCAGCCCGCGAAATCCAGTTCGGCGACAAACAGTGGACGCGCGGCAAGAGCTTCGACACTTTCGCCCCCACAGGGCCATGTATCGTCACGAAAGCCCAGCTGCCCGACACGGGCAACCTGAGAATCCGCACGTGGATTAACGGCGAACTCCGCCAAGACGGCTCCACACGCAACATGGTCTTTAAAGTCGAGGAAATCGTGCATCACTTGAGCCGCGTGATGACGCTGGAGCCCTGCGACATAGTTGCGACGGGCACGCCCGCAGGCGTGGCGATGGCTATGGAGCAGCCGAAGTGGCTCCAGAACGGCGACCTCGTCAGGATAGAAATCGACGGAATCGGCACCCTAGAGAACGTTGTTGAAGAAACAGCAGCATGAGCGCGTTTATTTTTCGATTGAGACTCGACTGACTCCGGCTTCTTTCTCCAGCGTTATGACGTGTTCTGCTTTCTCCGCGAACGCTTCGCTGTGCGTCACCGCGATGATCTGTTCGATAGCCTTGAACCGTGAAATCGCTTCTGCTAGCCGGTCGATGCTGCCGTCTTCTCTGCCCAAACTCTCCGTGGGCTCGTCCAGCAGAAGCATGCTCAACCCGTGCCCCGTGCGCGACTGCATAATCAACTGCCCCAGCCCGAGGCGGTATGCGAAGGCGAGCAGCGTGCGTTCCCCACCTGAGAGGTTGGAGACTTCCCGTTCGACTCCGCTCTCGCTCAGCACGTAAGGCGTGTAGGTGTCGTCAATCGTCACGTTCAGAAGCGTTCTCTCGCCGACTAAGCCGTCGAGGACTTGCTGCACGAAGTTGCGGAGAACCTTCACGAACTCGCTCCTGAGCTTCGGCTGAATCCCTCGATAGGCGTCGCGTATGGCGCCGATTACCTCGATGGACTTGCCGACCCGCTGCATCCGCTCAACTTTCAGCTGCGCTTGGTCAATCCGTTCCTTCACCTCGTCGATCCGCTTCATCAAATCCTGCTTACGGCTCTGCTTCGCATGTAAATCCGCCTCGATGGAGAGGCATTCGCGTAGCGCCTTTTTGCTTGCTTCACGAGCTGCCTCTAAATCGGACACGTCGAACCTGCCAATCTCGAATCGAAGCGGCTCAAGCTGCCTCTGCAACTCCGCGCTGAGCGCCTGCTTCTCCTCCACCTCCCGCAACGTGTCCTCCAGAGTCGTCTCTTCCTCGGCGATGCGGGTTCGGAGGTCTTCGCTCCTCGAAGCTAGCGTCTGCAAGTTCGAAACGGCTTCGTTCGCCGCGTTCTTTGTCTCCTGTACGGCTGCGATTTCCTGCTGCAACTCCCCGATTCGCTGCTGGCGCTCGACATTTTCTTGCTGGATCCTCTGCAACATGGCGGTCTTGTATTCGGTCTGGAGCGGCTGCAGGCACAGCGGGCACTGGTTGTCCGTGTCGGTTGCGAGTTGGGCGACGCGTTTCTGGTCTTGTTGCATAGCTCGGTTTGTAGCTTCCTGCCCCGCCTTCAAGTTGCTTAAGCGTTCGTCAAACTCGTGCAAAGCCGCCTTCAACGCTTCGGCGGACCGGTCGGGCTGGACTCCCGCCGCTTGGAGGTTGCTCTTCCACGAAGCCGCCTGCGATTCAATCGAAACTTGACGTTGGCGAAGATTCTCGACGACGGTTCGTTTGTCCTGTGCCCTCCTCAACGATGAAGACGCGGCGTCGGCGGCGTTCACGATGTTCGCGTTCAACCTCGCTTCTTCGCGTCTGAGTTCTTCGATGGTGAGTTTCTTCTCCTCTAGTCTCTTCAGTTTGGCGTCAGCCACTTCAACGCATCGGCGTGCGGCGTTGAGCTTTTCTTGCGCTCCCTGCAACTCGACTTCGAGCATCGTGAACTCCCCTGTTACGCGGTCGTATTCGGCGCCTAGCTTCTCTTTGCCCGTCACGTCTGGGTCTCGCTCCAGGAACCGCCGCTCGTTCTCGTAATCACGTTGATATTCAGCTATCTTGCTCCAAGCCAGTTCGTAGTCCGACAGCCCGAAGAGTTCGTCGAAGCGTTTCTGCCTGTCACGAGGGGCAGCATCCAGCAGCTCCTTTAAGTGTTCTTGTCTAACCCAGACGATTTCCCGCCATAGGTCCCTGTCAAAACCCGTGACAGCTTTGAGCTGTTCAGCCACGGCGTCGCCTTTCATGCTGGCGATTAGCATGTCATTCTCGAACAGCTTCAGCTCCTCGAAGTCCTGGGCTATCCCTTTTGCTCGTCGTTTTATTCCACGGATGAGCTTGTAGGTTCGTCCGTTCTGCTGGAATTGCAACGTGATTCGTCCGTGGTCGGCGCCTTCGCGGAGGAGGTAATCGAAGCTTCTGCCGATGGGGTCTCCGAATAACGCGAAGTCTATGCTGTAGAGGATGCTGCTCTTGCCGCAGCCCAAGGCGCCCACGAGGCAGTTGAACCCGCGGGTGAAGGGCACGGTGGATTTTGTGTGGCTGCGTATGTTCTCGAGCTGGACTACTTCGATTTTCATGCCTGCAGCTCCTCGATGGCTTGCTTCACTTTGTCTTCTTGTCCCTTCGTGAGCGGTTCGATGAGCCCGAGGGCAGTGCGTGCGATGCGTTCGGCTTCTGCGCGGCCGTATCGTTCCGTGAAAATTTGCAGGAAGTACTCGAACGCCTTTGTCCGCAAATCCTTGAACTCGCTTTCGAAAATCGACCGTACAATCTCGTCTGAAACCGCGCTCTCGCGAAGCAGAATTACGAGGTTGACGAGCATTGCTTTTTCGGCGGCAGCTCGGATTTTGGAGACGTCAACTTCGGCGCGGCTCGCTTCTGAGGGTAATACCCCGCGCAGTACGGGAATTATAATGGCGCCTTCCTGGTCTGCGCCCTTCACCATCTGCACGGCGAGTTCGGTGATTTTCTGGCTGTTCATCCCCGAGAACTCCTGCTCCAATACGATGAACTTCCGGGGCGACGTGAGCGGCACGAACGTCGGCTCTGCCCTGCCCCGCTCGTCCACTGTGACGTGCATAAAGCCTTTCCTTGCTTTCACCTCGTCGTAGCTGACGGTCTCGGTGCACCCACTGTACACCAGCTTGCCTGTTTTGAATTTGCCGATGTAGCCCTCGTGAACGTGTCCGGCCGCGTAGTAGTTGAAGCCTTCGGGGATGAATTCAGGGTTGATTTCAGCTTCGATGTAGGGGGGCTTAACGGCTGGCAAGTCCACCGCGCCGTGGAGGACGAATACGTTGCCCATTGAGGGTTCGGGTTTGGGCGGGTTCACGCTCAGAAACGTTGGCAAGCCCTCGTCCGTTCGGCGTCGGCTGCGGAAGTTTGGGATGCCATACACGTAGCAGACGCCCTCCTTCCGCCAGCAAGCGCCCGGGTGACGTGGCAGGTGGATGATTAAGCCTGCGCTGTCCAGCGGCGTCAAAATCGTCCCAGTAATCGTGTTCGGAGCTGTGTCGTGGGAACCGTCCACCGTCAAAACGGGTATGCCCGCGTCTTTTAGGCGGCGGAAGTTGCGTATGGCGTTCTCCAACGTCGTGTTCGACGGTCTGGCGTGGTGGAAGAGGTCGCCCGCGATGACCATGAAGTCGGGTTTGAGCTGGATGGTTTTGTCGACGAGTTCGGTGAAAGCGTTGTCGAAGTCTTGCCTGCGGGCTTCCAAGCCGTACTGAGCGTAGCCGAGGTGCAGGTCTGAAGCGTGGACGAAGCTGAACGGTCTCACCGGCGAGTTTGCTCTCCTTCTCGATGGTAATAGCTGATGAGGTAGAGGTTTAGTCTTTGACGCTGCTGGTTAATAATATTAGCCATTCGAAAAACGCGGTCCAAAATGGATCTTGACGGACGGTTGGATGTCACAGCAAGCGGCTTTTCCTCGCTGGTATACTACGGCAACCCGACGCTGAGTACAATTAATACGTCGGGCGGCTCAACGGTTAGTAAAGGATAGCTTCTTACTGTCGTTAACATCGTTGGAGTTCCGCTGGAAGCTGGTTCAGGCTCATTGAGGCACTCCGTTACCGTTTCAGAGTTCGCCTGGGTCTCGGGTGTCATATATGAATTCTGTTAGGGTGGTTTTTCCGTCTCTGACGACGGCTTTGTAGTTTGCTTCGCAGATTGGGCAGGCGACGAGTTCGTCTGCGTGGACGTTATCGATTCTGAAGGTGTTTCCACATTCAGTGCATTTTGCTATCATGTTTTCGCCCGTGCTAGTAGAGGGTTCTCACGTAGTAGAGATTGTCGGTTGTCTTTTTCACGCCTGCGAACATGCCGCCCGCGATGTAGTGTATCCAGTTTGATTCTTGCACGTCCAATTTTGCTTCTTCGGCGCTGACGGCTTTTTCATGCGAGATGGCTCCCACCGCTATGAGCTTGGCCTTGATTCTCTCTTCCATGCCGAAGGCGACTCCTGAGACTACTTCCATACTTTATTCTCTCCTCAGTTTTTGTTCTGTTTGTAATAAAATAGAAACGTTCGGTGGATTTTGGGAACGGTTTGCAGCGAGAATTCTAATCTATTACATAGAATAGCAATGGGGACAGGGTATATAAGGCTGATTTGAGAATTCGTGATTTTGCCCATGTAAAGGGCAACGTTTTAGTGTGCGTGTCGTGTTTGTGGGCTGAAGGTGTTTTGATTGTCGCGAAGAGAAAAGAAAGCTCAAGGTCTCGAGCAGCATAAGAAGTTGCAGCGTGAGAAGGATTTGAAGCGGAAGCAGCGTCGTCAGGTCTCGTTGCCCTCGAAGCACAAGAAGTAGCCGTTGTTTTGTCGATTTCTTGTGCATAAAGTTTAAGAAATTGTCCTTTTTCTTCAGGGTTTAGGGTCTGGTTCGGAGGGAACTGCTCTGGTGGTTCGCCACACGTGAGCTTTTCCGTGCATTCTGGGCCAGAACCCTGCTTCTATTACTGAGTTTTCTTTGAGTCTGCGCTTACTGTGTCCAAGTAGGTTATCGTTACCGTTACATGTTCTCCGAGTTTGGTCTCTGGAACGAAGATGGGGAAACCTTTGACTCGGGCGATGCCTTCTCCATTTGGGCTCATCTCGGTTATGTCGACTTCGTAGGTTTTGCCCATTTCGATTGGGATTTCGCGTCTGCCGCGTTTGTTCTTTGCGTTTCTTGGGCTTCTCTTTCTTGGACTGATGGACACCGCACTCCTGATAGTTGTGTACCATTAGTGTGGTCCATGGCTTAAGGGTTGTGTATAAGCAAACAGGTTTGTATGCCACCAAATTTGCTTGGAAAGCTAGCATCGTTCGAGTGCCGATTGAAGCTGGTTCAAGCTTCTGATGGTCTGAGTTGGGCAAGCGATTTCCGAGTCTTTCTGCAGCCGCCTTTCAAGGTAAATGGTTCTCATACCTGCGGCTTTGGGTCCAAGAACGTCCGCGTCCACCGTGTCGCCCACGAACACCGTCTCTTCCGCCGTCACTCCCAATTCTTGTAAGGCTTTTTTGAAGATTTCCTGATGAGGTTTCCGCCTGTTCACTGCGCCGGATACGATGACTGCGTCGAAGAATTTTTCCAGTCCATGCCTCTCCAGGAGCTCGTAGACGCATTCGGGTATGGCGAAGTTGCTCACGACACCCAGCTCATACCGCTTTCGCAGTTCACGCAGGACGCTCTCCGCGTTCTCGTCAATCCTCACGAATGTCATAAACCGCTCGCAGAATGCATCTGTCGCTCCCGTAACTAGCGGGCTCGACACGTCACATTCGTAGCCAAGCTTTTTTAGGGTTCCAGCGATGCGCAAGTTGAAGTGCGGTTCCCCAAGCTCGGCATTCACCTCAGCGAATATGGCGTCCCTCACCGACACGTATGTCTTCTCGAACTCCTCAAACGTTACAGAAACCCCGTTAGCCACCAGAAACTCGTAACTTCCGTGCAGCGAGGGACTGTAGAACGCGTGGTCCTTTTCAATCAGCATTAGCGTATCGAACATGTCGAACAGGACAGCCTTGATTCGAGTCACGCGTGAACCTCAAACTCGACAAGACGGCATTCGCCTTTATAAAAGGGGACGCTCTCAAACGGCGATATTACGGTCTCCTGCGAAGAACTTCGCTAGCCATTGACGCTTAACTTGGAGTGTTTATGATCTTTATTTCCTGCAGTATTGTAAGAATAACTATTGTCAGGGGAATGAAGATCATCAGCTGTTGGACGCTGTATTTTCGATTGTAATGCTTATCATGCTCAAGTCCATACGATACTTCTTTTTCAGCCGTTCTTGACCTCGCAATAATTATCGCGTAAACCAGCAACGGAATGTAGTTGATTCCCGTCAAGAGCAAGTATATTCCCAGGGCGAAGATTTTCGTGAGAATCAGCCAGAATCCGACGGCGATGATTACCGGTGTTCCGACGCCGAATTCAGCCAGAATGAACTTCGAATCATGGAGGTAGATATCCAAAGCGACGAGTCTACGGACATTTATGAGTCTGCCTTCCATGCCATCAACCTGTCTGCATATTCTGCTCAAAATTTACCATTGTTTAATCTTTTTTTCCTTTTCTCTTGGTTCGTTGTCTCATTTCTAGGCAAACAACGAATGTTGTTCGTGGAAGAGGACTTACGAAACTTATGCAGGTTTTCAAGCAACCCTTCGGGCAAATCACTATGACAATCCCGTCCCTGACATCACGAAGAAACGTTTATATCGTTTAGAGGCGCTTCTGAGAGGTTTGGCGATAGTAACTAGCCCCGCAATTTCAACATGGCGGCGGCTCAACCCCAACCGAAACGGCGAATTCGCCTTACAGGGATGCGGGCGTTGGCCTCCAATTGCGGGAACAACTATGACGACCAGATTTGCACAGTTTGGTCCGAACATGGGCTTTGACGTTGTGGAATGCTTTACCCTCCATATCCAGAAAAACGCAATTAAGCGAAAAACGTACCACACAAAACAAGCCGACAGATACAACGGAGTGCATAACTCCGGTTGATCCTGCCGGACCCCACTGCTATCGGGATAGGACTAAGACATGCTAGTCAAGCGCTTCCCAGCCAAAGGGGAGTGCGGCGCACAGCTCAGTAACACGTGGCTAACCTGCCCTCGAGACGGTGACAACCCCGGGAAACTGGGGCTAATCTCCGATAGGCGAAGAGCTCTGGAATGAGCCTTTACCCAAACAGCAATCAGGCTATGCTTCTGGTTGTCGCTCGAGGATGGGGCCGCGACCGATCAGGTTGTTGGTGAGGTAACGGCTCACCAAGCCTATAACCGGTGCGGGCCGTGGGAGCGGGAGCCCGGAGATGGGCACTGAGACAAGGGCCCAGGCCCTACGGGGCGCAGCAGTCGCGCAAACTTTGCAATACACGAAAGTGTGACAGGGCTATCCCGAGTGCCGTCCGCTGAGGATGGCTTTTACCCAGTCTAGAACGCTGGGGGAATAAGGAGAGGGCAAGTCTGGTGTCAGCCGCCGCGGTAATACCAGCTCTCCGAGTGGTGTGGATGTTTATTGGGCCTAAAGCATCCGTAGCTGGCCAAGCTAGTCCCTTGTTAAACCCACCGAACCAATCGTTGGATCGCGGGGGATACTGCTCGGCTAGGGGACGAGAGAGGCAGACGGTATTTTCGGGGTAGGGGTGAAATCCTATAATCCCGGGAAGACCACCAGTGGCGAAGGCTGTCTGCTAGAAACGCGCCCGACGGTGAGGGATGAAAGCTGGGGGAGCGAACCGGATTAGATACCCGGGTAGTCCCAGCTGTAAACGATGCAGGCTAGGTGTTTGGGCGGCCACGTGCCGCTCTAGTGCCGCAGGGAAGCTGTTAAGCCTGCCGCCTGGGGAGTACGGTCGCAAGATTGAAACTTAAAGGAATTGGCGGGGGAGCACCACAAGGGGTGAAGCTTGCGGTTTAATTGGAGTCAACGCCGGAAATCTCACCGGGAGCGACAGCAGTTTGAAGGCCAGATTAAAGGTCTTGCCAGACGAGCTGAGAGGAGGTGCATGGCCGTCGCCAGTTCGTGCCGTGAGGTGTCCTGTTAAGTCAGGCAACGATCGAGACCCGCGTCCTCTGTTGCTACCAGTCTTGAGCTGGGCACACTGAGGAGACCGCCACTGATAAAGTGGAGGAAGGAGCGGGCCACGGCAGGTCAGTATGCCCCGAATCTCCCGGGCCACACGCGAGCTGCAATGGCAGGTACAATGGGTCCCGACCTCGAAAGGGGAAGGCAATCTCGAAAGCCTGCCGTAGTTGGGATTGAGGGTTGTAACCCATCCTCATGAACATGGAATCCCTAGTAATCGCGTGTCACTAGCGCGCGGTGAATACGTCCCTGCTCCTTGCACACACCGCCCGTCGTTCCACCCGAGCGATTCTTGGGTGAGGCGTGGTCTTTATTGGCTGCGTCGAATCTGAGTTTCGTAAGGGGGGAAAAGTCGTAACAAGGTGGCCGTAGGGGAACCTGCGGCCGGATCACCTCCTAAGAAACGAATCGTGTGTAGATTGCGTTTGCTCTGGAGGAGCAAGGAGAGCATCTGCGGAAGACGTCAAAGCCCAAAAAACTATCGTCCAAAATTTTCTTTCATTTTTTGCGGTGAAACATGCCTGACTTTAAATGCACCCTCTGTGGCAAAACCGTGCGATGTGACTGTGAGATTAGCGCAATGGGCGATGTAATGCGCACGTGGAGAAGCCGCTTGAATGCTGCGGAAAAACCAATGATAGAAACCTTGGACTAAGCGTGTTCATTGCTGTCGCTGAATTACCTTTGAGAATCTCTGATCATAGAATTTCGAGGTTAAACCTGGCATAATATTTTCCTAAAATCCTTGTTGACCCTCAAGCGCTTTCCTTTGTCGTCGACTTCGGCGAAATCGTATTTCCCCAGAAAATCCATTATCTCGTCCAGTTCGCAGTCTGCAAGGTCCATGGACTTCTGTAGCTGGTCCGCTTCATGCCATTTTCCGTCTCTGAGCATTTCCAGTAACTGTGACAGTTTGTAGACCAATTGCCGTCTCTACTGTTCAGGGGCGTTTTGGTCTTTAAAAGGCTTGTGAGTTTATTCTTTAGAACCTAGTTATAGAAGATTTGGTCCAGTTGTATATGTGGATAACATTTACAATATGTGCGTTTGCGGACTTCCGTGGAAAAGGAAACAGGGGCAACTCGGTCGTCAGCGGTTTCCGTAACCTTTTAAATTGGGGAAGCGAAATGATGACAAAGGATTTGGAAAAAATGCACAAACGTCTCTTGATCCCGGGGCCAACCGAAGTCAGCCCCGAGATACTCTATGAACAAGCGCGTCCCGTAATAAGTCACAGGGGCAGAGAATTCACCGCGCTTTACACGGGCATTATCGCAAAGCTCCAAACGTTCCTACAACTTCCTCCAGATTTCCACACCACGGTCACGACGTCCTCAGGGTCACTTTGGTTTGACATCGTCGGCAGGAGCATCGTGAGGCAGAAAGCGCTGGTCTGCGTCAACGGTGCGTTCAGTCAGAGGTTCGCTGAAACCTTGCGCTCTTGCGGCAAGCAAACTGATGTTCTCGAGGTTGAGTGGGGGAAAGCCGTGAAGCCGGAGATGATTGCGGAGAAACTCGAATCTGGCGGTTATGACACGGTTGGGGTCTGCCACAATGAGTCGTCTACGGGTGTGCGGAGCCCTATTTACGAAATCGGGAAACTTATTCGGAAAGACTATCCTGAAGTAATGTTAGCAATCGACACTGTTTCTTCAATGGGTGGCGACAAGATTTTGCCCTCAGAAATCGAGTGCGACGTAATCTTCACGTCCACCCAAAAGTGCTTCGCGTTACCCCCGGGACTAGCTATCGGAGTTCTAAGCGACCGCGCCATGCAGCGTGCGAAGGGGACTCCGAACAGAGGTTTCTACACAGACATAATTGAGATTTTCAATTACTACGAGAAGAACCATCAAACCCCTTCGACACCGTGCATTCCTTTGATGTTCGCGTTGGACAAACGGTTGGACATGATGCTGAAGGAGACCTACGAGAATATCTATGAGCGCCACAAAGCCATGGCGGTGCACACGCAACAGTGGGCAAAGAAGCACTTTGCCATGTTCAGCGAGCTGGGATACGAGTCAATCACCGTTTCCTGTATAGCGAACACGCTTGGCAAGAGCGTTAAAGAGCTCAACGAAAAACTCGCCACAGAGGGCTATTTGATTGGCAACGGCTACGGCAAACTGGCTGAAAAAACTTTCCGCATCGGGCACATGGGCATATGGGACCTGAAAGGAATCCAAGCAGTCACGGCTTTGATTGATGAATTCTGGGAGTTGAACAAGTGACTGTTAAGGTCCTAGTCTGCGACAAAATCACGGATGAAGGCATCAAACTTCTAGAAGAAAAAGGCTACGAAGTCACCAAAGGATGGAATAAACCGAAGCCCGAGCTGTGTACGTGTGTGAGCGACTATGACGTGTTAATCGTGCGTTCCGCAACAAAAGTAACTGCTGATCTGCTTGACGATGCGAAGAGGCTTAAGGTCGTTGGTCGCGCGGGTGAAGGGTTAGATAACATCGACTTGAAAAGAGCAGCGGAGTTGGGCATTCAGGTGGTCAACACTCCGCAGGTTGCAGCTGTCAGTGTTGCGGAGCTGACGATTGGGCACATGTTGGCGTTGGCAAGGGGCATTGTCGAAGGAGCCCTGAGCCTTCGTAAGGGTCAGTGGATTAAGGCGGATTTGATGGGTTTTGAACTCGCGGGGAAGACCCTGGGAATCATCGGCTGTGGAAACATCGGGAAAGCCGTTGAGAAGTTGGCGTTGTGTTTTGGTATGAACGTAGTCGGTGTCGACGTATGCGTCAGCGACAAATTTGTTTCGTTGGAAGAGATGCTTCCAAGGGCTGACTTCGTCACGATTCATGTTCCGTTGACTCCCCACACGAGGCATATGGTTTCAGCCAGGGAGTTTACGATGATGAAAGACGGGGTGATGCTGGTTAACTGTTCCCGTGGCGGTGTTGTTGACGAAGACACATTGTATGAAGCGTTGGTTTCGGGCAAAGTGAAGGGAGCGGCGCTCGACGTTTTTGAGGAGGAACCGCCGAAAAACAGCAAACTACTGAGTTTGAAAAATGTAAAAGGCACTCCTCACATTGGGGCGCAGACTTGGGAGGCACAGGTGAAGTCGAGCGTGTTGATTGCTGAGCGTGTGATTGCGGCGTTGGACAAGATTATGAGCTGATTCATTTCATGGTGGACATTAGAGGCTTCAGGTCGATTCGCTACACCGAACTAGCTGGCGATGCTGAAGGGCTGATTACGCAGCCTTACGACAAAATCGACGCCGAGATGCAACGGGCGTATTACGCGAAATCGCCTTACAACTATTGCCGCTTAATTCTACCCATAGAGCTAAACAAATATGACGTGGCATCGCAGCGAATTCAGGACTGGCTACGTGAAGGCGTAATGGCGAAGGACGCTGAGCCCTCGGTTTTCGTGGTTCGTCAGGAGTTCAAATTGGATGGGAGGACCTGCACGCGCACAGGTATGATTGCTGCTTTAAGGTTGTACGACTACGTTGAGAACGTGGTGTTTCCCCATGAAATCACGTATACTGCGCCGAAGGCTGACCGCTTAAACATGTTGCGCACGGTGCAGAAGGACCTTGAACCCGTTTTCCTCATGTACTCTGACCCAAAGAGAGTAACTATTAAGATGTTCGAGCAGGTTTCGAAAGCCAGGCCCACATTCGTCGTACTGGATTCTTTCGGGGTAAAGCACACGGTATGGCGAGTCACCGGCACATCAACGATACAGATGCTGCGGAAGGCGTTGCAGCCTGAAACAGCTGTTATCACCGATGGTCACCACCGGTACGAGAGTGCGTTGTCTTACAGGAACGAAAAACGCTGCGAAAAAGGATGGAGTGCTGATGCGGCGTTCAATTTCCAGATGAGCCTCCTTGTCCCGCTTGAAGATGAGGGCCTGGAGGTTTTGCCAACGCATCGTTTGCTGAGAACTTTCGAGTTGACAGACGAGGGTTTGAAAGTGCTGGAGAAATTCTTCACGGTTTCTCAGATTGAGCCGACCGTGGCGGGATTGGACGGCTTTCTCGCGTTGCATAGGAACGAGCATGCCTTTGCAGTCTATACTAAGGGCAGGGCTTACGGGCTAGATTTGAGGCACAGGGAGAGCGTTTACGAGTTCGTGCGAGCCAAATCGTCTAAAGAAACCAAAGTCTACGACGTTGTCATCCTCCACGATGTTATCTTCAAAGCTATACTGAAAACTGGCGAGCTGAAGATGGATGACGACATATTCTATGAGCGCGGGACGACTGCTGCCGTGGAGAAGGTAGATACCGGCGAAGCCAAGGTCGCTTTCCTCGTGAACCCGATAAGCGCCAAAATGGTTTGGCAAATCGCGCATCAGCATGAGCGTATGCCCGAGAAAACCACGGATTTCTACCCGAAACCAGCTTCAGGCTTAACGATGATGGATATAGCCGACGGAGAGAAAATAGTCTAGTTTCGTTTCAGCTAGATGAAGGCAATCACGTGACCTATCCTATCTGCTTTCTGCATTTTATTTCTGGCAGACATCAAGTATAATGGACAGTCTGGGGACTTCAAAAACCTGTTTTGATGGTTTTGGTTTTCTCTTTTGTAGAAACTGTTATTAAGTGACAGGTCGAAACGAGAGAGCCAGCTTATGTTAGCTTGAGGTCTGGAAAATGAGCGAAACAGAGATGCCGAAGGCACCTGAATTGGAGGAATGGCCTGAAGAGAGTCCACCAGTGGAAACTCCCGCTGAAGCTCCACCTGCTCCAGTTTCAGAAAAACTGAAGAATGATGCAGCTAGGAAATATTTAGCTGAACTCATCGGCACCTTCGTGTTGGTCTTTATGGGTGTCGGAGCAGCGGTGTTCGACTCGCAATATGTCGGCGTCGTCGGCGTAGCATTCTCTTTCGGTCTTTCGCTCCTCGTGATGGTCTACGCCATAGGCAGCATTTCAGGCTGTCACATCAACCCCGCCGTTACCTTATCCATGCTCGTCGTGGGCAAAATAAACGTCAAAGATGCTGTGATGTATATCATATTCCAGTGCGTAGGCGGAGTGCTCGGAGCGGGAGCGGTCTACGCTATCGCCAAGGGAAATCCAGCTTTCGTTGCGACGGGCAACTTCTTGGGGGCAAACGGCTATGACAATGGTTCTCCAGGCAACTATTCCTTAGCCTCGTGCTTCGTCGCAGAGGTTTTGCTCACGTTCCTGTTCCTGCTCGTCATCCACGGCTCCTTGAGCGAGAAAGTTCCCAAGGGGTTTGCGGGCTTGCCCATCGGTCTTAGCCTCGTCATGATTCACCTTGTGAGCATACCAATCACGAATACGTCGGTGAACCCTGCAAGAAGTCTCGGTCCAGCAATCTTCGTTGGTGGCAACGCGTTGTCACAGCTTTGGCTGTTCTGGGTTGCTCCAATAATTGGGGCCGTTTTGGCGGGTCTACTTTGGAGATATCTTAAAACTTAGCTAATTATCCTGAACGCCGAGAAACCATTTTTATTTGACGAATTTTGACTGGTGACGCTTGAACCGTTTCTTGCAGACCAAACTGCAGAAATGGTACGTTTCACCCTCATAAGTTATTTTAAACTTGGCTGTGTTGTCGTCCAGAACTGCTCCGCACACGGGGTCTCGGTACATTATTTCAGGTTGTCCTCATGGATGAATCTGTTTTCTTCCTATTTATTGTTAATGGTGAGAAATATTGGAAAAAAGAGATTGTTTTGGGAGCGGATTAGAAGAAGCTTTGAATGGGTGAATCCTCGTCGCATGTCTTCGAGTTGACTTCGTCTATGGCGGTCTTTGTCATGGCTTTGATGTTGTTGAAGTCTGAGAGTTCGGCGTAACTGACGAGAGTGAAGGCGGTTCCTTCGCCGCCCATGCGTGCAGTTCTGCCGATGCGGTGGAAGTATATCTGTGGTTCCATGGGCACGTCGTAGTTGATTATGTGGGTGATGCCTTGGATGTCTAGGCCTCGCGCTGCAACGTCGGTGGCGACGAGCAGGGTTATTCTGCCTGCTTTGAAGTCGATGATTGCTCGGTCACGTTGGGGCTGTGTGAAGCCGGCGTGCAGTGCCTGTACGCGGTAGCCTTTTCGGTAAAGTTTGTCTGCGAGTCTGTTGGTGTCTCCGCGGGTTCTGCAGAAGATTATTGCTTTCTCGACGTGTTCTTCGGTTAGGATTCTGGTGAGGGCTTCGAATTTGGAGGCTTGGTTGACGACGGTGTAGAACTGTTTCATCTGGGTTAGGGCGATTTCGTCTTTGCTCACGAGGATTTTCGTTGGGTTTCGCATGTAGCGGTTGCATACGTTCATGACTGTCTGATCTATGGTTGCCGAAAAGAGGCTTGTCTGCCTGTTCGATGGTGTTTTCCTGAGGATGTATTCGATGTCTTCGATGAAGCCCATGTCGAGCATGCGGTCGGCTTCGTCGAGAACCACGATTCTCACGTTGGCGAGGTTGAGTACGCCTCTTTCGAGGAGGTCGATGACTCGTCCGGGGGTGCCGACTACGATGTGGACTCCGTTTTGGAGTTCGCGGATTTGTTTGGTTATGGGTTCGCCGCCGTAGACTGCGAGGACTCTGAGTTTGGCGTATTTGCTGAATAGGTTCATGTTTTGTGCGACTTGCACGGCGAGTTCTCGGGTTGGTGCGAGGACTAAGCCTTGGACTTTTCTTATCTCGGGGTTTAGTTTTTCAACCATCGGTACTCCGAAGGCTGCGGTCTTTCCCGTTCCGGTCTGCGCTTGTCCGATGACGTCTCTGCCTTCGAGCAGTGGCCCGATGGCCTGCGCTTGGATGGGGAAGAGTTCTTCAAAACCTAGTTCTTCTATTCCTTTTTGGACTTCCAGCCTTAGCGGTAAGTCCTTAAACGACTGTATTTCCATTGTGTTCTTATTCTCCTGCCACAAAATTCTTCATGCGCTTTTCGCAAGCTTCAGGAGCTTTTGTTAGTGATCATGAGTGTTAATGTGACACCTTACCAACTTCGGTTCGTGTATAAAAGCTTTTAGCCTGCTTTGAAGCAAAATGACAATATTTGATCCTTGTTTTTGATGGTTGACTGTTTCGAGGTGTCAAAATGGTTGGGTGGAGGCCTGTTGTTGGGTTACATTTTTTTTCTGTGGCAACTTAGTGCTGAAACTGTTAAAGCGCCTTTCGATGACATAGGGGTTGTTTCTGTGGTTTATGGGGTTTCGTTATGATGCTTGGTGTCCTTGGTTGTTTTGTGATTGTTGTCGCGTTTCGTTGGTTTGCGGGTCGAAGTTTTTTAATGCTGGTTTGTGTGGCCAAATTTTTGGGTTTGCTCAGTGGTTTTTGCCATTGAGACTCAATGTCAACTGTTTTTGTTTCTGGCTGTTTCTGCAGTTGCTTTTTTGGAACTGGGCTTGCCAAACATTGAGCACTATTGACAAAATTTGATCAGTTTTTGAGCAACGAATTGATTTTCGGGCTGCTTTGGTTGAACTGGGCTTCATGGCAATTGAGCAGCTTGAGCAGAGCATGCATTGCAATTGTGGGGAACGGTTGGAAGCATGGCTTCCGAGAGTCAATTTTTGTGTTTGCACAATGGTTTTTGCTATTGTTCTGCAATGATGCTGTTTGGCGCTGCTTTGCATGAGTGCTATTGCAATTTTGGTGCTGAAACAACATACTGCGTTACAAAGCCATTGTGCAACTGGTGCCAATCTGCATACAAGCATTGTGCAGAATTGCGCGGAATTCAGAAAAATTGTTCAACCAGCTTCTTATTTTATTCCGATTGCTTTTGTCCGCATTCGGAGCAAAAACGTGCCGTTTCAGGTATTCTGCTCCAGCAGCGCGGACATATTTTAAGCAGTAATTGGGGGCGAAGAAGGGCTCCACAATGGTTGCAGTAGTTAGAGTCGGTGGCGACCTGAGACCCACATTTAGGGCAGATCAGATACTGATAATACGCGGGGAGTGGAACCATAACAAAGGCTGAGAGAACAGTCAACCACCCTACGAGCTGTAAACAGTTCTCCTGCTTTTTTTCTCTTTTGTTTTCCATTGTTTCCAACAAATCAAGACTTCGCATGTTACGCCATGGTTTTGCCTGTTGAATGTTTCATAAGCCTTCAGTCTGAAATTGATTACTGCTTTTGTTGGTCATTTGTCGAGGTCGATTTCTTTTTTCGGGCATCTCGAGTGTGCGCAAGAGTTAAACTCCCGCACCACCCATAGAGACGAGCATGCAACTCCCCAAGTTCACGCCTGAGTTGGTTGCGCCTTGCGGCATGAACTGTGCCGTCTGTCGAGCCTACTTGGCTTACAGCAGGGGCGTGGCCAAGAAGCGCGGCAGCGTGACCCACTGTTCAGGCTGCATTCCGAGGGGAAAGAACTGCTTCATCAAACGCGGTTGCCTGAAACTGTCGAGAAAAGAGGTTCGTTTCTGCTATGAGTGTAAGGACTTGCCCTGCGAAGGAGTTGACCGCGTGGACAGGCGTTACAAGGCGCGTTACGGCGTCAGCATAGTTGGCAACCTGCGTGAAATCGAAGGGAACGGAGTAGAAGCATTCCTCAAGAAGCAAGAAGCCAAGTTCAAGTGCCCAGCGTGCGGCGACGTCGTGTCGATTCACGATGGAAAATGCTATGCCTGTGCCCGAGCGAACATTGTACAAGTTTAAAGAACAAAATCTGGAAGTTTTAGACGATTCCAAAACAAAGCGCACACTATATTTCGACACAGCGCCAAAGCCAAAGCTAACGTTACCTCTCGCACCAAGTCTGCAAATTTTCATCCATTTTTCTTTCGAATATTCGTAAGCTCCCTCTTGTATGTGACATATTACTATACTTGGAACATCGCTATTAAGCGAAAATCTTCATGCTCTGAACGTTGCAACAACAAAGAATAGCTGGAGCTGACTGTGTGCTCACTTGGGATTTGGTGTTCGTCGCTTCCGTCGTTGCAATCTGTACATTCAGCGCAATCATCCTATGCCGAAATGAAATAAGCCAGAAGAGACAGGCAACAAAAGAAACTGCAGCACGGCGAAGATTAGAAAGAAGAAGACGTTCCTACGAAAAGCACAGACTGGATGAGCGAATGCGATTTAAGAGTAATATGTCCGCTTTGGACAAACTTTTTGAAGAAAGTTCAATCGATAGCCAAACACGCGAACGATACAAGAAAATATTGCAGATGGGCTACAAAGAGAAGCGCCAGCAGACAAAAACGAAGTCTGGCTTAGCAGAAAAACTGAAAGCATGAAACACCACACGATTTCTTTTCCCTAACGAAGCTCTCGGTCCACGATAGGCGTTTCAAAATCGCAGTGAAGGCAAACCCACTACTTCTTTCCGTCGCGTTAAAACGATCTCGCCTTCTTAGCTGGTTGAGGTTTTCCGGCACTCATAGCACTTCAGAATGCATTCCATGAAAACCCTGCTTTCGTAACATGTTTTTTGAGCATTCGGCTTTAACATGGGGAAAAGCTTTCAAAATGGACTTAGCGATACTTGGTTGTGAAGAATGGCATTATTAAGCGCACTCGGAAATTCAAAGCACAATTCAGGAAGCTCAAATGAAGAGAAATAAAGACAAGATTTACAGTGGGTACACTTCGAGTGGTGTGGCTTCAACTTCTTCATCGACCTCTTGAGAGCAAGAGGGCCGGTTCACAGATAATTCTTGCGCGTCTTTCGGGTCAAATAGTATTGCAACAGGAGTGGCGATAATTTCATCCTCGTTCCCCACTTTCCCGAAAAAGTTGTCTGGGTGTAATTCTTCATCTCTGATGAACGTAATTTTGGTTCTGTTAACGTTAATCACCATAGCTCTCGAACGCCAGTTTTTGATCGCTCTATTTCTCTTGATCCCGAATAGTCGCATTTTCCAACGTCCTAATTGCTTTGTCCAACAATCTCTAATGCGTGCAAGTTCCGGTCAGATTCTGGGTTCTCTTTTTTAGAAGCTTCTGATTGTGTGGTGTCTGGGTTGTTTTCGACTTTGCCAGCCTCGCCTTCCTCAGAAATTGGGGAAAAGCCAAGTTCCCAAAACTGAGTTTCCAATGCGCAGATCACTCCTCGCAGTTGGCCAATTTCTTGTTGCTTCTTGTTGTTGTTTTCCTTCGTCTCTAGCATTGAACTTGTCAGCCCCAGTTGGGCCTCGATTTTTTCGATTCTTTCTTTGAGGTGGCTTACTGTTTGTTGTTTTTCGGCGTTCCTTTTCTTTATTTCTTGGATTATTTTTCGGCAGAGCATCTTCGCATGCAGGTCTAGCTGTTTTTGCTTTTCATCTTAGGAATCGCGATTGTTCTTCCAGGGCAGCCTTCTTTTTCATCAGTTGCTCGTATTCTGAGGTTTCAATTGGTATTGGTAGCTTTTCTTCGTCTTGGCGGAATCCGTCATAAAAGAAGCTTAAGCGGTCTTGAGTATTTGGCGACTGCGCTACCAGGTTGCGTTCAGTTTCTCGGAGTAAGCGTGCTCGGTTTTTTTGGCGGTCTTGCTCCAACAGCCATAAAGATATGGGTTCGTTTTTGTTGTGCGTGTGCTTAGCCTCGGAACATATCGTATCGCAATATATAATAATCACTGCTCTGTTTGCCGACATGCTCAAAGAATAGGCATATTCGCGGAATCGAAATATTTGTTTGGTCAAATAGTTAATGAGACCCGTTGGCATCGTCTTTGCGGGAGAGGCCTTGAAGGTTCGGCTCTTAGCACTGAAAAACGAGGATTCGGATTGCTAAATCGCGTGCTCGCGGTTTTACGTCTTGGCTGTCCAGCCTTTTTGGTTCAGAATCTTCTTTGCTTCTGGGAGTTCGAGGTCGAATGTGATGTGTCGGCAGTTGCTTGTTTGGTCGAAATCACATAGTATTTTGTCGGGTTTACCGCAGCCACAATTCAGGCGCTAGGCAGGAAAGTCTTCTGCCTGAAACGCGGAGACGAGACATGCGGCGTGATGATTACGTGCAATACCGTTTTAGTGGCTCTAACGTTTCTTGCCCTTGGGGGGAAGTTGCTGTCTCGCCTGTTTCTTTTTTGCTTCCTTTTCTCGTTCCATTTTTTTCTGTAGTGCGATTTGAGTATTTTTTTGTTTACGTCTCGCTACACTCGGCATAAACATCAGCTACAAAAAACGATAAGCATGCAAGCTTAAACACATTTCCGTTGCATTAATGGGGAAAACAAAAATATCCAAAACTGACTCGGCTTCATTTCGTTTCAATAAGAGACCTAAAACGTTATGGTCAAAAAGAGAAAAAGAGATTAGTAATGTTCGTTCTTGGGGTTTAAGAAGTCTGTGTTTTGCTTGGCTTTTCCTTTTGTTTCTTTCTCTTCGCGTCTCTCTCTTTCTTAGTTAACGGTTTTTCTTTTTTCGGCATTTATGTTCCCAAAAGTAAGGTATGCCTAACAGTGCTTTAATAAGTTTCGAATAATCCCAAAAATTCCAGTGTGTGTGTACTAAATTTTAGTGCAAAAAAGGAAAAAAAGATATTTTGAAAACGAAGTAAGATGTTAGCTTGTTAGCTTAGTATCTTCGTGGTGGTCTTCGTTTTGCGTAGCACTCTCGGCAGTACACTGGCCTGCTCTGGTCTGGCTTGAACGGAACTTCACATTCCTTTCCGCAGTCAGCGCAGGTTGCCTTGTGCATCTCTTTGTTATATCCCATTATATTTTTCAACTCCTGTTTACGACTTATGTGCAAAAGCGTTTTTTGCACACTCCGATGTAAGTTTACTCTGCTTTAAACCTATCCATACCCATTTGCAACTTTCAGCATTTCATCCGCTGAAAAAGTGGAACTAATTCCAATTGGTTGGTTGGATTAAATTTTAGTCCCGACCAATCGTGCAGAATATCGGGTGTAAGTTGAAATAATTATCTGGGTGTTTCCACACAAAATTCTTAATTACCCGAGCGGTTCACAATAGGTGAGTTCGAGGAATTAGTCATGGCGAAATTAGACTTTGGTGGCGTCGAAGAAGACGTCGTCACCCGAAAAGAGTTCTCTGTTGAACAAGCTCGGAAAGTTCTGAAAGATGAGATCATTGTCTCGCTCGGATACGGCATTCAAGGGCAAGCCCAATCGTTGAACATGCGGGACAACGGAATAAAAGTTATCATAGGACAAGAAAGCACCGGCATCTTCAAGAAAGAATGGGATAAAGCGGTCGCCGACGGGTGGAAACCTGGCGAAAATCTGTTTCCAATGGAAGAAGCGGCCAAACGCGGAACCATCAAAATGTTCCTCCTAACAGATGCTGGGCAAAAAGCAGTCTGGCCGGCAATCAAAAAGACTCTGAAGGCTGGCGATGCTTTGTACTTCAGTCACGGGTTCAGTATAGTCTACAAAGAGCAAACGGGCGTTATCCCACCAAAAGACATCGACGTCATCTTAGTCGCACCGAAAGGTTCAGGGACTAGCGTGCGCCGTAACTTCGTTGACGGCAGCGGCATCAACTGCAGCTTCGCAGTCCATCAAGACGCCACGGGGAAAGCAGAGCAGCGCGTGAAAGCTATGGGCATAGCCATCGGTAGCGGCTACTTGTTCCCGACCACGTTCGAGAAGGAAGTTTACAGTGACCTTACGGGCGAACGAGGTGTCCTTATGGGCGCATTGGCGGGCATCATGGAAGCGCAATATAACACGCTACGTGAGCATGGTCACAGCCCCAGTGAAGCCTTCAACGAGACCGTTGAGGAACTCACGCAGAGCCTCATCAGGCTTGTAGATGAGAACGGCATGGATTGGATGTACTGCAACTGCAGTGAAACCGCGCGAATCGGCGCGTTGCGCTGGCGGAAACGCTTCAGAGATGGCGCCAAACCGCTCTTCGATTCGCTATATGAACTCGTAGCGGCGGGAGAAGAAACCCGCATCGTCTTGGAGCGCAGCAAGGAAGCGGATTACAGGCAGAAACTCGCGGACGAACTGAAAGCCATGGGCAACAGCGAAATGTGGAGAGCAGGCGCAACCGTCCGCTCGCTGCGACCAGGCAAACAGAAAACGAAGCCTTAGAGTGGCAAGCTCTCGTCTTCTATCCCGCACTCTCTCTATTTTGTAAGTTTTAGCACTGTTATTCATCTTTTCCGTAGCCGACTTTTTATCGGTTAACCTTCGTCTGCAAATGAAAATAAGGAGCCCCCAATGTTGGAGTACGTTGAAGTCGCAGCGCTGATAATCTTTGCAGTCACGCTTTTCTTGATGATTAAGCGTCCGTTCGGCTTGCGGCTGGGTTATGCTGCGGGCATCGGTGCCTTGCTCTCGCTCATTCTGGGAACGGTTTCATTGGGTCAAGCGGTGCAGTCGTTCCTCGACATCTGGGATGCAGCTTTGGCGTTTCTGGGCATCGTGGCGTTGTCGGTGACACTGGATGCGATGGGCTTCTTCCGCTGGGCTGCGTTGCGCGTGGTGCGTTTGGCGCGTGGAAGCGGCCTGCGGCTTTACTTCTATGTTTCTTTGCTTACAGCTGCTGTTAGCATTCTCTTCGCCAATGACAGTGCGGTGTTGATTTTGACGCCTATTGTGCTGGAAATCGTGACGTACCTCGGCATAGGCGGGAAGAGCTGGCTGGCATATCTTTTCAGCGCAGGGCTCATAGCGGATACAGCTGCGATGCCGCTTTTCACGAGCAACCCCATTAACATCGTGAGTGCGGATTTCTTCAAGTACAGCTTCCTCACCCATCTGGAGTTCATGGGTCCCGTTGCTGTGGCTACCGTCGTTAGCAGCATGTTACTGGTTTACCTTTTTTTCCGAAAGCGAATCCCCAGGAGCTACGATGTTGCGGCTGCGAACTCGTTGACGTTGGAGAGACCTGAGATTTCGCCTGCTTTGCTCAGGGTGAGTCTTGTGACGTTAATGGCGATTGATGTGGGTTACTGTTGACTTCGTTGAGCGGGGTGCCTGTTTCTTTCGTTATTGTTGTTGGCGCCGTGTTCCTCGTGGGGGTTTACTGGGTTGGTTTGAAGCGGAACGGCTCTGCGAGTAGCGAAAAGAAGGGGCTGGTGGGGTTGGCGAGGCACATAAACTGGGATATCGTACTGTTCATGCTCAGCATATTCCTCGTGGTTCGGGAATAAACACGGCTGGAGTGACTAACCTGCTGGCTTCGGCTCTTTTGACAACCCGCATGTTGCCATCTTTTCTGGGCGTGTTTGCTCCGAGCATTGTCGTAACGATTGGGGCGAGTTTCATGAACAACTGGCCCATGACGATTCTCGGGCTGCTCAGCATCAAACAGGCAGCAGTGAGTGGCTCGGCGTTTACGGGGTTGGTTTTCAGCAACGTCATCGGCAACAACCTCGGTCCACATTTCTTTCCGTTAGGTTCGCTGGCGATTCTGATGTGGATGGAGACCATGCGGCGGAAGGGCGTGAGCATCAGCTCCAGGGAATACTTGAAAGTGGGTTCGGTCTTGTCGATCGCTGAGGTAGCTATTGCTTCGTTAATTCTGTGGCTGGAGATAAGTGTGTTCGCGTTCAGATTGTAAGAATCGACGAATTTCGCAGCATCATTACCCTCTTGGTAAAAGTAAACGGTTCTAATCCTTATATTGCATGGTGTTGCGTTCTAAAATTAAAAGTTCTCGGGGCTACCAACAACTTAGTGTGGAATCAATAAATAAGTTTCACGGATGGTGGCATGTTCACAGATGGAAATTTCGGTCGTAAAGTGCTTCCCTTCATTGAATTGCCTATTTGCTACTTCGCACATGTGTTGTTCAACCAAGTTCTTTAAATGAAGAGATTTTCAAGGGCCTGTTTTCTAGTTAAATTGCGACGTACGGGTCAAGGTTGGCTCTTTTGTCTGCTGAACGTTCCCCGGATTCTCTTAGCTGCAAAAGCGACCGCAAGGATAGCTATTCCTGTAAGAACTATTGTTCCACCCGGGGCCGAGTTTATTATCAAAGCCAGCAGGAGTCCAACCGTGACAGTTAGGAGCCCTATGATCGGCGACAGAATGACGGTTTGCCTGAACGACTTTGCGATCTGAGTAGACGTTAAGGCTGGCAAAACCAGAAGTGAGGAGATGAGCAGGATTCCCACTATGGGTATAGCTACGATGACGACAATCCCCGAAAGAACGCTTATGAGGTAGTCAAAGAACCACGTTCTGATTCCCGCAGCACGAGCCTGTGTCTCATCAAACGTCACATACACAATCTCTTTAAAGAACACAAACAGTATGCTCAAAGTTACGGCGGCTACCACCAATGCAATCGTGATTTGATCAAAGTCTACGAGAAGAACGCTCCCGAAGAGCAGACTTTCAAGGCTGACGCCGAATCCTCGGGCAACGCTTATCAAAACGATGCCTCCTGCAAGACCAAGTTGGAGAAAAACGGCTACCGCCGCGTCACTTGAGATTCTTGTAGAGCGGATAGCTTTCTGGATTCCTAATGAACCCAAAACCACAGTTACTCCTGCGACCCACAATGGTATGAAGTTTAGATAGTAACCTAGGGCTATTCCTCCGAAAGCCGTGTGGGCTAAGCCGTCTCCGATAAGCGAAATTTTCTTCAAAACAATGAATATGCTAAGAACAGAGCTGAGGACTGCGATTATTATGCTAATGATGAAAGCGCGCTGAACAAAGCCTGCTTGAAGCAGAGATAATATGTCAAGGATGGTCAGCATGGTCAATAATCTCCACTGGGTGATCATAGACTTTGTGAATTTCGGTACTTGCGTTGAAATCGGCGTTTTCGCCGCAGAAAAACTGAGCCCTGTTTATGCAGAGAACCCTGTTTGCAATCTTCGTTATTACACCTATGTCGTGAGAGGAGAGTATGACAGTTATTCCTGTCTCTTTGTTTAAACGGTCCAGTGTGCTGTAGAACTCGGTTTTTGAAGTTGTATCCACTCCGCTTGTGGGCTCGTCTAACAAAAGCAATTTCGGATCAGCAACCATGGCTTTGGCCAGAAATACTCGTTGCGACTGCCCGCCTGAAAGCTGCCCAATTTTCCGGTCTTTAAGCTCAAATATGCCAAAAAGCTTCAGCATTTCTTCAACTTTTTGTCTATCTTTTTTGCCTACGCCGTGAAAAAGTCCAGCTTGTGGAGTTCTGCCCATCATAACTGTTTCGAAGACGCTGAAAGGCAGGTTTGAATCTCGTGCTTGTGCGCTCTGGGGGACATAGCCTACGTATTTAAGGTCCTTTGTCAAATCTTCACTGCCAAACAACCGCACTATGCCAGTCGTCGGCTTTATCAGTCCAAGGATGACTTTCAGGAGCGTGGACTTTCCAGCTCCATTTGGTCCTATGAGTGCTATCAGGTCTTTGTCGTTTACGTCTAAAGTTATGCCTTCAAGAGCCAGAACTCCGTTAGGATACCTGACGCTTATATCTCGAATTTCAACAATAGGTTTAGCTGCCAACGTTATCCAACGCCAATTGTATATTTGACACGGTTTCTTGCATTAAGCTAATGTAATCTTTGCCAGCGGCTTTCTCCTGAACTGTTAAACCTTCTATTGGATCCATGTGTATCAGTGTGGCGTTGGTTTGGCTTGCGATTGACTGCGGGATTGCTGGGTTTTCAAGCGATTCGTATCCGACGTAAAGGAGATGGTACTGGTGGATGGCGGTGATGACGTTTTGGATATCGGTTGGGGTGGGTTCCTCTTGGAACGGTCCAGAAATTGGAATCTGGGTTAGGTTATATTCCTTAGCGAAGTATGCGAATGCTTCGTGGAAGGTTACAAAGTACCTTGTTTTGACGTTCGGACTCGTTGTTATTGCAACAATTTGGGAATTGAGAGTGTCAAGTTTAGCCTCATATACTTGCGCGTTTTGAGTAAAATATTGGCTGTCGGCGGGGTCAGCTTTGATTAAGCCTTGAAGAATATTGTTAACCTGCTGCTTCGCAAGGATAGGGTCGAGCCAAATGTGAGGGTCAACGGTGCGATTGCCGCTTTGAAATTGTTGTGCGACTGGAAGAAGCGTGATGTTTTGGCTTGTGTCCACTAATATCAGTTTTGTGTTGCCAGAAGCACTAACTGCGCTTGAAAGCCAAGTCTTTTCTAAATCAGCCCCATTGTAGATTAACACGTCTGCGGTTGCGATATTCTGTATGTCTGAGGGGGTGGGTTCAAAATCATGCACGTCCACGGTCTCCGGTACCAGTATGGAAGCGTTAATCTTGTTGCCGCCTACGTTTTGAGCAAAATCGTACAATGGATAAAATGTTGCAAGCACTTTTAACCCTGATGATGCTTCAGAGGGCTTGTTTGTCAAGTACAAACCTGCGAAAGCTCCAACAATGATTACTGCTATGAGAACAATTATGACAAAAAATACGCTCCTTTTCATAAATTGATTCCAACTGCCTGTCTTTTTCCCAATGGGCTAGACGCATAGAAATTAATAAATTTTGTGATTTTTTTAATAACCCAGCCTCTCTGTGTTAAGAACCTTACGCTGCATCCCTAAGCGCCAAGAAAAAAGATTATACATCGAGAACTTTTGAGCCCAATGGTGACCAATCGTTAAGGGTGGACGGACCTAAATGAAAGAACATCAGACAATTTATTAGAGAAACGTCTTTTAGAATATTAAAGTTGAGGAGCAAAACTGAGATGGGAATAATTAGTCTGTCGCTTTCTGAGGATCTGCTCAGGGAATTGGATGAAGTCTTGGGCAAAGAACATTCCGCGACAAGGTCGGAAGTAGTCAGACAAGCTTTACGAAATTATATTTCAGAGTACAACGAGCTTGATAACATCGAAGGGAACGTGATTGCCACCATAACTGTTCTTTATGAGAAGGCAGAGAAAAATGAAGAATTATTCCAGGTGCAGCATGAATTTGGGGATATGATAACTGCGTATCTCCATTCGCATTTAACTGGTGAAAACTGTCTGGAAGTTATGGTTGTGAAGGGTTCATCTTCACGGCTGAAAAGTCTTATAGATGGATTAAAAGCCAACAAGCCAGTGAAACAAATAAAATTCTCAATAATGAAGTAGTTTCGCAGTTGTGTATTCTTGCGCCTTTCAGTTAAACAAAGTTAATTGGATTCGTGACCCGAAAAGAAAGTATTACATAAAAACAGAGTTAAAGTGTAAGGGGTCACCCCTATATCAGGTCCCAGCTTATTCCAAGGAAGGAACATGATGAAAAAATCGATTCTAGCTATGCTATTAATTCTCAGCCTTTCTTTAACTCCAATCGCTATAGCAGACACCCAGACGAAAACTGAATATGTGCTTCCGCTTGTAGGACCAACATGGGACACTTCCGTCATTAGCATTCTTGTAACTCCACCATCAAATGAATCATGGTGGAACCCATCTTACCTTAATGCAACACTCCATGCCATAAGCGAATGGAACGATGCAATCGCATATTTCGCCGCAAATCATACTGATTTCGCCTATCTTTCGCAGCTCAGAATGGCACCGCAAGTTTCAAACTCTTCAACAAACTCGGAATTCGATTCTTACGTCTCTTGGACAGATGCGTTCGAGTCAAACGTCACATGCGAAGCAGGGTTGAGCAAAACAACATACGATTTGACAGGCGTAATAACCAACAACTCAATCACGATCTCAGCCCATGACTGCTATCGGCAATGTTCTGAGCGAGGCAGACTCGCAAAACGTTGTTCTTCACGAACTGGGACACATGCTGGGATTGGGGCACTCAAACTACACCGGCGATTTGATGTACTATGCGTATACTCTCAGTAGCCCTGTGAGGGCCATTTCAACCCTCGACCTGTACGGCGTCGGCACAGTCTTTCGGTGGATGGCTTCTTCACTGGAGTTCAACCAGACTAATCAGGGGTCGCCGATTTACTCCGTTACTCTCCCTTCCGACATCTTGTATGAGTATCTGCCTATTTCCGATGAAAACCTCCCTCCTCAGTCACCCTTAGAGCAGATAGGAACCGCCCTTAGTTCTTTTCCAGAAGCTGTCGCAACTCCAGAGTTTTGGGGTCTCATGGGTCTATTTACAATCGTAGTTGTGTCCATCTACTTATTGGGCAGGCTTGCGAGGAGAAGACGCATGGTTTCGAGACAACTTGAATTGAAAAAAACAGCAACGTGACTGTGTTTCAAACCAGTTGGTTTCTGTCAGTACAAAAGAGCTTTGTTTAGAGAATGCCCATACCGTGCAAGACGTGTATTCCTATAAGTATATAGAAAGACAGCGCTACCCCCACATGCAAAAGCCTATTTGTGCCAACGTTGAAACGTGGGATAACCCGAAATCTGTACAGAAACCCCGACACAACAAGCAAGATCATGACAACGTACAACGCCAATCCAGTTTCCAACCGCGGAGCAGCTGACCTTGTTACTTGGCTTACAAAGTGAATAGTCACCAAGAGAACGGCGGATAGGTTGCCGATTACATGAAATCTTACGAATGTTTCATATTTTGCTTGAAGACGATTTTTCAGGATTGAGAATGCAGGTGTAGCGATGGCGATGTAGGTTGAGCCTATGATGCTGAGCCAGTGGCTAGCTCGAAATGGACCGATGAAGAAGCCTAAACTGTACCAGCCCAGAACTCTCCCAATTGCCAAAACGATTGTTATGAGAACAATCAGCAATGACAACCAAAAATCGATTTTTCTCAGCAAACCCATTCTTTGCAGGCTTTTCACCATATATGGAAACAAATACAAATATAAATCTCCTGTGAAGTGTCACGTTCTTAAGGTACTCTACTATAGAAAGTCCCCGTTAGTCATCTCAGTTGAGTTTTGTTGGAGAATTCTTGGCGGCTGCAGGGGGTTCCATTTGCGGACTTGATCACCAGACTTGCATGGGTCATTAGGTTAATGAGTCAAACCGTGCAATAATTTCTTGGAGAGATTGGTGCAAAATGCCCAATTATCTTGTCGGAACAGGCGGCTGGGCTTACTTCAACGCCCCCGGCAAAGCTCCGCTCGAAGCCTATTCTAAGTTGTTCAACTTCGTCGAAGTAAACTACACCTTCTATGAGTACCCCGACCCTCGAAAGGTCGAGAAGTGGCGACGAACCGTCCCTCGAGGCTTCACGTTCGCTGTCCGCTGCCATCAAGATTTGACGCATAGAATCCGGTTGAAACCAGTTGACGAAGCCTACGAAGTCTTGGCGAAGATGACAACCTACTGCGGCATTTTGGCTTCACCTTTCTTGGTTTTGGAGACGCCACCCAGCTATACTCTTGACCAATTAAACATGGATGCGGCACGAGATTTCTTGTCATCCGCCAATCTGAGAGGGTTAACATTGGTCTGGGAACCCAGAGGGTTGACAACGCCCGCGCTGGCAGATTTGATGTCGGACTTTAAGCATCGTGCGCTCTGTTGACCTTTCACGTGAGGAACCGTTTTCCGTTTCTGAAGTTGTCTATTCGCGGTTGTTCGGTAAAGGCGTTCATAACCTTTACGAGTTTACGGACGATGAGCTCAGGGAGATCGATGAAAGAGCCATCGGGACGAGGGCGAAAACGGTCGTGATGGCTTATCATGGTTTGCGGATGAACACGGATGCTGCTCGGTTTAAGGAGTACAAACGAACAGGAGCGTTCCTGCCCGTCACATCGTTCACCGGGGTTGATTCGGCGAAGGCGGTCCTCGCAGAAGATTCGCGCTTTCCAACGTCAAAAGAAGCGTTGATTGAAAAACAGGGCTGGAAAGTAATCGACTTGACCAAAGATAAAAGAATCCATCTCTCTGAGTTGCTGGCGAAGGTTCCGGACAAAACCTACAATAGCCTGCTTGAAGTGGTAGAAGCCTTGGAGGCGGCAACGTGAGCAACGACAACATTTTACTCGGGACTTCTGGTTGGAGCTACACGGAGTGGGAAGGCATTTTCTACAAGAAAGGCGAAAAACGGAAACTACGAGAATACTCACGAGTCTTCGAAACGGCGGAGATAGACTCGAGTTTCTACCGTGTCCCCTCTAAGGGAATGGTGATGGGTTGGCTTCGCTATTCGCCGTCAAATTTCGTTTTCTCCGCCAAAATGCCGAAACTCATAACGCATGAGAAAAGACTCGGGCTGAAAGCTGACGTTGGATCGGATTTGCAGGGATTCTTTGATGTCATGCGCCCTCTCCAATTGGGTGGAAAACTAGCGTGTGTGCTTGTTCAGCTTCCGCCAAAATTTTCGTTTGACCCTGAAACATTGGACGCTTTCTTAAAACTGGTTGACCCGGTTTTCAAGTATGCAGTGGAATTTCGGCATATTTCTTGGATGAACCCCGAAGCGTGGAAGCTTCTCGAGAAGCACGGTGCGGCTTACGTGAATGTTGATGAACCGCTTCTGCCTCCCGAGGTTCACTTGACTTCTGACTTCACGTATTTCCGATGGCACGGCAGAGGAGAAAAGCCTTGGTTTGACTACCGCTACAGCAAGGACGAGCTGGATGAGTGGGTTCCGAAGGTCAGGGAGTCGGCTTCGAAGGTCAAGAAGGTTTACGGGTACTTCAATAACCACTTCCATGGCTACGCCCCAGAGAACTGCCTGCAACTGCTTGAGAAACTCGGGTTGTTGACAGCGGATCAGAGGCAGCTGAAGAATGCGATGGGGGGGCAGTCGAAGCTCGGGGACTTCTCCTAGCAGCCTTTTTCCTCACGGTAACTTGACCCATTCAGTATGTCTTTGGTGGCATGATTGGGGGCAATTTCCCTATTGAAATAGGCCAAGCTGAGGCTTCAACTGTATTCGTGACTTAGCGTTGTTTATTCTTCGGTTGTGAGGACGATGATGTAGTCTGCTGTGTCTGCGCACATGTCCGCTGCCTGCTCGATGAACTCGATGAGGTCGTCGAAGATCACCATGGCTCCGCAGTTGATTTCCGCTCCGTGTTTCACGAACAGGCTCTTCGCCTTCAGGTACTCCTCATCCAACTCGTGCTCGATGTCTTGGACCTTATTCGCCTGCACGATGGCTTCAGCGGGGTTGGAGGAGACCTTCGCGATGCTCAAACGCAGGGTCTGTGCGGTCTCCACGAGCTTCGACGTCATGAACACTGTCTTTTGGCTTAATTCTGTGGGGATCTTGGCGTCGCCGAGCATTTCGAGGCATCGGGCTGCGTCTTTCGTGTGGTCAGCGAGTGTGTCGAGTCTTTTCACTACATGGAGCAGGTCTTCGCGGTAGTCCGCCAAAAGCGCCGCGCCCTTGGAGAGTTCGGTGAAGACTTCCGTTCGGAGTTTATCCACCTGTTCTTCGGCGGTGTAGAGGTTTTTCACGTGCACCATGGTTTCTTTAAGGTTGCCCTCTGAGAAGCTGCTCATAGCTTTGTTTAGCAACGTGACGGTGTCGAGCGCTTTCGTTATCTGTTCCTGTGCGAGGTCTAAGCCTTTTGTTTTGCGTCGTTTTTCGAACCATTCATAGTTTCTTTTTTCCATAAACTGATCACCTTAAACTCCATTTTTCGCCAGTAGCGATGTAGACGATGGATTCGCCCACGTAAGTGGTGTGGTCGGCGATTCTCTCGAGGAACCTTGACACCAGGAGGTTGCACATTACGCACTTGTTCAGCACTTTGGAGTTGCCGAGTTCATCAAGCGAAGCGTAGTACAGGTCGTCGACCTCTTTCTCCGTGGCTGCCAGACTCCGAGCTAGCTCGGCGTCGTGGTGGCGCAATGAATGGACGCTCTTGCCGACCATGCTCGTGACTTTCTCGGAGAGCTCCTTCATGTGAGCCATATCGTCGGCGCATTTGTCAAACCCCGTAAGCCGCTTGTGGGTGAAGGATATGTCCCAGGCGTACCTGCCGTAGCGCTCGAAGTCGTACGCTATTTTCATGTAGGAGTTGATTATACGCAAGTCGGAAGCAACGGGTTGAAACTTTGCGATGAGCTCGAAGGCTTTGTTCTCAACCTCAACGGTCATCGTGGTCAACATCTCGGAGAGCTCGCGGACGTCTTCAGTCGTGTCGCGGTGGTTCAGGTAGCCTCTGACGGACAAGTTGATGACTTTCTCCGCCACTTCGCCCATGCGGTAAACCATCGCGGTCAGTTGTTCCAAACCCACGTCTAATAGTCTGTGCATAGGTCTCACCTATCCGAATTTCCCCGTTATGTATTTTTCTGTCAATTCGTTCTTGGGATTCTCGAAAACGTCATCCGTGTCTCCGTATTCGATGAGCTGTCCTAAATACATGAAGGCGGTGTAGTCTGAGACCCTCGCCGCTTGCTGCATGTTGTGCGTAACCACAACGACTGTGTAGTCCTCCTTCAGCGAAACCATGAGTTCCTCAATCTTCGCCGTCGCTATTGGGTCCAAAGCGGAGCAGGGCTCATCCATCAAAATTACCTCGGGCTGCAACGCAATCGCTCGCGCAATGCAAAGTCGTTGCTGCTGACCGCCCGACAAGCTGGTACCCGGCTTCTTCAAGTCATCCTTTACCTCATCCCACATCGTCGCCTGTTCAAGGCTGCGCTTCACAACATCGTCCAAGTTGGCTCCCTTCCTGGCACCCGTCAGCCTCAACCCCGCAGCAACGTTGTCGTAGATAGACATCGTGGGAAATGGGTTGGGCTTCTGGAAAACCATGCCAACCCTTCGTCGAACCATTACGGGGTCGATTTCTCGGGCATAGATGTCTTTGTTGTCGAGGAGCACTTGCCCCGACCTACGTGACCCGGGGACGAGTTCGTGCATGCGGTTGAGGCATCGAATCAGCGTGGATTTTCCGCAGCCTGAGGGGCCGATGATGGCGGTGACGAGGTTGGCTTTGACGGATAGGTTAATGTCCTTTAAGGCTTGCTTCGCTTCGAACCAAGCGTTCAAGCCAATGGCCTGCATCTTGTTTCCACTCGGGAAGGCTTCGGCATAGGTTTCGTCGTTGTTTTGGTTGCTCATTCCTGTATTTTCACCGTCCAAGTCGCCTGCTGCTAGCTATTCTGACGCCGATATTAAGGCTTAGAACTATAAGTATCAATATCAATGCTGCTCCCCAGCCTTCAGCCTGCACCGCTGGCGAGGGTTGCCGTGAATCGAGAAAAATCCTGATGGGAAGCGCATCCATGGGCTGGTTGAAGCCCTGGAAGAAGTAACTGTTGCCCAGGATTGTGAATAGCAGGGGGGCGGTCTCACCCGCGATTCTTGCTACTGCGAGTAGGATGCCAGTGACTAAACCGCTTGCGCCAGTGCGTATTACCACGCTTACGGTGGTGCGCCACTTGTGTGCTCCGAGCGCGAGTGATGCTTCTCGGACGGAGTTGGGCACGAGTTTTAGCGACTCCTCTGTGGTTCGGGCGACGATGGGAATCATGATGAAGGAAAGCGCCACGGCACCGGCCAGCGGCGAGTAGTGCCCGATGACACCTATTACGATAATGGTGTAAGCAGTGATTCCAACGACGATGCTGGGAAACTCGGTGAGCACGTTGTTGACGGTTCGCACCGCCGACGCGTACTTGTTTTCTCCGAACTCCGCCAAGTACACGCCAGAGAGCACCCCCAACGGGATGCCGATGAGGCTTGTCAAGAAGATTATTATGAGCGTGCCCTGGATAGCGGGTCCGATGCCGCCCTGCAACACATTGCCCGTTAAAAACCTTGGGTTCAACTGTGGCGCACCCCTTACGACGACTTCTGAGAAGTATGCTAATTAACGGCACCACCGCCACGACGACGCAGAGCAGGCACAGCACGAAGAAGAGCCTGTTCTTGAACTTGCGGAAGGCGTAGCCGTTGAAATCCACTATTCCACGGCGCCTCCCTTGACCTTCAAAACCTTCGTAACCATGACATAGGCGGCGACGTTGATGAGGATGCTCATGAGAAGCAGGACGAGCCCTGCGGCGACGTAAGCCGAAGTTTCCAGCGGGTTGGGGGATTCGATGAATCCGTTCGCAATCAACGATGGAAGCGTCTGCCCCGGACGGAAAAGCGATGTGGGCATTGCGTTTGGTCCGATGGCGTTTCCTATGACCATCGTGACAGCCATTGTCTCGCCCACGGCTCTGCCCAAGCCGAGGATGACGGCGCCGAAGATGCCCGAGCGCCCATAGCTGAGGACCCAGTGGCGGATAACTTCCCATTTTGTGGCTCCGATGCTGTAGGCGCCTTCACGTATGCTGTTTGGCACGGCGCTTATGACTTCTCGGGAAACCGAAGCCACTGTGGGAATAATCATGATGGCAAGGATGATTCCGGCGGTGAAAAGGTCTAAGCCGAAGGGTGTGCCGCTGAAAATCGGAATCCACCCCAAGTACTTGTTCAGCGGAATCTCGACAAAGTTTTGAGTCCAGAAGCGCAGGACAAAAATCCCCCACAACCCGTAGATGACGCTGGGGACCGCTGCTAACAACTCCACCAGATACGAGAGCGGGACACGCACGCCTCTGGGAGACATCTCTACGAGGAAGATGGCGATGCCTATGCTCAAGGGGACTCCGATGAGGAGAGCGATGCCTGACGTGACGAGAGTTCCGAGAATGTATGGCAACACGCCATAATCGTATCGACCCTCAACTGAATTCCAGTTTGTTCCAGTCAAGAAGCCCGTGCCAAACCGTCCGAAGACGAGGGTTGACCCGGTTGCGAGCACATATGCGTTGGCGACGAGGATGACGACTGCCGAAGCTGCGATTACTGCCGCAATCGCTTTGAACACGTTGTCGCCTGTTATCCTAGTCATGCTGAACTCTTTCCTTGAAGCAGGAAGTTTGAGACAAAAAAGGGGTTAGGATATGGTGCTATTTGTCCGGCTTCTGTATTTTAGCTTACTGGTAGCGTCTGTCCGTTGAACGTTACGGAGCGGATCGTGTTCTCGTCGATTGTCACCACGTTCGCCGGAAGCTGCGCGTACGATAGGCTTGGTGCGAGTTGTTGGCCGTTATGCACAACATACCAGAGGTATTGCACGAGTTGTGTTGCTTTGTTCTGGTCCATGTCTGGGACGGCGTTGAGCTCCTTGTAGACGAGCAGGTAGGTGAAGCTGACGATGGGGTAGGCTTGCGGGTCAGCGGTGTTCAGGAGGCTTACACTGTACCACGATTGGTCACCTGTCGGCAGACCGACTGAGGCGCCCGACTGGACGGCTGTGGTCGTCGACGCAAGCGACGGTGCGATGAAGTTGCCCGAGGGATTCTGGACTGAGGCGACGTCATGCTGTTCTGGAGGGCATAGGTTAGTTCTACGTATCCGATTGCGTAGGGGGTTTGTATGACTGTTGAGGCGACGTTGGCGTTGCCGCTTGCTCCGAGTGCGTTTGTTCCTGGCCACTGCACTGATGTGCCGAAGCCGACTTGGGTGTTCCAAGTTGAGCTGACGTTGCTGAGGTATCTTGTGAAGACGTTGGTTGTTCCTGAACTGTCGGACCTGTGAACTGTGGTTATCGCGTGATCTGGCAGTGTTGTGCCTGAATTGAGTGCAGTGATTGCGGGGTCATTCCAGTTTGTGGTGGTTCCTAGGAATATCTGTGCGATGACTGAACCACTTAAGTGTAGACCGCTGGGGATGTTTGGCAGGTTGTAGGCCAAGGTGACTGCTCCGATCGTTTCTGGTATGTGCAATGCGTTCGGTGCAGCTGATCTCTGAGAATCAGTTAAAGGCGCATCTGAGGCGGCAAAGTCGACGGTTTTGTTTGTAAGTGATTTGATGCCAGAGCCGCTACCGACGCCCTGATAGTTGATCTGCAAGTTAGTCCTGATTTGCGTAGTGTAGGTGACGATGGTTGCGTTGAGAAATGGCTGCGGGAATGTAGCGCCTGCACCGTTCAACGTGGCAGCTCCCAAGGGTGCGGGTTGTGAAAGGGACATGTAGGCGAAAACTGCGACTATGATGACAACGATTGCTACTATGACTACTCCGATTTTCATTGTATTATTCATTTTTTCCAAATCCTTTTTGGAGTACCTAAGAGGATGCGAGAGTAATATCGTTATGCTCCATAAACAATATAGCCTATATAGTGCCTAACAAACGTCCTCTCGCTCAGGAAATCCCGAAACCCACGATGAGGTTCTGACACGCCTGCTCAAGCTTGATATTTTACACGTTGCCAAACCCTTGACACAGCAAAGCACGAACGTTTTTTCCGAGTGTTTTCAACATAGAAAGTCGTAAACTATATAGATAACGTATTTATTTATAGCTGACATGGAGTTAATATAGAGGGTAATTCAGGTTGCAGGACACAAAACTCAGCGAAGAAACACGAAAACTTCAATTCACGGGCGGCTCAACGTACATAATCTCCCTGCCCAAACGTTGGGTCGACCAGAACCAGCTCCAGAAGGGGAGCACAATTCGAGTACGCGAGGAAGAAGGCGGCTTATTATCGATTGTTCCATCCGAGGCGCCAGCGACGCAGAAGAAACTGGACGAGGCAACCATCAAGGTCTCACCCAAGGATAACCCCGACTCGGTCATCAGGAAAACGGTGTCGACCTACCTCGTCGGCTACAACCTTATCCACATTAGAGCCGAGAACCAGAAACAGCTGTCAGCGAAACAGCGGCACGACGTGAAGAATTTCAGCCGCAACATGCTTGTCGGCACCGAAATCGTCATCGACACGCCAGAGGAGCTGACGTTGCAGGTGTTGCTTAGCTACCCTGAGCTTTCAATTCAGAGTGCGCTCAGGAGAATGAGCATAATCACCGCCAGCATGCACCGAGATGCCATAACAGCGCTGAAGACGCTCGACCACCAAGAGGCTAAAGAAGTGGCGGCAACGGACAACGAGGTCGACAGGTTCAACCTCTACATCGTCAGGCAGCTCAAAACCGCCATACAGAACCCGCGCATCATAAAGGAAATCGGACTGCAGAACGCCCGCGACTGCCTCGGCTACCGCCTCGTCACAAAATCCGTCGAGAGAACAGCAGACCACGCCGCCAGCATAGCCTACAACGCGTTGGAGCTGAAGAAAAAGTTAGACGAGGAGACAATGGAGTGTCTCACCGAGATGAGCAACATCGCCGTCTCCATGTTTGAAACCGCCATAGAGGCGTTGTTCAGGCAAGACTATGCCCTAGCGGACGGCATCGTCGAAAAAACAAAGGATGTCGTCGCCCTGGAAAAAGAAGCCGTCGTCTTCGCACAGAAAATGGACATTGAAGAAGCGCCTCACTTGAGGCTGATAATCGAGAGCATCCGAAGAACTGCAGAGTATGCGAGCGACATCGCAGAAATCGTCCTGAACCTTACGATTGAATCAATCCTGTCGTAAGAAGACGATTCCCTAACCAACATACGGTTGCGGAGTTATCAAGAGGCAGTGTTCATTAGTTCTTGGTAGTAGAAGAAGAAGTGTGTTTGCTGCTAGTTTCTTCTTCTTTTGGTTCTGAAATGAAGGAAACAGCGGCAACCTCAGCAACTTTTATGGAAGACAACGCAAGTATACCTACACCCAGAAACGTTACGCGAGAAAAGAAAATGACGTCGCCAACCGAACCCGCCATCCTCATACGCGACTTAACCAAAACGTATAGGTCGAAAATCCAAACCCCCGAGCAGCGCTCGTTCTTCAAACGGGAAAACAGAATCGTCACAGCGGTCGACCACGTGAACTTGGAAATCCGAAAAGGCGAACTGTTCGGATTGCTCGGGCGAAACGGCGCAGGTAAAACGACCCTCGTGAAAGTGCTGTGCACGTTGCTGCCGCCCGACGAAGGAACCGCCGTCGTGAACGGCTTCGACGTGGTGAAGCAGCAGATGCAGGTCAAACGGTCCATAGGCACAATCTTCAGCGTGGGCGAACGTGGGTTTTTCTGGAGACTCACAGGATTCGCCAACTTGGAATTCTACGCTGCCATCAACAATGTGCCGCGAAGCGGTAGAAAAGAGCGAATCATGGAGGTCCTCGACCTCGTCGGCATGGCGGACAACGCCTTTGAAGTCTTCCAGAAATACTCGGGCGGCATGAAACGCAAGCTCGCCTTGGCCAGAGCACTCCTTGCCGATCCCCCCGTTCTGTTGCTGGATGAACCAACGACGGGATTGGATGTGATTTCCTCGCGGAACATAAGAGAATTCATTCGGAATAGTCTGAGCAAAAAGTCTGGCAAAACCGTCCTGTACACAACACATTACATCGAGGAGGCGGCGCAGATTTGCGATCGAATAGCCGTTATGCACAAGGGGCGATTCATTGCGATAGACACTCCAGACGCGCTCAAAGTCATGACGAAGAAGGGCGAGGTTGTGGACGTCGTCGTGAAGAACATGTCCGACGGACAAATTAACATGTTGAGAGGCATAAACGGCATCGTTAACGTTGCTGCTGAGAGTCAGGACTCTGTGCTCGGTCAGACTCGTCTGCGGCTGCTGTTGGAGAAAGGCGAAGTTCTTCCAGACGTTTTCGACTTCTTCTTCAAGGAGAAAATCAAACTTCTCAACTTTAAACAGGAAGAACCAACGCTGGAGGATGCGTTCATCGAATTGACTGGCTCGGGGATTTCGGAATGACGTTGACGCAGGAACTTGATAAAATATATTTCTTCATGAAACGCGACATCCTGTCGTTCTCGACCTACAAGACCAACATTCTTCTCAGCGTTCTAAGCGCGTTCTTCGGCGCCCTCTCGTATGCCTTCCTCGGTGCGAACGCACAGATGCAGAGCGTCCTCGAAAGCTACCACATTAGCTTCACGACGTACCTTCTGATTGGGCTGGCGTTTAACACATATTTGTCGCAGAGCCTCACGTTGGTGCAGAGAACCATAAACCCCTGGTCACTCGAAGAAGTCTTGGTCTCTCCGACTGGGCTGGTGACTTTCATCGTGGGCAGCAGTCTCTGGGGTTTCATATGGAGCACCCTAGTCATCGTAATCTACCTCGCCGTCGGCATCCTCGCCTTCGGGGTCGTCCTCAGCGTTAACATCGTCGGAACCATCCTCGTCGTCGCTTTGGGCATCGCCACCTTCACAGGGTTCAGCATGATCGGCGCAGGCATCCTCATCCTAACTAAACAGGGCGACCCTGTAACAACTGTTATAACGATCGCGACAAACCTCTTCGGCAACGTGCTTTTCCCACCCCAGGTCATGCCGCCAGCCCTGCAAGCGGTCTCGTACTTCGTGCCGCAATACTACTTCTTCACGACCATCCGAGAAGTGCTCACGGGAGCCACCTTGACATCCATCCTGCCCGACCTGGTCATCCTCATCGTGATGGCCATGGTCATCGTGCCCTTGGGCTACTACGCCTACTCGTGGTGTCTCAAAACATCAAAGAAGAACGGCACACTCTCATGGTTCTGAAAAAAGAGGGCTTCAATATTTGATTCTCATCCATTCCTTAGTCTTCTAATAGGTTTCTTGCTAAAAGAGAACTGTTGGTGGACGGGCCGGGATTCGAACCCGGGACCTCCACGATGCCAACGTGGCGATCATACCAGGCTGATCTACCCGCCCACAACGGTGACTTCCACGGCTTTAACCCGCATCAATCGCCTATAAGCGTTTTGTGTCTTATCACGGAAGAAACAAGCCGACCCGCCGGTTGTTAAGAAAGCCGTGAGAGCAAGCGCAGAAAACCATAATTGTAGCTTCCAAACCGAAACTGAAGTATGGCTGTTCAAGCCTCTTAAGGCCAGATTGCTGTGATACTGTTAAGCTAAATTGCCCCCTTTCTTGGGAACATTCAAAGTGTCGGCAATTTATTAACGAAAATCCATTAAGTATATGAATTGAACAAGGATTGATGCCAAACGGCTAGGCAACGATAAACCCAACATTATTAGTCTATACAATATAGTTACTATAGTCTATATGCGGACGTCTTTAGACTTTAACGCACAAAGAAGCTGCAAATTGCGCAAAGTTCATCCACCTTCTGCAAAGAGTTTCTTTCCTTTTTCTGTTATTTCGATAGCCCCTACTTGTTTGAAAATATTAACATTGTCGGTGACGTTCCAGTACTCCGCAAGTTTGCTATTCACGATGCGGTAGATGTCAACAGCAGTAGACGCTATTTTCTTGCCAGTCGGACTTAGTCCCATGAATTCGCCTCTATGCGTTCCCGTATAGGAAAGGCGAACCCATACCTTGTCCCCTTCAGCAATAATGTCTTCAATAGTTTCATGCCAATCAGGAAAGGCGTTTAGACCCATAGCAAATAATTGTTTGAGACCTTCTCGCCCGACCTGCTTGGTGTGGTCGACATAATCGGGTGCGACAAGATCGTCTATTAAGTCCAGGTAGTCCAAGTTTCGATTATTATAGGCTTCAATAAATCTGCGAACAATTGCTTTGTTCTCTTCTAAGGACAAAAAACCACCGTACTATTCTATTCTCTTTTTGAGATTTAAGCATGTTGCGAATTTCAAGTTTTAGACTCCAGGACTTATTCACTCCTTCAATTGCCACGTTTTCATTTAGCTAGCAGGGGCAACAAAAACACTGTATAAAACCCCTAAATAGGTGCAAACTCTCGCTCCATAGAGCGGTTCAATTATTCTAAGCCATTGTTTGTTTTTCCTTCTCGCGCACAACAAGTATTAATAGCATTTTCCCTCTTTTGAGATCCATGAAAACCGCGATCTTTTACCTCTCCAGAACTGGAAACACAAAGCGATTTGCCGAAGCAATATCTGAATCATTGAAAGCCCCACTTTTTGACGTAACATCAATAAAACCCGAAACGCAAACTGACTATGATTTGCTAGTCATAGGCACGCCAGTAAATGGTTTCACAGCATGCCCAGAAGTCCTATCATTCGTCCAAAAACTGCCAGAAGGAGTAAACAAAAAAGCGATTCTTTTCTGCACATACGCAATAGCCAAAGGTAACACACTCAAAAACCTCAAACAAAGACTTTCAAAAAAAGGATACACGACCCTCCTAATGGTCTCAAAAAAAGGAATAAAACCTACCAAAAACGACTTCGCGGATGCCGTAAACGAAATAACCACCTGTATAGAACAATCAAGCATTCATCGTACCTGACACATAGAAAGGGAGCTATCGCGCAATAGTCGCTTTTTTCCTTGGGTTTCAACTATATAGTCTAAAGGGTATATCTATAATAGCTTGCAGGCCATCCTCGAAATGATTGCAATTACAAAATCTGCCCAACCAGACGAGCATTTAAACTTGGATATTAACAAAATAGTCAATGATGCCTTAGGAGTCTTCTTCAAAGATGCAGTTAAGATTGCCCTCACAAGCCCATCACAGTCGGTTTTCTTTTTGCGCACGCTTGGCTGGCAAAACAAAGCTGCTAAAATGAGACAAAAACTAGAAATCAAGGGAGTTCATGTTCCGCCGGTGCTTGTGATAAGCGTTACAAGCAAGTGCAACTTGCACTGTGAAGGCTGCTACCATCAAGCTTTACGAGCAAAAACTGATGCTGAAATGAGCGATGAGCGACTTGAGCGGCTGGTAGATGAGGCTAAGGAACTGGGCATTTCATTTATCGTGTTAGCAGGCGGCGAACCCCTTATGCGATCAAATATTCTTGACATTTCCAAGAGGACACCTGAAATAATGTTTTTGATGTTTACAAACGGTTTGCTGTTAAACGACGAGGTTCTTAAGCGTATTTCAGAAAACAAAAACATTGTTCCGCTGCTGAGTTTGGAAGGTTACCAGATTGACACTGACGGCAGAAGAGGAACAGGTGTGTATAATCAGCTTTTGAAGTCGATAGGTAAACTGAAGAATAGAGGCTTGTTCTGGGGAGCATCCCTGACAATGACAAGAACGAATTTCGAAGAAGTCACAGATGACGAGTTCATTGAACAGCTTGTTCAATCGGGCTGCAAGCTTTTCATGATGGTCGAGTACACGCCAGTGATTGCGGGAACGGAAGATTGGGTTCTTAGTGAAGAGCAAAAAAGCAAGGTAATAGGAATCCGCAACAAGTTCCGCAAGAAATATCATGCAATGTTTATTGCTTTACCGTGGGACGAGGACGAAATCGGCGGATGTCTCTCAGCAGGACGAGGCTTCATACACGTGAGTGCGGAAGGAAATGTTGAACCATGCCCATTCATCGCTTATTCGGACACAAACCTGAAGAATCTCTCTCTCAAAGAAGCATTACAATCCAAAATGCTGAAAACAATCCGAGATAACCATGCTGAACTCAAAGAAATCCAGGGTTGCGCTCTTTGGGAAAAACGCGAATGGGTTAGATCGCTTGCAAAGACAGACTAGTTGAAGGCAAAAAGCGAGAGATGATTGAAAGCTATGTCTTCAACTAAAAAGATGGTTGTTGAGTGGAAAGGTAATCTTCGATTAGAAGCTAGGAACGAGAAAGGACTTACCGTGAACTTCGATGCTCCAAAGGAACATGGCGGAGAAGAAACAGCGCTGTCACCTATGGAGAACGTGCTGGCAAGTTTAGCTTCATGTAGCAGTTTCCACGTTTTGAATATTCTGAAGAAGAAAAGACTCAATGTCACTAGTTACTCTGTGGAGGCAACAGCGGAAAGAAGAGAAGACCCTCCGCCAAGGGTTTTCACTAAAATTCACCTCAAGTACGTTGTAAAAGGCACAAACATCACTCCTGAAGCAGTAGCGAATGCAATCAAACTCTCAGAAGAGAAATACTGTTCTGTGGGAGGTATGCTGCAAAAAGCAGTGCCAATCACTTCATCCTTCGAAATTCTAAAAGAGGCTTGAAACCTTGAAGATTTGCTTAGGTTCGAGGAAGGCAAGAGACCCGAGATTATCCAGTCAGACACAAAACCCAAAGAATCTCATCCGCAACATGACTCCTTTTATGGACCATTCAAAACAATTGAGGTCGCTTCAGCTTACGTCATGGCTATGACAGGATTAGCATGTGGAGAAGGGTAATAGCCAAAAGCAAAGATTTTCCAAGACAACTCAACAGAATGAGGGAAATGCCGATCTATTTATGACACCGCACGCTAGAGAGGATGAAAGTTTCAAAAGAGATTGTAAGCAACTCTAATGACTATTTACAACCAAGACTTGCACCCATCAGGGTTCTTTTTGAAGAAATATTCCCAAAGGATGAAGAAGAGAAGCTTCGCTTTGAAGGTCAAAAGAAAGACTCGCGCAAATAGAAACCTGTGCAAGAACACCTGAATCCGCAAGATTTCGACGTATCGAACATATGGGAGCACCAATTCTCGAGCTTCGGTGAACTAAGCTTGGAACCCCCTTTTAATCGTGTCGAGGACCAGGTAAAACTCATATTAACATCATCATTGCTGGGCAAGGTTTAAGTGCGTCGCCCATGCTTATGAGCGCTTGGTGTAAATATGCCAACCCACGGTTCACTCTCGAAAGCGGGCAAAGTTCGCGGCCAAACCCCGAAGATTCAGGCTACTAAAAAGATTGGCCCCAGTCCGAAAACGCGGAATCACAGGAATTACGAGAAGCGCGTGATTTTCAGCGCAAGCCCGGACAGAACTGGCTCTAAACAAGCATTCCTATTTTATCGTTGTTTTCTCTTCGTTTTGTTTATCTATTCGTAACTTGACTTCTAACGCGTATGTCCAAGTCGACTTCGGCAACTGATGCAGCGAAAGAAATCATAGACGCCCTCATGCTTCTGCGAAGGCCCACACAGAGTGATGTGCACTTGCTGAAAACGCGAACCGCCACGAAGTACCACCTTAAACTGGTCCCATCCAACGCCGAACTCATCGCCCAGCTCACCCAAAAGCAGCGACGCAAACTCCTCCCCATCCTCCGAAGAAAAGCCACCCGCACAATCTCCGGTGTATCCGTCATTGCCGTGATGACCAAACCCTATCCCTGCCCACAGCCCGAACCCTGCGCTTACTGTCCAGGCGGACCAGCAAGGGACACACCTCAGAGCTACACGGGGCACGAACCCGCAGCCATGCGCGGAAAACAAAACCAGTATGATCCATACTTGCAGGTTAGAAGCCGCATGGAGCAACTCACCGCTATCGGGCACAGAGTCGACAAGGTCGAACTCATCGTCATGGGTGGAACGTTCCCAGCCACGCCAGCCGAGTATCAAACGTGGTTCATCCAACGCTGCTTAGACGCAATAACAGCGAAAACCTCGCAAACGCTGGAAGAGGCCAAGCGGAACGCTGAAACCAGCCGAACCCGAAACGTCGGCATAACCGTCGAAACCCGACCCGACTGGGCAAAACAAACCCACATCAACAACCTCCTCGACATGGGCGTAACCCGCATCGAGCTGGGTGTGCAAAACCCCGACGACCAAATTTACCGCCTCGTCGGCAGAACTCACACCGTCCAAGATGTCAAAGAAGCCACCCAGACAGCCAAAGACGCAGGACTCAAAGTCGCTTACCACCTCATGCCTGGAATGCCAGGCTCCAACCCGAAAAAAGACTTAGCCGCATTCAAGCGGGTCTTCACGAGCCCCGACTTCAAACCCGACATGCTCAAAATCTACCCGTGCCTCGTCATAGAAGGCACCCGAACCCACGAATGGTACCAGAAAGGCACGTACGAGCCATACTCAACCGACGAAGCCGCAAACCTCATAGCCGAACTCAAGAAAACCATCCCACCATGGATACGCGTCATGCGCGTACAGCGCGACATTCCCGCAAGGTTGATTGTTGCGGGCGTGAAGAAGAGCAACCTGCGGCAACTCGTGCACGAAAAACTCGCCAGCCAAGGCGCCGAATGCCAGTGCATCCGCTGCAGGGAAATCGGGCACCGCAGAGCAATGGGCGAAAGGCCGCCAAGTCCTGACGAGGTAAGAATCAAGACCACACGTTACGATGCGTCTGAAGGAAAGGAAGTCTTCATCGAAGCCGCTCACCCCGAAACTAACACTTTGGTCGGTTACCTGCGACTGCGAATTCCGTCGGCTAAAGCGTTCCGACCAGAAATCCTCGCCGCCCCATCAGCCATCGTGAGAGAGCTTCATGTTTACGGACCCCTAGTCCCAGTTGGCAAACACTTAGCGAAGGCTTGGCAGCACAAAGGCTTCGGTGCCTCCCTGCTCGTGGAGGCGGAACGCGTGGCGCGTGAGGAGTTTGGGTTGGAAAAGATTTTAGTTATAAGCGCGCTAGGAACAAAGAGGTACTACATGCGCTTCGGCTATGAGCACGATGGCGTGTACGTCTCAAAATCTCTGGAGAAATGAATCATGAGTAAAGAGGAAATCTTGGGGTACAAGGGCAAAGCAGCTGATGCTCTTGCAGAAGCAGGATGCCAAATCGGCGACATCATCCGCATAACTGACAAAGAGAGAGTTTTCGAAGGCATCCTCATTCCACGCTCAGAATCAACCACCGACGACCACATCGTGGTTAAACTCAAGAGCGGCTACAACGTCGGAGTCAAACTAACATCCTACACGGCAATCGAACGAGTTGGAAAAGGAACCAAACCACAATTCGCAGCACCACCCATCCCGCCGCAAAACCCGAACCTGCCCAAAGTCGTAATCATGAGCACTGGCGGAACAATTGCAAGCCGCGTGGACTATCGCACAGGGGCTGTGCGATCCGCTCTCTCGGCAAGCGACCTTTACGGTGTCGTGCCCGAACTCAGTGACATCGCTCGGGTTGAAACGGAAATAGTCTTCAGCCTTTACAGCGAAAATATAGCGCCCCAGCATTGGACGGAAATCGCCCAGAAAGTGGCAGAAAAAATCAAACAGGGCGCACGCGGCATCGTCATCCCACATGGCACGGACACAATGGCTTACACCGCAGCCGCCCTGAGCTTCGCACTCCAAAACCTGCCGGTGCCAGTCATCCTTGTGGGTGCACAACGGAGCTCTGACAGACCGAGTTCAGACGCCGCCACCAACCTCATCGCAGCCGTAAACGCCGCAGCGAACGCACCATTCGCTGAAGTCACGCTTGCCATGCACGAAACCACGAGCGACACAAACATCGTCGCCCAGAGAGCAACGAGAGTCCGCAAATGCCACACCAGCCGAAGAGACACCTTCAAACCTGTAAACGCCACGCCAATCGCAAGAATAAGCACAGAGGGCAACCAACAAATCACCATGCTAACCGAAGACTACAGAAAACGGAACCCGTCAAAGCAGCTTGTCTTAAAGCCCCGCTTTAGCGAAAAAGTTGCCCTCGTCAAGTTCCATCCGGGCTTGGACCCCGCCGTCATTGACTGGTACGTGGAACGCGGCTTCAAGGGCATTCTGCTCGAAGGTTCAGGTTTAGGTCACGTGAGCAAATACTGCTTCGACGCGATCCAACGAGCCAATGAACGCGGTGTTGTCGTGGCGTTGGCTTCGCAGTGCATCTGGGGACGTGTGAACATGCACGTGTATGACACTGGCCGTGACCTGCTAAATCGCGGTGTAGTCCCTTGCGATGATATGTTTCCTGAGACTGCGTTGGTGAAGTTGATGTGGGCATTGGGGCAGACGAGCGACCCCGAGGAAGCGAAGAGGCTGCTTAAGGAGAACATTGCGGGAGAGTTTTCGCCCCGAACGCTTCCCAACGAGATCTGCACTGATGGAGGCGAATGAAGATGGAGATTGACTACTCTAAGCTGGGTTTGAAGGTTGGCATCGAGATTCACCAGCAGCTCGCCACATCAACGAAGCTGTTCTGCGGTTGCCCACCTGAACTCTTCAAGGAACAGCCCGAGATAGCGTTTCTGCGCAGGCTGCGACCGACCCAGAGCGAACTCGGGCAGGTTGACCCAGCAGCGTTTTTCGAGTTCCAAAAAGGCATAAGGATCCGATACGAAGCGAACCGCGCAACCTCCTGCCTAGTCGAGATGGATGAGGAGCCACCCCATCCACTGAACATGGAGGCCGTCGAAGTCGTGCTTGCGGCTGCGTTGATGATGAACGCAAAACCCATCGATGAAGTACACGTCATGCGCAAAACAGTGATTGACGGTTCCAACACAACGGGATTTCAGCGGACATGTGCGATCGCATTGGACGGCTGGATTACCGTTGGCGGAAAGAAAATTCCAATTCAGCACGCCAGCCTGGAGGAGGATGCGGCGCGCAAAACAGGTGACGAGGAAGGCGGCAAAATCATTCGTTACAGGATTGACAGGCTTGGGATTCCACTCATCGAAGTAGCGACAGGACCCGTGATTTACTCGCCTGCCGAGGCGCAGGAAGTGGCTTTGGCGATCGGACGCATCTTGAGGGATACCGGCAGGGTCATGCGTGGATTGGGGACGATTCGTCAGGACTTGAACGTGTCCCTTCCCAACGGTGCCCTTATAGAGATCAAAGGCGTGCAAGAACTTGACCTCATTTCTTGCGCAGTGGAATTCGAGGTTCAACGGCAACTAAATCTCATAAAAATCAGCGCCGAACTTAAGGCCAAAAAGGGAGTTGCTGAGTGTCTTCAACAAGAATTTGTGGATGTCACTGACGTGTTCAGAAACACGAAAGCCAAGGTCATCGTGAAAGCTCTGGAACGAAAGCAGGTTGTCTTAGCAGTTAGGCTCCCAGGGTTTGCAGGCTTGCTGAAGCGGGAGCTTATGCCGAATTTCAGATTGGGAACGGAGTTGGCTGACAGAGCCAGGTTCTGGGGGAGGGTCGGCGGAATATTCCATACGGACGAGATGCCAGCCTATGGGGTGACGATGGAAGAAGTTGAAGCTTTGAAGAAAAGAGCTTATGGGAGTGTGGAAGATGCAGTCGTCTTTGTCGCTGACAGCGTTGAAAACGCCACTGACGCTCTCAAAGCCGTGTTGGAGAGGGCGAAAGAAGCCGTGGTCGGCGTTCCAGCCGAGACCCGTGCAGCTAACGCTGATGGAACGACACGTTATATGCGTCCGAGACCTGGTGCGGCAAGGATGTATCCCGAGACCGATATCCCACCCTCGCTGATTACAGGTGAGTTGCTGGAGCGGGTGCGTTCAAGTTTGCCCGAGCCCGCCGAAAAGAAGCGGGACCGCTTGATGAAGGACTATGGTTTGAACGAAAAGTTGGCGAACCAAGTTGTCGATTCGGACTACAGCTCAGTTTTCGAGGCTGTCGTGAAGGAAAGCGGAGTTTCTGGAACAACTGTTGCCGCGTTTCTGACGGAGACGGTTAAGGCGCTGAAACGTGATGGCATCGAGGTTGAAAACGTATCCGAGGAACAGGTAAGAGAGGTCTTCCGAGGCGTCGGTTCAGGGTTGCTCGCTAAAGAAGCCGTTGCAGACGTTTTCACCTGGCTTTCGACGCACCATGACAAAACATTGCAAGACGCATTGGATAGCTTGGGATTAAAGATGCTCACACAAACGGAAATCGCTGCCATCGTTGACAGAATCATCGCGGACAACAAGCCGTCGATGGATAAGATGGGCGGCAAGACCTTCGGTTTAATCATGGGGTTGGTGATGAAGGAAGCTAGGGGAAAGGCTGACCCTGCAACCGTCAACAAACTGTTGAAAGAAAAGTTGCAGTAGCTGCATTTATCTTGCTGTTCAAAGCGGATGCTGGCACCGCGCTTAATCGTTAATGGTGCTGTGATTTCCGGTACTTCCTCGACGATTTCTGACCTCGCCCCCCAAAGAAGAACAACAGCAGTTTTCCGCTTGTTGTTGTTCTTCTAGTCGCAAAACTTGATGTACACGTCACAACACCAACAGCCACGCACAAATGCACAGAAACATGTGCTAAAAATCTTAAAAGGAAACATTACATAAACAACCTCGGAGAAGCGACAAGAGCACAAGCAATTCAAACGGAAAATATTTAGGTTTGAGGGAGGAAGCTAAATGAAACGTATACAAGCTAAGGTTAAAACCGCTTTCGGAGAAGTCGTCTTCGAAGGCGAATCCGCCAAAGAAATCCTGGACTTAGTAGAATCGGTTCCGGCCGATTTTGTGGAGAAACTCTCGGGATACGTCTCCGAAAAATTAACGCCCTCAGGAGCGCAACTGAAGGGCATCATCGAGCAAACAACCGAAGGCCCAGTAGTCGTCACACGGGAGAATTTGACACATTACGAAGCCGTAGGCCTAATTCTATACGCATCCGAAGACAAACGCAACACGGCCGCCCAAATTCAGAAACTTCTGGAGTCGAGCGGCATAAAAAGCATGGTTCCCGCACGGCTAAACGAGATGACCAAGCGAGGACAAGTCTTCAAACCCGACCCGAACAAACCAGACTTCAAGCTGACGATTCAGGGCGAGAAATGGGTTGAAGACGAGGTTCTGTCGAAGCTAAGAGGCAAGATGAAGTGACTGAGAAACAGGACAAAATCGAGGTCCACATCAAATACAAGGACATTGATCAAACTTTTGCGGCAACGAGCGCTGAACAAGCTTGGTTGATGCTGGATAAGTTCTTCCACAAAGTCGTCCCCTCTTACGATATCGCCAGCAAACTCTGGCTTGACATTGACATGGCTGCGCTCGCAAAAGACTTAGAAGGCATCGTGGCTTTTTCGCCCGAAGGCTCCAACCTCATGCTGCCAAAGGGCAAGTTGACAGACAACGAAACACTCATTCTCTGGCTGGTTGCAAGCTATGTGGGAAACAAACTCGGCAAACTCCAAACCGATTCGCTAACGAAAGAGGAGCTGCAGATGAAGTTGGGCAAGAGCGGCAAAATCACGAGCACACGACTGGGCGAACTCATCAAGAACAACTTGGTCACGAAGACCGACGAGGACAACTACCGAATCACGACGTTCGCAGTGGTACAACTTCAAAAAGAAATCCTGCCAAAAATAAAAGCCAAGACCAATACAGAATAGTGCACGTTCGTCGAGGATCGCTTTAACGATAACTCTTCTGTAGGTTTCGCTTTTTGAAATAGAGAATTATCCCAACGACCAAAGCCAGCCACAGCCGACAGAGGCGCAGCGACAACCAGCACGATCAGGAAGTTTTCAGGCTGCTTCTGAGCCGCTGATGCCAAGTCAGCGACGTTGAAGTTTGCGGTTTTGCTGGCGCCCACGTTCCCCGCCTCGTCCCAAGAGTAAATCGTTATGTTGTGTGCTCCCACGGCGAGTCCGTTCAACGTGACGTTCCCGGCGATCGTGGCGTTTCCTTCCCCATCCAAGCTATAAGTGATGCGCGAAGCGTTCTCGTTTACGGTGAAATTCAGCTGCAACGTCTCCCGACAGGTAGGTTTGGTTCTCAACCGACAAGTCTGAGATTTTGGGTGGAATCGAGTCGACAATGGGCACAGGTTGTTGAGGCTGCGGAGTAAATGGCTCATCGGAGTATACCGTGAAGGAGACCGTGTCCGACCATATGGCTTGATAGTCTGAGCTTCCGGGACTCGTCGGCTGGAAAGGTGCACCAGGTTTCCCGCCCCCGCCGTAGTGGACTCCGACAACGAGGGTGACCGTGATGGTGTGTGAGCCATCAGACAGCTCGGGCAAGTTCACTGATCCAGACGCAGGATAGGTAATGTGAAACTCATTGTTAGGATTGTACACCGAGTAGGGTATGGCGCCTTCGTTCTGCCCGTCTAAGGTGTATGTGAGATCGTAATTGAGTCCGCCGTAAGTGAAAGTGACATCCAACGTCAAGAACCTTGAACTGTAAGTTGCACAGGTCGGGTTCAAAATTTTCACGACAGAATACGAGGTGGAGTTGGCGGATTCAGCATAGACTGTCTGAATGCATGCTGCAAACGGAAAGGGAGAGCGCTGAACAAAGGAGAAGAACCAGTAGTGTTTTCGAGTTCATTCTTCCTTAAGCCTCCATCAAAGGGTGTTCCGCCTAATCCGTATGCAATCGAGAAGTCGGATATTACTCTCCCCTTGGAACACTTTGTTCTCCCAGAAGAACACCCTGAAATCTGAAGCGAAAACGTGAAGGTTCAGCAACATCAGCAAAACACCATAAATGTTAACCCAGAGCTCGTTGCTTCATGCTCGAAAGCGTTTGGTGAGGTGAAACGACAACGAAAGAATGGAAATGCGTCTTGGTCGGACACCACGACAATGTCGGCAAGACAATCATGGAATGGGAGCAGCAAGGCTGGCAACTACACATCTTACAGCACTGCAGGCATGGGCGGCACCTACAACTACACTGTCAACCACTACCTACTCTTCGAAAGAGGCGAATAAAACTCAAGGATCCGCAGGCATCACGATACCCGCCTCGGAAGCGCCGTACACGATGCTTCTGCCCTCCAGAAACAGCTTCCCAACGTAGGCACAAGTCACCGCGTCCAACTCGTGGTCACTCATCCCATCACGCAGACCCTCTAACCCTATCCTCTTCAAACCCGCCCGAAGCCGGTCAAGCCCTTGCTGCTTCCGCGGGATACCCAGCACGTCTTGTGCTCCTCCAGGATAAACCTCGATAGCCTTGAAACCCTTGCCTTCCAGGATGCTCTTCAGGTTCATGCCCCGCTTTGTCAACTGCCGCATGGGGCCGAGGGTAATGGGAAAGAAACGGATATGCCTGCGCAGGAGCTCCTTATCCGCCTCTCGCAGATGCACGTCTGTCTTCTGATCTATGCTATTTCTTCCAGGCGGCAAGCTCAGTGGGGCGTCGATGGCGACAACCTCTGGGGAAGCGGAGTGCACCATGGTGAGAATCTCATTGTCCGTGTAGATGTCGCAGGTTTCAGCCCGCATGCCGTTGAGTAGGCAGAACCCGGTGGGCCGCTTCTCCACTCCCGCTAAGTCTAAGCCAACTGTTTTCATCTAACTCGCGGTGATTAATGCTTGAATCGGTTAATAATGTTCACTGCGAGATTTCCTCTCGGTAGTCAAAGGCTAACTTCCGTAGAAAATTTCAAGGAGAGTAACAGCTAACCCAAATCTTCTCGGAAAAAAACACGTATGAAACCACGCACAAACAACACGCGAACGCACTC
>CAWGAW010000008.1:0-23423 GCA_963820675.1 Candidatus Bathyarchaeota archaeon | reverse complement strand
TTCGCCTAAAATTTTCCTCAGCTAAACAGTTGGAAGCGGTGAAGGTCTCTCTTCAGCCAGAGGTCAACAAACCAGGTTCAGAAAGAGCACACGTTGCGCTGAAATGCGAAGGTGCGTTTCTAGTTCTCATGGTGGAAGCCGACGATACGGTGGCGCTGCGTTCGACGTTGAACGCTTACCTGCGATGGATAAGCTCCGCGTGGATGTGGTTGACTCTTTAGACCAAATATGTTGATTGCTTTGCACGGAGCCAGAAGCAAGTTTATTGTTTGCTTCTTTCTTTCATCTGCTCCAACAGCTGGTTCGCCATCGTCGTTAGGAAAATCAAGCGAACACTATAACGCCGATGCTTATCTTGTCGGTTAACTCCATGCCAGAGAACATAGCGAAGACTAAGACGATCATTAAGCCCATTATGAGGACTTCTTGAACGCGGTTGAGTCCTAAATTCATACTCATGTTTTTTCGGACCGTTGGAAACTCCAAGTTGTTGGCGATGCTTATTAGTTTTCTGCAGTTCTTTGCACGTTCGGGATGGAAGAACAATGCTGTCGAGTAGCTCCGGGAGCCAATTTTTGGGTTTGGTTACGCAGTTTGCTGTGTGACAATTTCTTCCGTTTTTGTTTCTGCTTGTTTCTGCTGCTGCTTTTTTGGAACTGGGCTTTCAGAAAATTGTTAGGAATTGTGTGGAATTGTGCGGGCATGCAGAGAGATTGTGCCGTCCATGTAGAGTAATTGTGCGGGAATTGTGCAAACTTGTGAAGGTTAGTGCAGTGGCTTCTGAAAGCAGATTCTTTTGGTTTTGTTTGGCGGTTTCTGCGAACGTGCAGAATGTGCGGTGACTTTGGACGCCAATTTTTGTGTTGTGTCAATGGTTTTTGGCATTGAGTGTCAATGACAACCGTTTTTGTTTTGGGCTGTTTTTGCTGTTGCTTTTTTGGAACTGGGCTGGCCAAACATTGAGCACGATTGACAAAATTTGACAATTCTTGAGGAATGGATTGATTTTCAGGCTGCGTTGGTTGAACGGTGCTTCGAGGCAATTGAGCAGATTGAGCAGAGCATGCAGAACTTGGTGACAATTCCGTGGCAATCTATTAAGAAGACCCCAGCCAGACGAGTGGGGGAGAGCTTTGGATGGTTGGAGCTGGCTGAAGAGGGGTCATTGGAATGGCGAAGTTGAGGAAAAAAGAACCCAGCGTAGAGTTTGGTCAAAGTCGATTGGGGCAAAATCATGACCGCCTGCTTCTCGTTTCTGATTCTCGCTCGCGACGGAAAGATGAACATTTGAAAGCTGACTTTACATCTGGACAAGTTTTAAAAACTAACCGAGACATATACCTAGTTTTTGCGAAGCTTTTTCCAAGTTTCGCGATAAACTTTAAGGGAGAAAGGAAAAATGCATTTACCAAGAAACATGGCAAAGGTAACTACAATCGCCGTAGTTCTAATGATGGCTTCTTTCGCATTCATGGCAATGCCAATCCAAGCTCAGCAGAATCTAGGTGGAACGAGCGGTACATTAACCGGTGGACCACCACCAGCGGGTGCAACATGGAACACGACGGTTCGCACCATAGCTTATATGAGCGTCGGCCCCAGCCCAGTTGGAGTCGGACAGCTCGTCACCGTCAACGTCTGGACCTCACCAGCGCCAGGAGCAGGCAGAGCTCACACAGGATACACGGTTACTATTACAAAACCAGATGGAACAACAACTAAGATTGGTCCGTTTAATTCTTACGTTGCAGACGGCACCAGCTGGTTCACGTACGTTCCTGACACAGTCGGCACGTACACGTTCAAATTCGATTTTCCAGGAGACTACTACCCAACAGGACGCTACCAAAACGGAGTCCTCATGACAAACACGTCTGGCACCCTGTATGATTCCGCCTACTACCAGCCCAGTTCAACTGGAAACCAACAAATCGATGTACAAAGCGATCTAGTGATGTCTTGGCCTCCATCCCCATTGCCAACTGATTACTGGACGCGACCCGTGATTGCAAACTTCAGGGAGTGGGCGCCAATCATGGGAGACTATCCATGGTACGGTCCCGGAGGAGGCTCTAACTGGCCAGCAGACACAAACCCGTATTGGAGTTCTAACTATAAGTTCACTCCATACGTGCAAGGACCGACCACAGCACACGTAGTATGGCGACGGCTGGGCATCATGTCAGGCATCATTGGCGGAGACCTTGGGCGAGAATCAATCGGTGGAGTGGGAGGCGGTATTCAAACCCTTCCGCAACCCGGTGTTCCAAGCATCAGTCTACAACGGCAGATGTTACCAGACCGTGACGAAAATTGTGCCGACCCTCGTCAACGGAACCTATTACAACCAGCCCGCCAGCGTGTGGGAATGCTACGACCTGCGCACAGGACAAATATACTGGGACATTCAAGGCGTCACGGCACCCACAGCTATCGAATACACGGAGGGCAATAAGGCAGTCGCTTGGCGGCGAAGCCCAAGCAACAACGACTGTGGCGCTAATAGCCATAAGCGGCGGCGGCTGTTAAGGTACAACGCGTTAACGGGAGCAATAACAACGAACATCTCGCTTCCAGTGTCCTCAGCACGTACTACATGAACGGATACGCCCTAAGTGTAGCTGAGTGTTACCGGCGGCTATAGTCTAATCAACTGGACAACGTTTGGAACCAGCACCAACTTCACTTCCAGAATAGCGAGCAACATAACTTGGCCTTCAGCAGCTTACCAGCCACGACCGATTTCAACGCGGGCATCGCAGCCAAGTGGTCACAATCACCCAATCTGGAGCACGGACTGGCATTAACGTGCAGGGCGCCAGCCTGAAAACGGGACAGATGCTTTGGAACAGCACTATCATGGACGAACCATCATACAGCCCATCATGCGCAAGTCGCCGACCATGGCAAAATCGCCGTCCTATCGTCAAGAGGCTATTGGGTTGCTTGGGATCTGTACAGCGGGAATTTAGCGTGGAAGGGTCAGCTGATGGATTATCCCTGGGGAGCGACGGCATTCGGAGCTTACTCTGTGCAATCAGCCTATGGCTTGTTCTACTGGGAAGCATACGACGGCATCTACGCCTACAACTGGTCCACAGGGAAGATAGCGTGGCACTTCACGTCGCCTGCTCTGTACCCGTTCGACACAAACTACTATGACAACGGCACTGCTGAGAATCCGTTCGACGAAGGTGCTGTGGTCGCTGGCGGCATGATCTACTCGTACAATAACGAGCACTCAGCCATCAGCCCTATCGCCAGAGGATGGAAGATGTTCGGCGTCAACGCAACAACAGGTGAGGGCATATGGAATATAACAGCGCCCGGCACGTGTGGCCCCGTCCAAGACGGTTACATGGTTGGCAACAGCTTCTACGACGGATACCTATACGTCTTCGGCAAGGGCCGGTCCGAAACAACGATATCAGCACCCCTCACAGCCATCACGATGGGCGACAGCGCAGTAATAACAGGCACCGTCATGGACAAATCCCCAGGCGACCTGGGGAGCTACCAAAACCCGACTGCACGAACCGACTTTCCACAAAAAGTCGCATGCGTATCCAAAGATTCAATGCAACCGTACATGGACTATCTGTACATGCAAATTCCCATACCATCGGGCTACAAAGTCACTGGTGTTCCAGTGTCAATTGACGCCATTGACCAAGCAGGCAAATACATCCACATCGCAGACATAACCAGCGACGTCAGCGGTTCGTTCGGCTACATGTGGAAACCAACCCAAGCAGGCGAATACAAAGTCACAGCGACCTTCGCAGGCGATGATTCATACGGAAGTTCCTTCGCGGAAACCACCGTCGGCGTGGTCGAGGCCCCACAAACCACTACACCGCCAACGACATCAACTGCACAACCAACCGACCCTGTGCCCTACATCCTCGGCGTTGGAGTTGCCATAATCCTCGCGGTTGCCATCGCCACCGTACTGATATTGAGAAAACGGTAGCGCCCGGAAATCACACAATCATTTCCCTCCTTTTTTGTGTAACAAAACTGAAAACATCAGAAGATCGAACGTATCATCTTCCACACAAGCCACAGCCGAAGACAACGATTTGCACTTTGGACTAGACACTCCAAAATCCTCCGATTGACGACTAAGCTTTTATAAGATTAGTGAAGAGAAATGTGTGAACATAGACTCACGTGTCTCAAGGAAAAGAGAGCAACTGAATGCCGTACATTAAGAAAATCGAGCTTAAAGGATTCAAATCCTTCGGACCCCAAACCGTCAAGGTAGTTCTGGATAAAGGTTTCACAGTCATCACCGGTCCTAACGGAAGCGGCAAAACCAACATCATGGACGCCATGCTCTTCGCCCTCGGCGAACTCAGCACCCGCAGGCTACGTGCCGAGAACGCGGCGAAACTGATTTTCCACGGCTCCGAAACCGCTGGGCTCGAGAAGTCCAAGATGGCGAAAGTCATCATCCAATTCGACAACACCGACGGCACCATGCCCGTGGACACGACGACAGTCACGGTTTCTCGTGAGGTTTACCGAAACGGGCAGAGCGTTTACAGGCTCAACGGCAGAAGAATCTCACGACAACACATCCTCGAAATCATGTCGATGGCGGCGATTAGCAGCGCCAGCCAGAATATTATCCCCCAGGGCACCATCACACGGTTGACCGAGGTCAACCCGCTGGAACGCCGGAGAATCATCGAAGATCTCGTCGGCATCGCCCAGTACGATGCGGAGAAAGCTGAGGCGGAAGAGAAACTCCGCTCCGCAGACATCTCCATCCGCACCGCCATGGGCACGAGTTGACGAAGTCCAGAAACGCCTAGACGATCTGGAGAGGGAACGCAACGAACTCTTGAGATACAACTTCATCCAGAACGAGACCAAGAAGTTTGAAGCCATCCAAATAAGCCACGAAATAGCCCTCCTCAACACCAAGACAATCGAGACACAGGCGCAGGCCGACAAGGTCAACTTGAAAGTTGGCAAACTCAGAGAAATGCGACAAGGTCGTAGAGTCAAACGCCACGAAATCGAAGGGGAATGGCGAAAACTCAGCGGCGAGATAGTTGAGGAAGGCGGCAGCCAAGTCCTCAAAGTCCAGATTCGCATTGGCGAACTAAAATCTAAACTGACTGAACTCACGACGAAAATCAGCTCGGGGCAAAGCAGCCTCGAAGGCTTGAAACGTGTCAAAGAGAATAATCAAGAACAGTACGAGAGCATCCACAAGGAAATCAGAGAAAACCGCTTGGCCATTAGGCAATTCAAAGCGGAGAACGATAGGCTCCGAGCTGAGATGACCGCGAAGCAAACCGAACACGACAACCTCGCTACCGAAACCGGCACGCTCTGGGGCGACCTGGGAGAAAACAGCAAGAAAGCGCGCGAACTCCAAGTCCAGATTGACGGCTACTTCAAACGTCTTGCCTACCTCAGATCGGAGTACGCGAAGACCAAGAACGAGATGCAACTCAACATTGGACGTCTCAAAGAACTAAACTCTCGAAAAGAACGATTCACCGAGACACTAACAGAAATCGAGAGCTCCCTCAACGAACTTGACAAAGTGCAGAAGGAGCAAAAAGCTCAGCTAAAGAACCTTGAACACACTATAGAACGGAAGCAACTCCAGAAGGAAACTGTTGAACGGGAAGTTGCCGAAGCGGGAAAAATCGCGGGCTCAGCCAAGGAGGCCGTCATCGAGTTCGCCACTCAGCGGGAACTCGCGGAAACCGTGGCTGCGGAGGAAAAGGCTCTTCGTGGCATCGAGGAGATGGGCGAAGCTGGTGCCATAACGGGCGTGTATGGCAGGCTGCGGAACCTAATCAAAATCGACAAGACTTACAAAAGAGCCATCGAAGCTGCCGCTGGAGGCTGGCTGGAAGCCATGGTTGTCAAGGACATCGACACTGCATTTCTCTGCTCGGAGACGCTGAAGAAGATGAAGCTGGGCAGAATCAAAATCATCCCGCTCCAAGCCGCGTCGAATCCGTCAGCGTTGAAGGTGCCTGACCGCGAAGGCGTGGCTGGTGCGGCTTCTGCATTCATAAAATGCGAGCACGCTCATGAGCCTGCGGTGAACTACGTTTTCGGCGACACATTAATCGTCGCGGACGACAAGATCGCCCTCAACCTTTCCAGCAAAGGTTATCGCGCCGTCACCGTTAACGGCGACCTATATGAGACCGGCGGAGGTTTCGAGAGCGGATTCTACCGTGCACCCATAGACTTCAGCACGATTATCCCAAGCGAGAAAGCGATCAAGAGCTTGGATGAAGCGGTTTTGGCTCTGCAGCAGCACCTTGCGCAGCGGGGCACAGACATCACAGGCTTTCAAGATGAGATTGAACGGACGAAGCTGGAGATGACTCGGCTTGTCGGGTGCGGTTGGCACGCTGGACAGAGAGATGGCACGTGTCAGGCACAGCGTCAAGCGCACGCAGGGCAACGTGCGGCGCGTGGAGAAATACGTCCTGCGCATCGAGAAGGAAGTGGAAGTCGAGAAGGCGCGCACAGCTGTTTTCCGTTCGGAGCGAGATGCAATTCTGAAGGATTTGCAGAAACGCCAGACTCTGCTGGGTGAAATGCGGCAGAAAACTGACGTCGCCCACATTCAGGAGTTGGAGGTTAAGCGAGAGCAACTCGCTGAGGAAGTTAACACGTTACGGCAGAAACTTGGTACCGTGCAGGTTGAGTATTCGACGCTGCAGTCAAAGTTTGACAACGTGCTGAGGGTGGGCTATGAGAACGCGAAGATTCAGCTCGCAAAGGTGGAGCAGCAGCAACGCAAGGTCGAGAAAGAGAGCGCCGAGGCGATTCAGGAACGTGAGTCGTTGAAGGCGGAAATCGCGGAGCTCGAGAAGAACCGCATCGAACTGTCCAAGGCGGTCTTCTCCGCTAGGGAGGAGGCAAGGAAGTTCACGACGCAGATCGACGCCATAGACACCGAGCTCAGGCTTTACGATGCTGAGTATGAGCAGGCGGAAATGTTGCTGAACCAATTGCAGCTTGGTGTGCAGACCTCTAACCTACGTCTCTCGCAGTACATGAACCAGCTACGCTCGTTCGGGTACGAGAAGCCTGTGGAGACAACGCAGAAGCAGGTGGAAGAGGCAGAGACCACAGTGAAGATGATGCGGTTTGAGCTGGAGCGCATCGGCGCCGTCAACCAGCTGGCGCTATCACATTACGCGGAGCAGATTTCCCGCTACCGAGAGCTCTCGATGCGGTTGAACGAGTTGGAGCGGGAGAAACAAGCCATAGTTCAGTTCATGGACGAAATTGAAGCCAAGAAGCGCCGAGTGTTCATGGATGCCTTCCGAAAAATCAACACCAATCTCCAGATCTACTTCTCGAAACTCACGGGCGGCGGCACCTCGAACCTGCAGCTGGAGAACCCAGAAGACTGCTTCCAAGGCGGCATTGACATGCTCGTGCAGTTCCCAAATAAGCCCTCAATCATCGTGAGCGGTGCCAGCGGCGGCGAGCGTTCTGTAGCAGCAGTTCCTTCATCTTCGCCCTGAAAGACTTCACGCCGGCAGCCTTCTACATACTCGACGAGATAGATGCGCACTTGGATGCGTATCACGTTTCGAAGCTGGCTGACCTGCTTTTGGAGGAGTCGGAGAAAATCCAGTTCATAGTCATCACGTTGAAGCCCGAGATGGTGAACCGGGCGCAGCGGGTTTACGGCGTGTGGGAGAGGAACGGTGTGTCGAACGTGATTACCTCGAAGTTTCCAGTGGAGGCACGTTGAAATGTCGACTGGAATAAGACGTCCTTTCTACCTGCGCCCGCCGTGGAACATCCTCTTCGAAATCAGCCGATTAGAGAAGCTGACGCCGTGGAACGTGAACATCGCCTACCTCCTCAACTCGTTCTTATCGGAAATGGAGAAGATGGGCAAGGTGGATTTCCGAGCGTCAGGCGTGGCGCTGGATTCATCTGCACTCATCTATCTGATGAAGTCGAAGCTGCTGTTGACGCTGCAGGAACCACCCGCACAGCCCAAGCCACCGGGAGATTTTGTGCCTCCGCCGCTGTTTCTGCCTTTGCGGCATGAGTTGACGTCGACGACGATCCAGCACCTACTCGAGGTTTTGGATGACGTGTTGAAGGGCGAAAAACTCGCGCACATTGACCGGGTTATTCAGCAACCTGTTTTGCCTGCGTTCACGGATTTGCTGCCGCAGTTTGATGCGTTCTTGCAGGAAATCGAGTTGCAGATGGATAAACTCTACGAGCTTCTGTTGGTGAAGGTGAAGGGCGCGGGCATCATCGAGTTCGGAGCCTTGGTGAAGGGAAGCGCGCGCATGGAGGCTGTGCAGACGTTTATCCTCCTGCTGTTCCTTGCGCAGGATGGTAAGGTGAGCTTGTGGCAGAACGAAGAGACTGAGGAAATGTACATCGCCGTGGGGAACTTGAAATTTGACGGAACCAAACCACCAGCCCAGTAACGTGAGCGCCGAGCCTCAGGAGAGCCACGAGGACAGACTTCACCATAGGCTGGCGCTGCTTGAGGCAGCGCTATACGTGGCAGGGAAACCGCTGGACCTTAACGAAATCTGCGCCGTGCTGGGTTCTCGGTCGAAGAAGAACGCACAGAAGCTCACTAACGACGCTCAGGCAGGATTACGCTTCACGTAATACTGCGTTGGAGATTCTCGAGCTGAAAGACGAACGCTATGTACTCCAGCTCAAAGAGGAGTTTACACCGCTCGTGAAAAAACTCGTCAACCGACCGCTCCTGTCGTCGGGACCGCTGAAGACGCTCAGCTACATCGCTTACCGTCAACCCATCTCGCAGAAACGAGTCATCGAAGTCCGCGGACAACACGCCTACGGACACGTCAAACTCCTCAAAGACATGGGCTTAATCGAGGCAGAACGTGGTAACGGGCGTTCGATGGCGCTGAAGACCACGGAATACTTCGCAGACTACTTCGGACTACTACACGATACGACGCTGATGAAGAAAGAGTTGAAACGCATATTCGGCGAAGCACTAAAAGAAGAAAACTGATGCCCAACAACCCTACATCAATCTCCAAAAAATTCATAAACAAAATGATTTTCGATTTTTCAATTTTCCCTAATGCATAAGTCCTGAAATTTAAATTGCGCCTTTGCAACATACGAGACGAAAAAATGGACAAAGGCAGCAAAGGTATAGGCAAAAGCGGAAACACAAAACTGCCCCAGCCCAAGAGGCCACCCATGAGAAAGGTCGTGGATGCACTCCGAAATAATCGGAAAAATTTTCTTTTCCCTTTTTTTCTTCAATTCTGTTGTGTGCTGCACGTTCCGTATCACAGCACTTAATCGTCCGATGACCCAATTTGTAGACGGATATGTTTATATTGAAAACAACGGTTTATCTGCACTGCACATTTGCACAGGAGCCACAACAGAACATGTCAGTCTGGCACGGAACTCTCCGCAAACGCAAACTCACAGGCGGAAGGAAAAGAGCCTACCGCGTAAAACGCAAATTCGAACAAGGAACATATCCAGCTGAAACCACGCTAGGCGAACCTAAACGTAAACGAACACGCGGATACGGCGGAAACACAAAAATCAAACTCCTCACAGACAACCAAGCGAGCGTCACCGACCCAAAAACAGGCAAAACCGAGAAAACTACTATCACACGCGTCATTAGCAACAAAGCCAATGTCGACTACAATCGCAGAGGCGTCATCACGAAGGGCGCAGAAATCGAAACCGCACTCGGCACAGCACGGGTCACCAGCAGACCGGGCATCGACGGCGTCATCAACGCCATCCTAATCAGCGGCAAAGAAGAAAAAGCATAAGCGCTATTTTTGCGGTGCCTGCTCACTCCGAACCTTAGATAATTGTTTGGCGATCCGCTTTATTATCTGCTCTTTCGAAGATTTTTTCTCGACCAGTATCATTCCACCCTTGCTCCAAGGGTTTTTGGGATAGCCAACGTCTGCCCTCAATTCAGGCTTCAACCCCAACTGCCTTGCAGCTTCCTCAATCTCGCCAACCTTAGGCGATTGAACAGCCAAATTCTTTGGAACGCGTCGCCCCTTCTCACGTGTTTTCGTCAAGTCAAAGTATGCTGGCCAGATTATCGCTTTATCCTGTTTCCTCATCGCTTTTCCATCCTATTTGTGCGCGTAATACGCTGTCAAATTGGGTGCAGCCTGATCCACGCGGACAAAGCCGAACCGTTCAAACTGAACAACATCGTCGGGTTTTAGCTTTTTGCACGCGCTCTCGCAACACCCACTGTCGCCGAAGCATCGGGCATGATTATACGGCAGGCTATGGTTTCATTGGCCAGTATCCATTGGAGCAGCCTCGCCTTGGCGTCTCGTGCATCCTGGTAGGGTTCGCTGACGAATATGCCAGATATGCCCTCAGCCGTTTTGCCGTCGATTTCAACGTTGAAGAGCTCCATAAGGCGAACAGTCATCCCAGCCTCCGTGGCTTCCGCATCTTTCTTGGCCACCCAGATTGACACCGCTTTATCGGCGTTCTTCGGAGCTACCGAGTATTCACGGTATCCTTTTTCTGGCTGGTCGGGATGAAGCGGCAGTCTCGCGTGAAATCTTTTCGGCACGCTCTTTACTACGAGCATGATGGGTTCGGGTACGAAGAAGTACCTGTCAGTCTTGGCGTCGAGGAGTTTGCGGTTGTACGAGTACAGCGTCTCCCAGCTTAAGGTCACATCCGCGGGTTTCGGACCTACATCCACTATCATCTTTTTTATGGCTTCAGGCGTGATGCCTCGCTTCCGCAGCGCGGCGAACGTCGCCAGCCTCGGGTCATCGAACCCCGCGTAAATGCCGTCCTTAACGCCCTGGACAATTTTGGACTTGCTCAGGAAAGCCCCGGTGATTTTGAGTCTGCCGTAGTGAATAGCCTCAGGATACTCCCATCCCAGATAATTGTACATGAACGCTTGGCGGACGCCGTTCGTTAGGTGTTCTTTGCCGCGGATGATGTGTGTGATGCCGAGCAGGTGGTCGTCCAAACCCGCAGCCATATTGTAAAGCGGCCATACGCGGTACTTGCTTCCAACGCGTGGATGCGGAAACTTTACCGTGTCAATAATCCTGAGCGCAGGCCAGTCTCGCACAGCAGGGTTCGGATGATTCAAATCCGTCTTGACACGCATGACCGCTTGGCCTTCGACGTAGCCTCCGTTCAACATCCGATTCCACCGTTCCAACTGTTCCTCTGGCGGCAGACTCCGACAGGGGCAAGGTTTGCTGCTCAGTGTCATTTTCCTAAACTCGTCCGGGACACAGGTGCACACGTAGGCGTTGCCATCGCTGAGCAACTTCTCGGCATACTCGTAGTAAATTGGCAACCTGTCGCTCTGGATGTACTCCTCGTCCGCATTGCAGCCAAGCCACTTCAGGTCTTCACGGATTTTGTCATAGAAAATAAGCGACGGGCGCTTCACCTTTGGGTCTGTGTCCTCGAAGCGCAAGATGAACTTGCCCTTGTAGAGCTGTGCATACTCGTGGCTGAGCACGATGGCTCGGGCTGAGCCCAAATGCAGAACGCAGTCGGGGTTGGGTGAGAAACGGGTGACGATTTGGGCGTATTTTGACGCGTTTGGTAAGGGAGGAAGCCGTTTTTCCTCTTCGACTTTCTCTTTTCTCAAGGTTTCAGGCCATTTTTCCTCGACTATTCGTCGTTGCTGGTCCGCGGAGAGTGTGTTTACTTCGTTTAGAACAGTGCTGATCACGGCTGTTAGCTCCTTTGCCTTCGGTCTTAACTCGGCTTTCTCGCCCAGAATCTTGCCCACGATGGGTCCGGCCTGCGCTTTGCCGCCGTGCTGCACCGCGTTCAGCAACGCAGCTTTCCGAATAACCTCAACAAGTTGTTTGTCGTTTTCAAGAGCCAAGGCGTGCACGTCGTTTATTTGTTTCGTTTTATCAGGAATTCTGCGAAGGCTTTTAATTTTTCCTTAGCCTCCGACTCGGGCAGAAGCTTCTCGGCGTCGTCCCAGCTGTCCATGACGATTTGCGAAGCGGTCTGCTTCACGTGTTCGATGGCGCCGCACTTTTCCATGATGGCGATTGCTTCGTCCCTGAGCCGCTGGTCCGACGTGTGCATGTTCAGAATCTCGACTAATCGCTTCCTGTCGTTAGTGGAGGCTTTTTTCAGCGCGTAAATAACCATCAGCGTTCGTTTGCCCTCCGTGATATCCTGACCGCGGCCACCCTTCTTCTCGGAGAATTCTTTCCCCGTAAGGTCGAGGACGTCGTCCTGCATCTGAAACGCCACACCGATGCTCTCAGCATAGTGTCCAAGCTTTTCAACCAGGTCGGCGTTTGCGCCCGCTAGGACTGCCGCTAGCCTCGCCGCCATTCTCGCAAGCGTGCCCGTCTTGTAGGCGCACATTTGAAGGTAATCGTCTTCCCCGACGCCGTCGGCGTTGGCGATGCCCCTGTGCCAAGCGATGTCCATAGCTTGCCCCATACTCAGGTTAATCATCTCCTGCACGTAAACCTCGTAGATGTCGCGTAGAGTTTCAACCGAAACCTGATTTCGCTTCTCGATAAGCGGTAGGAGCGGCAGGTAGTACATTGTGTTTCCCGCGTTGACGGCGATGTCTAAGCCGTAAACCTTGTACGTGCAAGGTTTGCCCCTTCGCAGTTCAGAAGCAGTCCTCGATGTCGTCAATAATTAGAGTGCCGTTGTGGATGACTTCGGGGATGATAGCGAAATCCAAAAAGTCATCTGCCCTCTTGCCGAGTGTCTCGCAGACGAGCAAGAAGAGCGCCGGACGCCACCGCTTTCCCCCACGGTCCAGAATCTCCCATATTGGTTCGGCAATCGCCTTATCCAGCGCTTCGAGGCTGCAGCTTCGGCTTGGCGGGTTCACCTTGAAGATGACAGCTTTTTTCGTGAATTTTCGTGGGATGTATTTTTCGATGGCTTTGTCGATTAAGGGTGCGGTTTGTTCGAGGTATTTTTCAATGTCCACGCTTAGGATGCTCCTCTTCTGGCGTAGTCTTCAACGTTGAAGCCTCGTGCGGTCAGCCACTTGGCGGTCTTGCCCGTTATCACGATTGGCGTTTTCGTTAAATCTTCGATTTTTTTCGCTCCGACGAGGAACATGGCGTTCCGCAACTCCTCAGCAAAACATATGAGCGTTTTCTCGGTCTCTTTCGCGCTCTTTACTGCTGCCTCTAAGATAGGCTGTGAGACGCTACAGAGGGAAGCGTTCAGCGATAGAGCTTTGGCTACGTCGATTCCTGTCCGCAACCCGCCAGACGCTATGACTGGGATTTTGACTGACTGAGTAGCTTCAACCAAGCTTACTGCGGTTGGGATGCCCCAATCCCAGAACGCCTCCGCCTGAAAACGATGCTCTTCTCGCTCGGAACGATAATACTCGACGGCGGCAAAGCTTGTTCCCCCAGCGCCTCCCACGTCGATGGCTTTTACTCCTGCAGCTTCAAGCTTCTGTGCGTCTTCCGCAGAGATGCCTGCGCCAGTCTCCTTGACAATCACAGGCTTGTCCAGTGCTCTTGCGAGTTCGGTTATCTGGGCTAGGGCGCCGGCGAAGTTCGTCTGCCCCTCAGGCTGAACCGCCTCCTGCAGAGCGTTCAAGTGAACCGCTATCGCATCTGCCTCAATCATGTCCATCGCCTTCTTGACTTCTTTTAAGCCATAGCCGTGGACGAGTTGGACGCCGCCGATGTTTGCTATGAGGAAAGCGTTGGGTGCCTTCTTCCTTGCAACGGTGAAGGTTTCGGCGAGTCGTTTGTTTTCTATGGCTGCACGTTGGCTTCCTACGCCCATGCCCAAACCCAGTTTCTCCACGGTTTGCGCGATGTTCGCGTTTATCTTTGTGGCTTCCTCTGTCCCGCCCGTCATGGCGCCAACGATTATGGGCGCGTTGAACTTGTGCCCTAAAACAGTGGTGGACACGTCGATTTTTGCTCTGTCAACCTCTGGCAACGCTTTGTGAATTAGGTGGAGGTGTTCAAAGCCTGTGGTGATTCTTCGGGCTTGGGCTTTCTGTTCCAAGCAGATTTTTATGTGGTCCGCCTTGCGCTTACGGGTTTCCTCAGCCATCGAGTTAAGCCCTCTCTATCAGGGTGCCTTCCACTCTTTCGCCCACTAATGCCTTGTACACTCTGCCAGTTTTGGCGCCGTTCACGATGGAAACGGAAATTCCTTTCTCCACGGCGGGCAGCATTTCGCTTACTTTGCCTTGTATGCCTCCCGTCACATCGGCGTTGGTGGGTTTGTTTAGTTTTCCCTGCAGTGCTTGCAATTCTTTCAAGGTGAGGTGCTGGAACATCTTCGCGTTTTTGTCAGTCTTCGGGTCAGCGTTGTAGAGTCCGTCGCAGTCGACCCCCATGATGATTCTGCAAGCGTTGAACTTCAACGCCAGGTAAGTGACCAGTTGGTCGCCTGAGAGTATGGTGAAGCCCAGTTTCTCATCGAAGGTAACGTCGCCGTAGAGGACGGGAGTGAAGCACATGTTCATCATGCGCTCCACCATAGTGCAGTCGCTGGATTTTATTCTGCCGTTCTCAGTTAAGAACCCACAAGAGGGAGCAACGCTCACTGCCGGTATCTCGTGCCAGACCAAGGCGTCCATGACCAAGCCGTTCAGAACGGTCATTACGTGATGAGTCTCTGCGAAGCCAAGCATCTGAGCGGGCTCCTTGAAGCCTTCTTTTAAACCCCATTTCTGTGCGGTGGGGTGACCGAAGCTGCCGCCGCCATGAACGAGGATGAGGCTGCTGGGTTTGGCTCTGGCGATTTCTTCGGCGAGTCGATTGATGATTTCGGTTCGGGCAGCCAGCTCGCCGTCCTTGTCGGTTATGACTGAGCCGCCGATTTTCAGGATTATGGGTCTTTTTTCACTCATGTTCAAACACCTTGCTTGTTGAATGATACCGTGTCGTTGATTATGTGCACTGTGTCTCCTGTCTTAATCTGTGTGATGTCAATGTGGTCGACGCAGGGAATCTCCGAGATGATAGCGCCGACGGCTATGATGGTTTCGCAATCCTTGTTAACGATTCCCGCGGGCGCCACGCCGTTCTTCTTCATCCTGTAGAGCGTGTATGAGCCAACGGTTGAACCTTTCCCATTCGGAAACACCAGAACCTTCCCTTTGACGATTTTTCCTTGGATTTCATGTCCTTTCTCGATAACTTCGCCCGTGTTGGGGTCGACGCCACCGTAGAATGAGATAGGCTGCGTTGAAGTCAGTGCTTCGCCTTCGACCGTGCCTTTGTATATTATTCTGCCTTTCAGCTCCATTTTCCCGTCACCGCCGCCTCCACGCATTCACCCAAGCCACCCATCTTTGTGAGCATCTTGTTCTGACGTGAATAGAAACATCCCTTCGCCGACGTCGTCGCCAGCGACTTGAACCTGCCCTTCAGTGGGGCGACTGCCATGCACGTGTCGCAAGCGAACTTCCCACCTGCCGCCTCGATTATTTGGGTGTAGCCGCGTTTGTCCGCCAGTTGCTTGGCTGTTCGCGAGGTTGCCACCCAGAATTCTGTGCCCTCCGCCACTTGCTTGCCCTGCAGGAGCTCTGCGATTTCGGAGATTTCTTTGATGGAGCAGTGCGGGCAGCCGACGCAGACCAGTTCGATGTCTGTAACTTGGTCGTTGATGTTGTCGTAAGCACTCTTAATGTCGGCTGCATCCACCGTTACCGTGTCACGAGGCACAGGCTGACTTTCAGCTGCGGGAGTTATGCCTTCCATGTAGAAGAGTGGTTGGGCGCCATACGTGACGACGGAGGCGCAGAACGACTTCAACTCGTCGAGGTCTGCCTCTGCTATGCCCGTGATGTACGGGATTTTGTTCTCCGCCTTCTTGCCGATAACAAAGCCGAGCGCGCCCCAGTCTGACAGTTTGGTAAGCATTGTGTTTACTTTCACGTGAACGTTTGGCACACGGTTCACATCTAAATGCAGCCCGTAGCTGGGGGTTTTGCCGACGAAAGCCGCGGCCAACGCGGATGGTCCGCCTTCACGGTTCGTCCTCGCGCCGATAACCGAATTCGCAAATGTCACGGCTGAACTCTCTGACCACGCCAAGTGTTCGCCATAGCGTGGCAGGTTGCCGATGAGGTAGGGTGTGCAAGTGCAGCTGATTAGTATACCCATACGCTCGAACGCTTGGATGACGAGGTTTTGTTTGGCGGCGAAGTCTTCGCTGATGCCGAGCTGTCGCCAATTCTCTAGGTCCATGCCCGCAGGGTTTAAGGTGGTAAGGACTTTGACTTTGCCATCCTTAGCGAGTTCGTTTAGGAATTCCAAGCCCGCGTCGCCTAGATTGTGGTATGAGACGCCTGCAACTTGGACGGAGCCGACTTTGATTAGGCGGTCTGCACCGTAGATGTTGCCGAGCGCCGTGAGAATCTCCATGCTCTTCCTTGCGGCATAGCCCTCCTTGCCTTCCAGCATTGCTTGCTCTTCCTTAGTTAGCTCCATATGCATCACTTGTCTCGATATCCTGTTTCATATGCCCACTTTTTCATTTTCTCGCTAACCTTAGGGTCGTTGGTGCGCAAGCGTAAATAAGCGATGATGAAGTTTGCTTGCACATGCCCTAACCCGATGTCGGATTTTAGCCACTTTAGAAGCTGAGCGTGTGTCGCGACGATTTTGCCTTCCTTCACGAAGCCCATCTTATTAGCCAATGTCCACAAGTCCTCTGAGGTTTTGCCGGTTTTTGCTTCGATGTTTTGCATGTACGCTCTGTAAGTCATGGTCTAACCTTTCAGATGTACTTGCTCAAATCTACTTTGACGTAAGCTTCCTTCTTGAAGCCTTTGCCCGTCGTCACCAGAGGCGCCGTGGCGTCCAGGCCTGCTTTGGCGGTTGTGGCTTTCTTGCCCTCGGTGAGATCACCGGACGGGTCCAGGGAGCTGCCAGGTTGATTCGCGAGAATGACGGCGTTCTTATCGGCTTGGAACCGTGTTGCAATTGCCCACTCCACATCGTTTGGGTTATAGATGTCTATGTCTTCATCGACGACGACGCAGTGTTTGAGCGAGTGGTGCCCAGCAAACGCCGCAGCTATCGCCTTCTTGCCGTCTTCGGGGTTTCGTTTCTTAATTTGGACGACGGCGTGCAGCCAACTGCACCCGCCCGGAGTAATGTAGACGTCTTTGCATTCGCAGACCTTGTTTACCTCGTTGAACATCGAGGGTTCTTTTGGCATGCCCATGAGGAACTTGTGTTCGTTCCTCCCTGCGAGAATTGTCTGGTAGATTGGGTTCCGCCTGTGGGTGATGCACTTGATTTCGACGATGGGTTGCTGGCGAGACTTGTCCACGATGCCCGTAAGGTCAAGAAATGGGCCTTCGGTTGCTTTTTCCTTCGTGATTCGCCCTTCAAGGACTATCTCGGCTTCGTTCGGGACTTCGAGGTCTACGCTCTTGCATTTGACGAGCTCGGTCTTCTCCAGCGTGTTCGCCATGCCCAACTCGTCAACACCCATCGGGAGCGTCGTGGCGGCTGAGAGGAGCACAGCCGCAGAGTTGCCGATGCAAAATGCCACGTCGAGTTCGCCACCCGCCTTTTTCAAAGCAGTGTCGGTTCCTCTGTTCTCCACGATGCGGGCGACGAAGTGATTCTTGTCGAGGAGCATGAGCCTGTGGAAACACATGTTTCGAGCTTTGAACTCGGGGTCTCTAACGATGGCGACGGCTGAGGCGACGTATTTGCCGCCGTCCTTCTCCATGTAACGCATTATTGGAAGCTTAGCGAGGTCGACGTCGTCTTCGACGATTTCTTGACACTTTCCCTGAGTGACGACAACTGGCGGCACGGGATGCTCAAGGGCATTAGACAACGTTGGTAACAACTTGTCCTTCGTGATTCCAAGACCTCGTGAAATCAGATCTTTCGACGACATGAGTCCCGCCACCACTGGGATGCTGAATTCTTTTACGTGTTCGAAGAAAACGGGTTTCTCGCCGAGCGCCTCGATGACTCCCGCCATCTCAAACTCGGTGGAGACCTCTTTCTTGATTCTTGTCAATTCACCGTTCTTTTGAAGTTGCTCGATTAAGTCTCTAAAGCCCACACGTATTCCCATCCAATAGTGAGCTTTGTTTTTCTTAAGTCTTTTCAACTCCGATCCGCGTGCGGAGAACTTCGTAACTTGCGTGTTCGATGGCTTTCGCCACGCGCTCTTGCAACTCCTCACCAGGAGTCAGGGCAACCATACAGCCTCCGCCTCCACCTCCCGTGAGCTTAGCACCCAAAGCCCCCTGTTTTCGGGCAATGTCTACGAGCAAGTCCAACTTCTCGTGCGAAACCTCAATTTGCTGGAGGAGTCGGTGGTTGTCGTTCATGAGTTCGCCGACTTTCTTCAAGTCGAAGGCAAGCAGGGCTTTTCTACCGATGAGTGCCAAGGCTTCGGCTTGCTCGAATAGGGCGTCGTATTTTTCGGGGTGCTTGCGCTTCCTCTCTGCAACGGCTTCCACCATTGCCTTTGTGTTCGCTACGACGCCTGTGCTGCCGATGACGATTTCCGCGGGTTGGCGGATGTGCAGTTTCTCGACTGTGTTGGCGCCGCTTGTGATGTTCTTCTTGAACCAGAGCAGCCCGCCGAAGGTTGCGGCGGTGTTGTCGATGCCTGAGGGGGTTCCGGCGTAAGCCTTCTCCGCCTCATACGCTACCTCGTTGACGCGCTCGTCGCTCAGTTTGATGTTAAGCTCTTGGGCGATGGCTCGAGTAATGGCTACGCTGCTCGCAGCCGACGCTCCTAAGCCCACTGAAACCCGGCAGGGTTCCGCCCAACAGGATGTCAAACGCCACGGTTCCCGGTGCGATACTCATTGCTCGCAGTATTCTATCGATGGATTCGAGCTGCTGTAGACGTTTCTCCTCGGCGTAGCCTTTTGCGGCTTTCCTCACGTCCTTAACTGTGATGCCCGTTGCGGTTTTCTTCACTTCCGCGTCGTTGGTGGCGTCGATGGCTGAGACGATTCCTGGGATGCCGTGTACGACGAAGTGCTCGCCAAAGAGGATAACTTTGCCGAAACCTGAACCTCTCCCCATCATTTTGCACCTTTGGGGGATTAGGTATGTTTTATTAGATAAAAACATTTTTTGAAAGAAATTTTGGTGGATTAGAGCAACATTTTAAGTACCTTCAAACGATTAAGACAACACAAAACACGCATCTACATGTTACATGAGGACGAGGAAATGAAATTGCAAGACGTTGTAATCACCAGTGCAGTCCGCACAGCAATCGGCAACTTCGGCTGCGCTTTGCGCGATGTTCCCGTAGTGCAGCTTGGAGCCAAAGTCGTGCATGAAGTCCTTGAGCAAGACAGGCTGCGTCCTGTTCCGCCTAGGGAGAACGTGCAGTTTCGACCAAAACAGCTACCCAGCGGAGCCGTCGACTTGGAGATGACGGTCAAATGGGACAATTCTCTAAGTGAGGTCGCCGTGGACGAGGTCATCATGGGCTGCGTCCTACAGGCGGGTCAGGGACAGAACGTGGCGAGACAAGTAGCCCTGTACGGTGGACTGCCGAAAGAGGTCAACGCCTTTACCGTGAACAAGGTCTGCGCTTCCGGGTTGAAAGCCATCAGCCTCGGCGCCCAAGCCATAGTGACGGGCGCAGCGAACGTCATCGTCGCGGGCGGCATGGAAAGCATGAGCAACGCTCCCTACGCTCTGCCTCGAGCACGGTGGGGTTACAAGATGGATGTGAGTGGTGTTGGCGAGGTAATTGACTTAATGGTCTTGGACGGGTTATTCGAGTCATTCTATGGCTATCACATGGGCGTGACGGCTGAGAACATCGCCGAGAGATGCGGCATCACCAGACAGGAACAGGACGAACTCGGGCTGCTTAGCCATCAGCGGGCACGTGCCGCAATAAAGGAAGGTATATTCAAGGAAGAAATCACGCCGTTCACAATTCCACAGAAGAAGGGCGACCCCATCGTCTTCGACACCGACGAACGTCCGATGGAGACGTCACTGGAGAAGATGGCGAAGCTGCCACCAGTGTTCAAGAAAAACGGCACCGTAACAGCAGGCAACGCGTCAGGCATCAGCGACGCCGCGGCGGGAGTGTTACTCATGAGCGAACAAGAATCCCAAAACCTTGGGCTAAAGCCTATGGCGCGAATTCTGGGTTTCGCTTCCGGAGCGGTTGATCCTGCCTACATGGGCGTTGGACCAATTCCAGCAGTTAAGAAGGCGCTGAAGATTGCAGGCATCTCCCTGGACGATGTGGATCTCATCGAGCTGAACGAAGCATTCGCATCTCAAGCAATCGCTTGCATGAGAGACCTTGGGCTAAGTCTAGACCGAACGAACATCTACGGCAGCGGCATCTCGCTTGGGCACCCAATAGGCTGTACGGGTGCACGTGTGACGGTGACGTTGCTGCATGCCATGAAGCGGAGAAAGGCAAGGTATGGATTGGCGACGATGTGCATCGGCGGCGGGCAAGGCATGGCCATGGTGTTCGAACGGGCTACATAAACACCTCTGCTTTCCACGACGAGACCTCTTCTATCAATTAGACAAAGTGGTTTCGGACACTTTTTATGCTAGGTTACCCTGAGTCTCTGGCGGGATAAGTTTTGGTCAGATTGAAAGGATTCCAAAAGCTCACGTCAACTGACGACGCTCTCCAAAAATGGTTCAGCATTCTAGAAATCGCGAAGCCCACGGCATTGATGATTCCCTTGACCGAAGCGTTGAACCGCGTTGTCGCCGACGGCATTATCGCTGATGAGGATTTACCACGTTTCGACAAGTCAGCAGTTGACGGCTACGCGCTCAGCTCTGAATCAACTGTGGGCGCCAGCCAATTCAAGCCATCACACGTCAAACTCACTGAATCAGATTTCATCGGTTCAAAGGAAGCCAAACAGGTTTGGACGGGCACCCCTATTCCCAACGGCGCTGACGCGGTCGTTATGATAGAGAACACGCAGAGACACGGCGTTGATGTCGAGGTTTGGATGCCGCTTGCGCCTGGCGACAACGTCTCACGAAAGGGAGAGGATATCAAGAAAGGCGAACCGGTTGTTCAAACGGGAACGCGATTGAATCCGTACCACCTCGGATTGCTCGCTGCCTTGGGTAGGAGCCAAGTTAAAGTTGCAGATGAGCCGAAAATAGCAATCCTCGCAACGGGCAATGAGCTCGCCCCCGAAGGAAAGAAACCCGTGCAGGGGCAGATTTATGATTCGAACAGGACGATGTTTGCCGCCATGTGCCACGAGCTCGGCGCCGAACCCGTAGACCTCGGCATCGCCAAAGATGACATCGACGACATCGCCCACAAAATAAAAAGTGGACTCCAAATTGCTGACGCCATCTTAACAACAGGCGGAACAAGCGTTGGCGGACTCGACCTTGTCCCCGACGCCGTTAACAAGTTGGGCAAGCCCGGCATCGTCGTGCACGGCGTGGCGTTGCGGCCTGGGATGCCAACTGCGCTAGGAGTGTTGGAGAGTAAACCCGTGATGGTTTTGTCGGGGAACCCCGTGGCTGCTATCGTGGGTTTCGAAGTCTTCGCACGGCCGCTGATTTGCAGAATGTTGGGCATGAAGCGAGAGGAGCCAAGACCGATGGTGAAGGTGATGATGACCCGAAAAGTATCGGCGGCTTTGGGAAGAAAAACTTTCGTCCGCGTCAAGGTCTTCATGAAAAACAGCGAAGCCTTCGCGGAGCCCGTGAGCGCCCGAGGCTCAGGATCAATCTCAACCATGACGAGGGGCAACGGCTTCTTATAGTGCCCGAGGGACGAGAGGGCCTGGCAGAGGGGGAAGCGGTGACTGTTCATCTTTTCGGGCTCATGGAGCAGGAGTGATACGTACGTTTAGGAAGCTCTTGACGCTAGTAAGCACGCGGTGTAATCGCTAATCTCGAGCTCACAAGACTGGGCACTGAAAAGGTGCCTCTGCTGAAAGCGCACTTCCGCGGCCTCGCCGAGGACGTGACTAGCACCCTGGATATTCCGCCTTTCAACAGGTCTACCGTGGACGGCTTCGCTGTTAAAGCTGCAGACACGTTTGGCGCCGATGAAAAAACGCCAGTGCAGATGAAGGTCTGCGGTATCGTGAACATCGGGGAACTGCCAAGGGTCACTGTGGCATCTGGTGAAGCGGCGGAAATCGTCACTGGCGAACTCATCCCCGAGGGCGCCGATGCTGTCGTTATGGTGGAGGACACCGAGAAAGCAGGAGGAACGATTCGAGTTTACAGCGGGCGACCGAAGGTGAGAACGTGATGAAGAAGGGCTCCGACATTAGAAAAGGCGAGATCGTGTTGAAGGCTGGTCAAGTTCTGGGTTCAAGGGAGATCGGCGTGCTTGCCGCGATAGGTTTAGCTGAGGTGAGAGTCTGCGGGATTCCTCGGGTCGTCGTTCTCTCGACGGGCGGCGAGGTCACTGAGCCTGGGAAGCCGCTGCTCCCCGGGAAGATATTTGACATCAATGCCTACACGCTTTATGCTGCTGTATTGGAAAGTGGGGGCAGCCCAGTTTACCTCGGTGTTGTTCCCGACGAGAAGGCGGAGCTTCGTGATGCCCTCGTGCGTGCTTTGGATGTTGGCGACGTGGTTTTGTCGTCAGGGGGGGTCTCCGTTGGTCCGAAAGATCTCATGCCCCTGACCATTGCGTCGCTAGGTGAGCCGGGATTAGTTTTCAGCGGTATTGCCTTGAAGCCGGGAAGCCAACAACGGTGGCTTCGGTGGCGGGGAAGGCTCTGTTTGCGTTGCCTGGGCATCCAACTTCGGCGTTGCTTGTGTTCCACCTGCTTGTTCGTCCGGTGATTTGGCGGCTTTCTGGCAGAGAGGCACCGCAGGTTGAGGCAGTGCAGGCGTTAGCTGGCATGCGTTTCTTCTCGGCAAAGGGTAGACGAACGTTCGTGATGGTTAAACTGCGGAGAAACGAGGCTGGCAAGGTCGTGGCAGAAGCGGTTGAGACAGGCGCTTCGGGTGCGATTACCACGTTGGCTAAGGCCGACGGTTACGTGGAAATTCCAGAGAACGAGCAGTTTGTGGACAAGGACGAAGAGGTCGAAGTTGCGCTTTTCTAGATTTTTTCTCGACAAAGACGTAATACGTGAAGTACCACGTGAAGATGGCATAGGCGAGCATGCCTACGCTGACGAGGATGTTGGTGAAGATGACGAAGGCAACTGTGTACAGCGTCATTGTGGTTGTAACGAAGAAGAGGGCGGCGACGAGCCATTTCGCCCAGGACCTTTTCATGTAGATGGCGTAGGCGGTTATCAGGCTGACGATCCCTGTCAAGGTGAGAACTGATGGAGGATAATTAGAGAGAGGCAGCAAGACGAGTAGTAAGATGCCTGTTACAGCGTAGAAGGCGAGGGATGCGAGTACTACGACGCTTGCGTTTCTTATGTTGATGGTGCCTGACACCGTGGTTTCCTCTTTGACCATAGTGCA
>CAWGAW010000007.1:0-15442 GCA_963820675.1 Candidatus Bathyarchaeota archaeon | reverse complement strand
CCAGAGCCCTTCCAATCCAAACGTTCCTTTTGAAGCCCACTTTCTCCTTTATAACTTAATTTCCATAGGCATTTTTGATTATTAAGCCCAAATTCAAGAGCTTTCGTAAATTCCTGTAAGCCACGCTGGCATAGAGAAAATCCCACATCTATCTAGACTGCGTTCTGTATACGAAAGCATCAACAAAACATCTCGCAAAAGAGGAAAAAGGGTGCTTATTTCAGCGGCACATACATCGAAGACCGCGATGCACCGATACCTGGAGTTCCATGACGCACTGGTTTGTTCGTTATGGCGAACTCGCCCAAGTAGTGCCCAATCATCTCAGGCTTCATGTCTATGGCGACGAATTCCTTTCCGTTGTGCACCATGATTTTCATGCCAACCATCTCGGGAAGGATAATCAAGTCCCGAACATGCGTCTTGATGTTCAAGCTCGGATTGCTCTTCTGCGCTTCACGAGTCGCACGCATCTTCTCCAGCAGAATCCGCTGCTCAGGCGTCAAACCCCGCTGCAAACTCCGTCGCTGCCTAGACGGAAGCAGCGTAATGAACTCATCCATGGACATCCCCTGCAGACTGTCCAAGTTGTGACCACGATAGCTAAACTCTTTCGGCATCTTTCATCTCACCCTAAACTTCAGTCCTTCTCCTTTAAACCTTCCTTAATCCTTCTTCCGCTTCTGATGACGACCGGTGCCACGAGCCGAAATCAACCCGACTTTCTGTCCAGGAGGAGCACCGTGCGACGTAGTCGTAGCCTTCCGAGCGCTGCGTTTGCTGCTACCGTACGGATGACAAGCCGCAACCATCTTTCGTCCGCTCGTTCTCGGATACTTGTGACCCTTAGCCCTCATCCAGTGGAACATTGCGCCAGCTTTCAAGAACGGTTTTTCTGTCCGTCCGCCTGCGGCAACAACACCAATCGTGGATAGGCAGTAATCGTTCACGTATCGTGTGCGACGCGAAGGCAAACGAATCATCGTTCCCTGAGGCGTGTGACCCACAACCGTCGTGTAAGCACCCGAAGACCGCGGAAGCTTCCCACCATCACCTGGCTTAAGCTCGATATTGCAGACTAACGTGCCTTCAGGGACTTTACCCAAAGACAGGACGTTGCCAACCTCGACGGATGCTTTGCCGCCAAGCCCAACCTTCTGCCCAACAAAAACACCTTCAGCAGCAACCGTGTAGCACGAAACGCCGTTCTCGAAGCGGACAAGCATCAACGGTGCACCGCGACCGGGATCGTGTGCGAAAGACTCAACCACACCGTTCACTGAGGAATCGAAGTACTCCTTCGCGGCGATTTCAATCGGATACTTCGCAGGTGCAACGCGCTTGTGGGTTGATGATCGGTAAGTTGAGCCACCGCGACCACGACGCTGAACTCGAATTCGTTTTCCCATACGTCATGCCTCCAACAAGTTAAAGTATTCCCAGCTTTATCGCAACGTCAGAGGCTTTGAACTCAGGATGCAGCTTCACGAAAGCCTTCTTCTCGCCCTTCGGGCTCGTCAAAACCGTCACTTTCGTCACCTTAACCTCGTAGAGCTCCTCAACCGCGCGTTTGACATCGGCTTTGCCGGCTTTCTTATTCACGATGAATATGAGCTTGTTATCTCGTTCCACCATCATGCTCGCTGACTCGGTCATGAGCGGGTAGAAAATCACGTCGTTCGCGTTCATTGCGGGGTTTCTCCTTCGCCATAAGCCTTATTCAATTGCTCCAAAGCACCGAACGTCCACACCGTTAGCCTCCCCGCATGTGTTCCTGGCGCAAGCATCTCAGCGTTCAACGTCTGAACAAGCGCAACGTCAACCCCTGGGATGTTTGCTGCAGCTTCCTGCAAGCCCTTGTTCTCCGAAATGACGATTAGGGGTCCAACGGCTTGCTTCATCTTTCTTCCTCGATGTTTACCCTTGCCCGCACGAATCTTTCGGCTATTCCTAACGCGGGTAACGTCGTCGGCTAACCCCAGAAGCGCAAGGGCTTCCTCGAACTCCTTGGCTCGCTTGAGCTCTTGGATGTCGTCGGTGACGACCATGGGAATCTGCGGGACGTTTTCAATCTGGTGTCCTCGAGATTTCACCGTGGCTTTGTTCGCGGTTGCGGCGATGGCTGAGAGCAATGCGAGTTTCGCCTCTTTCTTGTTGATGTGTTTCACGATGTTCTTCTGCGACGTTGGAGGTTGAGGCTGTCTGCCGCCGACGGTGCTGGGTGCGAATTTTGCTCGTCCACTTCCGCCTTTGATGCGTGGGACACGGCTGATCCCTGAGCCTGTGCCGTGTGATTCTGCTGTTGTGCGTTTGCCTGCCATGGGATCCCTGCCTTGGGGTTGGAGTCTGGTTGTTTGTGTGGCGAGGACTGCGCGTTTTATGACGTCTGGTCTGTAGATTGTGGTGAAAACTTTTGGTAGTGCGGTTTTGCTGGTTGCTTTCCCTTGGAGGTTGTAAATGTTGGCGGTTTTCTTGGTTGGCATCCAGGTTATCTTCCTTGTGGTGATTCGAGTGAGATGTGAGTGATTGTTGGGGGCTGCTCGTGGGTTTCTTTGGGTGGTCGTGCGGGTGCTCGTAGGCGTATGATGCGTTTTTCTGTCCCTGGGATGCTTCCTTCGATTAGGACGTAGGGGTTTTTGACGTTGCCGTATCGGAGGTATCCGCCTTTTGGTGTGACTTCTTTGCCGTCTTTGCCGATTTTGAGGATACGTTTGTTGTATTCTATGCGTTGGTGGTAGCCCATTTGTCCGGCTCTTGGGACTGAGTACATGATGTGATGGGGGTTCCAGGGTCCGAGTGTGGCGATGCCGCGTTTGGTTTTTCTGCCTTTGTGTTGGAGTTTGGTGACGTGCCAGCGTTTGACTGGTCCTTGGAAGCCTTTGCCTGTGGTGATGGCGGCGACGTCGATGTGTTGGCCGTCTTTGAAGACTTCTTCGCACGTTACGGTTTTGCCGAGGAGTGTTTTGGCGTAGTCTAGTTGTTGTTTTGTGTTTCCGCCGCCGATTTCTATCTCGTTGAGGTCGGGTTTCTTTTTGGACATGTTTGTTTGGCTTGGTTGAGTGGCTGTGATTAGGCGTACGTATTTTGTGTCTGGGAGTTGGTCAATGATTTTTTGGAGCATGGTTTCGGTTTCGGGTTTTTCTGGGAGGATGATGGTGCGTTGGAGTTCTTTTGGTGGGTCGTTCATCCATGCTTCTGTGAGTTGGTCCAAGCCGTACGGGGTTTTTGTGTATGTTCGGATGCCGCAGATGAGGATTGGGGGTGTTTCGATGACTGTGGCTGCTCGCATGACTTCTTTGCCGAAGTTTGGTGAGCGTTTTCGGTCTTCGATGGTGAAGACGTATGTCATGCCAGCTTTGAAGCCTGTGAAGCCTAAAAGCCTAGGAGTCGCTGAGTCGGTTTTGGGCCAGTAGCGGATTCTGGCGACTGTTCGTTTGGCACGGTGCCTAGGCAGGTAGGCGAGTGAACCATGTTTTGGAGCGTGAGTTTTGCGATGACCCATGTTAATTCCGCTTCGCGGAGTTTAGCATGAGAAAATAGGGTTATAAACATTGCCGTAAAGTGCCACAAAAAAAGGGTTTGGTTTTGGAGTTATGTTGGTTTTGTAGTTTGAGGGTTTAGTGTGTTTTTGTTTGGTTGTGGTTGGTTTTGAATTTTGTTTTGATTGTGACTTTTCCACAATTTGTTACTACCCGAAACAGGGCAAGTGTTGTGCAATTTTTTGGTTCACACCCCCTCTACAATGAATACAATGTGCGTGGATAAGTAGAACCATTCGCGAGGACTAGTGGTCGTTGAGGCTATCTTCTCATGTTTGTCTAAGCCCCCTCAAGAAAGTGGCAATAACTTTTTTAATGGTCTTGATGGGGGTTCCTGTTGGCATGAAAAGCGGCCATCGATAAACTTAAGACGTGGCGGCCACCGGCCGGCGCTTGATTAAATGGACGATGAAAGAATGACTAGAAACCATTCCGAAGCCGTAGAGTTGCCAAAATGCCGTGAATGCGGCGGAACCTTGGAGATCGTTTACGAAAACCAGTATTGGACTTTCTCCTTCAATGATGAAACCGGAAAATACGAAGGCACTTTAGTTGACCTTGAAATGCGATGTCCTTTTTGCAATAGGCATCTCAAGGAAGAATTCCCAGAAGGGGTATGTAGTTTTTCAGTGAGTTGAAGGTGTGGTGCTGATGTTCCGAGAGAAAATCACAACAGATGCACTAACTTTATACTTAGAAAGTAAACAATAGTTGGGGAAGCGTGCGTATTAGATGGTCGAAGAGACTGCGACGACAATGACTTCACACATTTTCGTCTCCACCGACAAGACTGAACCTGAATGCTTAGAAAGAATGCTCTTTGGCACGAGCAAACTATATGCAGACGACGCACTCTCAGTGAAGAAAGGTCACATCCTATTCCTTCTCAACATAGATTCCAATGTCCTGCACGGCGTTTTCAGGGCAAAATCAGATGGAAAGCACAACATCGTACCCGAGGCATGGAAAGGAAAATACCCTTATCAGGTTGAAGCGGAGCAAAGTGGCAAACTACAGACTTTGAAAAAAGCGAAAGTAATGCTTAAGAAACTTGGGGTAGAGTCGCACAGATCACTTGACGACGCAATGACGAAAAGGTTGCTAACCCTCTTCTCACTAACCGAGTCTGAATATCTTAAACAACTCTCGACTCGCAATGCATGGGGTTTCCTAACCCCCGACGATAGACATAAGAAAAATGGAAATGCCAAGGCGGAAACAAGTAGCGGAACCTCGGAAGACAAACCCGTATTGGACTCCACAACTCTCTGGGACTACCCACGTCAAAGTTATGGAAAAACCCCAAAAGGAAACAACAAATATGCTGGAGTTACACCGGCCTTCATAATTTGGAACATGGTTCAAAGATACACCGAACCAGGCGACTTGGTTCTGGACCCTATGTGCGGCAGTGGCACAACCCTAGACGTGTGCAAAGAAGAGGGACGGAAAGCAATTTGCTACGATGTGGCGCCGCCTGCCTACAGACCCGACGTGATTCAAAACGACGCAAGACAAATTCCTTTACCCGACAACAACGTAGACATGATATTCGTCGACTCACCTTACGGGGACAACATTCGTTATAACGATCACCCAGCCAACATTGGTCTGATTTCTAGCGAAGATGAAAAGTTCTATGAAGAACTCGAAAAAGTAATGAATGAATGCTATCGAGTGCTTAAACCTGGCAAAGTCCTCGGCTGGTTAATTGGAGACCAGTGGGTGAAAAAGAAATTCACTCCAGTTGGATTCAAAGTTTACCAGAGTCTGAGCAAGAACTTTGAAACAGTTGACATCATTTGTGTTGCGAGAAGAAGCCAAGCTTCTAACACATCAATTTGGCATAACAGAGCACGACGTTTCAACTTCTATCTGCGTGGTTTTAAGTATCTATTTATTATGCGAAAGCCTGCAGAGAAGACCGCTAAACCTGAGAAGAGAAGTGTTAAATGGGCATACTATGAAAGAGAGAAGAGAAGCGACAAGTCGTCAGGATGATTATCGGTGGTTCCTTGAAGTTCAATGATTTGGTAGCACTTTACGAAGAGAAAAAGTCAAAATGGGGAATTGACTCTTACAAACATGTTTCTGAATTTCTTGAAGAAGCCAAAGTGATCCACAAGAAAGATTGGGAGAAGAAACCAACACCCGACCGAGATCATGAACAATCATGGAGAGCTTTCAAAGGAAAAAATCTTGAAAAACTCATAGAATACATAATCAAAGACGAAGTTGAAAGTTTGGGGCTAGGGTTAGTTAACGGCAACAAATTAGAAAGAACCAGGATTGAAAATCTTTCGCGCGAATTAAGCCAAGTGAAGCATAATCTACTTGTCGATTATGGTGAGTTTGGTTCACATCTCCCAGATGTTGACATAGTGATTTACAGACCTAATACGTGTAAGATACTTGCGGTTCTATCCAGCAAAGTAACTCTCCGAGAGAGGATAGCACAAACAGGGTATTGGAAAATCAAGCTTTCTAAAGACAGGGTAACGAAAGACATCAAGGTTTTTTTCGTGACTCCTGACGAAGACGGAGCCTTGACCAAGAGAACGCCCACTAAGAAACCGAGAGCTATAGTAGAAGTTGACACTGATGGCAGTTATGTGATGAGTGAGACGCCAGTAGAGGAGAGCGCGAAAGTCAAAATGTTTGATAAGTTCATGCGAGACTTAAGGGACCTTCTGAAGAAAGATTGTTGAATTAGGCTTCTTTGATGTATACTGCTGTTGTTCCCCGCAGGACTACTCTGCAGAACGAGTGGTATATTGCGCCGTTGGGTGTTTGTTCTTCGCTGAAGAAAGTCAGGTGCACCACATCCCCGATCTGCGGCACGCCGTTCACGATGTTGATGATATCGTAGGTTTGGATTTTGTCCGCCATGCGCTGCGGGTCAAACGAGTATGTAAACGTCCCGTTCTTCACGGGCAGCACTCCTTGCTCGAGGACGGCGCCAGGAATAATCGCAGCATAATACACTTTCGATCCCGTGGTTCGCCCCGTCACGTTCAAGCCCGCCGTCGGCGAGAATGTGGACACCTCGGACATGTTCAGCGTCATGCCCGTGCCTGGAGCGGTCGTGTTTTCGAGGACGAAAATCCACCCACCTGAATCAGGCAAGCCTGGCACTTTGCCCTTGAAGCCGTTCCACGTCGCGTTCACCGTGTAAACCCACAGTCCCGCTTGGTCCAGTGGCCAAGTGTCCACAGCAGTGAAATATCCGTACTGGTCGCCCTTGCCTGTCGTCACGAACGTGCGGTTGTCTGGCGCCGTCAACGTGAAACGCACATCACAGGGTAGGACGGGGTCAATCTGCAATACTGCACGAAAAACAGTGCCCAAGGGATAAACCATGCCTGGTCGAGCAGAAACAAGGAAGAAACGTGCGGGCACTCCGTCAGGACTCGGCAAATCCTCCGTGCCCGGTCCAATGACACGGTTATGGTTAGAACCCTTCGGCAAGATGAACCCATTTGCTTGATACCCAGCATACATGGCTTGAGTTTGGTTCTTATTCTTCACGACAACACCGCCGAAGAAACGATAGATGTCACCTGGTAAGTCACCGTTAGCCGAGGCACCGATTTCGCCTCCGAAGCTGTTGGGGCTCGTCGGCCAGTATGGCGCTCGAATGTTGTCTGTGGAAACAATGAAACGCGAGTTAAACCCTGGTCGTGGCGCGGAGCCGTAGAAGTACTGCATGTCTGTGATGTACTCGGGAAACATCTCAGGCGACAAACCATTGCTCGTCTTAATCTGCAAGTTTGACCTGCCGATGCTCTGCAACCCCGAATCGTAAGGCGCCGTGCTGTTCATGAAGCGGTAGGTTAAGACCGGCTCGATCTTGTTGGAGCCGTTGCCGTCGCTGGCGATGAGCAACACGTCATAGGCATTGTATGGGAAGTTTATGTGGTCCAAAACATAGGTGCCGTTCGGAAGTGTGTAGCCTTCCCAATTCTGGTCTCCGCGGTTCACGAGCGTCCCGTTGGGCAACGTCAGTTTCTTTCCATGCGCCTCGATGGGCGAATCCAAAGGATATACCACGCCTGCGTGCGTCATGGCGCAAACCCACAGCGTTCCCTGCGAATCCCAATAAGTCGCGATAAGTAGTCGCATAGTACTCGCCCGGCACCGTCAACGGTAGCGGCGTCAACCCCTGTGCCGCTGTGAACAACCCACCCGACGTTGCTTTCCCCTTTGACACCACAGTCGTCACGTTGTTCGGGTCAGAATTCGCATACAAACTCGCCCTAATCGTCACGTCGGCGGGCAAGGCGGGTTGAATTGGCATGTCGCGTCCGTAGCGGTTCCCCACGTTGTACGCCTGCCCCTGAAACGTCGCCGTCGCAATTGTCAATCGCTCAGCAATCCAGAAGCTGTAGTTGCCGCCGCCCTCGTAGCGGTTCCCCCAGATGTCCTCAATCCATCCCTGGGCTTGGATGGTGTAGTTGCCGTAGACGGATGGTTTCCAAGATGTGAAACTCGCGTTCTTCGTGGTGGCTCCATAGTTGCGTTTCGCCGAGAACGCCGCGGTTCCAAGATTCTGAGTCGTTCCGTTCGGAAAAACAATCTTCACGGACCACTCGCCGTGGTCGTACTGCCATGGGATGTTGCGCTGTGTGTTGATGGTGTCAAACAGGAAAGTCGGCTCGAGGTTATAGTAGAGCGTGCTGCGCTTAGAATCGAACCGTGGGAGAATAATCTCGTCGTGGATTAGGTTGCGCGGCGAGATCGCAACGTGTGACTGGTCCTCACCAGCCACCACGCCATGGTAGCCGTTCGAGTTGTAATCCCAGAGCAGAACCCAGTAAGGCTTTCGAACAATCTGTGATCCGTCCACCCAGGCACCCGAGACGTCAAGTCCGCTGGCGGGAATGGGCGGCGAATACGCGCTTGAGAAACTGTTCAAATCTGTCGGGCGTGTGCCCATGCCTTGACCGTTGAAGTTTAACCTTGTCGTGTGCTGAATTTAAACCCGAAGTCCAGACGCATTCTGTAAATCCCGGGCGGCAAATTGGCGGGCAACGTGAAATTCGCAGACGTGCGACCAGACCACCAGAGACTTGCGTTCAAATTCTGAAAAGTTGCGATAGGCACGTCCACCATGACGTCTACGGGTGTCGTTTGAGTGTATCCGTCGTAACGTGAAACCGCCCCGCTGCCCCCGCCTTCGATGGGCAACCCTGCAGGAGTAAGCAACGTTGACACCTGATCATCCCACGGCGTATGCTGGTACCCCTTGGAGTCGAAGTCTCGCTCCGCCGTAACTAAGATGCAGACCTGCTCAACGCCCGCGAGCAACGGCGGCTTGAAGGCAGAGTACAACTCGTTGGAGAAACTCAGTGAGACATCCAGTTTCACCGTAGCGTTCGGAACCCACGCTTTCGGTGAGTAATCCACGGTTACGGACCAATTGCCCAGAGTGGCGTTAGCATATTTCTGGAAACTACCCTTATCCTCTACGGTCGGGGTGATTGGCTGAGGTTGAGGGGTGGGAGGAGGATTTGGGGTTGTGGTTTGGGTAGCGTTGGTGTTGTTTCCCTGTGATGATGGTGTGGTGGATGGTGGAGTTTCAGGTGTGGGCGTTGGAGTCGGATTCGTGTTGGTGGGCTCATTCTGCGGCGCGGGATTGGCGTTGAACTGGACTGCGAAGTAGTAGGCGCCCGCAGCGGAGGATATGAATAGAATTAAGGTGAGAGCTAAAACTGCAACCCGTTTGGTGACTGCCGCCTCAGAACCCCGTGCGACCAGGCATGATCCCCATGAATCAGTCTGAGAAAACGGCTTTTAAGTTTTGCTTTCAAAATGACTAATGGGAGAAAAAGTTCAACACATCACAAGGCGTGGAGCCTTCAAGTTGAGGGAAGTTGACCAAAAAAAGAAAAATGTTGTTGATAAACGAAGTTAAACTGTTAGCTTAACAGGCTTAGTATCTTCGTGGTGGTCTTCGTTTTGCGTAGCACTCTCGGCAGTACACTGGCCTGCTCTGGTCTGGCTTGAACGGAACTTCACATTCCTTTCCACAGTCAGCGCAGGTTGCCTTGTGCATCTCTTTGTTGTATCCCATTATATTTTTCAACTCCTCTTACCGTTCTTTAAGGGCAAACTCTCGTTTGCTTGCTCCATGGGTATGATACACTTAGTATTAAACGTATGCATGGGGAGCGAAGTTTCTGACGCCAAAACTGTTTTTTCCTATATTTTCGCAGCCGACGAGAGGCTTAAGGAAGAGAACAGTCAAGCCAGATGGTTATGCCATGAATCGTCTTTAGACCCTTAACTTGGCTTTAAAGAGAACAATCGTCTCAAAAAACGGCGCCGAACACTCCGCGATGATTTCTGTTCTAAAGCCGTTTGCTTCGAAGATGCGGAAGGTCTCCGCTATGCCAGATATGCTTGATTGGAGCAGGAGGATTCTGCCCTTCGGCTCAAGGTGAGTGGCGGATTGGGCGATGAAGCGATCGATTGTTTCCCTTCCACGGGTTCCGCCTGACCAAGCGCATGTGAGCCAGGAATCTGGTTCGTTCTCGTCTTTTGGCAGGTAGGGTGCGTTGAAGAGAATCAGGTCGAATCGTGCGCTGTTCGCGTAGCGCAGTTGAATAGGTCGGCACGTATGAAGGCAATTTTACTGCAAGCGCTGAGTTTCGCGTTTTGTTTGGCGCAGCTGACGGCGTAGGGGTTCACGTCGATGGCGACGACTTCGCACGCTTTCTCCGCAGCCAGAACAGCCAGCAGCCCGCAGCCCGTGCCAATGTCCAAGACGCGGTCGCCCTCCTTGACTTCGAGGTTTTCGGCGAAGAGGAACGAGTCTTCGGCTGGTTCGTATACGTTTTCATCGACCAGAAATACGTGTTTTCCGAAGAACACCCGTTTAGGCTTTGAGGGCATTGGCTAACTCCCCGAACTCTCTCGGAGAAAGCTCCCGGGTGCGCCTGTCACTGAACGGACATGTAGAGGCGAGTTTCTCGGCTGTTTCCTTGTCGAGTTTACGTATGCTTCTGAGGAAAGGGAGTAGAGAGTTGCATATTTTCCTGTTCCTCTGCGTGAACAACCACCTCACCAGTGTCTTGAAAAGCGCTTCGTCATAGACCTCGAACCGCGACTTCGTGCCCCGCGTTAAGCGGACGATTACTGAATCAACCTCTGGCACGGGGTAGAACGCTGATTTGGGCACTGCATCTAAAAGCTCCGCTTGCACCTCTTGGGAAACGATGACGGTTAACCAGCCGTAGTCGTCGCTTCCCACGGGCGCCACGAGCTTGTCGGCGAATTCTCTCTGCAAGATAAGAACGGAACATTGCGTTTTGCGTTCAATGAGCCAGGCGATGAGATGCGATGAAAGATAGTAGGGAGGAATCGAGACAACTTTGTCAAACTCAGGCAACTCAGCTTTCAATACGTCGCCCTCTATTACCGTCACATTTGTGCAGTTGCTGAATTGTTCGCGCAGAACAGCTGCGATGCGTGGGTCTTTCTCCACGGCAACCACGGCTTTGCATCTGTCGGCTAAGAACCTCGAGAGAGACCCGAAGCCTGCGCCAGCATCGAGCACCACGTCGGCCTTGTTTAGGCAGGCGTATTCGCTGAGCTTCGCGTAGAAAGCGGGTTCGACCATGAAGTTTTGTCCGAGAAGCTTGTTCGGAACGATTCGAAAAGTTCGAAGCAGGCGCTTCGTTTCGGGTAAACCCATTGGTGTGTGCCTTAATGTTCCCTCGTGAACAAGCGGTACTTGCTGTCGGCCTCGAGCTCTTCCATGACGCGCTTCGTGATGAGCTTGGCGGGGTTGGGTAACTCGGTGCGTTTCTGTAAGTCCTCGTAGCTCTCGAACGGTTTGCGTTCGCGTTCGTTGATGAGCTGCCACATGTATTTTTTTCCGATGCCTGGAATCAGCTCTAGGGCGTGCATGCGCGGCGTGACGGCTCTGGCTGTGTTGAAGAAGTTGACGAACCAGTCCTCCCGGTTCAACACGATTCGGGTGATGACGCCTGGCAGTTCAGCCTTTGCAGCCCCGGTCAATTCTTCGTAGCCGATTCTCCCGATGATGTAGGTGACTTCGTCACGTGACTCTTTTCCGACGTAGACTCGGTCGCTGGCTTTCAGAGTTAAACCTTCCTTGGCAAGGGCCTCGAGCAGTGTGAAGAATTCCTCGCCCACGCATTGAATCAGCGCCCCCGCTCGGTAACCTGCTCGTCCACCCTGTGGAAGCCCGGGACGTCCGTGTGGTAGGAAATCCAGCACGTAGGCGTACTCTTCGTATCGCTTCTCCATAATACCAACTCTATTGCTGTTATCTGCTTAAAAATACTTACTTGTTTACGGCTGTGGCTGCTACTTTAGGACTCGGTTTTCGTTGAGCAAAGCGACAACGGTTTCCAGTTTGGCCGTCTCGATGATTTTTTTGCCGCCGGCGAGGAATATCCGCAGCTCGTCAACGGTTTCGGGTGCGCAGTTGATGACTTGTACTGCTTCGTTTTCCTCCAGTCCGAATTCCTTCACGAGGCGTTCCTGCAATGCAGGTGCGGTTGCTTCGTCTATCCTGCTGAACTTTTGAAGGTAATCCAGTGTTCGCCTTTGGAATTGGTCGAGGTTTTCCTCTCCGATATTCATTAGCTCATGTTTAGCTTGGGGCAGAGTGAGTTTGGTTTCGGTTTTTTCCACTTTGCTCATAGTCTTCAACTTCCTTTGTAGGGTTCCAGATGCTCTGAACGCACAATGATGTCCTTCATCATCTCGCCCTGTGGAACGCGCACCACGTATCCTCGTCCCCGTTTGTCGAGTACGGTGCCTATTTTGCCGTGGAATCGCCTGTGTGGGATGCTCTTCTGAACGCTGGAATCAATCTTTATTATAACATGTGAGCCGATCTCATGTTCAACGAGCAATTTGCCGATGTTCGGCTTGCCCTTCTCTCTCGTGGGCTTCTTCGCAAGTTTGCGTGTTCCACGACGGTAACCCTTCGACTTCTTCATCCATTTCTCACCTAACGTCATCTTTGACGATGACTTTTAACACGTCAAGTTTCAAGGTTCTTGCCCCTGTTCCGAGCAGGCTTGAGACGCTGGGCATGGTTCGACCCGTATCTCCTGAAACTAATTCTTTGACGTACAGGCCTCCTTGACAACGAACAATCAACTCAGCCTGTTTTGGCGCCACCTTCTTAACTTTAACCTTATATATGTACTTTTCTCGGGTCAAATCCGCCCTGCGGTGAACAACTCGCAACGGCGTCTGCTGCTTAATAGTGGCACCGGTCAACGCTTGCTCCACTGCCTGAAGCTCCGCTTCGGACACGTCGCGATCAAACTCGGCTATGACGCGATACTCCTTCTGTGCTGATTCAGCTTTCTTCAAACGACGCACGACGTCTCGGCTCGTGAACCGCAGTCGTGAAACTTTAACTTTGCCCTCGCCCGAAGTGTTAATCGCCTCCGATGCTCGTGGTAAATCAAGACTCCGTTTTTTCGGCTTGGATATCTCGACGACGAAGGGTCGTCCCGTGCCGAGCATGCGCTGCGTCGATGTCTTCCCGTCCTGAAGCGTGAAACGCTGATTTCTCGCCCTGCGCAGCCTCCAGAAGTGGCTTAGAGACAATCTCCTCAACGGATTCGGGGTAGAGTTTTCCTGTTCCGCCGCATTTCTCGCAGCCTTTTCCTCGGCAGTTGGAGCAGAACCACTTCGACTGGGGTATGTCCCTGGTGATTTTGCGGTACCGCCCTGCCACGAAGAGCGGGTTCACCTGCAACGCCACGGTTTCCTTGAACGGGTTGACTACTATCGCTAAATCGGGTTTCCGAAAATCCACCGTCTTTCCCAGTCTCCTGTTCCAGCCGTTTGCCCAGCACCCGCCCGAACTCGTGGCGAAGGCTCTCGCCATAAGTCACTTTCGATGAGGCTTTGAATTCGTCTTCTCGCTCCTCCACTTCCACGGGCAACTCAACGCCGACGAGGAAGGTGGAATACTCGTAGTAACTAGCGTTCTTCAACGCTTTTTGCGCTAGACTCGGCGAGCCGCTCGAACGTGCCGTTGCAGAGGTAACATGTCTTTGGTTCGGCTTTTGGCAGGCGTTTCTTGCTTTGTCGCAATGCTTCTGCCGCTTCGGCTGAAAAACCGTTAGTCGCTAGAACTTTGAGTTGCGCTGAGCCTTTTTTGTCGCCTGCGAGGTTGAGGGCGCTTGACTGCATCGTCAAGCCAACTTTAACGCTCGTCCACGTTCATCGTTTTCGACGCCGCGGCCTAAAGCAGCGAATTGCCGCCCGAGACAGTGGTCGCACAGAGGTTGCTTTTCTAAAATCTCGAAAGCTTTCTCAAAAACGCTCATCGCGATTTGCCTACTTGAAGTCCGCTGGGAAGCCCTGGCCCAAGTTGAACGGCAGTTTCTTCTTTCGCTTGAACATCTTCATCATCTTCCGCATCATCACGTACTGCTTCAGCAATTCCTTCACGTCTTTCTCGGTTGTTCCTGAACCCCGGGCAACACGTTTAACCCGTGAGGAATTGAACATTTGGGGTTCTCTTTCTCTTCGGGACGCATCGATTGGATTATCACGCGCCATTTCTCAAGTCGGCCCTCGGCTGTGTTCAACATCTCTCTGGGATTTTTGCGGACATGCCTGGAAGCATCTGGAGGACTTTGCGGAAGGGTCCCATGCCTTTTACGGCTTCGAACTGCTCATACATGTCTGTTAACGTGAATTTGCCGCTGAGAATTGCCTTGGCTTTCTTCTGGGGAACCTTTATTTCGGCTTCCTTGACTTTTTCCAGAAGCGTCTCCAAATCGCCCATGCCCAGTAGGCGTCCAACGAATCGGGAGGGTATGAAAGATTCGATGTCCTCGATTTTCTCGCCTGTGCCGATGAATTTTATCGGAGCACCTGTGGCTGCAACGGCTGATAGTGCGCCGCCGCCTCTGGCTGAACCATCCAGTTTTGTTACCAATATGGCGCCGATGGGTGTGGCTTCGTGGAAAGTCTTCGCCTGAATGAGCGCCTGTTGCCCGATTGTGCCGTCGATGACCATCACGATTTCGTCGGGCTTGATTTTCTGCTCCAGCGCCTTCATCTCCTTGATGAGTTCGCGCTCTTCTTTGTGGCGGCCTGCGGTGTCGACGATTATCAGGTCTTTATCGGTAAATTGCTTTAGCCCTTCGGAGACGACTTTGACGGCGTCCTTGTTTTTTGGGTCGCCGAATACGGGCACGTTTATTCGTTAGCCATCTGCTGAAGCTGTGCAAACGCTCCTGGACGATAGGTGTCTGCGCATATTAATGCTGGTTTGAGGCCTCGTTTCTGATAGAATCGTGCCAGTTTGGCGGCTGTTGTGGTTTTTCCTGAGCCTTGAATGCCTACGAGCATGATTATTTTTCTTTTTCCTGGCTCAACGTTGAATGGACGGGTTTTTCGCCCACGAACCGCGTTAACTCTTCATACACGACCTTGATGACGTGCTCACGGCGTGAGATGCCTGGGGGCATTTTTTCTTTAAGGGCGCGTTCTTCAATCCGCTTGGATATGTCGAGCACGAATTGAACGTTGACGTCTGCTTGGAGCAGTGCTCTTTGGATGTCACGAACTAGTTCTTTGACTGCAGCCTCATCAACCACTGACGCTCGGAACATTTTCTTAATTGCGTCAGTTAATGAGGAGCCCAAGCGGTCTAGAGCCATGTTTGTTTCCTTTCGTTAGAACACGTGTATAGGGCTTTTAAATATGTACTTAGAGTAACTTATGGCTCTCAAGGAGCACTTTCATGGTGAGTTTGGGAAAATCGCTGTTTTATTTGCCTTAACGTATCGTCGCGGCTTTGAACTTCTGAGCTTGTCTGCCCACTTGCTCGACGATTGCTGGGGTGTTACCTTGACTCCTCTGAATCACGTTGACGAATGCGCTTCCCACGATAG
>CAWGAW010000006.1:0-10556 GCA_963820675.1 Candidatus Bathyarchaeota archaeon | reverse complement strand
ATCTTTCACTACTGCCTTAAAAAAGCTGTGGCAAGCAGAACTGAGGGCACATGGCGAGCCTTTTTAAAAAAGCAGGAAGAGCGATTCAATCTTCTATTCATTGTTTACTAAAAATTGGGGAAGGGAGGCAGCTTTCAGATTATTCCCCTTTGCATCCCCCATTCACTTGACACCATTTGGTGCGTCAAGTATTAGGACCCTTGTGTTGAAAAGACTTTTGGAAACCCTTCAGCTTCCACCAATTCATGAATACTGATGCACTATCAACCAAATCGACTTTCAAAAAAGGGGAAAAGGGATGTTAGTGAATTTTCCAAATCCGAACTCTCACGTAGTTCCAGTAGATGTCGTTTGCTCCCCTGTACAGCGTTATAGCGTTTACGGTTGAGTCAGTCCAAGCCAAGCCTGATTCGCCCTCAACACCCACTTTGATTAGGTAAACGTCGAAGCCGCCTGCGCCGAGAGAGTTCGTGTAGCCCACGATTGTATAGCCTCCATCCTTTGTTTGAACGACGGCACTCGCAATATCACTACCTGTTCCTCCGTATGTTTTGCTCCATTGGATATTTCCGTAAGAGTCCGTTTTTATCAACCAGACATCGCTGGCGCTAGTCGGGGGACCGCCATTCCCGAAAGACTGGGTATAGCATGCTATAGCGTATCCGCCGTCACCCGTTTGAACAAAGAAGTTCCACAGTGCCTGATCGGGAAGCGACCCGCCGTAAGTCTTGTTCCACTGCATGGCACCAGTTGAATTCACCTTAACCAACCAAACGTCCACAATTCCAGCGCCGAACGACGCCGTGAGTCCTCCCATTGCGTACCCACCATCCTTTGTCGCCACCACACCGCGGAGAATGTCTGAAGCGTTTCCGCCGTATGTCTTGTACCATTGTACGTTGCCCTGAGAGTCTGTCTTGGTTAGGACGAAGTCATGGGCGCCAGCACCACTGACGAATGTAGCAGCACTTCCCACGGCGTAACCGCCATCACCCGCCTGGAGGACTGTAAATCCCAAGTTCCCGCCTGACTGGTTAAGGTAAGGTCCATACGTTTCTGCCGTGTAGGTCTTGTTCCACTGCAGGTTTCCAGATGCATCAGTTTTTACGAGCATTAGATCGCACGTACCCGTGCCGTTTTTGAAGTAAGTGGGCGAGGTACCACCAACCATGACGTATCCACCATCTGTTGTCTGCACAACGCAATTCGCCATGTCATCAACAGCTCCGCCATACGTCTTGTTCCACTGTAGATTGCCGTTTGCGTCCGTCTTTATCAAGAACATGTCCTCCCCGCCCGCACCAAAAGAATACGTCAAGCCAACCAAAGCGAACCCGCCATCGGTGGTTTGAATAATATCGTATGCGGAATCTGCGCTGGCTCCTCCGAATGTTTTGTTCCACATAGCGTTACCGTCAGAGTCGGTTTTCACGAGCCATGCATCGGCGGTGGTTGCGTTTGGAGTAGTTGTGGAGCCTGCGATCACGTATCCGTTATCACTAGTCTGAATAAGGGCATATCCATAGTCGTTTCCTGTTCTTCCGTAAGTCTTGTTCCATCCTGGTATTTGAGTTGTTAAGCCGAGATACTTGTTGTGCGTTCCACCTGTCGCCGTTGTTTTTCCGTAAATCTCCACGATCACGTCGGAGCTGTTCAAGTTGTGCTGCAACGTTTGGAGTTGTCCGGTCTTGTTGCTGATGTCGATCCACCCGCTGTCATAATCGGGGGCGTATGGTCCCTGTGATCCTGCAGGTCCCGTTGCTCCGGTTGCTCCTGTTGCTCCCGTCGCGCCAGTGGCACCCTGTGATCCAGATGCTCCCTGAGCGCCTGTTGCGCCTGCGGGTCCTGTTGACCCTGTGCCACCTTGGGGTCCTGTGTCGCCTTTTGTCCCTTGCGGTGCGAGAGCCAGTTGTGAGGAGACTCCTGCCGAGATGGCAACTGAAAGAAGAATTGCGATGATTAGTCCAATTGTGAATATTCCTTTTGTTAATCCTACTTTTTCCATTTTTTCACCTCCATTTTAGGTCAGTTTGATGTTAGTTTACTTTCAAAGAAAGAGCGGATTCTTGGAGAGTTTTTCAAATGTTTATGCTTCCAGCATGTCTTTCAGCTTCTTCAAACCGACATCAACGCTCTTCTCCATTGCCTTCTGAACACGCAGTTTGTCAACTAACTTGCCAAGGAACGAATATGGCAAGTCATAGTCCATCAAGAACGTCGCTTTGGTTCCCGCCTCAATGGAGGTGAGAGTCATCGAGCCGAACCCGGTGAAGCTGCCGGCGAAAGTGCGCCACCCGAACCGTTCGTTCTCCGTCCATTCGGTGGTTTCGGCGTCCCATTCGGCTTTTATGCTGCCGGCATCGCCCATCACGTGTGCGGTTGCGCCAAGTCGGTCTTTGTATTCTGAAGTGTACGCTGCCTTCTTTATCGCGTCCATCCATTCGGGCACTCTATCCCAATAGACCATGGGCCAGATTTTCTCGGCTGTCGCATTGATGCCGATTGATTTTTCGATTCTCGCCACAGTAATCCTCCCTCACTGCTTGGCATCTTGTGGCTGTGAAAATTAGTTAGCTATTTTTGAACGGCGAAAAACCTGTGGAAAAGCCTGAAACAGGTTATACGCCACAAATTTAGCGTTTTATGACTAATCAAAAGAAATTCAGCTATATTAACGCTAAAAAAGGCTAATATTAATCTTGAAATTCATTTTAAGCGCAGTTTTGCCTTATTAGTTTTTCCCAGTCTTCATTACGGCATCGTCAACTTGACGCCTAACAATGTCCTTCTCATAGAATATCTTTACCTTCAAGACTCTTCCTCCGCGTCCCCTCTCCCCTGGAAAAACACGGGTTTCAACAAGCCCGCGTCGTTCTAGCTCTGACAAAGCGCGGCCACGATAGCTCCCGCCACCATAAATCATCCGTTTCGAAACCTTCCCATGCTTCACGATATCCATCAGGGTCCTCCATCCGGACAACTCTGCGGGCAATCTGCGTCGCATGTAGTCTTCCACAAACGCAGTCACCAAAAACCTAAAAGCTTCTCCAGCAGAGGGGTTCTTAAATTCGAATTCACTGCCCGAAGTTATCTCCGAGACTGCTTCTTCCTCCTTGGAATGCGCCGATTTCACCGTTATTCGGATGGGGGTTGGAGTGGAAATAATGGTTTTCCCCGCCTCATCGACGTAAACGATCCTAGGGTTCAAGTTGAACGCACCCGATTTTGTAGCTTTCAGGATAACCGTGACAGGTGCAACTCGGAACGGCTCAAGTTTTCTAGAGTTCATTCCGACGGAGAAGTCTTGTACGTGCATGTTATCTGGAAGAGCTACAATTCTCAGGTCGGATGTAACGAATCCGTCAATGTGCATTAGAGTGACTGGACTTTTCGTTATGTTGATGATGTCCAACCGAGCGGTGAATTCTTCACCGGGTTCAACTTTCTTTCGAGCCAAGAGGTCAGCTTGGACGGTGTTCTTCGCGATCTTTTCGTTGAGTTCCTCGTATATTTTTTCCACTTTTTTGGTCTGCGACTGAGCGTCTTCTGGTCTCCCTTCCTTGGCAAGTGCCCAAGCATATTCTGTTCTGGCGATAGTCTCATAGAGCTTGGAATAGAAGGTCGCTGCGTGTAGTGCAAGACTTTCCTCGAATAATTTGTTTGATTCCGCGTATTGTTCAGTCGCGGCTAGGAAGACAGCTCTAGCCCTAATTACGGCTGCTTTCGCAACTTTGCTGCCTGTTTTGCTTATTTCTGGGAAGTACTTCATGAGTTTCTCGTAATGCGCCTTGGCATGTTTCAGGTCGCCCATTCTGGAGTATTGTATGGTGAGGTTTGTGTGTGCCATGCTCTGAATGTAAAAGGCGTCTGTTTTTTCGGCGAGTTCTCTTCCTTTAGAAGTTTTCGAAATGGCTGCTGCGAAGTCCCCGATGGATTCAAGAAGCACGCCTTCGTATACGTAAGCCCATGCTACGGCGTTGTAGTCACCTACGATTTCGCCCCTTTTGATAGCTATTTCGTAGTTGTCTAAAGCTTCTTTGTAGAGTCTACAGTTGAAGAAAACATTGCCCGCCTCGTAGTGTGTTTCCATCTGCTGACGAATGTCCTTCGAGCCATCGCAGAGAGCAACCGCACGCGTAGCCGCTCGCAACGCTTTTTCAACCTCATAATCGCTGGCGTAGAAGTTGGCCATTTCTTTCAACGCAACGGTAAGGTCGTGAAGGGAGAATTCTTCTTCAAAGACACGCAATGCGCCTTCCAAGTCTGTCAGACCCCCTTCCATATTTCCCCTGAGACCAGTGATTGTACCCCTATGGGCTCGGATGCGAGCGTATTCCAAGCGGTCAAAACTTGCGTATTCCTGAGCTCTGTTGGCAAGCTCCAAGGAATGCGTGAGGTCCCCTCGCCACCGAGATGCCACCATCGCTTTCCTCAACGTACGCAGCTTCACGACGCTTGGGTCAGCGATGCTACTGACTTGGTCAAAAACTCTCACCGCGTCCTCAAAGAGGCTTCTTGCGAATAAGGCGTCTCCTAGACCCTCCAGCGCTTGGATTCGTTCGCAGGCGTATCCTGACTTGTCTGAGACGGTTTGCAGCACATAGGTGAAGTGTTTGGTGGCTTCGTTGTTGGCAAATTTCGCCAACGCCTCTTGCCCCGCGGCTAAGGCATATTGGACTGCCTTGTCTTCTTTGCCTGCCTCGGCGTAATGGTAGGCTAAGTCGCTGACTGGAATCTTTTCCGTTCGGCGTGTGCTTTCCATTTTCTCGGCGATTCTCTCGTGGTAGCCAATCTTCAGGGGTAGGGGGATCTCTTCGTAGAGCACTTCACAGCGATTTTGAGTGGTCAAACCAATATGAGTCGCCTTCGACGCACACGAGCGATGTAGATTGCATGACGAGATTGAGGGTTTCCAAAATCTTCAGTCTGTCTTCGTCGAGCATGATCCCAAGAAGTTGAGGGTTGAACTTGTCTCCTATGACGGAGGCAAAGTCGAGGATTCTTCTCTCGCTCTGTTTGAGGTTGCCCAGTCTTCGTAGCATGATATCTTTAACCTTGGGTGGAATGCCGATGGTGTCAACTGAGAGTCGCCATCGTTTTTCTTCCTGAACGAGGTTTTCATGTTCACCCAGCATCCTCAAAGATTCAACGATAAAAAGCGGGTTACCGTGACTTTCCCGAGCCAATTTCTCCACGAGCTCTTTATGAATTTTTCCGCGGAGCATGCTCTCGGCTATTTCCTCGACGTTGAGCACGCTAAGATTTGAAAGTCTAATTTCTGTTAGGAGGTTGTCCCGTTTCATGAGTCTGAGAACTTCCGTGAGTGGATGTGGGTGTCCCGAGGAGTCGACATTGAGTTCTTCGCTTCTGTAAGTCGCCAGGACGAGAACGCGCGAGGAGCTGACGGCACGTGAAATGTAATGAAGCAGCAGTATGGAAGCGGAGTCAGCCCAATGCATATCTTCCAAAACAAGAACTGTCGGTTTAGAGACAGAAATATTGAGGAGGGCTTTGGTTACCGCTGCAAAGGCTTGGTCTTTCCAAGCTTGAGGCATCACAGCCTCGCCTTCATCTTGCAGTTGACTGGGTCCCATCAACCATGACTTAATTCCAAGTTTCTGAGATAAGTCCCCTCCGTTTTCTTCGCTATCAAGAGGTAAGAAGGAATCAAAAGCCTGTATGAACGGAAAATAGGGCATAGTTGCATTGCTGAGGCACCATCCCGTCAGCAAAGCTATTTCCCTCTTCCTAGCCACAGCCAAGAATTCGTTGACGAGTCTGGTTTTTCCTGTTCCCGCTTCGCCTGACATGAAGACTGTTTTTCCGTTTCCACTGATGGCTGAATCTAAGTAAGCCATAAGCTCTCGCATTTCGGACTCTCGACCCACGAAAGTCGGCTCAATCAAGAGTTCAGTCTTCAAACGCATCCCCGAATTCGAAATGCGCACGAAACACGCTGGGTTTACCCCATCACCTATTCTAGGCGCATGGCATTGAAAAAACTTTGGATGTTTCGGCTGACCCACATCAGAATCAGCGATTTTCTCGAGCTTGCTTCCCTTGTTGCGATAAACCTTTTATGCAAAATCTAACACAACGACATGACACGTGACAAGCATGACCCTTTCAAACGTTTCTGAAAAACTAATTCTTGTTGTTGGCTCAACCGGAGACCTCGGAGGACAAGTCACCCGAAAACTACTATCCATGCACAAGTCTGTTCGCATCCTCGTCCGCCCACCCTCCAACTACAAACCTCTGGTGGAGGCTGGCGCCCAACCCGTCATTGGTGATTTGAAGAATCGGAAATCCCTCGACTCTGCCTGCGAAGACGTCAGCGTCCTAATCACGACGGCAACCTCGGCTAAACGCGGAGGCGACGACACCGTTCAGACCGTGGATTTAGATGGAAACCGAAACCTAATTGAGGCGGCAAAAGCCGCAGGGGTCAAACAATTCATCTTCGTCTCCGCAAACATTGCCGACCCAACCAGCCCCATTCCTCTGATGGCGGCAAAAGGTTTAACCGAAGATCGCCTGCGGGCCAGCGGCGTCCCATTCACGATTATCGCGCCCGACGCGTTCATGCAAGTCTGGGTTGCCATGGTTGTTGGCATGCCCGCCGTGCAGGGCCGCGCCGTAACATTCGTCGGAACGGGACGGCGGAAGCACTGCTTCATCTCAGACGGCGACGTGGCGCAGTTCATCATCGCCTCGATTGACAACCCTAAAGCTGTAAACCAGAAACTGATCCTCGGAGGTCCCAAACCGTTGTCGTTCATCGACGCCGCCAAAGTTTTCGAACACGCGGTGAGACACAAGGTACCCGTGCAAAGCTTCGCGCCTGGTCAACCCATCCCAGGTTTTCCCGACGCCATGGTTCAACTAATCACCGGATTCGACATGTACGACTCCGAGGTCGACATGAGAGAACTCGCAAAAACCTTCGGTGTCAGACTAACATCCCTTGAAGAATTCGCCAAAAACTTCACTGCACACAAATAAAAAAGAAGTGGCGCCGAAAGGATTCGCTGACCTACGTCCACTTTTATACCGAAACCTTCGCCAAAATTAGCTCTCTCAGTTGTTTTCGCAAGACTGCAAACTGATGATCTTCGCCGTCTTGGATTGTAATGTTTCCGTCCGTTAGTGCGTCTCTAGCAAGCACATTCTCCGGATTCATACCTAAGGAGCGTACCATTTCTTTGAGTTGTTCAAGTTTGCTGGTTTGTGTTTTTGGTCTAAATGGCTAATCCTGCCTGCTGAGTAAATATTTCGCATTCTCCCTACACCGAGGCTTTGTATGTCGTGGTAGATGTCGGGAATGTTGCCTATAAAATAATCAACGTAGTCGGGTTGAAAGCTTAAGGCCGTAACTTAATTAGTATGCAAACGAAATAAGACAGAATTGAGCTCCTTTTTCCGTAATATTCATTCTATTTCCTAAAATTACATAATAGGAAGTTTGATCTTGAACCAGGTGGCAAGTGGAGATGTCGCCTGCAACCCCTTTTTTGAACCCGTATTCAATAAGGGATTTCTGCAAGGATCAGCACAGTCTTAACGTCGTTTTGACGCGAAAAACCCATCTCTTATAGAGAGTTAGGTAAGTTTTAAAAAGCATTCGAGACACATACCTGTTCTTTGCGAAGCTTTTTCCGAGCTTCGCGATAAAAATGAAAGGAGAGTAAAAAAATATGTTAAGGAAAATGACAAGGACAGCAACAATCGCTTTAGTTCTTTTGATGGCTTCTTTTACGCTGATGGCGATGCCAGTTCAGCCAGTTCAAGCTCAGCTTGCTGCACAACAACCGGTTACTGGACCGCTACCAACCGGCGTTACTGTTAACTATACGCGTGTTACAACTGCCCAACTTAGCTTTAGACCTAACCCCGTAGGCGTCGGCGAGACCATCATGGTCAACATGTGGACTACCCCAGCACCTGGTGCAATGCGATTTCATAAGGATTACACTGTGACAATCACTAAGCCAGACGGAACCAAAGATGTCATTGTGATGAATTCTTATGTTGCGGACGGAACGGCCTGGTTTGAATACATATGCGACCAGATTGGCGAGTGGAAGCTCAAGTTTGACTTTCTTGGAGAGTATTATCCAGCAGGACGATACGATAATGGCTACATTGTAACGAACACGACGGGTACAGTCTATGGGGACGTCTATTATAAGCCCAGCTCCACTCCGGAGCAAACACTCACCGTACAGCGGGGCATAGTGTATTCTTGGCCTGAGATTCCGATTCCAACCGACTACTGGACGCGACCTCTAGATGCATATTTAAACAGAGAGTGGTGGCCGATAGCAGGAAACTACCCGGATTACTATTTTAATTCAAACCTCCCTATTTGGGACGAACTCTATCCTGGCACGAACACGGCATGGGGCAGCAACTATGGTTTCTATCCATGGGTGCAAGGGCCAAACAGTGCCCACATAGTGTGGAAACGACAGGACAATCTCGCAGGCTTCGCAGGGCCAGATCTTACACTCGAGACGACTGGTAGCGCCACTAATCCAACGTTAGTCTATATGGGAAGAGCATACGGGACGCAGACGGTACCCTGGTATAATGGTTCGCTGCTTAGCTGCGCGATTTGCTACGACATACGTACTGGAGAAATGTACTACATGAACCCCACGGCTGCACCGTTTAATGGCATCACGCCCAACATTATTTCATACAACATTCTAGCGCCTAATTGGATCTCGCGCCCGAATGTAACAGCAGTGCCCGGCGCTTCAGCTGGGACGTCGCCAGGTGAATCTAAGGTCGAGAACCCGAGGCTTTTGTCGATAAGCGGCAGTTATCTGAGAACGATTGATCCATGGACTGGAGCTTTAACCGGAAACTACTCGATTGCTCCGTTGTCGGGAGGCACCTACTACCAGAACCAGTGGGTCCTAAACATACAGGATCTTGGCGCCGCTGCGGCCAATGCAACCGGTGGGCGTTACCGTTTGATCAATTGGACAACAATGGGAACCTTAGCTAATTTGACTACCTCTACAGGAACTAGGATAGCAAGCAACACGAGTTATGCAAGGAGCAGCCTACCCACTCTTGCCGACTACAATGTGGGCATGGGTGCGACAGTGACTGAGCTTTCTGCAGGGGGAGCATATTCTGGAATAACCATACAGGGTATCAACTTGTGGACAGGCGAAAGTGTCTGGAACGTAACACTCGCCGACGTAACGCAATACAGCGGATCGTGCAACGTCGCTGACCACGGAAAAGTTGCCGTACTTACACAGCAGGGGTATTACATAGCACTTGATCTGTATACAGGGAAATTAGCATGGACAGGCGAGAAGATGACCTATCCATGGGGAGCAACTGGCTTCGGGGCTTACGCTGTACAGTCAGCTTACGGCATGATATTCCGACAATCCTACGACGCCGTCTACGCCTTTAACTGGACCGACGGCACAATAGTCTGGAGGTACGAGGCGCCAGCTGGCAGCATGTACGAAACCCCCTATACGGGTGAGAATGGCACCGCCGTGTATTCTTTTAACAGTGGTGCCAAAATTGCTGACGGAAAGATGTACGTAGCAAATAGTGAGCACTCAGCCACTTATCCCTTGGCCAGAGGGTGGGGGCTTCACTGCATCAACATTACCACAGGCGAACTCATATGGAAAATAACGCATCCTATGTCTAGCGGCGTTATCGCTGACGGCTACATGACAGCTACCGACTCGTATACCGGGTACATGTACGTTTTCGGCAAGGGCCAAAGCGCAACAACAGTCACAGCACCCGATGTTGTCATGCCAAAAGGAAACGGCGTTGTGATAAAAGGCACAGTACTTGACCTGTCTATTGCTCAACCTGGCACTCCATGCGTCTCCCAAAAATCAATGACCCAGCAAATGGAATACTTGCACTTACAGCGACCTATCGGTGGGCTCTGGCAAAATGAAACGATAACTGGGGTTCCAGTAATGTTAACCGCTATAGATTCAAACGGCACCGTAATCGACTTAGGCACTGCCACAACCAACGGCTACTCGGGCGTCTTCAGCCTCGCGTGGACTCCGCCAAACGAAGGCACTTACCAGATCATCGCCTCCTTCGCGGGCGACGAATCCTACGGCAGATCATTATCAACAACCGCTGTTTCAGTGGGCCCAGCGCCTGAGATACCTGAGACCCAACCGCAAACAGTCAGTCCAGACTACACAATGACCATCGTAGGCGCAGTAATCGCGATAATAATCGCCGTTGCCATAGTTGGACTACTGATATTCCTAGCTCTCAGAAAACGATAGCGAACGCAAAACGCAGCCAAAACTCAACTTTCCCCTTTTCTCTATTTGCAAGAAAATAGCGGCTGAAAAGACTCTGGGCGTTAAGACTGCAGCTTGCTCTTACAAGGGTGCATCTGTTCTCCTCTGGGTTTCGCCCAACGCCTCAGCAAGCCATCATAACAAAAGTGGTTCTTAAAAGCAACAGCCGATAAAGAATTTGAAAATATGCGAGTTCACGAGCTTGTCACAGAAAACGTAGCATCGGCTTCACTCTTCCCA
>CAWGAW010000005.1:0-67524 GCA_963820675.1 Candidatus Bathyarchaeota archaeon | reverse complement strand
GGTTCAGTTACTCTTAAATATTGGGTTACAGTCGCTTTAGGTGCTAAGTGGTTAATGCATGCCGAAGCAGGAAAAAGGGAAATCGCACTCGATCCGTCCAGTCAGCAGACGCCCTCCAAGTTGGTGCAAGTACCAGCCTGAGGAGGTTGAAGCGTTCATAATCAAACTCGCCAAGGAAGGGCACTCACTCAGCAGCATCGGCACCATCCTGCGTGACCAGTACGCGATTCCGTTGGTGAAGCCCATTACGGGCAAGAGCATCAGCGAAACCCTCAAAGCACAGAACCTCGCGTCGGCGATGCCTGAGGACCTGGGCAACCTGATCAAGAAGGCGCAGAGCTTGGGTGTGCACATGGAGAAGAACAAGAAGGACCTGCACAACAAGCGGAGCATGCAGATAACCGAAGCTCGAATCCACAAGCTTTCACGGTACTACAAGCGTGAGGGCGTGTTGCCGAAGAACTGGAAGTACGAAGCAAAAATCGCCTCAGTCACTTAACCCAATCTTTCAGCAGTTTTTTCATTCTTGATTTCTCAAAAACAAACCATCATTTCTTCGTCACGACAGCCAGGGCAGCACACAAGACATATTGCCAACCAACATAACACTCTACAGACCAAACCAATCGTGAAACCATGACGCTCGACAGAACCCAAATCGACAACTTCACAACGTCAGCAGCAGAAGCAGCTAAAACCATTAAACAAACCGCCGAAAACGGCGGCTTCATCGAAGTGTTCTCGCATCTCGACGCTGACGGCATAGCAGCCGCAGGAGTCATCACCAAAGCGTTGTGGCGACTCGGCGCACGTTTCCGCACCAGAGTAACGCAGTGGGTTGACGAAAAAATCCTCAAGAAATCACCACGACAAAGCCGCAGCTCGTGATCTTAACGGATTTTGGAAGCGGATACATCGACCTGCTGAACCAACACGTATCCGACCAAAGCGTTGTCATTCTGGACCATCATCAAATTGTCGGCGGCGAAGCGAACCCAAACATCGTCCATGTGAACCCGCACCTTCACGGAATCGACGGCGCAACGGACGTGAGCGGTTCAGGAGTCGCATACTTCGCAAGCAAAGCCCTCAGCGCTGCGAACGTGGATTTAGCGCCTATCGCTATTGTCGGAGCTTTGGGCGACATGCAGGACAAGTACGAACAGAGACAACTGGCGGGTTTGAATGCGTTGATTCTGGAGGACGCCGTGAACGCGGGCTTGCTCAAGGTCGAGATGGATTTAACGTTCTTCGGCAGGGAAACCCGCCCAATCCACAAGGCGCTGGCGAGCTCCACGAGCCCGTTCATCCCCGGCATAGGCGGCGATGAGGGTGCAGCCGTTGCTTTCCTCAACGACCTCAACATCCCGTTGCGTGATGGCGAGAAATTCCGTGCGTTGCGGGACTTGTCGGACGAGGAGAAGAAACGCTTGTGCACGGGTCTCGCTGAACATTTGTTGTCGAAAGGTTTGCATTTGGAGGTTTCGAAGCTCGTGGGCAATGTGTACGTTTTAACGGGGGAGCAGCCTTCGACTTCCTTGCGGGATGCCAGAGAGTTCAGCGTTGTCCTGAACAGCACGGGCAGGTTGGACAAGCCGAGCTTAGGCATTGCCGTTTGCATGGGCGACAGGAAATCTGCGCTCAGCGATGCCAATAAAGTCTTGGATGATTACCGCAGGGACATCAACAGGTACCTGAACTGGGTGATGGAGAAGCCTGAGCGCATGCGCGAGTTCGAACACATCTACGTTGTTTACGGCGAAAGCGCGGTGAACGAGAAAATCATCGGCACGGTGGCTTCGATTCTGGCTTATAGTTTACCCGTTTCGGAGAAGCCTATTCTTGCGTTTGCAAATGTGGAGGCTGAGGGTGTGGCGAAATTTTCTGCGAGGACGACGGATGCGGTGGTTGAGCGTGGTGTGAATTTGGGCGAGGTAGTGCGTGTGGCTTCGGAGAGATTCGGTGGAAAAGGTGGTGGACACAACATCGCTGCGGGCGCGCAGGTTCCGTTGGGCAAGATTGCGGATTTCATTGCGCTGGCGGATGAGTTGGTGGCGAAGCAATTGCGGGGTGAGCGGGTTGGAAGCGACGGTGACGCTTGAGTACGATGATGTGAGGGTTGCGGAGGCTGTTGCCGCAGCGGTTTCGCCTGACAATTACAAAACTCCTGTGGGCATGAAGGTGATGACTTCGAGGAGGGGAAATGAGGTGACGACGGAGATCAGGGCTGAGGGTAAAATCGCGACGTTCATCGCCACAATTGACGACCTGCTTTTCTGTGCTTTGACTGCGGAGAAAGCTCTGAGAGCAGTTCAGAGACTTTGAGAACTACTGTTCGAATTGCCTATGACCTCATTATTTAAGGCGTGCTTGTTGATCAGGGTTTGTTGCTTATGGTAAGGAATTTAAATATTCCACCCGCAGATGTCTGGTTATGCGCTTGCTCTACAGCTGCAGCGAACTCGGTTTGGGACACGCTTCACGAACCCTCGCACTCGGCAAACAACTCGAAGCACGTGGGCACGAAGTGCACTTCTTCACGGGAAACCGAGCGCTTCAGTTATTGCAGCGAGAATTCAAGCACGTGAACCCAGCTACGCCCGTCGCGTGGTACGAAAACGCCCACGGAATAATCACGACCGCCTCGCTTCTCAACATCCTCTTCCCGCTCCCGTCTACAACAACGACCGCCAAAAGTTCGAGGTGAAATCGTCCAGCGCCATGGAGACCACACACCGCTACTACGACCTCCGAAAACATATCAAGGCGCTGAAACCCGACGCAGTCGTCTCAGACGGCGACATCCACGCCCTTCGCCTTGCAGAACGCTGGCACTTCCCCTCCGTTTACATCACAAACGTCATCCGACCCACCTCGGCTTCAGCACGTTTCTCAACCCTGGCGAACGCTTCACCGAACGCTACGTGAAGAACTGCACCAAAATCGTCATTCCCGACAACCCACCGCCATTCACGATCAGCGACTTTAACATCGGCAACCCAGCAGACATAGGCATCAAAGGTAAAACTGAGTTCGTGGGCAGCTTCATCGACACCACACCCGAAAAAGGCGCCGAAACCCACGTGTTCGCCCCCATCAGCGGACCCTTCGGGACAAGAACCAAACTCACCAACACCATCATCCCAGCCCTCCAAGAGCTCGGCGTTAAGGGCATCGTGAGCCTCGGCATCGTCGGCGAACGCAAAACCGTGCAGACCGGGAACCTAACCGTGCACACGTGGCTCTCATCCGAGGAGCGGCAGGAGTATATGCGAAGCGCGAAGGTCGTGGTCATCAGCGGCGGGCACAGCACGTGTTTTGAGACGGTGAAGTATGGGAAGCCGACGGTTTGTGTTCCAACCCAGCCTGAACAGCTCGCGAACGGTATGAAACTTCAGAGACTCGGCTGCTCAATCGTCGCGAGGGACAAAACGCAGGTCAAAGAGGCACTTCGAAGAGTCGAAGCTAAGATTAGCGAGTTTCGAAGTAACGTTGAAATGTTGAATGCGGTTTCGAACAGGTACAACGGGTTGAAACGCGCTGCTGAGATTATTGAAAACGTGGTTTGATTGCGCGATGGCTATTCTTCTTTGAGTGCCTTCCGCTTCACAGCGCCCATCGGCGACGTCTCTTCGAAAATTATGCCCTTGAATCTGTAGATCCGCGTCCCCTTCGTCAGCCACGTGTCCGGCGGCAGCCCAGCCTTCATGCAGCACTGGCACAGAAACTCTTCTTCACACCAGTTCCACTCCACGGGCACCTGAGGCAAAAGCAAACCCTTGTAGGGTCCACGTTCAACGATTAAGCCATGCTCGCCCACCTTGAATTTCGACACGTACTCTTTCGGGTTGCTGGTCTCGATGAGTTCGGGTGGAGTGAGCACGCTCACCTCAAAGACAACGTTGGGCAGCTCCTTCGCCGACATCGATGGGAACCGTGGGTCTCCCGTGGCGGCTTGAATGGCCGAGTCGATGACCGCCTCAACGAGCGGCGCCGTTGGATACGGGTAGCCGATGCAGCCCCTGAGTTGCTGTTCGCCGTGTTCGACCTTGTTGATGGTGACGAAGACGCCGCAGCACTCGAGAAACTTCTTCGGAGTGTCTGGTGGCGGCTGGATATGTTTTTGGCATTTCAGGTAGTCTTTGACTGCGTTTCTTGCGAGTTCAACTAGAAATTTTCCTTCTTCATCGCTTAGTTCGAATGACAAGTGGTTCACCTGCGTAACCAGAAGCGGAACGATTATTGCTAATTTGGAAGTGCGTGGTTTAGAATTTTATGGTTTCTTCCGCAACGCCTTCCTTCGTAATCGTTAGGAAGTCGATGCCGTCGCCGCTCATGACGTCCCTGCTAATGGCGGACTTTATCGAACGCGTCACGAGTTCCTTGGCGTCTTTGAGTTTCATGCCTTCCTTGTAGCCTTCTTCGAGGACGCCGATGGCGATTTCCGTGCCCGAACCAACCGCAGCATACTTGTCAGGTATCAACGAACCTAACACGTCAAGCACGAACAACGATGGGCCTTCCTCATCCAAGCCACCCACGATCGTCTGGGTTATGAGCGGTGCGTACCTGCGATTGAAGAGGATGTTCGCCATGAGTTTCGCCGCGGCACGAACTGGGATTTTTCTCCCCGTATCCATGCTGTAGAGGTTAGCTTGCGCTTCGACCTCTCGAGTGAGTATCTGCATGTCCCCGACGAGCCCAGCACAGGCTGCGCCGATTTGGTCTGTTATCTTGAAGACTTTCTTGACGCCCTTGCTCACAATGAGGTAACCATACGCAACACGTTTCTCCGAAGCCAGAATGACGCCTTCATGGAACACGACACCGATGGTTGTGGCTCCAGGCAACCATGCCATGCCGCCTTGCTGTGCTTGAGGGTTTTGCGTTTCCACGTTTTCCACCTTTCCGTCATATAAACAAGACAAACTATTAAAGGTTACACGGACATTACTACGAGCATTCGACCATGCAATAGGGGTCTCAAGGATGACACAGAAAATCGGAGTTTACACAAAGAAAGTGAACGGCGTATGGTATGGCGTCGCCTGCAATGACGAACAGGTTTTTGCCACGAGTTTCGCCCACGGCGAAAAAAGCACCGTGGAAAGTTTGCTCGACAGCGTGCCGGTCGGCACTGAGTTCCAAATCTTTTCGACCCCCTCAGCTTTCGCCGAACGAGCGCTAGCCTCAGTCAAGAGCGTGTACGACGGAAAAGGTGAAAAAGGCAGCGATTCCATTGGCGACAGAGCTGCTGTCCCCGTTTACTAAGAACGTCTTGGAAGTTACTCGACTCATCCCAGTCGGCTACGTTACCTCCTATGGCGCCCTCTCAGATGCCGCAGGCGGCAGCCCACGAGCAGTCGGGGGCGTTATGGCGGCTAACCCCTTCGCACCCATCGTGCCTTGTCATCGCGTGGTGAGATCCGACTTCACCTTAGGCGGCTATGGCGGAGGCTTAGCGAAGAAAGCGGAGATGCTCACACGTGAGAAGCGTGGTAACAGCCTGCCCAAGGAAATCCCTGTCGGCCCCAAGCAACTGCGGATTTTCCCCGTGGAGTTTTCGCTTGAGAAACTCCGAAAGGAAAATGAAAAACAAAGTTCTTGATTAGAGCATTGAGGGATAGGTTGACGACCCACTACAAGGTTTTCCATTTCCTAGAACTTGATTGGCTTCTATACTTTCCAGTGGAAGGAAACCGTGGGGAATACTTTGGATACACCATCCTCTTGAATGAGAGGAAGGCAAAGCAGAAAAGTGAACAAGACGCAGTCACCCTTGGCAGTGTACTCGAACGTGCTGAACTCGACGAACATTACCCGCACACAGTAGGTTTCTCCAAAGCCGTCCCATGATGAAAAATCAGATGGGGAATTGACTTACATGGAAATCCGAACCATCCACGACGCCCATGAATTCTGCTTGTTCCTCAATGCATTGGACCTTTAACCCGAAGAATACCTCTCACACGAAAAACGGACTATCGCAAATCATAAAAACAAATCCATCCTCTTTACATTGTGGGGAGAAAACGGGCTCTTGCTGAGGACCAACGGTCTTCGGTGATAGAAAGAACTCCAACCCTTGCCGAGAGGGGGCAGAGTGAAACTACATTTATCCCTGTTCATTTGTTGTCTCTTACTTCTACCGCTTTTCCAAGTCTGTTCCCCCAACATCATCGCGCAGGGTTCGGCTGGTGTCACAACTTCGCAGATCCCAGTGTACATTGGAATCGCCAGAGAACTACGATAACCGCAAGTGCGTTGTTACAATTTCTTTGGACGACTTCGGCTCCAATAGTTCAGCTTGGCAGAGTTGCCTTTCTATGCTGACCCGAAAGAAATTGTACCATACGATTGCAATAATCACAAAAACCACCGATTGGAAGTTTGCCCAGTACTGGCTTGATCAGGGTTACACTGAAGCCGCATCACACAGCGCAGACCACTTTGACGCGTGGAGCACTGGAGCGGCACTGTTCGGCAAAGGGCAAGGGATTAACTATGAATGGGAAGTCAACGGCTCCAAGAACGACATAGTCGGCAATCTGGATCTGCCTCAATGGTGGAAGAACGATCAAAAACAATACGTGTACGCTTGGATTGACCCCTATGGTCGATCCAACAATGCCGTCGAACAATGGCTTGGTTTGTCTCACTATCTTCTCGAAAGGGGAACAGCAACTTACCCCAGCGCCGACCCCGTCGCATGGGATTCCGCAAACAACCTGTTTGAACAAACCGGCATAACCAAAGAGATTGGCCCCAAATACGGAGGGGAAACCTCGGTCTCAGCTCTAAACAGCAGATTCGATAGTTGCTACAAAGCAGGACAAGTCTACCACCTCATGGCTCATCCTGCATACGTGGACTGGAGCAAAGGCGGATACGCGGACCAGCACACAGACTACATTTGCAGAAGGACAGATGTGTGGTATGTTCCTCTGGGAATTCTGAGCCTTTATCGCTGGATAAGCACCCGAAACGTCACCCACGTAACTAGATTAAGCCCTATGACCAGCGTCTTCAAGATAAGCATAGACAAAGACGCACATGAAACGTATGGAGCTTCGTACCCCGTGACATATTCCTTCAAAATCCCCTCCAACTGGACACGGGCATACGTCTACTCCAAAAGCGTGGAAAGCAGCCATTGGAAACTGATGGCTAACGAGAACGCAGGGAAGTTCTTTGACGGAACTGAAGCGGCTCGGTTTGATTTTTCCAAACACGAAGCGTACGTATCAATCGCATTCCGAAGCCAAGTCGACAACTTATATTTACAGATTCTGGCATCGCCTATGTGGGCAATGAATTCATTTTCAGTTCGGAGAACGCCATCTTAACCATGCTGGGTGCAGGGTTTCGGGAGGCGTAACTTGTTATCGCAAATCATAAAAGCCGCCGACCTCCACCAAACAGGCAGGGACTTTCATGGTTAACCGTGGACTCTACGTTGGAAGATTCCAGCCCTTCCACATTGGACACCTCGAATCCATAAAAGCCGTCCTCGAAGAAGCCGACGAGGCGGTCATCGCTATCGGTAGCGCACAGTATAGCCACAACTTCAACAACCCCTTTACCGCGGGCGAAAGGCTCGTTATGACTCGCGGAGCACTCGTGGAAGCGTCCTTAGACCTTGGCAGGGTCTGGATTGTCCCCGTCCCCGACGTGCACCTGCACATGCTCTGGGTTGCAGCTTTGGAGGGCTACACGCCGCGTTTCAACGTCGTCTTCTCCAACGAACCCTTGACGCGTAGGTTGTTCATGGAGGCAGGCTACAAGGTCAAGCGCATCAAGTTCTTCAACCGCAAAGACTATAATTCCACGCTGGTGAGGGAGAAGATGCTCAAAGATGACAGTTGGACGACGCTGGTACCGAAGAGCGTGGCAGAATTCATCGGGGAAATCGACGGCGTTAACAGGCTCCGCGACCTGGTACGGACCGACAAAGTTTAAAATCCAGCTGTCAACGGGTCCAGCGGTTTCATTATCTCTCTGAGCAGTATGGTAGCGTATGAGCCGCGCAACAGCGTGAAGCTTAATCTGACTCGGTGCGCTCTGCGGGATTCGGCGTCGCAAGAAACATCCTCAATCTTAAAGCCCTTGACTGGACAAACGATAGAGCGCAACTCGCCCTTGCAGCTGATCCTGGGCAACTCCTGAATTCTGAAACAGGCAGGCTCCACGTCCTCTCTCTTCATAATTTCCGCCTCAATCCGTCCCATCTCGCCCTCTGAAAGCCTCTGCCCAAAACCGACAAGTGGCAGAGCAACGCGGAGTTTCCCGGCTTTGATTGAAGCGTTCGCCGTGTCAAACGAATCTGCGGTTACGAGCTTGTCTGAATTTGGCATCGGCAACCCCGAACGCTCCACGCTAACGACGTAATCTCCTACTTCCGCCTGATTCAACGAAAATCCATGACGAAGGCGTTCGCTGAGGAAGCGATTGAAGAGGTGAGCTTGGTAGGCTTGGACGAAGAGCAACTGCAGCTTCAAGGGCAGCTGCTCGAAAGCACCCGCAAAATCTTTCGGGTTCTCGGCCAAATGGCGGAGCATGAGCCTCTCGAACCGAAGCTGCTTGGGAAAATTCTTCAAAGCCGTCGCAAAATCATGGTTTGCAAATAGCTCCTCCCGCGCTTGTCGTGATTCGGGATGTTCATTCGGACTGGGCTTCGCCAGAAACAGCATCGCCGCCTCCTGGAGGTTGCCGTTCACGATGGCTCTGCCCACAACGTGCGTGATAACTCTTGTCGTGCCGAAGCGTTGGTGTCCGAAGAAGTTGGGGATTCCGCCCTTCGCTTCAAGCTCCGAAACCGTCTCTGCTGCGCGAAGCTTCACGACGTGTTCCGAGTGCTTGACACCGTTAATGGTTATTGTGAAGCAGTTGCCCAGGAGATAAAAGGACGACAGGGCATCACGAAAGTATCCGACTTGGCGCAGTTTAATGTCCTTCACATGGACTTTGCTCCGCTTCCTCAATGGTCACGTTTTCGATTGCTATGTACTGGGCTGTGACGGCTTTGGCGTCTTTTATACCGGCGATGTGGATTCGCGTTTGGTCTATGCCGAGCTGCTTGGCGATGGCTTTGAGGGCTACGAACGTGTCCCAGTGCCGCTTGATCAGAATGCAGAGTAGAAACCGCTGCCTCGACAACGAAGCGCCCAAAACGGGTTTGCTCGGGGTTTCACTGATGCTGGCGGTTGAACCGTCGACGAGGACTTCTTCAACCAGAAAGTCTTCGGGTGCTCCACGTATAGCGCCGCCGATACCCTTGGAATCCGTGACGTAAACCGACAAGCCCAGTTCGTCGTCGAGGGCGGGAACCCGCAAGCCGCGTGGCGCTCCTACAGAAGTCGAAGCTTGCCAGTTAACTTGTCCACCAAGCTCTCGGGAGCTGGACCTATCCCCAAACATGTGACGGTGCCCTCGGGAATCTGCGTGAGTCCGCGGTCAACGATTAAAGCGTTGGGCAAGCCGAGGTCTTTCGCAGCCGACTCCAGCTCAGAGAGCTCTTTCTCGTCCTTGACTTTGACTGCGATTTTGCGTTGCCCCTCGAACAGCCACGCCTCCCACCACACACGATGCCGTTTCCGCGCTTCTTCGGCGGCTGAGACTGCGGCGTGTCCAGCTTGCGCTGCGATTTTGCCCTTGCCCATCTTAAGGTCAGTGCGGAAAACGATTACCTGTTTGTACTCGAACTCACCCATACACCCTCATCCCAACGTGTGTGAAGAATTTGCGCTGGGAAGCTTTAAGGGTTTGCAGGCTGTAAAGTCAACTTTCTAACGGACACTTTCGCCACCACCGAAACAGCCCAAGAAGGTGTCTCCGCCCCCATCATTGATTAAAGAAAACGCATCATCTGCTTTCACTCAACATACTGAAAAACATCCCTGGAAACCAACCGGATGCAATCTGCACAATGCCTGCACAATGGATCTGCATGCATTGCACAATGAGTCTGCATCGTTGCACAATACTTGCAATTGTCAAGAAAGCTCAATTCAACCAACGCAACTTGCGAAACTCCCAGAAACAAAAACATTGACATTGTCACACAGCGCGTCTGCCATTTGCAACCCAAAAATTGATCTCTATTACCCACACTTTTCTGCACATTCGCATGGAGACCGCAACAAGCCTTGTTCAACAAAAGCAGCTGCGCAACCAGCCTAAAACAAAAACAGCAGAAATTGTGCCACAATGTCGGAAACGCATGTGCAAACACAAAAATCGACCCCAGAAGCCAATTTCACACCCCTGAAAACCATCTACCCAAATCAATCGACAAACGCAAACCGCGAAGAAACCAATCGGCGGCTCCTAGGCAGCTTAAGTGGAAGATGATGATGAGGTTGATTCTTCCGAGTGGTCATCATCTTCTTTCAATAATCCAAGTCCCACCATTTTTAGATTAATGACTTCTTAGCCAGACAAGTAAAGCAACAAGAGATATGCCAAAACTGCGGCTCCAGCTGGCTTCGCAAGCATCTGCAGGAGCAGTTTGCCCTGAAAATCAATCTCCTCCACATCACCCAATGCTTCACCCAAACCAAGTCGTTTGCAGGTTCGCAAAACCTCGTCAATTTTCTCATCAGACAGCGAATCCAAAAACCTCCTCGCGCGCTGCATAACGCTGAAATCGAAACCCAACTCCTCGCGCCAACGTTTCTGATACCGCTGGAAACAAGCCGCACTCACGTCACCGTGCCGTATAGCTTCGCAAGCGGTTTCCGCAGCGAACTTGGCACACGTTAAACCGAAGACGACGCCACCACCCGTTGTGGGCTTCACCTGCGACGCAACATCTCCGACGGCTAAGAATCCGTCCGCATAGGTCTTCGGGATTGGACCGCCGAGCGTCACGGGATGAAATGCAATCTTCAAGATTCCTGATTTGCTCAGCATTCGTGATGCCACGGGATGCTTGAACATGAGCCGTTGAAGCAGTTCTTTCGGGTTGCCTGATTTTGCAGCGAGCCCGACTTTGGCGGTGCCATCTCGCCGTGGGATAACCCAAGCGTAGAAGCCAGGCGCATAATTCTTTCCAACAAAAACCTCTACCGCATCCGTTTCCACGTTGGCGACGTTGTCCACTTCGGCTTCAACCGCATAAACCAGCCCTGCGCCGTTCAGTCTTTGCAGTCCTGTCTCTCGGATAAGCCTGGAGGAGACGCCTTCGGCGTCAACCACGACTTTTGCCGCAACTGGTTCAACACCGCCGTTTTGCTCCACGTTGACGCCCTTTACGAAGTCCTTGTCCAACTTCAGAGAGGTAACACGTGAGCTTAACCTGTATTCCGAGCCTGCAGCCTCCGCCTTTTCAGCCAAGAGCTTGTCGAACAACCCGCGGTTCACGACACATGTCACTGGGCGCTTAAGCCGAACCGAGAATGTGGTTCCCGCTGGCGAGTGGAAGTTTGCACTGGAAAATGTGTTCTCCACGATTCCGTCTGGAAGCGGGTACAAGCCGAGGTTTCGCAGGCTTCGGATGCTCAGGTGCCCTGCGCAATGTGATGGCACACCAATCTCAGCATGCTCTTCGAAAACTATTGTCGCCACGCCGAGTCGCGACAGACACAGGGCTGTGTATGAGCCGACTGGTCCTCCGCCGACGACGACCGCTTCAGGAACGGTTTTCATCGTGCGCCACGTCACGCACTTGCGCTACTGGATGAGTTCGATGCGTCGTTTGCCGCGAGCCATAGAAGAGGTGCGGATTTTGCCTGCGACTTCAAGCCGCATGAGCAACTCGTTGAAGTCCTTGAAACCTAAATCCTCGAACTCATTCTTGACCGCGTCGAAAAGGTCGTCATCCACCATGTCGCCCTTCTTCGTAAGAATCTCCACCACCGCAGCGTACGGCGGGCGGGTCTTCCAAGTCTTCATAGCAGGCAACGTGTTGAACCTCCCTAAGCGACAGGGGTAGCTGGCTTCGCTACTGTACGAATCTGCTGCAGGAAGCCTTTGTACCACTTCTCCATGTCGGGCGATACGGATGGACCTACTTCTTTGAGGGCGTCCTGGAAATCCTTCATCGTCACTTCACCCGCAGCGACATCGCGCCTGAGCGTGTGCATAGCAGCTTCCCTGCAGAGAGACTCGATGTCCGCGCCTGAATAGTACTTCGTCGCTGCTGCCAATTGGTTAAGGTCGACGTCTTTGGCAACGGGCATACCCTTCGTGTAGATGTTGAAGATCAGCAGCCTGCTCTTCTCATCGGGTTCTGAGACGTAGATTAATCTGTCGAACCTTCCCGGTCGTAGAACCGCTTGATCAACCATGTCGGGTCGGTTGGTCGCGGCTATGACGACGATGTCTTCGAGGGAAACGAGACCGTCCATCTCCGTGAGAAGTTGGCTAATGACGCGTTCGGAACTGCCACTATCCGAGAAACCTAACCCACGTCGGGGTGCGAGTGAGTCAATCTCATCGAGGAATATGACCGAGGGCGCTGCCATGCGGGCTTTACGGAAGACTTCACGTATGGCTTTCTCGGATTCGCCCACCCATTTGCTGAAGACTTCGGGTCCTTTGATGGATATGAAGTTGGCTTCGCTCTCCGTCGCCACAGCTCGCGCTAATAGTGTCTTGCCGCATCCTGGGGGACCGAACAGCAGTATGCCCTTTGGCGGCTTGATTCCGAGCCTGGTGAACACCTCAGGAGTCTTCATCGGCCACTCCACCGCCTCTTTCAGGTGCTGTTTGACCTCTTCGAGCCCGCCAGCATCGTCCCAATGCACGGTGGATACTTCGATGTAGACCTCGCGCATGGCAGTCGGCGTCACTTCCTTGTAGGCGTTGGCGAAGTCGTCCATCTTGACCTCCATCTTCTCCAGCACGGCGGGTGGGATGCGTTCTTCCTCAAGGTTAATCTGCGGCAAATACCGCCTCAACGCTTTCATGGCGGTTTCCCTGCCCAACGCCGAGAGGTCAGCACCTGTGTACCCATGCGTTATGTCCGATAGCTTCTTCAAATCAACATCCTCCGCCAACGGCATGCCGCGGGTGTGAATCTGGAGGACCTCATACCTGCCTTTCTTGTCTGGAACGCCGATTTCGATTTCTCTGTCGAACCTACCTGGACGCCGAAGCGCAGGGTCGAGCGCGCCTGGTCGGTTGGTGGCGCCAATTACGATCACGTTACCCCTACCCGATAACCCATCCATTAATGCTAGGAGTTGTGCGACAACGCGTCTTTCAACTTCGCCTGTGACCTCTTCACGTTTCGGAGCAATGGCGTCGAGTTCATCGATGAATATGATACTTGGAGCATTCTGCTGCGCCTGCTGGAAAATCTCACGTAGCCGCGCTTCAGATTCCCCGTAGAATTTGCTCATGATTTCAGGACCGTTAATGGAGTAGAAGTTGGCTTCCGACTCGTTCGCCACAGCACGGGCTAGCAGAGTTTTGCCGCAGCCAGGCGGACCATGAAGCAGCACGCCTTTTGGTGGTTCAATGCCAAGGCGTTGGAAAAGCTCAGGATGCCTAAGCGGCAACTCTACCATCTCGCGAACACGCTGGATTTCTTCGTGGAGACCCCCAATATCCTCGTACGTGGTACGTGGGAGCCCCTTCGTTTCGGGTGCTGGTTCATTCAAGATGGTTAGGCGTGATTCGGCTGTGACTTTGACTATGCCATGAGGGCGGGTTTTGGAAACGGTAAAGGGAATGGCGTGCCCGAGCATCATGACGAGCGTTGTGTCGCCCTCAACGAGGGTGCGCTCCATCAGGCGGTTCTTGACGAAGTTCGTGAAGTCCTCGTCCACGTTGAGCCGCATGTCCACGGGCGCCAATGTGATGCTTAAGGCAGTTTTGACTCTGGCAGGTCGGACGACGACATACTCGTTTATGGCTACGCCTGCATTTTTGCGTGTAAACCCATCGACGCGGAGAATATCTCGATTCTGGTCCTCACTGTAAGCGGGCCACGCGATGGCGCTGGTAGTGCGTTTGTTGACGATTTCGATAACATCACCAGCGCTGATGCCCAACTTCTGCATCGTACGCTGATCAATTCGCGCTATGCCTCTGCCGACGTCTCGTTGTCGAGCATCACCGACGCGCAGTTGAATTTCACTCATTCAGAATTCGCCCTCGTATGTTTGGTCACGTTGAACAGAGGCTAATTCCTATATAAACGTTATAACCATTATTGACGCCGCTGGATTACTTGGTTTTTAATAGTATAGCCATGTCAGCTACATTTTGGAATGCACGCTGGGCTATCTGCTTGACCTGCGCACCATCATAGTCTGCACTTGACTCACTCCAGGAATCGTTCCGAGCGCCGTCTCAAACTCGTCCACGAGCCCAGACTGATCCTCGGGAAACCGAACCTGAACTAACAATGCCACCAAACCAAAGGCTACGGGTTCCTCGCCAAAGCCCGAGACTGAGGAGTCTTTGGGCAGTTTCTCCTCAATCTTCTTCTTCAAACTGTCAAAGTTTTGAACGATGTCTTCGGGAAAAACCTTGTAAGTAACAATAACCGTGCCCACGTCCGCCGCCTCTTAGGGTCCTGTGAAGCCGCATTTCGGGCACTTATAGGGTCTGCCGAACTTACGGCACTTGCCATCACGTTTGATTTGGATTTCGCCGCAGCTTGGACAAAGAAATTTTGTGGCTTCTGAGCCCGGAGCAATGGGTTTACCGCAACTCGTACACGTGACCAAGGAGAGAGTGGGTACAGTTGGAGCTTTTTCTTCCATGCCTTTTCGCTTCCGTGACGGTTTCTAACGCATGTCCCCTTTATATGTGCTGTGTTAAGCACCAAGCAAATCGAGTCTTTGGAAATCCAATGTGCGCGCCAATGCGCGTCTAAAGTGCTACTTTCGCTCCGACGTACTAGCTAAGAAGAAGAACAACAGCAGTTTCTCGCTTGTTGTTGTTCTTCTACTTCATCCAGAGTTTCCTCATGGAACCCCTAAACAAATAACACGAAGAAAGAAGAAGAAGATTGATTACTGCTAGTTTCTTCTTCTTCTGAAATGGGCGTTGTATTGTCTCCTTGCTAAAGACAGTCAACTTCTTCCAAACGGCTAAAAAAATAGCTAAGCTAGCTGGTTATGGCCATGCAGTTTTCTTGGTTTGACCGTTCAGTTTCGATTCGCAACTTTCTTATGTTCGCGTTTTGCCTATAGTAGCGGTGCCAACTTGGGAGTTAACCTTCGGGGACTCGTTCCAATCGAAATTGTCAATCTGAAAGATTTGAGCGGGAAAACCCTCGCTGTCGATGCCTTCAACGCTTTGTACCAATTTCTCGCCATCATTCGCCAGCCCGACGGCACCCCATTGGAAGACAGTACAGGAAAAGTCACGAGTCACCTCAGCGGGCTGTTCTACAGAACAAGCAACCTCATTGAAATGGGCATCCGACCCGTCTACGTATTCGACGGCGTCCCACCCGTGCTCAAACGTGCGGAGATTGAGCGCCGACACCAAATAAAAATGGAAGCTGCGGTGCACTACGAGAAAGCGATTGCCAGAGGAGACCTGCCAAAAGCGCGAATGATGGCGCAGGCGTCAATGACGATGAAGGACTACATGAAAGACGACGCGCGTCGGCTTCTGAGTTTGCTCGGGTTGCCGTGCGTGCAAGCTCCGAGCGAGGGCGAAGCGCAAGCAGCGCACATGACGAAGCTGGGCGATGCAGACTTTTGCGCGAGTCAGGATTACGACAGCCTGCTGTTTGGGGCACAGAAGCTGTTGCGGAACGTGACGATTTCGGGCAGGCGCAAATTGCCCAGCAAGGGCGTCTACGTCGATGTCGTCCCCGAGCTCGTCCAGCTCGACCGCGTGCTGAAGGAGTGCGGAATCACACATGAGCAACTCATCGACGTCGGAATCCTAATCGGCACCGACTTCAACCCCGATGGCATCAAAGGCTTAGGACCGAAGACGGCGTTGAAACTGATTAAACAATATGGCACACTTGAGAACGCGTTGCCCCACATAAAAAATGCCTCACTGCCGTATCCGCCTGAGAGCATACGTGAGATTTTCCTCCACCCAAACGTCACAGACAACTACACCTTGGATTGGCGAGAACCCGACGCCGAGGGCGTTGTCAACTTCCTCGTAAGAGAGAAAGATTTCTCGGAGGAGCGGGTGCGGAAGGCGCTGGAGAAGATGATGCAGGGTTCAGCCAAGCAAAAGGGGAAAACGACGCTGGAGAAATGGTTCGGCTAAAACCTGAAGCCGTACTCGCCCATCAACGGAACGAACGCCACTCCGCCGAGGCTTTGCTCTTTGAGTTTCCCGTTTGCTTCCTTTGTGACTTTCAGGAGCGTCTGGAAGAGCGAAGCGCTGCCTACGGGGATGAGCATGATTCCCTCAGATTTCAGCTGCTCAATCAGAGGTTTTGGAATTTCGGGTGCCGCCGCTGCCACGACGATGCGGTCGAAGGGCGCTTTTTCAGCGTAACCGCGTGAGCCGTCGCCTTGGATAATACTGACGCGGTCGCTGTAGCCCGTGTTCATGATGTTTTTCCTCGCCATCTCCGCCAAGGTCTGATTGATTTCTACGGTGTAAATGTGCCCCCATTCACTTCGGGGCGCCTCTTTCGGGGCAACGATTTCGGCGAGGGTTGCGGCGTGCCATCCTGATCCTGCGCCGACTTCGAGGATTTTCTGTCCCGTTTGGAGCTGAAGGGCTTCGTTCATGATGGCAACCATGTGGGGGGCGCTGATAGTTTGCCCCTGCCCAATCGGCAATGGCGTGTCGGTGGCGCTGTACGCCTGCGAATCCGCGGATAAAAATCGCGCACGGGGCACCTTTTGCAATGCCGCTATGACAATCGACGTGCGGAGCGTGCCCTGCTTGGTGAGGTTCTCGAGAAGTTTTTCCCAGTCAGTCCTCTCCACTATGCCACCGACATGAAAAACGCAGTGGTTCCTCTTTAACGTAATTGCTTTAGAATTCATCTTGCTACAACATATGGACTAGCAGAAAAACAGATGCCGGGATTTCCCTGCGCACCTGAGGAGCTCTCTTCATTGCACAAAGGGGTATTTAGGTTTGGCTACTTGACTGTTACGGATTTCGCCAAGTTCCTTGGCATGTCTGGGTTGTAGCCTCTCTCAAGCGCTATGTAGTAGGCGAGCATCTGCAACGGCACGACGAAGGGTATGGGTGAGAGCACTTCGGGGATTCCACAGGGCACACAGGCATAATCGTCCGAGAGTGCTTTGATTTCTTCGTCGTCCTCCTCCACAACCGAGATTATGGATGCACCACGGGCTTTCATCTCCATGATGTTGCCGATGAGCGTCCTGTGTGAACCGTCTCTGGGGCAGATGAACACGACTGGGAAGCCCGGTTCGATGAGGCTGATGGGACCGTGCTTGCTCTCGCCCGCTGGAAATGCTATGGAGGGGACGTAGGCGATTTCCATGAGTTTCAGCCTGCCCTCGTAGGCTGTGGCGGTGCTGATGCCGCGTCCTAGGAAGAAGAAGACTTTGGCGTCTTTGTACTTGTGGGCGATTTCCTTCATCTTGCGTTCTTGCGTGTTGATTATCGTCTCGACGATTTCAGGGAGCTTGGTCAGTTTTTCGTCGATGAAATCCATCTCATCCTGCGAAACCTTGCCGCGCTTTTTCGCCAGCCGTAACGCCAGCTGTGCCATTACTGAGAGCTGCGACGTGAACGTTTTTGTTGCCGCCACGCCAATTTCAGGCCCTGACTGCTGCCCAATGTATACTCTGGAAACGCGTGTGAGGGTGGAGCCGATGGCGTTCGTCAACCCCAGAATCGTCGCCGCTCGCAGTTGGGAGGCTTGGACTGCCGACAGCGTGTCGGCGGTTTCGCCTGATTGGCTTACGGCAAGGATGGTGCTGTCGATGTTGACGGATTTTCCGTGCTGTTCCACAAACTCCGAAGCGTAAACAGGGTACGTGGGTAGGAAGGCGAGTTTGGAGAACATATAAGAAGCCGCCAAGCATGCGTGGAAGCTGGTCCCGCATGCAACGAGAAAGACTTCCGTGGCGCGGTCCAGGAAAGTCGTAATCAAATCCAGGTAATCATCTTGGAGCCGCAATGTGTTTCTAAGAGTGGCGGGCTGCTCGTGAATCTCCTTGACCATGAAGTGCGGGTAGCCTTGCTTGACAGCAGCTTCCGAGGACCACTCGATGACTTCGGGTTCTCGGGTGACGACGCTGTCGTCCTGAATCTTCCTGATCTCGTAGCCCGAACGTGTGAGGATAATTAGTTCGCCGTTTTTGATGAAGACCGCCTTGTTCGTCAGCGGCAGAAAAGCTGGGATGTCGGAAGCGCAGAAGATGGCGTTTTCGCCTACGCCCAGGACCAGCGGGCTTTCGTTTCTGGCGCAGACGATCTTGTCTGGTTCGTTGGCCGAGACGATAGCGAAGGCGTAGGAGCCGTCGATTCGTTTGCATGCTTCACGAACAGCGTCGGCTAGGCCCATCGTGGGTTTGTCTTTGAGGTTTTGCTCGACTAGGTGTGCCATGATTTCGGTGTCGGTTTTGGAAGCGAATGTGTGCCCGTGATTCTCCAATTCTCGTCTGAGTTCGAGGAAGTTTTCGATTATGCCATTGTGCACCACTGCGATTGTTCCTGTGCAGTCAGTGTGCGGGTGAGCGTTTACTTTGAGGGGTGCGCCGTGGGTTGCCCATCGAGTGTGTCCGATGCCTATGCTGCCAGGCATGTCATCAAGGTTAAGGACGCTGTGGACATCGTCGATTTTCCCCTGGTTTTTCTTAGTGAAAAGCATGCCGTTTTCGACGGTGGTTATGCCGACGGAGTCATATCCTCGGTATTCGAGGCGTTTAAGCGATTCGTGAATTACTGGAGCTGCGTTGCCTTCTGCTAGGATGCAGCCGAATATTCCACACATGGCAATCATTCCGTGTCGTGTTTGTCTATGGAGCTGGGGGAACCGCTAATAAAGTATTTTTAATATAAGTTCTGCACCGCTAAAAGACTTCTATTAATAGTGGCCACGAGAAGAAGCTTCAAAGACTCGTGCAAATGAATGCCCAAACGATGCTCCCAAATCTGCTACTAAGCACCCACAATTCTCGGTGCACCATAAAAAGATTTTTAATAACGCATGCCAATCTCTACACGGAGACGAAACACATGGACAAGAAACTGCTCCTGCACCTCAATAACAACGAACCCGAAGTAAAGGAAATTTGCATCATGCAGAATCCCCAGAAGATGCAGGTTATGCTTGGAAAGATGAGCTGGAAGATACTTTCTGCGCTCTACGAACAGGAAATGTATCCGCTGCAGTTGGCAAAGCATCTTGGAATTCACGAGCAACTAGTCTACTACTATATTCGGAGGCTCGAGAAGGCAGGTGTAATAGCCGTTCAACGTGAGGAAAACAAGAAGGGAGCCGTGGCCAAGTACTATCGAACCGTCTCCCCCGCTTTTGGAGTGGAGTTGCCCAACGGGTACAAACCTCTGCGAAGCCAGCCTTCTCTGCTGTCGGTGGATGCGCAAGTGCAACGTTTCTTCCACGAATTCATCACGGAAAACGGAGGCTTCGACGGCAAAGTTGTCGTGGGCTGCCCGGCGCCCCACGGGCCCTTTAAGACCAGCGCGCGAGATGGACACTACGCTGCGGCCTTGACATTTTTCCTCGGACAATTCATGAGGAACCCAGCGGAGTTCGCTATCAAGCTAGATACGGATGTGAAGGCTGAGAAGGAAGAGAAGAATAACCTCATCCTCGTCGGCGGTCCTGGAACGAATCTTCTCACGCAGGAGATAAACGAGTACTTGCCCGTCAGGTTCAACATGCAGTCCTCTAACCAAGGGTTCCTCCTCGGCGGCATGGTCTCCCAGAGAACGGCCCGAACATACACAGCGGACACGGCTGGACTGGTGGCGAAAATCGTGAACCCCTGGGACGAAACCAAACGAATCATATTGGTTGCAGGCAACAAAGCCGTAGGCACGAAAGCGTGCGTGCTGGCGCTGACGAATTTCTGGAGCAAAACCCTCCGAAACTACCACGATGGCGAACCCTTCGCCGCAGTCATTCAGGGGTTCGACTTGGACGGAGACGGCAAAGTCGACGCCATCGAGGTCCCAGAATAAAACTTGAACCATAAAGAAGTTACCGAAAGCTTAGCCGCGTTTGGGCACGTGAACGTTCGAGCCACGCACCATTCAACGCTCGAGTTCACGAAGGAAAACCATCTGTCACGAACGGGTGACTGCATTGTAGCCGTTGCGGCAGACAAGGGGCTGAGCGACCTAAGCGACGAATTCAAGGCAAACCTCCGCCGACGAAACGCCAAACTCACGATTACAATCGAAGCTAACGGCATCACAGAGCAAATCAATGCTCACGGATCGCCAAACCTGATCTTGACCCATGCTTCGGACATGGTTGTAAGGAAGAGCAATCACGTGGACAGCCGAACCCTCGCGATAGGCGCCGACAAAGCCGCCAACGACCTATCAGGACAGCTCGTTGGGAGACTTCGAAACCCGAATCAGAAAATAAAAATTACACTCTCTGCGCACTTCTAGATTACGCGTGCGTCCAAGACGACTTGCTGTTCGTATGGTGCGGTCTCACGAACCGTCCTTACCGAAAGAAACTGCTCCACTCTACTCCCGGATTTCTCAATCATGACGGAAAAGCGACTTTTCAAAGCTTCCACCGTGTCGGGCAGCCGAACGAAACCGTAGAAGTGCACCATGCCGCCCTCGGGCTTGACCGCCTGGCAGGCGACCTCGACGAATCCGATGGCAATCTCGGGCAAATTCATGACGACGCGATCTGCCACGCCTGAGAGCTTTTCTTGGACGATTTTCCGGGCGTCGCCGAGGATGGGAATCACATTGCCCTGTACGCGGTTGAGCAGCACGTTCTTCTTCAGCAGCTCGTAAGCAGCAGGGTTCATATCTAGAGCGTAGACCTTCGCGGTCGGGTGCCGCTTGCCGATTAGCACTGAGAAGGGGCCAATGCCTGCAAATAGGTCAACCACCGTCTCGCCCTCTCGGACCAGCGAGGCCACGCGCTCATGCTCGTGGGATAGTCGTGGAGAGAAATACACGTTCGCCACGTCAACCTGGTACTGGCAACCGAACTCCTTGTGGACGGTGCGCGTCCGCGGTTCCCCAGCGATGATCGTGAAGTTTCGGGTGCGGTAGGTGCCGCCGACTGCTCCCGCCTTTGCCAGGACGGTTTTGACGTTTCGGTGGGTTGTGAGAATAGCTTCACCGATGAGTTTCTCGTAGGGCTTGAGTTCCACGGGAATTTCGACGACGGCTATGTCGCCAATGACGTCCAAGGCTCTGGGGAGGCTGACCATCAGGTGTGTGGGAAGCAAGCCTGCGAGTGCGTCCGCGAGAGTTTTTTCTTGCTGTTTCCTCTCCTGAAAAAGCCCAACCTCGACCAGAACTTCGGGAACTTCGCCCTTGAGCAGTTCGATTTCTTCTTCAGTTGGCTGACGAACAAGGGGAACAAAGATGAATTTCCCTTCTTGCCGCATCTCAAGCGATTTATCCCGTAATCCACGTTTATCGGCTGAAATAATGGCTGTCTGTCCGCAAATTCTGGGAACCTTGAGAGACGGCGATTCTTTCGGCACTGTTAAACGACCTTCTCCACTCTGAAAAGCCCATTCTTTTTCGTGACGGTGAATCTCGCGCCCAGCATCTTCTCGGCGAGCCAGATGTTCGACTCCAGATGATCAGAGACCTTTCGGCTCACGAAAACCGACGTGCCTTCAGCCAGCGCAAAATAGGGGATGAGCATGTCCGCCATGTGCACGTCCACTGTGGGCTTCGCCTCCAACTCCGCCAGCAGTCTCTCGGCGGCTTCCTTCCCTACCATCTCGCTCGGTTTCCCGAGTTCGCCGATGGCGTCCGAGCCCAAGATGGCGCCCGTGTCGGTTTCCGCCCACAAGGCGATGGAGCTGCCCTTCTGCAGCGGGTTAGAAGTATCATTGACTGCCTCGATGCTCGTAGTATAACCCGCCTGTGCGAGGCGCTGTTTGGCGGCGTCGGCTTGGCGCTGCGCCACATGCTTATCAGCGAGGAACGTGCAGACTGAGTAACCCTTCAACCTTGTCAGGTTGCCGTACTCTTCCAACCGAAACGGAATCAGTTTGGGGCAGGGTTCAACCGTCAGCGTGGCTTCCCCCATGCCCTTCGGATAGTAACCGTAACTTTGCACCATGAGTTGCGCGTTCAGCCCCATCTTCCTCAACGTCGGAAGCAGCACGAAGCGCAAGTAGTTGATCGTTGGTGCGCTCCACGTATCGGTCCCCCCTTTGACGATACGCAGACGCACGGGCTCCTTGGCGTAGGCGCAGATGGGCAACACCGTCAACAAAAGCATGGGAATACTGCCTGCGGTGCCAATCTCAGCCTCGTACGCTCCGCCCTGAATCTCGCTGGGCGTAAACCAGAGCTCGCGTGATCGGAGCACGACGCCCTCGACTTTGGCGTTGCAGAGCTTCGCCGCCGTCAACACTGCTTCGAGATGCTGAGGCTTCAAGCCGGGCTGCGGGCGCTTCGCGCGTATGTTGAAGATGTGCAGTTTTTGCCCGGTGACGGCTGCTAACGCTATTGAGAGCCGAAGGATTGTGCCGCTTCCGCTCTTCTGGCTGCCGTCAACCTCAAACATGCAAGTCCTCTACGTGCAATATCAGTCTGCAAATAATTAATAAATGCCCTGTTTCCAATACACAGAGCAGGGAGTTGAGGCTCGTGTCGGCTGACAGGGAGAAATTGGAGAACCTACTGGAGAAAATAGATGAGATTCTGCGTGGACTCAAAGTGATCTCAGACGACTTGCGCACTGTTTCAGCATCGTTGAAGTCTATGGCGGTTGGGCAGATTACCCATCCATCGCCCCAAGGTCTTGCGTCAGAAACACGTGAGAGTGCGGAGGGGCAGAAAACAGTTGAGGGTATACGCTTGTCTTTCCCGCCAGACCTCGAAAACCTCCTCAACATCGACGAACGAAACGACTATATCATAATCAAGCCTAAACAATTCTTGGGTTCGGAGAACTTCGCCAAAATCGCATCCACTGTCCGCGGATTGGGCGGCGAATATATCAGCGCAGGAAAGGACTCTCATTTCCGCGTGCCAAAGAAAAAAGCGTAACAGGCAAGACAACTCAGATGCAAACGTCGCACCTGAAGTGCCCTAAGCGCGGAGGCGAATTTGATTTTGAAGAAATATCTTATGTCAGACCCATGGGTAATTATGCAACCCTGATTTATGATGGACACAGACTTGCGACCCACGTTGCAGGCTTCTTCGCCACCCGTTATATCCATTGTCCACGTTGCGGCGAACGTTCAAAGTATAAAATGTAAAATCCAATTACAAGCTTGTAGCACGTTTCACGCTATTTCAAAATCTGAAAATTCACCTACAAACTCTTCCCATATGACATCAACATTATCTACCCTGGCTAAGGAAGGCCCACGATGACAGTAACCCACCAGCTCTTTAACTGCTGTTTCTTCGCCCTCAAACACTGCCTCCACCTTGCCGTCGTCGCGGTTTCCAACCCAGCCCTTCACATTGTGGTTATCCGCCCAACGCTTGGTAGTTTCCCTGAAGAACACGCCCTGAACATAGCCGCTGACGATAACGTGGGCTCGGGTCTTCACGTCGCAGCCCTTGCGTGTTCGTCAGGCATATCCCATGGCTCAATTTTTTCTCCGACGGTGTACAAGAACATGGCTGCCGACGATGGACCCAGGTGTTTAAACCGTTTCGTTAGCTCGTTGACTGCTGTGGCGTAGTTTTTGGATTTGTCGAGGCTGCCGAGGTATTTCTGGAAGGAGCCATACTGTTTTTTGATGTTCTGCAATTCAGCGGCATTTGTGATTGTAGCGCACACTTTATTCTTGTTCCGCACTATGCCCTCATCCTTCAGCAGGCGCTCCACATCCTTGTTCGTGAAAGCAGCGACCTTGCCGATGGAAAACTGCGCGAAAGCTTTCACCGTGGTAGGCCACTTCTTGTCGATGACCTTCCAATTTAAGCCCGCTTGGAAAATCACGCGGGTCAGATTCTCGAAGTACGCCTCGTCACTTGCGGGGCGTTTGTTTCGGTACCACCAGTCGGGCATTTTCCATTCGCCATCATGCATCAAAATCAACTCGAAAAAACATATTTGCCCATAGGATTTAAGCTCGTGTGACTGCCGTAGCACAACCACATTTTCACTTTAACCCATCTCTCCACTGCACGAGCACGTCGGCGCTGCGTGCGTCTTAAAAGCAGTTTTCAGAGAGGTTGCTCAGGTGACTGGACGTGATGAAGAACAGCGGAAAACTTCTCCTCTACGCCTCGACCGAAACCTCAGCCCGAAAACGGTTGAGTTCGGTTCGTGAAGCAGCCGTGGAAACTGCTGAGCGTTTGCATCTGGGTTTTGAGCAAGTGCACTTCGCGAAGAACAGCGACCACATCTACGTGTACTACGGCAACGGCGCTGACGAGCCCGTGCCCATTTACTGTGACGAAGGGAAAAGATTCGACGTGGAGAGCATTTGCGCGAGCTTACGGAAAATGATGTTTGTCCTGTCGTTCCACCCGAGGAACGCGGCGCTGCGCACGATGCGTGCGGAGCTTATGGGATTTTCTTAAACTTTATCGCTTGGTTTTCGAGGGCGACCTCGTAAACCTGGTTCACGTCGAAGTCGATGCATAAGCTGTCGTATTCCTGCTCGGTCAGGAACAGGAAGATTTTTGGGTTGGCGATTTGCGTTCGCTGCGGAAGGAACGGCATCTGAGCCTGCATAGCCTGCATAATGTCCGCAGCCATCTTGCCCTCTTCGCTTGAGGGTCTCATGACGTAGCTGCTGAATTCTCGTTCTTCGACGAGTTCGATGCGTTTGCCGAGGTTGCCGTCTAAATCGCGGGTGGATTCGATTTTGTTAACACGTACTCTGAACATTGCAATCACACTTCCTGTAGAGTATTTCAGGTGTAAGATTTAACCTATACTGAGCAGCGTCCGCGACGGCTGGAAAAGCAAATCTTAAATCACCCGTCACGTGGCTAACTCTCAGAGAATGGGATTGTTTTATGGCACAGGAACACACCGCCCTAATGGTTGCACAGGAACAGCTAAACATAGCCGCTGAGAAACTCAACCTTGACAAAGGCTACCACGAGATCCTCAAGCGACCCAAACGCTCCATCCTGGTCTCTGTCACCATCAAGATGGACGATCACAGCATCGGCGTCTTCGACGGCTGCCGAGTCCAACACTGGGACGTGCTGGGACCCTTCAAGGGAGGCGTGAGGTACCACCCTAACGTCACGCTTGACGAGGTGACGGCACTGGCGATGTGGATGACCTGGAAATGTGCAGTGGTCGGCTTGCCATATGGTGGCGCGAAGGGAGGCATAACATGCGACCCGAAGAAACTGTCCATCGGAGAGCAGGAACGCATGACACGAAGATACGTAAGCCTAATTGCCGACTACCTCGGACCACATCGCGATGTGCCTGCCCCTGACGTGTACACGAACGCTCAAACCATGGCTTGGATTATGGACACGTACAGCCAACTCAGGGGCTACAGCATACCTGAGAGCGTAACCGGCAAACCCATCGAAATCGGTGGCTCCGAAGGACGTGTCTGCGCAACAGCCCAAGGTGTTTCGTTGTGCGTTCGTGAGGCAGCAGAGAAACTCGGCTTGAACCTCAAAGGCGCAGCGGTTGCAGTCCAGGGCTTCGGTAACGTCGGCTACAACGCCGCCAGCATACTTCACTATATGGGCTGCAAGATTGTGGCGGTCAGCGACTCCACCGGCGGAATTTGTTGCAGCGATGGCTTGAACCCGTATAACGTACGTGCCCACAAGAACCGGACGGGCACGGTGCAGGGTTACGAGGGTAGCACCAACATCTCAAACGCCGAACTCCTAACCAGCAAATGCGACATTCTCATCCCTGCAGCATTAGAGAACCAGCTCACAAAGAAGAACGCGGACAAAGTCAAAGCACGCATCGTCGCCGAAGGTGCCAACGGACCAACCACACCCGAAGCCGACAAAATCCTCCATGAAAAAGGCGTTTTCCACATCCCCGACATCCTCGCCAACTCGGGCGGCGTCACCGTCAGCTACTTCGAATGGGTTCAAAACCTCACACGCGAACACTGGACGCTGGAGGAAGTCAACCAGAAACTGGAGAAGAAAATCACGAAAGCGTTCGCCGATGTCTACAAGCTTGCAGGGAAGGAGGAGAGCGATATGCGAACCGCAGCACTCATGCTTGGAGTAGGAAGAGTAGCACACGCGCTTAAAACTCTACGGTTTGTGGCCCTAGAAGTCTACGTGCTGCCGTTTCCTTCATTTTTCCTCTGATACGAACCTGATTTGAAGCAAATCGTTATATAAGTTTATATGATAGAATCAGATATTTATTACATAGTTCCGAGGCGAGCAGATGTCAAAATTTCAAACGCTAGTTCTTCACGAGCCAAAACTCGATACGATTCTAATGGTTGAAAAAGCAATCATTGACTCAGAAGAATACCCTACGAGAACTGAGCTCTGGAGAACCCTGCCCAGAAAGATGCAGTACCAGACTTTCAAGCGCATACTCGACTACTTGGAGGCTTCAGGGCAAATCGCATTCGACCGAAGAAAAATCATCTACACTGGCGTAAACAACCCAAAACTAGACGCCCTGATGAAGTCGAGCAAAGAAATCGTTTAGGTCGTACGGTACCCAAACACTTTATCGTACTCAGCATGCGACATAATGTCCAAAATATATGCGCAACCGTGAATCACAGTGTAGCAAGACCGAAACCCTTCAGGATGACTGTACCTATACAAGTTGTTAACGCCATAATGATCCATGTATTTCCTGGGAATCTGACTTTTCCTTATCTGTTCTCCCGCGTAGACGTTCTCGCGCAAGACAGCTTTCATGCCAGAAATCCATCGTGAGAGCTTGTTCTCTGAGCCCAGCTTCTTCAAGAGGCAATCAAGGTCTTCAGTGATGAATACCTTTGACGATGGCTGGCGAACCATGCAAGTGGAATATCGGGCAAATCAGGTTTAAGCCTTGCCATCTTCAGCTGCGGGTCAGGTCTCTTTGCAGTTTAAATAAGAAATATAGAAAAGAATCGCACTAAAGAGTTGCCACTTAGGCTGAGACTTCGTTCTGGAGTATCTTCACGATTTTTTCCGCTGCGTCTCCGTTTCCGTAAGGTGATTTGTGTCGGCAACTCTTCACGTTTCACAGTGGCTTCTTTGATTGCTGTTAATGCTTTGTATTTGTCTGTTCCGACGACTTTGCGAATCCAGCTTCAACCGCTTCAGGTCGCTCCGTCGACAGCCGCATAACCAGCACTCGCTTCCTTATGCTTGGCGCTGTTGCTTCCTCCTGAATCCCTCCAGAATCCGTCAGAATCAACTCGCACTGTTTCATCAGAACCAAGAAGTCTAAGTATCCCAAAGGCGGAAAAACTTGCACATTCCCACTTCTCTCGATTTGGGAGAGCAACCCGTGTTTCCGCAGCATCTTCCGTGTTCGCGGATGCATGGAGTACACGACTGGCAAAACCGATTCCTCCAGAACTCCCACGAAACTCTTCAATACACTTGGGTCGTCGACGTTCTCCGCTCTGTGTGCAGTCACTAACGCAAACCGCTTGAAACGAATTTGTTTGAGTATGTTGGATTTGCGTTCCGCAATTGGCAAATGCTGCTGGACTGCGTCAATGACTGTGTTGCCCGTCACGAAAACCTTACCCCAAACGTTCTCCCTCTCCAAGTTCGCCTTGGCACGTTCCGTCGGAGCGAACAGAAAATCGGAGACGTGGTCTGTCAAACGTCTGTTGTGTTCTTCGGGCATGCGCAAATCGTAGCTCCGCAACCCAGCCTCAACATGACCCACACGAATCCCACGTTTGTTCGCCGCCAGCGCAGCAGCAAGCACCGTGTTCGTGTCCCCTTCAACCAGCACAATCGAAGGCACCCTGCGCTTCAGCAACTTATCCATGTGCAGCATAATTCGCGCTGTCTGCTCAACTGGCGAAATAGTCCTGAGCTTGAAAGAGAAATCGGGTTTTGGCAGTTCGAGTTCGTCGATGAACTGCTGTGACATATTATAGTCGTAGTGCTGTCCGCAGTGGACCAACGTGTACGGGACCACCGCTTTCTTGAGGGCTCTGACGATTGGCGCCATCTTCACGATTTCAGGCCGTGTGCCAACGACAACCATGACAGGCTGCAAAGGTCTCACCAGAGTGCTATGTCTTCTTCAAGCAGCCTTCTCTTGGCTCGTAGATGGTTCCTTCGCGCAGCAACTGATTCAGAATCCGCTCCGCTTCCGATCTCGGCACTTTATATTTCGTATCCAGCTCGCTCACCAGCAGGTCTTTCTCCACGATACCCGTCTCTTTCTCCATCGCCATCAACGCAGAAAGCACGACTTGCATCTTGTCTCGGACGCTCTTCGGCTTCCCAGTCATGATGAGGTCGATGTCCATCTTGTACGACGACACGTCGATGCCGACTTCCTCCAGCGAACGCTTCATAATCGTAATCGCAGCTTCTGCGTCTTCGGCGGAAACTTCTTTCTTCAACGCAACACGTGCTCTTGCCTCAGAAACGCGCACCAGCGACTCCAACTGCCTCGCGGTAATCGCCACTGGGGAACCTTCCGTTTCGCTCGCAGCGCGCATAGCCAGGTAGAAATCGCTCAGTCGTTTCAACGCATCGTTGCTCAGGACAGGCTTAACGCCTTTAGCGTAACTCACATACTTCCGCATCAGCTCCGCTGAAATCTGCGCCTCCACAGGACTTGCACCCCTGCGGTGGATTTCGAGGATGTGCTGGCTCATCTTGCCGTCGGCTTCGCGGTTGGGGATGTCGCGGAGGACGAAGATGAGGTCGAACCTAGAGAGGATTGTAACGGGCAAGCTGATGTTTTCAGCCACTGTTCGGTGCGGCTCATACCTGCCCAATGCGGGGTTAGCTGCTGCAAGAATGGCAGTGCGTGCGTTTAGTGTGGCGACTATGCCGCCTTTGGCAACTGAGACAGTGTGTTGTTCCATGGCCTCGTGGATAGCTACGCGGTCCTCTGGACGCATTTTGTCCATTTCATCGATACAGGCAATCCCCTTGTCGGCTAGCACCAACGCTCCAGCTTCCAGGGACATGCTTCCGCCTTTTTCCCGTATAACTGCTGCGGTTAAGCCTGCTGCGGTTGTTCCTCTGCCCGACGTGTACAAGCCCCTCGGTGCGATACGTGCGACGTACTGGAGCAGTTGTGATTTGGCTGTGCCTGGGTCTCCAATGAGGAGCGCGTTCATTTCGCCCCTGATGTTGATGTCGGGAAGGGTTTTGCTGACGCCGCCGAACAGAAGGTACATGATGGCTTCTTTGATGTGTTCGTAGCCGTATATGCTGGGTGCGATGGAGCTTATGATTTTTCGGTGGACAAAGGGGTCTTGGCTGATTTTGAGGATTTGCTCTTCCTCTTCGGGCGAGGGTGGGGAGCTTTCGGGTTCTTTGCCGAGGACTTCGAGTGAATTCGCATCTAAATGCAGGATGAAGGTGCGAAGTTTGCCGATTCCCGGTCGTGACGGTGCGACTGCGCGGACGACGCCGACGATGCCCACGTGGTCTCCTGGCCGTGCGAGGTCGACGATTTCTGTGCCGACGAGTTTAACGTTGAGGACACGTGGGAGTTGCCCTGGCGGCAAATCTTCGGGGCGTTCTTGCAGTCGGAGTTCTTGACTGTCGATGAATGTGGATTCTTCTTGGATGAATTCGAACGGGCCTTTCTGCCTGCAGCTTGGGTCTGTGCATTCGAAAGGTGCTTTGAGGAACGATCCTGTTTGTTCGGTTCTTGTGACGGTTCCGCAGCGTTTGCATTTGAAGCTGGCTTGCATGACCATCGGTCTGACGGGTGTGGCGCGGACGACGATGCCTTCGATCATGATGAGTTTGCCCATCTGTTTGCTGCCGAGTTTTCGGAGTTGTTCTTTACCGAGGAGTTGCGTGATGCGGACGGTGATTTTCTCCATCTTCTCGGCGTATTCTTGGTCTTCGATGCCGAGCTGGGCGTAAGCGGCTTGGTCGGCGTGTTGGAGAAAGTCGTCGGGTTTCTCGAGGAGTCTTTCGGCGAGGGCTTGGTCGTGGGCAAAGAGGTCTTCGAATTCTACGGCAATGGATTCTTTGCCCGTGAGCGCCATCGTTCGGATGCGCTGTCGGTACTTTTCTTTCTTGAAAAATTCGAGGAAGCGTTCTTGCGGGTCGATGGTCTGCTGGTTTGTCGTCATGTTAGGCGCCTTCTTCGGTGCAGGTGAGGATCTGGTTTCTCCAATCCGCGATTAAGCGTGTGAGTTGTTCGTAGATGAGGCGTTCTTCCTGTGCCATGCGCTTGGTGATTTGGTCAGCTTGGGCTGGTCCAGAGCTGAGGGCGACGATTTTTCTGAGACGTGAGTTGACGATGTCGCAGGCTAACTGCCTTGATTTCTCATACTCCTGCATCTTCTCGAGTTGGGTGGCTTCTTTTTTGGTTTCGGCGAGGTATCTACGGAGTTTGGGGTAGAAGTCTTCGGGGAGCTCGCTGATTTGGCCCGCAACCTGTACGCGTTCTTTCCACTGGACCTTGTAGAGTTCGGTTGCGCCGAAACGGTTATCCTCGCGGAAGTGCACGATGCCCTGCTCCGCGAGTTTCTGGGCAACCCAGAAATAGAGTTCGTACTCGTTTCCCTCCTCGAACGGACCAACAGTTAAGCCTGCGAGTTTGGCTTCAGGCGTGTTCCTGTTGGCGACAACCTTCACGAGGCTGTTTTCGAAGCGGAAATCTAAATGCTTAAGCTGCAACACGTTGAAATTTCTCCCCAAACTTTTCTCACGACACTTCGCCGAGAAGTGCTGTGGGTTTGAACACTTAAGCCAAGACAAGTTTTAAGCGTTTGCCTCAAAAGAAAAAAGGAGCTTACTGAAGATCAAGAGCAACCAGATTCACGCAGACACATGAAGAAAATATGATGGTGGCAGAATCGGATGGCTTTCACGGAAGAACCTTGAAATGAAGGAGGGGGGATGTTTGGGCTATGAAATATATGTCGTTTTCTTGTCTTCTTCTTTGCGCGTCTCTTCAGCTTGTAATGCTCGTTTTTCTTCAATCGTCTGCAATCGTTGCACCATTTTTTCAGCTCTGGCGATATCTTCCTTCAACCCTGTCAAGTCGAGGTCGAAGTTGAACGCAGCCTTTATGACTTCTAGCACGCTGCTCGCCGCCATAGGATCGGGCAGATATCCACGTGTCTCACCCAACAAGCACATAGCGTCGATCTTCTTGAACCGTGACAAACCAAGGATGAGGCCTGCGGTGCCGACGATGGGGCTTCCCGACCCGCTCACGATCGCGCCTGCGTTGACGGCTTTGCCGAGGATTTCGGGGCTGGTGGCTGCAACGTAGACTTTGGGTTTCGCCTCCGTTTCCACACGGTAGCCGCCGATGGTGACGATGGTTGAAACGTTGTGTTTCTTGGCGAACTCTAGCATCTTGTCGGCGATTTCGTATTGTCCTTCGATGGTTTGGCTTTGGCTGTCACCAGAGAAGAGGACGAGGTCGTTGCCGCCGCTGGGGTTTTTCCAAAAGTAGAATGCGCCGCGCAACAGGCGGACGCTGCCCTTCTTGTTCACGAGCACGAAATACGGAAAGTGGGGTGAGTAAAGGTAGGCGAACTTTGTGGCTTTGAGTTTTTTAACGAGGTAGCGAATGGCGATTTTGCCCACGAGCCCCAGGCCGGGCAAGCCTTCGATAAGTATGGGGTTGTTGAGTTCCGTGGGCTTGAATTCTTTAATGTACGTTTCCTTCATTGTGCCGTCTGCTCCTCTTTCCTTATCATCGCCGTTCTGTATCGGAGGTACTTATCATCTGGGCTGAACTTGGCGGGGTGGGGTATGTGGACTTTGCCGCCGCAGTAGGGGCACACATCTGTCCTAAGCGTGTATCTGCCGCATTTCAGGCATTTTCGCAGGAGCCATACCACTATTTCTCCCTCTTGAAAGTGCCGGTTCCGCCCGCCTTCGTGACATTCGTGACTACGGCTTGAGCAACCTTCTCGAAAACATCCTCCGCACGCTTATAGTTCGGTGCAGAAACTTCAATGCTGTACTTCGGCGCCGCCATCACGTAGAAACGCACGTCGGAGTCTTCTGTTTTTTCGGCCAGCTCAGCATCATGGAACGCGTCCTTAATGATTTTCACGCCTTTCGGTTTCAACACGCGAATTTCCAGAACGCCCTTGACCTTCACGAGTTTAACGTGAATGCGTTCCTTGGCGACGTCGGCGAACGCTTTCGCGAGGTCTTCTGGTACGCCAATCTTCGTTAAAGAAGCCGGTCCTTCGATGGCTGCCATCTCGAAACCATCGTACAACGGGTACTTCTCTTCCACGAGGGCTCCAGCCTTCGCGTAAACTTCCTCGACGGGCATCCCGGTTTTCTCTGAGACGTCTTTGAGGAGTGCTTCGGCTTTGCGCTCTTTCTTCCAGGACATGACCTTCTCGATTCGTTCCCGCTTGTTTACGCGCCTAAGCGAAAGGTCGATGTGCCCCTTCTCCATGTCCACGCGAAGAACTTTCAGGACCATTTTTTGTCCTTCGCGGACGAAGTCGCGGATGTTTCTTATCCATGAGGAAGATATTTCTGATACGTGCAGCAAGCCGCGTTTGTTGTACTCGTCGAGCTTGGCGTACGCGCCATAATCCGTGACGGTCTCTATCGTTGCGATAACTAGGTCGCCGATTTCAGGGTACTCGGGCTTCCGCTGCTCTGACATCGGCTCTGCTTCCTACTCTAGGGCAGCCTGCACATCGGCATTTGTGATTTTTGCTTTGCCGCCTGACGGTTCCGCCAGCGTTTCGCCGCACACGTTGCATGTAACCTTGTTCACGGGGCTACCGAACATGAGCTGCTCATTGTTGCATTTGCGGCATCGCACGCGTAGGAAGGTGCTTTTCGGTTTGGGTATGAGTTTGTTCCATTCGCTCAAAACTGCCATCTCCAAGTTAGCCTATTACAAGTTTTCTTAGTCTTATGCCTATCCGGTGGCGCATGTAGCCGCAGACTTTGCATTTCAGCCTGAGAGTCTGCTTCTTCGTGGTCTTCGCGAACTCGTGCTGCAGGGGATATTTCTGTCCACCGTAACCCCGCTTCTCGCGGGCGTGGGCACGCTCGCCCTTCGCCAAGGCTCGGCGTTTTCCAGCCTTGTACAGAGTAACCGTGTGATCCTGATGTTGTTTGCAATGCGGACAGTAAGTCCGTATTTCTTTTGGAACGTTCATGGATATCGCTACCGGCTTCCATTAATGAAACACACGCATTCTTATACCTTTTCCGAACAAGCCGAGAAGGCATATCGCCTACTTTCACGTTAAGTATCATACTTTCTTAAGCTGAGAAGCAGTGGAATCGTGAACAACGTGAGCACGGCAGCCACGACAAACGCCATTGGAACTCAAACAACATGCGAGGTTAAGAGACTTCGACGATTTGCGCTAAACCCTGCTTCACGAGTATTTTCGCATTCAGTTCGGGCACGGACGCCACGTCTTCAGGTTGGAAGGGACCGTAGGTTAGCATGTCGCTGCCGACGATGGCGGGGATTGCTTTCACAAAGCGAACCACAACTCGTTTGTGCCGAGTTTGTACGGTCTCTTTCGGCTCGGTCGATTTCATCGTTTGTTTGAGAGTCTGCCCCTGTAGAAGAGTCCTCGTGAAGGTGCTGAATGCTTCGGCAAATGGAAGCAGACCCGTCAAGAACTCCGTTTCTTCATTCGTTAATATCTCGGGCAGAAGTTTTTGTCCACCCTTGACGGTTTTCAGGATTTTCTTGTATCTCGTTCGGAGTAGCTCCTTGACCATGCGGGTGACATTTCGTCGTTCCTGCTCCATGAGGCTCGCTTTCATCCCGTTCTTGTCGGACAAGTTTGTTTCAGCTTTGATCCGCTGCAGATAACTGGATACGCGTGTGTAGAAGTCGGCTGGCAACGGCTGAAGGGCGGGGTTTTCAACTTCTAACTTCCAAGCAACGAAGAGTTCGCTGTACATTAGGTTTTCACCGCCTCGGCTCTGCCCTTGCAAATGAGCAGAACCGCAACTGCCATCGGTAATTCAACTTCTTGTTTCTTGTATGGACCGAACGTGTCTTCACCCAGCCTGAACTGTGGTGCGTTGGAGACATTGACTTTCGCTGGTGCCCTCTTTAAAGGCTACTGCCTCCTTGAACGGGTCAAAATCCGAGAGGTGTTTCACGGGGAACTCGACTTTGAGCAATCCTGATTTGCCGTGGAGGGTGCCGTTCATGCGTATGAGGCGGTGGATGTCGGTGGTAACGACGGTGTCGATGGCGGAAATTTGAAGGTTTGTGAGATATTCTGCTATACTTAAACCACGTTTCATCTTTGATTCCCATAACGCTGTCCCACCGACCTTTTCCGATACATCGTTCCAGAACTTGTTGCTTGTATTGCAGAATAGCAGTTGAAGCCCTACCCTTTATTCCAGCCCTCACCAAATCATCCTTCGTGGCGTCTCAATGAAACTTTGCATATCTTGTTTCATTCGTCTGTACCGACCGACTTCATGCAAACCGAAGGATCTTGAAGCTGTCTTTCCTTCTGAACCCATTTTGTCCTTTCGGGCTAAGTTTAGTCCTGATCCAGTAATATAATCAACCATCTCTTTACGAGCCATGTTATCTAAAGACTTCTAATGGCCTCGGCTTCAACGTGAACATGATAGCCTCGGTGCCCCGAGAAGAAGACGCGGATGTCGCTCTCCGACAGGCCGAAGTCTTTTTCGAGCATGTCGATGAGCTTGACTGTTTCGTCTCGGGCGGAGTTGATGCAGCGTTCGCATGGCCAGCTTTTGGTATCGAATTTTTCAGCTCCGCATTGGGGGCAGTTGTCGGGTGTCGGTCCTCTGCCCTTGAAGCCGCATTTGCCGCAAGCCCATTCGTCGTGGATCTTGTCGCATGACGTCGGAATGTGATCAGCGTCGATGTCAAAAACCAGGTCGGCGCCCTGCCAGCCCTTCTTGTCCATGTCTGCTTCGGGATTCTCGTAGTAAGCGCACGAATAGTAAATGTCAGATGGCCGAAGGTCGCCGATGAGACGTCTTAGTCCATTGAGGTTGGCGGCGCTTCGGTGTCGGACCATCATTCGTTCCTTGAAGAGGAAGAAAGCCAGCTCACGCTGACTTAATGCTTCAGGCGAGGAAGGTGCGTTGGAGCTTCTGGTGTAGTATTCGGAGAATTTTTGGCTCACGAAAGCCTGCGAGAAAGCGTCCATCCTTCCCCCGCCACATCCGCAAGACTATGCGTTTCTCAGAAATTTAACTATTAAGTCTTGCAAACCGCGATTTTGAGTAAGGTTCAAGTTAGGAAAAAACCATTCTAGCGGCAAACTGTGTAAAATTCTCAGCTGTGAGCCAACGCCTTCAGAACGTAAGACGTGTAACTCTGAATCTCCGTCCAACGTTAGCTTCGACTTGCCCTGCTTCCTGTTCGTGAAGAGAATTGGCACCTCCGCTACCGTGAACCCTCGGGAGAGAGCTTGTCGCACGGTCTCAATCTGAATCTCATACGTTTGGCTGTGGAGGCTTCCTACTGCGGCTTTCAGGAAGTCGGCGGAGTAGCATCGGAAACCGCTCGTGCAGTCGCGAAGTCCCAAACCCACGACGGATTTTGCGATGATGTTGGCGGTTCGGCTGACTAATTTTCTGAACCAAGACCAACCTGCTGTTCCGCCGCCCCTGCAGTATCGACTGCCAACGGCTATGCCGCACCCCGCTTGGGCACGTGACACGAGTTGGGGGATGGTTTTGGGGTCGTGCGAGTAGTCTGCATCCATCGTGACGACATACGCCGGGGGCGTCTCCATCGAAAGGTAAGCTTGGAACCCGTCGGTTATGGCGGTTCCGAGCCCCAACTTCGCAGGTCGAACGCATAAGAGAATATTGCGGTATTTGTTTTGCAGTTGTCTCACGCGCTCGGCGGTTCCGTCTGGGCTTGAGTCGTCCACGACTAGGATGGAAGCGTCTAAGCCGAGGTTCTCGATTTCTGCAATCAAGCCTTCGATGTTCTGGGATTCGCAGTACGTCGGAAGAATCACGCCAACCTGCGCAGCAACGTTTGAGTTGCCCTCCAGACCGTAAGTCAAGGACCTCTCCCAATCATAGAGGGTGGGTTGTTTTTATAAGGTTTAACCTCGAAGTTTATATTACGAGTCATTTTTCAGCGGCAACTTCATGGCTGACGCGGCTTTGTTTCCTCTTGTAGTACACCAACGGGTTCCGAGCTCCAGGGCAAAATTCGTCACGATTGACACAGAGGTTGTGGGTTTGCAGAGTCTCGCAGTTCGGCGGCGTGTATCGCGTCCCCGTTCCGCGGCTCCCAGCGATGTGCTCCACCTGATAACGGGTGAGCCGCTCGTTGAAGTCGGAGAAGCTCCTGAACAGGTCGGTCAGCTGCTCGGGTGACATGCCCACGGTCAGCAGAAACGACGTGAGGGTGAACCTGCCCATGTGTGAGAGGTGTCTGCTCTTGGAGGCGGCATCGTACAGGGCTTTGATACAAGGTGGGTAAGCTTCGGGAAGCACGGTCATGGGGAAGCCTTCGTTTTCGAACGTGCCAGCCTTCTCCGACGCCAACTTCTTTAGGGTGTTTACAATTTCGACGATTCCAGACGGCAATTCAACCAAATCTGTGGACACGAGTCTATTCTCAATACTCTTCCTAATTTCTTCTTCTAACAATCGCACAATGTCCTGCTTGCTTAGGTAGACTCTGCCGTCAATCATTACTCTATTGACTAGTTTCCACTCAGGGCTTGTACTTAATTGTGTCGTGTTCCGAAGGTAGTCTGTGAAATGGAGCGCGAAATCCGACGGAATCTCCGATCCGTGCTTCGCAAAAAAGGTTATTCGCCATTCAAAATTTTCTGCAATCCGCAAGACTTTCTCGCTTGGCTCATCATCTAATGTCACGCTGGCTTGTTTCGCTTCTGCCAAAGCATAGCGTTTTCGAATGAATGAATTCTCAGTCGCAGCAACTAGCAGAAGGGCAACTGGATACGAAGATATCTCTACGTTCAGATTTCGGATGGGTTCGTTTGGGTCTCTAATTCTTAGAGAGATTATCGCTTCTTTGACTCTTGCTTCGGCGCGTTTCAGAATACTCGCATTGTCTGGAGAGAGGAGCGTCTCCACTCGCAGGTCTGAGTCTCTAATTAATTCCGCAGTTCCCTTAAGAAAAGGATACCTAGCCAAATCAAAAGGAGTAAATTTATCGAATGAAACCTGCATACTAATCAGTTTCGATTCTCGGGGCGAGGAAGAACGTGAGTTTGCCCTCTTTCACCTGCTGGAAGTCGATGCGGACGGGCATGTCTGTGGAGAACTCGATGGTGGCGATGTCCGATGTGGCGGAGGCGGCTTTGATGATTTCGCTCAGGTAGCTCAGGCTGAACGTGGCTTTCGAAGGTTCCTTCGCCTCAATGTCCAAGAGTGCGTCGCTGCCCTTCTGCAACGTGATTGTTGCACCCATAAGGTCACCCGTGGCGCTCAAAGTTAGCTTGTCGGCTTCCGCTTCCAGTCGCACGTGGTCGCTCACCATTTGAGCGTCTTCGATGGCTTGGCTCAGCCCTTGGGTGGTGGTTTTGGCTTTGACGTTGAAGGCGATTTTCGGCGTTGGAACCTCTTCTTCGGAGGCTTCGAGGGTGGGCATCGTGAAGTTTCGGCTGTATTTGCCCATGATTTTGATTTGGAGTTTGCCTGTTTTCTCGTCGAGGGCGAGTTCGACGGACTCGTCTTTGCCGGCGCGTTTGAGGAGTTTGAGGAGTTCGCTGATGTTTATGCACATCTTCGTCGGCTCTTGGCAGATGTATTCTTCGAAGAGGGTTTTGGGCCACTCGAAATCAATCATAGCCACGCGGGACGGGTCCATGGCTCGGAGTTTGAGCCCTTCGGGTTCAATCTTGAAGGTGGCTTCGTCGACGAGTATAGATATGGCGGTTGCCATGTCCCTTAATGGTTTAGCATCGGAGACTTTGAGCTTGAACATACACGGTTTTCCTCTCTCGGTTAAAGCATAGGCTATGGGATATAAAAGATTTGCACTTAAATGCTACGGCTCCCAAAAACCGAGAGGAGCCCATAGAAAATTCATGCTTGAAGCCGAACAGGCACCTTATGCTCGGTCCTGTGGAAGGCAGTCAAATCTACTAACTGGGTGCCAAAAAATCAGTGATAGCATATGTTCGGCCGGTCAAGTTCCGCAACAAATAAGGAGGGATGGGCCGCTATTGGCTGAAAAAAGCTCAACCAGATGTTGATACACCTATTTGGAGCCGACTAGAAAATAGATTGCATGCACCAGGAAGGGGTATAGTCACGCGAATCGCGAGCAGGTGTTCACGTCATTTCCCGGAACGTGTAACTGCATTTCGTACAACGCAGAAACTGCGTCGAAGACTCATCAGCCCCACGCGTTTGGACCTGCCATACGTAAGCTGTGTTGTTGCCGCATCGTGGACACTCAATGCGCACAGTTGGCAGCGTGTTCAGCTTCTGCTCCTCCTTTCCGATAACTGCCACAAACTGTTGGGGACTGTGCTGGATAACCTTGCCCAGTTTGGGCTCAGCAATCTTGCCCTCAGACTTCTTGAAGCCACACTTGGGGCAGACAAGCATCAAAGCGGAACCCTTACCATTCTTGGCTTTTTTCGGTTCAAGACGCGTGCCGCATTTGGGGCAAAATTCCATGAGCGCTACTCCACCAATTGGGTTAACTTCCCTCTGCACAGTCACTATTAAAGTTTACCATAGCCCGAAACAACGCAACTACGGATGACTTATCCCAGAAGCGACCAGATGCGCCACTCGCAAACACTCAGGAATGTTGCTTCGAGTAGAAGTCAACCGAACAATCCTTTCCGCATCAGTAACAGAAATGCCAGCCGCATGCAAATAGATTCTTTCAACACTGTTCCTCGTCGAAACCTCAGTGACCTCACCTGCATTCAAAACCGCCCCCCAACGCTCCTCACTCTTTGGCATATGCTGCACCGCTTCATGAATCTTCTTTAAGTCAGGCTTCTCACGCGTCACAGCAACCACTGGCAACCCAGCCGCAGCATGTAGCACTTTCATATCCACAACGTTGAAGCCACCGAACGTAATGCCGTTCAGCATAATCACCCGCAGCTGCCTAAAATGAGGCGAACTTGTAACCATCGATGCAATCTTCTCTGTGGCGTCGAACCCATCCACCAGAATCTCCGTGTGCATGACCCCGTCAAGCCAGTAACCTCCACGGAAAACGATTCCCACCACGGGCACCAGGCTGGGTACATGCGGGGTGAAAACGCCGTCGTCGACTCCTAGAACACGGATTTCAGGCTTGACAATTCCAAAGCTGCGCCGCCGCAAAACCGTTTCCCCATGGGTCAACGAAGATTGAGCCCCGAACCGTTATAAGCTTAGCGAACAAGAAAAACACCCGAGGAGACCCCACGGTGAACGAATCAATCAGGATTGGAGAACAATTCCTCAAAAGCTACGCCAGCCTTAATCAAATTCTCACCGACAAGAAACTGGCTGCGCTCGGAGACGCCTATGTAAACTTCATCTACTCACTTGCGGTGTCAAAGAGGCTTGGGAAACCGTTCGGTAAGAAAGTGAAGGGAACACCTCTGGCGGAAGCCGTTCGAAAAGCGGGTTTAAGGAAGCTGTTGCCGTCAAGAATTGATAAACACGTTCTCAGCGACGCCGCAGAAGCACTCCTTGTTTACGTTTGGCTCACTAAAGCCTTAACCCTCGAAGAATGCGTTGCAGCGCTCGAGAAAAGCGACGATTTGGAAGAAGGTTTGGTCCGGCTGCTACTGAGATCCACCGAGCGAATCAGGCTTTAAGAGCCTTTTCCAGAGCCTCGCTGAAGGCGGCGTTGGCCTCTCGCGCTTTCTCGGCAGCCTTCCTCAAGGCATCGACGGGTTTGGTCTCGCCCTTTGTCCTCACGTAGATCACGGGGTTTGATGCCAACGGGTGGGGAATGTCGTATCCTGCCATATCCACGCTTCGTTCTTCGAGGAGGCGCTTCTGCAGCAGGTTGCAGAAGCCATGGTCTGAGCCTTCAATCTCGATTTTGAGTTCTTTCGGGGTTTGTTTTAACACGTTTATCTTCATCTTTCAGTTGCCCCTTTCATAGTGCCTCTTTTCCATAATCTGGAGCGATTTTGCGTTGCTCTATGTTGCCACATTTCGGGCACTGCATCTCGTTGCGTTTCTGCTCCAGCATGTTTCCGCAGCGTCCGCATAAGCCGTAGAGCACTCCTAAGTCCTTGTCTGCGGTTGAGAGGTGATAAATCTGGTTTTTTTCGCTGATAACTCTTGCGCGAATGACGTCGCCGGGTTTGCAGGCGTCATTCATCGAGTCAACGTAGCGATCGCTCACATCGGAGATATGAAGGATGCCGCTGAAGACTCCAGAGAGGTTCTTGTCACCAACTTTGAAGATGCGGACGAGGACGTTGTCGGATTGCGCGTTACCAACCTGCCCGACGATTTGGGCGCCGACTTTCGGAACAGTTGCCTCTGCCACGAGTGGGTAGACAGAGACTTTTCGGTTTAGCATGTCCATGAGGGCGCACCCAACGATTTTGCTGTAAATAACGCCGTCCTTTGAGTAGGTGCCGCTGTCTGGGATGAATTCTTCGATAACCCCAAGGCGTTCGCCTGGGAGGACTAGGTGGCCGCTTCTTTGTTCAGAGGGTTTTGCGTTCATTAAATCAACCTTCAGATATCCGAATAAGCTTGAGGTATTTGTGAAACTGGTACATCTGTTAGTTTATAAAGTGGTCAATAAACCTTTTGATGCCTTCGCGGAATCTTGATGGAAGCCCTATGCGTTCCTCTTGATTACGTAAAGGTCGACGACGAAGTTGTGTCGGATCTTCGTGTGGAACTCAAACATCCTCGGAATGGTCATTAGCAGAGCGTAAACAGCTGAAACTGTGCCTCTGCGTTCTTCGACGAATCTCTGGATGAACGGCGATGGCTGCACTTGCAGGAAGCTGCCACGGGAGCTTTTTAGCCTGCGGATCAGCCGCTCGTCTGTTTCGGGATGATTGTGGAGCGAATAAATCGAACCGGCGACTTCAAGGGCTTTTGACAGGAACTTTCGGTCAGCTCCACGCGTTTGCACTCCAAAGGGAGGATTCTGCAATACGGTGTCAAATTCTCCTTCGATTGCGTCTATGTCGCCTGCGACCCAGTCGGTTAGTGGTTTCAAGCACTTGTTCTCGGCATTCTCAGCGGCAATCGCCACGGCAGCTCTGTCGAGGTCAACGCCTAAGACCGCTTTCGCGCCCAAGAAGGCAGCGCCCAGAGCAAGTCGTCCGGTGCCGCAGCCAAGGTCCAGAACGCTTTTGCCAACCACATCCCCGTTTGCGTATGCAGCTAGGCAGAGGATGTCTGCGCCGACATGCTCAGAAATCGTGTACTGCTCCAGGCTCGCTTTGGGTGAAGGGTTGGGCTTAACCGTGGCGAGGAAGCGTTCGAGATCTAGTTTTCGAACAAGCCTTTCCTGAGCAGGTTCTCCCATGACACCTCGCCAACGACGACCATGAACTCGTTCACGGTTAAAACGGGCTTCGAGAACTTCGCGGGCGCTTCCAGTGATACCCGTGGGCAGGCGGTGTTCACGTAGGCGTCGATGGATGGAAAGTTGAGGAGGGTTTCGGGTGTGACTTCGTTGATGGCGAGGAGCAGGGCTGTTTTGCCGCTTTTCTCAACCGCCTCCTTCACGTGTAATGCTGTTTCCAGATAGAGTTGTCCCGGTTTCAAGCCGATTATTATGCCGAAAACCTTCGCGCTCTGTTGCCTGCTGGATGCTTGCCCAACGCTGCTTAACCACTGCCTGAGCATCCATCGTGATTGAATAAGCTCTGCCCTCATACGGGTCAGCCACCACCGTTGGCTTTGAAGTCGCCAAAGCTATGCCCAATGCGTGGAATCTTCCGCCCCCGATGAACAGGAACGCCTCGACCTCATCGGCTATGGATTTGACGTTGGTATAGTTGCAGCCCGTCACCTGCCCAGCATAGTTAATTTTGCCCGCGTCCCCGATGACGACGGTTTTCCCAGCCCGCACCAGGCTCTCTCGGACTTCGTCGAGCAGCTGAATGTGCTGCACAGTTGTGGCTAAGCCGATCGGGTTCCAGTCCCGGAGCAGCGGCAGAGATTTCTCGACCGCTTCGTCTACGGCTACAGTCGCCCGTGCCTCAACGTAAACAGTCGGCACCTTCTCATGCTTCAGCATTCTTGCGTGCCCAAAATGAACAATCAAATCTGCGCCGAGGTGTTCCGCTTCGTCGACCGCGAGGTCGCAGGCGCCGTAGCAGGGGTCTGCCGAGATTATGGGAAGCGCGCCCGCCTTCTCCACAACCGCAGCCAGCCGCGGACCTTCAGGCTTCAAGCCTTCGGGCAGCTGAAGCAGGACTCGTTTGGCGCCGAGTTTCTGGATTTCTTGTTTGACGCGTTCTTCTTCAAAATCGAAACCTTTCATGCATACTCCCCCGAAAGGAAATGTGTCGTGAAGAAAGGAAAAGGAGTTTGTGGCTAATCACTCACGTGTTCTACTGTGGCCATTCCCAGTCTTGCGTCGGTTTCTTCAACGGTTTTCCGCTGGCGATGGCTGCTTGCTCCGCCAAGCGCTCCAAAATTATCTTCTGCTCCAAACTTGCCACGAGGTTCTTGGTGGCCATGATGGCGTCGTTGTTGACGGAGATGCTGTCGATGCCTTGGCGGACGAGGAATTCGGCGAAGTCTGGCAGGTTTGATGGTCCTTCACCGCAGATTGAGACTGTGCAGCCGTTGGCGTGAGCGATTTTGATGAGGTGGGCGATGATTCGTTTCACCGCTGGGTCTCTTTCGTCGAAGTATCCCATGGCGCCCAGCCGCTCGGAGTCTCGGTCAATCATCAGTATGCCCTGTGTCATGTCGTTGGAGCCGATGGAGAAGCCGTCGCAGAGCTTCGAGAACTCGTCCGCCATAATCGCTATGGATGGGGTTTCAGCCATGAACCAGACCTTGAAGTCCTTCGACCGCTCCAAGCCCTCTTCCCGCATGATTTCCAAGCATTTCCGCGCTTCCCACAGCGTTCGAACCATCGGAAGCATCACGTAGACGTTCTTGAGCCCCCACTCCGTCCGGCACTTCTTGATAGCCTGGATTTCCAGCTTGAACGCTTGGATGTACCATTTGCTTATGTAGCGGCTGCATCCTCTCCAGCCCAGCATCGGGTTCTGCTCGACAATCTCGTATTTGTCACCGCCCTTCAGCTCGCGGTACTCGTTCGTCTTGAAATCGCTGAACCTCACGACCACGGGACGCGGCTGAATTGCTCGAGCCACGGCGGCAACGCCATCTGCGAGCTTGTCCACGAAGCGCTGGCTCTCGCCCGTGTCCACGAAGTGCATGGGGTGCTCGCCGATGTAACTGGCAAGAATGAACTCTGTGCGCATTAAACCGATGCCTTCGAACGGCAGGTTCAAGAAGTCGTTGATCTTGTCAGGCACGCCCAGGTTCAAGTAGATCTTCGTCGCAGTCACAGGTGCCGCACCCATCATCACGACTTCGGCTTTGCCCCCCGTCTGCTCCGTCGGCTTAGCTGCGTCTGCGAGTATGCCCTCGTAGACTATGCCGTTTCGTGAATCCACCGTGTACTGCTTCCCACTCACCATAACCTTCGTCGCCGTCTCTGTCCCCACGACGCAGGGAATTGCAAGCTCGCGGCTCACGATGGCAGCATGAGAAGTTACGCCGCCCTTGTCGGTGACGATGGCGCTCGCGATTTTCATGAACGGAACGAAGTCAGGGTTCGTCATGTCGGTGACCAGGACATCGCCTTTCTGCATTTGTGCCGATGCGTCTTCAGGGGTTATGACGATTTTTGCCACGCCGAAGCCGTAGCCTCGTTTGCCCGCGGCTAAGCCTTTCACGACGACTTTCAATTGTTCTCCGGTTTTCTTCTCTTCTCCGCCTGCTGTCTCCATTGTTTTTCCACTCCACACGGTTTCAGGACGCGCCTGAACGATGAACATGTTTTTCGGAAAAGGCAAATCCTGGTCAATCGCCCACTCTATGTCCATGGGTTTGCCATAATGCTCCTCGATTAGCTTAGCGTGTTGTCCGAGGCTCATGACTTCGTCTTCGTTGATGCAGAACTCTTTCCGCTTGACTTCAGGTACGTCTAGATGAACAGTTTTTCCAGTCGTTGGGTCTCGAAGGTACATTATGGTTTTGTTGGCGATACGGCGCGACTTAATACTCAGGGTTTTCTTGTCGAGAATGAAGTCATCCGGGTTCACGATGCCTGAGACGACGGTCTCGCCCAATCCGTAGTTGCCCTCAATCATGATTTCCTCTCGGTCGCCCGTTACGGGGTTTATCGTGAACATCACCCCAGCGGCGCGGGAGTTGACCATCTTCTGAACGCCGACGCTGATGAAGACTTTTTCGTGAGCAAACCCCTTCTCGTTCCTGTAGAAAATAGCGCGTGGCGTAAACAGGCTTGACCAGCACTTCCTGACTTTGTCCAAGAGGTCGTCGATGCCCTTTGTGTTCAGGAATGTTTCCTGTTGACCCGCAAACGAAGCGTCAGGCAGGTCTTCGGCGGTGGCGCTCGACCGAACCGCAACGAAGGCGTCTTTCAAGTTCAGCCGCTTGTTAAGTTCCTTGTAGGCTGATTTGACGGCGTCCTCGATTGCTTTGGGCATCGGGGTCTTTTCGATGAGTTCACGTATCTTTTTCGAGGCGGCGTCGTACTGTTTAGGGTCGTTGGTGTCGGTGACGGTTTCCTTGATTATCTCGTAAATCTTCGCGGCTATGCGAGTTTCCTCGATGAATTTCTCGTATGCAAAAGCAGTTATGGCGAAGCCAGGCGGAACCGGCATGCTGGCGCTGATCATTTCGCCGAGGCTGGCGTTCTTGCCGCCAACAATAGGAACGTCTTCTTTTCTTAAATTCTCAAACCAAATGACCAGAGCTTTTTGCTCAGTCAAGCGATTCCATCTCCGGTTGGCTGGCTGCTTCTGGAGATTGGATTTTTTCAACTATTATTCTGCACGGGATGGGAAGTTTCGCGCTGCCCCGTTTCAGGGATTCCTTAGCTAATTCTACCGCGCTGGCTTTGACCCGCACGGTTATGAGAGTCTGGCCTGGTCGAACTCGGGCAGCCGTGCCGATGGCTTTGCCGAAAGACCGTCGCATTCCTTGTTGAAGTCGGTCGGCGTGCGCTCCGAAAATCATCTTGTTTTCTCTCAGGATAATGTGGGGATAAGGAAGAACTACCATGAGATAATCGTTAATGAGCTTATCCATGAGAACTCGGTTGGTCGCAACGCGTGCAGCTTCCAGAGCGCTGTGGCGAATTTGAGCTGGATGCAAGGCTATGAGGCGTGCCTTCGATGTCAAAAGTCCCTTTGGTGTCGCCCATCGTGAACTTTACAATCTTTGGCGGTGGGAAACCTTTTGCAAACTTTTTCCTAGTGTAAGCTTGACCTTTCACTGGCCTGTAATTGCGTGCATGCATGCTAATCCCTTGCATTTTAGGATACCAGCTAAGCGCTATTTAAATGATGTGCAACTATTTTCCACGACTCTGTCGAGGCGTTTTCTGAGTTTAGAAAGGTTGGCGAGAGAGCGAAAGTGATTTTTGGCTCGGGCACTACGTCTTTGTAGCGAGCGGTTTGATGTCGCAAGCTCCGGAAAGAGATTACGTATTCATTCCTGGCAAGAACTGGAGACTCTCGCTTAGCGGAGCTCACAGCGTTTATGGAGACAAGAAAACTCGCCTTCAAAATCTGCGACTTCCACCGAGATTTTTTTTCGGTCAACGTTGAAGCCGAAGCCGACCGATTTCCTATCGATGATTTCGGGGGGATAATAAAAATCGGTGCAGCGAGAAATGTGCTCTCGACGGAACTCCTGAAGAAGTTCTTCATCGGGAACGACAAAGCTGCAAAAAAACAAATTAAGAATATGATCGGTTCGAGCGGCGCCGTCGATCTGATTCTGAGGAAAGCAAGCGGCAAAGTTTTGTTCGGGGTTAGTGTGTACTGCGCCGACCGTTCGCTTCGAGGCTTCGCCAGTCGAATTCAGCGTTTCGTGGGCAGCGCCGTTAAGGACGAGTTGAGAGCTAACGGCGTTAGGTCGGATTTCATGGGCTTCGCGGGCGGCAGGGATTTTCCGCAGTTGACTCATGTTGAGGTTCTTGAAGAAGCAATTGGTTGAGAACGATGCGGAGGTGCTTTTCTGCGTCGGCAGAGAGCAGACCACTATGGCGACGACGATTGGGGTGCATAATCCATTCGAGTTTCAGAAGCGCGACGTTGGGAAACCCGTTGAGCGGAGGATTTTCGCTGTGCCGCCCCGAGTGGCGAGGATTATGGTTAACCTCTCTGGCTGCACGGTTGGGAAGACGTTTCTCGACCCATTCTGTGGTGTGGGCACGATACTGCAGGAAGCGCTACTCGCTTGGGGCCCGTGTGGTAGGTGCAGATACGAACCCGTGGTGCGTCAAGGCGACAAGGGAGAACCTCGAATGGCTCACTAGGGAATACGAGTTGAAGGATGCCGATTTCGCGGTGCTGCAAGGAGACGCTCGAAAACTGTCCCCGAAAGTTAGGAACGTGGACTGTATCGCCACTGAGCCTGACCTTGGACCCGCACTTCGGGATGTCCCGACGAACGCTTACGCGGCTAGGATAGTGGCTAAGCTTGAGCCCCTGTTCTTTGGTTTCCTGGAGGACGCCTTCGACGTGCTGAACGCTGGGGGGAGGCTGGTTTTGGTGACACCGTATTTTCAGACGCGTTCAGGGCAACCTGTTGTTACGCGGTTTGCGGAGAAAGCTGAACAAGTGGGTTTCAAACGTGTATTCCCGTTTAAGATGGAGTACTTCGCAAAAGCGGGCGAAGCGGAAGTTAACCTTGTTGGTCTATCGTCGCTTAGTCGATGTCGCAGAAAGGCATAAGGTTGGACGAGAAATTCACGTATTCCAGAAGCAATCCTAAGCTTGGACCCTTTTGTTCTTGAACCAGACTTTCGCGAGCTCATCATAGTTCGGGAAAACCTGTTTCAAGATGGGGATGTACATGCGAATTTCTTCATCCGTCAGGAACTGGAACTGGAACTCGCCCATGTACGGGTACGGTTCACCTTCACGGGTTATGAACTCCGTGTGCATGAACGGGTCGCCATGTTTGATGGTTATGGGTTTGCGGTCGTTGCTCAAGTTCACGACTTCGAGGACGATGCGCCCGATGAAACCGCTATGGATCTTCGCCGCGTTCAAGAAGGACAACCCCATTCTTCCATACTTACTCTTCGCAGTCAAATGTGCCACAAGGTTCGGCGGCGTAAAAACAACCTCGTAAGAGACGAGGTTTCGATGCTCAAGGTACTGCACGGTCGTTTCCTCCTTAACGGTGAGGATGTAACCATCGCCGTCGAGCAGCGTGTAATCATGAGGATAAATAATCTTGTATTTATCGATGAGTTCGCGAACTCTGTCTCTTCCTAAGATGCCCAACCTTCCAACTCCCAGAACTCCTACCAATACAGAACAGCTGCATTATATAATTTTTGGCAAACACGGTAACGACGAAGAACACTTGCTCAGGTGCTCCTCTCTCTTCGTGTCTTGTTCCAGAAAGATGACTCAATTTACAAGTGGAGCAAAGTGACCGTGCTTTTCATAAAACTCGAATATGCAAATATATAGGGTTGGGATGTTTCTGCGGTTTATTTATACCACTTTATGATTTCACAGATTGCTTTTTTCGAGTAGCCAATCTTTGCAAGTGCTCGTTTTAGTTCATCGAGAGTCTCAATATTCACTTCTCCCACCCGCTAACTCCTAACTCCCAATCCATATTTAACAGTTCATTCCGAATTCGGAATATGTCAGAAACCGTCACACACAACTTCTGAACCACCCCAGTTACGCAAAACGATAATTCTATATGCCCCAAACGCGCCTTTTCCACCAAACAGGCGCAACCTATGGAAAACCAGAAGGAAATCGTCGAAGCCCTGATGAAACGTGAAACCTATGACGAAAAAACCGACAGGATCGAACTCTGCCAGACCCACATATCCTTCATCTTCCTCGCCAACAAACTCGTTTACAAAGTCAAAAAAGCCGTCGACTTCGGCTTCCTCGACTTCAGCACTCTCGAAAAACGCCGCTTCTTCTGCGAGAAGGAGCTGATACTCAATAGGCGCCTGTGCCCGGACATGTACCTCGAGGTCGTTCCCATCAACAGAGCAGAAACCATCAGAATCAAGGGCGAGGGTGAAACGGTCGAGTACGCTGTCAAGATGAAGCGCCTGCCCCAAGACAGGATAATGACGCAACTTCTCGACGAAGGCAAGGTTGACGAAAAACTCATCGACAACATCGCTAAAATAATCGCCGACTTCCACGCGAAAGCCGAAACCAACGCTAAAATCAGCGAATTCGGCTCGCTGGCGGCCATCGGGGTTAACTGGAAGGAGAACTTTGACCAAACCGAAGAATACGTGGAAAAAACCTTGTCTGCGAAGGACTTCAAGCAAATCTGCGAAAGAATTGAAACCTTCATGCATTCGAATGAGCCGCTATTCGAGAAGAGAATCGCTGATGGCAAAATCAGGGACTGCCACGGAGACATCCATTCGGGCAACATCTTTGTAACGGATAAAATCTACATCTTCGACGCCATCGAATTCAACGAACGATTCAGGTACGCCGACGTAGCATCCGACGTAGCATTTCTCGCCATGGACTTGGAATTCAGGAGACGCCCCGACTTATCTGCCTTTTTCGTCAAGAATTACTTGAGGTATTCAGGGGATGAGGAGGCAGCTGAGCTATTGCCGTTCTACAAGTGTTACCGCGCCTACGTGAGAGGAAAAGTTGTCGGCTTCAGACTCAACGACCCAAACATCGGAGTGAAAGAGAAACGCGTGGCTCTGAAAGAGGCGAAAGCATACTTCAAACTCGCTGTTCAGTATGCGAAAGCCCTATGAGAATTGGTCGGCGACGTAAGCGGGCACGGCAACAGTGCCCATAATTACGGGTTTCTGGTGGCAGTCGCTTCCTCCAGTCGCGATTAGACCCTGCTTTTTCGCGAATTTCACGTAATGGTCTGTTGTTTCCGGAGTGTTTCGCGAATGCCAACACTCTAAGCCGTCGATGGACGAGAGCATTGAATCCTGGACAATCGCGGTTTGCTCGGGCAACGACTTCGTCAGAACAGCCAGGGAGGTGCCGTGAGGGTCGTTGGGATGCGCCAGCACTAGTTTACCTCTTGCGGCGTGCACGAGTTTTGACGCTTCTTCAAGATAGAGGGGGTACTTGGGGACGTCGCATTTTACGAGGTACTTGTCGAACGCCTCTTGTCTGCTCTCAACGATGCCTTTCTTGACGAGGTAGTCGGCGATGTGGGGTCTGCCGAGCGCGCCGTCAACCGTCTCTTGAATAGCGTCGAAGTCGGCTTTCGTTAGCGCGTTTATGCCTTCTTTCTGGAATTCCGTGTTGAGGTTCCGGAGGATTTTAGCGGCGCGTTCCTCGCGATACTTGGCCATCTTCTCGAGTTTCTCAACCAGCGCTTTGTTGCCCGACTCGAAACCGTAACCCAAAAAGTCCAGTGACACAGCTTTGCCCTCACGGTATTTCGGATGCGCGAAAGTAACGTTCAACTCAACTCCCGTAATGTAACGGATTCCAGCTTCAGCCATCAACAACTTTGCGACGTGCTGGCAGGAGATGTTGTCGTGGTCGGTGATCGACATGAACCCGATGCCTTTGCGCCTGGCCTCTCCAACGATTTCCTCAACGGTGAAGGCGCCGTCCGAACTTTTGGAGTGAATGTGCAGGTCGATTTTCATGTTAAAATTGCCTGCTACCTTTTTTCTACACCAATTACGTACCAGTCTGTGGGGGCGTCGTGGCATGTGTCTACTGTCAAATGAAGCACTTTTAGCTTCGGGTAGTTTTTCTTCAAGTCGCCCAAGTCGACGGGTTCGAACTTTTTCTTGTTGGCGAGGTAAGCTTTCACTGTCAGCGCGTTCGATTCGTACTTCTCCTTCGTCCTGCGTTGAAGCCGAGCGATAGAAACCTCCTCGGGGCAACTCGTCTGCATAATGACGAGGATCTTGCCGTGCTTCGCCGCGATTTCCGCCGCGCGTCGACGCAAGTCCTGCGTAACAAAGGTCGCGTCCATGATGAAACCCGTCTTGCTCTTGCCCGCGAGTTCGTCTGCCCTTCGGAACATCTCATCGTAGACTGAGAGGCGCTTGCCCATGTTTCCTGCGACTTTCTGGTCGAAGACGTCTTCGCCCTTAAGGACTTCGAGGCGGATGAGGTCGCTGCGGAGGATGGGATACCGTTTGATTTTAGAGACCTCCTCGGAGGTTTCGGTTTTCCACGTCGCTGGCAGCCCGGTAGTTATTAGAATCGTGTTTTGTTTGAGGTTGGTTCTTAACGAACTCAACGAAGGGCTCTCTCAAGCTTTTTCCCTCTCGTGATAGGTTCAGATTGAGCGTAATTAAACTTTTGCAGCTTGAACTGCTGGCTTTATGGCAAAACTAAATAGTCAGCTCGCAGTTCTTCCCCTAAGAAGGAACCAAAAATGGAGCAATTCCAAGTCAAAGACAAATCGCTCGCCCCCCAAGGACGCTTACAAATCGAGTGGGCATTAAAACACATGCCCGTTCTTAACCAAATCAAAGCCCGATTCGCCAAAGAAAAACCCCTCAAAGGCTTGACGCTGGGTGGCTGCCTCCACGTGACCAAAGAAACCGCAGTCCTCGCAGAAGCGCTTGCGGCTGGCGGCGCCAAAGTCGTCCTCTGCGGCTCCAACCCGCTCTCAACGCAGGATGATGTTGCAGCAGCACTCGCTGACGAGGGTATTCACGTATTCGCTTGGCGGGGACAGAACACCGAAGAGTACTACAGTTGCATCGACAAGGTGTTGGACTTCAAACCTGACATCACGTTGGATGACGGCGCAGACCTTGTTGGAACTCTTCATAGCAAGCGCACCCAACAGTTGAAAGATGTGAAGGGTGGAACAGAGGAGACCACCACGGGGGTGATCAGGCTCCGAGCCATGGAGAAAGACAACAGCCTCAAATACGCCATAGTTGCCGTGAATGACGCTTATACGAAGTATATGTTCGACAACCGCTATGGCACTGGACAGAGCACAATCGATGGGATAATACGAGCGACCAATACCTTATTCGCTGGCAAGAACTTCGTCGTATGTGGGTATGGCTGGTGCTCCAGAGGCATAGCTATGCGAGCCCAAGGCTTGGGCGCCAACGTGATTGTAACCGAAGTCAAGCCCCTGAGAGCGTTGGAAGCGGCGATGAACGGGCTACGCGTCATGCCCATAGCGGAAGCCGCGGCAATCGGTGACATATTCGTCACCGCAACGGGCGACATCAACGTCATTCGGAAAGAGCATATGCAGAAGATGAAAGATGGCGCCATAATTGCCAATAGCGGCCACTTCAACGTCGAGATCAGCATCAAAGACCTCGAAGCGCTTTCAACAGCGAGGAGAACGATGAGGCCCAACCTCGAAGAGTTCACATTAAGAGATGGCAGAAGACTCTATCTCTTAGCCGAGGGCAGACTCGTCAACCTCGCAGCAGCGGAAGGCCACCCTTCAGAGGTTATGGATATGTCCTTCGCCAACCAAGCCCTGTGTGCGGAATACATCGCCAAATCCGCCAAGATGACTCCGAAGGTCTACTCGGTGCCCTGCGAAATCGACGACACAGTGGCGGAATTAAAGCTCAAATCCATGGGCATTGCTATAGACAAACTAACCGCAGAGCAGCAGAAGTACCTTTCAGCATGGGAAATGGGAACCACTTAGAAGCGTAATGTATCCGAAGACATGGTAAACTTTAAATGATGGAGCCAACAAACATGGCTACAAAGTTGGTGAATCTGTAATGGTTAGCAAAGATCAAGCAATAGGTGGAGTTATCTGTCTCGTATGTGTCCTCGTCGCCGATCGGCTACACGATTCTGGTCATCTTCCCAGGAGAGGTCGCTAGCTTGCTGTCAATCAGCTCAACAGGAGATTCCATAAGGCTTGTCGCAGTTCTCGTACCAGTGCTAGTTGCATTCATCGCAATCTTAGCTATAGGCGCATGGATAGGCTGGACAATGGCAACTACCCCGCCGCCGAAGCCAATCGAAGAGATAACGACCGAGATGGAAGAGAAGAAAGAAGAACCAAAAGTGGAAGAGCCGAAAACAGAAGAAGCAGCGCCTGCTGACACGATGACGGAAGAGAAGAAGAAAAAGAAGTAATCCACACACCTTTTTTGTTAATAACCAAATTTTATTCCCATTCCAACAACTTGCTTTTTCTAGGGTACCTTCCGGTATCAGAGTAGGAAGCTTTCCGAAACTATTCCTTGTTCAAAGATGCCAACATGCAAGGAACAACCATGCCGCACACCAAGCACTCATCAGGAACCTGACCTTTCACTTCTTGCTCGGACAAGTAACCGAATTGATGAGGGCAAGTTTTTGATCTGGATTGAACTGATTGCTTTTTCGCCGTTGGTGCACCGCGTTTCCTGTGCGTGGGCAGCCTCGAAAGGAGTGAGGACACGCCTCGTAAACCTCCGAGCTGGTTTGTAAATTGAAGAGCTTTCAGAGGTTGCGAAAAGGTTCTACGCACGAGGCATTTGAGCAAGTGAAAGACTTGCCTTGCGCCCGCTTTGGCTTGTTCAAGGGGAGCTTGCACCCTAATGCCTCTCGTTTGAGAGCATGGTCTTATGGCGTTGATGAAAGAGGAATATGGAGAGAGACTATTCGATTGTGCAGGCTTCGCTGGGGGAAGCTAGTTTCCTTAACGCGTCGACGCCCTTGGCGTAGCCCGAAGCGATGAGAACATCCCCAGCTTCGATTCGTGTGTCCCCTTTGGGGCGAATTGGCTTTTCGCCCCTCTTAATGTCTAGAATCCACATTCCGGTCTCTTCGTGCACACGTGCTTCTTTCAGAGATTTGCCCACGAGGGAAGAATCTGAGGTGACGCAGGCTTGTGCAACGGTTTCCTGGGCTTCTTTAATGGCGAGTTTAAGCACGGGATGTGGCTCGATGCCTCTCAGGACGACTTCGGCCATCTCTTCTGCGGCGTCAGCGATTTTTTCGGTTGCCACACCAATACGGATTAATCCCAGAAAGCCAGACGCCTCTTCTTTCTTGAAATCGCTTTTCAGGGCGAGCAACTCAAAGCGAGTGTGCAGTTCATCGACGTATTCTTCGAGACGCCGGACCTCTTCAGCCAACTCTCGGCTGTTCAGCATCAGCGCAGAATAAGCTAGGTCGACCATTAATTCGGAGGTGTCTTTCAGTTCGACCATTCGCTCGACGATTTCCTCGAATTGTTTCTGTTCAGTCATCGTTTCGCCTCCACCACGCCACCCTCAGATAGCAATTTAAATTCCTTCACGGCCCCGGGGGCTCCCCGCGTGATGAGCACGTCGTTTGGAAAGAGTCGCTCGGAGTCTTTGGGGTCGATTATCCAGTCCTTGTTCCGTCGGATGGCGATGATATGGACGCCTAATCTGGAGGCGGAACCTAGCTTTCCGATTTGTTTTCCAACGATCACAGAACCCTCTTTCACTGTTGCTTTGGTCAGGTGTTTCTCAACTTTGTTGAAAATCTCGCTGACAATCGGGTGGACGCCAATGTCGTGGGTAACGATTCCCGCGATGTCGGCGGCTGCGTCGGAGATTTTGTCGGTGGCTGCGGCGACTGTGGAAACTCCGACGAGGGCTTCGGCGTCCTTCGGATCTCTTGCGGCAACCATGATTTCCATGTCCAACAGGTATGCGAGCGTGTCCACTCGTTCCTCGAGCTCCATGACGTCTTCCGCCAAGGGCTTGTCGTTGAAGAGGGCGGCAGAATATGCCAAGTCTATCATGAGTTCAGAGAGATTCTTCATCTCGAGAAGAAGTTCTCTGACGGGGATGGGCTTGTACTCAATCTTGTTAAAGTGGGGCATGGTCTGAGAAGGTCTCCGTGGAATTATATTTGTTTTCGCATATTTTAATCATACTCAACAAACTATCTCACCAAGATTAATGCAGCCAACAAAGCCACACTCACGAAGGCGTCGGCTAAAGCGCTCTCAAGTGGAACTACGATGTTATCTGGGTCCAGACTTCTCTGAAAAGTCAGTATGGAGAGTCCATAGGAAATAATGATTATTGCAAACACAGCCAGAACGTTCGCCAACAAGAGCACGGTCAAGAGATTAACAAAGGTCGACAGCAGGAAAACGCCGTTGATTATAGGGGCAAGAAACGCTATGGCGATGAAAACGACAATCGAAGCCGCCCATGTGCTGGCGACGGTTTTCGCATGGTGCACGATGGATGAGAGCGAGGGTCGCAGTAGCCCAAGAGCGAGCTTTGTCGTCGCTGTGAACCCGATGATGGAGCCCACATCGCCCACGGTGTCGCCCAGGGCAGGGTAGGCGGTGTACACTTCTTTTCGGACATTGATGATAGCGCTTATACGTTTCAACACTGTTCCCGTCACGTTCGCGATTACGGACACGAACAGCAGGGTGAGTAGCGACTCTTTCAGGTTTCTTCTGAAGTCTTTCTCGCCAATGTTCTTTGGAAGAAGGAACAAAGCCAAAATTAGATGAACCCCGATAATCGCAGCCAACACATAGGTGCCGACGGAGTTGAATGTGAAGAAGAGGTCGAGCACCACGACGAAACAAAATGTAACGAAAATGTCGGCGACTGTGGACATTATTGGGTAAACGATTATGTCGGGATCTAAGCCCCGGTTGAATGTGACAAACGCTACTTTGGTTGTCACGATGGAAAGAAGCACCCCTAAAGACATCGACGCCACCACGACCAAGATGATGCCAGTGAAATCGGCGAGGGAAACGCCCCAGAGCAACGAGCCGAAAACTAATGGAGATTAGGCTCATGACGACGCTGATGACGAGGGTCGTCACGATTGTGCCAGAAATCAGTTTTTGGAAACTCCTTGTGTTGTTTGTAAATCTCGGGTAGACGGTGCCGAGGTGCAGCGCAGTCCCCAGTCGACGAGTCAACAAACCCTGAAGAACGCCCTTCACGCCGAGAATGGCCGGGTAAACTGCAATCGCCCAGGATGACAACTGGAAAACCCCAAGCTGAGACGCCACGAAAAAGCCAGCAGCCAGTCCGCCTATGTCAAAAGTGAAAGCGAGCAGCGTCTCTTTGAAAGCGGCGAAGACGCCTCTCCGGCTGCCTTCATGAGTCAAATTTGCAACCTCCGCAAAAGAACGCCAAAGAACGAGAAAGCTTGTGCACAAGCGTGTGTTGCGTGTGCCTAATCAGGATTGGCAGGATTTCTGAGCCGAAAGCATAAGCTGTTGTCCCCAGACAAGTCATAGGCACCGCTTCGAAGGGCATCCACAGGAGTGAGCCGCTTCAGCCCCCAACTCTAAAGTTTCTATGAGGGGAACTACATTGCTTAAATAGATTTCCTAGACACGCATATCTCGAATCAAGACGCTGATTTCACAAGCCGTTTTAACGATTCACGCTAAGACATCTGCCCATGCACAAAGCCGAACATGACCGAGCGTACACCGCGTGGATTAAGATCGACGACAGCCTTCCATGGATTGAGCTCAGGGAAACCTTCCGAACCAAGAGTGAAGCGCACGAATCAGCGAAGGAGAAGTTGAGCGCGGTTAAAATCAAGGTTGTAATGCTGCCTCAATAAGTGAAAGATGGCTATTTGGAATTTGGCTGGTAAATGCACCACGGGTCTTCCTGCAGGTAATCACCCGTTAACCCTGTGGGTTCGTGCAGGTCGCCGCAGAAGTCTATGAAATCGCTTGACAAGCCGTAGGCACGTGCACGGCAGCCCCCACAGATGCTCTTGTAATCACATGCGCCGCATTTGCCTTTTAGCTTGTCGAAGTTTCTGAAGTCGTTCAGGATTGGTGAGTTGAACCATATCTCTCTGAAGGGTTTCTCGCGTATGTTGCCCAGTTTGATCGGCAGATACGGACATGGAGTGACGTCGCCGTTAGGGTACACACGGCAGTAGTACATGCCCGCCAGGCAGCCTCTTATCCATTGCCGCATGTCGAGGTCCATGTCTTTGGCGATGCGCATGAATTGAGGTGCGCACGAGGGTCTCACGTTGAGCTTGTGCCGTGCGGTTTTGGCGAACGTTGACTTTATCATGTCTTCATACATTGCTGGGGAGATATCGGCGAGTTTGGTGCCTCGCCCCGTGGGCACGAGAAAGAACAGGTGGAAGTTTTCTACGCCGAGTTTTTCGGTTAGTGACATGATTTCGTCTATCTCCGAGTGGTTTTGCTGAGTAACTGTGGTGTTGACCTGCACTAGCACTCCATTCTGCCTCAGCGCTTTGATTGCGTTTATGGCGTTCTGCCAAGAGCCCTGAACGCCTCGGAATTCGTCGTGCTTTTCGGGGACGCTTGAGTCCAAGCTTATCGAAACCGTCTTGACCCCAGCCTCCGCCAGTTTCTTTGCAGCCGTATAGTTGAGTAGGCTGCCGTTGCTGCCCAAGCCCATCTTGAAGCCCTTGCCAGCGCCGTAACGTATCAATTCATAGATGTCTGGTCTGAGTAACGGTTCGCCGCCGCTTAAAACTAGCAACGGTCTGCTGACCTCGGAGATTTGGTCCATTAAATTCTTGCCCTCGGCAGTCGTCAACTCGTCTCTCAGCTCTTCTTTGGCGGCGTTTATGTAGCAGTGAGAACATTTCAGGTTGCATTTTCGGGTAACGTTCCAAGACATGACGAGGGGAACGAATCTTTCTCCTTTTGCGACTGCATCGGGGGATTCGGCGAGTTTCATATAGAACTCGCACTTGCCATGTGTTGCTATCCGCTGGGGCTGCGACAACGTGAACGTGAAGGGCAAGACGGCTTCCAGCATGGCTTTGGCGTGGGCGTAGCAGAAGTGAGTGCAGAAAAGCGCAGAAACAGCTTCTTGCAGCCCGAGTTTGCTGCCAAGGTACTTGTGGCTTCCTGCGATGGGGCAGTTGAGGAACTCCATGCTTCCGTCCAGTCTGGCAATGTTCATCCCGAAGTCGATGTAGTGGTCGCTCAGCATTATGCTCTGCAGTTTCTCCCTTCGCATTCCAACCTTCAAAGTGACTTCGAGAGCGATATTCACGGTTTCCTGTCCGAACCTGTCTTGAACTCGCATCATCGCTTGCTGTAGCTTCGGAATTCCGTTGGCTTTTGCTAGCTCGGACGAGATTAGCAGGCCCTTCAGGGTTTCGTATTCTTGTCGCAGGCGCATTTCCGTCACACGGGCTGCCCACTCGTGGTAAAGAGCCTCCAAGGTTTCAAGGCAGTTGGGGTCTTCTTTGCGAGTTTGTTGGTGGCATCTTTTGTTTTTTCGGCCAGTTGTGCGAAGAGCACGATTTTCTCGTTGGTGCCCAAAGGCTGAGCAATAATGTCTTTGGAGTCCAAGGCTGTCGGCCAGAGCCCGTGTGTTAGCTCGACCGCGTCGGACACGAAATCCCTGTAGAATGTTCGCAACAGGTCTTCGGCGTGGAAAAAAGTTTCTGGGAATTCTTGCATGAGGAAGCGGGTTTCTGCCTCCATCTTCGTCACCATTGCCATGTGGTAGAGGAGTGACCCCGCCATGCCTGGGTCGGTGCTCTGTCCGTTTGAAACGCCATAGACCACTTCGGTGACCAGACGCTTTGCCTCTTCATAGTTTCCTGTTTTCGCGGCGGCTATGGCTCGGTCCATTCGGGTGCGCCTCTGACGCAGGAGGGTTCCCCATTTGTGGCATTGCGTTTCGTCGAAGTTTGTTACGTGACCACCAGCCAGAATCCATCTTTAATCATGTGGTGGAGTAAAAAAGCTAGCGGTAAAAAGCCGTTGAAAGCAGGGCGCGTTGCTGTGAAGCAGAAAACGCTTGTGAGCTCGATAGCCTAATTAACACGGTGGGAGATAGACGTAAGCTAGCTCAACTGGTGACTTGGATGATTTATGCACTTGCGGGCTTCATTGTGATGCTCGGCGTGATGGTTGGCATCGGTATAAACCAGCCCAGAGGGACCAGCATGCGAACTTGGTGCTTCGGGTACTTAGCCATCTCCGTCGTCTTTGACATCCTCGTAGTATTCGGGCTGCTCTACCAAGTCGGTTGGCTCACAGAACTCTTGCTCGGCTTGTCAGCAGGCGCGGCAACAGGGTTAGCTATTCATGTGGCACATCACATCAATGAGTTTGGAGAAGGTGGCGAACACGCCGAGAGCGACAAGCCTAAGGGCATTTTTGGCTTTTAGCAAACCCCGGTTTTCTACAGTTTTAGCCAGAGGAGTACGCCCATGATTAAGCCGTAAATTGCCAACGCCTCAGCCAATGCCACCACGAGGAAACTTCTGAAGAACGTGTCAGGCTTCTCAGCCAAAGCACTCACGGCAGCGCTTCCCACTGCTGAGATTGCTAAAATACGAATGTTTCGCTTTTCACCATATCTATTGACAACCTTTATATGTATAAGAGAAAGACAAAGCTTTCCAAAGGATGAGATAGCATGGGCAAATCCCTTACACGCAAGATACTAGAAAAGCATCTAGTAGTGGGCGAATACGTACCTGGCAAAGAAATAGGAATAAGGATTGATCAAACCCTCACTCAGGACGCCACAGGAACGATGGCGTACCTGCAGTTTGAGGCCATGGGTCTAAAACAAGTCAAAACGGAACTTTCCGTTAGCTACGTGGACCATAACACGATTCAAGTGGGTTTCGAGAACGCCGACGACCACAAATATCTCCAGACGGTGGCTGCGAAGTACGGCATCGTTTACTCGAGGGCTGGAAACGGAATATGTCACCAGGTTCACTTGGAGAGATTCGGCAAGCCAGGGAAAACCCTTCTCGGCTCAGACAGCCACACGCCCACCGGCGGAGGCATCGGTATGATAGCCATCGGAGCCGGCGGACTCGACGTTGCCGTAGCGATGGGCGGAGGTGAGTTCTACCTGAACTGCCCGAAAGTCTACAAGATAAACCTGAGGGGCAGCCTCCCGCTGTGGGTCACCGCCAAAGACGTGGTTCTAAAGATGCTGGAGATTTTCACGGTGAAAGGCAACGTCGATGTCGTCATGGAGTATGCAGGACCCGGCGTGAAAACTCTCACGGTGCCAGAAAGGGCCACGATTACCAACATGGGCGCCGAGATGGGTGTCACCACATCCATATTTCCCTCGGATGAAGAAACAAGAAAGTTCCTGAAGGCGCAGGGAAGGGAAGCCGATTGGGTTGAGCTGAAAGCCGACGATGACGCAGAGTACGACAAGGTCTTTGACCTCGACCTCGGTGAACTGGAGCCTCTTGCTGCGGCTCCTCACAGCCCAGGCAACATAGTTCACGTCAGCGACCTCAAAGACGTAAAAGTGGATCAGGTGATGGTGGGCTCCTGCACGAATTCCTCCTACAAAGAAATCGCCACAGTGGCCAAGATTATGAAGGGCAGGAAGGTGCATCCGGACGTTTCGTTCGGAGTTGCGCCGGGCTCACGGCAGGTTTTGCAGATGGCAGCCAGAGATGGGTACCTCGGTGACCTGCTGGATTCCGGGGCTAGACTGCAGGAGGCGGCGTGTGGCTTCTGTATCGGCAACAGCCAGAGTCCCAAGTCAACGGGCGTGTCGCTCAGAACGAGCAACAGGAACTTCGAGGGAAGAAGCGGCACCACTGATGCGCAAGTCTACCTTGTGAGTCCCGAAGTTGCAGCTGTCTCAGCGATTGCTGGGAAGTTCACTGACCCTCGAACAGCGGGAATCGAGTATCCGAAGGTAAGCATGCCAACGAAGTTCCTGGTTGACGACTCGATGTTCATCTTCCCGAAAGATGCTGACAAAAACGTTGAGGTCGTTAGGGGCCCGAACATCGGCACGCCGCCCGTTAACGACAAAATGCCCGACAACATCGTGGGTCACGTAGGCATAAAGGTTGGCGATAAGATCACGACAGATCACATAATGCCCGCTGGAGCTAGGTTGAAGTACAGGTCCAACGTGCCAAAGTACTCGGAGTTTGTTTTCGAACCCATTGACCCAGGATTTCCAAAGAGGGCGATGGCAGACAAGCAGAAAGGTCTAGCTACCGTTATAGTTGCAGGAGAGTCCTACGGTCAAGGCAGCTCTAGGGAACATGCGGCGTTGTGCCCGATGTACCTTGGTGTCAAAGCAATCATAGCTAAGTCTGTCGAGCGCATCCACGCCGCCAACCTCGTGAACTTCGGCATAGTCTCACTGTCCTTCAAGAACGGGCGGACTACGACAAGATTGACCAAGGCGACGAGATTGAGATCCCCGACATCAAGAAGAAGCTACAGAACAACGAACCCGTCATCCTTGTGGACAAGACGAAGAACCTTGAAATCGAACTCGGATACAGCCTAAGCCAGAGACAGAAAGACATCCTCTACGAAGGCGGCTTGCTCTCGTACACCGTGAAGTCAGGAGGAACGTGAATGCAAAAAATCAAAGTGAAGAGCCCAATCGTCGAGATAGACGGAGACGAAATGACCCGAATAATGTGGAAGATGGTCAAAGACAAACTTCTCCTGCCCTATCTGGACGTGAACCTTGAGTATTACGATCTGCAACTTAAGAACCGGGACGCAACAGATGACAAAGTAACGCTTGAAGCCGCCGAAGCTATAAAGAAACACGGGGTCGGCGTAAAATGTGCCACCATCACACCCAACAAGGAACGGATGAAAGAGTACAACTTGAAGCAGGAGTGGCCAAGCCCCAACGGAACAATTAGGGCGGTGCTCGACGGCACCGTGTTCAGGGCGCCCATCCTCGTCAAGAACATCCCGCCAGCGGTTAGTTCGTGGAAGAAACCTATCCACATCGGAAGGCACGCCTACGGTGACGTTTACAAGAACTGCGAGTACAGAGTCCCAGAGGCGGGAAAAGCCGAGATTACGTTCACGAGCGCCGCGGGGAAAGAGCTTTTCCGCGGGACCATTCAGGACTTTAAAGGTCCAGGTATCATCCAGGGCATTCACAACACCGACAAATCCATATCCAGCTTCGCCAAGGCCTGCTTCACGTACGCCTACGACCAGAGGCTTCACCTGTGGTTTGGCGCCAAGGATACGATCTCCAAAACCTATGACTCAGAGTTCCGCAAGATATTCGAGGAGGAATACCAGAAGAACTGGAAAGCGAAATTCGAGGAAGCAGGGCTCAACTATTTCTTCACGTTGATCGACGATGCTGTTGCCAGGATAATGAAAGCCGAGGGCGGCATGCTGTGGGCTTGCAAGAATTACGACGGCGATGTCATGAGCGACATGCTTGGCTCAGCTTATGGCAGCTTGGCGATGATGACCTCTGTCCTGGTTAGCCCGCAGGGTTTCTACGAGTTTGAAGCCTCCCACGGAACGATTCAGAAGCACTACTACAGGTACCTTAAGGGTGAAAAAACCTCAAGCAACTCAATGGCCCTAATATTCGCCTGGACGGGCTGCCTGAAAAAGAGGGGTGAGTTAGACAAGACGCCTGAGGTCGTGGAGTTCGCAAAGAAGCTAGAAGAAGCGGCGCTTGAGACTGTGGAGAGCGGCGTTATGACTGGCGATTTGATGCTGGTCGCAACCCCCAACCCCCGCAACAAGCAGGTTACAACCGAAGAGTTCATTGCCGAGGTAGCAAACAACCTCCAGAAGAAACTCGCGTAGAGGACGCATGTATGGCTCACAAAGCAATCAGGGAAGCCGACGGCAAGCGCATGCTCGCCCGCCTCCTCAACGACTATTCTGATGTAAAGTTCAACCTCTCAGACAAGGTCGTCACAGTCGGGCCAGACACGGACTTGACAAAGCTCCCTGACCAGCATAAGTGGTTTAACACTGAGAAGTTGGTCGTCAAACCCGACCAGCTGATAAAGCGCAGGGGAAAGAACAGACTCATCCTCGTCAACGTGAATTACGACCAAGCCAAGCGTTGGATAGAGGAGAAGAGAAAGGCGCCGATGACTGTCTATGGCAAGTTCGACTCAGTCGGAAAGCCTCTCGACAAGGGGACGGTGGGGCAACTCACACATTTCATTATCGAGCCAATGGTGCCCCATAAAGAGACGGACGAACGCTACGTCGCCATTATGTCTACAAAAACTGGCGACACCATCCTGTTTTACCACGAAGGCGGGGTTAACGTCGGCGACGTAGACGCCAAGGCATCACGTTTGGAAGTGCCCATAGGCGCCTTTCCAACAAAGGCGGAAATCGAGAAGAGGCTCTTGGGAAAGGTCACTGCTGACTGCAGGGAACGCCTTGCCGGGTTCATCGAAGCACTCTTCAAATTCTACGCCGACTTGAACTTCACTTACCTTGAGATTAACCCGATCGTTGTCACGAAAGACCAAATTGTTCCGTTGGATCTGGCGGCGAAACTGGACAGTACCGCTGAGTTCGAAAGCGGCGCAAAGTGGGGCGATATCGAGTTCCCCGCCCCGTTCGGGCGCACCCTCACGAGAGAAGAGGCGTACATTGAGGAGTTGGATTTGCAGACTGGGGCGTCTCTTAAGTTGACCGTGCTCAACCCTGAAGGGCGGGTGTGGACTATGGTAGCGGGCGGCGGCGCATCCGTCATTTACGCGGACACCATCACGGACCTCGGCTACATGAATGAACTAGCCAATTACGGAGAGTATTCGGGAGACCCGAGTGAGGAGTTTACGTACCTCTACGCCAAAACGATCCTCGACCTCATGACCCGAAAAGTCAACCCGAAAGGCAAGTTTCTCCTCATCGGAGGCGGAATAGCGAACTTTACGGATGTCGCTGCCACTTTCAAAGGTATAATCAGAGCGCTCAAGGAGTACCAACAGAAGCTGCTGGAAAACAAGGTTAAAATTTACGTGCGCAGGGGTGGACCAAACTATCAGGAGGGCTTGTGCCAGATGAGGATACTCGGCGAGAAGCTGGGCATGCCCATCGAAGTGTACGGACCCGAAACGCACATGACGAAGATTGTTTCCATGGCTTTGAAGGGAGGCAACTAGCATGGCAAAAGCGCCGGGTGAGCTGTTTGATAGGGACACGCAAGCATTCATCTACAACAATCAAGTTGCGGCGACGCAGAGGATGCTGGACTTTGACTTCGCGGCATGCCGTGACACGCCCTCTGTTGCGGCGATAATCAACCCCACCGGAACCGATAGCTACGCCAAGTTCTTCTTCGGCAAACGCGAAATCCTCATACCCGTCTACAAGACCATCGAGAAAGCAGCGCAGATGCACCCCAAAGTTGACGTGATGATAAACTTCGCATCCTTCAGGTCCGCGGCGCCATCAACCGAAGAAGCGTTGACCATCCCTCAGATCCAGACCATCGTGATAGTCGCGGAGGGCGTACCCGAGAGGCGCATGAAGCTGCTCATCGCAAAGTCCAAAGCCCTCGGAAAAGTCATAATTGGCCCCGCCACCGTCGGAGGCATCAAAGCGGGTGCCTTCAAAATCGGCAACGCCGGAGGCACCATAGAAAACCTCATCGAATCCAAACTCCACCGACCTGGCTCCGTTGGTTTCGTGTCAAAGTCGGGCGGTTTAAGCAACGAAGCGTACAACATAATCGCGGGAACACGAACGGCTTGTACGAGGGCATAGCAATCGGCGGAGACACGTACCCAGGCTCTACGCTGTTGGACCATCTGCTCAGGTTTGAACAGATTCCCGATGTTAAGATGCTCGTCTGCCTAGGTGAAGTGGGCGGCAGCGACGAGTACGAAATCGCAGAGGCACTGAAGAGCAAGAAGATCACAAAGCCGCTGGTGATCTGGGTCACGGGCACATGCACCAAGGCATTCAAGACCGAGGTTCAGTTCGGACATGCGGGAGCAAAAGCGGGCAGCGAAGAGGAGACAGCCGACGCAAAAAACGCCGCTCTTAGGGCGGCGGGAGCCATTGTGCCTAACTCGTATGACGACTACGACCAGAAGATAAAAGCCACGTACGAAGACCTTGTTAGGAAAGGCATTATCCAGCCGAAACCGGAGCCTCCAGTGCCCAAAGTTCCGATGGATTACGCGAAGGCGCTAAAAGACGGCGTCATCAGAAAACCTGCTAACTTCATCTGCACGATATCAGACGACCGAGGAGAAGAACCGCTCTACGGCAAGATTCCGATTTCCGAAGTCTTCAAAAAGGACATAGGCATCGGCGGCGTTCTCAGCATCCTCTGGTTCAAGCGCCAGTTCCCAGCTTACGCGACCAAATTCATAGAGATGGCAATCATGGTTACGGCTGATCATGGACCCGCCGTGTCGGGCGCCCACAACGCCATAGTGGCTGCCAGAGCGGGGAAGGATCTGATTTCCTCGGTTGCGAGCGGTATGTTAACCATCGGTCCGAGGTTTGGAGGCGCCATCGACGGCGCAGCTCAGATGTTCTCCGAAGCCTACGACAGAGGATTGACCCCGAGCCAGTTTGTCGAGGAGATGAAGAAGAAGGGCGAGAACATCCAGGGCATCGGGCACCTAATCAAGAGCGTGCGCAACCCAGACAAGCGTGTGGCGATTATGAAAGACTACGCCAAGAAACACTTCAAAGCGACCCCGCTGCTAGATTACGCTCTCGAAGTGGAAAAGCTCACGACTGCGAAGAAAGACAACCTCATCTTGAACGTGGACGGCTGCATTGGTATCTGCTTCGTCGACATGCTGAGGAACGAGATGCCCAAGAGCGAAGCTGACGAGTACATTCACATGGGTGCGCTGAATGGACTGTTCGTGGTGGGCAGAACCATCGGCATGACCGCACACTTCCTCGACCAGAAACGGCTCAAACAAGGTCTCTACAGACACCCGTGGGACGACATCACCTACATGACAGAGTAGAAAAACGTCAGCAGTGCTGGTCGTACGCCAGGCAACGGAGCCATTCCAGATGGTCGTTGCCGTGCAGCCACACGATATGCGGTTTCTCCTTGCTCTTCAGGGGCTCAAACCGCAAGAAATGGCGTCCGTTGGAAGTCCTAAACAAAATAGCTCTGAAATCACCGAAGTCGCTTTCGCCTTCAGCAATCTTCTCCATTTTACTGGATCATCAGCAGCGAATATTCTACTGCGAATGTAGATATAAAACTAGTTAATACACGCTCTATACTATGCTGAAGAATGGCGGCGGGGGAAAGGATTTGGAAGCCCAATAGCTATACAAGACACACGTCTTTCAATTCTCGCAAATCTTCATCGCTGGTGTAGAGCTTAGCTTTCCAATGACGCGCTGTAGCATAAACAAGAGCGTCTGAGAAATGCAGATTATGTTCAAGACTGTAATCCGCAGCCTCAAGCGAGATCGTTTGGTCTACGGGAGATGATGGTCGTCTGGCTGAGAGCGGCGACTGCAAGAAGCGCTTCTTCCTCTCCCTTCAGTTTTTTTATCTTCTTGTAAACCTCGTAAAGAACGACAACGGAAGTGACTATCTCCTTAGGTGGACTCGCCTCGATTACCTGTTTATATTGTGGCGCCTTAGGTCCTTTTGTGAAACGTTCTATCCAGCCGGAGCTATCGACGCTAATCAATTCTGTCAGACTCGTCGCGGAGATTTTTGGTGTCAAGTCCGGGGATGAATCCTTCGGTTTCCTTTAGTGGGCGCACTGGGATGTACTGAATTATTCCGTGTTTTGTTATGGCAACCATCTTGTCGCCAGGTTTGATTCCTGATTTCTTACGTAAAGTTTTGGGGATTACTATCTGGTATTTCTTCGAAACCGTAACTGTTTCCATCGTTCATCAACATGTAATACGAATACAGGATCGATGATAAAAGCATTATCCAAAGGCTTATGCTTGCGGATTCTACGCACAAATTAAGCCATCAATATCAAAGATCTACAGTAAATCCAAATAACCTAATTGCCAGTAGATTAAGCACCTGGGAACGGGTTCGGAGCCCAATTTACTGGTAAAGCATCCACTTGCTTAGCCTCTGTATTTGTCGATTTCTCGTATTATTCTTGCCAGCAATTTTGGTTCTATCCTAAACCCTTTACTCACTAGGTCAGGACGGTTTCTTTTGCGTCGTCTTTATCCAGTAATTCACGGCGGAGTGCGGTCATTATTACATAAAGTACTCCTTTGACTTTTAACCCCCAGGCTTCAGCAAACGCGCGACCGCTGGATTCATCCATCAATAATAGCGCATCCTTGCCCACTTTGCGAGCTAACACGATGGCTTGGGCTTCACCTGCATGAATTTCAAACGCGTGTTTCGTTAATCTTCTGGCAAAGCGTAATATCATTTCTTTCGAGGTGTGAGATTTTAATCCAGCCCTGATCAATTGCTTCTCTTACTATTAGAGCATCGACGAATCCTTCCTCTAAGCCTCTCTCGACTGTTTCTCTATAAACCTCGTCGGGGATGTGGATTTCATTAAACAGGTCTTTGAGCAACCCGAGTTTTCCGATTTTTGAGAGCCATATCAGGGGGCTGGTATTGCAGACTGTTGGCAAGCGATTTTTCTGCTCCAGTTCAGGGTTTGAGGTCTTCTTCCAAGTCGTGCTCAGAGTATTGTACGAGAACTTCTTTCTCTTCTAGTATTTTGTAGAAGTTCCACAAAGAAACTCCTGCGAGTTGGGCTGCCTTCCAACCCGTTACCTGACCCGCACGGTAAAGCTCGATAGCTTGCTCTACGCTCTTCTCCTTAACTCCATTCTCGAGTAATTCGCGTATGAGAGTGGACCTGTCTTTGCCTTCCTTTTTCGCTATTTCACGGAGCTTCTTTGCTGTTTCGGGTGGCAATCTTAAGGTGATTGTTTCTGACGTGAAACCACCGTAATACAAAAGATATCAAATGTATCCTATTAAGCTTCCGTCAGTTGCCAAATATCGTTTCCCGAGTATCAGGATTGTTGGTGGTTACTTTTTTATTGCCCAGCTGCCGTAATATGTGAGCAAAAAGGGTATTGGCTGTGGGCAGAGTCAGCGGTTTCATTCGGTTGATTAGACCATTGAATTGCGTAGTCATGAGCTTCGCCGTTCTTGTGGGGGCGAGCCTCACGGGTCTCGGCAACTTGTATTGGTTGAGTCTGCTCTACGGTGCGGTTACAGCCTTCACGTTGACTGGCGCTGCGATGGCCGTCAACGACTACTACGATTTCGATATTGATAAGATAAACGAGCCTAAGCGTCTGATACCGAGCGGCGAGGTATCCATGAGAGCAGCGTTGTTGGTAACTGGTATTCTAACGGCTGTGGGCTTGGTTTTCGCCTACGCCATAAGCCTCTATTGCCTGTTATTTGCCATTGCGACGTGGGCTATCATGGTTGCTTATTCGACTTTTGGGAAGCGAAGGGGGCTTGCGGGTAATTTGTTGGTTAGCGCCTGCGTGGCTGCGCCCTTCCTGTACGGCAGCTTGGTGGCTGTCAACTTGGTTATGGGTAACATTTTGCTTTTTGCGTCTATGGCTTTTCTT
>CAWGAW010000004.1:0-51870 GCA_963820675.1 Candidatus Bathyarchaeota archaeon | reverse complement strand
GCCTTTTATAAAGAAATTCATCCCTGACAGCCCCCACCCCTGCTGAATTAATGCTCGATTTGTATTTATTTAATTATCCATATCTCACTGATTCTTGTCAGATTCTGAGACGATTTCGCCCACTCTCTTGAGGTGTTCTCTCAGCTCTCTGTCTTTTCTCTTTTCTTCGGGCAAGGTTTCCTTTGCGCGCAATACTGGGATGATAGAGAAAATGATGAGAACAAAGAAGATTTGGGCAATTGAACTGGCTGATTCAGGCGGGAATAAGTTGTATCCGGGCATAGCGGCAAAAGCAAACATGACTGCGATCGGAAGAATGTATCCTAATCCGTAGAACTTCTCTCGTACACCAACGACTGACAAGTCACCAGGCACGGCTAGGAAAAGAACAAAGAATGAGCCCCAGGCTATGCCTGAGAGTGCCAAATAGATGGTCAAATTGGTTTCGCTTATTCCGAAGAAGCCGAGCACAAAAAAGCAAGTTGCTAGCACCACGAGTCCAAATATAATTGGTTGTTTGCGTCCAAATCTGTCCGCAACAAGACCTGACACCAAGCCAAAAACTGCTATGAAGGCATAACGATACGTTTGCGCATTGTTGGCTACATCTGCGTAGGCTGGGGGAACTAGACTCCAAGCGAGGGATGAAATGATGGCAAATATCACCCATGGAAAAAGGTAGAGCAGTAGCTGTTTGTAGGCGCCGTCAGGTAAGTGTGGTTTCCCTATCGCTTTCTGTTCTTGTCCGCTCCCTTTGTCAATAACTAGCGCTATGAATCCGATTGATCTGATCACGGCAAACAAGAGAATTTGGCCTATTACTTCAAGATTCAACATTTTTATGGCTGCCATGGAAACAAACGCCAATATGAACGTGCATAGGATTATTGTTCCAGAGATTCTCGCTCTTTCTTCAACGACGGTATAATCTGCGATGAGGCCCATGCTGCTTGGTAGTCCTAGCCCGAGAGACACTCCCATGAGAAGGGCGGATATTGACGCGAAAACCGTACCCTGAAGTATTGCTAGCAGGACTGTGGAAAACACGCCTAAGGCTACGGAGAATATTAGGAGTTTCCTGCGATTGACCCTTCCTCCGATGAAACTCACCAGAATCGACGAAAAAATGGCAAAACCAAGGAATACTGCAAGTCCGGCAGTGTAGGTATACTCGAAAGAGATACCAAACATTGTTGTCGACGCAGGAATAAATGGCAAATAAAGGATAAGCAGGAAGAACCAGGCGAGGGTTCCCGAATTAAGAAGGAGGACAGCCGCAAACTTTCGTTCTAGGAATCTTGACACCCTCAGCCAAAAAACCTAGATTCAAGGGGCAACCACAAATCTAATATATAAATCTACTGCTATATCTGTTTTTAGCACGTATGGGAGGGGAGACGAATTTATGCCATACACTGATTTGAGAAGAGGGCAAGCATTGCTTAGAGCTAACAACATGGCCAAACTTTTCAAGAAGAAGATTTTTGATGACATTGTGGACGTGATTACAGGTCCGAAACCCTTTACGGATGCGCAAAAACAAACGTTCAAGAACGCATGCGCAGCGGCACAGCTATCGGCTGAAGAGACAGCTTGGCTTTGGAACTACCTGCAGCATTGCGACAACGCTTTGTGGGGAAGCGCAGGTGTCCCTGATGGAGCAACAACTGGCTGGTAGCCTAGGTACTGCACCGTTTCAGATACATAGGCTAGCAACACGCGCGTAAGCCCCATCAACTAGGAATAGTAGCACACTTCGAGCAATGCTCGATCCTAGGAAGCCCAACTTGCGGTTGGCTTCCTCCTCATTTTTCTTGGCAAGATTACGCACATATTCAAATGCTTCAGTTTCAAAGCAGGATGCTAAGAGCGACTTCACGTCTGACGGACCAATATTGTTTTTCTCAAGGATTTTCTTTATTTTAGCATACTTTTCGGTTGAAGACTTGGCAGCGTAGAGCAAAGGCAACGGCACGCTTTCATGTAGTATCCTGTGGGGAAGGTCCCCCTTCACGTTAAGACAGTCCTCAACTTCATCCGCAAGCCTTGAAATGAAGCCTAATCTTCTGCCAAAGCCTGATAACGCTTCAACTTCACTTGGTTTTCCGTCTCCCAGCATGGCTCCAATTCTGGAGCATGCTTCAGTCTCAGCCATTTCCTTCCACAGTATATTCTCATAAAGAGCGATGTCGGTGTCCACTTTTCGTCTGCACTGTGTCTCCATAAACTCTGCCTCGCAAATTTCCACGGACAAGTTTCCATATATCTCGAGAATATCAGCTATCTTAGTTGGGTAGAAGGTCTTCCTAATCATTTCGTGTGCAATGTTCCAAGCCTTCACGATAAGCAGGTCACCGACCAACAAAGCGGTATCAATTCCATGAAGACCCAAAATTGTCATCCTCAAATGCTTGTTTGATGACTTGTCCAAGATGTCGTCATGAATGCCGAATCCAGAGGAGGCAAGAGTAAACATGAGAGCTGCGTTATCTGCTGTTTTAGGGTTGCCTCCAACGGCTTCGCAAGAAAAGGAAGTCAGGGTCGGTCTATTCACGTCTCTCCAATAATTCTTGACGTCTTCCAATGCTGCCAGAAGTTTCGGTTCACTTACGCTTGAAACTGCCACTTTGCCAAACTTTTCAAGAATTGCCCTGCTTCTTTCCTTGATGACCATGTTCAACTTTTTGTTAGCATTGTTTTTCGAAATCATAAAGACCCAATTCTAATTCGTGCAGTGGATACTAATACTGTTTTTGTGAGTTCACAGAACTTCTTCAGCAAATAAAAATATCTTTCAACGCGATTCTTGAGCACATCTGCAGGCAATTCAAATTATTGAAATCAGGTCCTTTGAGAACAGCACGCTTATTTATACATCTAAATTAATGTAACGTATGAAGCGTGTTCAAGACGTAGTAATTGTGGGTGGCGGACCCGCAGGAGCTTACTGCGCTTATGTCCTCGCGGGGCGAGGCATCAAACCTGTGATTCTAGATCATTCGCATCCAAGAGAAAAACCATGTGGCGGGGGAATTTCGCCCCCTGTTCTAAAACAATTTCCTTTTGTAGAAACGTTCCGGCCAATGGGTTCGACTTTTGGCAACTTCAAAATCATCTCATGTATAGACACCCAAGTCATGACCAAAAGCCTTGAGAACGGGTTCTGCATTTCTAGGCAATGTCTTGATCAAGGAATTCTCGATATGGCCCTAGAAAATGGAGCAAGACTGGTTAAAGAAAAAGTCATAGATGTTAAGAAGGAAAGAAACGTATGGAGCGTGATGACAAACAAAACGATGTTTTCAACAAGAATTCTCGTGGGGGCTGATGGAGTAAACAGCATAGTCAGACGCAAAACCATAGGTCCTATCTCTGAAGAAAACCTTGCGCTGACCTTTGGCTACCTCACCAGTCCTTCGGAAAGAACCGAAGCAACAATCAAATTCCTCGCCGAGATACCTGGCTACATCTGGATGTTTCCCGGAAAAGACTACTCCAACCTAGGTATCGGCAGCGAACTCAGACACGGAAGCATTCTCAAGAAACTGCTTGACGCTTACCTTAGTTCTCACTTACCTCGGGTCAAAATTATTTCAAGATACGCTGCAATGCTTCCGCTCTGCGAGCAACCCAGATTTCTTCAGTCTTCCGTCTGCTGGCGAGAATTGGATTCTGATTGGAGATGCGGCAGGGCACGTTGACCCTATATCGGGGGGAGGGATTCTATACGCCTTGTGGGGAGCAAAGCTGGCGGCTCAAGCGATAGAAAGCAATGACCTCCAATCATTTGATCGAACGTGGCGAGACGAGTATGGGAAAATCCTCGAAGAACGTTGTAGGAACAAAGAAGCATTCTACGATCCCGTAAAATCAACCATCTCGATGTTAGTCGGCTTGGCCAACGAGACCTATTTTTGGCCACCATAATAACCAATAATCTGAGAAGAAAAACAAGCGAGGAACGAAACCTGAATTGGATCAAAGAGTAAGTGGGCTCTACAAAGAGACTTTTTCGACTATAGCGGAGAGAAGAGCAAAAGAGACTGAGATAGAACTGCGTGTCGACGTGGATGGGGAGCGTCCGATGAATGATATTAGTGGAGATATTTATTCAAATTCGCGGAGAATCCACGAATATCTTTATTCATTTAGATTTGAAGAGGTTAAGAAAACCAAAACCGTGGCTAACGAGATAATGGTTACCGGGGAAGGAGGGAAATTTGACCCTGCTCCAGGCCGTTTCGGAGACATCGAGGTTACTATACATCTGGATTCATGTCCTCTCGAAGCGACAGTCAAATTGACTAATACCCCTGCCTCTGTATCGAGATGCAGATGCAAGTTCGTGTCCAATTATTTCAGAAGCGTCGAGCTGGAACACGATTATGAGGAGGGAGTAGCACCCATCGAACCATACGAAACCTCCGAGTTGCGTTCCCCGGCTACGTCAAGGTCGCATCCATTAACCATAAGCGATGCTTTCAGCGAAGCCGGAATCGAACTGCTGGTTGTGAAAGAGAAAAAAGATTCAGTCCCACATCCCAAAAGCACCCGCGGCGATTCAGGATGGGCCGACATTGAACTGCGCGAAGCCATGGCTAAACATTTCACGATGCTAAAAGAAGAGCCTCAATGGAAGGTCTGGCTTCTGTCCGCTAACGAACACGTCATGTCAAACACATGCGGCGTTGCGATAGACCGTGAAGGAAGGAAGAGGCGGGGATGCGCAGTTTTTCAAGACGCAACAGGGTGTAGCAGCGCTGAAGAAAAGAGGCTGCGGCTTTTTATTTGCGTTCACGAGCTGGGCCACTGCTTCAATCTTCATCATCCGTGGGATAAACCTCAATCTGGCTCGTTGGAGGAGACGGAGGGGCGTGCCACGTTGTCTTGGATGAACATCCCTTGGTTGTATTATTTGTCGGAAGAATCTCGCGGTGAAGAAGCTTTTTGGAAAGCTTTTAACTTTCAGTTCAGCGATGCAGAACTAATGCATCTGCGTCATGGATTTAGGAACGATGTCATTTTCGGCGGTAACACTTTTGGCGGAGAAATGGACTCAATATCCACCAACAAGGAAGCCGACAAGGAGCGACAAGAATCTTCATGACTTTTGAAAGTCAAACACCTCTCCTGATCAGGCAAATCGTAACTAACAACATCTTAATTTAGCAAGAATCTTGAAGAATTTCGCCAAGTATCTAAGATAGTTGAAAGAAGTGGGACCTCATTCGTCTCTAGATGGTCAAGACAATCCGAACACATTGGAAGGCAAAGCGTGTGCTGTGCATTGTGAGAAAAGTCCATGAGGAAGGGAAGCAACTACTCCACTGGCAGAATTGAAAGACCTGTGAATATCGAAGTAATTAATTAATGATCGTTGGCTTAAAGGAACTTCTCGTACCAACTCAAGTGAGAATTGTTCACCTTTGAGGCGAAGACTTTGCCGCCTGTGCTGCTTTCTGCTAAGTCGCCGATGAACACGTAGAAAGGCCCCTGCACTGTTTCAGTATCATCCAGCTTGACCTTTGGCTTGACGCTGTCAATCGAGAACGTAGGCATCGGCTCTTCGAGTTTGCCTGAGATAATGATTTTGCCGCCCGACATGTTGGCGCCCACACGTGACGCACATTTCTTCTCCACGTGGACTGCGCCTTCGCTCATTCGGAAACCCAAGAAAGGCCCTGAGTCACCGCGAATCTTGATTACGCCGCCTTTCATATAGCAAGCCGAGTCGCTGCCGACGTTGCCGTCCACTATTATCTTGCCGCCCTTCATGCCCGCGTCGCTGCCGCGGTAGGGCGAAGCAAGATAGTCATTGGCATTGCCATGGATTTCGATTAAACCGCCTTTCATCTCGGCGCCCGCCCATTGGCCCGCGTTGCCGTTGACCGTGATTTTGCCGCCCGACATTTTTTCGCCGAGGTGCATGCCAATGTTGCCGTTGACGACGATTTCGCCCTGTTTCATGCCCGAGCCGACTCGTCTGACTTCTGTTGCGTCGCCGTTGATTAAGATGCTTGGAGTCTCTTCGGAGGTTTGTTCGACTTTGAATATGTCGCCAAGTTTCTTCTGTTTGTTGCCTTCCCAAATTGGGAGTTCTGCGATTTCTTCCGCTGTTTTCCCTTGAAAAACTTCGGGAGTGATGCAATCAACGACGACAGGGAACTGCAGTTTTTTCAAGACTGTAAGCGTAATCATTTTAGACATCTGCCTTGATTGTTATTGGTTCTGGAACCTTGACGTAATGATCCATGACTGGATAGTTGTCGAATTCCACGGTCCAGTACTCTTTGAACCTACGTTTCATGTCGTCGTCCACCCTCACTGGTTCAGCCGTCTTTATGTCTAGCCACATGGTACGTCCGTCAGCGTGCTGCACGACCTCGCCGTCTTTCACGACGATTCTGCCGTCTTTGATGGTGTAGGCGGCGTTGCCGAACGCTCGGCGGGCAGGTTTGTATTTTAGGGCTATATCCGTAGTTTCGGGGTTGATGTTGTAAATGGCGATGTCCGCATCCGCTCCTACGCCCAAATGTCCCTTGTTCTTTAGTCCCAGAGCTTTGGCTTGTCCCGCCCTCGTCATAATTGCCAGCTCATAAAGGCTCAGCTCCCGGTCCAATGTGGGCAGAAGGCTGCGTTTCTGAGCTTTCTTGTGACAGTTCTTCAGCGTCGCCATGCGTGCCTTCTTGCTGGTGAGCCACGCTATAATCCTCGGGTACTTGAAGAACGGTCCGCCGTTGGGGTGGTCGGTCGTCAAGAAAATCTTCCATGGGTCTTTGATCATGAGCGCGATTTCTAAGCCGATGGACCATTGGGTTGCGTTGACGACGTTCTTTTTCTTATAATGGAATGGTATGATGCCGCCGCTCGTCTCGGTCTCGACATCGCTATTAACCCACTTGTGCCCGCTTAACTCATAGAGCGTGTACTCGAAGGGTCCATCAGCCGTCATCGTCGTTGTGTCGGTGAATATGACTTGGCCCATATCCATTGTCATGTGACTATGATTGTTCATGTAGTTGGAGATTTCTTCGGCAGCAGAACACATTGTGCCCCAGCCGTCGCCCTTGAAGCTGCTGAACTGGATATGCGTTATATGGGCCACGGGTTTACCGTCCGTGGATAAGTCTTCGAGAGCCTTCATAGTCTCCAGCGTAGTCACGTAGTTGCCAGGCAACCCCAGATTATTCGTATGCAGATGGATGGTGTGCGGCAGATTGAGCATCTTGTTGACCTTGACGAGCCCCCGAATAAGCTCTCGAGGTGTCAAGCAGTAGTTTGGTATGGGGTCATCGATGCTGTGAACGTTTTTGCCGAAACCCCAAGCCTCCAAGCCGCCTGGATTCACGATTTTGATAGCATACCCCTTCGATGTGCCCATCATCCAAGCCACGTATTTCGCACATTCCTCCAGGTTACCCTTTTGAAGGTACTCTAACACGAACCACCAGTCGCCCAGCAACGGGTAGCTCGCTTTATCGAGCATGGGCACATCGTTGAGCTCTTCGTGAGTGTGCTTCGCCTCTAACGGCGGCATTGACGGATTCATTATCGTCGTGTAACCCATCTTCGAGTAACGGTACCCAGTAACGAACGTGGATGGAACGGAGTAGCCGACACCCGAACGTGTCATACTCGTCTTGCGAACCACGTCCTTCACGTGGTCCTCGGGTCGAATTATCCTGCCCGTGTTAACCTCGGCACCAGCGATGTGCGTATGAATATCCACACCACCGGGCATAACCGTCAAACCTGTTGCATCTATCGTCTTCACCCTGTGCGGATGCACCTTTTCCACGATTTTGCCGTTCTTGATTGCGATGTCCATTTTCTCTCCATCAATCCCGTTTATGGGGTCGAAGACGAAGCCGTTCTTGATGAGCAGTTCAGTCATTGAGCGACAGCCTCCGCAGGTTCCTTCATACGCTCCAGCTTGATATGTTCGACTTCTTCCAAAATCATCTTGAGAATTTCTTCATCGGACAAAATCCCCGCTGGTGGCTCGACGACTTTCTTCAGGGGCAACGGTACGTGGTCCATACGGTACGCCGTTCCCTCAACCTCAATGCCTACGAACGCTGACGGAATTACAACGTCGCCCAACATCGCAGTGGCGTTCATATGGGGATCGATGACGATGAGCGGCTTGCTAACCATGTGTTGGATGGCCTTCTTTGGGAAGTTTGCTCCAGGGTCAGCTGCAATGACGAGCGATGCGTCATTTTCACCGCGCAAGAGAACATCCATGCATGTGGTTTCCCCAGGGTTATAGCGTGGATAGCCCAGTGAGAAGTCAACGCTGTAGGGGTAGCCACTTTGCCAAGCAGAAACAACGTTTGCGCCCGTGACGTTGAAATGCCCCCTCATAGGCATAATTGCGAATTTTGTCCGCTTATTCAAATCGCGTACAAGCGAGATGGCTACTTCGATGTTGCGGAATTTGCCTGCCGTCTGCGTCAAGCCCATGCCGAAGAAGATGACACCGAACTCGCAGCTAATCAGCGCATCAGCAACCTCCTCCAAATACTCCACCGGCACGCCAGCGACTTTCTCAACGTCGAGTTCTTGGTCGCGAACGAGCGCCCTAAGCGTCTGCATGACCTCGTAATCCTTGTTTGGCTCCACCTGGATGAAGTAATCAGCTATTTCAGCAGTCATGGTCTTCCGCACGTCGATTACTACGAGCTTTCTGCCGCCTTTCTTTAGTGTCTGCGGTGGACCAGTGACTGAGCATGCTGCTCCTGGAGGTTGAACACGTGGACGGAACTTTACGAAGCCGCCTCGCTGGAGACTTGCGAGCTTCTTCTTCCCTGCTTCTGCTTTGACTTTCTGCAGGTAAGATTTCCATTCGCTCTTCTCGAATTTGCCTTCGGTGAACGACGTGTACCTTTCCAGATGCCTCGGGTGTGCACTCCACGGATCGCACCCCCAGTAGATAATTAGGTCGGCGCGATGCCTTATTTGCCCCAAAGTACACGTTGGAATGCCGACCTCCTGAACGCCCAAGATTGAAGGGCCATGGCAGACAACGGCCGTGTTATCAAGTATTCCGCCAATCTCCTCCGCCAGTTCCACGCCCACACGTTGGGCTTCACAGCTCGTGCTGCTCCAACCGTACATTATGGGATAGTTCGCGTTAGCAAGTATCTCTGCAGCCTTGTGCACAGCCTCCTCCATCGTAACCGGAACAAGAGCGCCGTCCTTGCGGATTAGGGGCGTCTTGATTCGGTGTTCTCCCTTGTAGCCTAAGAATTTGGATTCGGACATAGCGCAGCCATACTTTACCTTGACGACTTCGTTGTTCTCTATCGTCAATTCGATGTCGTCGCACAGGCTGCCGCATACGGGACAAGTTACAGATTTAACGATGGACAAGTGTGTTTACCTCCCGAACTCTACTTTTAGGAGATCTTCCATGGATAAAACTGGTTTGTCTGGGGCGGGTTCAATCTCAGCTGGCGTGCCCTTGAATGAAGGCATGCCGATGCTTGTAGTGGCTTCGCTGCAGACGGCGTTTGCCCACGGACCGTAGGGGATGTAAATTAACCCTGGGGTTGCGGCGCGGGGATATTTCACTGCTCTAAGCACAACTGAGCCACTGGATGTAGTGACCAAGACGCTTTCTCCGTTCTTCACGCCCAGTTTCTTCATGTCTCCTCCGTCCATGTAGACCATTGAACAAGCCTCGAAATATAGCGGTGAACTTTTTCCCTGCTCTTTGCCGACACCCTGCTCGATTGTTCTCCCCGTTAGCAAGGTTACGCTCAATTTCTGCCCCATGAAGTCCGACCTTAGAAATAGAAATTCAGGTGCTTATATTTAAGAGTAGGTTCAAAAAAACTGTCAAACCAAACATATCGAAACAGCTGACAATCGTTGTGCAATGTCGTGTACTTCGAGAACTTGGAGGACGAAAGTATCTAATCTCAAACCAATATTCTTTCAGGACTTGTGTAGATGTTCATACGTTTGCCACGAACAAATCCAGCCAACGTCAAATTCGCCGATTCAGCCACAGCAATTCCAGAGGAGAGCGCAGCCGCCAAGGAGGCGACGATGGGCAAGCCAACTTTCGCCGCTTTGAAAGCCACGTCACCCGACATCCGCCCGCTCAAAGCCAGAAAACACGCTCCCAAATCCACTCTGCTCAGAGCTGCCATTCCAATCACCTTGTCAACGGCGTTGTGTCTCCCCACATCCTCAGCTAGCGCAACCAAAGAACCTTCTCGGGTATAGATTGCGGCGGCGTGGAGACCACCCGTTTTTCTGAAGCCTTCAGCTTTGAAGTTGAGCTGGTTCACGCTGTCAAAAACCACTTGCGCTTTCACCCGCAGGTTTGATTCCACTTTTGGAGTTTTGCCCGTGTACTGTAATGGAGAACCGCTTCCGCAAGCTGATAGAATAACGCGCGTGTGCAATCTTGAAAGCTTTACGCGTTCATCGACGTTCACGCCTGGATCCAGCTTAATGGTGCACGTGCTTTCGGGTTCCTTGAGGACGACCTCTCTGATTTCGTCGATGGATTCAAGAATTCCTTCCGATAGCAGATGCCCGACCGCCAACTCCTTAAGGTTTGTGGGTGAGCAGAGGATGGCCGCCCAGAACGTTGTGTTGACGAATATGTAAAGGGGTTTCTCCTCGGCGACGTAATCCGTGATTTTCTGAGCTTTTCCTGTGGCAAGGTCAACCTTAGTTATGTTCACTTGAAGCATCGCTCTCACACATATTCTGATGTGCCATACCTGGATTTATTAATATTACACACTCAGCATCACATAATCCAATAGAGAACAAACTAATCATGCCTTGCCAGGGTTGAAGGAACATGACAAAACGGGCGGCAATTGTGCTTGCAGGGGGAAAATCGGAGAGATTTCAGAACGCACGAGAAGAATGGCAAGACAAAGCCCTCATTAAACTCTCTGGAAAGCCCCTCTCTGATTCTCGCCGTGGAAAATGCGCGTGAAGTCGTGGAAGAAATTGTAGTTTGTGTAAACGATCAAAATAGGAAATCAGAGTATGACGAAGTGCTAAGGAATAATGGTGTGAGAGATGTTAGGGTATTAATGGATGAGCAATTCGACCACTTGGGCGGACCCATTGTGGGAATTCTGACCGGATTGATTGCACACCAAATCAGACTACTGTTTCACCCTTCCTGCGGACATGCCGTTGATGCAGCCTAAAGTAATCGATTACCTGCTTAACGCAGCACGAGACACAAATGTCGTTGTGCCCATGTGGTCCAATGGGAGACTCGAGACGTTGACGATGGCTCTGAAAAGACCTGAGGCTTTAGAGATTGCGAGAACGCTCTACCAGTTGAAGCGACCACGTTCCGACGACATAATAAGAGGAGCATTGAACGTTCTGCTAATTTCAATTGTGAGTGAAATTCGCAACCTCGACCCAGACCTGAAAAGCTTCATCAACATCAACTACAAAACCGACTTGACCAATCTGCAGCCCAGACAAGGTAAGGGCCAAATCACAAAAACCCTGCGACTGAACTGGGGAGCTTTACCGTTGAGCGACCTGCAAAATCTGCAGAACGCCGCAACCCTCTCCAATCAAGGCAAGTTCTCAGAAGCTTCAGAGCACTTTTCCTCATCAGCAAGCCATCTTGAAATAGAGCAAACTAATTTTTGGGCGGCGGTGAGTCGAGAAAACGAGGGGAAAAGCCTCCTAAGCCGCTCGAAGCAACTGACCAACCCAGAATTTGCAGTCGCACAATCTCTCGAAGGCAGAAACGCACTCTTGAAAGCCGCCGAGAACTATGGAACGGAAGCCAAAGCATACGGAAAAGCCGACGCAGTTTTCTTAGCTGAGCGAGCAACGTCTGACAAGACGTGGTGCGTATCACGCGCAAATGAGCAACCGCAGATGTTCCTCGAATGGAGTAGAAGGCGTCGACGGACTTAATCGCTTTGTTTATTAGTGCCAGTTCAAGTGTCTTCGAGAAGGGAGGGTAGCGACATGGTTTTAGTCGTTGCAGCTGTCGGAACAAGCGGTTCAGGCAAAACCACCACGTTGGAGTTCCTGATTTCGCACCTATCTTCGGAGGGTTACAAAATTGGAGCTATAAAGCATATTCACCGAGAGGGCTTTACGATTGACAGGGAAGGCTCCAACACGTGGAGATATACCAAAGCGGGCTCAAAGGTGACAGTTGCGATAAGCCCTCAGGAAATTGCCATCCTAAAGAAAACTGACGCCGCTTTGAACGATTTAGACCAGGTTATCAAATTGCTGACGGGAGAACAGCTAGACATCATTTTCATCGAAGGCTTCCACAACCTCATAGCCAAAAGAACGGACATCCCAAAAATTGTCACCGCTCTCGACGAAGCAAACCTCAAACAAACCCTTGAGGAAACAGTTGAACCGATTATCGCAATCACAGGGGTAATATCTCAGAGCAAACCTGCGATAAATGAGCTGACGATTCCAATAATTGACCTGACAACAGAAGGCGAACAACTATTGCAGCTCGTAAAACAGGAATTTGGGAAGGATAGGCAACGTGAACAGTCAGGGTCGGTAACCACTCAGAGTGCAGAGAGCTAAGGCTGCTGCGGTTATGTCTGCTGTCGTTCCCGGGTTGTAGTCGTTTCCTGAGTCTCTGAGTTTCCTGTCGAACTTCACTAGGCTTTCTTTGCCCAGAGCGTTTTCTGCTCCACCCAACTCGAGCACCGCTCGAGCGTCGTCGGAGACTTGGAGCGCCTTTGCTCGCCCAATCTTCCTTGATATGAAAGTGTCGGGGCGCTCAGCCAGAACTTTTAGGAACGTGTTTATGATCGCTACGTTCAACCTCTTCGTCTTAAGCAGCTCCATGAGGTACGGATACGCCGCATCGAAGGTGATCGGGTAGTTTTTAACCCACTCGTAGCACACGTCGTCGTAGCCAGCGGCTATTTTGAAAACCTCCAGCAGCGAAATATTCTCCTTGATCAAGCGTGTCTTGGAGCCTGCATCTTTTACGTCCAAGTCTGGGGCGCCGTTGAGACCACTGGGATTCGCAATTTCTATTGCCTCGTAAAGCCTAACTGCGTCCTCCGCAGTCGTCGATTCGATCGCCAGTTTGATGTTTTTTCGTAGAGTTGCAAGGTCGAACGTGTCGTCTTTAATCGGAGTCATTCCAGCAGCAACTGCGATGGGCATGAAGAGAATGACCGTGCCGAGCAGTGTATTTCCGCCTTTCTGCCAGGCGGCGATGTCTGCCACGCAGTTCTTTATTATTTCCCCCAAGCCGACCTCGCTGATGTGCAATTTGCCATCTGCCACTGCCATCCCGCGCCTCGCAGCCTGCTCGAAAGATGGCAGCCGACGCGACCGCTGATGCAAGGAAATGTTCCACACGTGTGCCCTCGAAGCCCACGACCAAGTTTACGTTTCCAGGCTTGTTGGCGCTGACCTCAAAGAGTATCGCCATCTCCAAGCATTTTGAGATATGCCTTGCTTTTTCGCAGCTAGGCATCGAAAGAGAACACCGTAGCTTAGAGGTTCAAAGAAGGTTTATTAACGTTATGTAAAAAATTACAGACAGTTGAAGGCAATTACACACCGAAAGTGAAGCGTAATCATGCGTGCACGTGAAGGCGATCTCATCCAAACAGTCGACAACGTCATCTTCGACGTCAAAGGCTTAGTCCACCCCCCAGAGAAGGTGGTGGCTTTCCCACGGTACATCCCCACAGAGGCAGGCAACCGCGTTCGGGGAGCAAACCTTTACGGCAAAGTCTACAACCTTGCCGAACGCTTCAGATACCTAGAGAAAAACGCTCCCCAACTCATCGTGCACGACCCTGTGTTCGGAGAAACAATCTGCGAAGTACCAGTGGCTGCAATCACCAAACACTATCAGCCCGCCGAGGAACTCAAGCAGCTACGTGAACGAAAAAAACTAGCGGACCTGGAACGCAAAGCTGTCACGCTGACGGAAACCCTGAAAGAAAATGCAGACATCCCTTGGAGCAGCATCGGCATTTCAGGCTCCATCATGGCTGGGTTGTTCACGCTGCAGAGCGACATCGACCCCCTCGTTTACGGCACGGAAAACTGCCGCAGAGCCTACTCCGCTCTTGAGAGCCTCTTGAAGGATGAGAGTTCACGGTTCAAACCCTACACGAGGGACGAGTTGCGGACACTATTCGATTTCCGTTCGAAAGACACGAAGATGACGTTCGAAGACTTCGTCCGAGTCGAACAGCGCAAAGCGTTTCAGGGCAAGTTTGACGGAGTTGACTACTTCGTTCGGTTCGTGAAGGACTGGAACGAGGCGGGCGAAAAATACGGCGACGTAATTTACAGGAACAGTGGCCACGCCAAGATGACAGCGACAATCGCGGATGACTCTGAAGCGCTCTTCACGCCATGCACCTACAAGCTGGAAAACGTGAAAATCGCCGAAGGACCTCGACTGGAACCCATAACTGAAGTCGTCTCGTTCCGCGGCAGGTTCTGCCAACAAGCCCGAAAATGCGAAACTGTTGCTGTGCAGGGCAAGGTTGAACACGTGAAGGACATCCGAAATTACTACGAGGATTACAGAATCATAATCGGGAATAAGCGGTCAGATTACATGGTGCTTCGGCACGTTGAAGCATAGGATGTTCTAACCGGAGAGAAAATGTTAAATATACCTTACGTAATATATTTCTAACGTTAGATATATATTACATCAGGTGTTTAGGACATGAGAAGAAACAACTTGGGATACCTTGGTCTCCTCGGCTTACTTGGACTACTCGGCTTGGTCACAGGGAATTATTGGTTGATAGGCTTTTTTGGTTTCTTTGGTTTTCTTGGTATGTTGAAGGGACGCGGTAACGATGAAAGAATCGACAGAAACATTAATCGTGCATGCAGGAATGCCTTTGCTTTCGATACTGTGGTAGCAACATTCTCTTATGCCTATGTTGCATTGTCCAAAGCTTTCGACGCTATGCCCTTGTTTGTGGCTCTCCTATCGCAAGGGATTCTGGTATTTGGTCTTTCATACATGCACTATAGCGGAAAAGGGGAATGAAGGACACTGTGAAGACGAGGATGAAAGAGTTGAGGGAAAAACTCGGCATCACCCAAGAGACTCTCGCCCAAAAAGTTGACGTAACAAGACAGACCATACTTTTCTAGAAAAAGGCAAGTACAATCCCTCTCTAAGGCTAGCATACAAGATATCTCGCATCCTCAACGCTCAGATTGAAGACGTTTTTTCCTTCGAGGACGAGACAGCAGGCACGTAATTCACCTCGTAGCCTTTGGCATTAGGCAACTTTCAAGACTTGCTCGTAGTATCGCGGACAATACGTCAACGCGACCTGATAGAAACTGCCCTTCGGCGAGACGACTTCTTCGAGGTTGCCTTCAACCGTGACCGTTTGGTCTCTCCAGGCTTGCGCTCGGAACTCCTCCATGTAAGAGACGACTCGAACCACTTCCAGCCCCGTATTGGGACCGTTCATAACCTCGAGTGGCTCGATGCCATAAACAGACGGAATAAAGGGCGCCTCAGCATCCTCAGTCACTTGGGCTCGAAGCTTAACCCAATCCTTCCTCATAATCCTCGTCTCAGGATCGTACTCGGATTTTATCTCGCTCCAAGCCTTCACGGGTTCAAACTCCGCCTTAATCACCCGCCCGCTCTTGACATCGTTGAATAAGCCGTAGATCAGCTTGCGGCGCTGGTGCCAAACGAACTCCTTCACGCTGAAGTTTTTGAAACGCCACCGTTTGCCCTCCATCGCCACTGGGCTGTCGAACTCGTTGCTGAAGCCTAACCGCTTCTCGGCATAAAGCTTCTCAAGAGTTGCTCGCACACGTCGGTTCGCATCAATCCCGTAAACGATGAGATCGATGTCTGAGAATTTTGGGTGGTGGAAGCCGTGGAGCATAGAGCCGAAAACGCCAAAATCCGATGTAGCCAAACCTGAACCATCTCGGACGGTCTGCAAAACCCGTTGCGTAGCGTCGATGAGCCCGTCCCGCGGCGGAGAACCGGCCAATGCTCGTAGTACAGCTTCGGGCTTTCTCACCTCGTTGATGTCTGCTTCCTGAACACCGACAACCCTCTGCCCCAGCATCTCATGCAAAATCGTGTACTGCGGATACTTGCCGGAGACGAATTTCCAGCCTTCGTCATCGTAAAACTTGTAGAAAACGCCGCCGTTGCCGCCTGTTCTCGGCGCTCTCGGGTCTGCTGACGTGAAGACTTTCGCCGAAGCGTACTCAGCGTCGCAGATGTATGCATCGGCTGGGTGGCTGTAACCGAAGACTCGGAAGATTAAACCTTCCTTCGTCACGATGCCATCTCGGTCCCGCAGGCTCACACTGGCCAAATGTACTCTTCCTCGGATGTAGCTGTACCTACGACAACCTGGTAGAAGACTTCGCCCTCTGTGACGGGTTCGACGCGTTCGAGGGTTCCTGCGACTTTGATTTCGCTGCCCTCTCGGGCGATGTTGCGGTAGCAGCCGATGTTGGAGACGACGCGGTCGGGGATTTTCTCAAACGGCAACTCCGAAGCTTGGTCCAAGGGTTTGTAGCTGCCGATTTTGTAGACTGCGGGGCGATACATCGTCTCCGTGTCGCCTGTCACCGTGCACTGGAATCGGACTGGGGCGAGGGGTATGTATCGGAACATGCCGTAATCGTTCCTGATTTCGCCACTTTGCTTTGTGGCGTTGAACATCCAAATCTTCCCTTTGAACCGCCCCTGAAAGCGCCTCGCCGCCTCCAGACGATTGCCCGAGATGTAGCTCAACTTCCCCATGTTAACGAGTTCGGCGATTGCCTGCTCAACGATACGGAAATTCTCAGTGCCGTAGACCACGAAGTCGATGTCCGATTCGGGCGAATGCATGTTCAAAGCGATGGAGCCGTGAATCCCGAAATCCGCCAGGCTAACGCCTGACTGCTTAGAAATCACATCGAGCAATTCCAACGCGGTTGTTTGCAGTTCGTCGGGCTTCTTCACCTTTTTTAGAGCCTTTAGGCATTCACGTGGTACGTAGACGGTCTTAATGGAGCTTATTGGCGAAGTTATGAGCTCTTTGCTTCGAAACGGGCAAAAATAGAGATAGTCTGGAAAGTTCTTCCTGAACGCCTCGATGAACGTCTGGTAATTCTTCGCCGTGTAAAGCTTCTCTGCACGGAAAAGCTGCTTGCCCCCATACATCCACGTTCTTGTGAGCATGTCGACGTTGAAAAGCTGCTTGAACTCGGCTGGGATGTACTTGAGGAAAGCGAACACTCTGCCCTCGGGGTGCTCGTAGCCGAACGTGTTGAAGATGAAACCTTCCTTCGTGACGAACGTGTCACCGTCAGCGGGCAGCCAGTTCTGGGTTGAAGACATGTCAATGCACGGCGATAGTGAATGAAGGCGAAGGCTAAAAAAAGCTATTGTGGGACAAAAGAAAACGAAGAACGCTTAGTTACTGCTTTTAACTGCGGACACTTTCACGCTGACAACAGACTTCTCAAGCCGCTTCAACTGCGCAGGGCGATAAATCCATGATTTTGACGATTTTCTCCACCGAGGGCTCGTTCAACACGTCTTCGATAGGAAAATTCGTCTCCTCGACGACTTTCACGTCTTGGAAACCTGCTTGCTCAATCAATCCCAGATATCTGCTCTTGATTTCTGCTCCCGCAACGCATGCGCCGTAGGCTTCTACGCTTTTCTGCACAGCCTCGGGCAGCTCCTCGAGGATGACGATGTCCGAGACCATCAATCTCCCGTTAGGCGCCAGCACACGGTATGCTTCCTCGAACACGCGTTTTTTGTTGGGCGAGAGGTTGATGACGCAGTTCGAGATTATCACGTCGACCGAACTGTCCGCTACCGGAAGGTTTTCAATTTCTCCGAGCCTGAATTCCACGTTCGTATACTTGCCCTTCCGTGCGTTCGCTCTCGCCTTGTCCAGCATCTCGGATGTCATGTCTACGCCAATAACTTTGCCCGTTTTGCCAACTTTCTTCGCCGCGAGGAAGCAGTCGAACCCTCCGCCCGAACCCAAATCCAGCACCCGTTCGCCCTCCTTCAATGATGCCAGCGCAGTTGGGTTGCCGCATCCGAGCCCCAGATTTGCGCCCTCGGGAACGGATTTAATTTCGGTGTCGCTGTAGCCTATCATCTTGCTCATCTCCGTACTGCTTTGGCTGCCGCAGCCGCATGTGCTTGTGTTGTTGCAGCAGGAGCTGCTGGTCTTTGCGATTTTTCCGTAGCGTTTACGGACCTGTTTTCTGACTATTTCTTCTTTCATTCCAAATCACGTTTTCTCTTCTTCTTTGATTACATCTCTGATTAGAGGTCCAAGCGTTTCGCTCAACGCACTGCGGAAACTCTCAGCTTTTACCATCATTATGCAACAGACCTCGCCGTCTTTCTCGCAGGCTACCACAGCGATTTTGTCGTTTGGCTTCAAATTTGCTTTTTCCCGTAGGTCCTTAGGGAGGACTATCTGACCCTTCGCATCCATTGTTACGACGGCGTCGATTCGGCAACAGGTGCCTTCTCCGCATGTGTTCACGCTTGTGTCACCTTTCATGAATTCAACATACATCTAGGATTTAAGGTTTTCTGATTTTTCGTAAATTTCTGAATATTCCTATATATCTTCATACGGGTAAGATTCGTCGGCGCAACTCTTAAAAGACAAACTCCAAGCTACTCTAATAAAAGGGACTTCCAATGACGGAAAAACTACATCCCTATGTAGTATTTCTTCCAGCCGAACAGAAGAACAAGACGTTAAGCGCCATCTTCGGCTCCAAAGCCGCCGTCGACCTACTCCGCTTCTCGTTGAAACAGGGCGTCTCCAAGAACATCTACCAGAGGGACCTCTTTAAGAACCTCAACTACTCCAACAAAACCATCATCGAGAACCTGAAGACGCTCACGAAACTCGGCGTCCTGAACGAGGACATGGAGAAAAATGAGCGGGAAGGCAGAATCATCTGGGTTAAAGCCTACCAACTCACGGACGCAGGCAAGTGGTTCGCGCTGCTGCTGGCGGAGGAGAAGGAGTTGACGGAGCAGGAGAAAGCCGAGATCCTGCAAAGCCTGTTCCGCACGTACGTGAAGATGGTGAAAGGCTTGGCCGAGGAGATTGGGCATCAACAAGAAGATGCTTGAGGAAATTTTTAGGCAGGAAATGAGACAGCAAGATTGAAACAAAAGTAATTGCCGTCTGAGAAACGCAAATGCTCAGAAGGCATGCCGGAGCTTATTGGAAGGGCATAGACGATAGAGTAGACCAAAAACAATTGCATAACTAATCCGTAAGGACCAGAGAAACACACTAAACTATTGTTTTTTAGAAAATGTCAATTTTTCCAAGACACGCTCTAACTGAGAAGGTCTTGCTGGTTGAGGGTCTGTTTGTGGAGCTTGGGGAGGATTGATTGGGGAGAAGGGAGAGCGTGCGAAAAATAGAATGTTCCCCAAGCTTTTCCACCGACCCTTGCAACCAGCTTGTCCTTTCTTTCGTTCCCTCCTTGTTACAATGCTTTGAATGCTTCGAACCATCGGCTGTAATGTGAGAGCATACCCATGGAGACGCTCGGTTTGCGGTCTTCGAAGATTGCCTTGAAGTCGCCCATCGTCAACGCCCGCGGTTTCGCTTCCTTATCCATTGCTTTACCGGTTTCGAAGAATTCGCCGATGAGTTTGAGCTGTGCGGATTGGCACACATCCCGGATGTCGCTTCCCGAGAAACCCTCCGAGAGGCGCGCGAGTTCGATCAAGTCGACGTCCGGGTCAATCGTGAGGTTCGTCGTGTAGAGTTTCATCATCATCAATCGTGTGCGTGTTATCGGGCAGGGGCACGAGGATCCTTTTCTGGAATCGGCGGATAAACGCCCAGTCCAAGTCCCAGGGCTTATTGGTGGCGCCTATGACGTAGACGTGCAGGTTCTTACCCTTGTCCATGACGCTGTCCATCTCCTTCAAGAACTGATTTCGGACGCGGATTTCGCCCCCGACCTCGTTGGTGTGCTGCCCCATCAACGAGTCCAACTCGTCGACGAACACAATGGCGGGTCTCCCGTCATTAGCGGATTTCCGAGCAGAAACGAACAGCTTCGCTACATTCTGCTCTGCTTCACCCAGCCATTTAGACATAATCGACGCTGCGTCGATGGAGTAAAATGTGGCGTCGAGTTCGGTAGCGACCGCCGCTGCGACCAAGGTTTTGCCGCATCCAGGCGGACCGAACAACAGTATGCCCCTGGGCCAGCCGAGTGGAAACAGGTCGGGGCGTTGCACTGGGTAAACGATCGCTTCTTTGATGGCTTTTTTTGCTGTTTCCAACCCAACGACTGCATCCCAGTTCACGTTTGGTTTTTCGGTAATTATAAGTTCCTCGTAACTTGATTTACCACCCTCAGTCGTTCGCTCGCCGTCTGAGCCTCTGGGCTCATCGTCCATCTGCATGCCTGCTGGAGGCACCGAACCTTGAAGGGCTTTGATGCGTTCTTGGTACGCGACGGCTCGCGTGATGTAAACTTTGTTAAGATTATACTCCGGATAAAGCTGCACAAGCTGCAGAAGGCTCTCGATGGCTTTCTGGTAGAGGGCGATGGCCTTGCCCTTGGAGCCAGCTTTATCCAGCCGCACCGCGTCTAAGGCGTAGCCTGTTGCAGCTTTCTCTAACTCTTGTGATGCGCTCATTATTTCCTAGTCCCCTTTCTCCTCCACTACCTTACTTCGATCTTTATCTTACCCTTCGTCCCTAGGGTTTCGAGGGCTTTCTCGATTTCCGCGTCCGAAGTTTGTAGGTCTTTCGAACAGCGGGTCATGTCGATTTCGCCGTTAGTTTTTCTGACATATTCGAGGAGCATGTCCTCGATGGACGGTTTGTCCATTGTTAGGGAGAATTCTTTGATTTCGGATTTTTTGTAAGAAAATAGGGTCTGAGAAGAATCCTCGCCGTCGTTATCGACGGATTTGCGTGCGATTCTCTGCGAGCAGTTCGTGGTTAGCGCAACGAGTTCCTTCACCGGCTGCTTCGTCCTCTCCGCAACGATGCTTGCGGGTGGTTCGGGCAGGTTTTCTGAGATTTTCTGTTCGATGAAGCTTGAGACTTCTTTCAGGATTGCTTCGCCGCCCTCGGTCTTTCGTTCAACTGGAATCACCGATGGGTCGGTTGTGATTTTGGTGGCGTATAGGGTGTCGCTTATGGCACTGTTAACGTTGCTGAGTTCGCTGGACACGTCGGGCAGCACTTGGAAGAGGTCGTGCGAAACGTCTTGAAGAAGCTTCAAGGCCGGTTTAAGGTCGACGACGATTTCGCTTAATTCCCTAATTGTCTCCAAGCGCAAAACGACGCGTTCGATTGCCTAGTTGCACGCTGTAGAGGAACTTTATGAGTTTCCTGATTTCAGAAATTTCGTTGGCACAGATAGCTGCTTTCTCTTTGTTGTTGCGCTTCAGCGCGCTCATGCAGGTCTCGAAGAGAATTTTATCGCGTTCTTTTAGCCTGTAGCCTGCCTGCTCCAGCTTGTTCTGCTGCACACGAAGGGTGAGAATTGATTTTGCGGCGATTTCACGTAGCGGTGGAGGGTTTGGACTTGCGATGACTTTCATGTTTCCGTTTCCCCCGCCGCCACAAGTTTTAGATTAGATTCCAGCTTTTCCGATTTCTTTCACGTAAACAACTACGGGTGGTTCAGGAAGCTCTTGCTTCGGCTCTACCATCAATTCAACAGTTGTCTTTGTCTTCTGCGAAGGGGCGACAATGTTGTCCCCGAGCAGCGTGTTCGCCAGCTTGTTCTTCGCCTGTTCCAATTCGGTCTTTTCCTGCGTCGTCCGCTTAAGACTATCCTGGAGCATGGCGAATGATGACTTGTAGGATTCTTCGTCAATTCTTCCGATTTCGTGTTCTACCTCTAGGTTCAGGATTGCGTAGCTCATGGCTTTGATTTCGTCGTCGCATGTGGCTACTTGATCGGAAATCTGGTCTGCGAGAACTTTGGCGTCTTTCTTGAGTTGGCTCAAGACGCTGTCGAAGCTACTGTGAATCTCAGTGTACATTTCGGGAGAGATCCGTTTCTTTTCAGACAAGTCTTTGAGAACTTGGTCTTTGCGCCATATGAGTGGTATCTGGTCGCAGAGAACGCTGGATTGAGCTTTAACCGTGGATATGAAAGTGATTTCAGAACCAGTAAACTTTAGCTGTTCCATGGGCTGCTTAGAGAACTGTCCGCCGCTGAACTCGATGAACACGGCGTCAAACTTTCCATTAGGCGTCATTGCGAAAGAGGCAACTTTGCCGATTACGCGTCCGTACTCGTCTTTAACAGGTTTTCCGACAGAAAGAAAAAGGTTGGGATTTTGAGACATAACTACCCTCCTTTAACTTAGTAGCTCTCTGATCCTGCCTTCTCTTGCGAGGACGGCATGGCTGGCATGCCTGGTGGCAAGTCTGGGAACTTCTCTTTGACTCTTTGCTCTGCAACGGTTGCGGCTTCGTTTAGGATTTTACTTGCGTCTTCGTTTACGCTGTCGAAGTTCAACGTCATTCCTGAGCCTTGACCTGCTTCGATCATGATTCCGCTGAGCATGTTGCCGATTTCGCCGAGTTCGCTCTCTGCTTCGGGGAAGACACTGACCAATCCGGCTCTCACTGACCTGAGAACGCCTACTGCTGGACCCAGCGTCGACACAACATCTCCGAGTTCGGAAACTGTGCGTAAACGCAGCACGATCTGCTCCAGAGCTAAGCGGGCGTTGATGATCAGCTTCTCCATCTTGCGGACTTCAGCAAGCTCGTTGGCGAAGACGTTGGCGCGGGCGGTGTCGTGCTTCGTGTAAGCGTCGACTATGCGGGTGAAGATAGATTTGTCTCGTTGGCTAAACCTGTCGGTGGCTTGATCGAGTTTCTGTACCTGCAGTTCGATTCGTCTGACAGCGAAGTCTAAGCGTGGCTTCAGTGGACCTGGCGGCTTCACGGCGTCTTTGATGCGGTTTGTGAATGGTGCTTCTTCCTTCCTAGTTTCCCATTTTTTCGCGAATCTTTCTGACAATTGAATACCTCCGAAAGCAACAGTGCGGTGGAAGCATCTTATACATTGTTAACATGGCTGAATTATGCGCGTATATATGTACAGATATACAGAGGTCGCAAAAAGGTTTGTACCTTTAAGTATTAAGTTAAAACATGCGTGCACAGTTGCTCGGGTATTAGACAAAAACGTGTAAGTTAGACTAAAAAGAACCCTGACATCAATGCTAAGCCAAAGGTGAAAATCACATGAGTGACAGACTAAGAGTATTCGCTATCGTGGCGCTTCTGGGCTTCATGGCAGGCATAATCGCACAGGTGACCATGACTTACGTGATTCCATGGTTGATTGCAGTTCTGCCTTTGTTGGGCGGACTGACAAGCTTCATGGTTTCCGGAGTTGCAGGCGCTGTCCTGACGGTTGCGCTCGTGAGCGTTTGGGCGTACCTGACGGGCCACAGAGACACACGCTAAAGCGAAGATTAACTCATTTCCCCTCTTTCCACTCTTTCCCCATTTAAGCTAGTGAGCATTCTTAGTCGATTATTTCTTTCATAGAGTGATGTAATTGTTTCTGTTTGGACTCAGTAGCGGAAAAAGCACTCATAAGCCTCCCTAAAGGCTTCGTCGTACCTCGATAACCTCATCGTCCGAGTCCTAGGAAAGTCGCTGACTTATTTACGCTTTCGGAGACGAAGAGGTGATTGTATGTCAAGTCTTATTAGCACAGTACCCGTAAAGTGAATTTCGCATGGGCGTGGGGATTGGTTGCTGCAAAAAAACACGGAAATCTCTGCTCCCGTGGACCTCATCCGAACCGTCGCCATAATCCTAGTCATCATAGTTCACGCCGCCATCGAACCCCACCCAATCGTAACAGTGATGAATCAGGCGGAGGTGATCCGCTGGTTCACCGTTAACACGTACGACGCGTTTGCGGATTCCAGCGTGCCCCTGTTCGTGATGCTGTCTGGCGCGTTGCTACTTCAGCCCAGTAAGGTTGAGCCAATCCGCGTTTTTCTCAAAAAGCGGGCATTGCGGTTAGGGTTACCATTCGTGTTCTGGGGGACGACGTATTTTCTTTGGCGTTACTTCGCCAACCATGAGGCTCTCACCGCAATTAGCGTCGTGCAGGGAATCCTCACGGGGCCATACTATCACTTCTGGTTCCTCTACATGCTTGCTGGATTGTATTTGATTACGCCTGTGTTGCGGGTGGTGACTGCACACTCGGACCGAAGGATTCTGAGGTACTTTTTGATGCTCGTGTTTTCTGGGACAGCGGTTGTGCCGCTGCTGGTCTTGGTGAGCGGGTTCACGATTGAACTGAAACTGTTTGCCATCACAGGGTGGATCGGCTACTATGTTCTTGGCTACTACGTACTTTCGACGCGTCTTCGATCGTCCATCCTCTATGCCCTATACTTCGCAGGGTTCCTCGGCACAGTGGCCGGCACGTATGCGGCGACAGCCCTAGTCGGCGGGCACACCGGGTTGTTCTTCCTGGATTACTTGAGCAGCGCCACCGTGGTTCTGGCTTCGGCTGCACTTTTTATGCTCCTCCTCAAGGTCTCACCCGAAAAACTCTCAGGCGCGTTTCCCTCGAGGCAGCAAACTGCTCCACTTCATCGGTTGCAGCACACTGGCGATTTACCTATCGCACGTGATGATTTTGGAGTCGCTGCAGAGAGGCTACTTTGGGTTCCAGCTGAGTGTTAACACGTTGAACCCAATCATTGAAGTCCCGCTGATAACAGTGGTCACGTTGTTTTTGAGCGCCGGGCTTGTTTTTCTGTTGAAGCGAGTTCCCTTCGTGAAGAAAATCATCGGTTAAGCAGGGCTGTCGAGCGAGAGCAAAGGCTAGAGCGAAGACATTAATGCGACATTCTCAACTCTGCACTTTCTTCAGACCAATTTCTCTGTGAGTAACCTTAAACCATTGCTTTATTGGCTTCTTTTCTGAAAACGTCTTCTTACGAAATAGAACGATGCACCCACAAACAGACACGTCAATCCCACTGTCCAAGCGAACGGAGCAACGAACAGAACGACCGCCAACAACAAGCTGCATGTACTCAAGCCCAGAATAGGCAGCCATCGTGGGCAAAGTCGTTTCTCGCACCTAAGCCTGAACGCAGACAGATTCACGAGCACGTACCAGAAAAGCAGTGCAAAAGTGCTCACAACCACAACCCCCGTCAAATCGACGAAATAAGCCAGCAACGCCATAACAACTCCGATAATCCAAATCGCCACATAAGGCGTCCCAAAGCGAGCGCTGAGCACGTTCAAAGCTTTCGGCAAATCGTTGCGCCTAGCCATCGAAAAAGCCATCCTGCTAACCCCCAAAATGCCCGTCAACAGGACACTCGCCGTCGCCACCAACCCGCCGAAGGAAACAACCTGCATTGCCAACGAACTTCCCGAGGCGCCGATTGCAAACGTCAAAGGAGAATTCGTGTTTGCAGGAGCCAAACTGCTCGCACCAACGATCCCCACTGCAACCACTCCGACAAGTATGTAAACAATGGTCGAAATCGCCAACGATAATATGACCGCTCTCGGGACGTTGCGCTTTGCATCCTTAACCTCCTCCGCTATAATCGTGGCTCGTGCAAAGCCAGCGAATGCGAAGAAAATGTAGTAGGCACCAAACAAAACACCGCTACTGAATGGCGTAAATGGCAAGAAATTCGCCGAGTTCACGAAGAAAAGCCCGAAGACGACGAAGAATGCCAAGACAGCCAGCTTCACAACAACGAGCACGTTGTTCAGCATCGCCGATTGACGAACTCCAATGGAATTCAATGCCGTAAACGCCAAACACATCACAACAGCCACAACCTTCACCGGCAAAGCGGGAAATGCAGATGCCAAATAATACCCAAACCCTAGCGAAACCGCAGCGCCCGCAAACGTGTTTCCAATCATCCACATCCAACCGGACAAGAAACCCGCAAACGGCGAGACAAGCTGCCGCACGTACTCGTAACCACTTCCTTCCACGGGTTGCCAGGTCGTCAACTGGGCAAAACTCAACGCCGTAAACAAGGCAATCGCAGCAGCTAAAACCATCGAAATCACGAATGCCGAACCCGCAACGCCTGCAACGATGCCTGTGACGACGAAAATTCCGCCGCCGATTATGGCGCCAACGTTGATTGCTGCGGCGCTCCACATGCCGAGTTTTGGCTTTAGTCGCTTGCTTTCGGGTTCTTGCAAAACGTTACCTCAGTTTCTCTTTGTCATCCCAGAACTCGCGTGTCCGCAAATACTGAATCTTTGCCTTCAGCAGGTCCATGTAGAAGTCGTCTTCGTTCGGATGCATCTTTCCCAGAATCCGCGACGCTGTCTCAGCCCCAACACCCTTCACCTGCAACGCACGCACTGCCTGCTTCCCGTAACTCAGAATCAAATCCGCTTTACGCCGTGCTTGACTGAGTTCCTTCAACTCATCCTCCGAAATCTCCTTGCCTTCGCGTCGTCTGCGCAACGCATCCTGCAAATGCAGCACGTGCTGACCGGTGTAGAGCGAAGCCAATAACCCCGAACCACAGCGTTCGCACTTCGGTTGCATCAGCCAAATCTTTCACCCGGAACTGACTCGTCCATTCGCCGCAGTTCATACACAGGAGCGTGACCGTTCGCGCTTCGATGGACATCTTCATCCTTTCAATATTGTCCAAGACCACTCGTTCTGGAGCCATCAACTCCGAGATGTCTGCGTACTGTGACAGAATATGATAAGCTAAAGGCGTGGGCTTCTCTACGCGAAGGAGCGTGCTTACTACGATTTTGCCGTCAGCCACATCCCGCATAACCTCTTTCACCTTCGCGACGTCTGCCTTTTCCAGCATCGCTTCACGTAGCGTCTCATCGTAGATCGGAGTGTTCTCAAACGACGCACGCAGCTTAGCCATCCGCTCGTAACTCATCGTCTTCCCACGGGGCAACGCACCGAAGCGTTCAGCCACAAATTTCATCCGGTAAGCGAACGGGAACTTCGCTCTGACGTAACGCCCAAAAGCTGCATCAACCTCGTCGGCGCTGAGATGAAACAACACGGTCGGTAACTCCTCAACTTCCACGCGTCCGAGTTTTCGTGGGGTTTCGATGAGAATTCGGTAGCCGTCAGCCCACCAACCCGTGATAACCTCGCGCTCCGAAAGGACAGCGTCGAAGACCCCTGCCAACGTGCGATTAACCGTCTCGCCGAAGCAGGCGTGCACTACGAGGTATCGGTCGAAGGCTTCCAAGACGATGTGGTTCTGCGTGGGCAAAGGTGCACCTTCGCCGAGATGCTCGGCAATTTCCTGCACAGTGCCCATCAGCGTGGTTTTGTCGGCTTCCAACTCGTGGGAGAGCTTTTCTGCGACTTCTTCAGGGGTTTTGCCTTGCTTGAGCAGTTGCCCAATCATCTCGCGGTTCTTGCCTGTTTGCTGCGCAAGCTCGAAGGGCACTGGCAAGATTTCTCCGTCCCAGCCTGGGATGGCTGCGAATGGGTCTTCGGCTGGGATAACGTGGACTGTGCCTGTTTCTTCTTCGATTTGGACGATGCGCCAAACTTTTCCGCGCATGATGAAATGCAAACCTATGCGCGCGTCGAGTGCCATGAACTCGTCTCCTAGGGTGCCGATTTTGCGGTCGGTGAGGACGTTGATGACGGGGTAGCGTCGTTCGTCAGGTATCATGCTAAGGTTGCCGTAGTAGTATTCTCGTGTTCTCCCGGTTTTGCGCACGGTTGCTCCTTCTTCTAAGCGTATTTTGTTGAGGCTGTCTAAAAAATCTACCACGTCAGCCAGCTGGTTCGTTTTGAGATTGCGGTACGGGTAAGCTCGGTGGATTAGGTTTTCGAGGTCTTTGAGTTTGATTGTTTGTTTGTCCATGACGATGCCTGCAATCTGGTGTGCCAAGACGTCGAGGGCGTTTTCATGGATGAGGACGGGTTCGATTCTGCCTGCTTCCGCGTTTTTGACCGCAGCCACAGATTCCAGCGTGTCGTCCGGGTAAACTGTGATGATTGTCCCTTCCGAAAGCCTCTTCAGGGAATGCCCGCTTCTGCCAACCCGTTGGATGAGGCTGCTGACTTGCCTCGGTGACATGTACTGGGCGACCAAATCCACGTTGCCGATATCTATGCCAAGTTCCAACGTGCTCGTGGCGATTATGGCTTTGAGCTTGCCCGCTTTGAAATCGTCCTCGATTGATACCCGTTCTTCTCGTGAAAGCGAGCCGTGGTGAACTGCGATGTCGTTTCTGCCCAGTTGACTGAATTTGTGTCCAAGCATCTCTGCGACTTGTCGACTGTTGACGAAGATGAGCGTTGACTTGTGCGAGTCGACTAGCTCGGCTAGTCTTCGTATGCGTGCTGTGGCTTCGGATGAGGTTTCGAGTTTGCCAGCGAGTTCGAAATCTGTCATCGTGGGCTGGGGACTTTCCACATGGTATTGGTAATTTTTGGCGAGGACTGCTTGAACGATTGTGATCGGTCGGTCGGTGCCCGCGATGAATTGGGCAACTTGCTCGGGGTTGCCAACGGTGGCGGAGAGGCCGATGCGATGGAATTCCTGGTTGGTGATTTCTCTGAGGCGTTCCAATGCGATGGTCAGTTGTGCTCCTCGTTTGCTGGCCGCGAGGTCGTGGACTTCGTCGATGATGACGTATTGGACTTGGCTGAGGTGCCGTTGCATCTGCGAGCCTGGGAGGATGGCTTGGAGAGTTTCGGGGGTGGTGACGAGCATGCGTGGGGGTTGGCGTGCTTGTTTACGTCGGGTCTTCATCTCCGTGTCGCCATGACGCACTTCCACCGTTATGCCGAGCCGCTGCGCCCAAAAAGTGAGGCGTTTGAGCATGTCGCGGTTCAGCGCTCGTAATGGTGTGATGTAGATGACTTGGATGCCTTTAGATTCCTGAGTTTGCTGGATGAGGTTGCTGAAGATAGGCAGAATTACTGCTTCGGTTTTTCCAGTTCCCGTCGGAGCGATGAGCAGGACATTCTTTCCTGCGATTATCTCGGGAAAAGCCAAGGTCTGCGGTAACGTGGGTTCGGTGAATCCAAGCTCGGCTAGCGCTTTGCGAACAGGTTTGGCGAGGGATTCGAAGACAGAGGTTGATGTTTGCATTCCAACGGAAGATTGAACATCGCATGTTTTAACTTTTGTCTGCAAGAACTAGTACTCGAGAGTCAGCACCCATATTTTAATGATAAAAGTCACTGCTTCATGAGTTGGCTTTTTATCCGTTCCGCCGCTTGTTCCAACTTCTCTCTGCTGGCGTTTGGTAAGTCGTGGAAGTGCGGCAGCTTCTGCCCAGCATACCTTGGGACAACATGAACGTGCATGTGGAAGATCTCTTGTCCAGCAGCATGCCCATTCTGCTGGATGATGGTGATGCCATCGGCTTCGGTAGCAGCTTTCACGGCGACCGCCATCTGCTTGACTAGCTTGTAGATGTGGCTGACGAGGTCTTCGGGCATGTCGTAGACGGCCTCGTAATGTTTCTTGGGTATGACGAGGGTGTGTCCCTCGTTGAGTGGTCGGATATCTAGGAAGACCAGCACTTCGTCGTCTTCGTAGATGGTTGTGGCCGGCGCTTCTTTCCTTACGATTCGGCAGAACACGCAGTCGGCGGGCTTCATCGTGGCGATTGTCACCTGCGTAACCATTCACGCCTTCACTTCTTAGCTTTTATGCCAAAGGTGCTTCCAAAGGAGAAAATCATCCTTGAAGAGACATGATGTAGCTCCCGTCTATTTTGGCGGAAATAACTAGCTTAGATGAAAAGCTTGTCTGGTCCTCAATGAGCAGGTCATAGTAGCCGCTTGCTTCAACCTGCTGCCCCACGACGAGGTTTGGAACGTCGGTCCTGTCGTAGCCGATGGTCATGTTCTGGTTCACCCAGTATGCCTCTGCTTCCGACAGGTTCATCCAAATCGAATCAGCCTTAAGCACCTCAGTCACGGTCACGATTATCAACGCGGGGAAAACGTGGTAGCTGTAACCGTTATTGTCCACTTCATAGTTCAGGTGAATCTCCCTCACGACACCTTGAACCGTCGTGTCAGCTGCGGTTGTCAAGGTCCACTGGTCGTATAATTCCTCGCGCAGAACGTTCGTCGCCCGAAGCGAAACTACTACGGTTGAGGAAAGAATCACGACTGCCAGCAGAACGTAGAGACCTTTCTTCAGTCGCTGAATCGTGTTCCCGCCCGCACGGTTAAAAGTCCAATACCGCAAGCCTGAAACAACAATTGGAATCGCAACGAACACGACAACCAGCCCGACGAAAAACGTCAAGGCAACAAAACTGGTGGCAAGCCCGACCAGAATCGCAACGAACCCAAGAGCCAACACGATGAGACCTATCTTCGCCCTTCTCTGCTCCGGCAACAGGACGGCAACGCCTGCGGTGCCGAAAGCCAGCACGATTATCAGGAAAGCGTAAGTCCAAAAGTTGGCGCTCAAAAAGCCTAACGCAAAGGCAAAAATCCCTAGAACGCCGAGCACCACCAAGACAAGCCCCGCTACACCGCGTCGCCGATCAGAAAACAAGGCACTGCTCACAACTGCAATACCAATGATTGAAGTGCTAAACCCGATGAGGAGAAGCACAAGCACCCAGTCAGGCACAGACGACATCTCAACGAAACCGACCACCACCATAGCCGCTCCTATCCATGTCTTAAGAGAAGGAAACCGAACCACCAGCAAAATACACAACGCAAAAACAATCACGAAAGCTGGTCCGAAAATCAGAGCACTCGTGAAAATCGCGGGCACCAACATTGGAATAAGCATGCTGTCCCCAAAGGAACATGGGATTTCGGGTTTAAGAAACTTGCTAGCCGTCGCATGAGAAAAGCAAAATAGCACCCAAACAACAAGCATTCAACGAATAAAGGTGAAATTCATGAGCAAAGAAAGCCCTATTGCCCCACGCAGTCCTTACTGGATGATAAAAAACCTACGCCATGGACCTGAGAAAATAGTCTTCCTCAATGACAAAAACCTCGACACTCTGAGAGGTTACAAAGCTTATGTGCAGGCGACCAATCTGGGCGAAATTCACATAACCATTACGGGACTGAGCACTCAGAGCGTAAATTCGGTTTTCAACAAGCTAGAAGCGCTGGATCAAAAGGAAATCGTCAGCGACAGGAAATAGCGGCAGAAAGTCCGTGTTTTCGCGTAAGAGTTAAATGCAGACTGCGCCAAACGAAGTTCAGGGACGAAAAATGTCTTCTTCGAATTCTACCTTGTTGAAAGCGACCAACATCGTTGCCTTCGCACTCACTATCGTTGTCAACAGTATAGCGGGAAGTACCACCCTTATTGGCGGCAGGACCACAGCCGATGTCTCCAACCGGAACCCAACCCTCATCACTCCCGCGGGCTACGTCTTTGCCATCTGGGGAGTAATCTACATCCTTCTCGGCGTCTTTGTCGTCTTCCAAGCGCTGCCCAGCCAGAAGGACAAACTCTTCCAGAGCAAAGTGAGTTGGCTGTTCATCCTGGCAAGCGTCTTGAACATCACGTGGCTTTTTCTCTGGCAGAACGAAATCCTTAGCCTCTCAGTCCTCATCATGTTTCTTTTGCTTGCAAGCCTCATAGTTATCTATCTGCGGCTTGACATCGGAAAATCAAACGCGCGGCAGAGCGAGAAATTGGCTGTGAACTTGCCCTTCAGTGTGTACCTCGGCTGGATAACCATCGCGTCCATCGCCAACGTCGCCTCATTCTTAGTGTCCGTGGGCTGGGACGGTTTCGGCATGGCCGCAGAGACTTGGGCTATCCTCGTCATAGTTGTCGCTTTCGTCATCACGCTGGCCATGCTCGTAACCCGAAAAGATGTGGCATACGCACTAGTCATTGTCTGGGCTTTGACTGGCGTCGCGCTGAACCAAGCCTCTTGCCCAAACATCGTCACGGCTGCTGTGTCAAGCGCAGTCTTCGCCGCGCTTGTGCTCATTGCGGTCACTATTTATTCTTGGCTTAGGCAAAAATGGGTCTGAGTTTCGAGTTGACGTGTTGGACGTTTTCACGCAACAGTTTATATTCCAATGCTGGCTAATTCAACGTGAGCGTGACAGTTTGACGGAACTGGAAGATAAGGTTCGCGAAGAAGTTGGAAAAGTCCAAGACCCCGAGACTGGCATGAGCTTCGCCGAGATGCAGATGATAACCAACGTGAAAGAGGAAGAGCCAGGCGTTGTCAGAGTCGAATTTATACCCACGAGCCCCTTCTGCCCCATCGCCTTCAAACTCGCCAACGACATAAAGAGCGCCGCCAAGAAAGTCCCGGGCGTTACGAAGGCTCTGGTTTACTGCCGCGGACATATGATGGAGCAGCAAATCAACGAAATGACCAACAAGTAACTGCATTGCAGCTTTGATTTTCTTAGTTACAGTTCTTTTTTCAGAAAGTTCAATGCCACAGCCAATGCCAGAACCGCCACAACCGCCACGACTGCAACCGCAACAATTACCTCCATGTTACCTCCAGCTAGGAAGGACACGAGGACAACGATGGCTAATACTGCCGCAAACCCGATGAACCCCGCCGCCCAACCCTTAAACAACCCTTCCAAGATGCCCACAGCAAGTCATGCCTTCTTCAGTTTGGAATTCAGCTCTGATAGGCGTTATGAACTTGCGATTAATATGTCAGCTACGCTAGCGGATGTATCCGTGACTGCGGTGACGTAGTTCTTCGTCAACATCTGCGGAAACGTCGAAAGTGTGGTCCCTGAAACCTAAGCGTATTCTGGTGCGAATCTCGGCTCTGAGGGCGCCGAGTTTCCGAGCAACACGTTTCATCAGCATGAGCATACGGTACAGGTTCAACTGTCTGGAAAGCATGAGCAGGACGAATGCGCCAGCGTAGAAAACAAGCAACAACATCGGATCGAAGATGGCAAGCAGCACCGACGCTGCGAAGAACAGAAGCGGATACATGATGCGCCACAGATTTCGCATTTTGTTCACCTAACGCGCATAATAGGGCGCCGCTTATAGGGATTTCCCCTCATTCATGCTGCCAAAATACCGTCCGACGTAAATCAGCCCGACAATTTTGCAACGCGCCACAATTCAAGCCAGATTGGCGTGCGCGGGCTTATTTCATTCTGCTGAACGCCCACGTGCCGGCCCCAATCATAACGAGGTCGAAGACACCCACGACGGCTATGTCCACGAACAACGGCTGAATCTGCAACGCCGCGTAAGGCGCTCCCAGAATCACACTCTTCAACGCATCAACCCCATATGTCAACGGGTTCACTCGGGCAGCGACTTCCAGCCACGTTATGCCCGTGCCCACGACGGGGAACAGGGCGCCGCTGAGGAAGAACAGGGGCAGGTTGATGAAACTCTGGATGGCTCCGAAGCTCTCGAGGCTGCCCATGAAGCTCGCGATGACGAGCCCGACGCTGACCAAACCAATCGTAATCAAGAGCATAATGGGCAAGCTAATGAGAAACGCGGTTAGGCTGAAGTTTATGCCCAAAGCCAACGCTATGGGGAAAACTAGGATTCCCTGAACGATGGCGTCTGTGCTGTCGCCGAACATCTTGCCCAAGAACAGTGAAAACCGCGAAATCGGCGCCACCAAGATTTCCTTCAGAAACCCGAATTCTCTGTCCCAGATGACTGAAATGCCCATGAACATCGACGTGAACAGCAGCGTCTGAGCCACGATGCCTGGAAAGATAAGTTGCTGAAAGCTCAATCCTGGAAGCTGCAGTCCCCCACGTAGGGCTGAGCCGATGCCTGCGCCGAATACGACGAGCCAGAGCAGGGGTTGGACGAAGCTGCTCACGATGCGGGTGCGGTCGCGAAGGTACCGCTTAACTTCACGGAGCCAAAGCGTGTACAAACCGCGTAGTTCGGTCAATGGATTTTCCTCCGCTGAATGGCTGAGAACCCGTGAAGCTCCCGCCCACTGTCGACACGTATCATCCTACCCGTGTAGTGCAGAAACACGTCCTCCAAGTTCGGTTCACGTAGGACAATGGATTCGACAAATATGTTGTTCTGGCTGGCTAGCTCGACGACTCGTGGTAGCAGAGCTTTGCCGTTACGAACGGTAATCTCGAGTGTTCCGTTCACTCGCTCAACTTTCTCAAGCCCGAGCTCTTCTACGACTAACGTGGACAAAGCTTCGAGGTTATTTCCCGCGACGACGATGACGTCCCCAGCCAATGTTTCTTTCAGCTTGGGCGACGTGTTCAGCGCGACTATCTTGCCATAGTCCATTATGGCGATGCGGTCGCTAAGCCTGTCCGCCTCGTCCATGTAGTGCGTGGTGAGGACGATCGTTATGTCGTGTGTCTTCTTCAACTCACGGATGTACTTCCAGATGTGGTCCCGAGTCTGAGGGTCGAGCCCGAGGGTCGGCTCGTCCAGAAAGAGCACTTTCGGATAGTGAATTAGACCTCTGCCGAGTTCCAGCCTTCGTCGCATGCCGCCTGAGTAAGTTCGCATGAGGTCGTCCGCCCTATCTTCCAGCTCCACGAGCTTCAGGATGCGGTCGATGCGCTCCCTCTGTTCGCCTGGAGCGATGCCGTAAAGGTTGGCGTGCATGTACAGGTTCTCCCGGCCCGTGAGGCGGTCGTCGATGCTGGGGTCTTGAAAAACGATGCCTATGGATTTACGAACCATATTGGGTTCTTTAGCAATGTCGAATCCGTTCACCTTCGCTGAACCCGAGGTGGGTTTAAGGATGGTGCAGAGCATGCTGATGGTGGTGGTTTTGCCCGCGCCGTTTGGTCCGAGCAAGCCGAAGATTTCGCCCGACTCCACTGTGATGTCGAGTTTGTCGACTGCGGTGAGACCGTTGAACGACTTGGTTAAGGCGTGTGTTTCGATGACGTTTGCCATGGAACCGTTACTTCTTAGAGGGCACAATAGTTATTGCCCCAGATTTATAGTTAACCACCAGTTTCTCGTAAGACAGTTTATAAAAAACCTCGATTCCGTAATTAATTGCTCGGGGTTTTTTGGCATGTCTTACTCCTGAGCGTTTGAATCAAACTTCTCTGTTTATAAGGCAAATTGGCATGATTCAAGGTAGGAGAGAAAGGTGCGTGTTTGTTCACACCAGCATACGGTCAAGCAACCTGGAAAAATCCATCGCCTTCTATACAAAACACCTTGGCATGCAGGTTATGAGCAGACAGGAAATTCCCCAGAACGATGCCGAAATCGTGTTTCTTCAAGACCCTGAACGAAAAGGCGCGACGTTGGAGTTGACTTTTTACCGCAAGCAGGAGAACTTCCTCCAACCAGACTATGATGACAGGCTCTTCGATCATTTAGCGTTCGAGGTTAAGGATATGGACGCAACAATCGCTGCCATGCGGGAAGAAGGCGTAACCATCACCGACGAACCCTTTAGGCTCGGATTGGGCGGCTCGACGATCGCCTTCGTCGAAGACCCAGATGGAACCCTGATCGAACTCATCGAAAGAGCGTAGCACCAGCTTTGGAAATGCGGCTCGATGACCAAATCCGAACTGACGAAGAAGCTCTCACTCTTTGACGTGACTAATCTCGTCGTCGGAGCTATCATAGGCGCGGACATCTACGTGGCGTCATCTTTTGGCGCCAAGTTGCTTGGGCCCTTCTCGCTTGTTGTGTGGGTTGTGGCTGGCGTTATAGCTATGGTCATCGCCCTTTGCTTCGCGATTTGTGCAGGTCTGATTCCGAAGGTTGGGGGACCTTACGCTTATGCTAAGGAGGCGTTTGGACCGTTCTCGGGCTTCATCGTCGGCTGGTCTCTGTGGTTTGCGGAGCTGATTTCGCTTGCAGTTTTTCCCATTGCGTTCACACAGTACTTGTCGTTTTTCCTTCCAAGCCTTGCCAGCGACGTTATGCTGCAATCGCTCGTGAAAATCCTGTTCGTCGTGTTTCTCTCCGCCACCAACATCATTGGCGTAAAGGCAGCGGGCAGAGTCAATGATGTTTTAACGATCGCGAAGCTTGCGCCTTTGGTTTTCTTCGTTGTTGCGGGCATCGCATGGGTGGCATTAAATTTGGGGGCTGCTGGCGCGAATTTTGCTCCACCAATGGCGCCGTTCGGCTTCGGCAACTTCGGGACTGCTTTGGTGTTGATTTTCTGGGCTTACGCTGGGTTCGAAATCTCCACGATCCCTGCCGAGGAAATCACAGATCCCGAGAAAACCATCCCTAAAGCAATAGTTCTCGGAATTGTCATCGTCATCGTCTTTTACTTGACTACAAACGCGGTCTTGTTCGGGGTTCGCAACTGGACGCTCTTAGCCAAAGATACAGCTCCGTTGGCGGCTGCTGGGAACTCCATATTCTCCTCCAATGCTCTGTTGGCGTTGGTTGGGGGTGGCATCGTAGGCATCGGCGCTCTAATATCGGTTGCTGGCTCCAACGAGTCAGGGATGATTGGCACCTCACGACTCGGATATGCTTTGGCGGCGGATGGTTTGTTTCCAAGAGTTTTTGCGCAGCTTCACCGACGGTTTGAAACTCCATATTTGTCCATAATAATCCAGAGCGCCATAGCCGTGGTCGCCGCCATAGTCGGTAGCCTTAGCTTGCTCATAGCAGTGTCAGTTTTCTTTCTGGCAGTCGCATATTTGGCTACTTGTGCTTCGGTTTTCGCGTTCCACAGAAGACACCTTGTTCCGGCGTATCACCTGAGGGGTGGGCTAATCTTAGCTGCGTTGGGCATCTTGTTCTCGGTGTTCCTCATAACTCAGTGCAGTCCCGAACAAATCGCGTTGGGTATCTTGTTGCTTTTGGCGGGTGTGCCTGTCTACATTAAGTATTCGCCTAAGAAGGAAATCGTGGAGTTGAGAGAAGAATTGCTGTCCCCGGAGAACGTTCTGAGGAGAATTTATGGGCAGGAGAGAACGTTCTTGGCACATGCACTGCTGCATTTGAGACAGTGGATCGATAAGGTCAGACGGAAAGCTTCCTAAACGGGCGGCCCAGCGTAGTATTTCTGTTCTTCGGTCCTCACGTCAGCCTTAAATCCGACATATTCTTCTATGAAGCCACACGTGAACAAAATGAGCGTCAACGCAGTAGAACTCACAGGAGTTACAAAACGCTATGCCGAAATAGTCGCCGTGGACAACGTCACCTTAACCATCGGGTCGGGGGAAATCTTTGGGCTGCTGGGACCGAACGGCTCAGGGAAGTCCACCACCCTCAAAATGCTGCTTGGTCTCGTCCAACCTGACCAAGGCACAGTTACAGTGTTGGGCAAACCTGTGGCGCAAGACCCCGTCGCTCTAAAACGTTCGATTGGCTACGTACCTGAGTCACCGCGACTCTATGAGTTCTTGACGGGCATCGAGTACTTAGACTTCGTCGGCGACGTATACGGCATGCAACCTGAAGACAAGAAAAACCGAATCAACGAGTACCTCAAAGCCTTGCAACTCGAGGGACGAGAGGGCGACATGATAAACAGTTATTCCGAGGGCATGAAACAGAAAATTGCCTTAATCGCTGCCTTCCTCCACAGGCCAAAACTGCTGATCATGGACGAGCCTCTCAACGGGTTAGACCCGAGGTCCGCACGCATCGTTAAGGATTTCCTTCAAGAACTCAAGCGGCAGGGCATCACCGCCATCCTCAGCACTCACGTGCTTGAGATTGCGCAGGCGATGTGCGACCGCATCGGTATTATGTACCACGGCAAACTCCTTGCACTTGGCAACATGGAGGAGTTGAGGCAGATGTCGAAGCTGCCCGAACTCGGGGTTGGAGGACATTTTCCTGAAACTGACTGGAACAGGTGACATCAAGCCTGTGGTTGAGGAACTCCTGAAATGAACTGGAAGACCATCGCGTACCTTGTTGGCGTTGAGCGAAAATCGGGCAGACTCATCAGAGGACAGAGACTCCTACACTACAGGGAAAGCAAGTTCTCGGCTTACCTGTTCTACTTCATCGCGCTGGGAATCGGCGTCCTTTTAGGCTCTCTCGTAGGGTACTTCTATCTCACAGGCGTTATCCAAGCCGACCCAGCGGAAGCCATTAAGCTTCAACCGATGGTGCAAGGCGTCTTTCTGTCGCTGCCCACAATCATACTTCTCTCGAGCCTTGTCTTCACGATGCTAAACCAAATCCAACGCAGTGGCATCAAAGCCACCTCCCAAGTGCCCTACTGGCTCCCCATCACGTGGCAAGAACACACCCTGGCTTCAATTCTAGCTAATCTGCTTGGGTTTCCCCTCCTCATCATCGTGGGTATAGCATCAGGCGTCCTGGTTTTCGCATTCTTCAGTGGCTTCATCGTCGTCGCGGTGTTGTCGTCTTTGGCGATGCTTGCTGCGGCATTCATGGCGAGCGCCACCACCGAAGTCTTGCGGGTCCTGCAGATTAGGTTCGTCGGCGCAGTCTACAAATCCACGGGCAGGGCAGCCATCTGGGTGAGGTTCGCTGGGTCAATAGGGTTCTTCCTGCTGTTTTACATCGCTTACTTCTCGATCATATACGGTACCGGGGCGATCTCTTTCATCCAAGCTATATCGGCAGCGCAGAACTCAGTGTGGTATGTGCCCTTCGTGTGGCTCGGCATTATGCTCTACCAGTTCACAAGCGGGTCGGTGTTGTTGGGAGTGCTATTCATGGGACTTTCGATCCTCTTCATTCTGGCCCTATTCTATCTTGGAGTGTGGCTGAACGGACGCTTCGGACTGTACGAGCCTGCAGCCATCACGGTCACAAGAGGTGAATATGCCCCGAAGACGGGGTTGCTGGGTAGACTCGGGTTCTCCTCGAGTGAGGCGGCGCTGATACGGAAAGACCTGAAGGCGTTCACTCGTAGACGCGAGTTGATGGGCATTTTCATCGGACCTATCGTCATAGTCCTCGTGCCTCTATTCCAGTCGGTTGGTCCATCGTCATCACCGCCGGGCGTTGACTTGAGTTTCGTGTGGGTAGCGTTGACTTTTCTGCTTCCCGCCTCAATCATGACCTTAGGCGTGGGCAGCTTGATTATTGGCGAGGAGGGACAGGCGATGTGGCGAATCTACGCGTCGCCGTTCTCAGCCCGCAGCCTTGTCAGGAGCAAGTACTTCTTCATCGTCCTCTTCGCGCTGATAATCCTCGCGATCACGGGCACAGCAGGGACCCTAATATATCACCCGTCGCCCCGAGCGGTTCTGACAGCCGTTTTCGAGACCATCTTCTTGGTTTTCTCCCTCGGCGCGGTCTCACTCTCAAGCGGAATAAAAGGGGCAGACTTCAACGAGCTCCCAAGACCCAGAATGATTCGCGTGGAATGGAGTCTCCTCAACCTCGTCCTCTGCGGCATCACAGGACTCGTCGTGCTCGCCCCTGTCATATACTATGTTTTTTCTGGCTCTCTGATAGCATTCCTGCCGGGGTTGCCAACAATAGATTTGATCGTTGCCGTGGCTGTGAGCGGCGTCATTTCCGCCGTCTTCACGTTGGTGTTCTACAAGATTTCGGTGAGCTACGCGGGTGAACTCCTGAGAAAAGCAGAGAGATAAATTAGGAAGGTTTAGCGTTTTTCTTTGGGAGTTTCTCAGGTTTTTTCCGCCCGTCCCACACGTGATGCAGAGCTAAACTTGGATGGTGTACGAGCATTCGTGGACCGGCATAGCGCATGATTTCCTTTGCCTTCTGCCGCTTTTCAGGCTGATAACAATGAATCGGGCAGTGGGCACACGTAGTTTTCTTCTCCTGGAAGGGACACCTATCCAGGCGTAGCTTGGCGTATTCGAGAAAAGCGGCGCATTCCGAGCAGAGTTCACCCTTAGTCATGTGTTTGTTCTTACAATAGATGCGGACCATGGCTTCGATGGTTTTCTTCTCGCGCTTCATCCTCGGATGTTCAGATACCATAATGCTTCGTTCCCTTGGCTTATGAGAACTGCACAGGAGCAGAATAAAAATGCTTACCAACTTGAGTTCTTGAGGCGTTTTGCATGCAGACGTTCTACGTTGGGGCTTACTTGATTAGCTCGACGAATTCTTCGTAGCTTTTCGCCTGAAGGGCGCGGTTCACTCGTTTTTCCTCGCCAATAGTCGACGAAACCCTTCCCCCACGCTCATGACCGGGGAACACTTCCACGTCGTCGCCCAGTTTCAGAATTTTGTCGAATAGGCTCTCGTATAGGCTTCTGGAATCGCCGCTTGCTAATACCGTGTTCCTAACGCTCCCCGCGAGCAGCGTGTCGCCACTCAACAGTTTCTTGCCGTCAATGAGCAAACAAATGCTGTCAGCAGTGTGACCAGGCGTGTATAGGACCCGAATAAGGACACTGCCGATCTGCAACACGTCGCCTTCATCCACCCGAATGGCAGTTGTGAGATTAGACAACTTATGAGAAACGGTTTTTGCTCCGAAACGAAGTTTCAAAGCATCCTCGCCCGCAACGTGGTCAACATGGTCATGCGTGTTGATTACGTAGATGAGTCTCAAGTTTTCTTTGCCGAGGAGGTTTTTGATTTCGTCGGAGTCGAAACCCGGGTCGACGACAGCAGTTTCTTTTGTTTCTTCGTCTGCGATGACGTAGGAGAGGTTGTCGCCGTGCATTTTTATCTGTTTGAAGAACATAAAACCAACAAGGCTAGTCTTTCTCTCCTGCCTTAAAAAACCTACGGCAAGCGGCACTAGGGCACCATGATTCTTAGCCACAGAGGACGAATAGTCAAGCGCCCGGTAACGCACACATGCTTAGGCTCATCCACGTCCACAACTGGATGTTCAAAATCGCAGTGAGGACGACTACCACAAAGCTTCAATCTAAACGAACAGTACAAATGCTACTGTGAAGTGGCGCCGCCGAAAGAATTCGCAATCTCCTTCAGCGCACATTCTCCATCGGGTACTTCTTTTCGCCTTTGTTTCAGTTCCCCATTTCGGGCACTTCACAAAGATTTGTGTCATGTGAATGTTTCTGTTGATTCCATTATTTAAGGGATTTTTGAATCGAACAACTAACAAAAGAAGTTTGAGGTTTCACACAATCACGTTTTAGTTTGGGGAAAAAGAGGGATTTGCGGGTGACATCTCCACTCGGTAGCGGGTTCAAATCCCAGCTTACGCCAAAGGATAACAAATTCGGCGACTTTTTGAATAGTTGTCTTTTTCCGTGAAATGAAAAATCGCCATCGGAAAAAATGAAATGCCGAAGGTAATGCTATACGTGTGGCGCGGCAGTGCGCTAAATATTTATGTTGAGTTGTTTTGTATTATCCACTATGATTGCGGTTATTGGTGCAGGAAAGGTTGGAAGTTCCGCCGCTTTTGATATTTTGAGATCTAGAATCGCTGATGTGGTCCTAATAGATATCGACGAGAACTTGGCTCGAGGCGAAGCCTTGGATATGATGCAGGCAGCACCAGCAATCGAGTTTGATGGAAAAATAGAAGGTACAAGTGACTTCGGCGAAATAGAAGGGTCAGAATTAGTCATCGTGACAGCAGGTCAATCTAAACGTCCGGGCATGAGCCGTATCGATCTGGCCAATATCAACGCGAAGATCGTGAAATCAATTGCAAGAGAAGTGGTGAAGAATGCTCCTGACTGCAAGGTCATGGTTGTGTCTAACCCAGTTGATGTCATGACTTATCTGTTCTATCGGGAGTTAGGGTTTGAGCGTAGCCGTGTGTTCGGAATGGGAAACGTACTCGACACTTTGCGTTTCCGGTCCTACATAGCCCAAGAAACAGGCATTTCAAGAGAAGACATTCGCGGCTGGTGATTGGGGAGCATGGAGATTCCATGGTTCCACTTGTGAAGTTCGCGTCTGTTTCAGGAATACCTATAACGGATTTGCTTAGCAAGGAGCAGATTGAAAAAATTGTCAATCTCACTAGAACCTCTGGTGCAGACGTAATTAGACTTAAAGGGTCCACGACCTATGCTCCAAGTGAGGTTATTGCGAGAATGGCTGATGCTGTTCTAAAAGGCCGTAACAGGCTGATGGGGGTCTCAACTTTTTTGAGTGGTGAATACGGTCTTTCAGATGTTGCCATAGGAGTGCCTTGCATTCTTGGAAAGAACGGTGTCCAGAAAATACTGGAACTTAAGCTGGATTCCGAAGCCAGAGAAGATCTTGAGATTTCTGTGACCGCAGTAAAAGAAGTTATAACCAAAGTGAAGGAATTAGCTTAACAGTTTCGAATTTGAACCAAGTGCCGCCCTAAATAAACGATGAATCTCAAGTGCCTCAATACCTGAATAGATGGGAAAAACTGGGGTTAACATAATCTAGCGCGTGTTAGTCAGCGATTCCCAAGTATTCCAGCGAATCTATTGCATCCTCAATCAGATTGCTGGCTACATGGGCGTCAATTTCCTTGAATGGGTTGTGAACTATGCCATCCCTCATGTCTTTCACTCTCAACATTTTGCTGTAGCTTGGCTGATCTATCAGACCCAAACCATAAAGAAAGATAATAACGTGCACCAGCGTCAACTTTCTCAGTTTGTCGTCAGCTATTTTGCCGCTGCAGTGCCTTGCCAATGTGACGAAGCGCGCGCGCTTCAAAAAGGCTCGTGCTCAGGTACTTAAAGCCATGATCTCCAAAAATGGTTACAATTAATCCCTTATCTATTTCCTTAGCCTTCCGAATAGCTCCCCACATCACAGACCCTGACGAAATGCCCACGAACAGACCCTCCTTTAGGAAAAGGTCTCGGGCTGTTTTGAAGGCGTCCTCGTCTTCAACCAAAAGCATCTCGTTCAGCTCATCATATTTGTAGATTTCTGGGCAGAAATCGTAAAGATTAAGCAGTCCTTCTTGTCTGCTGCTTTGACGAGAAGGCTGCACGCCTATTACCTTGACGTCTTTTTTAAACTCCCTCAGTTTCCTTGCCACACCCATTATAGTTCCCGAAGTTCCTATGCCAGCGACAAAATGTGTTATCTTTCCTTCAGTTTGCTCCCAGATCTCCTCGCCAGTTGTTTGATAGTGAGCCTTCCAGTTCATTTCATTCGCAAATTGATCCGTCATAAAATACCGCACATCTTTCGCTAGTTCTCTTGCTTTCTTTATCGCCTCTACCTCTGTTGAGACAAAAACTAACTCGGCCCCTAACGCTTTCAAAATCTTCTTTCGCTCATCGGAAACAGACTTGGGCAAAACGATTACACACTTATAGCCTTTGAGAGCAGCTACCCATGCCACACTTATCCCTGTGTTTCCAGACGTCGCCTCCAAAACTATCTTATCTTTTGTTAACTCTCCCTCTTCCTCAGCCCTCTCTACCATCCGCAAAGCTATCCTGTCTTTCAAGGAACCTGTTGGGTTAAATCCTTCCAGCTTCGGTGTAAATCTCAACGTTAGAATTTGGGTTCATCTTGCTTATTCTAACCATCGGCGTCTTCCCAATCAATTCAAAAATATTACTAGCCGTTTTCATTTTGTATCTTGCACAATCGATAATCATGCCCAGAAGAATTTAAGAACTATCCTAATTCAGCGGTTCCACAAGTGAGTGTCGTAAGTATGTTAACCGTCGGTTAGCAAAAGAGCCTATTGAGCCCTACGTTCTCTTTACGGCAATAACAGTGTTCTCAGTGGCGGTCCATGGGCAGAGGTGCAGAAAAGGGTGGTTTAATTCATACAGTAGCAGAAGCGCGGCTTAGTTTGCGCATTTTTGAAGAATAGCGTATTTTCTCCACGATTGATCTATCCAGTTTTCCAGGCTTTTAGTGCCTTCAGGTGTCATTTTTCTGTACCTTTCTTGAGCCTGCAGATAAGTTTCTAACGGTTTTCGCTTTCCTTCCTCCAAGATTCTTTGGCTTGGACCTGTAAGCCGAAACTTTCCGTTCTCAATCTCTAAGAGAGGCCAGACGCCTGTCTCGACGGCGAGTCTTCCTATTCTTGTCGTTTGATCCGCTGGTATTCTCCATCCTGGAGGACAAGGGCTGTACACGTGAATATATTTGAACCCCTGATAGGTTAGAGCCTTCTTTAGTTTGGCCACGAAATCTTGAGGGTATGAAACGTTAACGGTGGCTATATAGGGTATGTTATGCTCCATCATTATCAGCGGCATGTCTTTCTTGAAGAGTGTTTTTCCTTTGGGCGCGTTGGCTGTCCATGCTCCAAAAGGTGTCGTGCCGCTCTCCTGTACGCCGGTGTTCATGTAGCCTTCATTATCATAGCACATGTAGAGCATGTTTTCTTGTCGGTTGGCAGCTCCAGAAAGCGCCTGTAATCCTATGTCGGCTGTTCCGCCATCACCTGCCCAAACGACAACGTTTACGTTTTCAATTCCTCTGATTCTAAGTGCCGAGATGATGCCTGAAGCAACAGCAGCAGCGGAGGCGAAAGCTGAGTCTACAACTGGAATTTTGAACGAAGTGTGGGGGTAGCTGCCTTGAATTATCGCTGAACAACTGGCTGGAATTACCATTATCGTGCGTTTGCCTAAAATTCTTAATGCTAATCTAAGGCTCAAGACTGCTCCGCAGCCGACGCAGGAGGTTGGCCCTGATAGAAGTGGTACCTCTTTAGGTAGCTGTTTTATCCAGCTCATCTTTTTTCACCTTTTAGGCCAACCCACTCTTCATCCGGATATGTCTTGTCGTTTGCTACAGCGTCGAATGCCTTTCTAACCATCTTGACAAGGTCTCTCACCCTCACGTCCCTTCCTCCGAGACCAGCTACAAAACCCAGCACTTTAGGCTGCTCATCCAACGGGTACAAACTACTTTTAATTTCGGTAAAAAGTGCCCCTTCCATGCCGAAGGATATGTTACGATCAACAATCACGAAGGCTCTTAGCCTCTTCCCGAATTCTCTGAACTTTTCTTTGGGAAAAGGTCTGAAAAGCTTAACTTTTACCGCGCCCACCGCAAATTTTTCTTTCCTTAAACGGTCAACTGCTTCTTTAGCTTCGCTACTCAAGGCGCCCATGGACACGATGGCGACTTCTGCGCCTTTGCATTTGTAGCATTCAACCTGGCCTTCATATTTCGCGGTTAAATCTCAAAGAAAAGTCCTCTGCTACCTCTTCAGCTACTTGTTTTGCATTCTCCATCGCTTCCTGGATCAAGAGGCGAAACTCCATGTATAGGTCCGGGCTCACCAGACTGCCTACGGTTGTTGGATGCTCCAAATCAATCAGAGCGTTGGCGACGTTGTATGGCCCCAGGAAGGCGTCAACGTCTTTCTTCTCTGGCACCTCGACGGGCATCGAAGTGTGTGACAGTTCAAAACCATCGTAGCATACCATTGCGGGCAAGAGAACTCTTGGGTCTTCAGCAACCTTGTAAGCTTGAAGGATCGTATCCAAAATGTCTTGGTTGTTCTCACAGTAGAACTGCATCCATCCCGTGTCTCTCTGAGCTATGGAGTCGTTCTGATCCGTCCATAAAGTCCATGGAGGAGCCAATGCACGGTTTACTTCAACCATGACAATGGGCAATCTGCTTCCTGAAGCCCAGTGAAGCATCTCATGCATATACAACAATCCTTGAGACGAGGTTGCTGTGAATGTTCTTACACCCGCGGTCGATGCGCCGATACAGCAGGACATCGCGCTGTGTTCAGACTCCACCTTGATATACTCGGCTTTCATTTCGCCACTAGCCACGAACTCGGATATTTTTTCGATAACACTTGTCTGAGGCGTAATTGGGTAAGCAGCCACCATTTTGACATCGGCCAGTTTCACCGTGTAGGCTGCTGCGAAGTTACCTGTCATGACGGTTTTTCTCATTACTCTTCATTTCTCCTTCAAACCTCATTGCTATAGCCTTCATTGTACACTCTTCGGCGCATATTCCGCAGCCTTTACAATACTTCAGGTCGATCTTTGGTCCGCCTTCCTTGGTTAGTTTGACCGCGCCTTCAGGGCAGTACAGCCAGCAAGAGAGACAGTTGGTGCATTTCTTCCTGTTCATCACAGGACGATACGTCCGCCAAGTGCCCGTCGAGGTTACGCCCTCTTCGGACGGAATGGATATGGCGGTTCTCGGCAGAGGCGACGATCGTTGACCACGTTTTCTAGCCAGCTTTGTCAATCCCCCTGAGAAGCAAGTAGCCAAGCATAGCGGCTTCAGCGTTCTTTTCTCCCTATTCGATCGGGCCAACGCTCCATTATTGCCGCCTGGATAGATTCGATATTGACCATCTTTGTGGCTCTAGTCAGGGCGCCCAGCATTACCGTGTTAACCACCGCAAATCCAGCAACCACCAACCCTAACTTTACGGCTATCTTGGTCGCATCGACTTTTACGACTCGGCAGCCCTCGTACTCGGCCCTTTTTCGTCTACCCTGACCGTTTATCAGCAGTAGTCCCGTTTTCTTTAATCCTTCAGTCACTTCCACCCCTGGCAGGAAAGGGCTCAGGACAACTACATAGTTGGGTGAGTACAGCGGTCCGCGAAGACGAATCGGTCGATCGGAAATTCTGACAAACGCCGTGACTGGCGCTCCTCGGCGTTCTCCTCCGAAGAACGGGAAAGATTGGACTCCTTTTCCCTCTTTGAAGGCGGCGGCAGCCAAAAGTTCAGCAGCAATAACGACGCCTTCGCCTCCTCGACCGTGAAAGCGGATTCCTTTCATCATTTCGTGCTCGATGAATTATTATTGGCGCATTCTTCTTAAAACATTTTCAGCGCTGCAGCGTTGTTTGGTTTTTTCTTTTTTCTTTGTCTTCTAACACTTTTCGGTATATGAGCAAGGCGTTTATCGCGTTGATTGCTCTCTCTGGAGTTTCGTATGAAGGTATGTGCTCTTCCTCTAGCATTTCGGCCATTACTCGGGTAAAATCTCCGCCTATCGAGCATACGACTATTGGTTTGCCGTAGGTTACTTGCGCCTCGGTTATCGCGTCAACCACGTCTGACTCGATGTAGGATGTTTGCGGCAGTACGATCACCAGGATTATTCCGACGTTTGGGTCTGATGCGACAGCGTTCAATGCCATCCGGTAACGTTCTGCGTCTGCGTCGCCTACGAGGTCCAAAGGATTGCGCGCTATAGCATATTCTGGCAGTTTTTCCTTTAAGGTTTTCGTGGTTTCTGGGTTGAAATTTGCTAGTTTGATCCCGAGTCTTGAGGCTTCATCGGTGCTTATGACTCCGAATCCTCCGCCGTTGGTTATGATTGCCACGTCTGTTTGGGTTTTGGGTGTGGGCTGATAGGCCAAGGCTCTTGCGTAATCGAACAGTTCATCCACTCTTAATGCCTGTATTGCTCCCGCTTGTTCAAAGGCACCTTTGTAGATGTTTGCGGAGCCGGCCATCGATCCAGTGTGGGAAAGAGCGGCGCTTGCTCCTTCTGGTGTGGTCCCACCTTTTAGCACTACCACGGGTTTTTTTTCGGTAACTTTTGATGCGGTTTTCAGAAATTCTCTTCCTCGGTCTATGCTTTCCACATAGACTGTGATGCATGTCGTGAGTGGGTCGTCGGCGAGGTAACTCAGCAGGTCAACTTCGTCTACGTCGATTTTGTTTCCTATGCTGATGAATTTGCTAATGCCAATGTCTTGAGATGAGGCCCAGTCCAAAACTGCGGAGCCGAATGCGCCGCTTTGTGTTATGAAGGCTATTGAACCTGGTTTTGGGCGTCTTAGTCTGTATGTTGGCAAGAACAAAGTGTCTACGTGGCTGGAGGGGTCGTAGACGCCTATGCAGTTTGGACCGATGATTCTGAGGTTGCTTCCCAGCGATTTTTTCTTTTATTTCGCGTTCCAGCTTGGCTCCTTTTTCGCTTGCCTCTTTGAAACCGCCGGATATTATCACGGATGCTTTAACGTTCTTGGACAGGCATTCGTCGACTGTGTTGGGAACTATAGCCGCTGGAACTGCGATTACTGCGAGATCCACTTCGTCAGGGATTTCCTTCAAACTGGGGTATACTTTGAAGCCCAAGATGCTTTCTGCTTTGGGATTAACTGGATAGGTCTTGCCTTCGAATTCTGATCCGACGAAGTTTTTGAAGATAACGTGACCGAATTTTCTGGATTCTCTTGAGGCTCCAATGACTGCGACGGATTTGGGTTTGAAGAAGGCATCCAAACCCATTCTATTTACCTCCGTCTTTCTGTCTAATGATTATTCGGGTGTCAACAGCGCAGACGCTGTCTGGGTATGCCATTACTGGGTTAAGGTCCAGTTGGCTTATTGTGTCGTGTTCCGTGATTAGGTCTGACACGCTAAGTAGAAGGTTTATGATTGCCTCGAGGTCTGCGGGGGGTTTGCCTCTGGCCCCTTCCAGTATGCGGGATCCTTTTAGGTCGTGAATTAGGTTCCAAGCGTCTATCCTTTCTAAGGGTGCCACTCGGAACGCCACATCATTGTATATCTCGGTGAATATGCCGCCTATTCCAAACATGATTGATGGTCCAAACTGGTTGTCTCTGATGCCTCCTATGATTACTTCTGTTGCGGAGGGCATCATTTTTTCAACTAATATTCCGAGAATTTTGGCTGATGGCGCTCGTTTGTTGACTTCTGCGGTCATTTTTTTGTACTGGGTCTCGAGTTCATGTTTGTTTCTGATGTTTAGAATGACGCCGCCTACGTCGGATTTATGCAGAATTTGAGGCGACACGATTTTCAAAGCAACTGGGAATCCTATGTCCTTTGCCTTCAAAACTGCTTCATGCATGTTTGAAGTCAGGTGGGATCTTGGGGTGGGAATGTTGTGAAGACTGCATATTTGCTGAGCTTCGTTTGCAAGCATCGAAGAGCGCCCTTCCTCCAATGCTTTCTGTATTATGACCTCGCAATCTCTCATTTCAATCCTCTATTCTATGTTGCATTTTTATGCTTATTATAACTCGCTATTCTTTGGTCAACACTTTACAACCAATGATGATCATTTTCACTTCACAACATTTCAGGACACGCTGAACAAAGGCAAGGCGGGCGAATTAAATAATTGATTTAGGAGAGCCCGATCTCAACATTTTGATGGGAAATGGAGAGATCAGGTTCTCCCATGATTCTGTTCGAGAACTTGGATTTAAGTCCTCTTCATTCCATCCTCTGGAAGGGCCTGCACCGCGAAGGCGCTGGGCGACCTGTAGAATACGATCCCGAATGTGACCTTCGCGCTCTGTGCTACGCCAGCTGGAGCAGATACCCTACATGAAAGACTTGGTGAAGCGGCTCAGAAGAAACCAAGGCATGCGGTCTGCCTGCGGATATGGCGACAAAGTTCCGACCGAAGCCCATTTCTCTCAGATGAAGAAACGCGTTGGCGTCGAAGGCTTCCGGGCGATAGAGGCGTGGCTTCGCCACGAAGCCCTGAGGCTGAGGGAGAGCCAGCCCTTCTCCGCCGTCGGCCTTGTTCAGGCGGCATGCATAGACGGCACCGACCTTCCCGCATGGAGCAGCAGGGACCCACATGACACGAGCCGCGGCTTAGGCGACCCGGACGCGAGGGTTGGACGAGGAAAGAAGGGCTTCATCCTGGGCTATCAGTCGCTTTTTCTCGTGGACGCTGAAGGTTTCCCGTTGGGTCATGTGGAGGCTTCGGCAACGTGAACGAGAAGAAGCTGGTGGAGCCTTTGCTGGACAGGCTGTGGGCGAGGACTTGGAGGTGGAGCTGGTTGCCGGAGACAGCCAGTTCGAGTCCAAGCAGGTCTTTGACGCTCTTGGAGGCGAGGAAAATAGGCAATGTCATCGCTTGGAGGCGGTTGAAGGGTCGGGCGAATCCTTCGGATGTGCTTACGGTGAAGGATCGGATCGACGTGGAGGGTCCTGAGCATCTTCGGGTGATCTATAAGGGGTTGAGGGCGATGTCTGAAAGCCTGAACGGCAGGGTGAAGGCGAGGCTGGCGTATAGTAGGCTCACCTGGCAGGGCATTCGAAAACGCAAGCATCCACGTGTGCCTGGTTCTATGCGTGGTCTACGCCGTCGCTATCGTCGCCTCCCTCATGGGCAAACCGGAACTTCGGTACAGCATCGCCCATTTCGCCTGACAATCCAGAGGACAAACGTGAAGATAAAGTAGCGTGAGCCATGCCTTTTCGAGTAGGAACAACATCCTCTGCTGCACTATGACTGTCCATCTCGCTTCAAACTTCTAAGAAAAATCAGGCTGAAGCACTAACAGGCCCAAAAACGCAGCCTGCAAGACGCACTCAACCATGCTCAAAATAATTATTTAACTTGCCCGCGCCGCGCCCTCTCCAACGAAGAATCATAGTCCTTTGTTTGAGATTTTCATAGCGGTTCCAATGACCACCGTTTAGCATAAGAACAGATTCGAGATTTAGTCCAATCAACCAGATAACTTCATGGGTCTGGGTCTGAGTAGGATTATGACACCAGCATGCGGAGCTGGAGGTCCTGGGTTCAAATCCCAGCGGGTGCCGCCAATCACACAAAAACGACGTGTTTTGGATTATTCAGAAAGAACTCCAACTAACCGTCATCTACGCAGAGTGTTCCCAAAACCTTTACGTTGCAATGCAATCTTCACTCGAAAGCATTATAGAAAAACTCGCTTGCCAAAAAATAAGATAGCGTTAAAGGACCCGTGGTTTTATGTGCCCACCAAGACATAAATGCTTGAAGATTTACATAGATTTTTTGTCACTGAACAGATTTCAGCGGCTGTTACTGCTGAATAGCAGTCACATAATGTTTAAGAGAGTTCGAGACTACTTATGATTTGGCAGCGTTTAGCGGGTTTCGTAGTGTCAAATCCTCTTTTTCCATGAATTCGCTGCAATATGGACGCGGACTAAGATCTGCTAAGTTCTGCTTATAGAAGAAGGACTAAAAATACAAAGTTGAAAGGAGGTGAAAAAAGTGTTGCAAAATACAAGTATCCTATCGAGTATGAATTGAATCCTACGGAGATAGAGAAAGGAACTAACTGGGTAACATTGAAACTGAAAAACATAGGAAATGAAACTCTTACTGACCTTGACGTGCAATTGCACTCTGTGGACACATATAATCTATCAGTTTATGGATCATGGTGGGCTGGGGCTGGACAACACATTACGGAGTTGGGACCGAATAAGGAGAACAGAATTGGTTTTCCGGGTTAATGCAATAGGATCAGCTGATGTATACGCTACCATCAAAGGACGTAAGGATGGAAAATACTTCTGGTGGGAATCCAGTTGGACGAATCTCCATGTAAGCGACGAAAAAGCAAAAATCGGTCGCCTACTAGTGCTTTCAAACCCGTATACGTCAATTGGAAAGACCATCAGTGCCGAGGCAACCGTTAAGGGCTTGAGAAAAAATGGTGGATTGAAACTGGAATTCTGGGTGGAAACCCCCTCAGGAAAGAATGAACAGCAGGCTACAATAGATATAAAGGATCTTCCCGTTGGAGAGGAAGCCCGTTACACCGCTGAGTTCACGCCCAAGGAAACGGGGTTCTACACGATATACGCGTATTTATACGATGGATGGATGAGAATAGGTTACAAGACAGAGACAATCTATGCGCAGAAACCATAGCAATCACCAAGCCGACTTGGAAATTCCACTCCTCTTCTTTTGACCGCGTTTATCAGTTCCCCGTTGAGACTGTGTTTTGCGTCCGCTTGTGCATCAGGATTTTTCGAGTATGGCTTTTATGATTTCATCTGCAGGTTTCACTTGTCGAATTTCAATGCTGTTCCAGAAGGCAAAGCCTATGTCCTTAAAATAGTCCTCAACAGCCTCCTGAGAAGGCGCTTCAACAATGTAGAAAACGAGATGGTCTAGGACTGAAGTCCAAGCACTCAATACCTGTACATCATGTTTCTTTGCTCTATCCCATGCTTCTTCTCTCTTACCGAGAGTTTCCTTAAACCTCTTTTTCACCTCAGCATTAAACAAAGGGCAAGACTCAACAGTATGCTTCATGTTCACTGCGAAAGTAGGCACGTTTTCACCTCCAATCGTGAATATTGTGAAGCTCTTTTCTCTTAAAAC
>CAWGAW010000003.1:0-6328 GCA_963820675.1 Candidatus Bathyarchaeota archaeon | reverse complement strand
ACGGGAAAGCTATACTTTCAAAGAATCTCCTACGAAAATCATCCATCAAATCCTCAAAGGTAGTCAGAACATGAATTGCAGGAACGTGTTTTGCAGGAATAATTCCAGCAGGAACATGTTTTATAGGTTTAACTAGCACTTCAGCTTTCGCAATCGCCTTCACCGGCGCCTTTTTGCCTTCTTTACTCATTTTTTCACCTCGATCTATTATTAGAATCCTTAAGAATAATGGAATCAACTGTGCCTGATCTGTTTTTGGATCGATGCAGTCCTTTTTTGTGTTGTTGCTGCCGTTTTGTTCCGGGCGGGGAAAGGCAACGTCTTTAGAATCTATTCTTTCTTGTCCGTCCACTTTCTTACTGCTTCTTCGACAGCCTTGGACAAGTCGCCTTTTTTCCCGCCGAATCTCTCGATAGTTTTGAATCTTAGCTGCTTTTCCAACTCATCCGGGAGATCCACACTTATTCGACCCATTTTCAATCGCCAACTTCTATCTGAGTTCTTGTGCACGGTTCGACGTGTCAGATGTTTTCCCAATAAGCGAATTGCCAACGACCAAGTTTCACGTTTGTTCTTGTTATCATTCTTCATTCACCCTAATTCGCTTATCCACATACTGTACTATGTGCTTACCAGCTTATAAGGATATCTGCTTATTCGCTTAATAGCGGATTTCTCGACCACTCAGCCACGTACCGCAGGAAAAACAAAAACTCGAACCAAATAGATACCCCCGAAGCCAGCCCCGAAAAAAGTGGTCGAAAACGCTCTGAGTCTTCAAATTACCGTGAAACCTTAGTTACAAGCATTTGATAGCGCGCGCTAATTGCTTTGTCAATGAAAAATGACGCATGATAAAAGGACGAAAAGTCTAAGGTAACTATCATCAAATAACCCCGTTTCACTTGGAGAGTGAGAAAATGGAAAAACCAGTCAAACAATTACCCGGATTTTATGGGGTGATGAGAACCTAATGAAATCAGCGTTGTTTCTCGTAAACCACTATTTCACGGCTGAGGGAGCGGTGGATGTACAGGAGATGTGATTCTACGGTTTTGAAGCCGAGATTGCGCGTGAAGTCTGCGAGGGTGGTAGAAAGCCTCTTAGCTTCGCATCCGTTACCCATTAAGGGCAGTCCGATACAAATCCGTTGCCCCCTATTCAGCAAGGGTTTGGCTGACGATAGGACATTTATTACGAGAATCTTGGTGCTCGATTTCAAAGTTGTGGCGCTTTTGCCGTATGGTGGATCAGTCACGACAGCGTCAACCTTTGTGAATGGAAGTTTACGTGCATCTGCGAGCATAATTGCTTCGGCTTCAGCACCAAATTTCGCCAAGTTTCGTCGTGTGCCCGTTACCATGCGACGCAAGACATCTGTCCCAACGACTTTGCAGCCGATGAGTGCTGCCTCAATGAGGGTTGTTCCTGTGCCGCAGAAAGGGTCAAGAACCATTTCATTACCACGAGCCTGGGCTAAGTTTACCATGCAACGTGCGAGTTTGGCGTTCATGGCTGAAGGATGAAAGAATGGTTTCTTGCGTGGTCTGCGGTCGACAAAGGGTTTGGGCTGAATCTCCGCCAAGCGCAAGCCGAAGACGAGTCTGTGGCAGGTTAAGATGCCGAAGAAAGTTTTGTCGGGCTTCGTGAGGTTAACACATGCGCCCGTCGTGTTTTGGAGGATAAGCTTGCCGAGTTTGCGCTCCAAACGCATCGTATCGCTCTTGGTGGAGTATTCTTTGATGCGGCGTATGCGGACTGCGAAGGTTTCGCCTTCCTTGAGGATGTCTTGGAAGCTTGCGGTTTCGGCTGCTTTCGCGATTGCTTCGTCTGTATCTTCGGAAGTGAAAAGCTCTTGTGCAATGGTTCGTGTGTATGCGCTTCGTCGTAGGATTTGGGGAATGCTTGTAGCGTCCGTTTCAATGCGGACTGTTTGGTCGAGCTTCTCCGAGACGATGTAAGCGAAACCTTCGCTTTCCAAGATGGCTTTGAGCTCGGAGAACGAGAGAGTTTCGTATTCGCCGCTGAGGAGGAAGAACAGCTTCGCCAATTAGAGCGCCCTTAATGCGTTGCTCAACAACGGCGCCAACGTGACTCTGCTGGTTTTTCCTGGAACGCTGTCCGTGGAGACGATTTCCTCGACACCCGCGTCGAGAATTCGTTGTTCTGCGTCGCCAATGAGCAAACCATGAACGCACGCAGCGAACACTTTGGCTGCGCCCTGTTCTTTGAGAATTCGTGCTGCACCCACAATTGTTCCGCCAGTGCTGATGATATCGTCGAAGATGATGACCACTTTGCCCTTCACATCCAGGTGCTTGGCTGACTGAGTTGTCTGTCCGGTGTATCGGTCGCGTTGTTTTTCGAGGTTCCCGCTTTCACCGCCTAGAACCGTTTTTGCCTGGTCAGCTATGTAGAGTGCGCCTTTATCGGGTGCCAACGCGAACGCTTTCAAGAAACCTTTCTTGACGAAGTATTCTGCCAAGAGGGGGATGGCGGTGACAGATTTCGCTGGGAAAGGGAACCTGCTGAGCGCGTTTTCGTCGTGAATGTTCACGGTGACGAGTTCGTCAACTCCTGCTGCTCGGATCATTGCTGCAACGGTTTCGACGCTGACGTTTTCGCCTTCGAGGAACATCTTGTCCTGCCTAGCGTAAGCAAAATAAGGTACGCATGCCGTGATTTTCCGCGCGCCGTTGCGCTTTGCGGCGTTTGCCATGAACGCAAGTTGCATGAGGTTGGTATCTTGCGGTTTGCATGTGGTTTGTACGATAGCAACATGCTCATCCTTGACGGAACCTTCCAAGCGAACATAGGATTCTCCATCGGGAAAAACTTTCGAAACAACCGCAACCTTATCGAAACCAGATAAATCGGCGACTTTCTCTCCCAATTCGCGTGACGACGGACCAAGAATAATCTTCATCCAATTTCCCCTTCAAACACGACAGTCGAACCATACAACCTGTTGACATAAGAATCTTATCCATGAAGGACGGATTTGTTGTTTGTACGCAGTCACCACTCTGTTTTTTGACGTTTCTCCTCTAGCACGCGTTTTGTCCATCATGTCAAGTCTACATGAAGTATAACCTGAAGAACAGCCGCCCAGTGGAAAATTTCTGTTTCAACGATGAAGCTGTCTATTGCTCTCTTTTCAATAACCCTTTTTTCTCGAGTTCAGAATTCAGTTATTTTCTCAGGTTGCATTGGAGCACTTTCGGGCAAATCAGGCAATCATCGGGGAGCGGGGCATCCGCTGGAAATGGGTTCAATGAACCGAAGAAATGTGCGCACTTGGCTGGCGACTCAAAAACCCTCGGGTAGTCTGTCGGCTTAATCTCCTTGATCTTCATGCCATCCATCGTAATATCCAACCGGGACATGCAGTGAGGACATGCGTAGTACGAGGCCCTTGGGACAGTCGAGAAATCCGTTAGCACAGTGGGCTTCTCGAATTTCTTTCCGCAGCCGTCGTACGGGCAGCGGAGCTTGTCATCCCCGCCCCCATGTCCTCGGAAAACCGACACCCTTAGTTAACCTCCAACAACGGAGAACATCGGGTATAGCAATATTTAATAAATGTTTCCGTCCACAAGCACAACAAAACTACAACAAGAGATTGAATGGAGCCTCGAGCGGGCCTTGATCCCGCGGCCTGCTGCTTACGAGGCAGCCGCTCTACCGGGCTGAGCTATCGAGGCACCCGTGTCTGCAAAATAGCATTCGGTCAACAAATAAAAACTTTCACGCTGAACTATCGCTGTGCTTGTTCATAGGCACGTTTGAGTTCTGTTCTGGTATTGTTGATTTGTTCTGGAGTCATGTTCTCGATGGTTTGTTCGATTTGTAGGACGAATTTTCGGGCTTTTTCGGCGTTTCTTCGTGTTTGAGTTTTGGTGGTTTGGCTTGCAACGTAGTATTGTGCATCTATGCGGGTTTGTTTGGCTTGTTCTATTTCGCCGACTAGTTTTTGTTGGAGGATGTTGTTGTTGGCGAGGAGTTGGGCGATGTTGATGGTGCAGTCGTGGATTTCTGATTTTGCTCCGATTTTCATGAGTAGTGCATATAGTGAGAAGTACCTGGCGTAGTAGGCTGCGGTTGCGGTCCATTCGGTTTCGTTGATTTGCATGGTTGCGGTCATTGTGTTTAGGGCGCCTGCGGCTTTTTTGAGGTAGGCTTTCGTGAGGTTCTGGTTTGGTTCGATTAGGCGTATGCCTCGTTTTTGTTTGAAGCACCAGACTAACGCGTTATCTTTCAGCATGGTATCGCCAGAGTATGGTCACGTACAGGTCTGCATTTTGGAGGATTATGTGGTTTCGGATGATTTCTTTTATTAAAATGTCGCCAGCTCGGAGGGCGGCGTTGAAGTTGTCAGCGGTTGTGGTTTTCACGTTGATTTTCTTGCCGTACGTCGCCTCAAACTTCTTGAAATGGGCTAGCTGATCCTTCGTGAGCGTTCCAATGGTGAACAGATCTATATCGCTTTCCTCGGTTGCTGTGCCGTCGGCGTAGCTCCCGAAAAGTATCAGCGGATTGGGTGTGTCGATGGTGTCGAGGTGCTCGGCGAGTTTTCGCATGAGTTGGGTCTTCTCCAGGAACTCAATCGTTACCGTCTCCTCAGTTATCGTGAGGTAGTGCTTGGTCAGAATGTTGGCGGTGTTGAGGCGGTACTGCTTGTTTCTCCCCACTCTTTCGTGACGGAGGATCTTGTTTTTTTCCAGTTGTTTGAGGTATGGCAGTAAGGTTGCGTGGTTGGTTCCCAGGAGTTTCGCCATGGCTCGAACATGCAGAAGTGTGGTGTAATCTGTTCTGTAGAGGGCTATTATTTTCAGATAATTGGTTGTTTTTTCGACCATATGGTAGAAAATATTACCAGTTGCTATTAAGGATTACTGAAAACAAATCAACGCTTCAGGCACAACCCAGAAATGTTATAACATCAACCTAACAGGTGAGGGCGCTACAGGGTAAGATCGTTTATCCTGTTTCTTGCTTTTTCCACGTATTCGGAATTGCTTTCAAAGCACACAAAATGACGATTACTCTTCAAGGCTGCAATGGCAGTCGATGCAACCCCTGCAAACGGATCGAGAACAACTTCCCCCTTGAATGTATATAGCTGTATGCAGCGGTAAGGAAGCTCTATTGGAAAAGGAGCAGGATGACCTGCCTGACGAGCTGACTCTGGCTGGAATTTCCAAACACTCTTGGTGAGTTCAAGAAACTCATCACGTGAGATAGTGCTTTCTTTGCCCTGGCTGTTTCTGGAGAATTTGGCTTTTGAGAAGACAAGAATGTATTCGTGGACGTCCCTGAGAGTTGGGTTCGATGCCGATTGCCAGCTTCCCCACGCAGTGCTTCCTCCTGCGCCAGCTGCTTTCTCCCAAATTATCTCGCCTCGCATTAAGAATCCGATTTCGGTCATGACATCCATGATGAATTTGTGGTAAGGAATGTACGGTTTTCTGCCAACATTAGCTATGTTCACGCAGGCGCGCCCTCCATTAACCAAAACACGGTAAGTTTCGGAGAAGACGTCCTTAAGCAAGTCGAAGTATTCTTTCATCGTAAGGTCTTCGTCGTATTCTTTTCCCACATTGTACGGCGGAGACGTCACCATTAAATGCAAGCAAGAGGATGGAAGGCCAGTCATTTTTCTGCTGTCTTGTAGCAGAATCTTGTCAAGCACGCCTTTCGGAACGGCGTTCTCCTCCTCAGCCATTCTCTCGTCTATTTCAGTACACCCATAGAGTTTGCTGTTGTAGAACTCTGTGGAGTCATGACTTTCCCGCCGCGAAACCCCGAAGCTGCTTGTCTTGGTTCCCTTATGTTTGGCTGGTTTCGTTCTCTTGCACCTTTTGTTTGCGGTTACATTCCTGACCTGTTTATGTTGGCTGTATACTTAATCTTAATTATCCAATGGTTTGTATCGTTCAACAAACGGTAACTCCAGTTTAATTTCGCAAGCTCGTTGATAAGCCCGAGATTTCGTGAGAGTATTTTGCGAGAAGTCACTGGACGATTGCCCGAACATATTTGGAGTCTATTCGTTGTTCTATGCACGGTCCAGAGAGGGTGGGTCGTGTGTCGCCGAGAACGCCTATTCCACACAACCCTTATACCACGGGGACGCAACGCTTATATCAGCGACAATCGCTTCTAAGATAGCTCGCCAAAAACACGGCAAGCCATCAAATATGCAACTCCCTATTCGCTGGAATCGGGAGTGAAGGGTGAATTGAGCTCAAAGAGACTCAGAATGACACCACGCACAAACAACAGCGACGCACATAATTAGCGAAAGGTATTCACCAAACGCCAATGG
>CAWGAW010000002.1:0-20348 GCA_963820675.1 Candidatus Bathyarchaeota archaeon | reverse complement strand
GCCATCGAGAGCTACGAGCGAGGAACCATAAATGGCATCCACATTGACGGCGACGGGTTGCTTGCGCATGATGCGCGGTTGACCTGGATGGATGCCGAAGTCGACGGCGAACCCGTGACGCCTAGGGCTGGAAAAGCAGTCGAAGTTCAAGCCCTATGGTTCAACGCGCTAAGGACTGTTCAGATGCTGGCGGAGAGGTACGGGCATAGAACCCTTGCTTGGCGCTGCTCAGACATGGCTGCCCGAGTGCGTGAGAGCTTTGACAGAGAATTCTGGAACAAGGAGCAAAAATGCCTCTTCGACGTCATCGGTGCCTCGGGACCTGATGCTTCCGTGAGGCCGAACCAGATAATCGCCGCGGCGCTGGATTTTCCAGTTCTCTACAGCGACAAAGCCGAAGCAGTCATCGACCTGGTTCAACGGGAGCTTGTCACGCCGTGCGGTCTGCGCACCCTTTCGCAGAGCGACCCGAATTACCATGGAAAGTGCGAGGGCAACCGCCAAAGCCGCGACCGAGCGTACCACAACGGGACCGTGTGGCCGTGGCTGCTGGGACCGTTCACGACGGCGTACATGAAAGTCAAGGGCAACGGGCCGGAAAGCCGAGAATTCGCCCTCTCAAACCTCATCCTGCCATTATTCTCCAAACAGCTTCTCCGAGCAGGATTGGGGACTGTGAGCGAGGTCTTCGATGGCGACCCGCCACACAAGCCTGGCGGCTGCATCTCCCAAGCATGGAGCGTTGCGGAGCCGCTGAGAGCTTACGTTGAGGGCGTGTTGCAGGTGAGGCCCCTGCATGAGCGGGAAGTTTTGCGGATGGGTTCCTGACTTGAAAGAGCGCATTAACAACCAGCCAAAGATAACGCATGTCGACGGTGATGAAGTCCTGCTCGATAAAATCTGTTCGTTGTGGGTAATACAACTGTGATTATCAAAAAAGCTGAATTGGGGAACACAAAAAAGATTAAAATTTAATCTTTCTCTCTCTCTGTTTTTTCTTTACGCTCCCTTTCTTACGACTGAACGCTTCCCCTCTTACTCTTACTATACTACTAACCCTTAAGCACCCACACCCTCAACACAACACGACACAACATACACCACGTGAATAATGTCTGTCAGTTAGTTTTCCAGTTTCTGTCTCTGTCAACCAAAAACATACATCCACAACACAGCGCATTTTCTGCGCATTGTGTCCACACCCAAAGTTTCTTAAACAAACGACAACGTAATACGCTCTAACGCTATTTTGGGAGCAGATGAGAGGAGGGAGGTGATAAGACTGCGAGTGAAAACAAGAGTTTGCGCAGTGACCGCTGCGGCTTTTTTCGCGTGTTTGCTTGCATTAATGCCCTTAGCTGCGGGAGCAGGGTCGATAACGTTGACGCCGACGGCTCAGGCGCCAGGAGCTTACGTGTCGGTTACAGGCACGGGCTTCAAAGCAGCGAAAAATGTGACCATAGGGTTCGGAAACGAATTGGGCGTAGTGCAAGAGCTTTTCGTACCTGTAATCACTGGTCCCAACACTCGCGACTGCAATTGGACCAACCGACCAATTAAACCAGGTTCCATGCATATTCACTTATATCAATATTCAACAGGCGGAGCATTTGATTATGCTGATGATGGCGCAGGAAACATCTACCGAGATAATGGGGATTTTTTTGGCATACTTGATTATGCATTGGGCGGTTTTCACAGGAACTCAACCGCCAATCCCGCTGATTATGAATTTAGCGCCACCTACACGAGTTACTTGTATAACAACGTGACTTCTTTCGGTCGTGTAACTACAACTGACTCAGGAACGTTCACAGCCAACTTTGCAGTGCCCAATGTGGCAAACGGGAATTACGCTGTCACAGCCATAGACTCGGGCGGAAGCATTGGAACCGCAACTCTCAGCGTGAACAACGCGATTCCAGAGGTTCTGCCCTTCGGAGCGATGTTGCTGTTATCTTCGGTGGCGGTTGTAGCTAGCTCATGGCACTTCCGAAAACGACCAAGAATTACGAAGTAAAGATGACAAAATGAGAAAAAAGGCAGTCGTTTTCCTCTATTATTTTTTGTGCGTCGATCAAACTGTTGGGATTCTCGGTTTCCATTCTTTTCTTTCATTTCTCAGGAACTTTCCCAGCAACAATGCTTCTTCATTGGTCTGTCTGCTTTCAACTTTTTTCCGTGGAATCTCAACACCTGTTCCAAAATAGCCGTTTAGTTTCGAGAAATTCAGAGGTCTCGGCATCGGTGAAGCATTAGTCAAGCGTGCTTTGGCTTGGATGGACAAGAAGGGCGCAGAGAGCAAGATAGTGGAGGTTGCCGCTGGCAACGAGCAGGCTTTCAGCTTCTACAGACAGTTTGGGTTTGTGCCCCGGGAAACGGTGCTAAAACAGGTCAAGAAGCGTTGAAGCTGCCTTTCGGAGTTCTGCCGCTGCTATCTCGGGCGGAACCGTGTTGATGTAGACCCCCGTGCTCTTCTCGAAGCCCGCCCATATCGCAAGCCTCGGGTAAACCTCCAAGTGCCAGTGATAACAGTTTTCTGCTTCTTTGTCCAGGGCTAGGTGGATGCCGTAGTTATAGGGCGGGTCGTTCACGAGGTCTTTCAGAGCTTTCAACGTGATTTTCAGCATCTTCGCGAACGCCTCCTTCTCGGCATTCGTCAAAGTGAGAGGGTTGGCGGCGTGTTTTTTGGGTATGATCCAGAACTCCAGGGGGTTCACGCTTGCGTACGGTGCCAAAACCGCAAAATACTCGTCTTCCTGAATGAGCCTTGGGCTGTTTGCTTCCCGTTTTGTCAACTCGCAGAACGCGCATTTTCCGTGCTCCTTCCAGAAGTTCCTGCTCGCCTCAATCTCCCCCGTGACAACTGTTGGAACGAAGGGCATGGCGATTATCTGGCTGTGAGCGTGGGTTAGGGAGGCTCCCGCTTCTTGTCCATGGTTGCGGAAGATAGACACGTACTTCACGTACGGCTCCTCCGAGAGGTCGCGGAGTCGGTCGATGTAGCCGTTTACTACGTGCACGAGTTGCGGCAACTCTGCGTCCGCGGGGTGTTCATCATGCTTTGGGGATTCGACGAGGACTTCGTGGTGTCCGACTGCGTGGCCGAAGTTGTCGGCTTTCATGATGCTCAACTCGTCCGCTGGCTCCTTTGGTGGGGCGAACGCAGGGTACATGTTTGGGACGCAGCGGATGAGCCAGTTCTTGTGGCGAAGCAAAGCGGTGTCTTTGTCCTTCACGATTCCTCCAGTCGACTTCAGGTACAGCAGCACGGCTGGCGGCGTCATGTTCTCGTTGCCAGGACACATGGGGCATGCGCTTGTTTGCGCTTGTTCCGCCCGTTTTTTTGCGAAATCGGTCGGTCTTCGGGCGCGTTCGGTGGCGATGACGACCCAGCGGTCGAGGAGGAAATCTCTTCTCAACTCGTTGTAAGGCATTATTGGGAGCTCCTTGCGACTGTAGAGAGGCACTTGAGAATTTTAGGGTTTCCAAAGTGAACCTTCGTCATATCAGCCGGTCGGAGCCTTTTCTTGCTTGTCGGTAACTCTTAAATGACCATTTGCCCTTGTTTGCTTGTATGAAAACCATACGCTTAGGGCTCGTTCTCGTTGCGCTACTTCTCTTCCAGGTTTTCGCAGTCTGCATTCCGCTTCCCAAAGCCCAGACGGCATCAACCCCAGACGTCTACTTGGGCGTAGACTTGGCTTACGGAGGCACCGCAGAAGCCGAAGCACTCATTGACCAAGTTAGCTCATACACGAACCTACTCGTGGTCGGCACCTCCAAGATAACAGGAAATGCGACAAGACTGAATGAAACTTGCAACTACGCCTACAGCAAAGGCATGTCATTCGTCTTGTGGAGTCCAACAGGCATACCACGTGCCAACAGAACAGCGTGGTTTAGCAACGCAAAGCAAACGTGGGGCGACCACTTCCTGGGTTTCTATGCAGATGACGAGCCAGCGGGGCGCCAACTTGACATGAATATAACTAGGATTTCAGGCAACCCAGTCAGCTACGTGGATGCCGCAAGTCAATTTGAGAACAACCTGGGCAGTGAGCTGAACGGGACCAGAGCGTTCTACAACTCGGGCAGTTTTCCTTTGTTCACGGCAGACTATGACCTTTATTGGTTCGACTACAAAGCAGGATATGACACGATGCTGGCGGAGTTCGGCTGGAACTATAGCAGGCAGTTCAATGCGGCAATCTGCCGAGGTGCAGCCACGGTGCAGAACAAGAACTGGGGAGTCATTATACTCTACACGTACACGGTTCCTCCGTACCTGGAATCCGGCCCTGACCTTTACAAGGACATGATGTTAGCCTACGATAACGGGGCAAAATACATCGTCGTCTGGGATTCAAACGCGGATTACTCCGCAGGTATCTTGCAGGCCAGTCATCTGCAAGCTTTGCAGCAGTTCTGGCAGTACATTCATAGCAACCCTCGGAAAAGCACGCCAGTTGACGCGAGAACCGCGTTTGCTCTGCCCAACGGCTACGGCTATGGCTTTCGAGGACCAGATGACAAGATCTGGGGAATCTGGCCAGCCGACGACTTCTCTCGGAACCTGAGCTTAATCGTGAGCAGCCTATTAACGAAGTACGGCGCGGCACTGGACATAATCTACGACGACGGACTGCAGCCGGGCAATAACGGATACGGCAAACTCATCTACTGGAATGACACAAGCCTCATTCAGCCTGCGACCCCGACGGACACGCCTTCTGATGCGCCAGCTGTCTCGCCGCCTCCAACGACGTCTCCACCGGTGACGACGCCTCCAATAGATACCCCAGTTTACTCCTTCGACTACACAGTTGTTGCAGTTGCCGTAGCAGCGGTGATAGGAGTTGCGGCGCCAGTTCTAATAGTGTTTAGGAAAAAGCAACACTGCATCACTTTCGCAACGACTGGCATTGGCAGAGACTTTGTGGGCACCGTGGTCGTCGTTGACGGCAAAAGCTACGACCGATACGGCTCCTCGTTCTGGTGGGACCACGGCTCAAAACACACGTTTGAATTCAAATCCCCGCTTATGGTGAACGGCGGCAAGCAGTACGTCTTGGACTCTACGAGTGGTTTGCCGATGCATGAGGGCGAAGTGTTCAAAGCGTCGATGCAGACGACGGTGACAGGTAACTATAGGCTGGTCTTAAAGACTTATAGCAGCTCACGGATGCCGTGAACACAAAACTACAGTGGATGGGATACAGATAAAAAATTACACGACTACTTCTTTTTCATCGTCATCCGATGGGAAGAGGACGCCGAAGAGCGCAATCAACGCTATCCCGATGAAGAACGAGAGCACGAAGATGTTTCCGGCATTGAGCCGGTTCATGTGAGGTAAGCCTAATGCGGGGCTGAGCGCGTTGTTCACTTCGATGAGCGCCATGATCCCGATTATTATGCCCGCCCCGATGGCGATCGGTATTAAGATTTGTTTGAGCTTCATCGTTTCACCCCCGGTGCTTGAACACAACAATGGCGATGTAGAACGCAAACGGCAGCGCCATCACCCCGATCAGAAGGACTCTTATGAAAGGCGTCAGGGGCGACAGATCTGCGAGCATGTTCTCCGTTCTGATCTGTCGTTGGAAGTAGGTCTCGGCGAGCCAGCAGGACCAGAGCGCGATGAAGGCCACCGCGATGACTCCGAACCCCCGCCAGTGTCTGTCCACCGTTTGGTCCCCAAATTCACTACGGGCGCGGTGCAACATTAACTCTTCTGCCCGAGGACCTTTTCGGAGACTCCGGTCTCGAGGGGCGATTTATCGGGCGATTAAGAAGGGGCATCACCTCGAGACGTTCGGTTTCCCCATCCTAGCCCATTAAGTTAATATAGCTTCCAAGCGGCTAAATATTTTCATAATCACGGAGGACTAGGGCTTGTTCGGTTACGCTGGCAGAATCCTCATCGTAGACTTGGACACGGGGCGCACCCGCACGGAACCATTGAACATGGATTACGCCAAGAAGTACATCGGCGGATTAGGCTTAGGCATGCGGTTGTGGCTGGACAACACGAAGCAGGGTGTTGACCCGTTGAGCGCCGAGAACACGCTGGTCCTGGCACTTGGGCCCGTGTCTGGCACGATGTTTCCCACTGGAGGAAACGGCCACGCCTTCGTGGCGAAGTCGCCTGAGACTTTCGGCGTTGGCGAGGCGGTGTCGCATGGCACCTTCGGGGCGGAACTGAAGCGTGCTGGGTACGACGCTGTAATTTTGAAGGGCAAAGCCGAGAAGCCGGTTTATTTATGGATTGACGACGATTCGGTGCAACTTCTGGACGCCGCAAGCCTCGTGGGCAAGTCGCCTTCGGAGACTGAGGAAGCCATCAAAGACGAAATCGGAGACTACTACGTCCGCGTTGCTTCAATTGGCTTGGCTGGCGAAAAACAGAGTCGGATCGCCTGCATAATCAACGAGAAAACTCGGGCTGCAGGCAGAACTGGGTTGGGTGCGGTTATGGGCAGCAAGAACCTGAAGGCAATCGCGGTTCGGGGAACCCTGGACATTACGGTGGCGAAGCCCGACGAGTTCATGGAGATGGTGAAGGAGTTCCATGAGCGCATGAAGGGCCCGGCAACTCAGAAATACCGCACTTTGGGCACCGTTGAAAACTTGCTTATCAACAACACGTTGTACTGCATGCCCACACGAAACTACTCAACTGCGCGCTTCGAGGATGCTGAGATGGTCAGCGGTGAAGCGTTAAACGAGAATTACGTGGCGAAGATTATCGCCTGCAACTCTTGCCCCATGCGCTGCGAGCACGAAGCCGTCATTCGAGAGGGACCTTACAAGGGCACGATGGCGCGCATCGAGTATGAATCGCTCTGGGCTTTAGGACCCTACTGCGGCGTGAACCGCTTAGACGCCATAATCAAGGCGGCTGAACTCTGCAACTACTACGGCATGGATGCACAGAGCGCTGGCGTAACCGTTGGGTTCGCCATGGAGTGCCACGAGAAAGGCATACTCTCACACGATGACCTGGGCGGAATAGACGCACACTTCGGCAACGCAGACGCTCTTGTGGCGCTGGTTGAGCGGATGGGCAAACGCGAGGGCATCGGTGCAGTTTTGGCTGACGGCGTGAGGGCTGCGGCTGCGAAAATCGGTAAAGAATCCGACAAACTCGCACAGCACATCAAGGGCTTGGAGGTTACGGGTTACGATTTGCGGTGCCTCAAGACGGCTGCGCTCAGTTTTGCAGTGTCGTTCCGTGGGGCGGACCACACGAGGAGCAGCGCCTACGCTGTTGACTTGAAGGGTAAGGTTGACCGTTTGAAGGCTGAGCGTGGACGGGGCAAACTCGTGAAAGACCTTGAGGACATTTACTCGCTCATTGACTCGTTTATTGTGTGCAAGAACGCGAAGGCAGCGTTCTACAAGGAGTTGGAGGAACTTGCGAAGCTTTATGGTTTGGTGACTGGCTTCGACGTGTCAGCCGAGGAGCTTGGCTTGGCTGGGGAGCGGATTAACACGTTGGCGAGGCTCATCAACATACGCGAAGGCTTGGGCAGGAAGGATGATTCGTTGCCGTGGAAGGTGATGAACGTGCCAATCCCCGACGACGGACCCGTGAAAGGGGCTGTTGTGACGCAGGACGAGTTGGATTTGATGTTGGATGACTACTACGAGGTACGCGGATGGACCTTCGAGGGCGTGCCGAAAGCGGAGAAGCTGAAGGAGCTTGGCATGGACGAGCTTACTGGTTTAGTTGCGGGAAAGGAGGCGTAGAAGAATGCCGAAGATTCATGAACGAAAATTCGTTTCAGTTGACACTGAGAAATGCGTTGGCTGCCAGACATGCGAGTACGCGTGCTCCTTCACGAAGGAGAAAGCGTTCAATCCCATGAAGTCACGCATCCGAGTTGTAAGAATTAACCAGGTGGCAAACATGGCTGTCACCTGCAGGCTCTGCGAAGACCCCGCATGCGTGACTGCTTGCCCACGCGACGCGCTTACGCAGTCCGAGGAGACGGGCACGATAATGGTTGACAAGGACAAATGCAACGGCTGCGGCTGGTGCATCGAAGCATGCGACTATGGTGCGATGATGCTTCATCCTGAGACGAAGACGGTGTACGCGTGCGACCTCTGCAAGGACCAGGGTGAACCGCAGTGTATCAAGTGGTGTCCCGAAGAAGCGTTGACGCTGGTGACGAGTGACGTCTTGGCGCAGAAGGCGAGAATCGGCGCTGTGAAGAAGCTGTTCCAAGAAAAGAAGAAATAGCCACCCAAACTCTTTCCACGGTTTTGTTCACGTTTATTTCTGATGCGTCTCTGTTGTGCGATTTCTGATACCCAACCATTTCTGCGGGGTGTTGCGGTTGCTTTTGTTTAATTCGTTGGTGTGAGAAACCACCAGAGTCGAAGTTATTGTTGCGGAAGCTGAGAATTGGGACACTATAGGTCGTTAATACTCAAATCGAGCATAGAAGACTTTTAAGATAGGGGCTTGTCTGGGGGAACATGCTATTAGTGGGAGATGTCTCCACACATCCCCATTTTTTTTCTATTATAGCTCCCGAAGGCTCCCGCGGTTAGGGATTCTCAGTTTGAGATAACTCTCTTTCTCCTGAACGCCACAGCCAAGGAAGACAGCAAAGTCATGAATGCCGTCAAGACCAGTGCAGATGAGAATTCTGGAATGAGAACTGTTATGTTTACTGTTGCGCTGCTCGTTGCTCTGTTTCCAGCTAGGTCCACCACTGTTAGTTTTACAGTATAGGTTCCCACGTTCGTGTAGGTGTGAGTAGGCGTTACTCCTGTTCCTGTTGTGCCATCTCCGAAATCCCAAAGGTAACTGGCGATACCTGTGTTGTCAGAGGAACCCCCTCCGTTGAAGGTAACAATTGCATTTACTGTAACTGTTTGGTTCTGACCAGCATTCGCATTGGGCGGGTTCATATCCAGTGTTATGTTCTGGTAGGCTGTTACAGTTAGGTTAACTAGGTCTTTGTATTGGACAAAAACGTATTTCACGCCATCACCAGCCTGCAAACCCCAAGATTTGGAGGTCGAGTACGGCTCCCAACTTGACCAGACGCCGCCGTCGTTTGAGAACCGCATCTGGGAAACGCCAGACCCATCATCTTGCGCAAGCAAACTGAGGTTGACTGTAGTGACGTTTGTGTAGGCTGCTCCGTTGTTGATTTGAATACCGCCTCGAGGAGTAGAAGTGTCTAGAATTATGGTGTCTGAGTAGGTGGTGGAAATGTGGCCTCCATTGTCTCTGATTTGGTAGTACACGGTTTTTGTTCCGTCGCCCGAGCTTAAGCTCCATGCTTTAGTGCTTGAAGCGCTCTCCCAACCACTCCAAGTTGAAGCGTCATTGCTGTATCGGACTTGGCTGACGCCTGAACCTGGGTCTGAATAATTCAAAGTCAAGGTTACGCTGGTTGAACCTGTGTAAGCATCACCATTATTGATTAAAATGGAGCCCGTGGGAGGAGTATCGATCGAGAAATAGACGGTAGCTGAAGCGCCCATTATGCCCGTAGTGCCGTTTCCGTAGACAATTAGCGAATGTGCCCCATCCAACATAATAGGCAGAGTCGTGTTTCCTGCGAGCGTTGCATTTGGTTGTCCGTCAAGGCTGTAACCGACCCAACTGGTGATTTGATCGATAGTGTAGTTCAATGCAATGCCTGTATTCACCGCGTAAATCTTGTTTTCTGGAGAAAAGACCGTCACGGTCGGAGGCGGAAACTCCCAAAAAGCGTAAACATGATTATCACCCGACCCCACGTAGACAACGCCGCCCGCTACCGCAGGACAAGAAACTACGCCCCCACCGGTCTTATAGCTCCAAACGGCTGAGCCGGAAGTTGCGTTTAGACAGTATAATCTGGTGTCATTAGAGCCTATGTAGACTAATCCTCTCGCGATGGCTGGAGAAGACAACCACACCGGTGCGCCTGTCGTGTAGCTCCAGACAAGTGTTCCAACGGTTGCATTTAGGCAGTAGATTTTTGTGTCTTGCGAGCCCACGTAGACTAAATCGTTGATGACAGCTGGAGAAGAGTCTACAGCGTTGCCCGTCGTGTAGTTCCAAATGCGCGCTCCTGTGCTGGCGTTCAGGCAGTAAACCTTTGCGTCATTTGAGCCGAAGTAAAGTCGACCACCGGTCAACGCTGGGAGAGGAGTAGACAGGTCCTCCTGTCTGATAGCTCCAAACGGGATTTCCGTTTGTAGCGTTTCTGCAATAAAGCAAACCATCGGTTGCTCCCACGTATAACAGCCCGTTGACGACTGCAGGAGAAGAAACTATGTAACCGCCGGTTATCGGCATGCCCCAAAGGCCTACTCCTGTGGTGGCGTTAATGCAGTAAACAATACCGTCATCACAGCCAACAAAGACTAAATCTCCAACTACTGCTGGAGAAGAGTACACACCTCCGAATCTCGGGTCTAAGCTAGCCGTCTGGTAGCTCCAAAGTAGAGTTCCAGAAGTCGCGTTTAAGCAGTATATTTTTCCATAGGAGTTAGCATCTCCAGAGCCCACGAAGACACGTCCGTCAAGAACGGCAGGGGAGGAATACACGGTGTTGTCGGTCGTGTAGCTCCAGACGAATGTTCCTGTGGATGCATTCAGGCAATAGACTTTCCTGTCATAAGACCCCACATACACGAAACCATTAACAATAGCGGGGGAACTGTAGACAGTATCACCTGTCGTGTAGTTCCATAGGATGCTGTTTGGGGTTGGTCCTGTTGAGGTTGAAGTTCCTGTATGGTTTAGGTCATGGCGGAACATGGGCCACCAATCAGTATCCGCTGCTTGCACCGTAGTGGTGAGATGTGATGCCACAATAATGGCTGCCAACAAAAAGGCGCCTGTCAACCAAATTCTCTTATTCATCTTTTAACTTCTCCTTCTCTGCGCTATTTCTCTCCCAAGAAAGAGCGTAAAAATCCTTCTGTTGCCATTTGCTTATACGGTTTTGGATGAAGTTTTCCATGCTCAAGCCGTGAAATGTTGAGTTGGTTGGACTAAAATTTAGTGCTCTCTCAAAATCCAAGTTGCCGTTCTGTTCATGTGTCCTTTGGTGCAACTATGATTGCTAACCCAATGTTTCCATTGTTTATCTGAATTGAATATTGACCTGTTGGCGCATTTTGTGCTATGTTCATTGTAAGAAGGGTTGAGTTAGACACGCCAAGTTGCACTGTTACCTGATTTGGACTGAAAGAATAGTTAAAGGCTTGTTGTTGAAGAAGAGAATAGTTGCCATTGTCATTTATCCAACTATGTAAGTCTACGTTGCTGTTGTAATAAGTTACCTTGAGGTTTTCCAGGGGTATCGTTAACGGCTGGTCAGTTATCGAAGTAAACGTTATGTTTACCTGCAGTTTTGACCCTTGAGAAACGTTATTGAGAAAACCCTTGTATCCAGCCACTTCCGTAACCTGCGGATTCAAAACAGTAAAGCTATAGTCATACAATACGGGTGGGGTCGAATAGGGATGAGGTTGATACTGCATGAGATATATCCCCAACCCAACAGCAGCCACAACGACTATAACCGCAACGACGGCAAGCAACATTCTGCTTTTCATTCAATCCCCCATATCAATTAAGATGGCGATGGATATTTACGATTTGCTACGGATACGCTTATTCAAACGTTGGTTGTACTCAAACAATGTATGTCTATGAGACTGAATAGTTGCTATTGAACTGACGTTCACGCATACATTTCTTCAGGTTCACCGTCGTTGAGTTATTGTTGGACTAGATTTTAGTGCTAAAACCTATTAAGATAATACCAACAAAGAGGTTTTTGATTACCTTGACTTCCGAAGAAGCTAAGATATACTTCAAAGGTATCTTGGCAAATGTAGACGCATCAATTCTGGATGTTGATTTCGATAATGAATTCGAAATTGAAGCCTTCTCCGAGGAAGAAGCTACAACGCTTTTGTCTAGCCTTGAGAAAATTCCAACAATGACGATTGCACAGAAGTATTTCATGAATTATCAGGCACTGAATTTATCTGAACACAGAATGTATGCTGTCAGCAAAACAATTGAAAACGTGTCCAAAGACATTTTCGCTGACACGGCGAGATTCGATAACAAATGGGTTAATGGTTGTTTGCAGCCCAAAATTCGATTGATGCGACTGTTCAAAGAGGGGAACATTTGCATGCCAGCAAAATTCTACTATCGCCTACAGAACGATGAAATTCATGGAACGACCCGCGTAGAATCTGGACGTTATATTTCAATTGAGCCTTATAACCTCGAAATCTCGGAAATACCAGTTATGCAGAATTTCATTCGAAGCGTGAAATTGCCATTCAAGAAAAATTTTCTTAACATGGCATTTGAGAACTTTGAGTTGTCCTATGAGGTTTCAGACATGCAACTTGCATTTCTGGTCCTTATGATTGGTTTAGAGACTTTGCTTAATCCCTCTAACTATGAAGTGCGCTACAGGGTTTCCAGAAATACGGCAGTGCTCCTTGGAGAGAATAAGGCAGATTCAGAGGACATTTTCGCTCAAGTTAAGGAGTTATACGATAGACGTTCTGAAATTGTTCACACTGGGGAAAGGAAGGTAACCGCAAAAAAGGATTTACTGAAATTCCGCGACTATTTGAAAGCAATCAAAGAGATACATTCCTTGGGTGCAGAGAAGAAAGCAATCATGAAGTTGTTGACAGCTAATGGCTTTGGTGAAAAAATCAACTATCCCTCATCATGATTCCTTTCAGAATCACTCACAAACAAAGTACTCGTAAGCGTGCTAAGTCTCGTCAGGTTCACCGTCGTGGTGGTGGTGGACTAAAATTTAGTCTGGAACGTACGAGACTAAGCGCAGGATAACAATACCGAAAATCTAATAGAGCGTGCAAGCCTTGTATCAATGTGAATAGAAAAAGATGAATTTAATTCCGTTGAAAAAATCTCTATTCATTGGGATTATTCTTCTTGGTTTAGGTTTGCTTATCATTGGATTAGTAGCTTACCTGCAGCCTAAGGACACGTTTAAGCTTTTTTCGTTTGATGTAGCAACTACTCAATCTTACTATTCAGACAAATTTAACGGAGAAACGGGAGACCTACTTCATTTAGAGATTAACACTAATGGCTCAAGTGTAGTCCATGTTACTGGACAAGTGGTAGGCGAGATTTTCAAAGTCCAAGGAACAGCATACAGCTATGAAGTTAGGATTAATCAAGAAGATATTTATCAAGTTCAAGTTGAGAATAAGGCAGGGCACTACGAATTCTTCTTTTTTTGGACACCAGACGACAATCACATAGTCGGTAACGTTTTTGATAGCAGAACAGCTGCGTATGTAACACCGTTGAATATCACATCAATAATAGTCGTTGTTATTGGATTAGTGGTTTCTGCAATTAGCCTATTCCAGTATTTGCAGGAAAAACACAAGGTTGAACGTAGCAGAAAATGTCCTCAATGCGGTCAAATTGTTAAAAAAGACAATCCCATATGTCCCTATTGCGGTTTCGATGTTACCAAGTCTATCCGCTGCAAACATTGTAACGCTATCTATTCAAGTTCTTTATTGATTTGTCCCGTATGCGGAGCCAAAAGAGGATAAAGGCATTCTTCCTGCTGCATTTCCGTCAACTGGCAGCGGCAGCGTCGTCAGTCGTTGGTGGTGGTGGATTAAATTTTAGTGCTGCTGCTGCGCTGGGACGTGACGACGTGACGGAAGCTGCTCTGAAAGTTGCTATTGAGTTTGACGTTTGCGTTTCTTCCAGTAAACCAGAGCACCCACGGCAACTATCGCGGCAACTGCCACGGAAACAGCAACAGCAAGTAGCGATGGGAAAGGTTCTGGTTGCAGAGTCGTTGAATCGTTTGGAGAAGAGGATTGAGGAACATCAACCGTGAAATCGATTGCGGCGTAAATGGTTCCATTATAGTCTGTTTCTCCCTGAACTACAAGATGGTGCAATCCGTGTGACAAACCCGATAACTCCGCACCTCCGTTCAGCATAATGTAACCGACTGAATCACCACCTGGGAATACGTTGACTGGAGAATTAACCTGCGAATCTAAACTGTAATTTAGCCATTGGATGTTCTCCAAATTCCCTGAATACGTATATCCGTAGAGCTTTACTGTAAAATTCAAAGCCACATCAGAAGTGTTATATAACCCTCCTTGGGACGGAGAGAACACTGTGATTTCGGGGGGTTTGTAAACAATCGGATTTGCATAACTGCTGGCGACGGATTGCACTCCAATGAGCATTAAAGAAAGAAGCACTGTAGTGAAAGCTCCTGTCAACGCTCTTTTCTTCACTTGTGCCCCCTGCTGCTAGAAATAAAACTGTTTGGCGATTAAAGGGTTCTTGTCAACATTTCTTGACTGCGCCTTAGTCAAAGATTCTTGACCACGCCCGCCTGGCGCGTTTCATGTGGGCGTTTTCGATAGACTTATACGATGACATATTCTCATGGTCACGGGGGATTGGATGTCGTTTGAGTCTGGCAGATCGATGGGGCGAGCCGGCACTCTTCTGATAGTTCTCATGGTGTTCACTGCTCCCGTGATTGTTGTCGCCGCGTTATTTGGGGGAGTTCTTGGAAACCTTCTTCTCTTTTCGGTTGCTTTTGGAGTTGTATCCTACATTGGGCAGGTCCTGTTCTTGGTGGGGATGAACAGGCTAAGTCGTTACTATGGAGAAACTGTGATTTTCAGGAATGCGCTCTACGGTTTTGTCGTGGGAGCTGCAGGATCCATCGTGTATACACTGTTCATGTACTTTTCGTTTTCCTCGCTGCGAAGTCTCACTCCCACAACTCCGCCCACTCCCAGCAGCCCTCAAGCTATGTCCTTTCTGTTCGCCTTCATCATTTTCTTTTTAGTAATCTTTGTTGGAGCTTTCATTTTAGCGCTGGTTCAAAGCCTGTTCTACAGGCGGGCATTCTACAAGCTCGCAGACTTGTCTGGGGAAGGAAATTTCAGGCAGGCGGGTTTCCTCATGCTACTCGGCGCGGTGTTAACAATAGTCGTTGTAGGAGCCTTGGTATTCTTCATAGGCTGGATCTTCCGCTTCTAGGATTCTTTTCCATGAGGCAACGACCCATGCAACAGGCTCCGCCGGCTGGACATGTTCGGTACTGCCCGAACTGTGGAAAAGAAAACTTCGAGAGTGATACTTTCTGCTCTCGATGTGGAACCAAGTTGTGGCAAGAGTGATTCGCTCAAGGCTTAGCCCGCTTCTTCAAATAAGAGGCGTGCGCGCGCGTGAGCGTGATATGGTGTAGGTAGTAGTAGGTGATGGTTGAGTGGCAGAGTGATTGAGTGATTGGAGTTGAGTGATGAAGTGGCAGGTGCAGTGATGAGTGATGCGGTTGGTTGGTTGGATTAAATTTTAGTCCAACCAAACCGCTTTCGTGACCGCTTCCACTCACGCTCTCAGTCACCATTTATCACTTAGCGCGCGAGAATATACTGTCACATCTTTCATCTTAAAAAAAACCTCCAGAACACAGCAACATGCCATAAGACACGCGGTTTTTCCAGCAAGAAATCGGTTTTTAGTAATACATAACCGCGGTCTTTTCCCAACTGTTGTTCCAGAGTAGGCTCCCATGGCGCAGCTAATTTGCCTGGTCACCGCTTCAGCCATGATTATTTTGTCACGAAAGCGACTGCACCATCCCAAGGAATATTAAGAAAAGCCACCTTAGCCCTCGGGGATGTGAGTTCGTGAAAACTGCATTAATCGTTTACTGGTCTAAATCGGGCAACACGAAGAAAGTTGCAACCGCCGTACGTGAGGGCTTGGAAACGGCTGGTCTCCGGGTCACCGTCAAGGAACAGCATGAAGCCGAGGACGAAGACTGGTTCGGTTACGATCTGGTTTGCATAGGCACCCCAAGCTACAGCTGGCATCCGCCCGAACCCATGGACAAATACCTCAAAGCCAAATTCGCGAAGTACCGCCAAGAAGGCAAAATCAAGCCCAGCGCCCCAAGAGTGCAGGGCAAAAACGCCCTGGTCTTCGTGACGTATTCGGGTCCCCACACAGGCATCGACGAAGCTACGCCTGCGGGAAAGTACATCGCCCAGTTTTTCGAGCACCTCGGCTTCACCGTCCTCGCAGAGTGGTACGTGCTGAGCGAGTTCCACGGCTCTGTTGAGAACAGCACGATGGGCAGAATGGGTGACATCAGGGGAAAACCCACGAAGGAAGATTTGGAGAAAGTCAGGGAAGACGCGTTGCAGCTGGGCAGAAAACTCGCGTAACCTCCTTAATTTCAGAAGCCATCTGGGTCTTGGAACCAGTGGCCCGCCGCCCACCGAGCAGGGCGTAAAGTCTGTTAGCCAGTCATGTCAGACTTGTGGGAAGAATATTTGGATAGGCATAATCCTTTCAAACCTTTCCGACATTGCTCCATGCGACTGGTTGGATTAAATCTAAATTCTTTTCTGCTTCAGTTTTTGAAGGAGTGCTGCAACTGAAATGGCAGTGACTATTCCGGCGACTGCGGTCCAAAACCACCACTGCAACCATAACACCTTGGACTCCGCAGTTGACCCTGTAACTTCGGCAATGTTGCTAATGCTTACTTCATCGATGTACGCTGAGATGTCAGCCCCAAAATAAATCTCAGTCCCCCTTTTCAAATCACCACTCGGGTTCTGGGAACCATAAGTAACCATGACTGGCTGCTCAACATCGTTCACGTAAATACGCATCCCCGTCGTGAAGCTGCGAGTGAAAACAACATGCGTCCACTGGTCAAGCTTAACTGCGGAAGTCAAAGTGACAATTTCATTGTATCCAGAGTCAGTTCTCAAGTAGCCGCAAACCGCGCCCTGTGGCCCAGACGTTGCATTTGCCGGAGACAAGCCGTTCACTGCTAGACCGTAGATTCTGGTTGGGCCATCTAAAGTGTCTGCTGTTTGCACGAAAATGTTGTTGTAGGTTGAGTTTTCAAATGATATGATCTTTATCCAAGCGCTTATGGTTATGTCTGTTGTTACGTCTAGACTTGGAGACGCTAAGGCTACACCATAGGGGTAGAAAGTGAAGTTTAGGGCTTGTCCGAATTTTCCGGGAACGATGTTGGGCAGGTAAGGAATGGGACTAAACATTATTGGGTTGTTTCCGGTGGCATCTGGCGTAGAACCGTCAGGCGCCAGTGTGTCTAAGTGCCATAATGCAACAGTATGGTTTTGAGTTGGTGAAGGTTGATTTGGAGATGGCAAAGTTCCAGAGTTAGTGGCGTTAATGGGGGAAACAAGAGGATATCTGTCGGTGTTGTTTGAATTAATTATGAATGGGACATCGACTATTCCATCTCCTCCTAGCTGATTCTGGCTTGGTCCGCTCATTGTATCAACGCTTGCGTAGTTACTCCAATAGTTGCCGCCAGATGGATACCCATTGTCCCAATTCTGAACGCTGTAGAGTGAGCCGAAGTTGACCTGACCGACGTTGTTTACAAAGTCGTTGTGGTAAAAAGTATTATTCTGAGGCTGAAACTCAGGTGAGAGATAAACTCCCCAGCGATTATTGGCAACGTAATTTGCAGTTATCACATTATCAGGGCTTTCAAAGAGCATACCCCAGTTAATGCTGTTAGTTATGTTGTTTCCAAAGATAATCGAGTATGTAGCGCGAATTCCGATTCCTCGACTGTTACCGCTAATGTTGTTGTTTGAAATTACATTTGAATAACCGTTAACAACTATGGCTGAGCCTTTGTTTGCAATCAGGTTATTTTCTGAAATTACATTGCCGCTGCCTCCGAATATCCTGATGCCATCGCTGAAGGCGCCAGTAATACTATTACCGACAATAGTGGTTTGGCTTATCCCTCCGCAAAAGTTTCCCCATCCTCCGACGTAAATTCCCCTGTAAACATTAACAATATTGTTATCCATAACAGTGCAATTGTCCCCCGCTATTGCAATTCCACCGGCAAAAAGCTTTGGATTTGAAACTGAATAATTAGCGCTTTCTATTGTGAAGCCTGAAATCCTAACGTTGTCTGCTGTAACATTAAAAACGTAGGTGTTGATGGCTCCTCCATTTCCGACTACTGTGGTTCTTTTGCTGTCTTCACCTATGATTGAAATTGATTTATTGATGAAGACATTTTCGTAATAGGTCCCGCTTCTGACAATGATTTTGTCGAACTGAGAAGCGTAGTTGATTGCGGACGCTATGGATGGGTAGTTATCAGGCACAATTATCGTTTTGGAAATTGCCTCCACAGGTTGAACGTTTAAGGACACGGCTATCGTTAACTGAAAGGATAAGAGCGCTAAAGTTATGAAGATCATTGCACGTCGTTGATTCAACTGCGGCATCTTGATTTTCCTCGTCTATTGCAATTGGCGAGTTCTTCGATTTAACTCTCCCAGGAGAACAATCTGTTCTCATAGGAGAACACCCAAAAGAAAATTAAGAGTCAATTTGACTACGACACTGGCTTATTGATTTGACCAATCAGCCTAAGCTCATCGCGATGTCACGCAGTTACATTTAATCTTGCTCGGCACAGAACCCAACGCTTTGTGCATAGTCAAAGTTTCTTTGCCCACCCCGATACTGCTACTTATGCCTTAGCAGTCTGCCAGCTTCGAGCGCCTTGTCGGCTTGAACGTATGCGACAGCTTTGGTTTTCCTCGCCCTCTGTGACCGCACGTTTCTGACAATCCGAAGTTAGCCAGCTACCGTGCCATCCGAATGATCTTCGTTGAACCGTACTTGCTGAGCAACTGAGTACCCTTTGGCTGTCGAGCTGGTGGCGCGGAAGCAGGTCGACGTGAAGGGGCTCATCACGCATAGGTTCCGCCTCGCAGACTTCGATGAAGCCATCAAAACCGCGGACAATCCAGCCTGCCACCCGCTGAAAGTCGTCGTAAAGGAATAGTCGTCTCGAGAACGAACCCTATGTCTACTTCCAATGTTGATGGGAATTGCATCCAGTGCAGATGGAGAAATCTCCGCAATCCTCTCCTTTCCTCTACTGTTCTATGTAGTTTTTATCATGAGGTCGATGGGAGCTGGTTCCAAAGGGAGCGGAACTGCACCATGAAAATCACCAATTTCCGAGAAAACGCTGAAAAACAATAATCACACGCAATTCTCAGCAGAAGTGAGTCGTACCGGACCTACTCCCAAACGGGTACGAGTCCCAATGCTCGTTCACGAAATCCAGTGCTTCTTTTTGGCGCCGGGAATGGGATCTTGACCCCAATTTACCAGTAAAAATGATTTTGAAAAACTGACTAATACACATCCTGAGGCGCATGCGATCTTGGGTTCAAATCCCCCGCGTCCCCTCCGCAGTTTTTACGCGAAGCTCAAAAAAAATTGGACTATGCATAAACGGTATCATGGGTCTTGCTTAACTTCTTAAGTTAATAAACCAATATACTTATAAGCGTGTACGCGCATAATACATAATGCGAATAAGCGAATAAGGTGAAATAAAAATGACAACAAATGCGAAACTTGGCACCTGGCAGTTCGCTTATTGGAAGAATACTTGACACGTGGAACCGTGCACAAAAAATCTAAATGAAATAAAAATCGGTGAATGAAAATGGGTCGTATATGCGTGGAGCTTCCAGACGAGCTGGAGAAGCAGCTCAGGTTCAAAACAATCGAGAGGTTCAGCGGGAAAAAAGGCGACTTAACCCGAGCCGTAGAAGAAGCCGTAAAAACATGGATTGCCAAAAACGAGTAAGCCCACGTCCCCGCTATCTCCGAATAACTCCATTTTAAGTCCCTTTCGGGAAAAGACATTAGGGGAAAGCCAGCCAGCCCTCAACACCTAAAGGCTATGAGCACGTGAGGGGCCAATAGCTGAGGTCCCCCAGTATCAGAATGTGGCGTTGAAAAAAGTTCCTTTTCCAGACGTAACAAGGAAGACTGTATATTACGGAAGCTCTTGTCAAAAAATTAGATTTTTGATGGGGGTGAAACAATGGTTGATAGAAACATGAATTTGGAGCTTGCATTCATCGATAAAGAGGGCAAGCATTACTCATTATCCGAGGTTAACAGCGCAGAGTTAGCAAAGGGACTTGAAAAAATCTCCAAAGAAATTGCAGCAAGACTGCAGTTGCAGAAAGAACAGAGATAGTGAATATTAGGATTCTAATAATAAACTAATCGAGGTGAAAAAAATGAGCAAAGAAGAAAAAAAGACGCCGGTGAAGGCGATCGTAAAAACTGAAATCGCAGCAAAACCTATAAAACATCTTCCTGCTAAACACATTCCCGCCAAACACATCCCTGCAGTCCATGTTCTGACGACCTTCGACGATTTGATGGATAATTTTCGCAGAAATTTCATTGAAAGCATAGCTTTTCC
>CAWGAW010000001.1:0-29211 GCA_963820675.1 Candidatus Bathyarchaeota archaeon | reverse complement strand
CGACAATCTCGTTCACACTCCCGTAACCTTTCCTCCGCAGGTAACTCTGCAAGCCCTTGTTCACGTCGCCGAAAACTGATAATTCGTCCATGGCAATCGCGGTGCCGATTTGAATCGCGGATGCACCCGCCAGAAGAAACTCAACGGCATCTCTCCAGTTTGCGACTCCTCCGCAGCCGAATATGGGTACCTTCAAGTCAGCTTCGAAGATGTCGTACACGCAACATAGCGCGATGGGTTTGATGGCTGAACCTGAAAGCCCGCCGTGTACGTTGCTCAAAACGGGCATTTGTGCGTCAACGTCGATGGCCATTGCTTTGACCGTGTTCACTGCGGTTAGAGCGTCGGCGCCAGCTTTCACAGCCGCTTTGGCGATTTCCACGATGTCCGTGACGTTTGGAGTTAATTTGACGATGACGGGTTTTTTCACGTTTGCCTTGACTTTTTCGACCACTTCAATTAGGGTTCGTGGGTTCTGTCCGATTTCGTGACCCGTATCCTTGACGTGCGGGCATGATACGTTGAGTTCAACCGCGTCCGCGCCAGCCTCTACCGCTTTTGAGGCTGCCGAGGCGTACTCTTCTGCCGTGTAGCCGAAGATGCTCACGATTAGTGGGACCTTCAAGACGGTTTTTGCGTATGCGATTTCTTCGGCGAAGTCGGCTATGCCAGGGTTCGGCAATCCCATCGCGTTTAGTAGTCCTGCCTCCGTTTGTACGATGGTTGGGTTTGGGTATCCTGGTCGCGCTTCTGTGCCGATGGATTTGGTTATGACTGCACCAGCGTCCGCTTCAGCCACGCGTTGCAGTGAGTTGCCTGTGTAGCCGAGGATGCCTGATGCTAGAACGGTGGGGTTGGCTAGTTTCAAGCCTGCCAGGTTTACGGTTAACAAGTTCTTGCTCAAAGGTGTTGCACCTTTGCCACTGAGTCTTATGTCCTCAGACAAATAAAGCTTCGTTTCGGGAATGACCGCTGAATCTGCGATTTCGCTTCACAAAAGGAGGAGGCATCCTCCGAGGGAAGTTGCTTAGCGTTTCTTTTTCTGTCCTAGATCGGTGTCGAGGCCTTCTCCGCTGAGCAGATACCCGCAGTGATTTGACCTCGTCCCTGAGCATGTTTATTTCGCCTTCCAAGGCTTTGGCTTTGGCGTCTGCCATGCGTTTCAGCTCTTCGATCTCCAAGAGAAGGTTTTGCCTTTCAGTCTCCAATGCTCGGATGCGTTCTATCGTGCTCTTGAAACTGCTCATGCCGTTTCCCGACTCGTTGAATGGGTGTTGTTGCACTTAAGACTTACGCACTGTCAATTCAAGTTGCTAAGGTTACGCTTTTCCCGTTTGTGTTTGTTGCTTGTTTTGAGTGAGGCTTTGTTGAAGGCACATGTGCGTTGATGCTGTTGTTCGATGTTGGAGAGCGCGTTCTGCTTGTTTGATGGTGTAGAAGAAAGATGTTTTTGTGTTAGCTGAAGATAGCTTCTGAAGCCAATTTTTGTGTTTGCTCAATGGTTTTTGCCATTGAGTGTCAATGTCAGCTGTTTTTGTTTTGGGCTGTTTTCGCTGTTGCTTTTTTGGAACTGGGCTTTGAGGCAATTGAGCACCATTGACAAAACCATGCAGATTCATTGAGCAACATTGAGCAGATATTGAGTGGAGCCGCGATGCAGTAACATACGCTGTAACGGAAAAGCGGTTAGGGTGGCTTTTTGAAAGCAGAATTTGTGTTTGCGCAGCGGTTTTTTCAATGTGTCACAATGACAACCGTTCTTGTTTCAGGCTGCTTCTGCAATTGCTTGGGCTGAACGGAGCTTTTGGCTCATTGCGCACGATTGTGCAACGCATGCAGATTCATTGTGCAGCATTGTGCAAAGTATTGCAGATCCATTGTGCTGCGTTGTCAGATGCGTTTAGAGAGTAACGTTTTCTGTCAATCAAGGGTGTGGATACGCGCTTCCTTCCAGGCTTTTTCAATCATAGCAAATTGTGCGTTAGCAAGTTCCCTTGGCAGCACTGCTCGCAGACGGGTGAAAACCGCGCGGAATCGCTTTCTGACGGATGAGCGTAGTTTTTATATTGGAACAAGCAAATTACAGAGGGCGTCCACCCCGTCTTTGTTGGATTGTGTCTCTGATGAGGAAGACCATATTCAAGAAGCTCGAAGCTCAAGGATTAATCGCAAATTACAACCGCCTCAGAAAGAACCTTCCCCCGAAGCTTCCCGAGAGAGTCTTCATCGAAGACGAAACCTTCCGCGAAGGCATCAAAACCCCAACCGTCTTCCTCACCTACGTCGAACAACTCAAGCTAGCCAAAATGTTGGATGAAACGGGTGTCGCTGTCATCAACGTGGGGTTCCCCAGCCACTCCGAAGAGGACAAACGCAACATCAAGCGCATCGTGAACGAAACCTTCCAGAAGACAAAACTCACCGCTTCAGCCATGCCCTCCAAAAGCAGCGTCGACGCGTGCATCGAGGCTGGCGTGAAAAACATTTCCATCGAAACCGCCATCAACGGGCTCAATCTCCAGTACCTCATGCAAGAAACAAAACCTGAGGTCTTGAGCAAAACGGTGGAAAGCGTCGAGTTCGCGTGGAAGCACGGGTCAACGGTTGAGTTCATCCTCAAAGATGGCGCAAGAACTAACCTTGAAGACATCATCGAAATCTTCGAAGCCGTCGCGGACGCAGGGGCAACTGAACTTTGCATCGCCGACACCGTAGGTTTCATGCGACCTTTATCCATGCGCTACCTCATGCAGCACGTGAGGGACGGATTAAAGGAGTCGACGCGGAAGAAAGTAGCCCTCGCAGTCCACTGTCACAACGACTTCGGCTTGGCTACAGCCAACACCTTGGCCGCTGTTGAAGAGGGAGCTACGTACCTCCACACCTGCGTGGTTGGTTTCGGTGAACGCGCTGGAATCGCGCCTTTTGAGGAAGTTGTTGCCGCGTTGGAGCTTCTCTACAACATCGACACAGGAATTGACTTGTCTAAGGTCTACAGGCTCTCGCAGTTGGCAGAGAAAGCTTTCGCGTTGCCCGTTCAGTTCCACAAGCCCATAATAGGCGAGAACCTGTTCGCCCATGAAATCGACGAGGAGGAGGAAAAGATCCTTGCCCAGCCCCTGCTTGTTGAACCCTTTCCACCCGAAATTATTGGACGAGAAACGAAGTTATTCATCGGCAGGAACACAAGCCAGACCCTCATACAGAAGCTTCTGGAACGCGCCCAAATCCGCGCATCACCGCGGCAGATGGATGAGTTGCTAAGGCAGATCAAGACGCCTCAGGAAAACATGGATAAGGGCGCAGCGCAGATGACGTACTACCAGGTTAAAAAGCTCATGAAGGACTTGCAGCAGGGGTTGACGATGGATGAGTTCTGGCGTCTCGTGGAGCAGATAACGAGGCAGAAGCCGAAGCTGCCGGAGCCAGAGAAGAAGCCGCCAGCGGAAACCACGTAATGAACGAACTACAGTCTCAATTCACGCTTTATCTCCTTCAACTCGTCAGGCCGAATACTACGAGGAAAGTTGTACAGTGGCCCACTGGGCTTCTCGTTGTAGAACGGACGATTGCAGCCTGGGCAGCCCGACGTGTAGAAAGGTAGTCCAGACTCGACGATACGTAGCAATTCTGGTTTGGGAGCTCTGAAATCTACGATTCTGCCTTCGTCGTCGAAGAGCATGTCTTCAGCCCGAACTAACCCGTTTACCATCAGGTACCGCGCCAACTGTGTTCTCCTGTAGACATCTATCCTTGGCTGAGTCTTGTTGGCTAAAGCTGTGCCCCGAATCGGTGTGAACGCAAACAGCGCTGGCAAAACGCCCATATCCATGCATTCCTGAAGAGCTAGGACAAGTTCCTTCTCGGTCTCCCCCATCCCCACGATGAGGTGCGTGCTCACGTTGCCTTCCCCGAAAACTCCAATCGCCACCTTCAAAAGCGTCTGCAACTCTCGCCATCTGTAGGGTCCACCCGCCGAAGCACCCTTGACCTTGTCGAAAAGGTCTTCCGTTGCAGCGTCCAAGGCTACGCCAATTCTGTCGACCCCCGCATAGGAAAGGAGCCACATGTTCTCTGCGTTCAAGGGCTGGCAGGAAACCGAGACTGGAATAGAAGCAAATCTTTTCAGTTGCCTCACGAGGGCGCAGACTTCCCCCATAACTCCTGGATAATTCAGGGTTTGGATGCAGACGCGTTTTGGCCCGTTCTTACTTGTTGCTTTCTTCAGTTTTTCCAGCACGGTTCGCGTTGCGTAGGTTGGCCAAGTGACTCTTGAGAGCTGCTCAGCGCTGCTCTTGCTGGTCCGTGCTTGCGGGCAGAAGCTGCAGTTGGCTGTACATTTCCCCTCGTGGTAGGTCATGAGGTATGCTGTCGTGGGGAGTGCGTCTAGTTTTCCCTTTTGCAACCCAAGAACGATTGCGGTGCCTGTTGAGACACGGATTTTGTCGGGAATGAGATTCCTTGAAGTTTTCATGACGGGCGTCAACGTGTTTGATTCGCTGAGGTATTTAACGCTGATGCTTCGCTCAAAGTCACAGTGATTTATGGTCAGGATTTTGGGTTCACAAATGCTTTATGAAAAACAAGATAACCTCGAACCAGAAGGTGCAGCAGCCACGCGTAGGTCGAAACTCGAGAATTACGAGACCATCATGAAGGCACTCGTTGACAGGTATCTCAGCGTAGACAGCCTATCCTTCAACTGTGGCATGGACTGCGTTGCCGTTAACGAGCGACTCGGCTTCCTTATCGGGAACGGGCTCGTCGAGGAGAAGCAGTGCCACAGCAAGACTTTGTATGCGTTGACGAAGCGGGGATTAGCCGTCCAGAAGGCGCTTGCGCTTACGCAGCGGCTTGACGAGTTGAAAACCACTGTCAAAGCGGTCAGCGAGGAGTTGGTCGCCACGAGGTTCTCTGACGATGGGGAAAAGACACCGCACCAGCGGTGAGACAAAAACTATTAAGCGCCCATGAGAGGTTTAGCCTTGAACGGGCATGACTGAACCCTCCGTCGAAAACATCTGGAGCTTAAGCGAGAAAGAATTCTTAGCATTGCTCGACTCGGGTAAGCTCGCCTCCGCTAAGGCACAGAATCACGTTTTACACGCCCACTTTCGCATACCACAAAACACAGGTCGGCTGTTCACACCCCAAATTCCCCACGATATCCGTGACTGGAAAAGCTTGCGCGTTAGGGTGCAAGCACTGCGGCGGGAGAGTCCTCGAAACGATGGAACCTGCCGAGACGCCGGAGAAACTTTTCAGTCTTGCAAAGAAACTGAAACGTGAAGGCGCGGTGGGCTGTCTAGTAAGCGGAGGATGCCTGCCAGACGGTTCGGTGCCGCTGGAAGATTTCATTCCCATTCTTGGAAGGATGAAACGGGAGCTGGGCTTGACAGTCACGGTTCACACGGGCATCGTTAGCTCGAAAACAGCCAAAGCGCTCAAGGAGGCGGGCGTTGACGCGGCATTGATTGACGTTGTGGGTGCCGACGATACGCTGAGGCACGTGTTCAACCTTGACGTGACGACGGGCTACTACGAGGATTCTCTGCGTTCGCTGAGCGCGGCTGGGCTGCGTTTTGTACCTCACGTAATCGTCGGGCTTGAAAATGGCAAGCTCCACGGAGAGCTTGAGGCATTAGGAATGATTAGGCGCTACGAGCCTTCGGCACTGGTGGTTATCGTGTTTATGCCCATTCGTGGGACGGAGATGGAGAACGTGAAGACAACCCCCCCGGCCGACATCGCAAGAGTCGTGGCTGCTGCACGTCGAATGTTTCCCGGAACTCCGTTGGCGTTGGGCTGCATGCGTCCGAAAGGTATGCATAGGGCCGAGACCGATGTTCTGGCGCTGCAGGCGGGTGTTGACGCCGTGGCGTTCCCCACTGAAGAAGCGGTCAAGTATGCAGAATCGAAAGGGATGGAGATTGCTTTCTCGCCGTACTGCTGCTCCCAAATATACGCGGACATGAGCGTTCGAAGTTGTTCGAAGTAGCCTGAAGTCACGTTTTCACGAAAAGCACTTGCTTGATCAGGTGGTTTTAAGTTGTGAAGTCGCCCTGCACATCGCTGAGCCTGTCTTGTACATTCTCCAGCCAATTGTGATAGCCCACGCGGATGCTGCGAGGGCGGAGATGAGTTCGGGGATTGCCACACCAGGAACGTATTGAACAAAAAAGTATAACGCCCATGGCGCTGCGGCGACAATGGCAATGAGCAACGTGAACCCCGCCAATTGCTTCTCGTGAACTAGGAGAAAGTAGGTCGTAATTACAAGCAGGGCTATTGGCACAACTGTGAAGAACGCCACGGAGAAGAATATGTGCCAGGGAAAATTGAACGTATGAACGTTCTCGGGTGCCCAACCGATGCCCTCCAAAGCGAGGCTGGCGGCGCCGAAAACGATAGCACCAGCTTTTCCTATCACGTTTTTATCAAGGAATTTGACTAGACCATAGGCGAAGATAAGGCCCAAAAGCCCACCAACGATGAGTCCAAAATTGAAAAGGCACGCTGTGATGCCTGGGACGACGCCGAGGTCGCTGAGCGCGTTGCTTGTCCAATTGAACTGCGGATGCGAAAGAACTGCCAAGAAAATGAATGTGAACGCTATAACGGGCGTTGCGATGCCGTCGACGCCGCACACCGATAACCGAGACGCTTGCTTGCGTTCATGCAAACACTTAACCTTCAACAGCTCAAGTTGAGTGCGTTGCGGTTTAAGATTTTGCGTTCTCAGGCACGAACCGCCTAAGACTCTGCAACGAGCGCAGGCGCTCTTTGTCGCCGATTCGGGCGGCTTTGACTGTGTCCCTGAGCATTTGGGTAGATTCGTCCATGGCTCTGCGGTCCACAGGAAACGGCACACCGTCCTTGCCTCCGTAGGCAAAGGAGTATTTCACGGGGTCTTCCCAGCTGGGTTTCTCTCCGTAGACGAGTTCGCCGATGAGCGCCAACCCGCGAACCGTGGCTGGTCCGACGCCTTTGAGGCTGAGTAGTTCCTCGTAATTGCTGGGTTGGAAATCGTAAATTTGCTTCATAGTCTTCCAGTTTAGCCCGCGAGGCATGCTAAGGATTTGGAGTTGCTGGGTTGCTTCAGCTTTCGGCAGCCAGTCGCGGAGTGACTTCTGCTGGATCGGTCTTGCGGCGTCGAGTTGACGGATGAGTTTGCTCGTGGGTTCTTTGGCTATATCGACCGAGGCTTTCCGTGCGCCCTCGCTGTCTCTCGCCGTCATGTTCAAGGCTTGCGGGCGTTTGGTACCGACAACGGCGTTATGTGGCTCTACAATTAAGCTTGACGTGTGGTCGGAGAGCCAGTGGTATCTGCGTGCGGTTCGGTCTTGGGCGCTCATGCCCTGCTGGATTACTGCCCACTTGCCTTTTTCGGTGATGAAGAACGCGTGGTGGTAGAGTTGGTAGCCAGCTTGGATGGCTGTATTGTCCACTTTGGCGGTCATTTTGCTCGTGTACGTCAGGCGCTGTATGGCCTGGTCGGTGAACCCGAACGTTTCCCCGTTCTTGGTTATCTCCTCAGGTGTTTGCCTGCTGGTTTTACCTTTTCCCCCGCAGATGGCCACACCGTGTTCTTCGGGGCTCAGAGCTTGCTTGAGAATGCCTGTGACAACGGTGGTGACACCGCTACTGTGCCAGTCGTAACCCAAGACACATCCGAAAGCCTGAAACCAAAATGGGTCGCTTATTCGTGCGAGGAACACATCTATGCCGTACTCGTCGATGATTATGCTGGAGACTTCGCGAGCAAGTCTCCGCATTCTACCCGTCAGCCAGCCGGGAGCTTTTCCACCGTGGAGTGGCAGATTGGCGACGCCTGTTCGCTGCATTCTGCTTCAGCTCTATTCTTGCCTTTGTGGGTTTTGTTTGTTTCGGTTCGACATAAATTTGAGCATTGACGCTTCCTGTCAGCAACGCGCTATCAGGGCGGAGTCTTTGACAACATCGCAAAATTCTTCTAGGTTAAAACTTCGCAGCCGTCATCCGTTATGATCACGGTGTGTTCCGCTTGCGTGACAGGTTTGCCGCTGGCTTCGACGAAGACGGGATAAGCCATTAGCGTTTTCGATTTGAGCAGCTCCTTGAAAGCTTCGGCGTGTTTCTCCTCGGGTACGGCGCCCTTGAGCCAACGTTCCGCAAACGGTAGCGTCTTGAAGTTATCCTCGATGAACTTGACATCTGCTTTGCGTGTGCGGTTTGAAGGCTTTTGGGTTTGATGAAGCGAAAAATCGTCTTGTCGGGAGCGTCTTCGACGCGTCCAGCGGCATCTGGTAGGGTTACGAAGGGTTCGATGGCGAATATGTCGCCAGCGTGCACCTTCGTTAGGGATATCTGTGAGATGTTAGGTATGCTTGTTCCGGCGTGAATTAGATACCTGCCGACAGAGTGCCCAGTCAGGTTTGAGATGGGTTTGAACCCGCGGTTTCGGATGGCAGTTTCGATTAAGCCGCCGATTCTGCCCACGGGCATTTCGCCATGTAGGTTTTCAATGGCTGTTTTCAGTGCGATCTCTGCAGTTTCTGTCATGCGTTTGTGCTCGGGGTTGAAGCAGGCGGTGAACGCGGTGTCGGTGACGTAGCCGTCGACGTGAACACCGATGTCGACCTTGACAACTGACCCCTCGGGAATCGTCTTCTTGTCACCAGGCGGGGACGTGTAGTGGGCGGTGATTTCGTTTGTTGAGACGTTGCATGGAAAGGCTGGTTTGCCGCCTTTGGAGCGGATGAGGTTTTCGGCTTTTTCGCACACGTCGATGATGGGCATGTTTTCGTGCACGTAGCTGCGCATTTCTTCGCGAGTTTCGCGGAGAATCCTGCCCGATAAATGGAATTTCTTGAGAACTTCCTTGTCGTAGTGCAGCAATGCTGGTTTCCTTCGCTAAGCGGATAAGGCAACGTTTGCGCTTAAATGCCTAATCCCGCTTCAACACAGTTTCGACGTATACTACGAGTATCAGGGCTTGAAGTTTTTGGGGTCGAGCACCGCGAAGTTGTTCCCACCTGCATGATACAGCAGGCGCGCTTTTTTCAAGTCGTAAGTCTCCGTGAAGATGCCTGCGTCAGCGTAGGCGTCGACGATTTTACCCACGAAGACCGTGTGGTCGCCGGTCGTGAACTGGTCTTCCACCGTGCATTCCAGATGCGCCACGCATTCACGTATCGCGGGAGCCTTCACTTTTCGTCCTGGCACGGGTGTTAGGCCTGCTTTCTTGAATTTGTCAAAGCTCCTGCCCGTAAACGTCCCGCAGGCGACGACTGCCTGCAGAATCTCCAAGGTGGGGATGTTCACGATGAACTCCTGTGTTTCCTGGATTAGCTTGTGCGAATGATGTTTTGCTGATATGCTTATTGAGATGAGGGGTGGGTCGTGTGAGGTTGGGGTCGCCCACGAGACTGTTGTGACATTAGGTTTGCCGTCTTTGCCCACGCATGAGATGAGCACGGTGTGCATGGGGTGAAGAAGTCTGTAATTGTAGGTTGGGTTGGCTTCGGTTTTTCCGGACATTCTTTTTGCACCTTGCTTAACGTTTGATGTGGTATTGGTCAATCACATCTTTTGCTTTTTCCCGTCTCCGCTGGTGCTCTTGGAGGAATTTGTTGAGTTTCGCCGCGATGTCGGTTTTGCATTCGCCGCAGAGAATCTCGCCTGCACGGCATCGGCGTTCGCGTTCCGCGAGTTTCGTGTCATCCTCCTCGAACAGGTAAAAGTAGTACTGGAAAATGCTGCAGACCGTCGGGTCAGCGCCGAGTTTCCGCTGCTCCGCCGCAGTACCTTTGCCACCTGTGAAAGCATTCCAGATTTTCTTCTTCACCACGTCAGGCTGATCCATAGTGAATATGCTGGTTTCTGGTTCAGAGGCGCTCATCTTTCCGCCTGCGCCCAAGCCTGGGAGGAAGCGACAGTGAATCTGGGCTGGTTTGTAGTACCCAAGTTTCTCGGCGATGTCGCGCGTGACTCGCCAGTAGGGATCTTGGTCGATGGCAGCGGGGATTAAGGCGGGCACGTTCTCTCCAGTCAGCTTTTTGTGAATGAAGCACGGTGCAGCTTGAATGGCTGGCCAGTAAACCCAACCGATGTTGGTGCTGTCTTGGAAGCCGAAGCTGGCGCGAGCGGTTGAATATGTGATGCGTTTGGCGACTTCCAAGGTTATGTCGTAAAGGAGGTCCATGTCTTGGACGTCGTAGATGATGAATGTGTTCTCGGGTTTGAAGCCGAGGGCGATGAGGTCCAATGCGTTCTCGTATGCGTATTTTTGGGTTTCTTTGAGTGTGGCTTCGTCATCGATTAGGAATTTCTCGTCATCGGTTATCTGGAAGTAGAGCCTTGTCCCAAATTTCTCTTGCAGATGAAGAGTGAAAATCCAAGGAACCAAATGTCCAATGTGTACTGGTCCTGAGGGCCCTCTGCCTGTGTAAAGCACAAATTTTATGCCCTGATCGTAGAGGTCTAGCACGGTGTCAAGTCCTCGGTGGCTGAAGAAGATGCGCCTCTCAATCTGCAAATGAAGCTTGTCGGTGTACTTTGCGACCCTTTTGAGCAAGTCGTCGGTTAAGGGTTGGGTGCCGAATTCGCGGACGAGTCGCTCGTAGTCGACTTTCCCCTTAACTTCCCAGGGGGTGACGACCATCTCGTTGTTTTCGCTGGGGTTGGGTGCAGACGTGTGAATCACCGATTTGCTTGGAGATTGTGGTTTCTTAGTCATATATCTTTCCAACCACACCTGCGCTTGTTGGCGTCGAGGCACAGTCACAAACGCTTATGAGCGTGTTCAGGATGGTTTGGCAAAAACCAAAGGTGTTCTGGATTGCGCATAGCAAAGATCGAGTTAACGAAAACCTTTGAAAACAAAGAAGCAGTCATCCACGAAGGGACTTTGGACGACGTCCACGTTGAATACGACGTGTTCAAAGAGAATTTTGAGTCCACATCACTGTCTAAGCAGATGCTTGGCAATTGCAATATTTCTCCGAGATGGGGCATCGTAGTCAAAGGACGGATTAGATTGAAGCATAATGGGAACGAGGAAATCGCAAAAGCAGGAGACGCGTACCGTCTACTGCCTGAACACATCGTGTTTGCTGAAGCAGGAACTGAGATTTGGGAGTTCAGTCTTGCCGAAAAACTGGAGAAAGGTCTAGAGACCATCATAAGGCAACGTCAATGCTGTCCATAAGAAAGAAATGGAGCAAAGCCTGGCGACTTCAATTTTCTTTCCGAACTGCGCGCAGCAACGGCAGAGCCCAACAAGATATAAATGCCTCAATGTCTTCACGTATGAAGATGATTCTTATGGTAGAAATAGGGAGATTATTTTGGAAGAAAGTCGTCACGTCCGACGATTATGTCATCGGCGAAACTGAAAGTGCCGAACTAGACACGGTAACATGGCAAATTAAAAGCTTCTACGTGAGCTTGAACGATGACGCCTCAACGAAGATGGGTTTCGATAGACCGTATTTTGGCAAAGTGTTCATTTGCCTACCGGTGTCTAGCGGTCAGGGAACTTGGAGACTACGTCATTCTCAACAAGACGTTCGATGAATTGCAAGAGCTAAGGGAATGTAAGAAATAACCGCAGCCTCATCCCCAGAATTCCGTGCAAGTCCAATAAAACAGAGGGTTTAGTCGAAAATCGCACAACAGTCCAGCCATACGTGTCATCGGAGAACGCTAACGTTATGAGGCTGTCTTGGATGCGAGTTTTTCTTGAAAAATGTTTAACAGCGTTTCAGGACTCACTGGTTTCATCAAGTATGCGTCTGCACCGTTCTTGCAGGCTTCGCCTCTTTTCTCCAGGGAATCTGCACCTGTCATGATGACTTTGACTGTTTTTGGCGATGTCTCCTCAATCTTTGGCAGCAAATCTAAGCCGTTGCTGTCGCCGAGAACTACGTCAATCAACGCGATGTCGTAGTTCTGTGCTTGGATTTTGGCTAATGCTTCCTTTCCGTTCTCCGCCGTCTCAGTCAGGAACCCTGCGCGTTGCAGAATCCTGGTGAAAGTTCTGAGAATCGCCCTGTCATCGTCAACGACGAGCACAGATTTGCCGTTTCTCCTCACGCCATTACACCTAAGCTGCCGAGCCAACATACCTGCATCTAATTCCGACTACGAAGCCACATAATCTTAACTCTGTTAATATTGGTTTGTGGTAGTGCGTAGACTACAATAATCGAGAAAGCAAATTCTCCAAGTTTAGCTCGAAAGCTGCAACTGGGTTCTCTAGTCCCCATGCAACCAGAACTCTGGGGCCAATTTCGCCTACAAAACCAAAAGTTGCGTCATCAACCATAACGGCGCCAACACGTCCTTCAATGAAACTCGGATGTGCAACGGGCTTTATCTGCCATTCAATACCTAGGTTCATGAAGAACGCATCTAACGCAGACTTGATTTCGCTGAAATTCGCCGTCGGATGAGAAACAACCGCTGTCAACCAGTCTTCGTCGCGTGCTCGCGTTTCCTGAGATTCGTCTTGAACCGTGACTTTGCCTAGTTCGAAGATGCGGTGAGGAAACTCGACTGATTTGTTGCTACTTAAGAACTCCATGAGGCTGGGGAGAAGCCAGTTCCTCAGGCACGTCATCGTCATGACTTTCGGGTTGGCAACCTCTACCAAACGTCCAAGGCCAACCGAAGCACTTGGTTCGCCCGCCACGTTCATCTTTTCGAATAGGTTCTCGGGATTCGTCAGCGTGTAGGTTAAGACCTCCTGAAAACCCGAACCAACCATCAAAACCCTTGCCTTGTCCAATAACCGCTGCATGGGTTTCACGCAGCCTGTCGTGGGCAAATCCCGCCAAACAGGTGCGATTTTGTTGTAGCCGTAAGCGATGGCGACGTCCTCGACAAGGTCGACTTGATGCATCACGTCCACACGATAGCACGGAATGGCAACCTCAAGCTCGTCTTCGCCAGCGTTTGTGACGCCGAAGCCGGCAACACCGAGCAATTCCGCAATTCGCTCGCTCGTCAACTCCAAGCCGAGAATCTTGTTCGTGAAAGCCACGTTCAAACGCATCTGTGTCCCAGCGAAACTCGGCGTGACAACCAGTGACTTGCCATCCTCGTAGTAAACGTTCGATGAGTATGCTTTCCCGCCACGGTCAACGAGCGCAAGCGAGACAAGCTTCACCGTATTCAGTACGGTCTCGTTGGCGGTTCCAGTGACTTCGATGAGCAGGTTGGTGGTTTCTTCGGTGACCTTGCCCAAATCGTTCGAGTTGATTATCGGCGGAAACGACAACACTTTTCGTTTGGCGTCGAGGAGAATGGGGTAGAGGCTGTGCTTCTTCACGATGTGTCCGTACTCGATGCCTTTCGGATGCTTCTCAAGGATTTCGGCGAGTGTGAGTTTTTCGGTGAAAGCAAGCGGCACGAAGCTAATCTCGTTAGGCTTCACGGCAGTGTAGCTCAAAGGTGGGAGTAATCAAGTCGAAATCGTAGAGTCCGATGCTGGTTTTCTGCCTGTTCCTGCCGCAGGTCTGGTCCAGCTTGTCCTGCAGGTGCATGAGTCCGCGAATGATTGCGTCTGTTAGTTTCACGTTCTTGACGATACAGCAGCCGATGTACGGTCGAATGTTCCGCAATCTCGGGTCAACATGGATGTCAACCAGCGGTTCTCCAACGCTGTATTCGCGCAAACCCTTTTTCTTGCCGAGAAAGCCCTGTAAGGCACGTGCCAAGCCTTCGACGCTCCAAAGATCAGAGCGGTTTGTGTCTTTCATCTCTATGCTCACGATGCCCTCTTTGTCGTCGATGAGTTTCACTTCGCCCTTGACCATAGCCAAAACGTCATCCAGTTTGGATGTGTCGTGCACGTTCAAGCCAAGTAACCGTTGCAGTTCTGAGGTTTCCACGTCAATCGTCGGCATCCTATGTCACCTGTTTCCTCCTGAGCCAATCCAAATCCATGCTGAAGATGCTGCGGATGTCTTCGATTCCTGCTCTCATCATGAACAAGCGGTCCACGCCCAAGCCCCATGCAATCACGGGCACGTCGACGCCCAATGGCATGGTGACTTCTGGGCGGAAGATTCCTGAACCTCCAAACTCAACCCAGCCGTAACCTTTCTTGAAAGCGCTCAACTCAACGCTGGGTTCTGTGAAGGGGAAGTAATCTGGCTTGAAGCGAACTTCGTCGGCTCCGGCGATTTCCATTGCAAACTTTGCCAGCACCCCCAACAAGTCTTTCAACGTGAGCTTCTCGTCGACGACGATGCCTTCAACCTGGTTGAACTCAGACAGATGAGTTTTGTCGGTGATTTCGGGTCGGTAAACGCGTGCGATGGAGAAGTATTTGCCTGGGACCTGAAGGTCTTTGCTTGCGAGGGTTCGGGCGCTGAGGCATGTTCCGTGTCCTCGTAGTATGAGCCGTTTCGCTTCCTGAGTGCTGTAGGGGTATTTCCAGCCTGTGCTGCCCGTTTTCCAGCCGTTCTCGTGTGTCTGCTTCACGTTCTCCACGATGGTTTTGTAGGGAGATGTGTCTCCGTATTCGGGTTGCTTGATGAAGTAGATGCCCGATGCTTCGCGTGCAGGATGGTCCTGGGGCGTGTAGAGGGCGTCGAAGTTGAAGAAGCTGGTTTCGACGGCTGTGCCAGTCATTTCTTTGAAGCCGAGTTCGACGAGTTTCTCGCGGACTTCCTCCAGAAAAGCTAAGTATGGATGTTTTTTTCCTGGCCACATTCGTGCGACTGGTGCGGTGATGTTGTACGCTTGAAGTTTGGTGGTTTTCCATTTGCCTGTGATGATGAGTTCCGGCGTGAGTTGCGTGACCTCTTCGACTTTCTGAGATGCGGTTTGAAGTGCGGCTTTTCCCTCGGGTGTGAGTTGGAGGATTCGAGTGGTTTTGTCGGCGGTTGTGAGGAGTTGGCGTTTCTTGAGGGTCTGAACTGCTGTCTTTTCCTCATCGTTGAGTTTGTTTATCGTCGAGGGCTCAGACGTGTTTGCGAGGCGTCGTAGGAGTTTTTCGTCGGTTTCTTCTTCAGGCTCAAACGCAGCGCTTAAACGATTTGTCGTGGAATCATACCTCAACCATTTCTTTCGCTGCGTCCAGCCCAAAGCAATCTGCACGAACTGCTTTTCCAAATCCGCTTTCGTCGCGGCTTCATGCAGCGTTGCATTTCCGCCAAGAGCAATAACCGCTTTTATGAGGCGCCGTTCGGGTAGGCCGTGTTCTGCGTGGTTTTCGCCTTCTGCCGTGAGTTTTACGATGGTCTCCATTTCCGCATGAATCTTGATGAGGTCTTTCTCTTGCAACGTCAAAGCGGCCCGCATCACAGCGGCATCGGAAAGCTTTGACTCATGCATGAGTTGCTCGACAGTGCCTTTGCCGTCCAGCTTCTTCAATGCTAAGAGTATTTGCTGCTCCTGTGCCCGCAACTCAACCATTCTGACTTTGACCTCGTTAATGCTTAGCGTGATTTTGTTATTGTAAGTCTTGTGTTCGCAAATAAAAGCATGCTGATGTACCGGACGTTAGAATCGTAGGATGAAGAGCAATATCTAGCAAAGTTTTTTTTCTTCTCATTCTTGATTGAGGGTTCTATTTTTCTCAAAGGGAAGCTTCCATCATCAAATGGTTCATCTTCTGAACTAAGGGTTGGCGAGACTTGGATTGTTGAAAGAAGATGATGATGAACTAGAGGATTCAACCCGGTCATCATCTTCTACGCTTGAGTTGCCTAGGAGTTGCCGAGCGTTGAGGAGTATTATTTCTGGAACTAAGATTTTCAAGGGGTTTTTTGCGGACCACATTAATTATCGTGGCATTGAAGTTTAGCTTTTGAGTTTTCACTAGAGAGGGAATGGAACTGCAACAACAAGAAGACCATAAAAGTAGTTTGACCTTAGGCAGGCTGATGCCCTAAACCAGGCTGAGTACAACCGCTAGAGTTGAGATGCTTGAAAAAGTAAAGGTTTATCTTGAATCTTTCAAAATCTTCTCAAATTCTGGTTTCAGTTTTGGTATATCCTCATTGACGGTTCGCCAGACCCTTTTCAGGTTTATCCCAAAGTATTCGTGAATTACTTTGTCCCTCATTCCCGCCATGTCTTTCCATCGAATTTGAGGATAACGATTCTTGATTGGAACGGGAATGTGCTTGACTGCTTCGCCAATGATCTCCAAAGCTCTAAGAACAGCGTAAACAGTTTTTCTGTCCTTCACGAAAATGTTGTATTCCTCATTTTTGACAAAACTCTCAGCATCGTTCATAGCTTCGATGATATCTTCGACGTAGTCAATGAATTCCTCTTTCATACGTTTACAACTTCTTCCAAAACTCTTTTTCCTATTCTTGGTTTGAGTGCTTGTTTTTCAACTAAGTCCACTTTGAGCCCGAGGACATCACTAAGGTAATTTTCCAAACCGATAAAATCCAAAAGGCTCATAGACGAGGATTCTTCAAACTCAACCAGAATGTCAACGTCACTTTTTCTTTTCTGTTCGCCTCTGACGTAGGAACCGAAAACTCCAATCTCCTTAACCTTGTACTTCTCTCTCAGCTCGCTCTTATGCTCCGACAGAGTTTTCCTAATCTCATCAAACGTCTTCATATTCGTCATGATTATCTAATTGCTGAAAAGTTAAGTCTTGTCCTTCAAGCCCGTCTGGAAAAGTTGTGGTGCGGTTGCCGGGATTTGAACCCGGGTCGTCAACGTGGCAGGCTGATGTCCTAAACCAGGCTAGACTACAACCGCTTTTCCAAGCTTTCGGTTGGTACACAACCTTGCAGATGCTTTTTAACTTTTTTGAGCGAGCCGAAACAGTAGTTTGTTCATGACGTACATAGGGCTGCTTTGATTCTTGTTGTAAATCCGGGTCGCTTTTCATTGGACAAACTTCATTCAACACTCACATGTGGCCCAGAGGAAGCAGAAAACGAAGCCGATTCCCATCTTCATCTTGTTGGTGTACTACAACAGTCACATACCCTTATCTTCAAAGACAAAACTTCAGTCTAAGGACGATTTATGCCAGATATAATATCCGTCAAAGACCTAGTTGAAGTGTACGCCGATGGCACAAAAGCCGTGGACAACATATCCTTTAGCGTCCAAGACGGCGAATTCTTCGGGTTCTTGGGTCCAAACGGAGCGGGAAAGAGCACCACCATCAAAATCCTCACGACATTGCTCAAGAAAACCTCGGGTGCTGCGGCGGTTGCGGGGTTCGACGTGGACAAGGATGCCAAGGAAATCAGGAAGATCATCGGCGTCCAAAGCCAAGAAACCACCGTTGATGGTGACCTCACTGGCAGAGAAAACCTATTGCTCCAAGGTCACTTTCAACAGATGAGCGGAGAGAAACTGGAGAACCGCGTTAACGAACTCCTACGCCTCGTGGAGTTGGAGTCCGCAGCGAACAAGCGCGCCCGAAACTATTCGGGAGGCATGAAGAAACGCCTCGACCTTGCCTCGGCACTTATCCACGAGCCCAAACTGCTGTTTCTGGATGAACCCACGACGGGGCTGGATCCGCAGTCGCGTACAACCATCTGGGCTTACCTCCAGCGCCTAAACAAGGAAGAGGGCAAGACGATCTTTCTCACGACTCAGTACCTCGAGGAAGCGGACAAACTCTGCAAACGCCTGGCAATTATTGATTATGGAAAAATTGTTGCCAGCGGCACTCCTGCAGACCTCAAACATGAGGTGGCCGCCGACTCAATCAGGGTGTCGCTCGAGAATTGCGAACGAGACAAGGCACATGCGAAAGAGCTTATCCAGAGCATGACGGGGGTCTCTGAGGTCTTGGAGTCCACCGAAGAGTGTCTCGATGTATACGCAAAGAACGGCGGCGGCCTCGTCGCTGACATCGTCCGAGCTTTGGATAGCGTTGACATCCGCCTCAAATCCGTCACGTTCTCCTCGCCGTCGTTGGATGATGTTTTCTTGAAGCACACGGGCAGACGCATCCGCGCGGAGGATCTCGTGAAAGCACCAAGTGCCATGTTCGGCGGGAGGCGATAAGCAATGACCTTAGCATCGGATACGTGGTATGTCTTCATTAGATACCTCAAGAAGCTCATTCGCAACCCAATTTTGCTCTTCTTCTCACTCTTCCAACCCATCATATTTCTCGTGCTATTCACGCAGCTGCTGACGAATCTCTCGAACTTCCCGGGAATCCTGCCCAAAGGAGTGAGTTACCTAGAGTTTGCAACTGCGGGCATTCTCCTCCAGAACGCTTTCGGGAGTGCGCTTCAATCGGGCAACTCCATCGTTTTCGACATCGACTCGGGCTTCCTCCAGAAAATGCTTGTTACCCAAGTTAGCCGATCCGCCATTCTTTTGGGCAGGCTGACAAGCGACGCCTTCCGGGTAGTCGTGCAATCAGCGATAATCCTCGCCCTGGCATACGTTCTCGGCGCAAGCGTAGCTACGGGAGTGCTCGGCATCCTACTCATATTCTTCACGATTGCCTTCTTCGGACTCGCTTGGTCAGGCATCTCGCTCGCCCTCGGCATGAGAACCCGAAGCGCCGAAACGGTCTTCGCCATTGGCGGTTTCCTCACGTTCCCCCTGCTCTTCCTCAGCCCTGCTCTGTTTCCCATCACGTTCTTGCCTGACTGGGTCCAGAACGTTTCAATGTTTAACCCCGTCAGCTACGCAATAAACGCCATACGCACGCTTATGACGAACGGGTTTGATTGGACCGTGATTCTGCCCGCTTGGGGCGTCATCGGCTTAGTCGCCATCTTAACTCTCGGAGCCACACTGTACCAGTTTAGGAAAGTCGTCAGCTAAACCGCCCAGACAGAGAAGCGAAAACATTAAGAGAGTTTGACTGCCGAAATTATCCTGCGCTCTGCTTCTGAAAAGTGACGTTGGCATGAAGAACTCGGAAGTCGCCAGAATCCTGCGAAACATCTCCATCCTCCTCGACATGGACGACGTCCCATTCAAGCCTAGAGCTTACGAAAAAGCAGCGCTCACCATCGAGGCGCTGGAAGAGGACGTTGATAAAACCTACGCTGAAGGCGGCATCAAAGCACTCAAGGAGATTCCAGGCGTGGGGGAGAGCATAGCCGAAAAAATCGAGGAACTCATCAAAACGGGCAAGCTCGAATACTACGAGGAACTCCATAAGAAAACGCCCGTGGACCTAGAAAGCCTCACACGGATCGAGGGGTTGGGTCCGAAAACCATCAAGACCCTCTATCAAAAACTCAATATAACCAACATCGACGAACTCGAAAAGGCAGCCAATGCCCACCAAATCAGCCAGCTGCCAGGATTCAAGAAGAAAACCGAGGAGAACATCCTCAAGGGCATCGACTTCGCCAGAAAAAGCGGTGGGCGATTCATCCTCGGCTTCACATTGCCGCTCATTCGTGATATAGAATCGAGGTTGAAGACTTGCCCCGAAGTGAAGAAAGCCGTGGCAGCGGGCTCAGTGAGGCGCATGAAGGAAACCATAGGCGACGTTGACTTCCTCGTCCTCTCCGACGACCCACCAACGGTGGCAGACTTTTTCGTATCCATGCCTGAGGTCATCCAAGTCATTGAGAAAGGGAAGACGAAATCAGCAGTGAAGCTGAAGACGGGCATGAACGCAGACATTCGAATCCTGCCTGAGGAGAGTTTCGGCGCGGCGTTGCAGTACTTCACGGGCAGCAAACCCCACAACATCGAACTCCGCAAAATCGCCATCGAGAAGAAGTGGAAGCTGAACGAGTACGGCATCTTCCAGAAGAACAGACAAATCGCAGGGAGGACCGAGGAAGAAGTCTACGCGAAACTGGGGTTGCAGTGGATTCCGCCCGAGATGCGGGAGAACACGGGCGAAATCGAGCTTGCCAAGAAAGACCAGCTCCCCAAAATCGTAGAATACAAGGACATCAAGGGCGACTTGCAGGTGCACACGAACTGGACGGACGGGCAGAACTCGATTCGTGAGATGGCAGAGCAAGCGAAGAAGAACGGCTTGGAATACATCGTGATTTCCGACCACTCGAAATACCTTGCCATGACGGGCGGCTTAGACGAGAAAGGACTGGCGAAGCAAGCGAAGGAAATCGGAGACGTCAACAAGCAAGTCGACGGCATAACCGTCCTGCAAGGCGTAGAACTGAACATACTCAAGGACGGCAGCTTGGACGTTTCAGACGAAGCGTTGAAGAAACTCGACGTTGCCAGCGCTGGAGTCCACTCACACTTCGATATGACGAGGAAGAGATGACGAAGCGAGTCTTGAAAGCCATGGAGAACCCGAACGTCGACATCATCGTGCATCCCACTGGAAGACAAATCCAGAAGCGCGAGCCCATTCAATTGGATATTGAGCAAGTAATCCAAGCCGCAAAAGACTCTGGAACCATTCTTGATGTGGACTCGTACCCCGACAGGCTGGACCTGAAGGACGAACACGTGAGAAAAGCGGTTGAGGTCGGAGCGAAACTGGGCATAAGCAGCGATTCGCACAGCACGGCACACATGCACTATCTGGAGTTGGGTGTGGCTCAAGCGAGGCGCGGCTGGGCAACGCCAAAGGACATCGTGAACACGAGGACGCTGGCGGAGTTCAAGAAGACGCTGAAGGCTTAGACAACGCGTACTCTTGCATGAACTTGTATAGGAAAATGTAGTCGTTTATGCGGACAAGATGGCTGGTGCAGATGCAGTCGGAGCAGCCGAAACCTTCGACGGTTTCGCCTTTTGCTGCGATTTTCTTAGCGATTCTGCATTCTTCTTGTTTTTCCGCCGCCTTCGTGAAGACTTTTAAGATTTTCGCGTTGGGATCCTGCAGCAGGTGGTCGATGTGCCAGAAGATACATTTTTCCTTTCGGAGGTGCCGTGCGATTCTTTTTTCCAGCGCGGTTTGAGCTGAACCTACGTAGGCGTAGATTCCACTTGAGAAATTGATGGTACCGAGTTTGCCCACGGACACATCTGAGTCGATGCTGAGTTGGATAATGAGGACGTAGATACCGTTCAAGGCTGACAACTTGGCTCACGGATACGTATGCGCGTCCACGCTTGCGGGTTTCGTGAGCTTCTTAACCTTGACTTCAACCGACTCAGGCATCGCGTCGGTTCCTTTGAGCGTCTTCGAAAAGCCCAACACGACGTTGGCGAGAGTCTCCTGCATCATGTTGTTCAAGGGCAGCTTCTTGCCGTCCACCCAAATCTCGGTGTCAAAAAACTTCTTCACGACCCTGTGGTTTTCACCCAAAACAATTCACCTCTACCACAGGGCAAACGCATCTCAGCTGATAAAGTTTCTCAGGAAGTCTGTAGGAACTGGTTCGTAAGGCAAGAACGCCCACCCTCTGGGTCTAATTTCTTTGTCCCTTTTGAAAAACATGTTAGAGGGCGCTTAGAAGGTGTAATTAATCTTTTGGATTCATAATGATTATTAAACTTCATTTTCACATTTCATCAGAGAATCTCCAAATTTAGGGTTCGATATGACCAAAGAAACTATGGCTCAACAAACGGTTGTAGACTATGCGATGATAGCGCAAGAGCATACGCTCCTAGCTTGCACCGACCAAATAGTCCCGAGAAAAACCGTGGTTTATGAAACTCTAGTCGACCCAGCTGTCATAAAGCTATCTGGGGAGAGGATTAAACGGCAGTTATTCGCTAAGTATGGAATTTTGAAGCCCAAATCTGCGCCCATCGAGTTACGGTCAATGGAAAAGTATTATGAACCCTTTATAGTATGTAGTGGTAGGTATTTTCTCGATTATTACCGCATGAGTGATTATTCCATACTAGTTGAGAGTGACGTGACCGAAGTCATTCTCATGAAACAGAAATTCTATCCCAAACGCGAGAATTCGATTGCAAGCATAAAGCTTGAGGGTGAAGAACGGTTAGTGGTTGAGAAGAAAGCCGTCTTCATGTTGGATAAGAATGGGCAAGACGCAAGTCTGGAAACGTTGCCTTCAGCGCCTTCGGAGAAGAACCCTGAAGAGACGATAAAGAAGTACGGAATTAAGGAAATCAATTCGAGCGCCGATGTTGAATTTGTTAGGAAAAGACTGGTTCACCGACCTGAAAATCTGAGCCGCATCGTTAGTGAGATTTTTGAAGTTAGCGAGAGAGTTGTAATTTACGCCCCGAGATTCAAGCTTACTTACGTTAACGCTTACTCTTACGAGGAAAAGTCGGTGGAGTTTGACGGGGTCACATCAAAAAGAATCCGCGATGAGAAGCTCCATTCTCGACTAGTTCAAGCTATAAGGTCGACCTTGAATTCAATTTTGGACGCGGTAACCTGAAAGACTTACGTTCTGCTTTTTGAAACGCTCAATAGACGCAGACATGTACAGACATGTAAAAGCACGCGCTAGAATTGCGCAGCTGCTACCATGAATACCTCTGCCAAAAGTAAGAGCGACACACCTAAGGGTGGGATAATTGCGAGGCGTTTCTGCAATGCGCGCAAACCTGGGGGTGGGGGCTGTTGAGGGTTTTGCTGCATTTGCTGTACTATACGCCCTAGTTTCTTTGCAGTCGGAGTCAGAAGGAGGAAAACGACAAAAAACGCCGCAATTCCGAAGGAGGCACCGATGGTTACGAATATAGACCAAGGCGACTTAAGGTCAAAGACGTTAGGTGGGCCATCAGACATTGTGTAGGCCACAAGTGGTCCAAACACAATGGTGAGAACGGTAAACACTTGAACTGATTTTACAAACCTCGGGAAGACCTTGAGCAAAAATTCACTGTTTGCTTGAGGAGTAAATTTTGCAACCGAAGGTCTGATTGCAACCAAAAAGGTGAGAGCTGCTCCTGACCATCCTATTACAGAAACTATATGAAACCATGTGAGGGTTCCAACAATAATTTGATCAACCATACAACAAAAACCTCTGCAGAATGGTGGATTCCGAGGTTACGTATATAATGTTTTCTGATGCTTAACACACACTGTTTATGTATTTGTTGTTTAGCACAAGGTTTCGGTGGCTTGCGCAGTTTCGTCAGGAACATGCGACCCAATGTGATTGATTGATGACAACCACAATTGTATAAAAGCAAACACACGTTTGTATGCTTGTGGTGCGAGAGTCTCGAACTTCGTTGAAATAATGGCTTTGTACAGAACTTTTTCAGTCGGCCGATTCAAATGCTCAGGCATATCGACCATGATAAGCGTGGCTGATTACCTGAGTGAAGGCTACAGTCTAACAGTTAGAAAGAATTCAACCACGAAGTTTTGCGTTCAATGTGTCCGAGATTTCATAGGGAAAACGGGGCTTCGAGCGGTGGAGAGCAAGAATTATCTGACCATTTACTCCCGGTGAAAGCGCTATCTTAGTGTGGAACTTGCGAGGCGGAGTGCAAGCAACGTCGAGACTAGCTTATGTGCTTTTAGTGTGGTGAGACTCCTTCATGTTCCATGCCCGAAGGGCTCTCTGGGGTCCTGCAGGGGTATTGGGTTCCCGCAACAAAATTCCTCCCCGAAACTCGGGTTTATGACAGCCGACGGCAGGCAAGGGCGCTGGGCGAGCGTTGCAAGTGGTAAAGTGCAGGTTTGTGTTATTGCCGAGATACAATCACTTTGGTTTATGAACTTGCACTCTAAGAAAATCTGACAGCGGTATTGTTTTGAACGAACAATGGGCGAAGATGAAGTAGACTGTATAGCACCAATACTGGCTAAGCACAACCTTGGAATGAAGGAAGAAAGGGGTATTACTGTTATTTACTCCCTCTGAGAGAAACAAAAGCAAGCGCGCGTCATGTTGGGTCGCTAATTCGTTTTCCAATTTTTGGTTCTATCCACCGGTATCCGAGTAATGACAAGAAAAAGGCGATGAACCAAAAGATTAACCTTAGAGGTATGGTTGTGATGTTGTCTAATTCTACCATCCAAGACCAGAAGATAGGTATGGCTGAGACAAAGAAGATTACTGCGATTATCAGTTGGAGATTCCTTCGAAGTTTGTATGCGCGAAGCAGTTGTTCGGGAGTGTTTTTCTTTTTCTCGCTTATGAGAGAAGTAGTGAAGAAGGTCTGAATCGTGGTTAATCCTCCCAGGTCGAAAGCGTAAAGTATTGAAACATTCTGAACCATTACCAAGCTGGACGAGAGAAGCTGGTTGAAAAGGTAAGGTTCGATGGAAACCAAGAAGAGCAGCAGAATGTTAAGATTTATCAGCTTAGCCGTTTCAACAGGCAACAAAGACATGGTTTGCGTGTAGGATCGCCAAATGTTGATTAGTATTAGGAAACTGAAACCGAAGAACAGAATGGACAGGACTAATCCCTGAAAATCGCTCGGCTTTTGACCTATTAACGTCAAAGCGCCTATGGAAAGGGCTAAGCCGAAGATTAGGTCAGAAAGGGTTTGTATGCGAGGCTTCCCTGGGGAGCCAGTGCTTCCTTCTGTCATTGTTCGGACATCCTCAGTTTCTAAAGGTAATTAGTTTGTCGTTGGAATAATATAGATTTAAGTATTCTCACTTTAGCTAACGCGCGCTGCCTAGCATCTACTGATACCAGATAAGCATTCATCGCGTCTGCTGAAACTTATGAGACGGAGCGAAACGACGCCGAGACTTGCGTGAAGAGGCGCGTGGAAAACAGTTAAGTATTCGTATGTGCACAATTCGTGTAGTTTTTTTGGAGTTGAGTAAGATGACGAGTACTGGACAGAGCATGCAGATAGACTTTGGTCATTGGGTTCTGAGGTTGATTGCCAGCATCATAGACGGCGTTATCATTGGTGTCATTTCGTGGATTCTCTGGACTTTCCTGTTCGTTGCTATAGTTCTCACTGGTGGTCTGCTTTTTCTCGCCGTTGGCTTTCTATACTATTTCGTGTTCCTATTCGGATGGGGCATAATCTGGGTGATTTATTCGGTCGTCTTGGAGTCTGCTTGGAATGCAACGCTTGGCAAGAGAATTCTCGGCTTAAAAGTGCAAACTGTTAGTGGCGGCAAACCCACGATAAACCAGTTGTTTGTGCGAAACATCAGCAAGATTATTCCGCCATTGGTTCTGCTGGATTGGCTGGTTGGCATCTTCACGCCCGGTGACAAACGACAGAAATACACTGACCGAATCGCAGGAACCGTTGTAGTTCAAGTTAGCCAAGTCCTTCCAATGGTAACTCAAACACCTAGGCAATAAGTCAGAGTTGGCTGGTTAAGTCAACTTTTTGCCCTCTTTTTTCCTTGTCATTCCGTAGCGCGCGCTTAGCTGAGTAACAACGATGAGACAGCTTTCAAAATTGCATTATTCAAATAGATTTCCCTAATTAGGGAGAAAGCATTTTACATCAAATCTAAAAATACAATGGAGTTTTGGATAGCTCATGCGCAACTGTTATGTTACTTATGACTGCTAATAATGCGAAAAAAAATATATACTAAATTTACTAAATGCAAACAAGTTCAGAAGTTGAGAAAAGACATATCAACACATGCAATCATGGCCAAAAATGGGGATAAAAGAAAAGTTTGGAATTACGTCTTGCCCAAACAACATAAATCCACCCGTTATAGTCCAATCAAATCAATCCCGCCTCTAACCAAACAAACCACTCAATAAACCGCCTAAAAAAAATTATTAAAATCTAACCCAGAAAAAATCAGCTCTTTCTGGCACTCGTTGGATCGTTAATGTTATGTGTGTTTATAGTGTGGGTATGTTTGGGTTCAAGGATGGTTTTGGCTATCCTGAGCTTGTCACCGTTTGCCAATTTGTGAGCAGTCTTTTCAGAGTTTTAGGTCATGTAGAGATTGGTTTTGTTTCCGCAGAGGATTTAGAGGAAAGCGAGGAAATTCAACTGTAGAGACCTCCATTAGCACATTTTTTCGATTTAACAATCACAAAGGCAATGAGCATCACTGTACCTATTACTCCGAGCGAGATGTTTTCAGAAAATTCTGGGATTTGCTGAGAATTAGAGAACTCTAAAATTCCATAAAAAGACCCATTTTGCACTAAGAAGCCACTCACATATACATTGCCTGAGGTATCTACGACAACATCAATTGGCGTATCAACTGTTGAATAGTTTAAGTCAATAATTTTCCACTTTGTTATGAAGGTGCCATTGCCATCAAACACGTAAATACTCTTTGAAATCACATCGGCAAGGTAAATGTTACCTTGTGTGTCCGTGGTTATACCATTGCCTCGGAATGTTTCGTTGCCAGCAAGGTGCCATGACTTAATGAGGTGACCATTGCCATCGAATTTTTCAACATTTCCAACCACAGAATTAAGCAACCCAGTTTGCGCGGATACAAAAACATTCCCAAAGGAATCAACAGCTATACCATAAGGATAGGCGATTTCGTCATTTGTCGTGACATTAACTGACCACCTTGTTATTAAATTGCCATTACCATCAAACTTGTCAACGCAATGGTTCCACCATTCTGTGACGTAGACACTTCCTGAATCGTCAATTGCAATGAAAGCAAGTTTAACTTGATAGCCACTGGATGGGTTAGAAAAGTTAAACTGTCCATCTTGAGCGAATAATCCCCATTTGGAAATAAAGTTGCCGTTGCTATCGAATTTTACAATCCGAAGATTAAACACATCGGCAACGTATATATTTCCTAAACTGTCGACAGCCACATCGGTAGAGACATTGAATTGATTATTGTCTGAGCCTAAGCTACCCCAACTTGCGATGAGATTTCCATTTCCATCATATTTCGCAACCCCAGACATATTAATATCGGTTGTTGGTCCCAAATTATAGCTGGCACTGTAAACATATCCTTTCTTGTCTATACCTAATCCTAAGGCAAAGGGTGGCGCTCGGAATTTGGCTACGTAGCTATATGCTTGAGCATGAGCTGGCACAATAAACACCGTCAAGAAAGCAACCAATAACAAGAACAGAGAAAGAACGCTCAACAAAATGCAAACATCTATTGAAGATGAATGCTTGCTCATGTTTGTTCCCAATAGTAATTTGGCTGTCGTATGTAATTTAAGGATTTTTGTAAAGCTTTCTTGACTGACGGAAATATTTCAAGTCAAAATTTCTTGACTAACAATTTTCTTGAGTGGCAATTGATGGTTGTTGTGTTAAGAGACCATAGAAGCAGTCCGATTGGCTCTTTTTGGTCTTGCTCAATGCTCGGCGCGATTTCGCTTGTAACGCGGGTAGAATATGACTACTAATAGTTCGGATGCGTGAAAAGTATTCGTTTTCTCAAACGCGGGAGAACCTTATTAGTCTTTTCTCCCGTTTTGCGTAACGTTTGGCTTTTGCGAGGTTTCGTCTGGAACGTGCGAGGCGGAGCAAAGCGACGCCGAGCGAGACAAAAATGAGAAGCAGTTGATTAGGCTGGCTTCTTGAAGTATGTTATTCCATCTGATTGACAAACAAGAATGCAATCATCTTTGATTGCTTGTTCGATTTCTTCTTGGTTGTGAGCTATTACGGGTATCCATGTTATTGATTTTTCATCGAATAGACTGATGTAGTGTTCTGTTTGTTCTACGTGTTTGTGCCCTAAGAGTTGTTTCACTAAGAGTAGGTTGTTGGTTAGGTGATAGGTTTTGGATGCTTTGAAACGCCTAAAATCGTAGAGTTGGATTTGCTTCAGTTCTGGCATTTCGTATTCGTCTGCTATGCGGTTTCGGTAGTGCCTGTAATTGTTGCCTAAATTGTCTGATGTTCCGTTGTAGATGTGGCTGTTTGCCGTTAGATTTTTCCTTTTGATTTCTATTCTTAAGAGTTCCAATGATTTTGTTTTGAGTTGCCCTTCTCTTCCGATTGTGTGTTTTGCTCCTGTGATTGATACGTTTCCAGTTGATAGGTCGATGTCTTTGAGGGTCAGCCATGTCAGTTCCTTTGGGCGTTGTCCTAAGTCTTTGCTTATGGATAGTTTTAATGCCATTTCGATTCTTGCATGATTGATTAAGAAGTCTATGAGCGCTTCTTTGGGTGCCTTCCGTTTCTTGCTGTATCTTTGATAGAATGGCTGTTCCCATGTCAACCCCATTGAGTGAATGAAACAAGCGTACGCCTCGATTAGGTTTTGTTTATGACCGTTTGAACATTCTTTTTTGGCTATGTAGAGTTTTACTTCTTCGGGGTTGCTTGTGTTGCAGTTTCGTTCCAAGTGTCGGAGCAGTTTTCCTATTTTCTTAATGGTTGTTTTTTCATAGGCGTTTTTCATCATCCAGAGCATGGTGTTCGCAATGTTCATCTTTCCCGTTCTTTGGGGGGGTGTGCTTATTACTTCTAATTTCTGTTTAATCATCTTAGCACACCTTTATCTGACTGGGATGGCTGATTATGTAGAGGGGATGATGTCGCCGTCCCAGTCTGATTGGGAAAGATGACGAATTGAGAAACGGACAGACCCCTAATAGAAACCCACGTAAATCCGTTAAGAGCGCAATTTCTCTGCAGAAAAGGGCGGAGAGTTCAGGCTGGGATCCGTGCCGCTAAGCGCATTCGATCATCTTGGGGCACGTGAAGCAGCCTTCGGGGATGGGTGAGCCTTTCTCGCGTTTCTTCAAGTAGCCCAAATAGTAGGCGCAGCCTTGCTGTGCTTCCTCAACCTTCACTTCCGCAGCGTCTCGGGTTCGACGGGTATTTCTTCCTCCTCAGTTTCCTCAGCCGCGGTTCGCCTCTCATGGTCGACTTCGCCGACTTTCGTGAGGCATCGGGGGCAGGCGTAGTACTCTTCGATGATGCTTCCCGAGTGGAGTTCCGCTAGGAGGGGTTGCTGGAATTCTTCGCCGCAATTTGCGCAGATGGATGTTTCTTCTTGGTCTGGGTTTTTTTCCACTTTTGGACCTTCTAGGTGGCTTATCGCTCTATCTCAAATCTTGACATTTAATAAACCTTTTCATGGAACCGTACAACAAAAAAACGCCAAAACCCCCAAAAAATGCAGCATGGTGGGCCGTACCGGATTCGAACCGGTGATCTTCGCCGCGTGAGGGCGACGTCCTAGCCAGCTAGACTAACGGCCCCTGTATCACTCGGATTCAGAATACAGACTCCGCCTTCATAAAACCTTTCCCCCTAAAGCAGCGAGGTACTGATGAAGGTTTCGAGAATGAGGCTCCGAAGAAAACACGAAGAATACGAACCGCCCCATGAACACGACCGGCTTCTCCTGTTCGTCTGCTTCCTTGCAGCATCGCTCATCGGCTACGTGCTGATGAACCATGTCGCATTACTGGGCGCCTAAAGCGTCCCTCACATAAACCGGCGTCACTCTTTTCACCCACGGGCGAGAACTGCTTCTTC